>CAVZZO010000002.1:0-14916 GCA_963779755.1 uncultured Gemmatimonadales bacterium
GTCCGCCAGGTACATCGAAACCGGATCGGTGGTCTTCTCGCCGGCACGGAAGGCGGTGGTCGGGGTGGTCGGGGTGAGAAGGAAATCCACCCGGCCGGGCACCAGCAGCTGCTGGAAATCGCGGGCAATGAGGGCGCGAACCCGCTGAGCCCGCCGGTAGTAGGCGTCGTAGTAGCCGGCGCTCAGGACGTAGGTCCCGATCATGATGCGCCGGCGCACCTCCGCCCCGAACCCCCGGCCGCGCGTGGCCCGGTACAGCGCCCGGACATCGCCGCCCTCGGGCTCGACGCGCGCGCCGTAGCGCACCCCGTCGTAGCGCGCCAGATTGGCCGCCGCTTCCGCCGGCGCCAGCACGTAGTACGTCGGCACGGCGAACCGGGTGTGCGGCAACGAGACCTCCTGCACGGTGGCGCCCAGCTCGCGCACGGCGGCGATGGTGCGGGACATGGCCGCGCGCACCCCGGCGTCCAGATCGGGCGGGAAGTACTCGCGCGGCAGTCCCAGGGTGAGCCCCCGCAGATCGTTGAGCGGGGGCACCGGTTCCGTCGGCGGCCGGTCGAGGGTGGTCGCCTCGCGCGGGTCCTCGCCGCTGATCACGGCCAGCACCCGCCCCGCATCGTCCACCGTGCGGCCGAAGACCGACACGCAATCGAGCGACGAGCCGAATGCCACCAGGCCGTAGCGGCTCACGCGCCCGTAGCTCGGCTTCACACCCACCACGCCGCAGAAGCTGGCCGGCTGCCGCACCGAGCCGCCCGTCTCCGACCCCAGCGCGGCCGGCACGGCACCGCTCGCCACCAGCGCCGCCGAGCCGCCCGAGCTGCCCCCCGGCACCCGGTCGGGATCGAGCGGGTGTTTGACCCGCCCGAATGCCGAGTGCTCGGTGGATGACCCCATGGCGAACTCGTCCAGGTTGGTCTTGGCAGCAATGAGGGCACCGGCCTCGCGCAGCCGGCGGACCACCGTTGCATCGTAGGGCGAGACATAGCCGTCGAGGATGCGCGACGCGCAGGTGGTGGGCGCATCGGTGGTCACGAGGTTGTCCTTGACGGCCACCGGCACTCCGGCCAACGGGAGGTTGGACCGGGCCGCCGGTTCACTCCCGTCGACCCATGCGGCCTGGGTTCGCAGCAGCTGCTCCGACCAGTACAGGCTGGCATTGAGGCCGCGGGCATCGGCCTCCGCCAGCCGGGCGGCGCAGGCCCCGGCCCGGGCGGCGGCGGTGTCCTTCCCGCTGCCGACGGCGGCGGCGATAGCGGCGACGCCGGTCATTCTTCCTCCATGGCGCCGAGTCGCGGCACGACAAAGAACCCCTCGCGGAACTCCGGTGCCATCTCCCCGGGGCCGCGGGCCAGCGGCTCCGGCGCGACCACGTCAGGCCGCAGCTTCAGCGACTGCGGCCCGGGCCGGAAGGGGGGTTCGTCTCCGATTCGACCTGTTCCAGCTCGGCCACGAAGTCCACGATGCGGTTGAGCTGGTCGACCAGGGCCGGCAACTCCTCTTCAGTGACGCCCAGCTCGGCCAGATGGGCCACGTGCAGTACTTCCTCGCGCCCGATGCTCATGCACCCTCCCAGTCGCGCTCGAGGCCGGCATAGGCCACGAGCAGCTGTTTGACTCCGTGTTCCTCATCGTCGAATGCCACCCGCACCTTGAGATCGCGGCCGGCGCCGGTAAGGCCCTGAATGGTACCGCTGCCGAAGCGGCGGTGCCGGACGCGCTCGCCCTTGACGAAGCGGGGCGTATCCTGGGAGACCTCCTCGGGCGGGAGGGCGGCCGGACGGGACGGCGGGAGAAAGTCGTCCGCGTCCCAGGCGCCGCTCCAGCGGGAGCGCCCGCCGGCGTACCGGCTGCCGGACCCGCGGCCCGACAGCGAGAACGAGAGCGCGGTCTTCTTTTCCTCCACCACGCCGGGCGGCAGCGACTGCAGGAAGCGCGATTGCCGGCCCGGCCGGACCTCCCCGCCCCGCCGCCGGGTGCGGGCCCAGGTGAGGTAGAGCTTGTCGCGCGACCGGGTAATGCCCACGTAGCAGAGCCGTCGTTCTTCCTCTTCGCCCTCCGGCTGCTCGATCGAGCGGGCCAGCGGGAAGAGCCCGTCTTCCATGCCCGCCATGGCCACCACGGGCCATTCCAGCCCCTTGGCGGTATGCAGGGTCATGAGCGTGACGCCGCCCGCATCGCCGCTTACGGTATCGGGGGCGGCCACCAGCGCCGCCTCGGCCAGGAACCGCTCCAGCGGAGTCGAAGTCTCTTCCGGGTCGGCGGTAATGACCTCCGACCAGTCCGCGGCGGCGGCGACCAGCTCGCGGACATTCTCCCAGCGCTCGGCGCCTTCGGGACCCTCGGCCATGAGCACGTCTTCGAAGGCGATGGCGTCGATCACGTGCTGCAGCACCAGCGCCGGGGCCAGGACGGCCGATTCCTCCCGCAGGCGGCCCAGCAGCTGGGCGAACTCGGTCAGGGCGCGCCGCACCCCGGGCCGCAAGCCGCTGATCCGCTCGGCCATGGCGGCGGTTTCCAGCAGCGGCTTGCCCCACTGGGCCGAGGCTTCGGCCAGGGTGCGCAGACTGGTCTCGCCCAGGCCGCGGCGCGGCACGGCGACCGCGCGGAAGAAGGCTTCATCGTCGGCCGGGTTGGCCACCAGCCGCAGGTAGGCCATCAGATCCTTGACCTCGCGCCGCTCGTAGAAGCTGATCGCCCCGATGATGCGATAGGGAATGCCGGCGCGGCGGAACGCCTCTTCCAGCGCACGCGACTGGCTGTTGGTGCGGTAGAGCACCGCCATGTCGTGGTATTCCCAGTCGCCCTGGCTGCGGCGGGTGGAGAGCTCGCGGGTGAGCCAGTCGGCTTCGTCGCGCTCGTCGGCGCAGCCCACCAGCGTGACCGATTCCCCGCCCTGCCGCCGGGTGCGCAGGGTCTTGCCCAGGCGGCTGGTATTCTCCGCGATGACCCCGTTGGCCGCATCGAGGATGACCTGGGTGGAACGATAGTTCTCTTCCAGCCGGACCACATGCACCGGCTCGAAGTCGCGCTGGAAGTCGCGCATGTTGCCGACGTTGGCGCCCCGCCAGCCGTAGATGGACTGATCGTCGTCGCCCACCGCGCAGACGTTGCCGTGCGCGCCCATCTGCCGCACCAGCTGGTACTGCGCGATGTTGGTATCCTGGAACTCGTCCACCAGCAGAAAGCTGAACCGCTCGCGCCAGGCGGCCAGCCGGTCGGGCCGCTCGCGGAAGAGCCGGAGCGGATGCAGCAGCAGGTCGTCGAAATCCATGGCGTTGGCCGACTGCAGCGCCGGCCCCAGCGCGCTGTAGACATCGGCGGCCACCTGGGCCAGCCGGTCCCAGGAGGATTGCCGCGCCAGGTCGTCCGGCGTGGTCATCCGGTTCTTGGCGCTGGAGATGATGGACTGGACCGCCCGCGGGGTGAACTGTTTGGTGGAGTGGCCGCGCTGGTCCATCAGCCGTTTGATGAGGGCGAGCTGGTCGTCCTGGTCGTAGATCGTAAAGCCGCGGGTAAACCCCAGCGCCTCGGCCTCGCGGCGGAGGATGCGGGCCGAGAGCGCGTGGAAAGTCCCGATCCACAGGCCGCCGGGGTCGCGCCCCAGCAGGCGCCCGACCCGGCCTTTCATCTCTCCCGCCGCCTTGTTGGTGAAGGTGACGGCAAAGATGCGCGCGGCGGGCACGCCCAGGTCTTCGATCAGGTGGGCGATGCGGACGGTGAGCACGCGGGTCTTCCCCGAGCCGGCGCCGGCCAGCACCAGAATGGGGCCATGCACGTGTTCTGCCGCTTCGCGCTGGGCGGGATTGAGACTGTCGAGCAGCGTAGCAGGCACGTCAAACCTCACAGAGCGGCAGCCGGATCAGAAAACTGGCGCCGGTCTCGGTCGCTTCAAGCATCAATTCTCCGCGATGAAAGTCCTCAATAACCCGGCGGCTCAGGGCCAGTCCGATACCCCAGCCGCCGGTCTTGGTCGTAATACCGGGCTCGAACAGGGTCCGGCGGATCTCCCGGCTTACGCCGGGGCCGTTGTCGCGCACCCGCAGCTCGGCGCGATCATCCCGGCGGGTGGCGCTGATGGTAATGGCGCCGCTCCGCCCCCGCAGCGCGTCGATGGCGTTCTTCACCAGATTTTCCAGCGCCCATTCCAGCAGCACCGGATCGCCCAGCACCCCGGGCCCGGTGCCGGCGGCGTCCACCCGCAGCTCGATCTGATTGGCATGCCGCGGCAGGCGGGGCCGGAAATACTCCGCCACCTTGGCGGCGAGCGCGCCCAGCTGTACCGGGTCGCGCCGGGCGGGGTGGCCGATGCGCTCGAACCGCTGTGCCACCCGCTCCAGCCGCTCGGCGTCGGAGGCGAGGTGATCCGCCAGATTGGGCGGCGGACTCTCGCGGGAGCGGATCTGCTCCACCCATCCCTGCAGACTGGTGAGCGGGGTGCCCAGCTGGTGCGCCGCCTCGCGCGCCATGCCGGCCCAGAGCCGGTCGCGCTGCGCCGCCATGGCGCTCTGCCAGGCCAGCGCGCCGACCCCCAGCATCACGAGCACGGTGAGGCCCTGAAGCACCGTCAGCGTGATCAGCTGGCGTTTGGCGGGCAGGGTGCCGTAGTGCACCGTCCCGATGGACGGCTCGACCAGCGGCGCGTTGATCCGGTCGAGCGACAGCGCATAGGCCCTGACGCGGGGATCGTCCAGCTCGCTCTTGAACGGGAGGTTGTCCGCGGCGGTCACCTGCCCCGAGTCGTTGGTCACCACCACCGGGATGCCGATTCGCTGGACCTGGCGGCCGATGTCGATCAGCGCGTCCACCTCGGCGCCGGGCTGGGGGTTGTTGAGGGCCGCGAACACGCCGGAGAACAGCCGGCCCACCGACGCGGCCTCCTGCCGGAAATGCCGCACCATGATCACGCCGGAGGCCACGCTCAGCCCCGCCAGCAGAGCCACCAGGAGCACCACCAACACCGGTGCCCAGCGGCGAATCAGGTCCCTACGCACCGGGGGTGAGGCGCTCGACACCCACGTAGGGCCGGAGCGCCTCCGGCAACAGGACGGAGCCGTCGGCGGCCTGGCCGTTCTCCAGCAGCGCGATGAGCGTGCGCGGCAGGGCCAGGCCGGAGGCATTCAGCGTGTGGACGAACTCGGGCTTCGCGCCCGGGGCCGGCCGGAAGCGGATATTGCCGCGCCGGGCCTGGAAATCGGTGAACGTGCTGGCGCTGGAGACCTCGAGCCAGGTGCCCACGCCCGGCGCCCAGACTTCGAGGTCATAGGTGGCCGCCGACGCAAACCCGGTATCGCCCGCGGCCAGCAGCAGCACGCGGTAAGGCAGCCCCAGCCGCTGCAGTACGGCCTCGGCATGGCCGGTGAGCCGCTGGTGCTCGGCCGGCGATTCCTCCGGCCGCACCAGCCGGACCAACTCCACCTTGTCGAACTGATGGACCCGGATGAGCCCCCGGGTATCCTTGCCGTGCGCGCCCGCTTCGCGCCGGAAACAGGGCGTGTACGCGGTATAGGCGACCGGCAGCCGGTCGCCGTCGAGAATCTCGTCCCGGTGCAGGTTGGTGAGCGGCACTTCGGCCGTCGGGATGAGATAAAGCCCGTCGGCCGGGACGGTATAGAGCTCCTCGGCGAATTTGGGGAGCTGCCCCGTGGCGGTCATGGTGGCCTGGTTCACCAGAAAGGGTGGCGCCACCTCGGTATAGCCGTGCTCCCGGGTGTGGAGGTCGAGCATGAAGTTGATGAGCCCGCGTGCCAGCCGGGCGCCCAACCCGGTGAGGACGGGGAACCCGGAGCCCGCCAGCCGGGCGCCCCGGGGCAGATCGAGAATGCCCAGGGCGGTGCCCAGCTCCCAGTGGGGTTGCGCCACGAAATCGAACGCAGGAGGCTCGCCCCAGGCGCGCACCACGCGATTGGCGGCGGCATCGCCGTCGGGCACCTCCGGCAGCGGAAGATTGGGGATCCCCAGCAGCAACCCTTCCAGCTCGGCATCCAGATCGCGCAGCCTGGCGTCCTGGGCTTTCACCGCCTCGCCCGAGCGCTTCAGCGTCGCCAGCAGGTCGTCGGCGGGCTCGCCGCTGCGCTTGCGGCGCGCCACTTCCTCGCTGGCCGCGTTGCGCTCGGCCTTCCGGGCCTCGGTCTCCACCAGCAGCTCGCGCCGGGCCCGATCGAGATCAAGAATGCGATCGAGCGCGGCCTCCAGCGACGGATCGGCCCGGCGCAGCAGCGCCGCCCGGAACCCGGCCGGATCCTGACGCAGGCGTTTGACGTCAATCACGGGATGGGGTTACTCCGAAGGAAGGCCCGGTTCGAGCCCGCGATAGCCGCAGTTGTTATCGGACAGGTTCTGGAACTGAATGGTCCGCGCCGTGAAATCGATATTGAGCACCTCGATCTTGGCATACTCGGGCACCGACCCGCATACCAGGCGCGAGCGGACGAAATACACCTGGCCCACGGTGGCGGTCACCGTGTCGTCGGTGATATAGCCGTTGCTCTCGGCCAGGGTCACCTCGGCGAAGCTCTTGGGCGTCGGCAACAGTCCCGGCTTGAAGGTGAGCGAGCCCAGCACGTTCAGCGCGGCCAGCGGCACGAAGATGGCGCGGGGGGCGTTGTTCACCGAGTCGATATCGAAGACGAACTCGAACTGGGAGGTCTGATCGGTCCGGACCGCGTGGTCGATCACCGAATAGGCGCTGGGCGCCTGGACCGGTGTCCCGTGCAGCGCCGAGAGCGTCAGGGTGTCCACGATGTTGGAGAGCGTCGGCGGCGCCAGGATGTTGTTGTTGCAGGACAGCACGCCTGCGGCCAGGGCCAGCAGGGCCGAACCACGGAGTAGGATGCGGGGCATAGTGAGCGGAAGGTTAGTGGCCGCGCGGAAGTGGGTCAACCCACCGTCATTGCTTGACTTCGAGGCTTTCGCCCCGTACGTTCACCAGCGTTCATTCTCCCGGGAAAATTCGCATGGCCGGACTGCGGGATGTGGTGCAGGCGTTGCTGGACCGGGACGGTGTCGACGCCGTCCTGGTCAGCAGCAGCGACGGCCTGCCGATCGACCACGCCACCCGCAACGGCGCGGACCCCGAGACTCTCGCCGCCCTGCTGCCCGCGCTGGCGCAATCCGCCGCGCAGCTCGGTTCCGCCGCCAACTGCGGCAGCCTCACGACCGCGATTCTCGAATTCGGCGAACGCCTGGTGGTGCTGACCCGGCTGACCGACGATGCCAGTCTGCTGCTGCTGGCCGCCGCCGGCGCCGATCTCGGTCCCGTCCTGTACGATCTTCGCCGCCACGGCCCCGCTATCGCGGAGCTGCTGTGACGGCACCCTGGCATCGGGGCTCCGCCCGGCTCCTCACGCTCCCGGTCAATCCGCAGTCCTGCCGTCCTGCCGCCCTATGAAATGGGCCGTCATCCTGGCGGGCGGCTCCGGCACGCGTTTCTGGCCGCTCAGCACGCCCTCGCATCCCAAACAACTGCTGCCGCTCACCGGCCAGGGCTCCACCGCCCAGGCCGCGGTGCGGCGGCTGGAAGGCCTGGTCCCGCCGGAACGGATCCTCCTGGTGACGGGGGCGGCCCTGGCGCCGCAACTCGGCGCGTCCCTCAAGATCCACCCGGGCAACCTGCTGGTCGAGCCACGCGCGGCCAGTACCGGTCCCGCGCTGGTCTGGGCCACCGCGGAAGCCCGGCGCCGCGACCCCGAAGCGGAGGTCCTCTCCCTGCACGCCGACTGGCACGTGGCCAATGCGGCTGCCTTCAGGCGCTCCGCGGCCCTGGCGCTGGAGGCTGCCCGCCGGTACGACCGGCTCATTACCGTCGGCGTCGTCCCCGACCGGCCGGACACCGGCTACGGGTACATCATTCCGGGCGAGCCGCTAGGCGATGGCGTGCGTTCGGTCGAGCGCTTCACCGAGAAGCCCGATGCCGATACCGCGCGCCGGCTGGTGACGCAGGGCGCCTTGTGGAACACCGGGCTCTTCGCCTGGACCGCCGGCCGGCTGCTGGAGGAAGTCCGGCTCCATGCTCCGGAACTGGCGCCCTACCTCTCCATGCTGGATCGCGGCAATATCGCCGGTTTCTTCCAGGGCGTGCAGCCGGTCTCTATCGACGTCGGCGTCTTCGAGCGCAGCCGCCGGATCGCGGTGCTGCCGGGGGCATTTCCCTGGGATGACGTGGGCAACTGGGAGGCGCTGCACCGGGTGCGGCCGTCGAACGCCGACGGCAACGTTCTGGTCGGACCGGTCTATGCCGCGGAGAGTTCGGGCTGTCTCTGCTGGTCGGAAGACGAACCGGTAGTGCTCGACGGCGTGCGCGATCTCGTAGTGGTCCGGGCCCACGGCCGCATCCTGGTGATGCACCGTTCCCGCGCGGCCGACCTGAAGCAGGTGCTCGACCGATTGCCGCCGGAGGTACGGAACCTGACGTAACAAACGGGACTGAGACAAAAGGACTGAGCGGAAAGAGTATGGTACCTTGATGTTTTGTCGCTATGAACTCAGCGCTCTTCCACTTTTCTCCCCGTCCTTTTTCTCTCAGTCCTTTCGTCTCAGTCCTTCCATTCGGACCAACAGAGCCAACAGGAATGAATCCGGCCCTCTACCTCCTCGATCCCCCACCCAGCGCCGAGTGGTTCCCCTTTGCGGGGGTGCGGCCGATCTCGGAGATGCAGGCCGGGGTGTGGAAGGTCCGGGAGCGCTGGGAACAGGCGGTGGGCCTCGAGACCGCCGCGGTCCTGGGCGATGCCATTGCCGGGTTCACGGAGCTCGACGCGCCGCCCTGCCGTCCGCTGGGGCCGGTCGCAGGGCCGGCGGTCGTTGCCGATGCCCGCTTCGCACCGGCGGGCGAGCCGCCGGCCCTGGCGCGGGGCGCGCGCCGGCTGGAGCACGAGGGCCGCACGGTCGCCTGGCTGGTGGCCACGGGTGAACGGTGGGTGGCTCCGCATGCGAACGGGCCGGCCGCCGGGGTGACCGGCCTCTGGATGGCCGGCGCCTGGGATCTGGTGACGGCGCTGGAGCAGCATCTCACGGGCGATGTGGCCGCGCTGGTGCCGGAGGATGAAGGCGGAGCCGTGCCGGCCGCCTCCCTCGTGCTGGGCGATCCGTCGCTCGTCGTCTGCCGGGACGCGCAGGTCGAGCCGGGAGTGGTCTTCGATACGCGACATGGCGCGGTGGTGATCGATGGCGCCGAGGTGCGCCATGGCACCCGGCTCGAGGGCCCGCTCTACGCCGGCCAGGGGGCCCGCCTCCTGGGGGGCTTCCTCCGGGCCAGTGTCTTCGGCCCCTGCAGCGTGGTGCGCGGGGAAGTCTCGAACACCGTGTTCACCGGCTATGCCAACAAGGCGCACGACGGCTTTGTGGGCCACAGCGTCCTGGGCCACTGGGTGAACCTCGGCGCCGGCACCACCACGTCCAATCTGAAGAACACCTACGGCAGCGTCTCGCTGGGTGCCGGGGAGCGGCGGATGTCTACCGGTCGCCAGTTCCTGGGCAGCCTGATCGGGGATCACGCCAAGACGGCGATCGGCAGCATGCTCAGCACCGGCACCTTGATCGGTGCCGGGGCCAGCGTCTTCGGGGCCGGACTCATTCCCCGGCGGGTGCCGCCCATGAGCTGGGGCGCGACCGGCACAGAGCGCATGCGGCAGGATGGATTCCTGACCATCGCGTCGCGCGTCATGCCCCGGCGCGAGGTAGAATTCACCGACGAACGGCGCGAGTGGCTCCGGACGATGTACGAGCGGGTGATGAGTGAAAAGGAGTGAGGACTAAGGACTAAGGACTAAGCGGAAGGTTTGACCATCCGACCAGAGGAGAAGCAGGGGACGCACGTGGCTACGCTCTATGTGCTGGGATCCGGCTCGAAGGGGAACTGCTTTGCGGTGGAGGCGGATGGGGCGGTGCTGCTCATCGACGCCGGCCTGAGTTGCCGGGAGATCGAACGGCGGGCAGAGGCGGTGGGCCTGCGCCTCGACGGCATCGCCGGCGTGGTCCTGACGCACGAGCATGGGGATCACTGCGCCGGCGTTCCGCGGTTCGTCCAGCGGCGCAGGATTCCCGTATACACCTCGGCGGGGACGTGGCGTTGCCTGGCGTCGCGCTGCACCGAAGGCACCCGGCACGAGCCGCTGCAGGCCCGCTCGGCGGTGCGCTGCGGCGGGTTCCGGATCGAGTGCGCCCCCACCAGCCACGACGCCGCCGAGCCGCTTGCCCTCATGGTGGAAACCCCGGCCGGGCAGCGCATCGGTGTCGCCTACGACCTCGGCCGTCCCACGGCCGCCGTGCGGTACCTGCTGCGCGACGCCACGGCCCTCATCCTCGAGGCCAACCACGACGACGTGCTGCTGCGAACCAGCGGCTACCCGCCGGTGGTGCAGCAGCGCATCGCCGGGTCGGGGGGGCACCTCTCCAACCGGATCGCCGCCGAGCTGCTGCTGGAACTGCTGCATCCCGCGCTGGGTCTGGTGGTTCTGGTACACCTGAGCGAGCGCTGCAATTCGGCGGAGCACGCCCGGGCGGCGGTCGCCCCGCCGCTCGCCGCCGCCGGATTCCGTGGCAGCCTCCATGTGGCTCGGCAGGACGAACCGCTGGCGCCGCTGGCGTTGCGGGCAGGCTCCCGGGCGCCGGCCCTGCCGAGCCTGTGGGATTGATGGCAACCGGGAGTTCCCGGCCGGTTGCTTCGCTCCTCAGACCCGCTCGAAGGCTATGCCCGCTCCGGGGTTTGACTGCCCGCTGGGCGGCTCAATCCCCCCGGGCCAGGGACTCCATGCTCCTGGCCATGACGTCCGGTTCCCCATATGCCTGTCAGGCTGCGCGAGTCATGCGTCCCCTTGTTTGCACAGCGCCACACGACTAGAACCACCGTAGCCGTGTCATTTCGCCAGAGGCGACGAGATCGCGGTATCCTCCATCCGTAATGGTGAACGCTATCTTCCGAAGATCAGAGCTAAGAACAAAACTATGTGTGAAGTTGATGGAGAGGTCTGTCACATCATAAGTGATGAACCTGCCAGAAATGAACGTATCGAACCATGAAGTGCCTCTGACCTTCAGGTCGACAACCGTCCCAGAGAGTGCAGCATCGATGGTCGCCTTACTCCCACCGACTTGCGATGAGCCCATCCCAGATACGCTTTGGCTGTTACCGAACGTTAGCCAGCCTACATAACCGATAGGTACGAATCCCGGCACCTGCGTGAATCTACCTCCGTCGATAGGATCCTGTTGGACGTATGCCCCAAGTTGGGGGACAGCCTTTGAGGCCTTGTATTGCGGGTCGGCCCTCAGGAAGCCGGAATAGGAATACATGTAGGTGCCACGCAAATACCGGTCTGGGCTTCCGAATGGCAGGATCATAGTGAACGTCGCCTCGGGGTGAAAACGGCCGCGTGGCAAGTGCGCAGCCTAACGACCTGCGTTTCAGCGGCGGTGCGATGCCCCGCTCCCTCACAATCCTACGCTTCCATCGCGCGAGCGCTAGACCCTCGGAGATGCCCCAAGCGGCCGCAGCCCCGGCCTGACTGCTGCAAACACGTGTTAGGTCGTTCTGGCCGCGGGCGCTCCGCCGAGAGTAGATTTCTGGATGGATCTCGAGTTCGAGTGGGACCCCCGCAAGGCGGCGGCGAACCTGAGGACACACGGTGTCGCCTTTGAGGAGGCGGTGACCGCATTCGCCGATCCGCACTCGATCACGATCCCGGACCCGGATCATTCGATGGACGAGGAGCGCTTCGTCTTGATCGGGCGCTCGGCAGTGCAACGCTTGTTGGTGGTGCTACACCTCGAACGGGGCGAGCGGATTCGCCTCATCAGCGCCCGCCTGGCGGCGGGGCGCGAGCGACGGACCTATGAAGAAGACTCCTAAGCCCAGCCCGGGGCGCCGCAGTCGCGTGGGGGAGATGCGCGCCGAGTACGATTTCAGTGGCGGCGAGCGTGGCAAGTATGCCAAGCGGTTCGGCAAGGGTGCCACCATGGTGGTGCTGGATCCAGACGTCGCGGCTGCCTTTCCCACGGGAGCGGACGTCAACCGCGCGCTGCGGGCCATTCTCGAAGCCGCCCCAAGGCGCGCGCCCAAGCGTCCTTCTGTCAAGATGAGCAACCGGGATGATGGGTAACAGAGTTGTCCGGCAACATGGGTAACACTCTGGGGCTACCCGCGAATGATATAGTCTCGTTCATCGAGCTTGGCTAGGAGGACGGTGTTGAAGTAGATCGACCAGACTCCATTATCGGATTCCTCCAAGCCAATGTGGTGGTGGGTCAAGCTCTGGGCAATGAAGAGCAGGCGGTGCTGGAAGCGGAAGGTGCCGCCGGTGGTGATCTTCTTGACGAGGTAGTGTCCTGGGTATTCCTGGGGTGGGAGGACGCGGGGATACGGGCGCGGGGAGGGGCGGTACTGGGATGCCGGGGTCTGGCCCCCGAGGGTATCATGGGGCCGCTCCTCGTTGTATTCGGTGCGAAAGCGATTGAAGGCGCGCTGCTGGGCGGCCGCATTGTCCCGCGGGGGGCCGGATGGCGCTCCGCTTGAGGGTCCGATGCATCCGTTCGTGCGCGCCATTCTGCTGGGGTCGCCTGGGTGGATCCGCTGGTGCTGGATGCCGAGGCGCATCCACCAGACATTGAGCTTCGAGAGCCCGTGGATGCCGGAGGTGGCGAAGGGCACCCCATTGTCGGTCCGAATGGCCCGAGGCAAGCCATAGGCCCGAAAGGCCCGCTCGAAGATCGCGCGAGCCGGCAGGCCATGAGTGGACGGAAGCCCGTGGCAGGTGAGCAGGTACCGGGTGTGCAGGTCCGCGATGGTGAGCGGGTAGCAGTAGATCCCGTCCCGAGTCGTGAACTGGCCCTTGAAGTCCGCGGTCCAGAGGTCATTGGGCTCGTGCGTGGTCGGTGGGACCACACCCGGGTGCTGGTGGGGGCGTCGGCGGCGGCGCTTGACCAGGAGCCCCTGCCGGCTGAGCAGATCATTGACCGTGCTGACGGCGGGCCAGACGATACGAGGATGTCGAGGGGCGAGGTAGTCGAGTAGCTTCCCCGCGCCCCAGTCTGGGTGCTTTCGGCGGGTCGTGCAGAGCAGGTCGGCAAGCGCGTCGGAGATCCGATGTGGGCAGTGGTGAGGGGCGCGACTCTGGTCGGCCAGGGCCGGACGGCCCCCCTCCTCGAAGCGGGCCAGCCATTTGTAGCCGGTCTTCCGGCTGATACCATAGCGGGCGCAGAGCTCGGTGACAGGGTAGAGGCCCTGTCGGTAGTCGGCAATGAACTTGATACGCTGGTCCATGGGGACAGTCTCCAACCACGGCATCGGTCCGACTCCCGTCGAAGGGGAAGACCAGCAGTTTAGGGGAAGTGTCACCCATGTTCCCGGACAGAAGTGTTACCTATGTACCCGGTTTGTACCGAGGACGACCTAACACGCCAATGCAGCCGGCGAGCGCGCCAATGCTGCGCCTCTGGCGCGAGCGCGCTCGCGGCTGATTGGCACGCCGTTAGACCGCGTCAAGTGACAATTGGCGGCAAGAAATAGTGATCCACCTCTACGGTCACACGATCGATGAATTCGGCGACATCAAGAATGGATGCGCTATCCAAGATCTCGGCGTCGGTGTACAATCCTCGCTTCATCTTAGCCGACCTCTTGAAGCGCAGCGCTGCATCAGGCCTCACATCGTCGGGTTCCCAATTTGAGTGAAGAAGACGATTGCGGAGTTCCTCCGCCTGAAAGCACTTTGCGACAATCCCGGCCCACGTCGCGTCAGCAGTGCGCACTGACCTTGGGGCGATCCTTTCCTCAGCAGGCATTCTAAGGAGGGAAGTGAGGAGGTGGAGTTTCTGTTTGAACGGCAACTCGGCAGCAACGCTCTCTCCCGCCACCTCGCCAGCTCGTAACTCGTGGGCAATCGACCGCGACAGGGAACGTTCGAGACTCGCAAAGGACAAAACCACTAGCCCGAGAGCGGCCGGGATTTCTGTGGGCGCGCCAGCTCGCGCTTCGAAGGTCTTCCCCGAGTCGATGCCATCATTGATGCCGGATGGTGGTATGGCCATTCGCATCTCCTTACTTACGACGCGGGCTAACGCCTTGCCGATAAGCTGCGGGCGCCGCAGGCGACCGGCAGCCTCATCGGCTCGTCAGGCACCAAGTATCTCGTTCAGGCCTTCGAGTACCTGGGCCATTTCCTCGGGGGAGGCCCGCCCGAGGCGCTTCCCGATACGCTCCGTCGCGAGGGTCCGAATCTGGCTGATCTTCACCCAGGACCGCCTCGGTAACCGCGGCGCGACCAGTTCCAGCGTGAGCGGGAATCCGGCTCGCTGGGGCTGACTCGTCAAGGCGACCGCGATCACCGTGCCGGAGCGCGCGTTGAAAATGTCGTGGCTGAGGATCAACACGGGGCGCTGGCCGGTCTGCTCCCTGCCCCGGGTGGGGTTGAGATCCGCCCAGCGGATCTCACCTCTCAGTATTCCGGCCATGCCGCCGCGTCCGAGCCAAGGCCTTCCTCGGCGAGGGCCCGCTCGGCTGCCGGATCGAGCTTGCCGCACTCTTCGGCCAACCGACGCCCCTCGAGGCGTTCGAGCTGAGCGGCCACCGCCGCCTCAATCGCCTGACTTCGGTTGGGATAGCGAGCGTCGCGCACCAACCGATCGACGCGGCGGACCGTTTGGGTATCGAGCGTGACGGCGACTTTGGTCTTGGCCATGGGTACCTCCGGTATGATGATAAGTCATACCCCCAATCATCGCAAGCTGCGCCGGAGCTGACCTGGCGTGGCGGCCGGGTTGTCGGGAGGACATTGAGGTCGGACTGGTGTCTAACGAAGTGCGCGTGTGCTGCGGCGCGAACCCGCGCCCCTTCACAAACCTACGCTTCCACAGCTCGACCGCTAGATCGCCGGGAGATGCGCCGCCAGCCCGCGCGACCGGCCCGTCAGAACGACGCGCG
>CAVZZO010000003.1:0-55000 GCA_963779755.1 uncultured Gemmatimonadales bacterium
GTTCCCCCGGACACAGAGTACCCGTTAGCGGGGGCCGGACGGCGCCATGCACGACGTCACCGTGAAGAAGGTCCCTCTGGCCCTCGGCCTGGACCTCCAGGGCGGCATGCACCTGGCGCTGGAACTGGATCAGTCCAAGAAGGTCTCCACCGACCCCAAGCGCGATCTCGATCTGGCGCTCACCGTGCTGCGCAAGCGGATGGACGAATTCGGGGTGATGGAGCCGCTGGTGCAGGAGGTGGGCAACGATCGCATCGTGGTCGAACTGCCCGGCCTGAAAGACCCGGAGCGGGCCGTGGCCATCGTGGAGCGGACCGCCTTCCTCGAATTCCGCCTGACCGACAAGACCGGCGCGCTGGACCGCGCGCTGCCGGCCCTGGACCGGGCGGCCCGCAATGCCGGCGTCACCGCCGGTGCCCCGGGGGAGACGCCGGGCGCGGCGCCCAGCGCGGTGGAGCAGCTCCTGGGCGACACCGGGAAGCAGGATACCAGCCAGGCGGTGCAGGACAGCGCCGCGGCGGCGGCGGGCGCCGGGGTGCTCAGCAGTCTCATCCGGCCCAGCGGCGAGGTCGGCCTGGGGAGCATCCCCGGCGAGTACGCCGTGCCCGAGAGCGCCTATCCCCGGGTGGACAGCCTGCTGCGGATTCCGGCGGTGGCCCGGGCCATCCCGCGCAGCATCGACCTGCTCTGGTCGGCGAACGCGATCAGCGTGGGGGCCCAGCCCTACCGGTTGCTCTACGCGCTGGAGCCCAAGCCCATGATCACCGGGCAGAACCTGGTGAACGCCAGCGCCCAGATCGACCAGACCAACCAGCAGGCCATCGTGCCGTTCGAGCTGGACCGCGCGGGTGGCCGCATCTTCGGCCGGGAGACGGCGCAGCATGTGGGCGACTACATGGCCATCATCCTGGACGGGCGGGTGCAGGGGCGCCCCCCGGTGATCCAGAGCCAGATCAACCGCAACGGCCAGATCACACTGGGCAACCGCACACTGCAGGAGGCGCAGGACCTGGCGCTCACGCTGCGGGCCGGCGCGCTGCCCATCCCGCTCAAGATCGTGGACCGGCGGCAGGTGGGCCCCAGCCTGGGGGCGGACTCGATCCGCAAGGGGATCACGGCGGGCATCGTCGGCACGGTGCTGGTGATCCTGGTCATGATCGCCTACTACCGGGTGAGCGGCCTGCTGGCGGTGCTGGCGCTGGCGCTCTACGTGCTGTTCGCCCTGGGCGGACTCGCGATGGTCAGTGCGACGCTCACCCTGCCGGGGCTGGCGGGCCTGGTGCTGAGTATCGGCATCGCGGTCGATGCCAACGTGCTGATCTTCGAACGCATCCGGGAAGAACTGGCGCTGGGCAAGACCGTCCGGTTGTCGGTGGACGAGGGGTTCCGCCACGCCATGAACGCCATCGTCGACTCCAACGTGAGCACCGTGCTGACGGCGCTCTTCCTGTTCCAGTTCGGTACCGGGCCGGTGAAAGGCTTCGCGGTCACGCTCATCATGGGCATCATCGCGTCGATGATCACCGCCATTTTCGTGACCCGAACCTTCTTCATGATCTGGCTGAGCCGCCGGCCGGCCATGTCCACGCTGAGCATCTGACCATGCGACTCTTCGCGCACGCCAACTACGACTTTATCGGCTTCCGCTGGAAGGCGATCTGGGCGACCATCCTCATCGTGGTCGCCGGCCTCGCCTTTCTTGCCGTGAACGGCTTGAACTACAGCATCGAGTTCACCGGCGGCACGATGATCCGGATCACGACGGCGGCGCCGGTGGACGTCGGCCGGCTGCGCGCCGGGCTCGACCAGGCCGGCATCCACAACGCCGAGATCACCTCGTTCGGCAGCAATCAGGAGTATGCCATCCGGGCGCGGGTCTTCAAGCCGGGCACCGACCCCAACGACACCCAGGCGACGGCCGACGCCGTCACCGCCGCGCTCAACGGGCTCCTGGGCAAGGGCAACTACACCGCCGGCGCGAGCGAGGCGGTAGGCCCCAAGGTGGGCGGCGAGCTGCGGCAGAAGGCGTTCCTGGCGATCTTTCTGTCGTTCTTCGCCGTGCTGGCCTATCTGGCCTACCGCTTCGAGTGGCGCTTCGGCCTGGCGGCGGTCATCGCCACCGCGCACGACATCGTCACCACCATCGCCTTCATCAGCGTGATGCGGCTGGAGGTGAGCCTGGTGGTGGTGGCGGCGCTGCTGTCCATGGTGGGGTACTCGCTCAACGATACCATCATCATTTTCGACCGGGTGCGGGAAAACCTGCACAAGCTCCGGCGGGAGAGTTTCACCGAAATCCTGAACCGGTCGATCAACGAGACCCTGCCGCGCAGCGTGCTGACCCACGGCACCACCCTGGCCACGCTGACCGCGCTGACCATCTTCGGGGGCGAAGTGATCCGGCCCTTTGCGCTGGTGATGCTCTTCGGCGTCTTCACCGGCACCTTCAGCTCCATCTATATCGCCTCGCCGGTCCTCATGTGGATCGAGCGCCGCTGGCCCGGCGCCGATGTCCGCGGCGTGCGAACGGCGAAGGCGCCGCAGGGCCGCAAGGTACAGCCGGTCGCCTGAGGCGGGGGCCGCCGGCGTGCTGGTGGACACCCACTGCCATCTGGCCGATGCCGCCTTTGCCGCGGATCTCGATGACGTGCTCGCCCGGGCCCTGGAAGCCGGGGTCGGGCACGTTGTCGTGATCGGGGAGTCGCCCGCCGCGTTCGAACGCGCCCGGGAGCTGGCCGCGCGCCACCGGGGGCTCTCCCTGGCCACCGGGATTCATCCCCACGATGCCGCCACCTGGACCGCCGACAGCGCCGCCTGGCTGGCGCAGGCGCTGGGCCACCCCGCCATCGTGGCCCTGGGCGAGATCGGGCTGGACTACCACTACGACCATGCTCCCCGGCCGCTGCAGCGCCAGGTCTTCGCCCGGCAACTGGCGCTCGCCGCCGAACGGCGCCTGCCCGTCGTCGTTCACGCCCGCGAGGCGGATGAAGACGTGGCGGCGGCCCTGCGCCAGGCCGGAGGCATCACCGCGGTCCTGCACTCCTTCAGCTCCGGACCGTCGCTGCTGGAGGCCGCGCTGGCCCGGGGTGATTACGTCTCCTTCAGCGGCATGGCCACCTTCCGCAACTGGACGCTGGACGATGCGGTGCGCGCCGTTCCGCTGGACCGGTTGCTGCTGGAGACCGACGCGCCCTACCTTGCGCCGGTCCCGCACCGGGGCCGACGGAACGAACCGGCATGGGTGCGCGACACGGGGGCCCGGGTGGCGGCGGTGCGGGGCATGACCCTGGAAGACCTGGCCGCGGCGACAACCGAGAATGCCGCGCGGGTGTTTGGAGAGCGGGTTCGACCCCATCCGGTGAGCGGTGAACGGTAAGCAGCGAGCGGGATCCTCCCCGCTTACCGCTCACCGCTCACCGCTCACCCTCTCATAACCGGAGGAGTAGCACCTTGGCTTCTATCCCGTCCGATATCGCTATCGCGCAGGCCGCGACGCTGCGGCCCATCGCCGACGTGGCCGCCGAGCTGGACCTGGGGCCCGACGACATCCTGCCCTATGGCCGCTACAAGGCCAAGATCGCCCCCGAGGTCATGGCGCGCTCGAAGGCCCGCGGCCGGCTGGTGCTGGTGACGGGGATCAACCCCACGCCGGCCGGCGAGGGAAAGTCGACCTGCGCCGTGGGCGTGGCCCAGGCGTTGCGCCGGATGGGCAAGCGCACGGTGCTGTGCCTGCGGGAGCCGTCGCTGGGGCCGGTCTTCGGCGTGAAGGGCGGCGCGGCGGGCGGCGGGTATGCCCAGGTGGTGCCGATGGACGAGATCAACCTGCATTTCACCGGCGACTTTCACGCGATCACCTCCGCCCACAACCTGCTCTCGGCGCTGCTGGACAATCATATCTACCAGGGCAACGGCCGGGCGCTGGACCAGCGGCGTATCACCTGGCCCCGGACCATCGACATGAACGACCGGGCCCTGCGCCACATCGTGGTGGGCCTGGGCGGTCTCAACGGGGGCCCCCCGCGCGAGGACCGGTTCGTCATCGTGCCGGGCAGCGAGATCATGGCGATCCTCTGCCTCGCCACCAACCTGACCGACCTGGAGCGGCGGATCGCGCGGATCGTGGTGGGCCTCACCCGGGAGAAAAAGGCGGTAACCGCCGGCGATCTCAAGGCGGCCGGCGCCATGACGCTGCTGCTCAAGGACGCCATGCTGCCCAACCTGGTGCAGACGCTGGAGGGCGGCCCCGCGCTGGTGCATGGCGGCCCCTTCGGCAACATCGCCCATGGCTGCAATTCGCTGGTCGCGACCCGCCTGGGCCTGGGGCTGGGCGATATCGTAGTGACCGAGGCCGGCTTCGGCGCCGATCTCGGGGCGGAGAAGTTCTTTGATATCAAGTGCCGGGCGGGCGATCTGCGGCCCGAGGCGGCGATCGTCGTGGCCACCGTACGGGCGCTCAAGATGCATGGCGGCGTCAAGAAGGATGCGCTGGCGACCCCCGACGTGGCGGCGCTGCGCCGCGGGCTGGTGAATCTCCAGGGGCACGTGGAGAACGTCCAGAAGTACGGCGTGCCGACGGTGGTGGCGGTCAACCGGTTCATTACCGACAGTCCGGAAGAGCTGCGCGTCATCGAGGACGCGGCCCGGGGCTGGGGATCGCGCGCCGCGTTGTGCGACGTGTGGGAGAAGGGCGGGGAAGGCGGGATCGCCGTCGCGGAAGAGGTACTCGCCGTCCTGGACGAGGGAAAGGCGAACTTCCGGCCCATCTACGACGCGGCCAGGCCCATCAAGGAGAAGATCGAGACCGTGGCGCGGGAAATCTACGGGGCGGACGGCGTGGACTACACCACCGCCGCCGAACGGTCCATCGCGCAGTGCGAAGCCATCGGCCTGGGGGACACGCCGGTCTGCATCGCCAAGACCCAGTATTCGTTCAGCGACGACCCGGCCAGGCTGGGCCGGCCCAGCGGGTTCCGCATCACTATTCGCGATGTGTCGCCCTCGGCCGGCGCGGGGTTCGTGGTCGCGCTGGCCGGCGACATCATGACCATGCCGGGGCTCTCCCGGGCGCCGGCGGCGGAAAGCATCCGGGTGAACGCCGACGGCAGTATCGAGGGGCTGTTCTAGCCGGCGGCCGCCTCCCGCCAATGAAACCCGAGAATCACCGGAGCCGAGCCATGGATTTTGTTCATACCGACAATGCCCCCCGCGCCATCGGGCCCTACAGCCAGGCGGTGGTGGTGGAGAATACCATCTACACCGCGGGACAGATCGCGCTCGATCCCGCCAGCGGTCAGGTGGTGGAAGGCGGCATCCGGGAGCAGACCGTGCGGGTGCTGGAGAACCTCCGCGCCGTGTTGCGGGCAGCCGGGACCGACCTCGGCAGGGTGGTCAAGACCACCGTGTTTCTGGCCGATATGGCGGACTTCGCCGAGATGAACGACATCTACGCCCAGGCATTCGGGAGCCACAAGCCGGCCCGGAGCACGGTGGCCGTGGCGGGGCTGCCGCGGGGCGTGCGGGTCGAGATCGACGTGGTGGCGGTGCGGTAGGCGCGAGGCATGCCTCGCCCCTGCCGCACCGCCACCGGTGCACCAGGGGGGCGGATCGGGCCTGGTGGTCCGGCCGGACTTCAAATCCGCGACGGAGGCGCCTTGGGCGACTCCGGTGGGTTCGATTCCCACACGCTCCCGTCATGTCCACCACCCTGCTTGCCAACCCCGCCGCCGGCGGTGGCCGCTGCCGGCGTGCGCTGCCCGGGGTGGCGGCGGCGGCCCGGGCCCAGTTCGGCGCCGTAGAGATCCTCGAAACCGCCGCGCCGGGCGAGGCGGTGGCGCGGGCGCGGGAGGCGGCCCAGTCGGGCGCCGGCCGCCTGCTGGTCCTGGGAGGCGACGGCACGGTCCACGAGGCCGCCAACGGGCTGCTCACCAGCGGCGTAGAGGCCCTGCCGGCGCTGGGGGTGGTGCCCATCGGATCGGGCAATGATTTCGCCCGTATGGCCGGCACCGCCGGGCTGCGCCCGGCGGAGGCGCTGCGCCGGCTGGCAGCCGCGGCGGTGGTTCGTTTCGACGTGGGCCGGGCCTGGGACGAGTACTTCGTCAACTCGCTGGGAGTGGGGCTCGACGCCGAGGTGGCCAGCCATGTCCCCGCGTTCCGGCGGCTGCCCGGCCCCCTGGTGTATCTTGCCGCGCTGGCGCGCGCCTATCGCCACTACAGGCCTGCGGTATTCACGATCGGACTGAACGGCAAGGTCGTCACCGCGCCGGTCACCTGTATCGAGATCGGTATCGGGAAATCCTGCGGCGGAGGATTTTATCTTACGCCCCAGGCACAGCCGGATGACGGCCTCTTCGATATCTGCCTGGTGCGTCCGCTCTCACATCTGGGATTCATGCTCAAGATGCCGCTGGCGCTGGGAGGGTGGCATACCGGCTTGCGGGAGGTCACGATGTCCCGGGCGAACGCGCTGACGCTGCGCAGCACCGGGGGGCCCATACTGGCCCACCTGGACGGCGAGGTCCGCCGGCCCGGCGCTTCGGAGCTGGCCATCACCCTGGAGCCGGCGCGCCTGCCGGTGCTGCGGGTGGCGCGATGAACCGGCTCGCCACCACGGCCGGGGTGCTCTGTGCCATGGTCCTGGCGCCCCGGCTGGCGGCGCAGGTGCCCGACAGCCTGCGCATGAATCCGGTGCCCCCGCGCCCCGACACCGTACGCGTGGTGCCGGAAACGCCGGCCCGGGACACCAGCCTGGTGCGCCGCCCCCCCGTGGGCCCGATCGGCGCGCTGTGGCGCTCCTTTCTGATCCCCGGGTGGGGACAGGCCAAACTGGGACGGAAGCTCACCGGCGGCATCTTCGTCGCCTGGGAGGGTGTCACCCTGGGAATGACGCTCAAGACCTCGCATGAGCTGAGCTATCTGGAGCGTACCGGATCGGGGCGGGTGGCCGCCAAGCGATCGGAACGGGAAGACTGGCTCATCCTGCTGGCCTTCAACCATCTCATGTCGGGACTCGAAGCCTACGTGTCGGCGCACCTCTGGGACTTCCCCCAGGACCTGAGCGTGCGGGCGGTGCCCGGCGGGCTGGTGGGGCAGGTCTCGCTGCCGCATCTGCGATGAACCCGGCACCCATCGGCATCTTCGACTCGGGCATCGGCGGGTTGACGGTGGCGCGTGCCATCTACGACCGGCTGCCCGGCGAGTCGACCATCTACTACGGCGACACTGCCCGGGTTCCGTACGGTCCCAAGTCGCCCGATACCGTTCGGCGCTACAGCCTGGAGATTCTGCACTGGCTCCTGGGCGAGGGGGTGAAGGCGGTCGTGATCGCCTGTAACACCAGCACCGCCCATGCGCTGGACGCGCTGCGGGCCGCCTCGCCGGTTCCCGTGGTCGGGGTCATCGAGCCGGGGGCGAGGGCGGCGGTGGCCGCGGCGGCAGTGGCCGCACCGGAAGGGCGGCGGGTGGTCGGGGTGATCGGGACCGCCGGCACCATTCACAGCAACGCCTACGGCCGGGCGATCCATGCCCTGGATGCTTCCATCCGGGTGGAGCAGCAGGCCTGCCCCCTGTTCGTGCCCCTGGTGGAGGAGGGCTGGTTCGACCATCCGGCGGCGGCGCTCATCGCCGATGAATACCTGCGGCCGTTGCGCGATGCCGGCATCCAGGTCCTGGTGCTGGGCTGCACCCACTACCCGTTGTTGAAGCCGCTCCTGCGGCGGACACTGGGGCCGGCGGTGGCCCTGATCGACAGCGCCGAGCAGACCGCGCTGGCGCTGGAAGGGGTGCTGGGGGAACGCGGCCTGGCCGGTCCGCCTGGCTCGGGGGCCACCCATCGGTTCGTGGTGAGCGACGACGAGCCGCGCTTCCGCCAGGTGGGCGCGCGATTCATCGGCGAACGGCTGACCAGGGCGGAGGTGGTGGCGCTGGGGTGAGCGGTGAGCGGTGAGCGGTAAGCGGTGAACAGGGAGACTCCCGCTCACTGCTTACTGCTCACCGCCCACGAAAGACCGAAGCTCCGCCCCTGTTTCGGTCGCCACCGCATAGCGGAACCCATCCAGCCAGGCGCCGGGATTGAGATACTGCCGGCCGGGAGCGGGTTCGGTGAGGGCGGGATGATGGGTATGGCCCATCACGATGAGCCCCAGCCCCGGCTCCTCGGCCAGGCGCCGCTCGGCCCAGACCCGCTGGCGCCCGGCTGCCTGGGCGATGGTCGCCGGATCGCGGGTATCGTTGCCCAGCTTGTGGCTCATACGGTCGGCCAGCCAGAACCCGAGCGCCGGATGCAGCGCGCGATAGAGCGCGATCATGCCCCGGTTCCGGGTCAGGTGGTACATGAGGGTGGCGCTCCAGTGTTCCTCGGTCAGGCCGTCGCCGTGGATGGCCAGCACCTGCCGCTGCCCGATGGCGAACCGGCATTCCAGCGGATGGAAGGCGATATCCAGGTCGGTGCGCCAGAAGTCACCGCCCCAGCGGTCGTGATTGCCGCCCACCATGACCACGGGAATCCGCCGCCGGAGCGCGGCCAGCGCGGCCGCCACGTGGAACCCGGTGCGGGGCACCACCCGGCGGTATTCGAACCAGAAGTCGAAGAGATCGCCGTCGACCAGGAGGCAGTCCCCCAGCTCGGGGACGCGGGGCAGAAAGTCGAGCAACGCCGACTCCACCCCGGGCCCGGAGGCGCCGAGGTGGGCGTCTGAGAGAATGACCAGTTGGTGCCCAAGCACGGTGCGAAGATAGAAACCGCTGCCGCCGGGCGGAAGGGAGCCGGGGTGATCACCGAAACGCTGGTCCGCGTCAACTATTCGGAAGTCGACCAGATGGGCGTCGTGTACCACGCGCGCTATGTCGTCTGGCTCGACGTCGCCCGTACGGAGCATATGCGCCGGGCCGGCATGAGCTACCGCGAGGTCGAAGCCCGTGGTTTCCGCCTGGCGGTGGCCGAGCTGCGCATCCGCTACCGGCAGGCGGCCCGGTATGACGACCAGGTGCGGATCCGCTGCTGGGTGCGCGACCTGGGGAGCCGGCGCGTTACCTTCGGCTATGCCCTGGAGGACGTGGAGCGCGGAGTCCTGCTTGCCACCGCCGAGACCGTGATGATCTCGCTGAGCCACGACCATCGTCCGGCACGATTGCCGGAGGACATCCTGGGTCTCCTCCACGCCACCGGCGACCCAGTGCGTCTCTGACGCCTTGACGGCCGCGACGGGACGCAGCGAACACCGGCAGCTCGTGGCGTTCTTCGTGCCCCGACCGTTACTTTCTCGAAACCACAGGATCGATCATGACAGCCTGGGCGCGTTTTCTTCAGGTGGCGCTGCTAGTGTCGGCCGTGCTGACGGCCGGCCGGCCGCTGCATGCGCAGGACGAAGCCGAGGTAGAGGCGCTCGCCCCGCTGCTCCAGGTGGAGGACGCGCGCGACTTTGCGCCGCCGGTGTTGCGCGCCGGGCTGGAGAATGCCGATTCCCTGGTGCGGCGCACGGCCGCCCTGGCCGTCGGCCGCATCGGCGATCTGCGCGGCACCGCGCTGCTGCTCCCGCTCCTGACCGACCGTGATTCCCTGGTGCAGGCCGATGCGATGTTCGCCCTGAGCCTGCTGCGCGATACCAGCGCGGCCGGCCCCATCCTGGCGCGCTTCCACTCCCAGCCGGCCCTGGCCTCGCCTCCCGCGGTCGAGGGCATCGCCACGCTGGCCCGGCTGGGCACCCCGGAGGCCGCCTCCTTTCTGGCCGGATTGCTCCGGGGGAGCGAGCAGATCACCGCCGCCGGCCTCCCCGCCATCCGGCAGGAGGCCGCGCTGCAGGCGTGGCGGCTGGGGCCGGCGGCTCCCGTGCCCGAGCTGCTCGCCCTGGCGCACGATACCACTTACAGCATGCGCTACGGGACCATCTACTCCCTGGCGCGACTCCGCGCCCGGGGCGCCGGCCAGGTGCTGCTGGATGCGCTGGGCGACGAGTACCCGGTCATCCGCGGCTTCGCGGCCCGGGCCCTCATCCGCAGCTATGCCGATAGTGCCGGCATCGGGGCCCAGAACGCACTGGTGGGGTTGCGGCGGATCCTGGCGGACGAAGACGCGGGGGTGAGAGTCAATGCCCTGCGCAGTCTCGCCACCTGGCACGACACCTCGCTGGTGGAGGCGGTCTCTCCGCTGCTGGACGATCCCGATGTCAACGTCCGAGTGGAAGCGGCCACCACCCTGGGACAGTTGGGAGGAGCCGCCGCGTCCCGGCTGCTCCAGGCCCAGATGAGCCGGAGCCCCTGGGCCCTCCGGCGCGAAGCCCTGCTGGCGCTGGCCCGGGTGGACAGCGCAGCCTTCGTGGCCGCGGCCGAGCCCTGGGGCCGCAGCAACGACTGGTGGGACCGGGCCACCGCCGCGCGGGGCTGGGCGCTGGTCGCTCCCGGCCCCGGTCCGGGGCACCCCGATTTCCTGCGCGATGACGATGGGCGGGTGGCGGCGGCCGCGCTGGAGGCCTGGAGCGCGGTCGCAGGGGAGGGGGATGGCGGACTCCTCACGGCGGCGCGCAGGCTGCTGGACAGCCCGGACGCCGCGGTGCGCGCCCTCGCGGCCGGGGTCGTCGGCCAGGCCGCCGATCCGGCGGACGTTCCCGCCCTGGTGGCCTCCTGGAGCCGCACCCGGGTCGATTCGTTCCCCGACGCGGCGCTGGCGGCCCTGGGGGCGCTGCGCCAGATCGCCCAGGCCGATCCGGCGGCCGAGGCGCGTGTGTCGGCCGAGTTCCTCTCCGTCGTCTCCCGTCCGGAGTCCCCGCTGCTGCGCCGCTGGGCGGAGCGCAACTGGCCGGTGCTGGCCGACCGCTGGGGACCGGCCTATCCGCTCCGGACCGGCCGGACCCTGGAGGACTATCGCGGCGTAGCGCGCACCTATCTGGTGACGACCGGAGATGCGCGCTATCCCCACATCTTCATCGACGTGGAAGGGCGGGGAACCCTGGAGCTGGAGCTGTTCGGCCCCGAGGCGCCGCTCACCGTCGCCAACTTCCTGACCCTGGTGGACCGCCACTTCTTTGACCAGGACCGGTGGCACCGGGTGGTGCCGAACTTCGTGATCCAGGACGGCGATCCCCGGGGGGACGGGTGGGGCGGCTCGGGCACCGAAATCCGGGATGAGATCAACCGGCGGCGCTACGGTCCCCGGACCGTGGGCATGGCCCTCTCGGGGCCCGATACCGGGGACAGCCAGTGGTTCATAACCCTGGGTCCGCAGCCCCATCTCGATGGCATCTACACCGTGTTCGGCCGGGTGGTGGGCAACTTCGCCGCGCTGGGCCGGATTACCCAGGGCGATATTATCCGGACGATTCGACGATGAGCAGACGGGCAGGCTGGCTGGTGGTGCTGCTGTTGCTGGGCCTCGGGGCGCCGGCCGCGGCGCAGGTGGGCGGCTTCGGGCAGAACAAGGTGCAGTACCGGCATTTCAACTGGCAGGTGCTGAAGGGGCCGCACGTTGACCTCTATTTCTATCCGGAGGAATCCGAGCTCGCCGCATCCTCCCTGGCGTACGCCGAGGCCACCTACGACACGCTCTCGGTGCTGTTCGCCCACGAAGTCACCCGCCGCATTCCGCTCATTATCTACGCCTCCCATACGGATTTCGAGCAGACCAACATCCTGCCGTTCATTCCGCCGGAAGGGCTGCTGGGAGCCACCGATTTTCTGAAGCGCCGGGTAACCCTCCCCTTCCGGGGGAATTACGCCGAGTTCCGCCACACCATGCGCCACGAGATGGTGCATGTCTTCCAGCTCAGTTACTCGACGGAGAACTACTACCGCAACGCCCGCAGCGAGCATTTTGCCATTCCGCTGTGGTGGTCGGAAGGGCTGGCCGAGTTGTGGTCGGCCGGGCAGGACGCGCGCGACGAGATGATCATGCGCGACCTGACCATCTCGGGCAATCTGCCCACCCTGATGCAGATGGAATACGTCACCGGCGGCATCGTCTACCCCATCGGCGGACGGATCCACCGCTGGCTGGCCGATACCTACGGCGACTGGCGGGTGGCGCAGTTCTACCGGGAGTACTGGCGCTACGAGAGTTTCGATGCGGCCATCGAGGCGATCTACGGCCGGACCATCCAGCAGCTGAACGACGAATTCCAGCAGGCGATGCGGCGCGACTACTACCGCGCGGCCCTGGCCCTGGAGTCGCCGCTGGTGGCGGGGCGGGAAGTCGCCGGTGCGGCAATCAAGCCCGCCTGGGCGCCGGAGGCCGATTCCACCGCCGCCCTTTTCTATCTCTCCGGCGAGAAGGGCTACGTCACCATCCACCGCTCCTCGCTCGAGGGCAACGCGGAGCGCGACGTGGTGGTGGCGGGACGGTCGGCGGAATACGAGAGCCTGCATCCCTTCGACAGCCGGATCGATCCCTCGCTGCCCGGCTACCTGCTCTTTTCTACCAAGTCGGGCGAGCGCGACGCGATCGTCATCTGGGACCTGCAGCAGCACCGGGCGGTGGGCCGCTACCAGTTCCCGGATATCGTCTCCATCCTCTCGCCCGTCTGGGCCGACAGCGGCCACAGCATCATCTTCAGCGGCCTGGCCACCAGCGGC
The DNA here is from genome assembly GCA_963779755.1 of uncultured Gemmatimonadales bacterium. Classification (GTDB taxonomy): domain Bacteria; phylum Gemmatimonadota; class Gemmatimonadetes; order Gemmatimonadales; family GWC2-71-9; genus CAVZZO01. Next base: position 12,559 of record CAVZZO010000003.1, read on the forward strand.
GTCTCCGATCTCTACCGGGTCCGCCTGCCCGCGGGGCGGCCGGAGAAGCTCACCGACGACGTCTACCAGGATCTCGATCCCAGCGTGAGCCCGGACAGCCGGGCCGTCGCCTTCGCGTCCGACCGGACCGCCGGCGGCCTGCACGGGGCGGTGAACCTCTTCCTGCTGGACCTGGCCAGCGGCGGCATCCGCCAGCTCACCGCCGGCCCCTGGGTGGACGAAACGCCGCGCTGGGAGGATGACGGCCGGATCTACTACGCCTCCGACCGGGACAGCGTGCTCAATATCTTCTCGGTCGACACCCTGGGACGGGGGCGGCGGGAGACGTCGGTCTGGACCGGGGTGTTCGATCCCGACTATCTGCAGGAGCGGCATCTGCTGGCCGCCGGCGCCTTCCACAATCTGCACTGGGGCGTCTATCTCTACCCGCCCGATTCCGCCGCGCAGACCGACACCTTCAGTCTGGCCGCGCATGCGCCGGCCGGCTCGTGGCACTGGCCTTCCAGCCAGCCGGCGGAGACGCTGGCGCAGGGCAAGCACCCCTATCAACGGCATCTGACGGTCGACCTGGCGACCGGCGAAGCGCTGCTTATTCCCGGCGTCGGGGGCGCCCAGGGGGCGCAGCTCTATCTCAGCGATCTGCTGGGCGACCAGCTGCTCTTCCTCGGCCTTGGCACCTACCAGGGACAGGGCCTGGGCAGCCTGTTCGACAACATCAACGCCTCGGCGGTCTACCTGAACCAGACCCGGCGGCTCAACTGGGGCGCCGGGCTCTATCGCTTCAAGGGGTTTGCCTATTCCTCGCCCTATGTGATCTCCTACCAGGAAACCACGGTCGGGGGACTCGCCCTGCTGCAGTATCCCATCGACCGCTACAACCGGATCGAAGCGGAAGGCATCCTGGAGCACTCCGACCGCACCGACTTCGACTTTCCCAACGGGGCGCCGGTACCCACCGGCGACCTGCGGCGGGTGGGGTGGATCGCTTCGCACTTCGTGAGCTACGTGCACGACAACTCGCTCTGGCTGCCCACCGGCCCGATCGACGGCACCCGCCTGCGGCTCACCACCGGCTTGAGCAGCGATTTCACCAACAGCCGGTTCGACAGCTATCTGTTCAACCTGGACTGGCGGCGGTACTTCCGCCTGGGAAACCGCAGCGCCTATGCGGTCCGCGCGTTTGGCTGGTATAGCGGCGGGGCCCGGCCCCGGCGGGTCAATCTGGGCGGGTCGCTGGCGCTCCGCGGCTATCCGATCTACGGCAACATCCTGGGCAGCCGGGCCTTCATGCTGAACCAGGAACTGCGGTTTCCCCTCCTCAACTACTTTACCTTCGGGACGCCCGTCGGCACCCTCCCGTTCCCGGGAGTGGACGCGGGGCTATTTTTCGATCTGGGCAAGGCCTGGTATCTGGATCCCCAGGATCGCGCCCTGCTGGGCAGCTATGGCATCAGCTTCCGCTGGGGTCTGGCGCCGCCCCTGGTTCTCCGGCTCGACTGGGGCCGGCGATTCAGCGACAACGACTTCGCCGGCTACGGACTCGGTCCCGACCAGAAGAAAGCCGGGTTCCTCCAGTTCTTCTTTGGCTATAACTACTGATGCGACAACGGTTTTTGCTTGACCACCGGCTGGCCGGGGTCTATCTTGCCGGGTGGATCCTGACGGCCTGTCATCCGGGACTCAAGCCGTTGGCGCCGGTGGGTCTGGTGCCGGCCACCGAAGCCCAGGTGGATTCGTGGGTGCAGGCCACCCGGCCGGTGGGTCACACAATCGTCGAATTCAAGTGGCTGTTCCACGACGAGCGCGGCAGTGCGGGGGGCATCGGCAAGGTGCGAATCGCCCCGCCCGACACCCTCCGGTTCGACGCCCGTGGGCCGCTGGGCTCGGGGCGGATGGCCGCGGTGGTGGTGGGTGATTCGGCCCTCTGGGCCCGCCCGGAGGACGCGGTCGGCAATCTGCTGCCGAACTACCCGCTCATGTGGGCGCTGTTCGGAGTGGCACGGCTGCCCGATAGCGCCGCGGGGTTGCGTGGGCTCGACGACGGTGCGGTGACGGTCTGGGAATACAGCCGGGCGGCCGATACGCTGATCTATATCCGGTCCCGCGGCACGCCGGACCGGCTCCAGGCGGAGGTGCGGCATGCAGGACGTGTCGTGGGACGGGCGGAGACGAAGTTCTCCGGCGGCGATCCGGTATCCGCCCGGCTCACCGTGCCCGCGGAATCCGCGGTCCTCGACCTCACCTTCGTGCGTACCACGCCCAGCCCGGATTTTCCGCCGGATACCTGGAGTCCTCCTCAGCCTTAGTACCCTGGCGCTGGGCGGTTGCCTTTACGGATTTGCGGGCGGCGGCCTTCCTTCCGACATTCATACGGTCGCCGTCCTGCCGTTCGAAAACCTCACCTCGGAGCCGACCCTGACCCAGCAGATCGCGCAGGCGGTGCGGGATGCGGTGCAGAGCCGGCTGGGGCTTCGCCAGGCGGGCGAGAGCCAGGCCGATGCCGTGGTGCGCGGCGAGATCACCCGCTACGATCCCGACGTGCCCACGGCCTATACCGGCCAGAACGGGCAGGTGAACGTGACCCGCCGGCTGGTGCAGATCACGCTCTCGGTCGAAATTCTCGACCAGCACACCGGCAAGACGCTCTGGCAGCGAAACGGGATGACCCTGGAGGGCGACTACGAGCCCGGCCGGGAGGCCGATGGGCGGCAGAAGGCGCTGGACAAGCTGGTCACCAACATCGTCGAGGGGGCGCAATCCCAATGGTGAGGCGCGGCGCGACACGCGGGACCAGCACGGCGGGATGCCTGCTGACTCTGGTGCTGTTCGGCATCGTGCTCTACTACGGCCTCAACATCGGGCCGATCTATCTGCGGTACTACCAGCTCAAGGACGCCATGCAGTCCAATGCCCGGCTGGCGCCCAGCCTGCCCGACGCCACCATCCGGCGGCGCCTGGTGGACAAGGTCGACGAGCTGGGGCTGCCGCAGGACGCGCGGAAGTTCCACATCAATCGCTCGGCCCGGCCCCGCGCCATCACCATCGAGACCGAATACTCCGAGCGCGTCAACCTGCCCTTCTTCGAGCATACCTTCGAGTTTCATCCGCGTGCGGAGGAACCGCTCTAGCCTGACGCGGCCCCGCGGCCGCGTCCTCCTGCTTCCCCTGCTGCTGCTGGCCCTTTTCGCGCCGCCCGCCCTGTGGGCGGCGGGGCCGGAGGCGGGGCTGCCCCGGCTGCTCTTCGCGCTGGCCGCCATGCTGGCAGGCGCGAAGGTCATGGGCGACCTGGCCGAGCGCATCGGCCAGCCGGCGGTGCTGGGTGAGCTGCTGGCCGGTGTCCTTCTGGGCAAGAGCCTGCTGGGGATCGTACCGGCGGCGGGGCAGCTGGCGGAGCAGATTCATATCCTGGCCGAGTTGGGCGTGCTGCTGCTCCTCTTCGAGATCGGGCTGGAGACCGACCTCAAGGAGATGTTCCGGGTCGGGAAGGCCTCGGCCACGGTGGCGGCCGTGGGCGTGGTACTCCCTCTGGCGCTGGGCTACGGCTACTGGGTGTACGTGCCGCACCCCGCCAGCGCATCCACCGGCTCGCTCACCAACACCGCCATCTTCATCGGCGCCACGCTCACCGCCACCAGCGTGGGGATCACCGCCCGGGTGCTGAGCGACCTGGGGCGCATGCATGCCGAGGAGTCGCGCATCATCCTGGGCGCGGCCGTGATCGACGACATCCTGGGCCTGGTCCTGCTGTCGGTGGTGTCGGCTCTGGCCTCGGGCGCGGCGCTGTCCGTGCTCGGTGTGGGCCGCATCCTGGGGGTGGCGTTCGGCTTTGTCGCCGTGGCCCTGATCATCGGCATCAAGCTGGCGCCCAGCCTGTTCAATCTGGTAGACCGGATGCGGGGGCGGCACGCCCTGTTTGTCTTCGCGTTTGTCTTTGCGCTGGGGCTGGCCGCCCTGGCCGAGGTGGCGGGGTCGGCCCTCATCATCGGCGCCTTCGCCGCCGGACTGGTCCTGTCCCACACCAACCAGTTCGACGTCATCGAGCGGGAGATCCGGCCCGTGGCGGCGGTGTTCACGCCCATCTTCTTTGTCAGCGTGGGCGCGGCCGTGGATGTACGCCTGCTCAATCCCTTCGCCCCCGGTGCGGGCGGGACGCTGCTGCTGGCCGGGGTGCTGACCCTGCTGGCGCTCGCCGGCAAGCTGGTCACGGGATGGACCATTCCCTGGCGCCGGGTCAACCGGCTCGCCATCGGGCTCGGCATGGTGCCGCGGGGCGAGGTCGGGCTCATCTTCGCCGACATCGGCCGGCGCGCGGGCCTGCTGAGCGAGGATGTCTTCAGCGCGGTGCTGGTGATGGTCATGGTGACCACCTTCATCGCTCCCATCGGGCTCAAGTCGCTCTGGGGCCGCGGCGGCGAAGAACCGGGACCGCCGCCCACGGCGTCTCCGTCATGAACAGTGCGGGCAAGATCCGCTCCCCCGAAGCGGCGGCCGGATGGCGCGCGGACCAGCCGGGCCGCGTGGCCTTCACCAACGGCGTCTTCGACCTGCTGCACGCCGGGCATGTGCGCCTGCTGGAAGAAGCGCGGTCCCTGGCCGACGCGCTCATCGTGGGTGTGAATACCGACGCCTCGGTGCGCCGCCTGGGCAAGGGCGCCGGCCGGCCGGTGAACACCGAAAGCGACCGTGCCCGGGTGCTGGCGGCCCTGGCGGCGGTAGATTGCGTGGTGCTGTTCGATGAAGACACGCCGCTGGAGCTGATCCGCGCCCTGCGGCCCGATGTGCTGGTAAAGGGGTCGGACTACGCGCGGGGAGATATCGTCGGCGCGGATTTCGTGGAAGCCAGCGGCGGCCGGGTGGTCCGGGTCGAGCTGCTCGCCGGCGTCTCCACCACCCGGATGCTGGAGCGAATGCGTGGCACGTCCTGATCAACGCGCGGCCGGAGCGCTGCGCCCCGTGGTTCTCGAGCGGCGGGCCAACCCCTACGCCGAAGGTTCCTGCCTCATCCGTATGGGCGGCACTCTGGTGCACTGTACCGCGAGCGTCGAGCCCGGCGTCCCCGGCTGGCGCAAGGGATCGGGCGAGGGCTGGGTGACCGCCGAATACGCCATGCTGCCCCGGGCAACGACCGAACGTACCCAGCGGGAGCGCAACGGCCCCGGCGGCCGCACCCAGGAGATCCAGCGGCTGATCGGCCGCTCACTGCGCGCGGCCATGCGGACCATGGCCTTCGGCGAGTACACCATCCGGATCGACTGCGATGTGCTGCAGGCCGACGGGGGCACCCGCACCGCCAGCATTACCGGCGGGTGCATTGCGCTGGCCGATGCCTGCACCTGGCTGGCGGATCGGACCGGCATCGAATCGCCGTTTGGACGCCTGGTGGCGGCGGTCTCGGTCGGCATCGTGGGCGGCGAGCGGCTGCTCGACCTGGCCTACGCGGAAGATCGCGACGCCCAAGTGGATGCCAACGTCGTCATGCTCCACCCGGCGCACTTCGTCGAGGTGCAGGGAACCGGCGAGCAGGGCGTGTTCTCCCGGCCCGATCTCGATGCCCTGCTGGACCTGGCCCAGGAGGGCATCCGGCAACTGTTCGCGGCGCAGGAGGCGGCGCTGGCCGGATGAAGCTGCTGTTCGCCACCCGCAGCCGCGGCAAGCAGCCGGAAGTGCGGCGCATGCTGGAGGCCGCCGGACACCAGGCGGTCTTCCCGGAGGAGGCGGGCCTGGCCGAGACTCCGGAAGAATCGCTGCTGGAACACCACGACAGCTTCGAGGGCAACGCTGTCAGCAAGGCGGAATACTTCGCGCGGCGAAGCGGACTGCCTGCGGTCGCCGATGATTCGGGCCTGGAGGTGCTGTCGCTGGGCGGCGCGCCCGGCGTGCGCTCCAAGCGCTGGGCCGGGGTGGAAGGGCCCATCGCGATGGTCGATGCCGCGAACAATGCCGAACTGCTACGGCGGCTCCAGGGCGCGCCCGAAGCGAAGCGGCGGGCCCGCTATCGGTGTGTCCTGGCCTTCCTGCCGGCGCCCGGTGCGGTGCCGCAGATCTTCGAGGGCAGCTGTCACGGACGGATTCTCTCCCGGCCTCGCGGAACCGCTGGCTTCGGGTACGATCCCCTGTTTCTGAGCGACGAGCTGGGAGTCACCTTCGGCGAGGCCGCCCCGGCCGACAAGGACCGGGTAAGCCATCGAGGGCGGGCCCTCGCCGCCCTGATCTCGGCCCTGTCTCGACCTTCCTGACGCTCTCGACCTCCTCGACCCTCCCGGTCACGCAAGGCGGGTCGGGAAGCTGCACGCGCCGGGGGTCCAGAACCGCGGCGACCCCGCTTAGCTTTCCGCGCATTCCCTTCACCCGAGAGCATTCCCATGCGCCCGCGTCTCGCCGGCCTGCTCGCCACCCTGCTGCTTCTGCCGGCCGCCGCCGGGGCTCAACTGCCCGTGACGGCGACCGACACGATCCACACCGGCCGGTTTGACGGCGGGAAGATGTGGACCTTCGAATACGCGCCGGAGGAATATTTCACCGACACCTACGGCTTTCAGGCCGACTCGGCATGGTTTCGGCGCGCGCGGCTGTCCGCCCTGCGAATCCCCGGCTGCTCGGCGTCATTCGTCAGCGCCAACGGGCTCATGGTGACCAATCACCACTGCGTTCGGGGGGTAGAAACACGGGTGCAGAAGAACGGGGAGCACCTGCTGGATACCGGCTTCTATGCACCGTCGCTGGCGGGCGAGCGGCAGATCCCCAACTACTGGGCCGACCAGTTGCTGGCGGCCCGGGATATTACGGATGAGGTGAATCGCGCCGTGTCGGCCGCGCCGGCCGGGCGCCGTGATGCCGCGCGGAAGGAGGCCATGCAGGCCATCGCCGACAGCCTGGTGCGGCGCTATCACACCGGGCCCGATTCGGTCTATGTCCAGCTGGTGGATCTGTACAACGGCGGGCGCCAGTCCGCCTACGTCTTCCGCCGCTTCACCGATGTCCGAATGGTGTTCGCGGTGGAGTTGCAGGCCGGCTTCTTCGGCGGCGATCCCGACAACTTTACCTATCCCCGCTACGCGCTGGATTTCGCCTTTCTCCGGGTCTATGGTGCGGACGGGAAGCCCTTTCACCCCGGCCAGCACTTCGGCTGGAGCCGGAAAGGCGTGGAAAGCGGCGACGTGGTCTTCGTGATCGGCAACCCCGGGCCCACCAACCGGCTCACCACCACGAGCCAGCTGGTCTATCAGCGGGACATCTACCTGCCGGCGGTCCTGTCCTATTATCACAGCCGCCTGGGCGCCATGCAGGCGTTCCGGGAGGCGATGCCGGCGGCGGCCGAGGCTTACGACATCCGGAACCGGATGTTCGGCCTCTCCAATTCCCTGAAGGCCACCGAGGGGCGGCTTGCCGCGCTGCAGGACCCGGCCATCATGGCCCGCCGCGAAGCGGGGGAGCGGGAGCTTCGGCAGCGCCTGGGTGCCGATTCCGGCCTGGCACAGCAGTATGACGGCCTGTTCGACCAGTTGGCCGCACTGCAGGCCCGCCGCGCCGCGCAGGTACACCCGATGAATGCCTTTCTGGGGTTGGGCACTGCCTCGACCCTGGCCCGGGCCACCGCGGCGCGCGGCTGGCTGGAGGCCCGCGCCGGCGGCGTCTCGGGCGATTCGCTGCAGAGCTATGCCCAGCGGGTGCTGCGGGTGAGCCAGGTGCCGGCCGATCTCGAGCGACGGCTGCTGGCCGCCCGGTTGGCCGATATTGCCCGGGCCTACGGGCCGGACGACTCGCTGACGCGCGCCGCGCTTCCCGACGGCAGTCCCGAGGCGTCGGCCGCGGCGCTCATGGCGCATTCTGTCCTGGACGATTCGACCGAGACCGCGGCGGCCCTGCGGGACGGCAGCCTCAGCGCGGACGATCCCGCGCTGCGGCTGGCGGCGCTGATTGCCCCGCCCTACGAGGCGTACCGGGCCGCCTTGCACCCTCTGGGCCAGGCGGAAGACAGCCTGGCCGCCGAACTGGGGCGGGCGAAGTTCGCGGTATATGGCAAGAGCGTGCCGCCGGACGGCTCCTTCAGCCCCCGGATCGCCGACGGGGTGGTGAAGGGCTATCCCTACAACGGTACCTTGGCGCCGCCCTATACCACTTTCTACGGGATGTACGACCGCCACCTGTCGCAAAAGGGCAATCCCGAATGGGCGCTGCCGCCCCGATGGGAGACGCCGCCGGCCGGGTTCCCGCTCGGCACACCGCTCAACTTCGCGTCGACCGCCGACACCTATGGCGGCAATTCGGGCTCGCCGGCGGTGACACCGGCCCTCGAGCTGGTGGGGCTCAACTTCGATCGCAATATCGAGGGCCTCTCCCGCGACTACATCTATCTGCCGGAGCGGGGCCGGAATGTCATGGTGGACGTGCGGGCGATCTGGTCTTCACTCGACCGCGTCTATCACGCCGACCGGATTCTCTACGAACTGGAGACGGGCAAGGTGGCCGCAAGCCAGCGGGAGGCTGCGAAGTCCCGGCAGGGAAAGGACTAAGCTGCCACCGGAGCCAGCGGCCGTCGCGGCCTCCGCTCCCCGGCTTCCTGCTTGCGCCTCCTCCTGGGGGGGTGCAATGATAGAGGATGCCCTACCCCCAGGGCAGGTCCGCCCAGGAAGACCTCATGCAGGCATTTCGGGCCGGTGTTGCCTCCCGCTACCGGATTGAGCGGGAGGTGGGCCGGGGTGGAATGGCTACGGTCTATCTGGCCCAGGATCTCAAGCACCACCGGGCGGTAGCCCTCAAGGTCTTCCGCTCGGATCTCGCCGACGTGCTGGGGCCGGGGCGGTTCCAGCAGGAAATCGAGGTCGCCGCCCGGCTGAATCACCCGAACATCCTGCCGCTGTATGATTCCGACGAAGCCGCCGGCAGTCTCTTCTATGTCATGCCCTTCGTGGAGGGGGGCACGCTGCGTGACCGGATGGCCGCGGATCCGCCGCCCACGGTGGCCGAGGCCATCGGCATCGTGCGCCAGATCGCCGCGGGGCTGGCGCATGCGCACGCGCAGGGGCTGGTCCACCGCGACATCAAGCCCGGGAATATCCTCCTCTCCAGCGGGCATGCCTTCCTGGCCGACTTCGGTATCGCCTGGGTGGTGCGGGAAGCCGTGGACACCCAGCGACTCACCGTCACGGGGCTGGTCCTGGGCACGCCGGCCTACATGCCTCCCGAACAGCTGGCCACCCGCGGCCGGGTGGACCAGCGGGCCGACCAGTACGCGCTGGCATGTGTCCTCTACGAAATGCTGCTGGGGCAGCCGCCCGAGCGGGACTTTCGCAGCGTCAGTGCAGCCAGGCGGTCCATTCTGGCGGCAAGACGCGACCTTCCTCCCGAGGTCGCGGGAGCCCTGGCCCGGGCGCTCGCTGCTGATCCGGAGCGTCGCTTTCCCGACATCGCCCAGTTCGCCGCGGCTATCGACGTGGCGGTGGATGGGGGCCCGAGGGCGAGCGGTTCCCTCATTGTGGGGGGCCGGAGAATCCCCCGCCGGGTGGTGTATGGCCTGCTGGTGCTGCTGCCCGTGGCGGTCACCACCTACGTCCTGATCAGAGGGCCTGAATCGTCCCAGCCGCGTTCAGTGTCAGCGGATACCACTCGGTATGCCATCCTGCCGGCGGAGACCGAGGGCGAGGCGGCAGCGAGGCTGAATGCCCAGGACCAGCTGCACGACGCCTTCGCCTGGTGGAGTGGAATCAGCCTGGAGGATGGCTTTCGGGTCCGGGATGCCGTGGCACAGCGGGCGCACTCGGGACCACTGAGCCCGAGGACTGCCAGGGCTGTTGCCCTCGGGCTGGGTGCCGGGCGGTACGTTCGAATCAGAGTGACGCCCGTCGGGGACTCGCTCCGGGTGGGAGCTTCGCTGTATGGCCTTTCGTCCGACACTGCGCTGGCCGAAGACTTCGTCATGGTACCTGCCTCCCCGGCGGGAGCCGATTCGGACTTTGCCCGGCTGGCCGATCTGCTGCTGCTCCGCGGCCCCCCGGTTGAACCTGAACCTCGCATGACCGGGACGCGCTCGCTGCCTGCAAAGCAGGCTTTCTACCGTGGACGGGAGGCCATCCAATCCTGGAATCTCGGCAGGGCCGACACGGCGTTTACCCTGGCGACGTCGTTTGACCCGGAGTACGCCGAGGCCGACCTGTGGCTCGCGCTGGTGCGCGCGTGGAGCGACCAGATGCCGGCACGCTGGCAGTACCTGGTCGAACAGGCGCTGGCGGGAAGAGCCTCCCTCTCCGGTCGCGACCAGGAGATGGCGGAGGCGATTGCGGCGCAGGGCCGGGGAGAATTTGCCGTGGCTTGTGCTCGATGGTCGCAGATAACGCAGTTGGACCCCAAGGATTTCGTGGGATGGTACGGGAGGGCCTTCTGCCTGAAGTCAGACCGCACCGTAGTTCCCGACCCCTCCAGCCCTTCGGGGTTCAGGTTCCGGGCCAGCTACCAGGCAGCGTTGAACGCCTACGGCAGGGCCTTCGAGCTGTCGACGCCGATTCTCGCCTCTTTCCGGGGAGGGAATTACCAGACCCTGAGAGACTTGTTCTACCTGGGGGGGACACTTCGCGGGGGCTCTCGGCCAGGGGGGGACTCCTACACCTACGTGGCCTATCCCACCTGGAGCGGCGACACCTTGGGGTTTGTTCCCTACCCCAGGAGCGGCAACCAGGCTGCCCATTTACCCGAGGGAGACGTAGCCAGTGCGGTCCGCCACCAGAGCGAGTTGTTTCACCGGGTTGCCCAAACCTGGGCCGCCGCCTCGCCCCTCAGCTTCCAGGCGCAGGAGGCGCTCGCGCTTTCGCTGGAACTCTTGGGTGACCGGGCTGCGCTCGATACCATCCGTGGTGCCAGGCGGATGGCCCGGGGTACGCCCGCCGAGCTCGGGCTCGCGGCCACGGAGGCCAGGCTCCTCCTGAAATACGGCATGCCTGAGGACACCGCAGCACTGCGCCAGGGCGTGGCCCTGGCGGAGTCGCTTCTGGCCGTATCCTCTGACCAGGACGTGGTGGACGCCGACGCCCTCGTGACCCTCGCGGCACTGCTGGGTCGCGCGGATCGCGCGGCTGGCTTGTTCTCGCAACTGGCGGCCCGGAAGGACTGGGATATTCAGCGTCCCTTGCGACAGACCGCCCCCCTGCTCCTGGCGTACGCCGGTTTTGGGGGGCCGCCTGACACGCTGCGGCGTCTGGAGGCCCTGACCGAACAGGCCATCAGCCAGGCCGCGCCGCCGTCGGAGCAAACCGGGCTGGAAACCGAATGGATCCTTCGTCCCGGGCTGGTGGCGTTCCCCAGTGTTCGATTCTCCTCATTACCCTCGTTCCGCACCCTGGCTTCCGGCAGCAGCTTCGCGACCTCCTATCTGCTGCTGGCGGAGCTGGCCTTTGCGGCGGGCGACTCGGGCAAGGTGCGCGAGTTCCTCGAGAACATCCGCCAGCAGAGACAACAGAAGCCCGCCTCGCATCTCACCTTCGACATCCTGTACCCGGGAGCGTGGTTGCTCGGGTCGATCGGCGATACCACCGCCGCCCTCAACTGGCTGGATGCCCCGCTGAACACGTTGGCATTCGCCTCGCCACCCAGCCGTCCCGATCCGCTGTACGTGAGCTCCCTGGTCCAGGCCATGGCGCTCCGGGCGGAGTTGGCGGCGGGGCGGCATCAGCCGGCCGATGCCCGTCTGTGGGCAACGGCCGTGGCGATTCTGTGGGACACGGCTGATCCCTTTCTCCAGCCGCTCGTCCGACGTATGAGACGTCTGGCCGAGGGCCGGTGAATTTCCAAGGCCATCCCGGTACAGGAGGAATAATGAATCGAATCAGCGGGAGCGCTCGGATCGTCGGGATTGTGATTGTGTTGGTGCTGCTGGTTGTGGCCGGTGTTCTGGTCTGGCGGTGCCGGTGCCGTCCTCCAGCTATCGCCGTCGCCCAACCAGAATGCCCCGATCATGACGTGGCCATCCGTGATCCGGAAAATCGGGCGGTCGACAGCATCGTGCCGGTGGCCGGCGCTATTACGCCGATTGCGGAGTTTCACGACTGCCAGCGCATGATCTCGCCGGCCAATGGAAGCAAGTACGGGCCCCTCATCGGGATATGGGCCAGCGATATTCTGGATACTTTGCCCGTCCTCCTGGCCGAAAAGAACGCCCAGGCAAACGGGCCCGGAATCGGGTTGGCGTTCGCGGAGATCTACGCGTGGGACGGATCCTACGACCCCCTGGGAATCGCGCGGGGCTGGAACTGCCTCTACCTCTTCCCTGACGATGGACCGAGCGGTTACAAGGCGTTCATGGTTCCAGTGAAAACGAAAGAGGCGTGCCTGGAGGATGCCAGGGCCGACACGCTAACGGGGCCGCCAGTGAAGCCCTTGAATGTCGTCGCCCAGACCTTCCGCAATGCCCGGCCTGGCGACGTCCCCATGGTGGCGCGCTGGGACTGGGACTCGGTCAATCGTGTGCAGTACATCGGCATCGGGTGCGGAAACGGGTGGTGCGAAGTGACCGGTCAGGCGGCCCCCCAGTCGTCGCCCTCTTGGGATACGGGTGATCAGGATCGGTGGTCCTGGCGGGTCAAGGGCTGGTTTGATCGGCAACTCTTGGCTGAGGGAGCGGGCCTCGGGATTCATCCTTCGCCGGTATGGGGCACCGTGGTCCCGGATGCCGATCTCGCAGGAAAGACGCGGATCTCCAGTGGGGTCCTGCCCAGTTCGGGGACGGACCCGTGGGTTCATGTGGGACGAGCCTCAATGAGTATGGGGCCGACCTCCAACGCGACGGCGTTGAAATACTCGCAGAAATTCAATCTTGTGAACGCGGTGTTCCCCCACGGCGCGCCGCCGCAGGGCTGGGCCGACATCTATTTGTGCGCCGGGGGCGAGTCCCAGTGTTTCCCCGCCGCCTCGGCGAGCATAGCCTTATCAATTCCTTCCTGCGCAACGTCGAAATCCGGAATCATCTGGTACGCCATGATACGGTCCCCCAACATGCCTCCGAAGTACACTTGCGTCACCCAGGTCCGGCACAGCGGCTTGAAGGACCGTTTGGGTCGGCCCATCACCATCCCCGGGACTGCCCGCTGGCGCTGGGTCAACGACGACGAAAAGCTGTGGGTCGCGTGCGACAATGGATGCTGCCAGGTGCAATAGGATGCAGGAGAACGGCGAGTAGCCCTGAGCGACTGCCGGGTTCGCCGCTGGCTCGAATGGTGGAAGTCTGCTAGGTTTGCTGGCCCATGTCCGGCGTTGGTTTTTCCAGCCGCCGGACCCGGGCCCGCGGGGCGTAGCGCAGTCCGGTAGCGCGTCTGCTTTGGGAGCAGAAGGTCCCGGGTTCAAATCCCGGCGCCCCGATAATGCGAGCGAAGGCGAAAAGGACTGGGAGAAAAGACGAGGAATCGTGGTTCCTCCACTTTTCTCCCAGTCCCTTTCGCTTTGGCCTTTTCAGTGCCCGATCCACTCCGCCTTGGTAAACGGCTCCGCCAGGAACAGCGAATCCGGCAGCGACGCTCGCGCCCGGATATCGCTGTATTCTTCGGTCGTCACCAGCTTGCCGTCCCGGTAGAACTTCACTTCCGGGGCCATCCATCCGCCGTCCAGCTTCTGGTATTTGTTGAACTGGCTCTCGGCCGTGCCGCCCGACCGGGTCTGCTGCATCATGCGGACGAAGAGCAGGCGGTCCCGATCGATCCAGAACTGATTGCTGGTGGAGTCGCCGGCATCGGCCCCCACCACGTACACGGCACGCCCCTGCCAGGTGTCCTCCCGCAGTTTGGCCAGGTCGAATTGGAGCGCTTCCAGGCGGGCCGCCGTCGTGTCCACGGGCTCGCCATAGACATCGAACCCCAGGACCATCAGCGGGTGAATCAGCGGAGCGCGCTGCGCCACCGTATCGGCGGCTATCACGTAGATGGAGTCGTTGCGGAAGAGGATGGCCTTCCCGCTGTCCAACGGCGCGATATCAATCCGCAACCGGCCCGGTACCGTCAGAGCCTCGTACCAGGTTTCTACCTCGCCGCCTTCGTGGATGGTCTTCTGAACGAAAGTGGCCGCGCGGTACCAGTGACCGGCGTAGCGGTCGTGCATGGCCTGGAGCAGAGCCCGGCCATCACGCGGTGGGGTGGGGGACACCAGCAGAAGCACGGCGATCACAGCGGCGAGCAGCGACACGGAAACCTCCGACGGTGGGGGCTGGGATTCTCCGGACGTACGGAGAGGCCGATAAGGTGGTTTCCGGCCCTGGCGGGGGAAGCAGCGTTATGACCTGAGGCTCCATGGGTCGGTCGGCCTTCACGTTACGCCTGAGACTATACTGGCTAAGAACTTATATGTCAGCTATTTGCACTATTTCCACAAAACAGGTCTCCGCTCAGAAGACGATCACATTGAGGATCACCGGAGCCATGTAGGCTCCGGGGGCCTGGCCGGTGGAGGGGGAAGCGGTGCCGCCCAGGTATAGGGTCATGACGCCGGCGCGCGGGAACCGGAAGGTACGACTCCGCCGGGGATCGAAGGCCTGGGCGCCCCGGCCCAGGCCGGTCGCCAGGGCGTCGCGATTGGTGAAACTGATGGGGAGGGAAGCGCCCGGCGGTCCGGTGAGTCCGGCGGGAAGGGCGAAGCTCACACTGATCCGGGAGCCACGGGGTGCGTCCACCGTGAACTCGCCGCTTCGCGTGGGATCGCCGGGCGAGACCGTCGTAGGCACGCCGGCGATCACCAGGCCGAAAGCCAGGTCCCGAACGCCCACCACCTGCACCTGGGCCCGCAGCATTGCAGGAAGCGCCGCCGCCAGCATCATGGCAACGGGGAAGGCGCGGACCGCGGACGACCGGACAGAAGGGGGCACCCCGGAACATCTCTTCCTTCCGCCCGTGAGTCAAAGCCCCCGGAAAGGCGGTAAAGCGGAGTTCCGCAGCCACGGCCGGTAGGGAGCACGCCGCGGGCGCACCCTTGACAGGAAAGTGCATATGTGCAGGATGTAATCCTGTATTTGCCGCACCGCGGCAACCGAGGCCCAGTCTTCCAGCCCGGAGGTCCCGATGCACGACCGGGAAACGCCCCAGGAGGAAATCCCCTGGCCCCAGAGACTGTTTGACAACATCTGGCTGTTGGCATTAGCCGCGATCCTGTTCTTCTTCCTGTCCTACATCGCATGGGGTCTCCTGGACCTCCTTTCTATCCGGGGAGGCTGAGATGAATTCTCCGCTGGAGTCCCCGCAGGGTGCGTGGTGGAAACACCCGGTCAGCGGGCAGGAGCGCGTATGGCTGGGTCTCAGTCTCCTGACCGCGCTGATCCTTTTCGGCTGGATGGTCGGCTGGACGCAGGTCGGCCATGAGAATCCCATCGGTGAGACCTTGCGGGTGAGTCCGGACGCCTATCGGGCGAAGGTGACGGCCTATCAGAAGGCGGCCGGCCACACCGACGCCGGGCTGGTCCCGCAGGGGGAGGACGTGTATGTCGCCGGGCAGCAGTGGGCCTGGGGCGGCCTTCCCGTCGTGCTGCAGGCCGGCAAGCAGTACCGGCTGCATCTGAGCAGTTACGATGTGCAGCACGGTTTCGGGCTGCATCGCGAATCGCGCCTGATCGAGGAGTTCAACCTCCAGGTCCTCCCCGGCTACGAATGGATTGTTCCGATCCGCTTCGAGCACCCGGGAATCTATGACGTCCAGTGCAACGAGTTCTGCGGCCTTGGCCATCGTGTCATGCACGGCCGGATCATCGTGAAGTAGGGGGGAATCGAAACCATGGCACTCGGTCTCTTGGACCAGACCTACGGCGAGGACGGATTCCGCACTTGTGCCGTGACGAAATTGCGGATCCACCGTTCGGCGGAGGTCCCGGTCAAGATCTTCGGCCTCACGGCGGTGGTCGCGCTCATCCTGGGCGGAATCGCCGCCCTGCTCGTCGCCCTTACCCGCTGGGAGGCGGTGGGCCTGCTGCAGCCCGCGGCGTTCTACAAGTATCTGAGTCTGCACGCCTGGAATCTGCTGATCTTCTGGATGGTCTTCATGGAGGTGGCGATCCTCTACGTCGGCGGGCCCATGGTGCTGGGACGCCGGCTGCCGGCTCCACGGGTGGTGCGCACGGGCTGGGGGATCATGGTCGCCTCGGCGCTCCTGATCGAGTACGCCATCTGGACTACCAGCTACCCCGACCAGCAGCCGCTGCTCACCTCCTACGCACCGCTCAAATCGTCGCCGCTGTTCTACCTGGGAGTGATCACCTTCATTCTGGGTACGGTGACTGCGGCCCTGCCGTTCTTTGCCTGCCTCTGGCAGGAGAAGCGGGAGCATCCCGAACGGACGCTTCCGCTGGTGACGTTCGGATCGTTCGTGACCGGAATCATCGCCGTGGAGGCCCTGCTCGGCGGACTGATCACCTATGTGCCGACCTTCCTCTGGCGAATCGGGGTCCTGGGGAGCATCGACGCCGCATGGTACCGGCAGATGTACTGGATCATCGGCCACGGGACCCAGCAGATCAATCTGGCGGCCATGGTCACGGTGTGGTATTTCCTGACCCACATCACCGCCGGCGCAGAGGTGGTGAGCGAAAAAGTGTCGCGCCTCGCCTTCATCTTGTACCTGTTCTTCATCAACATGGGGGCGGCGCATCACCTGATGTCCGACCCGGCGCTCTCCGCCAGCTGGCGGATCTGGAACACGTCCTACGCGGTGTACGGGGCCGTCTTCGCCAGCCTGATTCACGCCTTCGCCGTTCCCGCGGGGCTGGAAACCGGGCGGCGCAAGCGGGGGCTGGGCCGCGACGGATGGTTCGGATGGCTCCGGACCGCGCCCTGGCATGACCCCGGATTCTCGGCGACGATGCTGAGCATCATTCTGTTCGGGTTCCTCTGCGGTATCACCGGGGTGCTCATGGGCCAGATGCAGTTGAATACCATGCGGCACAACACCCTGGCCGTGCCCGGCCACTTCCATGCCTGCGTCGCGCTGGGAACCACCCTCACCTTCATGGGATTGCTCTACTACCTCATCCGGCTGCTGTTCCGGAAGGAGTGGGTTCTGGACCGGCTGGCCCGGGCGCAACCGTATCTGTACGGCGGCGCCATGACCCTCGCGGTCATGGCGATGATGGAGGCGGGCATCGTCTACGGCGTGCCCCGGCGGGATCCTATCGTGACCTCGATCCCCGGGACCACGTTCAGCTTCGCCGCGTCGCGCCCGGTGCTGGCCCTGATCGGGATCGGAGGCGCCCTGGCCGTGCTGGCGGGCGCCGCCTTCGTGCTGGTGGCGGTCGGCTCGCTGCTCTTCGGGCGCGAAGCCCGCATGCGGACCCCGGTCCCGCTCGAGCTGACCGGCGATGCGGTCGCCATCCACCGTTTCTCCATGCGGGGCACCCTGACGACCGGGATCTTCTTCCTGCTGGTGATGGGATTGTTATACGGGCTCGACTGGCTGTGGCTGTCCCGGCTGTGGGCGTTCGGGTCCTGATTCCCGCTCGGGCCGCTGTCGGGGGGGGGGCGCCAGGCTGGCCCCATGGAGATGGTCAATCAAGGAGTAAGCCAATGCCACCAGAGGGACGGGCCGACACCAATACCGCGGACCAGGGCCGTGCGCAGCTGGAAGTGGAGGATAACGGGCGCTGGTTTACCGTCGCGGCCACGGTGCTCGCCGCCGTCTTCCTCGCGGCAATCGCTGCGGTGGTCCATTCGCTCATCGCCACGTTCCGCTAGCCGGGGACCGGCCGGGCCTCCGTCTTCGCCCACCAGGCCCGCCGACCTAGCCGGTTGAGGATCCCGGCCACGGCCGGCAACGCGGAACCTGTCACTCCCGGAATCGCCCTGCGCTGAGACCCCATTGTCGGCGGGCTGAGACTTTATCGCGCCTTCATCCTTTCCTCGCGCCGGGCGGCCCCGC
Source organism: uncultured Gemmatimonadales bacterium (assembly GCA_963779755.1). Taxonomy (GTDB): domain Bacteria; phylum Gemmatimonadota; class Gemmatimonadetes; order Gemmatimonadales; family GWC2-71-9; genus CAVZZO01. The sequence continues at coordinate 30,427 of CAVZZO010000003.1, forward strand.
GAGCGCGGAGGGGAGGACGAAGCTCACGCTGATCCGGGAGCCGCGAGGTGCGTCCACCGTGAACTCGCCGCTTCGGGTGGGATCGCCGGGCGGGACGGCCACAGGCACGCCGGCGATCACCAGGCCGAAAGCCAGGTCCCGAACGCCTGCCACCTGGACCTGGGCCCGCGCGCTGGCGGGTCGGAGCAGGACCAGCAGAATGAGCAGGAAAACCGGCGGCGTGGGCCGCCGGCGTCGGGCGGGTGAGGACACGCCCGGAAGATGCCCCGGTTCGCGCGGGTGGTCAAACATTGGCCGCCGTCTTCCGCCGGACCTTCATCTCACCTTCACATCCTCCTGTTGTACGCGTCGCCATACTGGGCCATTCGCATCGGGGGCCGGGGCGCAGGTCCACAGATCCCTCTCCCTCGGCGAGACATCCGGAGGGCATCATGCGCACACCCGGGCTGGTTCTCGCGGCGGTTCTGCTGCCGGCCGCGCTGCATGCCGATGGCAGGACCTTCACATTCAACAACTACTGCTCGACCGGAAGCCTGGTGAGCTGCGCCAGCGTGAGCGTGACGATTATCCCGCGAGCAGGCGGCGGCACCTATGTCATGCTGGGCATCCAGAATCTTCAGGGAACCAACCCGTTCGACAACAACCCCGGGAGTCTGATTACCGGCATCGGGATCAGCTTCCCGTCCTATCAGGGTGGCGATTGGTACGGAACCGACGATGAGGACGGAATGAATTACTACGGGACTCCCGGACGGAACGTTAATACGCTGTTCGGGACGGATCCCGCAGGCGACCACGGCGCGGTCTTTGACGGGTACTGGTGGCCGAGCGGGGTGATGTGGAACGTGTATGGCGCGGAGGGCGGGACCGGGATTGTCGGTTGTGATCCGCCGCCGTCCGACACCTACGATGTGGTCTTCCAGACCTGTCCCCGGCTGGGCGCGCCCGGCGCGATGGTATTCAGCTTTGAACCGCCCGTCGAGAATTGGCCCTATGGGCCGGAAATACCTCCACCAACAGCCTACAACTGGGCCGGCGAGGATTTCGCGGTCGGGTGGGGCGGCTGTGGCATCACCGCCAATGGGAAGACTGGAGCCGTCATCAGCTCGAACTGTGTCCAGATGACGGCAACGCCGGAACCGGTTACTCTGATCCTGACGGGCACCGGCCTGGCCGCGCTGGGGATCGTCCGGAGGCGTCGGCGACTCCGCACCTGAGTCGCCAGCCATATATCGCCGCCGGCCGGAACGCTCCGCTCAGGGTTCCGGCCATTTGCGTCAGGGTATGCAGGCAGCCACTTTCAGACGGCCGTGCTACTTTTCAGCCCAGCAGTCCCGCGCCCGTAGCTCAGTTGGATAGAGCATCGGCCTTCTAAGGGGACTGGCCAGCGCGGGTCAGCGCCGACGGGCGCAGAATCAAGGACTTAGGGCCCCGGACGCTGGCTCGCGCCAGTCCGCCGGGGCCCGTTTGACACCACGGCTGGCACCACGGGAGCGGCGCGAGTTTCCTGGGCGACTTCAGCCGTTCACTCGCCCTGGCTCAGGATCCATTGCCGGACGGGCTCCGCGAGCCGACAGAGGTCGGCCCAATCGCCTTCCTTGACCCGCCGACGCATCAGCATAATGTCGCCCCGGCCCATGCCCTCCATGACCACGTGGGCGGGCGGGCTCCAGGTCAGCCGCTCGAGGGCGCACTGGACCGCCTCATCGTCGGGCCACAGCTGCCCGGCCAGCTCCTGAAACATGGCGATGAGATCGGCATCCGGCTTATCGGTCGACGACAAGTGTGTACTCCCGTGTGCTGTCCAGCTCGCGCAGCATCCGCACGAACTCGTCGCGCTGGCGAGGGTCGCTGGTGTTGATGATGCCGCCCCCGTGAATATGAACCACCGCCGTTCCTTGCCGCGACCCGCCCACGGCGGCCGACTGCTGGTTGCTGAGGCCCGTCCCCGTCCCGGCATTCCACCCGCTGGGCTCCCGGAAGGCACCGGCGCTGGCGGTCCCGCGCCCGGCACCGCCCAACTGCTGCGCGATCCCGCCCAGGGCCGCCCCCAGCGCTACCAGGAGGGCGCCGGCGGCGATGGCCGTGACGGGGTTGAGCGGGTTCGCCAGCGCCAATTTCAGGGCAATCCCGTAACTGATCAGCGTCTCGCCCATCTGGGTCATGATGCTGCCGAGGCTGGCGAAGATCGTGGCCCCGAACGCCTTGAACACCCCGACCACCCCCTCGCCGGAGAAGGCCGCCGAGATGGTGTTGTAAACGACATCAGAGAGCGCCTGGGCTAGCCCGGCGTTGAAGGTCTCCCGCATCGACTGCTCCAGCGCCTGGGAGGCCGCCAGGGAGATCCCGAAGACCTGCTGGTAGAGCTGTTCCGTCGCCTTCGTCAGTTGGTCGGTGGTCGGGAGCAGGGAGCCGAGGAGTGGGCCAATGTCCGCAGGGACCCCGGGCCGCTGCGGCATGTGGACCTGGGTGATCCCCAGATACAGGGCATCGCCGGCGCTTTGAGAAAGCGCCTGGATGCGCTTCATGAGCGCTGGACTGATTTCCCCGCCGATATTGGGGTCGCCGAAGACGGCCGTTTCCAGTTTGGTCTGACCGGCCTTTGCCTGCTTGGTGGCGGCCGGGGGCGGGAACCGGGTCAACATCTGGCCGGTCAACTCGTTGAGCGCGCGCTCATAACGCGCGGCCCGCGCACGGAGATCGGCCAACTCCTGGTCGGAGAACGGCTGGAACTTTGTGACCGTTCCCTGCTGGGCCGTCGTGATGGTGACGGTGCGCCCGCCAGCGGCCAGCTGGGCCTTCACCGCCTTGGCCTGCTTGGCTATGTCATCGAAATTCTGCGCGATGTCGATCCCGAGTCGCGCATCGGCTGCCTTGTTCAGGGACTCGACCAGTTTGTCCGTTTCCTCCCGCGCCTTGATGATCTCCGGCTGGAAATGTTTCCAGACGGCGGTCAGGACGGCGACACCGGCCGCGACCCCAAGCACCAGAGTCGAGCCGCCGGCGAACAGGAGCAGCCCTTCGGCCAGTTTCGACTGGGCCCCCGTCAGGCCAATCGCTTCACGGGCCAGCCCTTCAAACCCGAACTTGAGTTTGGTGGCGCCTTCCAGGCTGAACCGGCCGAAGGCCGCGTCGGTCTCCCCCGCCACGACCGCCGTTTTCCGCATACTCGCCTGCACCTGGTCCGCGACACGCGAGGCCAGGTCCTGGGCGGTATAGGTGACGCTGACATCGTTCTGCGGCATGCGTGGGCTCCTTCAGCCCGGGCCCGCGGGGGGAGGGTGGCCCGTCGCGTCCGTCCCTTCGCGATGTGGCCCTGGCGGTGAGGAGAAATCCTGAGGAGCTGGACCGGACGGCACCGCCTGAGATTCTACGTCAGGGCATCCGCCGTGTAGGCGAAGGCCTTGGGCAGCCGGATGCCCACGTCGACCATCGCATGCACGATGATGCGGATCATCTCTGGTCGGCGTGGGTGTACGGATCGACCGTGAGATCGATGGCGCTGCCGAACTCTCCGATCAGGATCTGGCTCAGTTCCCGAAGAAGATTTCGTGACAGATCGTGGTCGAGGTGCTCTTGGTGAGGTTGGACCTGGCCTGGTTGCTGACGACGGCCGCATAGCCGTTCATGCGGTTGTCGTTCTCCCAGATGAACAGGCTGCCGCTGGCGGTGCTGCGCAAAGTTTGCTTCATGGCGGAGCGGATGCCCGGGGTGGTCAGGAAGGCCATAGTCCCGATATCGCCGTTGGCGGCGGCGATCTGGATCTCATAGTTCACGATGTTTGCCCAGCTCGGCACCGCGCCGTCGGCCCCCATCGTCACGGCGATGACCCGGTCTGACTGGCCACGCCCTTGGGCTGGTTCGCGCGCCGGTGCCAGAGAGGGCGGCCAGGTCGATCCCTTCGGCCGCCACGGACATCAAGTCGTTGATGATCAACTGATCGATGGATGGGTAGAACTGAATGAACGTCTGCTTGGAATAGCGCGCTGCACTCATGGCGGTTTTGGGGCTGAGCGTGACGTTGTCGAACGTGGCCGCTATCAGTGAGATGGGATGGACGGATTTTCGCCGACCCAGCTGAACGTGTTGGTAGTGATCTGCCGGGGATACTGAGGTTGTTGCGGAGGCCGGTGAGCACGGTGGCGCCGAGCTGGCGCTCACCATCGGTTGCGCAGGATCTCGATCAGTCGGCCAGCACGTTCGTCTGCACGCCCGCGCCGCCCAGCGAGCTGGTGCCGGCCACGTTGCCGATCACGGCGGCCCGGACCGAGGTTGAGCGGCATGTAGAAGCGATCGGCGCCGACTCGGCCCTGCTGGCTAAGGATGGTTTCGCGCACTCGCGCTCGAAGCCGGCGTGGCGCCAGTGCCCGTCGCCGGGCCATGAGCGCCCGGCTGATGGAGTAGTGCCGTTGCTTGCGGGGGGAGAAATCGACGTGGCCGCCGGCCGCAGTTGAGTGGCTCCGATCGCGTCCGCTCCATGCCCGGCGCACCTCGGCTCGATCTCCTCGACGCTGGATGCCGCTGAGCCAGGCAGGGAGATCGGCCTCCCGCTGCGAGACCGAGGCGATGAATGCCAGCCTCGGCAGCGTTCGCGTAGGGATTCTCGCCCACAAATCCACGCCCTTCACTGGACCCGCTCATGATGGCCTCGTTTCGTGTGAGACTGCGCCCGACACCGACGCTATCATCGGCCGGGATTGGAACGCTGGAGACCTCCAACGGCGTCCATGCGTAAACGGAGTGGGAATGCCGTCCGGGCCCTCGACGGTGGTATAAGTCGCCGGTGGATAGCCCACCGAGACTTTCTTGCGTATGCCGTCCCGCATGTCCGTCGCGACCCAACTCGAATCGGGGTGAGTCGCCCAGCGCAGGATGCCTCGGAACTTGCGATCCATTTCGAGGGTGATGTTCTCGATGAAACCGAACTGCGTCGCGAGTTGTGATTCAACAGGAAGGGGAAGCCGTCGCTGGCGCGGCTCAAATTGATGTCGGCGGGATTGTGAGAGAGAACTTCTGGTAGATACGGCCGGTGGCCCAGTCCGGCGCTCGACCGGCGTCTCGCTCGAGAAGGCAATGTCAAGCGAATTGTCGCGGCGGCCTCGCGCGTCGGTTACGAGCTCGACCGCACGGAGCGGATCGCCGGCGCCCGCGTGCTTTGCGGCCACTCGCCCTCCTCAGGTAGTTTCCACCGTTTGCCTGAAATACCGCGCCGCGGCGAATTGGTGCAACGGTTTTATTGAGGCTTTTTTCAGCCGGAATCCCCGGATTCGGGCGGTGTTTCTCCGGTATTTGGCTCTGGGAGCCGCGCAACGCTTGACCCGTCAGGTTCTGGCGCAATTCGGCCTGGTCGAACGCCTGGACCAGGGAGGCGGCCACGGCCGCCCGGGCCGGCTCGCCCTGGTGCGCCGCGGCGCGGCTTCGCCTGCAGCTCACGCCGGAGGTGTAGGCGGCCGCCAGCGAGCGCGAGCGCGCGCTGGGCGAACGCGAACATCTCGGGATACTCCTGCAGGAAACTGGCGTGTTGCTCCAGGCTTGGGTCAATACACCGCCGGGGGGCACTGCGGGCGAGCCGTTGTCGTTGAACTCCAGGTCGCGCGATGCGTACTCATGGCTCCCCTCCAAGGCGCGTTGAATGAGCCGGATGGTCGGAAGGTGCAGAGGTCGCTCGGGATGACCCGGAGCAGCCGCCAGCCATAGCAGGCCAGGGTGTTGTACTTCTCGAGGTCGTTCAGAAACCCGGTGATGCTCACGTGACGGCCCCGCCGGCGGCCCCCGTCCCGCTGGCGTGAGGCGAACACGCCGCCCTCCACCTCCAGGGCGAGCCGGTGCGCCGGCCAGGCGTAATCCAGCCGCCAGCGCCGCGACGAGTGAAGCGGTACTCGCGCTGGGGCGCGGGTAGGCCCTGAGTCACGCAGAGGGGGCCGAACAGCGGGTCCGTCATGGCTCCTCCCTCACGGTTCCCACCGGGGAGGCGGGTTGGCCGGGCGGCCCGTCCGGCAACAGTTGGGGCAGCGCCGGGTGTTCCGGTTACGCGGGGTGAACTCCTGCGAGCAGGCCTGGCACAGGCGGGGGCGACGGCCCATCCGCAGGCTGGCGGCCCTGGCCCGGTCCCGCGCAGCCGCGCTCACGCCTCCGGCCAGGGTCAACTCCCATATCGCTGGCTCGGTGGGCCTGTCCCACTGTGCGAGCTGAGCGCCATGAGCAAGCCGGCTTCCAGCGCTTCCGCCAACATTCCGACATACTCTCCGAGGCCGCGGTAGAGGACCATGGGTTCCGGATGACCCGGCTTGACGGCGACCAGGTCGCCCGGCAGGGCATGTAGAGCAGGGATGGCATGGAGCACGCGGAAGACCGTCGTCCCACTCTCGTTTGTCATTGCCAGCCTCCCGATTTGCAGGGCAAAGTGTCCACTATTTGGAACAGGAAGTCGCATGCTGAAAACTCAGCGCTAGTGAATGATCGGGCGCTTCAGCGACCCCCGGCCACCCCCCGTCAGGAGGACCCGAACACCTATATGACAACGTGTTAGCGAATTGCGATGCGAACCTGCTCATCGGGACCGCCAGGCGCTGAGGTCGGCCGCCCCACCGCGAGCCGCCTCCTGAAAGGCTTTGAGGCCAGCCGGCGGGACGCGCCACTCCCGGTTGTGCAACCGATAGGCGCCCGGGAAGCGGCTCTCGGCGCACCAGGAGCGGATGGTGCTGGCTTTCCGGCCGAGCCGGGCGGCTATCTCGGGGCAGGTGAGGTCGCCCTGGACCTGTGCGGGCTGGGCGACGTCGTTCTCCAGCCAGCTGCGGGGAACGCTCACCAGGTCGGACGTGGTGGAGTCCAGGTAGGCGCGGAGGTGCGGGTTCATGGGGCCGCCTCCCATGCGTCTCCGCGGTCCGCAGACTGAACCTTCGGCAGGGTTGAACCCTGCCCGGCTGCTGAATCCGGTTCGGGTCTCCCCTTTACACTTTCAGTGTAAAGGGGAGTTGAACCCTGAACCTTGGGATTCCACGGTTCACCTGAACCCTCGCTGAACCTTGGCCGAACGCTTGAACCTTCGGGGCTCGGGAGGGCGGCGGCGATGCCCGGGCCGGTGATCCGATAGGGGCCGGCGCCGGTCCGGCCGGAGCCATCGGACCCGACGTAGCCAAGGTCCAGGAGCCGGCGCCGTGCCTTGCTCAGGCTGCCTTTGCTGATTTCGGCGACCTCGGCCCACCGGCTCCAGGTCAGGGCCTCGTCGTTGTGGCGATACAGCGCGGCGAGGGCGGCCCGTTCGCTCGGCGTAAGGTTCGTGGGATCCGGGACGGTCCAGTCGCCCGGAGGCCGGACCAGGGTAAGCCGGGCCGAGTGCCACGTCCCCCCGGCGGCGTCGATCTCGTACCGGATCTCACGCGGGGCCGGGCGCTCGGCCCGGGATAGCTTCTCCGTCGTGAGCCACAGCGCCCCATCTCGCGTCTCGGTGGTGAAGACCCCGCGTGCGGCCGCTGCCCAGGCGGACGCGCCCCGCACCTGGTCGAGTCGGCCGCGTCCGTCTTTCGGCTTTCCGAAGTGGGCACAGGTGAGCGTGGCGCAGCCTAGAGCCGTCAACTGCCGCCAGAACTGCACCACCGGACGCGCCTCGGTGTTGGAATCCTCGTTCCCGCCCAGCATTTCCGCTAGCGGATCAAAAACGCACAGGCGAGCCCCCAGACGCTGGATTTCCGCGCGCAGGTGGAGCTGCCACCGCAGATCGTCGAGCCGGCACCCCGCCAGGGCCAACAGGTGTAGCCGGCTGAGGACGCGCTCGCGCTCCCATCCGTGGCCCTGAATGAGTGCCGCCACCCGGTTCTGGATGACCGATTGCCCGTCTTCTTCACTCACGATGAGGACCGGGGCCGCCGCGGCAACGGCGAAACCGTCCAGTACGGCATAGCCGCCGGCGAGCGCTGCCGCGGTCGCGAGCGCAAGGGTGGTCTTGTACCCCCCGGTCGGGCCCGAGAGCACGGTCGGTTCATCGGCCAAGAGGAAACCATCCACCAGCCATGCGATGGGCTCGGGGTCCCCGGCGTTCAGCAAACACACCGAGGCCGGGAGCGCGCCGGAGTCCTCTCCATTGGCCGATGTGCGCTCGACAAGGAACTCCGCGGCCAGAAGGTCGGCGCCCGTCATGCGTCCCGCTCCTGAATAGCACGCCAGGTCGTGTCGGCCCGGCGCGAGTTCCATTCCCGGGCCGGGATCCGGACCAGCCGACGCGCGAGGTTTGCCAGGTCCGGGGCGGTGGTGGCCTGCTGCAGGATCTGTTCGGCCACCTGCACCCGGCGCTCGTGTTCGCTGAATCCCTCCAGCTGCTCCCAGGAACCCGCCGCGAGGTTGGGAAGTCGAGAGTACTCACCTTCGAGCAGCGCGGCGGACCAGCAGGCGAGCCACCAGAGCCGATCGCGCTTCCCCGGCGCGGTACGCTCCCGAGCATGCCACCGGGCGAGAATGGCCCGCGCGAGGTGCGCAGGAGCCTCCTGCTTCTTCCCCGTCCGTGGCCGGTGGCGTGTCGCGATTTGTGGAGGCATCGCCGGGGCTCAGCCGCGCCCGCCGGCCGCATCCGCGTCGGCGAGCTTGTGTAGGGCACTGACGTGAATGACGAGCTGCCCGAGGAATTCAACCGGCAGCAGCCAGCCGCCGCCGGTCGGGCGGAAGGCGTCGGAGGAAAACTCCTGGGGCGACTTCCGCCACAATCGCGCATCGAGAGCCCGCTGCTCCGGAAACCTCGGGTTGGGTATGATGACCAGCCGAAGCTCAAGATCCTCGGTCAGCGCGATGCGCTTGCGAAGGCCCGGCTCCAGCGGCGAGTAGAACTCCCGCAGCAGCTCACGCGCTTCGCGGTCGCCCGCTGACCCCTGGCCCGCCCCCCGGGCGGCTCGGTCCTGCCGGGCGGTCATGAGGCCGGAGCTCCTTCCCGCTCTCGCTCTACTCGCCGCAATGACGCGAGGGCCACCGTCCACCGCCCCTCCCGCCGCTCGCCCTCCAGTCGACCCGTGAGCACCCACCGATGCGCGGTGTGATACGGCACGCGCAATCGGGCTGCTGCTTCCACCAGCGTCACCGTTTCCGTCATTCCAGTTTCCATCTTGCGCCCCCAGGAGAGTCCTTGTAGTGTTACAAGGAACAAACAACAACTTAGGCCCTCACCCGGGCGGGCAAAAGACCCCGGAGCACAGACTCGTAATGGCAACAAGGAAACGGCGGACGAGGTACGGACGGGAGCGCGTCCCGGTTGTGGCGGACCGGCTCAATGCCGCGATCCGTTTACGGGGGCTCAGCGTCAACGGGCTGGCGAAGGCGGCCGGGATTCAGCAAGCTACGGTCGACCTCGTTGTGCGCGGCGTCTCCCGCAAGACTCAAGAGGACCGGCTCGCCCGGATTGCGGACGTGCTCCAGGTTCCCTTTGAATGGCTCACCGGGGAGTGGCGGTTGCTTCCCCATGCGTTCTACCCCAAGGACGTTGTTGACGGGCAGAAAGAGCCGACACTGCCCTCGCTGGAACAACTGGTCGAGCACGACTTCAATAGCCGCTGTGCCGGAGCGGTCGCGCGAGACTGGCCAAAGGATGACCAGGCTTGGTTGCTCGAAGCAGTCCTCCAAACGCTGATTGCCCCTGGTAGCTGGCGCCACCTGTTAGTCAGATCCCGTCCAAACCCGACTCCGCGTGTTCGCCGACGACCCTCCGCAGAGGAAGTCAGTCGCCTGAATCAGGAGGCTGCAGAGCGAGAACGCCAAGCAATGATGTGCCTGTCGAAGGCGTTCCAGATCATCCTCGGCCCATGGCTCAAGGGGGATGCCGCGTTGGACGTGCGGGCTCTTCAACGTCTCAAAAATCGTCAGACTTCGCCGAGCCGAACACCAGAACCAAAGGAGCAACGATGAAACGCAAAGGTCGCATCTACTGGCGCGTCCGGGGCGGCGAGCGGCGGGCCTATGCGGACTTCCGCGACTTCGCGGACGTGGGCGGAGGACGAGAAGCACTGCGGCCGGCGGGGGCCGCGCTCGCCACCAACGACCCCGCGGTCGCCCGCGTGCTGGCGGATCGGCGCCTTGCCGAGCTCCAGGCCCTCCGCCGTCAGCGCGCCGTCCTGGGGGAGGGGCGCGCCTCGGCCACCCTGGGGGCCTACGCCAGCCGTCACCTCGTCCTCAAGAAGGAGTCCGCACGGTTCACGGACGGCACGATTGCCGCCGCCGAGCACTACCTCGAGCGCGCGGTCGCCTACTTCGGCGCCTCGCGCGCCCTCATGAGTCTCACCGTGGCGGACGTGCAGGGGTGGATTGAACACCTCAAGCGGTCGCACCCGGGGCGGGGCAGAGGCAAGCGCAACCTCTCCGGCGGGACGCTGCGCCACCACATCAACGCTCTCTCCAACCTCTACGAGCGGGCGAAATCCGAAAACCTCGTGGTCGGCTCCTACAACCCGGTCGCCAATATCCTCCGGGGCGAGAAGCCGACGGGACGGCGAGCGGAAGCCCGCTGGCTCGAAGTCCACGAGACGGCGCTCTTACTGGAAGCGGCCCGGCGGGTCGATCCCCGGCGCCCGGAGACGTGCCGCTGCCTGCACGTGCTGCTCGCCACCATGGCGCTCACCGGCGGGCGGAAGTCGGAAGTTCTCGGCCTCACGGGAGACGACGTGAGCCTCGAGCGCAAGACGGTGACGTTCCGCCCCAATGACTGGCGCCGCCTCAAGACGGCCACGAGCTGGCGCACGGTGCCGCTCTGGGCCCAACTCGAAGCCATCCTCGGCCCCTATCTGGTGCCGGTGGACCGGACGCCCCGCACCGGCCTTCTGTTTCCCACGATCGACCGGAACGGGCGCACCGTCCCGCTCGTGGATTTCCGGAAGGCGTTGGATACCGTGGCCGTTGCCGCCGGCTGGAAGGCGGGTGAGATTACCACCAAGATGCTCCGCCATACCTACTGCGCTGCGCGGATTCAGACGCTGGATCGCGGGGCCCCGGTGAGCCTCTACACCGTCGCCAAGGAGATGGGGCATGGCGGGGATGCGCTGGTGAAACGCATCTACGGCCACCTGGGGCAGGTGCGCCACCGGGCCGAGGTGGTCGAGTACCGGATCGAGCAGCACCTCCCGGCCCTCCGGGAGCGGATGGAAGGGCTGCCGTGGTGCCAACCGTTCTTGACACCACGAGACGCCGAAGTCGTGTAAGTTGTTCCCGCGCCCGTAGCTCAGTTGGATAGAGCATCGGCCTTCTAAGCCGAGGGTCGCAGGTTCGAATCCTGCCGGGCGCATCCGCCGTTTCCCCCTCCCTGAATCCAATCCAGGATGGTCGCATCAGCCCGCCAGCGCGTGCAGGATACGTCACACTGACCAGAAAATCCTGTTGTTTTTAATACAGCTGCACGGCCCGGGCGCTCCCGTGCGACCTTCCCGGCGTGAATCTCATCCAGATTGTAGGGGTCATTCCTGTCTGGTATCGGCGTAACCCCGGCATCATCGTTGAATGTCGTTTTTGGGACTGTTCAAACCGGAGGAACTCCGATGTGCCAGCAGTGCCGCGGCGCCGTGGAGGAATCGCTCATCGAGGCCAGCCGCGATCCCCATCTGATCGCCCTGGTCCTGGCCGGGCATACGGAAGCCAAGTGGTTTCGCGAGCATCTGCGGCTTGCCATCCTCGAACTGCGGACCGAAGAACGCACCCCCGCCGACCTGGCTGCCCGGCTGGCGGAGCTGGGCAAGGAATGTCCCGCCGTCAGCGGTCATTGCGGAAAACTCCTGCAGCAGGCAGGCACCATGGCCGAGCAGTGGTGCAGTGAAGCACTGCCCTCCCTGCGGCCCGAGCGGGGTCCCGCCCCCTATCCCGGCCGGGCCCGGGCCCGCTGAGCCCGGGACAGTTCGTCTCCCGGGCGCAGGATTGTCCCGGGCATCCTGTCCTCCCCCGGCGCGCTGCGCCCGTTTCCCCAGGTAATCCCGCCCGATGCCGCGGCGGGATTCTTGCATTTTTGCCTCGGGACCCTATCAGGAAGAATGCGGCATGTTGGAGAATATCGGATTCAGCGAGCTGCTGATGATCGGGGTGGTGGTGATGCTGCTCTTCGGCGCCCGCCGCCTTCCCGAGATCGGGCAGTCACTGGGGCAGGGGATCCGCGAGTTCAAGCGCAGCCTCTCGGGGGTCGACGATCCCCCGGCCCAGCCGCCGGGCCCATTGCCCCCGCCTGTGGAGTCCGAGCCTCGGCGGCTGGGTCAGGCCTAATCGGCCATCATGGGAGCCTCGGTCGTGACGGCTCTCCGGCTCAGGAACAAGGCCAGCGGTACCGCCAGGACGAAGAGAATCGCCACCAGGGCAAACACGTGGTTGTAGGCCAGAATCGCCGCCTGCCGCATGAGCTTGAGGTCCAGCAGTTCCAGCGCGCGATGCCGGGCGGCGTTGAGGTCGGCCAGGGTGCGCGACATTCCGCCGGTGGCGCCCCGCAGGAAGCGCCGCACCACCGGCCGTGACAGAGTAAGATGCGTGTCCAGCACCGCCCGGTAGCGCGACGTCCCCACCGTGAGCTGCGTCGCCGCAATGGCAATGCCCACGCTGCCGAAGACTTGCCGCACCACGTTATAGAGGCCCGTGGCCGCCGTCATCTTCGGCTTGGGGATGTTGGCCAGCGCCGCAGTGCTGAGCGCCACGAAAATGAGGCTGAAGCCCACTCCCTGCCACACCTGCGGCCAGAAGATGTCCCAGAACCCCACGTCGGTGGTGAGATGGGCCAGCTCCCAGAATGAAAAGGCGCTCACCATTAGCCCCACCGCCACCAGCAGTCGCGGCCCCAGCCGGTTGTAGAACCGGCCGCTGATCGGCATGATCACCGCCATGGCCAGGCTGCGGGGCATGAGCGCCAGCCCGGAGAGAAACGCCGTGTAGCCCAGCAGATTCTGCAGCAGCAGCGGCAGCAGAAAGAGCGTGCCGTAGAGGCCCATGCCCAGTACGCCGCCCAGCGAGGTGGCCGAGGTGAAGGAGCCGTCCTTCAGAATGCGCAGGTCCACCGCTGGTCGTCGAACCCGCAGTTCCCGCCAGACGAAAAGGGCCATGCCCACCGCCGCCAGAATGGCGAGCCGCACAATGAACCCCGACGAAAACCAGTCCTCGCGCTCGCCCTGCTCCAGCATGAGCTGCAGCGAGCCCAGCCCCAGGGCCATGAACCCCAGGCCCAGCCAGTCGATCATGCCGGTATCGCGCTCGAGATAGTGCGGATCCTCGATGAACCGGCTGACCAGCGCCAGGTTCAGCAGCCCGATCGGGACATTGATGAAGAAGATCCAGGGCCAACTGTAGTGGTCGGTGAGCCAGCCGCCCAGGGTGGGGCCGAACGCGGGCGCCAGCACCACGCCCATGCCGTAGATCCCCATGGCCATGCCCTGTTCCTCGGCTGGGAAGGTCTCCCGCAGAATTGCCTGAGGGACGGTGATGAGCACGCCGCCGCCGATCCCCTGCAGCACCCGGAAGACGATCATCAGTTCCAGGGAGCGGGCCAGGCCGCAGGCCATCGAGGCGAGGGTGAAGGCCAGGACGCTCAGCATGAACAGCCGCTTCCGGCCGATCCGTCCTGCCACCAGCGCCACCAGGGGCATGGTGATGACGTTGGCCAGGAGGTATCCGCTCACCACCCAGGTGATCTGCTCGACACTGGCGCCCAGCGTTCCCTGCATATCGGGCAGGGCGACGTTCACGATGCTGGAGTCCAGGACTGCCATCACCGTGCCGGTGAGGACCGTGCCGGTCACCACCCATTTGTTCGTCTGCATAGCGCTCCCGCGCTGGGACTGGTGCCGGCCGCGGAAGGCGTATAGCCTTGGGGCAGGCCAACAACGCTCATCGCAATCGACTCTCGACCCGGGCAATCGTCAATGCCGGATTCCAGCGACAAGTCGCGCGCTGTTGCCCTGATCCTCGCCATCCTGGTAGGGGTGTTCGGGGTCCATCGCTTCTATGCGGGCAAGGTGGGCACCGGTATCCTCATGTTGCTGACCCTGGGCGGCCTGGGGATCTGGTACATCTACGATATCGTCCTCATCGCCTCGGGCGCATTTCGCGATGCCGACGGCAAGCGCCTCATCGCCTGGGAACCGGGCGAGGCCGAAATGCGGCTCGAAGCCCCCGCGGAACTACTGGAGGAACTGGAAGCCCTCCGGGCCGAGGTCGCCGAGCTGGCCGAACGCGTGGACTTCACTGAACGGTTGCTGACCAAGTCGCCGGAGGACCAGCAACCGTAGGGGCGGTAGAGTCGGGAAGGGCGGGAGTCACCCGCGACCGACCTGACCGCCCTGACCGCCTTTCGCCCTGACAGCCCCTACCGCCATTCCAGCCCCATCCCCGTTCCGGGCGCTCCTCCGCCTCGCCGCGCCCATCGTCCTGGTGCAAGTCGGCATGATGTTCATGGGCGTGGTGGATACGCTCATGGTAGGGCGGGTCTCGCCCGCCGCACTCGCCGCCGTGGCGCTGGGGAACGTCTATTTCTTCGGCCCCAGCATTTTTGTCCTCGGCGTGCTCATGGCGCTGGATCCCGTGATGGCCCAGGCGGTCGGCGCGGGAGATGAACCCGCCATCCGTCGAGGCCTGCAGCGGGGGCTGCTGCTGGCCGCGCTGCTCACGGTTCCCGTCTGCCTGCTCTTTCTGTTCGCGGGACCCTTCATGCGGGCGTTGGGCCAGCCGGCGCCGGTGGTCCCGCTGGTGCATGGTTATGTGCTGCGGCTCATCCCCGGCATGCTGCCGTTCTTCGTGTTCGGCGTGTTGCGCCAGAGCCTGCAGGCCATGGGCCGCATGCGGGCCATCGTGCTCAGCATCCTGGCCGCCAATCTCGCCAATGTGGTCTGCAACTGGGCCTTCATTTTCGGCCACCTGGGATTCCCCGCCATGGGCGTGGCCGGCTCCGCCTGGTCCACCAGCATCAACCGCTGGCTCATGGCCGCTCTGTTGCTGGGGCTCGGCGGCTATCATCTCCGGCAGTATCTGCGTTCGCTGGATCCCCTGCTGTTCCGGCTCGCTCCCCTGGGCCGGATGGCGCGGCTCGGCGCGCCCATCGGCGCGCAGATGCTGCTGGAATACGGTGCCTTCGCCGCCATTGCCCTCCTCATGGGCCGGCTGGGCACCATCGAGGTTGCTGGGCACCAGGTGGCCCTCAACCTGGCCAGCGCGACCTTCATGGTGCCGCTGGGGATGGGACAGGCCGTGGCGGTGCTGGTGGGCCATGCCATCGGCCGGGGGGATCCGGCGGCGGCGCGCCGGGCCGCCCGCACCGCGCTGCTGGCCGGTACCGGCTTTATGGCCCTCACCGCCGCCGCATTCCTCCTGTTCCCGGCATTCTTCGCTCGCCTGTATACCGATGAAGGGGCGGTGGTCGCGATGGCGGCCTCGCTCATTCCCATTGCGGGGCTGTTTCAGGTATTCGACGGCCTGCAGGCGGTGGCCGCGGGCGTGCTGCGCGGAGCAGGGGATACCCGCGTGCCCATGCTGATCAACGTGCTCGGCTTCTGGCTGCTGGGGATTCCGGTGAGCGTGTTCCTTGGCTTCCGCCTGGGCCTCGGACCGGTCGGACTCTGGTGGGGCTTCGTCGTGGGTCTGGGGGCGGTCGCCATGTTGCTGCTGCTCCGCACCCGGGTGCATCTGGGACGGGCGCTGGAACGGGTGTGGATCGACAGGCACTAGGGCGGAGCTGGGGCGTGGTAGCTCTCGCTCATCTCGAGGGCGGGCTTCTGCTTGGTTGCATGGGCAGCTTGACGGGGTAACGAATTCAGGTTCGAAGACAGCCCCTTCACTTCTCACCTCTCACGTCTTACTTCTCCCTTGTCATGCCATCCTTCGACTCCCTCCTCGCCGAAACCCTCGAAGCCTGGCGCGACGCCCGCGAGGGCGTCATCGCCGAGCTGCGCAACATCCCCGACAAGCAGCTGGACTTCCGGCCGGAGGCGGGAGCCCGCTCCGTGCGCGAGCTGGCACAGCACATTCTGGAAGTCGCCATGATGATGACCGGCGAGTTGACCCGGCCCGACACCAACCTCCAGCGTGCTCCCTGGCCCAGACTGCTCGCGATGTATGCCAAACCTGCCTGGCGGGCAAAGAGCCGGGCGCGCCTGTTGGCGCTGCTGCGCTCGCAGCAGCGCGCCGGCGAGAAAAAGTTCCTGAAGGCCGGGGAGCTGCACCTGCTGCAACTCATTACCCGGTTCGACGGTGAATTGGGTACCCGCCTCGCCTGGCTCAACCACGGGATCGCGCACGAGATGTACCACCGCGGCCAGCTGGCGCTGTATGCCCGCCTCATGGGCCGGACGCCGGCGCTCACGAAGGCGATCGCCGGTGAAGGGTAAGGGCTGGGAGTAAGGCGAGCCGATGCCTCTCGTCCGGCCTCGTTCTTCATCGCTGTTTCACGCTTCGGACCCGCCCGGCTTCCTGCCCGACTAGATTTCCGAACGTGCCTCCCTTCCGTTCCGTCGTTTTCGACTGCGATTCGACCCTCTCGGCCATCGAGGGGATCGAGGATCTGGCGGGGCCGCACCAGGGAGAAATCGCCCGGCTCACCCGCGCGGCCATGAACGGCGAAGTGCCGCTGGAGGAGGTTTACGGCCGGCGCCTGGAGATCATTCGGCCCAGCCGGCAGCAGGTCGAGGCCCTGGCCGGCCGCTACTGGGAGCGACGCATACCGGGAGCCGAGTCGGTGGTGCACCGCCTGCAGGAGGCCGGCATCATGGTGCGCGTCGTTTCGGGCGGCATCCGCCAGGCCGTCCTCCCGTTCGCACGACGGCTGGGGCTGGCCGCCGGCGCGGTCGCGGCGGTGGACCTGCGCTTCAGTTCCGATGGCGCGTACGCCGGCTTCGACACTGCCAGTCCGCTCGCGCGAACCGGCGGGAAACGCCGCATCATCGAGCAGTGGCGCGAGCTGCTGCCCGCTCCGGTGATGCTGGTGGGCGATGGCGCCACCGACCTCGAGGCGCGCCCGGCGGTCGACCTGTTCGTCGCCTTCGCCGGGGTCCTCCAGAATCCTGCCGTGCTCGCCCGGGCAGACCGTATCATCCGCGACCGATCGCTCGAATCCATTGTCGCCCTGGCCCGGGCCGGCGTAACCGCCGGCGCCCGGGCCGTACGCTAGAGGCCGTTATGACCGCTTCCTCCACCGCCACCACCGCCGCCTTCGGCCGCTTCTTCCTGCCGGGGCCTACCGAGGTCCGGCCCGAGATTCTCCAGGCCCAGGTCCAGCCCATGATCGGGCACCGGGGCAAGGGCATGGAGGAGCTCATCGCCCGGCTGGAGCCGCCGCTGCAGCGGGTCTTCCGCACCACCCGGCCTGTCTATATCTCGGCCAGCTCGGCCACCGGGTTAATGGAAGCGGCGGTGCGCAACTGCTCCCGCCGCCGGGTGCTCTCGCTGGTGAACGGCGCCTTCAGCGACCGTTTCGCCCGCATCGCCCAGGCCTGCGGCCGTGATACCGACGTGCTCGAGGTGCCATGGGGCCAGGGGCACACCGCGGAACTGCTGGCGGCGAAGCTCAAGTCCGGCGATTACGATGCGGTCACCGTGGTCCACTCGGAGACGTCCACCGGTGTGCTGAACCCCATTCGGGAGCTGGCGCAGGCGGCGCACCAGGCCCCCGACACCATGCTGTTGGTGGACAGCGTCACCGGCATCGCGGGTGCACCGGTCGAAACCGACGCCTGGCAACTGGATTTCGTCCTCACCGGTTCGCAGAAGGCGCTGGCCCTCCCGCCGGGGCTGGCCTTTGCCGTCTGTGCCCCGCGCGCGCTGGAGCGGGCGGCCACGGTGCCGGACCGCGGTATCTATTTCGACCTGCCCGAATTCGAGAAGTACATCCGGAAGAACCAGACGCCGAACACGCCGGCCGTCTCGCTGCTCTATGCCCTGGGTGCTCAGTTGAAGCGCATCGAGGCCGAGTCCATCGAGGGCCGCTGGCGCCGGCACCAGCAGATGGCGCAACGGACCTGGGCCTGGGTGGACGAGATGCAGGCGCGGGGTGTGAACCTCTCCGTCCTGGCGCCCGAGGGGTTCCGCTCGCCGACGGTGACCTGCATCAAGCTGCCGGAGGGCCACAGCGGGCCCGAGGTCACCGCCGCGCTCAAGGGCCGCGGGTTTGTCATCGGCGCGGGCTACGGGAAACTCAAGGACCCCACCATCCGGATCGGGCACATGGGCGATCATACCGTGGCGGAGCTGGACCAGCTCCTGGAGGCGCTGGCGGAGGTGCTGCTTTCATGAGCGCGCCGTTCCGCATTCTCGTTGCCGACAAGATCGCCCGCGCCGGCCTGGCCCCGCTCGCCGGGGACGGCCGCTTCGAACTGGTGGAGCAGCCGGGTCTCCAGGGCGCCGAGCTGGGTGCCGCCCTCAAGGGGTGCCAGGGCGTCCTGGTCCGAAGCGCCGCCCGCATCACCCGCGAGGTGCTGGAGCACGCCGACGATCTCCGGGTCATCGGCCGGGCCGGCGTCGGGGTCGACACCATCGACGTCGAGGCGGCGACGGAGAAGGGCATCGCGGTGCTCAACGCTCCCTCCGGCAACACCGTCTCGGCCGCCGAACTGAGCCTCGCCCTCCTCCTCGCCCTGGTGCGGCGGATCCCCGCCGCCGACCGCTCCATGAAGAGCGGTGGGTGGGAACGGAGCAAGTTGAGCGGGACCGAACTATACGGAAAGACCCTCGGCCTGATCGGGGTGGGGCGGGTCGGGGGAGAAGTGGCGCGCCGGGCCCGATCCTTCGGCATGCAGATCGTCGCCTACGATCCCTACCTCTCGGAGAAGGCGGCGCAGGCGCTGGAAGTGAAGCTCCAGCCCCTGGATGATGTGCTCCGGGCCGCCGATGTCGTCACCCTGCACGTTCCGCTCACCGATTCCACCCGCGGCATGCTGGGCACCGAACGGCTGGCACTGCTCAAACCGGGCGCGGTCCTGGTCAATGCCGCCCGGGGCGGGGTAGTGGATGAGGCCGCGCTGGTGGCCGCACTCAAGGAAGGAAGACTGGCCGGCGCCGCACTCGATGTCTTTTCCCAGGAGCCCCTGCCGAAGGATCATCCGCTGCGCTCGCTCGACCAGGTGGTCCTCACCCCTCACCTCGGGGCCTCGACCGAAGAAGCCCAGCTCAATGTCGCCGTCGAGATCGCCGAGGCCGTCCGCGCCGCGCTGCTCGACGGCGATCTCTCGCGGGCGGTCAATGCCCCGGCCGTGGGCGGCGAAAAGATGCGGCGGCTCCGGCCGCTCATGGAACTGGCGGAGCGACTGGGTCGCCTCGCCGCCGCCCTGGCCGACGGGCCGATCCGCTCGGTCGAAGTCCGCTACGTGGGCGAGGAAGCCGAGGGGCTGCAGCCCGTGGCCGCGGGCGCCCTGATCGGCATTCTTTCCAGCGTGGTGGGCCGGGCCGGGGTGAACCTGGTCAATGCGATGCATCTGGCTCAAGCCCGGGAAATCCAGGTGCGACAGACGCTGCTGCACCCCGCCCGCGATGCCGGGGAGTACCTCGAGTTGCGTTTGCAGGCCGGCGAAGGTGAGGTACGCGCGGGCGGAGCCTTCCTCGCGCCGGGGCACCCCCGGATCGTCCGCATCGGCGAGCACCGGGTGGATATCGTCCCCCGGGGCACCCTGGTGGTCCTGCGCAACCGCGATGTCCCCGGCGTCATCGGCCGGGTGGGCACCATCCTGGGCAACGCCGGCATCAATATCGGGGAATATCACCAGGCCCGGCTCAGCGCCGGGGGCGACGCATTGGCCGCCATCAGTGTCGACGGCAGCCTCGGCGCCGAGTTGGTGCGAGAACTGAAAGCAGTGCCGGAAGTGCGGGATGTACGGCAGGTACAACTGGATTGAACTGCCGTCCTCTTACGCCTCCAGGCTTTCCAGCAGCATCTCCACCGCAAAGGCCTCTTCCAGCAGCACGCCGCCTTCGAGCCGGCTGTCCAGATCGAAGAGGGCGCGGTCGCTCGCCCGGCGCAGCAGGGTCACCATGGCCTCGTCGGCTTCCCGGTCGCTTCCTAGGTCGTAGAGACATTCCCGCATGGCCGCCTGCTCCAGCAGCATGCGGCCCGCCAGCACCAGGTTCTTGTAGCAGGCCTCGGTCACCACCACCTCGAGGTTCTCCCCCGGCAACCCGAGCTCCGGCCGCCGCAGCCAGCCGATCACGTCGCGCTGCAGGGTCGCGAGCGTGGTAAACGGCGTTCGCCGCCCACGGAGATAGTCCTGCCGCTGTTCCCCCAGCGCCTCGCGGATCGCCTGCTGCACCTCGGGCTCCTCGCGGTCCTCCCCGCGCAGGGCTTCCCACAAGCCCGGAATCGGCCACTCGTGGTGGACCCGTAACATCTCCTGGATCGCGAACGCATGATCCCCGGTTCCCTGGGCATACTTGGCGGCCGCGCGTCCCAGCGACCCCCGGCGGCGCCAGAGGTCGCGGAAGGTGTCGTACTGCTGCAGGCTGTTGGAGACGGAGGGGGAAAACATGACGGTCTCCCAGGTGTCAAAAAAGATGGCAGCGTGCGTATCGCTGCCATCTACCTTTGCACGGAGTATGCCGCCGCTCGCGGCGGCAAGGCACGGGGTGAGGCCATCTCGGCCCCGACAGCCGTAAGTGCTTGAAAGCTGGGAAGCTGGTAAATTGCGGCCGGCCACCCATTCGCCTGGCGTGCCCGGCCGAATGCTGATCCATCGGGATCGGCCGGCAACCCGGGTCGCGGTATTCCGCGACTCTAACCTGACACTTGGGAAGACACGTGCTCGTCCCCAAACTGGTCACCACTCTGCGGGGATATTCCCGGCAGCAACTGTTGGCCGATTCTCTCGCCGGCCTGATCGTCGGGATTGTGGCCCTGCCGCTCGCCATTGCCTTTGCCATCGCCAGCGGCGTGGGGCCGGAGCGGGGCCTGATCACCGCCGTCGTCGCGGGCTTTCTTATCTCCGCCCTGGGGGGCTCCCGGGTCCAGATCGGTGGGCCCACGGGCGCGTTCGTGGTGATCGTCTACGGGGTGGTCCAGCGCTACGGGATCGACGGGCTCACCATTGCCACCATCATGGCGGGCGTGCTCCTCATCCTCTTCGGGCTGGGCCGCTTCGGCACGATGATCAAATTCATTCCCTTTCCCGTAACCATCGGCTTCACCAGCGGGATCGCATTGATCATCTTCTCCGGTGAAGTGAAGGACTTCCTGGGACTGCGCCTGGCCGCCGTGCCCGCCGGGTTCCTCGCCAAGTGGCAGGCCTTCGCCCATGCCGCGCCCGCCATCAATCCCTGGGCGCTGGGCACGGCCGTGGCCACGGTGGCGATCATCCTGCTCTGGCCCCGGGTCAACCGGCGCATTCCGGGCCCCTTCGTGGCGCTGGTGTCGGCCACTCTGCTGGTGTGGCTGTTCCACCTCCCGGTCGAGACCATCGGCAGCCGCTACGGGGCCATCGCCACGGCGCTGCCGGTTCCCCGTCTCCCCACGGTATCGCTGGCGCAGCTCCCCCAACTGGTGGCGCCGGCATTCACGATCGCGCTGCTCGCCGCCGTGGAATCCCTGCTCTCGGCCGTGGTGGCCGACGGCATGGTGGGCGGCCGCCACCGATCGAACATGGAGCTGGTAGCGCAAGGCGTGGCGAATATCGCCTCGCCGCTCTTCGGGGGCATCCCGGCGACCGGCGCCATTGCGCGCACCGCCACCAACGTCAAGAACGGCGGCCGGACGCCGGTGGCCGGCATCGTCCATGCCCTCACGCTGCTGCTCATCGTACTGTTCGTCGGCCGGTTGGTGGCCTACATCCCCATGGCGGCGCTGGCCGCCATCCTGGTGGTGGTGAGCTACCACATGAGCGAGTGGCGCACCTTCCGCTCCGAGCTGCGCGCGCCCCGCAGCGACGTGGTCGTGATGGTCACGACCTTCCTGCTCACCGTCCTGGTGGACCTCACCGTCGCCATCGAGGTGGGGATGGTGCTCGCCGCCTTCCTGTTCATGAAGCGGATGTCGGAGGTCACCAACGTCAGCGCCGTGCGGCAGGAATTCGGGGAGAACGGCGAGGCCGAGGAAGGCGAGCTGGCCGGTCCGCCGGTCGCCGGGGTAGAGATCTACGAGGTGAACGGGCCGTTCTTCTTCGGCGCCGCCGAAAGCTTCCGGAACACCCTGGGACAGGTGGCCGGCAAACCGCGGGTGCTGATCCTGCGGATGCGCAACGTGCCGGTGATCGACGCCACGGGGTTGCATGCCTTGCGCGACGTCGTCCGCCGGACCCGCCGCGACGGCACCCTGGTGCTGCTGACGGGCGTGCACCGCCAGCCCCGGAGCGCCATGGAACGTTCCGGCCTGCTGGGGGAGTTGGGAGCGGGGCAGGTGTATGCTTCCTTTGACGAGGCGTTGGCGCGCGCCCGGGGCGAAGCCGCCCGGGCGGCGACCTGACCACCCCATCTGTCCACTCGGCCCGCTCCCATGACTCCTCGCTTCATCCCCCTTCCCGAGTACCGTGAATTCCCGCCCGATGAAATGCTGGCGCGGGCCCAGGCCTTCTATCGGGAGATGGCGCGCCGGCGCACGGTGCGCCAGTTCTCCCCCCGGACCATTCCCGAAGGCGTGGTCGAGGCCTGCCTGCGGAGCGCGGGCACGGCTCCCTCGGGAGCCAACCGCCAGCCGTGGCACTTTGTGGTGGTGACCGATCCGGCGATCCGCAAACGGATCCGCGCGGCGGCCGAGGTGGAAGAGCGCGAGTTCTACCGCCACCGGGCCCCGCCCGACTGGCTGGAGGCGCTGGCGCCGCTCGGCACCGATGAGCAGAAGGGCTACCTGGAAACGGCGCCCTGTCTCATTGCCATCTTCGGCGAGAGCTGGATTCCGGGGCCCACGGGAGCGAAGCGGAAGAACTACTACGTGACCGAGTCCGTCGGAATCGCCACGGGGCTGCTCGTGGCGGCCCTGCACCATGCCGGGCTGGTCACCCTGACGCACACGCCGAGCCCCATGGCGTTCCTGAATGAGGTGCTGGACCGGCCGGTGCACCAACGGCCCTTCCTGCTCCTGGTGGCGGGCTATCCGGCCGAGGGGGCGCAGGTGCCGGATATCGGGCGGAAGAGCCTGGAGGAGATCGCGACCTTCGTATTCGCCAGGAGCGGCGACTCCGCCGATGGGGAACGCGGAACGGTGAACCGGAAATAGGGAGGGAGAGCATCCACTCCGCCGGGTCCGACCATTCCCGGTTCCCCGTTTCCCGTTTCCCCGCGCTCACCGTTTCCCCGGCTCTCCTGCGGGCCTAGATTGCCGCATGCACACCACCCTTGCCGCCCTGGCCGTCGTCACTGTCGGCTACATCTTCGCCTACCTCGTGTTCGACCGGCTGCGCGTCCGGTTCGGCTACGCCGGGGGAGCGGAGTATATCCTGCTGGGCCTGGTGCTGGGGCCGCGCGGGGCGGGGCTGGTGACCGATTCGGCGGTACGCGATCTCACGCCCATCGTGAGTCTGGCCATCGGCTGGCTGGGCATGTCGCTGGGCATGTATTTCCGCCTGCCGACCCTGGCGCTGGAAGATCCGGCCCACCTGCGCATCGCCTTCACCGAGCCGCTGGTCACCCTGGCCGGCGCCTTCGGCGCGCTGTACCTCCTGCTGCACTTCGCCGCCGGATTCCCCGTGGGGCAGAGCGTCATTCTGGCGGCCACCCTGGCCAGCATTGCCACCGTCAGCGCGCCGGCCGCCATCGATGCCTTCGCGGCCAACCGGCGCCGGTCGACCCACCCGCTCTTCCCGGTGCTGCAGCTCACCGCCCGGGTGGATGGCCTGGTCGGCGTCATCGGTTTCGGCCTGCTGGCGGCGATCTACCACCAGGGCGCGGTGGCGCCCTCGGTGCGACCACCCACCGCTACCGAATGGGCGGTCATCAACCTGGCGGTCGGTGTGGCATCCGGGGTGTTGTTTCACCTGTTCCTGGGGCCCCGTCCGGAGCGCGAGAACGGGAAGGAGAACGGCGGCGAAGCCGACAGCCGGCTCTTCGTGGCGGTGGCAGCGGCCATCGTGATCGCCAGCGGCGTTTCCTATTACCTGAATCTTTCGCCCATCTATACCAACCTCATCCTGGGATTCATCCTCACCAATACCGGCCGGGCCCACCCCGACGTACGACAGTTCCTGGCCCGGACCGAGCGGCCGGTCTACCTGGCGCTGCTGGTCTTTGCCGGGGCGGCCTGGCACCTGCCCGCGACGACCGTACTCTACCTGGTGCCCGCGTTCGTCGGCGTGCGGCTCCTGGCCCGGCTGGTGGGCGGCTGGACGGCGGGCGTGGCGGCCGCCCCGCCATCGTTGCGGGCTCCCCGGCTGGGGCGGGCGTTGCTGGCGCAGGGGGGCATCGGCGTCGCGCTGGCCCTGAATTATGCCCAGATCTACCGCGGCCTCTACGTCGAGGTGGTCCTGAGCGCCGCGCTGGTCTCCGTGCTGCTGTTCGAGATCGCCGCCGCGGCCGAGACCGCTCAGTTCCTCCGGGGCGGCGCCCGGGCCAGCCGGCCCGAGCCGGCGACGTCCCAGGCGGAGCGGGGTGAGGGGGTGGGAGCATGATTCGCCGCTTCGTGGTGCTGGTGCTGCTCCTGGGCGGCGCGGTTCTGATCGAGCCGCTGCGGGTCGCCACCGAGGGC
>CAVZZO010000003.1:60000-1820781 GCA_963779755.1 uncultured Gemmatimonadales bacterium
GGCAAATCCGCGAGGATAGTCGAGAACCGATGCCGAAGGGGCCGTCAGGCCCCGCCAAGGGTGGCTGACGCATACTGCCGAGAAAAGCTTCGCAGACCAGGCCAGTCGTTGACCGTACCGCAATCCGACACAGGTGGGCGAGGCGAGCAGCCTCAGGGGCTCGAGTGATTTACGGAAAAGGAACTCGGCAAAATGACCCCGTAACTTCGGGAGAAGGGGTGCCGGTGGTATGTGAACTCGTACAGAGCGAGCAGAAGCCGGCCGCAGAGAATCGTCCCAAGCGACTGTTTAGCAAAAACACAGGTGTGTGCCAAGGCGTGATCCAAGCCAACGTATACACACTGACGCCTGCCCGGTGCCGGAAGGTTAAGGTAAGCGGTTAGCCGCAAGGCGAAGCTGTGAACCGAAGCCCCGGTAAACGGCGGCCGTAACTATAACGGTCCTAAGGTAGCGAAATTCCTTGTCGGGTAAGTTCCGACCTGCACGAATGGCGTAACGACTTGGGAGCTGTCTCTTCCGTAAGCTCGGCGAAATAGCAGTATCGGTGAGGATTCCGATTACCCGCGACAGGACAAAAAGACCCCATGCACCTTTACTATAACCTGTCATTGATTGTCGGTTTGACCTGCGTAGCATAGGTGGGAGCCGTTGATCTCCCGGTTTCGGCTGGGAGGGAGGCATCAGTGAAATACCACCCTTGTCTTGCTAACAATCTCACTCAGGCGGCAACACCGCCGAGGACCGTGACAGGCGGGTAGTTTGACTGGGGCGGTCGCCTCCTAAAGAGTACCGGAGGCGCGCGATGGTGCCCTCAGTGTGGTCGGTAATCACACGTGGAGCGTATAGGCACAAGGGCGCCTGACTGCGAGCGCGACGGCGCGAGCAGGGACGAAAGTCGGCCTAAGTGATCCGGTGGTCCCGTGTGGACGGGCCATCGCTCATCGGATAAAAGGTACGCTGGGGATAACAGGCTTATCGCGCCCGAGAGTTCACATCGACGGCGCGGTTTGGCACCTCGATGTCGGCTTATCACATCCTGGGGCTGGAGAAGGTCCCAAGGGTCCGGCTGTTCGCCGGTTAAAGTGGTACATGAGCTGGGTTCAGAACGTCGTGAGACAGTTCGGTCTGTATCCGTCGTGGGCGTGGGAGTGTTGAGGGGCCTCGTCTTTAGTACGAGAGGACCGAGACGAAGTGACCGCTCGTGTACGGGCTGTCCCGCCAGGGGCATCGCCCGGTAGCGATGTCGCGCGGAGATAACCGCTGAAAGCATCTAAGTGGGAAACTCCCCCCGAGATGAACACTCCTGGAGCATAAGCTCCCTGAAGGGCCCTGGGAGACTACCAGGTTGATAGGCGGCAGATGTAAGGAGGGCAACCTCTTCAGTCGAGCCGTACTAATCGCCCGTGAAGTTTGATCTCTTCTGCTGGTTCCTTGCATTGACACATATCCAGACCTCGACGGTCGAGAGGGTCAAGAAGGTCAAGAAGGTCAAGGGGGTCGAGGCTCGACCCCCTCAGCCTCCTCGACCCCCTCGACTGCCGTTCTCGGCTGACGACTAGCGCGCAGGGGCCACACCCGTTCCCATTCCGAACACGGCAGTTAAGCCCTGCAGCGCCGATGGTACTGCACCTGAGAGGGTGTGGGAGAGTAGGCCGTCGCCAGCCACCCCACCGGCCCGGCATCCTCCGATGCCGGGCCGTTTGTTTGTCTGGAAGCCCATCCCCTCCCGATCAGATCCGGATACCTCCTCATCCAGCCCGATGGCCCGATGGCCTCGGTCTCCCAGCCGTCAGTCCCAGCCATCCTTCCTGCAGCCAGGAGGCGCGAAGCTGGCCGGATCATCGGGGGATTCTTATCTTTTCGCATGCCCGGCCCGGCCCCGCGTCGTCGCTTCCAGCTCTTCGGGACTTGCTGGGTCCTCGGTGTCCTGGCCTGCGCCACCGGCACCGACAGCCCCGACCCGATTCGCATTCTCTTTGTCGGCAACAGTCTGACATATACGAACGACCTGCCCGGGATGGTCGCGGCGCTGGCCGATTCCGCGGGGTCGGGCCCGGTCGAGGTGAGAAGCGTCGCCTTCCCTGACTATTCGCTCGAAGACCACTGGAATCAGGGGGACGCCCTCGCCGCCATCCGCCAGCAGCGCCGGCGGTTCGTGGTGCTGCAGCAGGGGCCGTCCATCTTCATGGTGAGCCCCGCCGGACCCTACCGCTCGCCGGTGGACCAGACCCGGGATCACCTCCTCCTCTGGGCGGGGAGGTTCGGGGAGGAGATTCGGCAGCACGGCGGTCTGCCGGTCCTCTTCATGGTCTGGCCGGACTCCAGCGCACTGGAAAGGATGCCGGCGATCCACCTGTCCTACCAACTCGCAG
The DNA here is from genome assembly GCA_963779755.1 of uncultured Gemmatimonadales bacterium. GTDB lineage: Bacteria > Gemmatimonadota > Gemmatimonadetes > Gemmatimonadales > GWC2-71-9 > CAVZZO01. The sequence continues at coordinate 62,373 of CAVZZO010000003.1, forward strand.
CCGACAGTGCCCAGGGCCGGTTCGCTCCGGCCGGAGATGCCTGGGTCTCTGCCTGGCCGCGTGATCCCTCGCTGGTGCTCTATGGGCCCGACAACCTTCACCCCGCTGCCGAAGGAACATACCTGGCCGCGCTCACCATCTTTGGAGTCATCTTCGACCGCTCGCCGATCGGGTTGCCCGCCGAGTTCCGCATTCGGGACGGGGACACTTTTCAGCTTCCCCCGGCCCGGGCCCAGCTGCTGCAGGAGGCAGCTGCCGCGGCGATTGCCGCCGCCGCGTCGTGAGATCCCTTCCTTTGCCCGGGGCCAGGTTGCTGCGAGGTGCCCCGGCGATATGCCTGTTGCTGTCCGTCCCAGTGCCGCCTCACGAGCAAACCACGAGCTACCCCTTTCTGGCTACTCTGCCCACTGCTCTGAACTCCGCCGACACCGTCTGGCTCCTCGTATCCACGGCGCTCGTCCTCCTCATGACGCCCGCCCTGGGCTTCTTCTACGGCGGCTTGGTCCGGCGCAAGAACGTCCTCAACACCATGATGATGAGCCTGGTCTCCCTCGGCGCGGTTGGGCTCGCCTGGGCGCTCCTGGGCTATAGCCTGGCCTTTGCTCCCGGCGGGCCGCTGCTGGGGGGGCTGAACCACGCCCTGCTCCGCAACGTGCGGTTGCAGGCCGGCTCCTGGGGAGCCTTTCCGCAACTGCTCTTCTTCGCCTATCAGGGTGCCTTCGCCATTATCACCGCCGCCCTGATCTCCGGGGCCGTGGTCGAACGGATGCGCTTTGACGCTTACCTGCTGTTCATCGTCTGCTGGAGCCTGCTGGTGTATGCCCCCATAGCGCACTGGGTCTGGGGTGGTGGGTGGCTGGGCCGGTTGGGCGCCCTCGATTTTGCCGGGGGCACCGTGGTGCACATCAGCGCCGGCGTTACGGCGGTTGTGGCGGCCCGCCTGATTGGCAGCCGGCATGATTACGGCCGCCAGGCCTTTCTGCCCCACAACGTTCCCTACGTGGTACTGGGAGCGGCCTTGCTCTGGTTCGGCTGGTTCGGGTTCAACGGGGGGAGCGCCCTCGCCGCGGGGCCCGTGGCGGTCCTGGCCTTCGTGAACACGCTGCTCGCGCCTGCGGCCACGTTGCTGACCTGGATGCTGCTGGAGCGCTGGCGGAATGGCCGTCCCACCGCGGTCGGGGCGGCAACCGGCGCCGTCGTGGGCCTCGTGGCGGTGACGCCGGCCGCCGGCTTCATCGCGCCCCAGAGCGCGATTGTCCTCGGCACTATCGCGGCACTGCCCAGTTATGGGATGGTTCAGTGGCGGCCGCGCACCTCCCTCGATGATTCGCTCGATGTGTTCGCCGCGCATGGCTTGGGGGGAATTACGGGGGCCCTGCTCACCGGCGTCTTCGCCGCGACCGCGTGGCACGCGCCCACCGAGGGGCTGATCGGCGGCCGCGCGCGCCAGCTCGGGATTCAGGCGGTGGCCGTCCTCGCGGTCGGAGGCTACAGCCTGGCGGCAACCTGGGTGTTGCTCGCCGCCATTCGGCGGTTCCTCGGTCTCCGTACGACCGAACGTGAAGAGGGTATCGGGATGGACATCGTCGAGCATGGGGAGGAGGCCTACAATCGCGGCGACGGCGCCGTGCTGGTCCCGCAGTTCAGAAAGCGAGGCGAGGACGCATGAAGCTCATCGTCGCCGTCATTCGCCCGGAAAAGCTCAACGATGTGTTGCGGACCCTGTTTGCCGCCGAGGTCCGGGGAATCACCGTAACGCGGGTGGAAGGACACGGAGGGGAATACGAGGAGGTGGAGACCTACCGCGGAGCCACCGTGAAGATGGAATTGACCGACAAGGTCAGGCTGGAAATCGGTGTGTCCGAGACATTCGTGGACCGCACCGTCCGGGCGCTGCTCGACTCGGCCCGAACCGGCGCCGTGGGGGACGGCAAGATCTTCGTACTCCCCGTGCATAACGTTTACCGGATCAGGACCGGAGAGAGCGACGAGCTGGCCGTAACTCCGGAGCCGAGGCAGGGCGAGATTCGTGAGGAGTCGGGCCCTGGCAGAGACATTCCGGACGCGCCCGCGTGAGCGTACGCCCCTTTACCTTCCTCTCATGCCTGACGCCCCCCCCCGGTGCGGCCACGTCGCTCTGGCTGGCGCTCCGAACGCCGGGAAGTCCAGCCTGCTCAATGCCCTGGTCGGACAGCATCTCGCCATTGTTAGCCCGCGGCCCCAGGCGACACGGCTGCCCGTCGTGGGGCTCCGCACCGACGCGGCGGTGCAATACATCTTCCACGACCTGCCCGGGCTCCTCGATCCGAAGTATCTGATGCAGTCGCGCATGCGCTACGTCGCGCTGGAAACGCTCAAGACGGCCGACCTAGTGCTCTATCTTCATCCTGCGCCGGAATCGCCCGCGCCGGAGTTTCAGGCCGCGGCCCAACTGGACCAGCCGCCGCGCGCGCCGGTGCGACTGGTCTATACCAAGGGCGACCTGGTGAGCCGGGAGCGCCGGGAGGAGCTGGCGCGGGAGGCGCCGGTCATCAGCGTCCTCGAAGGATCCGGCCTCGACCCGCTGCTGGCCGGGGTGGCGGCGGCGCTGCCCCAACGGCCCTTCGAATTCGATCCGGACGACGTGGGCACCCAGCCGCTGCGATTCTTCGTGGTCGAATACCTGCGGGAGGCCGCCTTCGACCTGCTGAGCGAAGAAGTGCCCTATGCCTTCACCGCCCAGGTCGAGGAGTTCCGGGAAGACGAGGACCCGGTGTACATTCGGGTGACGCTCTACGTGGAGCGAGACACCCAGAAAGCCATCCTGATCGGCAAGGGCGGCCAGACCATCAAGGCCATCGGCCAGCACGCCCGCAACCGGCTCGAAAACCTGCTGGGGTCCCGCGTCTATCTCGACACCTGGGTCAAAGTCCTCCCGAACTGGCGCAAGAGCGCGGCCGCGCTCAGCCGCTTCGGGTTTCCCGAGGAGCCGCTCTCGCCATCATGACCCTCTCTCCCGAACTGCTCGAGATCCTGGTCTGTCCCAAGTGCCACGGCGAGCTGGAATATCGCCGGGAGCCGGAATCCCTGATCTGCCACGCCTGCCGCCTGGTCTATCCGGTGGAGGACGGGATTCCCGTCATGCTGATCGACGAGGCAAAACCGCTCTGATCCCGCCGCCGCTGCGGCCGCTCTGGCGCTCCGTCCTGCTCCTGGCGGTCCCGCTGAGCCTCGGCGTGGCCTGGACGGTCCGCCAGCCTTCGCCCCTCCTGCTGTTCGTCCTTTCCTGTGTGGCGGTGGTGCCCCTCGCCAGCTTCATGGGGGAGGCCACCGAACACCTCGCCCGGCAGAGCGGCCCGGCGTTGGGCGGGCTGCTCAATGCCACCTTCGGCAACGCCGCCGAGCTGATTATCGGCGTCCTGGCCCTCCGGGCCGGCCTGGTGGACCTGGTCAAGGCATCGGTCACCGGCAGTATTCTGGGCAATTTGCTGCTGATCCTGGGGCTGTCACTGCTGGCCGGAGGCCTCCGGCGTCCGGTCCTCCGATTCAACCGGACGGCTGCCGGCATGACGGCCGCCATGCTGGCGCTTGCGGTGGTAGGTCTGGTCTTTCCCGCGCTGTTCCACCAGATGCACCCGGAGGCGGCCGCCAGCGAGCGCTGGCTCTCCGAGGGTGTGGCCCTCATCCTGGGACTGACCTACCTGTGCTCGCTGCTTTTTACGCTGAAGACGCACCGCCGCCTCTTCGGTGCGGAGGAGCACGCGGAGGAGGGGCCGGGCTGGAGCGCACCGCGCGCGGTGCTGATCCTGTCTGGTGCCACCGCGCTGGTGGCGCTGGAATCGGAAATCCTGGTCGCGGCGACCGAGCAGGTAACCGAGACGCTGCACCTGTCCCAGCTCTTCCTCGGCCTCATCGTGATACCCTTCATCGGCAATGCCGCCGAGCACGCGACCGCCGTCATGGTGGCGCGTAAGGGGAAGATGGACCTGGCACTGGGTATCGCACTCGGATCCAGCGCGCAGGTGGCGCTGCTCATTGCTCCGCTCCTGGTGCTGGCTGGCCTCTTGCTGGCGCAGCCCATGAACCTGGTATTCCGGCCGTTCGAGGTCCTGGCCCTGGGGCTCGCGACGGGCGTTACCGCTATTATCACACTGGATGGGGAGTCGCACTGGTTCGAGGGGGTGCAGTTACTGGCCCTGTATGCCATGGTGGCCATCGCGAGCTACGTCATTTGACATCGCCTCCCGGGGCCCGTAAGTTAGCATCGTTTAACTTCTTACGAGGATAACGGGTGCGGACTCGCCCGACCATTCTGTACTATTCGCCCGATTCCCGTCCCCTCCCCGGGCTGGTCCGGCAGTGGGCGGAGACGAAGTCGTTCCCCCTGATGGTGGTGGACTCGGCCGCCGAGGTCGAGTCCATCGTGCTGCGGGGGTTTCCCGCTATTCTGTTCGTGGATGCCGATGGCGAGCGGGGGGAAACCGGCAAGGAGCTGGTTCGCCGGCTCAAGGGCGACGCCTTCACCGCCATCATCCCGGTCGCAGTCCTGGCGGGGACGCACGACTCCGAATGCGTGCAGAGCTGGTTTGCCGCCGGGGGCGATGAAGTCATCACCGGCATCTTCTCGCCGGCCGAACAGCGCGCCCGGCTGGAAGCCATGCTGGTGCGCACCGAGCGCGACGTCTCGGTGCACCCGTCCACCCGTCTGCCGGGGACCACCGAAATCGAGCGGGAAATCCGCCGCCGGCTGGAATCGGGTACCGCGTTTGCCGTCTGCTACGCCGACCTCGATCACTTCAAGGAGTTCAACGACCGCTACAGCTACTACGACGGCGACCGGGTGATCTACCTGGTATCCCGTCTGCTGCACGACGTCGTCAAGGGGATGGTGGGCGAGCGGGGGTTCGTGGGGCATATCGGCGGCGATGATTTCATTTTTATCATTCCGTCCAGCGAGATCAGCCCCGTCTGCACCGAGGTGCTGGAGGTGTTCGATATTCTCCTGCCGCTGCAGTACAGCGATCAGGACCGCCGGGCGGGGTACTTCTTCGGCAAGGACCGGCGGGGGCAGCTCCACCGTGTCCCGCTCATGACCTTGTCCATCGGCATCGTGACCAACCGTAATCGTCGCTTCACGCACCCCGCGCAGGTGAGTGAACTGGCGACCGAAATGAAAAGCTACGCCAAGACGCTGCCCGGCTCGGTCTTCGTGGTCGATCGCCGCAGCGGCGAGAACCAGGGCCCCGATGCCGGGGACCAGCGCTGAGGAATCACGGCATGAACGTCACCTGTCCCAGCTGCAGTACCGTCTACCGGGTGGATCCCGCCAAGGTGCCGGCCGAAGGCGTTCGCGCCCGCTGCCGCATCTGCGCCGTGATCTTCCCGGTGAATCGCGAGGCCGGAGCGGCTCACCACCAGCCGCCTGCGCCCTCCCGGGCCGGCGCGGAGCCCGCAGTCGCGCCGGCGCCCCCTGCAGCGCCACCGGTGACGGCTCCTGCACCGCCGTCGATGCCGACGCCCCCCGCCGCCCCGCCCCCGGAAGCCGTCGCCGCCCCCGCTCCGGCCGTGCCCGGGACACCCCACCCGGAAGAGCCCCGACATACCGAGCCCTGGGGCGTCAGCCGCCCGCCGCGTAGCCCGGGGCCGGTGCCCGCGGTGATGCCACCCGCCTCGCCCGCACGGCCCGCCCCGGCCGCGCCCCGTGGTTCCTCTTCCGGCACCGCTCCGGCTTCGCCCGCGGTGGCGCCTCGAACTCCGTCCGGTTCCGCCGCGCCGGCCCGGCGCATGGTCAATCCGTTCCTCTCGCAGAACCCCGAAGCCAAGGCCCGCCGCCTGGCCCGGGCGCTGATTTCCGATCTGGTGGTGTACAACCCGGAGCGGCGGCAACAGGCGCTGCAGAGCGGGACGCTCAAGGAGGTCTTCGACGAGGAGATCCGCAAGAGCTGGGAGGAATACACCGAGCAGGTCGGCCGGCAGACGGCAGAGTCCACCCCCTTCTTCACCGAGGCGCTGAACGAGATTCTGGCGGGGGGGAAGAAGGTCTTCTGAACCGCGGGAACGGGGAATCGGGAAAGGGGAATGGGATCGGGAGTTGAGACTCGCTTTCCCATTCCCCTTTCCCGTTTCCCGTTTTCTCTCCGGTCCGGCCTATTATCTTTGTTGCGAATCAACGACTTACGGAGCACACCCATGTCCGCCCTGACCGACCGCTTCGACGAGCTGCACCGGCGTCTCACCGAGCTGCGAGACTTTCTTTGACCTGGACCGCAAGAAATCCCGCCAGGCCGAGCTGGAGGCCCGCCAGGCCGACCCCGGCTTCTGGACCAACCAGGAGCGGGCGCGGGAGGTGGTGCGTGAGTTCAAGGAGCTGAAGAGCACCATTGAGCCGTGGGAGGAGCTACGCGACCGGCTCGAGGGCGCCCAGGGCATGGCAGAACTGCTGGAAGCCGAGCCCGACGAGGCCATGCAGGCGGAGCTGGAACAGGAAGCCGAGGCCTGCGTTACGGCGCTGGACGACCTCGAGCTGCGCGCCATGCTCCAGGGCGCCGACGACGCCCGGGACGCCATTCTCACCATTCATCCGGGCGCAGGCGGGACGGAATCCCAGGACTGGGCTGAGATGCTCATGCGGATGTACGTCCGCTGGGCGGAGCGCCACGACTACGACGTCACCATCCTCGACATGCTCCCCGGCGAGGAGGCGGGCATCAAGTCGGCCACCATCGAGATCAAGGGCCAGTATGCCTTCGGGTACCTGCGGGCGGAAAAGGGCGTGCACCGGCTGGTCCGGATCAGCCCTTTCGACGCGCAGGCGCGGCGGCATACCTCGTTCGCCTCGGTCTTCGTCTATCCCGATATCGACGACACCATCGAGATCGACCTCCGGGAGGAAGACATCAGAATGGACGTCTTCCGCGCTTCCGGGGCCGGCGGGCAGCACGTCAACAAGACGTCCTCGGCGGTACGCCTGACCCACGTTCCCACCGGCCTCGTGGTCTCCTGCCAGCAGGAACGCAGCCAGGTGAAGAACCGCCAGGTGGCCATGAAGATGCTGCGCGCCGCGCTGTATCAGCGGAAGCTGGAGGAGCAGGAAGCGGCCAAGGCCGTGCTGGAGGCCACCAAGACCGACAACTCCTGGGGCAACCAGATCCGCTCCTACGTCTTTCAGCCCTACACCATGGTGAACGACCACCGGACCGAGCTCAAGGTGGGCGACGTCCAGCGGGTCATGGACGGCGATCTCGACCCCTTCATCCACAGCTTCCTCAAGCGCTCGGGGAGCGCGGCGTGAACCAGCCGCCGCGCTCGCACGTCGAAGAGGCCCGGCGCGCCCATCGGGACGCGCTGGCCGGGCTGGGGGTGCCCGCCTTCGCCTACCGCTTCGAGCGCACCCATCCGGCCGCCGGGGCCGTGGCCCTCTATCAGGATGCCATGGGCGACCAGGGGCCCGAAGTCGCCGTGGCCGGCCGGGTGGTGGCCTGGCGCCCCAAGGGCAAGGTGGTCTTCGGCCACCTGGAGGACGCCTCCGGCCGCATTCAGATCTACCTTCGGCAGGACCGTCTGGGCGAGGCCGCCTGGGCGGTGGTCGAGCATCTCGACCTCGACGACCATCTCGGAGTGCGGGGCCGGCTCATGCGCACCCGCGCCGGGGAGATCACCGTTCGCGGCGACGAGCTGACCCTGCTGGCCAAGTCGCTGCGGCCCCTGCCGCGCGGCAAGGTCCAGGTACTGGAGGACGGCAGCCGCCGCACCTTCGGCGGCCTGGCCGATCCCGAAGTCCGCTACCGGCAGCGCTACGCCGACCTGGCCGTGCACCCCGCCTCCCGGGCGGTCTTCCAGCTGCGGGCCCGGACCATTGCCTTCCTGCGCCGGTTTCTCGACCAGCGCGACTTTCTGGAAGTCGAAACGCCCGTGCTCCAGCCGCTCTACGGCGGCGCCTCGGCCCGGCCCTTCACCACCCACCATCATGCGCTGGACCTGCCGCTCTTCCTGCGCATTGCCGACGAACTGTACCTCAAGCGGCTGCTGGTGGGCGGCCTGGAGCGGGTCTACGAAATCGGGCATGACTTCCGCAACGAGGGATTGGACCGCACGCACAATCCCGAATTCACCATGCTCGAGTGGTACATGGCCTATGCCGACTACCGCGATATCGCCGCCATGCTGGAGGAGTTGCTCGCCGGCCTGGTGCAGGAACTCTTCGGCACCCTGGTGCTGGAGCGGGGCGACGGCCGGGGCGGACGCGTGGCGCTGGACTTCACCCCCCCCCTCGAGCGGGTCGGGTTCGTAGAGGGCATCGTCCGCCACGGGGGCCCCGATGTGCTCACCGCCTCCGAGGACGACCAGCGCGCGGCGCTGCGGCGCGCCGGAGTGAGCGCGGAGGAAGTCCGGGCGTGGAGCGGCGGCAAACTGGTGGATGAGGTCTTCAAGGCCTACCTCGAGCCGCACCTGGTTCAGCCCGTCTTCGTGTTCGACTTCCCCAAGGTGCTCTCGCCGCTGGCGAAGATGCACCGCGGCGATCCCAGGCTTACCGAACGGTTCGAGCTGTTTGTGCAGGGCCGGGAGATCGCCAACGCCTTCAGCGAGCTGAACGATCCGGACGACCAGCGCTCCCGCTTCGAGGAGCAGGTACGCCAGCACGCCGCGGGGGACGCCGAGGCGCAGCAGCACGACGCCGATTACATCCGGGCGCTGGAATACGGCATGCCGCCGGCCGGCGGGATCGGCATCGGAGTCGACCGGCTGGTCATGCTCCTGGCCGACCAGCCGTCCATCCGCGACGTCATTCTCTTTCCCGCCATGCGGCCGGAAGGGGACAGCGCGGCCCCGCCGGACGAGGAGGCCTGATGGCGCGCTGGTGGACCGGGCTGCGCCAGCTGTTGCGCTGGCCCAGCCGGCTGGAACGGCAGATCGCGGGCCGCTACCTGCGCAGCCGCAAGACCAGCCGTACGCTTTCCCTCAATACCTTCATCTCCCTGGGCGGGGTGACCATCGGGGTCACCGCGCTGATCGTGGTGCTGGGCGTGATGAACGGCCTGCGGGACGACCTGCGGCAGCGCATCCTGGTGGCCAGCCCGCATCTGCGGATCCTCACCTACGGCAGCGGGCTGGAGCTGGACGACTGGCAGCAGGTCCAGCACGTGGTGCAGCAGGATCCCGGTGTCGTCGCGTCGGCGCCCGAGGTGATCACCGAATCGGTGATCAGCGCCGGGCACCAGTACGCCGAGGGTGTGCAGATCCTCGGATTCGATCCCGGCGTGTCCGATTCGGTCACCTCGCTGCCCGGCGCCATTACCAGGGGCGACCTCAAGTTTACGCCCCGGCGGACCGACGTCGACGGCGCCATCGTGCTGGGCTACCGGCTGGCGAGCCGGCTCACCGTGGGCATGGGCGACGTGGTGTACCTCGTCCCCACGGCGGGCATGCAGGTCAATCCGGCACTCGGGGTGGCGGTGCCCAAGTACTGGCGCTTCGAAGTGACCGGCCTCTTCAATACGGGGATGTACCAGTACGACAACAAGCTGGTGGTCATCTCCCTCGCCGCCGCCCAGCGCTTCACCGGCCTGGGCAACGCCGTGAGTGCCCTGGCCATCCGGGTCCGCGATCCCTGGAAGGCGCCCGAGATCGGGCGCCGGCTGGAGGAGCGGCTGGGCTATCCCTACCGGGCCTTCGACTGGCAGACCCAGAACTCCACCCTCTTCGGCGCGCTCAAGCTGGAGAAGCTGGCCATGGGCCTGATCATCTTCTTCATCATGATCGTGGCGGCATTCAATATCGTGGGCACGCTCACCATGGTGGTCAACGACAAGACCCGGGAAATCGGCATCCTGCAGGCCATGGGCCTCACCCCGCCGGCCATCGGCAGGATCTTCCTGGCCCAGGGCGCCGTCATCGGGCTGGTGGGTGTGGTGGTTGGCCTGGTCCTGGGCCTGGGCATCAGCGTCGCGGTGGACCGGGGCAACTGGATCAGGATCGATCCGGCCGTGTATTTTATTGATCACCTGCCGATTCACGTCGAGGTCTCCGATGTCCTCGTCGTGGCCGTCGCCGGCGTGCTGCTGGCCCTGCTGGCGACGCTCTATCCCTCCCGGTCCGCCGCCTCGCTGTCGCCGGTGGACGCGATCCGCCACGAATGAGCGCGGTCCTGGAGGCGCGGAGCCTGCGCAAGGTGTACCAGGGAGGGGACGGCACCGATATCGAGGTGCTGAACGACCTCTCCCTCACGGTGGCGCGCGGGGAGTTCGTGGCCATCATGGGTGAGAGCGGGGCGGGGAAGAGCACCCTGCTGCACCTGCTGGGTGCACTCGACCTGCCCAGTGGCGGCGAGGTGCTCCTCGAGGGGCATAGCTTCGCCGGCCACAGCCTGGCGGAACTGGCGCCCCTCAGGAACCGGAAACTGGGGTTCGTGTTCCAGTTTCACCATCTCCTGCGGGAGTTCACCGCGCTGGAGAACGCCATGCTCCCGTTGCTGATCGCGGGCGCCGACGAGGCCCGCGCCCGCGCCCGCGCCCGGGAGCTGCTGGAAAGCCTGGGGCTCGCGGCACGGCTCAGCCACCGGCCGGCGCAGTTGTCCGGCGGGGAGCAGCAACGGGTGGCGGTGGCGCGGGCGCTGGTGAACGAGCCGGCCGTGATCCTGGCCGACGAACCGTCGGGCAACCTGGACCGGCACAACAGCGACCGCCTGCACCAGCTGTTTGCCGGCCTCTCGCGCCAGTTCGAGACGGCGCTGGTGGTGGTGACCCACAACCCTTCGCTGGCGGGACAGGCGGATCGGGTGCTGATGCTGGAAGGCGGCCTGCTGGTGCCGGGCCCCGGGATGGAGTCGGTATCGAAATGAAGTGTACCCAATGCGGTGAACGGGAAGCCATTGTCCACCTGACCCAGATGGCCGAGGATCAGGTGACCACACTCCATCTCTGTGAGCGCTGTGCCGCCGAGAAGGGGGTCGAGAGCGGGGGGATGTTGTCCAAGAACCCGCTGGGCACGTTTCTGGCTGCGATGGGCGAGGGAATGAAGGACACCGTCCCTGTGGGGGACATCGCCCGGCCATTCGTCTGTCCCAGATGCGGGGCCTCGCTCCAGGACTTCCGCGAGAGCGGCCGGCTGGGCTGCCCCGAGTGCTACCGGGCCCTGGGCGAGCCGCTGCGGGAATTGCTGCGGCGGCTGCACGGCTCCGCCCGGCACGTCGGGCGCTGGTACGCCGCGCCGGGCGCCAGCCCCGGCACCGGCGAGGAACGCGCCCGGGTGGCCGATCTGCGCGAGCAGCTGCGCCTGGCCGTGGAGACCGAGAACTTCGAACGGGCCGCCGAACTGCGCGACCTGCTGCGGACCGAGGAATGATCGATTTCAGCCTGCTCACCGATGGAGGCATGCCCTGGCTCGATGCCAGCGGGCCGGAGAGCCACCTGGTCCTCTCCACCCGGGTGCGCCTGGCCCGCAACCTGAGCACCCATGCCTTTACCATGCGGAACAGCCCGCACGACCGCGAGGAGATCCTCGCCGCGGTGGAGGCTGCCGCCCGGGCCACCCCCGGTCTGGGGCACGCGGTCCGCTTCCGGCTGGACCAGCTGGAGACGGCCGACCGGCAGCTGCTGCACGAGCGGCACCTGGTGAGCAAGGAGCTGGCCGGCCTGGAGGGTGAAACGGGCGTGCGCTCCGGCGCATCTCTGCTGGTACAGGACCGGCTCGGGGTCATGCTCAACGAGGAGGACCACCTCCGGCTGCAGGGCATGCGGTCCGGCCTGGCGCTGGAGGCCGCGTATGCCGATGTCGAGCGGCTGGACACCGAACTGGGACAACGAGTTCCCTTCGCATTTCACTCTGAGTTCGGTTATCTTACGGCGTGCCCGACCAACGTCGGCACGGGGTTGCGCGCATCGGTCCTGATCCACCTGCCCGGGCTGGTCCTCACCAAAGAAATCTCCCGGGTCTTGCAGAGTCTGAGCCAGGTGGGCCTGACGTTCCGCGGCCTGTATGGCGAGGGGAGCGAGGTGGTCGGCAACTTCTTCCAGCTCTCCAACCAGACGACGCTGGGCAAATCCGAACGCGACCTGCTGGACCATCTGGGCAAGATCGTCCGGCAGGTGATCGAATACGAAGAGCAGGCGCGCCAGGTGCTGTTGCGCGACGCGCCGGCCATCATCGAGGACAAGGTCTGGCGGGCCTACGGGCTGCTGCGCTACGCCCGGATGCTGTCCTTCGATGAAACCATGAACCTGTTAAGCGGCGTACGGCTGGGAGTCGGGCTCGGTCTGGTGACCGGTGTCGGGTTGTACACGCTGAACAAACTGCTGATCCACTGCCAGCCGGCGCACCTGGCGGTGATGGAAGGCGTGACCGCGGGCGATCCTTCGCTGGCCGTCCGGCGTGCGCGCTTTGTACGTTCACTTCTGGAGGAGGAAGCGGGGCGGCCTCGCTAGCCCGGTTTCCGCGCTGGTTTGCACAATGAACGGGTACAACTTCACCGACCGCGTCCGCAAAGTCCTGCAGATGGCCCGCGAAGAAGCGGCCCGGCTGCATCACGAATACGTCGGGACCGAGCACATTCTCCTCGGCCTCATCCGCGAGGGTGAGGGCGTGGCGGCGGCCGTCCTGACCAACCTCAACGTCGATCTCGAAGAGATCCAGCAGAAGATCGAGGAAACGGTCAAGAAGGGCAAAGCCGGCGCCGCCGTCGGGCCGGACCTGCCCTACACCTCCCGCGCCAAGAAGGTGCTGGAGCTGGCCATGACCGAAGCCCGCGAGCTCAACCACAGCTACGTGGGCACCGAGCACCTCCTGCTGGGCCTCCTGCGGGAGGAAAAGGGCATCGCCGCCCAGGTCCTGACCGATGCCGGCGTCAGCCTGGAACAGAGCCGGGCGGAGACCCTCCGGCTCCTGGGCAGCGACATGCCGCAGACCCCTTCGTCGGGCACTCCGCCCACCTCGGCCCCCAAGGCCGAGAAGAAGAGCAAGACGCCCGCGCTGGATCACTTCTGCCGCGATCTCACCGTGCTGGCCGCCGAAGGGCAACTCGACCCCACCATCGGCCGCGCCTCGGAAATCGAGCGGGTGATGGAAATCCTGGCCCGGCGCAAGAAGAACAACCCGGTGCTGATCGGCGAGCCCGGCGTGGGCAAGACGGCCATCGTCGAGGGCCTGGCGCTGCTCATCGCCAGCGGCCAGTGCCCCGACGTCCTCAAGGACCACCGGGTGCTCTCGCTCGACATGGCGGCGGTCATCGCCGGGACCAAGTACCGCGGCCAGTTCGAGGAGCGGCTCAAGGCGGTCATGAACGAGATCGCCCAGAACCGCAATATCGTGCTGTTCATCGACGAGCTGCATACGCTGGTCGGCGCCGGGGCGGCCGAGGGGGCGATCGACGCCTCCAACATGCTGAAGCCCGCGCTGGCGCGGGGGGAGCTGCAGTGCGTGGGCGCCTCCACCCTGAACGAGTATCGCAAGTACATCGAAAAGGACGGCGCGCTGGAGCGGCGCTTCCAGACCGTCATGGTCGAGCCGCCCTCCGTGGACGAGACCATCGACATCCTCAAGGGCCTGCGCAAGAAGTACGAGGAGCACCACCGGGTCAGCTTCCCCGACGAGGCGCTCGATGCCGCGGCCAAGCTGTCGGAGCGCTACATCACCGACCGCTTCCTGCCCGACAAGGCCATCGACGTAATCGACGAGGCCGGGGCCCGTGCGCGGCTCGCCAGCCAGGCGCCACCGCCGGAAGTCTCCGCCCTCAAGACCGAACTGGAAAAGGTCAACGTGGAGAAGGAAAACGCGGTGCGCGACCAGAATTTCGAAAAGGCCGCCAGCCTGCGCGACCGGGAGCGCGAACTGCAGAACGAGATCCGCCTCAAGCAGGAGGAATGGGAGCGGGAGCGCCAGATCCGCCGCCCGGTCATCGATGAAGAAGCCGTCGCGTTCGTGGTGAGTCGCTGGACCGGCATCCCGGTCACCCGACTGCAGGAGGCCGAAGCAGCCCGCCTGCTGCGCATGGAGGAGGAGCTGCACCAGTCGGTGGTAGGGCAGGACGAGGCCATCAAGGCCATCAGCCGCGCCATCCGCCGCTCGCGGGCCGGCCTCAAGGACCCGGACAAGCCGATCGGCTCGTTCATCTTCTCCGGGCCCACCGGGGTCGGCAAGACCGAGCTGGCCCGGGCCCTGGCCCGGTTCCTCTTCGCCGATGCCTCGGCCCTCATCCGGGTAGACATGTCGGAGTACATGGAGAAATTCTCCGTGTCGCGCCTCATCGGCGCCCCCCCGGGCTACGTCGGCTATGAAGATTCCGGCACCCTGACCAAGGCCATCCGGCGGAAACCCTATTCGGTCGTCCTGCTGGACGAAATCGAAAAGGCCCACCCGGATGTGTTCAACATCCTGCTGCAGGTGCTGGATGAAGGCCACCTGACCGACAACTACGGGCGGGTCATCGATTTCAAGAACACCGTGGTCATCATGACGTCCAATGTGGGCGCGCGGGAGATCACCCACGGCAAGACGCTCGGGTTCCACAGCGGCGAGGAAAAGGCCTCCTTCGACCGCATGTCCGAAAAGGTGAAGGACGAAATCCAGAAAGTCTTCAACCCGGAGTTCCTCAACCGGCTGGACGACGTCATCGTCTTCCATCCGCTGGGGCGGGAGCACATCGCGCAGATCGTCACCATCATGCTCAAGGACGTGCAGCGCCGTCTCGGAGACGAAATCCGGCTTACCCCGGCCGCGATCGACTTCCTGGTGGAGCGGGGATACGACCAGAACTACGGCGCCCGGCCCCTCAAGCGGGCGATCCAGAAGTTCATCGAGGATCCCCTCAGCGAAAAGATCCTGCTGGGCGAGTTCGGCCGGGGAGACGAAGTCGAAGTCGACCTCGCTCCCGGGAAAGACGGCCTGACCTTCCGCGCCCTGACGGGCTCCAAGGCCACCTGACCACCTTCCGCCGCCGGTTCCGCCCGGGACCGGCGGCTTTCTCCCCGGCTCCCACGTTCATGCCGTTCCGGCTTCTTCCCCTCCTGCTGCTGGGCACGCTTGCCGCGCCCGTCGCCCTGTGCGCCCAGGAACCCGCCACGCCGCCCGTGGTGGACAGCCTCGCGGTGACCGGCAACCAGCGCCTCACCCGGGCCCAGATCCTGGGCACCGCCAACCTCAAGACCGGGCAGGCGATCAGCTACCGGGATATCCAGCGAGCCATCGCCGCCCTGTGGGCCACGGGGCAGTTCGACGATGTCCGGGTGGACCAGGATCTGCAGGGCGAGCAGCTTATCCTGGTCCTCCGGGTCAAGGAACGTCCCATCCTGGTGAACTGGTCGGTCCGGGGCGTGAACAAACTGTCCGAGCGGCGGGTCAAGGAACGCGTGAAGCTGAGCTCGGGCAAGCCGGTAGATCGCGCCTCCGTCGCCCGCGCCGTGGCCGGGATCGATTCCCTCTACCGGGAGAACGGCTATTACGCCGCCAGCACCCGGGTGGAGGAAGCCACCGTCCCCCGGGGGATCCAGATTGCCTTCGTGGTGAACGAGGGAAGCCGCGTGGCCGTGAGCCAGGTGGTGGTGGAGGGCAACGACAGCCTCTCGGATAAGGACATCGTCAAGCACATGGCGGTTCATCCGGAGGGCTTCTGGTGGTTCCAGCCCGGGCGGTTCGACCAGGAAGAGCTCGATCGCGACGTGCGCGAGCGGCTGCCCGACTTCTACGGCCAGCACGGGTTCATCGATTTCCACGTCCTGGACGATACCCTGGTGTCGGATACCGGCACCGGCAAGGCGTCGCTCACCCTCAAGGTGCAGGAGGGGCCCCAGTACCGCGTGGGCACCTTCGAGATCGAAGGCAACCGCCGCTTCAGCACCGAGGAGCTGAGTCTCTACTATCCCTTCGGGACCTCGGTGGCGCCGGGCGCGCCCGATACCGTGGCCGGCGCCCACCCCCCGTTCGATCGCGCCGCGTGGGATGCCGCCACCGACAAGATCCACACCCTGTACGGGAACTGGGGCTACATCTACGCCGATATCCAGCCGGTGGAACAGCGGCGCACCGCTCCCGACGGCACCCACTATCGTGGACCTGGCCTGGAGAATCCAGGAAGGCCAGGTAGCCACCATCAACAAGGTGAACATCGTCGGGAATGACGTCACCCACGAACGGGTGATCCGGGACGCCATCGTGCTGCTGCCGGGCGCGGTCTTCAGCCAGGAGCGGCTGATCCGGTCCTACCAGAACATCTCCAACCTGGGGTTCTTCCAGCAGCCGTTGCCGTTCCCCGACGTTCAGCGGGCGGCCAACGGCGTGGACGTGGATATCACCTTCCGGGTGGAGGAGCGGCGCACCGGCAACTTCAACTTCGGCGCGTCGCTGGGGCAGGGCTATGGCGTGGGCGGGTTCTTCGGCATCGAGGAGCCCAATCTCTTCGGCCGGGGCAAACGGATCCGCTTCCAGTGGCAGTTCGGGTCCAACATCAACGATTTCACCCTGAGCTACACCGACCCGGCCATCCGCGACAGCCGGATCTCCGGTACCGTCACGCTCTTCAATTCCCGCCAGCGGTTCACCGTGGGCGACCTCGGCCGCCGCCGGCAGGAAGGCGGCAATCTGCAGCTGGGGTTCCCCTTCTTCGGCTCGCGCTATACCCGGCTCTTCGCGTCCTACGGCTATCAGCGCATCCGTTTCACCGAGGGATCGGCCGACCTGCGGGCCCAGTTCAGCTGCTCCAGCTGCAGCCGCTCGACCGTCGGCCTGACCCTGCTCCGGGACACCCGGGTGGACCTGCCGTTCCCCACCGGGGGCACCATGGCGTCCGCGTCGGTGGAGCAGGACGGGGGGGTGCTGGGCGGCACCGGCAACTACCAGAAGGTGGATCTCGAAGGCCGCTGGTATGCTCCCCTCGGCACCATCGGCGGCACCCCCCAGTTCGGGACCGGCGTCAAGCTGGTTCTGGGCCTCACCGCCAAGTCGGGCTTCATCTTCGGCGACGCGGGGCCGTTCTTTACCGAGCTGTACTCCATGGGCGGGACCCAGTTCGGGATCCCCCTGCGCGGGTACGACGAGTTCTCCATCACCCCCAACGGCTACGATGCCAACGCGAGCAGCGGCAGCGCCGCGGCCAGCTCCTTCGGGAAGGCCTACGCGGCCTTTACCCTGGAGGCAGGCGCCCGGCTGAGCCAGTCTCTATATTTCTCGGCATTCTTCGATGCCGGGAACGTCTATCGTAATGTGCGGCAATATGATCCCAGCCGCCTGTTCCGTGGCGCCGGCCTCGGCGTCGCGGTGATTTCGCCCCTGGGCCCCATCGGGATCGACCTGGGCTACGGGTTCGATCGCCTCAACGTCAATGGGCAACCCGCGCCGGGCTGGAAACTCCACTTCAAGCTCGGCCAATTCTTCTAACCCGGAGTAAGGGAATGCGCACGGTTTCAAAAGTCTGGCTGGCCTCGGCGGCCCTGTTGCTCGTGGGCGCGCTGGCACGTCCCGCGGCAGCGCAGCAGGGCGCGGCCAAGATCGCCTACGTCAATACCCAGCTCATCCTCAAGCAGACGCCGGGATTCGCCCAGGCCGAATCCACGTTCAAGAAGGAAGTGGAAGGCTATCGGGCCGAGGTGCAGCAGCTCCAGTCCAAGCTGGACTCCGCCGCCGCCGCTTTCGATCGCGACGCCGTGCTGCTGAGCCCCAGCGCCCGGGAGTCCAAGCGGAAGGAGCTGCAGGACCAGCAGACCTCGCTGGAGAGCCGGATGCAGGAGTTGCGCGACCGGGCCTCCCAGCGCGAGCAGGAACTGCTCGACCCGATCCAGGCCCGCATCTCTACCGTGATCAACGGGATCAGGGCCGAGGGGAACTATTCGATGATCTTCGACATCGCGGTTCTGGGGAACGGCGTTCTGGCGGCGGACAAGTCGCTCGACCTGACCGACACGGTCATCAAACGGCTGCAGCCCGCCGCGGGCAAGTAGGCCGTGAGCGGCACGGGGCTTACCGCGCAGGCGGTCGCCGATTCGGTCGGTGGCCGCCTGCTTGGCGATGGTACGGTAATCCTGCGGCGGATCGCGCCGCTGGACCGCGCCGGGCCCGATGCGCTCTCGTTTCTTGTTTCGGCCCGATACGTCCCGTATTTTCGCACCTCGGCGGCCGGGGCCGTGCTGCTGGCCGAGGGGCAGGCGTCCCTGGACCAGGGGCCCGCCACCCGTATCGTCGTGGCCGATCCCTACCAGGCGCTGCTGGCGGTGCTGCCGCAGCTCTACCCCGCCGAAGCGCCCGAGCCGGGCGTGCACCCGTCCTGCCTCCTGGGGCCGGGCACCGTCCTGGGCGAAGCCGTCACGCTCGGTCCCGGCTGCGTGGTGGGGCGGAACGTCCGGCTGGGCGACCACTGCCGGCTGGGGCCCGGCGTCGTTCTGGAGGACGCGGTCACCGTCGGTGCCGGAAGCCGGCTGGGCCCGCGGGTCGTGTGCCACCAGGGGGTACAGCTGGGCGAGCGCGTGGTGGTCCAGGCAGGGGCCGTGCTCGGCGGGCAGGGGTTCGGCTACCGGCAGGAGGACGGCCGCCACCGCCACATTCCCCACGTGGGTGGCTGCATCCTGGAGGACGAGGTCGAGATCGGGGCCAACACCTGCGTCGATCGCGGCAGCGTGGATGATACGATTATCGGTGCCGGGAGCAAGATCGACAACCTGGTGCATGTCGCGCACAACGTCCGGATCGGCCGGCGCTGTCTCATCATGGCCTGCTGCGGCATCGCGGGAAGCGCCCGGATTGGCGACGATGTGATCATCGCCGGGGCGGTGGGTATCGCCGACCACATCACCATCGGCGCCGGGGCCCGCATTGCCGCCAAGAGCGCCGTCTACGGCGACGTGCCCGCGGGCGCCACCTATGGGGGCTATCCCGCGCGGCCCCACCGGGAGTTCCTGCGGCATCACGCCGCCGTCAACCGGCTGATCCCGCACCTGAAAGAGCTCGAATCCCTGATCCGGGAGCGGACGCAACGTGCCCAGAACGACGATTGACCAACCCGTATCGCTGGACGGGGTCGGACTGCACACCGGCGCGGCCACCCGCGTCACCTGCCGCCCGGCCGACCCGGGCCACGGCGTGGTGTTCCGGCGCATGGATCTGGAAGGCCATCCCGACATCCCGGCCCGGCTGAACGAGGTTACCGAGACCGAGCGGCGGACCACGCTGGGGGAAGGCGAGCGCGCCATCCACACCGTGGAGCATCTCCTGGCCGCGACCGCCGTGCTGGAGCTGGACGACCTGGTCATCGAGCTCGATGGCCCAGAGCCGCCGGTGCTCGACGGTTCCTTCGCCCCCTGGCTGGAGCTGTTGCGCGGCGCCGGCCTGCGGAAACAGGAGGGCGAGCCGACCATCTACCGGATCACGGCGCCACTCCAGGTCAGCGAAGGCGACGCCGCCTACGTGGTGAGCCCCGCGCGCAGGCTCCGCCTCACGACCACCATCGAGTGGGATCACCCCCTGATCGGCCGGCAGGTGGGCGACTGGGACATCACGCCCGAGACGTTCGGCGCCGAGCTGGCCCCGGCGCGCACCTTCGGCTTCGCCAGCGAGGTGGAATCGCTGCGCGAACGGGGCCTCATTCGCGGCGCCTCCACCGAGAACGCCGTCGTGCTGGGCGACACCGGCGTGCTCGGCACCACGCTGCGCTGGCCCGACGAATTCGTCCGCCACAAGGCGGGGGACATTCTGGGCGACCTGGCGCTGCTGGGCGGCCGGATCCAGGCGCATATCATCGCCACCCGGCCCTGTCACAAGGGCAATATCGCGCTGGCCCGCGCTATCGCCCGTACCGGGACCCGCTCCGGCGAAGTCACCATGGATATCGGCCGGATCCTGGACTACATCCCCCACCGCTATCCCTTCCTTCTGGTCGACCGGATCATCGAAGTCGAGGGCAACCGGAGGATCGTCGGCATCAAGAACGTCACCATCAACGAGCCGTTTTTCCAGGGACATTTCCCCGGCCACCCAATCATGCCCGGTGTGCTCATTATCGAGGCCATGGCCCAGGTGGGTGGCATGCTGCTGCTGGGCTGCCTGGTCGAGGAGAGCCACGACAAGGTCGTCTATTTCATGTCGCTCGACAACGTCAAGTTCCGCCGGCCGGTGACGCCGGGCGACCAGCTGCGCTGCGAGTTGGAGATGACTCAGTTCCGGGGCAAGACCTGCCGCATGAAAGGCGTGGCGCTGGTGGATGGCCAGGTGGTGGCGGAAGCCGAGATGATGGCCCGTGTGGTGGACCGGTGAGCGGCATTCACCCCACCGCCCTCATCGATCCGGCCGCCCGGATCGGCGCCGGCGTCCGCATCGGGCCCTACAGCATCCTCGGACCGGATGTCGAGGTGGGCGACGAGTGCGTGCTCGGCCCCCATGTGGTGCTGGAACAGAACGTCCGGCTCGCGGCCGGAGTGGAGGTCGGCAGCGGCTCCATCCTGGGCGGCAGACCCCAGGACCTCAAGTACCGGGGAGAGGAAACCTGGGTGGAGGTGGGAGAGGGCTGCCGCCTGCGCGAGTTCGTCACTGTCAACCGTGGTACCCACGCCCGTGGCCGCACCGTCGTGGGCGCCCACTGCTTCCTCATGAGCTACGTGCACCTGGGGCACGACTGCCAGCTGGGTGATGGCGTCATCATCGCCAACGGTACCCAGCTGGCGGGCCATGTCACGGTCCACGACCGCGCCCAGCTCAGCGCCCTCATCGGCGTGCACCAGTTCGTCACCATCGGCTCGTTCTGCTTCGTGGGCGGGATGACCCGGGTCAACCAGGACATCCCGCCCTTCGTCAAGGCGGTGGGCAATCCGATGGAACTCTACGGGCTGAATACCATCGGCCTGCAGCGGGCCGGCTTCACGCCCGACGTGCTGAACGCCCTGAAGCGGGCCTACCGGCTCTTCTTCAACTCCGACTATAACCTCTCCCAGGCGGCGGAACGCGCCCGGACCGAGCTCCCGGGCATTCCGGAAGTCGAGCAGTTCGTCGCCTTCGTGGAATCCTCCGAGCGCGGGGTGCCGGCATGAGCGCGCGCCTGCCGGTGGGCGTGATCGGGGTCGGGGCGCTGGGGACCCACCACGCCCGTCATCTGTCGCAGCTGGACGGAGTCGAACTGGTCGGGGTGCACGATCTGCGGCCGGAACAGGCCACGCAGGTGGCCGAGCGCACGGGGACCCGCGCCTTCACCGATCCTGACGACCTGCTGCGCCGGGTGCGGGCGGTGAGCATCGCGGTTCCCACCCCGGCCCACGCCGAGGTCGGCGTCCGGGCGCTGGAAGCGGGTGTGGCCGTACTCATGGAGAAGCCGCTCGCCGCCACTCTGGAGGATGCCGACCGGCTGGTGGCGGCGGCGGCCCGGGGCCGCCACCTGCTGCAGGTGGGACACATCGAGCGCTTCAACCGCGCGGTGCGGGCGGCCCACCCCTACCTGGCGGAGCCCCGCTACCTGGAGAGTATGCGGCTCGCGCCCTTCCAGCCCCGGGGCACCGATGTCGCGGTCATTCTCGACCTCATGATCCACGACCTCGACCTCATCCTCCATCTGCTGGGCGGGGGGGAAGCCGCCGACGTGCGGGCCTCCGGCGTGGCCGTGCTCTCCAACCACCTGGATATGGCGAATGCCCGGGTGGAGTTCGCCAACGGCGCCGTCGCCAACGTCACGGCCAGCCGCATGGCTCGAGACCGCATGCGCAAGCTCCGCATCTTTCAGCGCACCGGGTACTTCTCACTCGACCTGGGAACCGGGGGCGGCGAGTTCATGCGGCTGCGCCCCGGGTGGCGCCCCGGCCCCAACCAGAAGCTGGAAGACATCGTCGAGCGTATCGCGCTCGATGCGCCGGAAGCCGACGCGCTGCGGCTGGAGCTGGAGAGCTTCGTGCGGAGTGTCTCCGGTAGCACGCAATCGGGGGTCAGCGGGGAGGAAGGTCGTGCCGCGGTGGCGCTGGCCCTGCAGGTGCTCGACGCCGTACAACGCTCGCCGGTTCTGGCCACCCCACCGGCATGACCCTGGCAGGGCCGGTGCGGGTGTTCGTGTCGGCCGGAGAGCCGTCCGGCGATCTGCATGGCGCCGGCGTCGTGGCGGCGCTGCGCCGCCGGCTGCCGGGCGTCGAGATCGACGCCTTCGGCGGGCCGGCCATGGCCGCCGAGGGGGCCGCCGTGGCCTATCACATGGAGCAATACAGCGCCCTCGGCCTGGTCGAGGTCGTCCACTCCATCCCGGCCCACTACCGGCTGCTCCGCACCCTGCGCCGGCGCTTCCGCAGCCGCCGCTACGACCTCGTCCTCCTGATCGACTATCCCGGCTTCAATGTCCGGCTGGCCCGGGATGCGCACCAGGCCGGCAGCCGGGTCCTCTACTTCATCCCGCCGGCGCTCTGGGCATGGCGCCCGGGCCGGGCCAGGCATCTCCGCGGCGTGGCCGACCGCGTGGCCGTCCCCCTCCCGTTCGAGGAGCGGTTCCTCCGGGGCCTGGGTATTCCGGCCGAGTTCGTCGGCCATCCCATCGTCGACCGGGCGGCGCACGCGCCCTCTCGCGAGGAGGCGCGCCGCCAGCTCGAAATCCCGGCTGAAGCGCGGGTCCTCGCTATCTTTCCCGGGAGCCGGGCGCAGGAAGTGCGGAACCACTGGCGCCATTTCCGCGATGCCGCGCTGGCACTGCTGGACGAAGGCGCCTGCGACCGCGTGATCATGGCCTCTACCCCGGTCGGGGAATATCCCGATCCCGGCGCCATCCGGCCCGTGGACGGCAACTCGCTCGCGGTGCTGGCCGCGGCCGATGCGGTGCTGGCGAAGTCCGGCACTACCACGCTGGAAGCGGCGCTCACGGACACGCCCATGGTGGTGGCCTACCGCACCAACCCGCTTACCTACCGGCTGGCCCGGATGCTGGTGCGGGTACGCTGGATCAGCCTGGTGAATCTGGTGGCCGAGATCGAAGTGGTGCCGGAGCTGCATCAGCAGGAGGTGAATGCCCAGCGCCTGCGCGACGAGCTCCGGCCGCTGCTCGATCCGGCGCACCCGAAGACCGTGGCCCAGCACGCCGGGCTCGAGCTGGTGCGGCAACGCCTGGGCCCTCCAGGAGCCACCGAGCGGGTGGCGGCCATGGCGGCCGAGTTGCTGGGCCAATGAGGTGGCGGCTGCCGCCGGCATTCGCCCAGGCGCTGGCCGGTCCGGCAGCAGGGCTCCTGGCGCGCAGTTGGCGCATGCGCACGCTGCATGAGGAACGCTGGCGGGCATTGCGGAAGGAAGGCC
The DNA here is from genome assembly GCA_963779755.1 of uncultured Gemmatimonadales bacterium. GTDB lineage: Bacteria > Gemmatimonadota > Gemmatimonadetes > Gemmatimonadales > GWC2-71-9 > CAVZZO01. The sequence continues at coordinate 85,572 of CAVZZO010000003.1, forward strand.
GGGGCTTCGTCTTCCTCTGCTGGCACGAAGCGCTCCTGCCGCTGCTCTGGTACCATCGCCGGCAGGAGATCACCATCGTGGTGAGCGAGGCTCGCGACGGACAGTACCTGGCCGACTTCGCCGAGCGCATCGGTTACCGGCTGGTGCGCGGCTCCAGCACCCGTGGGGCCATGCGCGCCTTGCTGGGAGCGGTCCGGGAGCTGGAAGACGGCTACGCCGTGGCCTTCACCCCGGATGGGCCGAAGGGCCCGCGACGGGAGCTGAAACCGGGAGCGGTGGCGGCGGCGCAGCGCGCCGGCCGGCCGGTACTGCCGCTACACGCCCAGGCGGACCGGGCATGGCGGTTCCACTCCTGGGACCGGTTCATGCTGCCGAAGCCGCTGGCCCGGGTCCGGATCGCCTATGGCGAGCCGTTCCGGGTGACCCCCGGGCCGGCGGGACTGAGCGAAGGCCTGGAACGGGCGGTGGAAGCGATGCGACACATTACTCGAGAGGTCGAATGCCCCGACGGCGCGGCGACACCCACCGGCTGATCCGCTGGCTCTGGACCAGCCGGCGGCTCGATGCCCGGCTGGCGCGCCTCGGCCTCCTGCCGGCGGCGGGCCTCTGGTGGGCCGGTATGGGGCTGCGCACCCGCGCCTACCGGCGCGGCTGGCTGCCGGTGCACGACCTGCCGCTGCCCTCGGTCGCCGTCGGGAACCTTACCGTGGGCGGCTCGGGCAAGACGCCGGTCGCGATCTGGATCGCGCGCTATTTCGCCGGGCGGGGCCTGCGGCCCGGTATCCTGCTGCGGGGCTACGGCGGCGACGAGACCCTGGTGCACGAGCGGGCCCTCCCCGGCGCGGTGGTGATCGCCGACGCCGACCGGGCCGCGGGCGCCGAGCGCGCGCTCGCGCGCGGGGCGCAGGTCCTGGTGCTGGACGATGCCTTTCAGCGCCTGGATGTCCACCGGGATTACAACCTCGCCGTGGTGAGCGCGGAGACCACCCGGGCGGTCCGCTGGCCGCTGCCCGCCGGGCCCTGGCGCGAGGGACTTCCCTCGCTGCGGCGCGCCGACGCGGTGGTGGTGACCCGCAAGCGCGCCAGCCTGGATACGGCGCTGAGCCTGGCTTCGCGCCTGCTCGCTCGGGTCGAGGTGCCGGTGGGGGTAGCGCACCTGGGGCTGGCCCGGCTGGAGGGGCTGCTCTCCGGGACGGTGCATCCGCCCGCCGCGCTCCAGGGCCGGCGCGTGGTGGCCGCCTCGGCCATCGCCGATCCGGAGGCCTTCGTGGTGCAGACCAAGGCCACCGGGGCGGCGGTGCAGGTGGCCACCTGGAAGGACCATTACGCGTATCGGGACGAAGACGTCGCCTGGCTGGGGCATGCGGCGCGCCGTGCCGACTACGTGGTGATTACCGAAAAGGATGCCGTGAAGCTGCGGCAGCGCTGGCCGAAGGACGCCCCGGAACCGCTGGTTGCCATCCTCGACCTCACCTGGGAAGAGGGGGGCGAGGATATCTGCGCGGGCCTCGACGCCGTCGTGACGCCCGTCGCCCATCTCTCACACTGAATGCGTTGGAGCCGACGCCACCTATATGACGACTGCGAGCACTCCGCCGGCAGGTCAGGTCATCCGCCAGGACCGCGACCTGCGGTTCGCCAACGAGGAAAATCCCTTCGAAGCGATGATGGAGCGCTTCGACTACGCGGCCGAGCTGCTCCGGCTCGATCCTGGGCTCTACCAGGTGCTGCGCAACCCCGAGAAGCAGATCATCGTCTCCATCCCGCTGCAGCGGGACAACGGCGATGTCGAAGTGTTGACGGGCTACCGGGTCATCTATAACAGCTCCCGCGGCCCCGCCAAGGGCGGCATCCGCTTCCGGCCGGACGTCGGGCTGGAAGAGGTGAAAGCGCTGGCTGCCTGGATGACATGGAAGTGCGCGGTGGTGAACATCCCCTTCGGCGGCGCCAAGGGCGGCGTCGTCTGCGATCCGTTCGAAATGTCCCCCGGCGAGCTGGAACGCGTCACCCGCCGCTATACCGCGAGCATCATCGAAACCCTGGGGCCGGATTCCGACGTGCCGGCGCCCGACGTGAACACCAACGAGCGGGTGATGGCGTGGATCATGGATACCTATTCCATGCACCACCGTCATACCGTGACCGCCGTGGTCACCGGCAAGCCGGTGGAGATGGGCGGCTCACTGGGCCGGCGCGAGGCCACCGGGCGGGGCTGCGTCCTCACCACCCTGCAGGCGCTTAAGCGGCTGGGAATGGATCGCGAGGGAACCCGGGTAGCGATCCAGGGGTTCGGCAACGTCGGCTCGGTGGCCGCCGAGCTGTTCCAGGAGGTGGGCCTCACGGTGGTCGCGGTCAGCGACAAGACCGGCGCCATCTACAACCCCAAGGGGCTCGACGTCGCCGACATCGTCGAGCATACCAAGACGCACAAGTTCCTGGAGGGCTATCGGAACGCCCAGACGATTACCAACGCGGAGCTGCTGGAGGTGGAGTGCGATGTCCTCGTCCCGGCAGCCATGGAGAACGTGATCACCCGCGAAAACGCGTCCAAGGTCCGGGCCCGGATTATCTGCGAAGGCGCCAACGGCCCCACCACGGCGCCCGCCGACGAGATCCTCAACGACCGCGGCGTGTTCGTGATTCCCGACATCCTGGCCAACGCCGGCGGGGTCACGGTCAGCTACTTCGAGTGGGTGCAGGACCGGGCGGGCTATTTCTGGGACGAAGACACCGTCAATCGCCGGCTCAAGCGAATCATGGTCCGCTCCTTCAAGGAAGTGGCCGCCACGGCCGATAAGCACAAGGTGGACCTGCGCATCGCCTCCTACATGCTGGCAATGGAACGGGTGGCCGTGGTGCACCGGCTGCGCGGCATGTATGCCTAGGAGTGGGCAGAGCGGGCAGAATGGGCGGAATGGGCAGGCCGGTCGGTGAACCTCAGGCTGGTGGCGGTGGGGAAGCTGCGGCCGGCCTGCCGCGAGCTCTGCGATGAATACCTGAAGCGTCTGGGGCGCTACCTGAAGGTTGACGAGGTGGAAGTACGGGAAGCGCGCGGGCCCGACGCCGTGGCGCGGCGCGAAGAAGCGAAGCGCCTGCTGGACCGGTGTCCGCCCCAGTCCCGGATCGTGGCGCTGGAGCGCACCGGGCGCGCCTGGACCAGCGAGGAGCTGGCCCGGCAGCTGGCACGCTGGCGCGAAGGAGGCCGGGACGTGGCCCTCGTCCTGGGCGGTTCCACGGGGCTCGACATCGTGGTGCTGGAGCGCGCCGAGGCCTGCTGGAGCCTGGGGCCGCTCACCCTGCCGCACGAACTGGCGCGGGTGGTGGCATGCGAGCAGCTGTACCGGGCGGGGACGATTCTGAAGGGCGAGCGGTACCACAAATGACGGTGAAGGCCGCTGACGTCTTATGCCTCATCGCTGACGGCCCCATGACGGAATGGTTCGAAGAATGGTTCGGCGAGGAGTACCTCCACCTCTATCCCCACCGGGATGAAGCCGATGCCGGGCGTATGGTTGCCCTCATCCGCCGGACGCTGCCCTGGCGCGACGGCTGGCGCGTGCTCGACGTGGGGTGCGGCGCGGGCCGGCATGCCGCCGCGCTGGAAGCGGCCGGCTCCCGGCCCGTCGGTCTGGATCTCTCCCCCAGCCTGCTCCGGCGGGCCCGCGAAGTGACCGACGCGCCGCTCATCCGCGCCGACATGCGGTGGCTGCCGGTGCGCGCGGGCAGCATGGATCTCACGGTGAATCTCTTCACCAGCTTCGGATACTTCGCAACCGACCAGGAGCACGAACAGGCCCTGTGCGGCATGGCCCGCACGCTGCGGCCGCGGGGGTGGCTGGTGCTCGATTTTCTCAATGCCGATCACGTCCGCGAGCACCTGGTGCCCGCCGGCACCCTCGACCTCGAAGGCACCGCCGTGCCGGTCCGCCGGTGGGTAAGCCCCGACGGCCGCTACGTCCACAAGGCAATGGACACGCCGGAGCGGCGCTTTACCGAGCGGGTCCGGCTCTTCACCGCCGCCGAGCTGGAAGAGCTGCTCCGGCGGGCGGGCATCACCGTCCACCACCGGTTTGGCGGCTACGACGGTCACGCGCACGGGCCCGGCGCCCCGCGCACCATTCTCATGGGCTCGCGGGCATGAGCCTGCGCATCCTTACAACCCCGATCGCCGGGGCCGTGGAATGGCCGGAAGAGCGCGCCGGCGGCTTCCCCCCCGAGCTGCTCGACGCCGTCCTGCAGCCTCCAGGCAGCGAGGCGCTGCTGGCGAAGCTCCGGCAACCCGATGTTCTGGTGGTCACCAGCGGACAGCAGCCGGGCCTCTTTACCGGGCCGCTCTATGCCGCCTACAAGGCCCTCTCCGCCGCGGCGCTGGCCCGCATGCTGGAGGAGCGCTGGCAACGGCCGGTGCAGGCGATCTTCTGGGTGGCCGGGGATGATCACGATTTCGCCGAAGCCAATCACGCCGCCTGGCCGGCGCCCGACGGCTCGGTTCGCCAGGTCGTCCTGCGCGAGCGCCCCGCCGAGGCGCCGCTCACGCCGATGTACCGCGAAACGCTGGGCGCGGCCATCGTCCCCGCACTCCAGATCCTGCGGGACGACCTCGCCGCGACCGAATTCGGCACCGAAATCCTGGCGGGGCTGGAACGACACTATCGGCCCGAAGCCACCATCGCCGCCGCGGCCGCGGGCGCCCTGGCTGAAATCCTGGCTCCGCAGGGGGTGCTCTGTTTCGACAGCACGCATCCCGCCGCCAAACGCGGGGCGGCTCGGCACGTGGTCCGGGCACTGGGGCTGAGCCAGGATCTCGATCGCGACCTTGCCCGCCGCAGCCAGGACCTGGCCGCGATCGGCGAAGATCCCGGCGTCGTCGTGGGGCAGGGGGCAACCCTGGTCATGCTGGAAGCGGCCCAGGGCCGTGATCGCCTGCTGGTTGACGGAACGTCGCTGGTCACCCGGCGCAGCCGAGAGCGCTTCACGCTCGACGACCTCCAGCGCATCGCGGCCAACCAGCCCGAACGGCTGTCGCCCAACGTGCTGCTGCGTCCCGTCATCGAGAGCGCCTTGCTGCCCACCGTGGCCTACATGGCCGGTCCCGGCGAGCTGCGCTACTGGGCGCTCACCCCGCCGGTGTTTTCCCGCATGCGGATCCACCGGCAGCAGCCCACGCCCCGCTGGAACGGCCTCATCGTCGAGCCGCGGGTGAACCGCGTGCTGGAGAAGTTCGGGACCGACCTCGACGGCCTGCTGGCACCGGGCAGGCTGGAGCAGCAGGTCATACGCGAGCGTCTGCCACGGCAGGCCCAGGAGGCGCTGGAACGGCTGCGCCAGACGCTCACCGCGGAATACGCGGCCCTGGGGGACGCAGCGGTCGGCATCGATCCCACCCTGGAGCAGCCGGTCCGCAAGGTGCGCGATCGCGCGCAACGCGAGCTGGACCAGGTGGAGCATCGCCTCCTCACCCACCTCAAGCGGCGGGTCGGGACCGAGCTGGGGCAGATCGAGCGTGCCCGCGCCGCCCTCCGGCCGCTGGACCTGTCCCAGGAACGGGTGTATTGTCTGCCGCCCTACCTGGCGCGTTACGGCCGGGGGCTGCTGCAGGAGCTGGCGGAGGCCTGCCACGGCTGGTATACGCAAGCTCTTGCCGCCCAACAACTTCCTTCGTAGACTCAAGCGTGTACCTGCTCGGGCTTATCCTCATCGTCGCGCTCCTGATCCCCATCGTGGGGATCGTGATCGACTCGCCCATCGGGCGCGCCCTCGCGCGCCGGCTGGAAGGGCCCGAGGCCGTGCCTCCCGACGTGAAGGAGCTGGCCCGGAAGGTGGACCTGCTGGAGAGCGAAGTGGACGACCTCACCCGGCTGGTACAGTCGCTCCAGGACGAGACCACCTTTCTTCAGCGCCTGCTGGAGGATACCTCGAGCCGGCCCCAGCTCCCGCCGCAGAGCTCCTGAGCCCCCCCTCCGGTCGCCGCCGCCCCGCGCTGATGGTCGCGGCGGGGATCATGTTGAGCCGGCTGCTGGGGCTGGTCCGTCAGCGCGTCTTCGGTCATTTCCTCGGCACCTCCGCGGCGGCCGACGCCTTCAACGCCGCCTTCCGTATCCCCAACCTGCTGCAGAACCTTTTCGGCGAGGGCGTGCTGTCGGCGTCCTTCATTCCCGTCTATGCCCGCCTGCTGGCGGATGGGGACGAGCGCGAGGCGGATCGCGTGGCGGGCGCGGTGGCGAGCCTGCTGGCCGTGGCCACCTCGGTCATCGTGCTGGTGGGGGTCCTGGCAACGCCCATTCTGATCACGCTTATCGCCCCGGGGTTCGAGGGCGAGAAACGGCTGCAGACCATCCGCATGGTGCGGATTCTCTTCCCGGGCGCGGGACTGCTGGCCATGAGCGCCTGGTGCCTGGGAGTGCTCAACAGCCATCGCCGGTTCTTTCTCTCCTATGCGGCGCCGGTGGTCTGGAACATCGCCATCATCACCGCATTGCTGTGGTTCGGCGGCCGCACCAGCTCGTACAACCTGGCCGCCGCCACCGCCTGGGCCTCGGTGGTAGGGAGCGCGCTGCAGTTCGGCGTGCAGCTGCCGGTGGTCTTCACCATCACCGGCCGCCTCCGGCTCAGCCTCGATACCGCCAGCCGGCACGTCCACACCGTCATCCGCAATTTCGTCCCCGTTTTCCTGGGCCGCGGGGTCTATCAGGTCAGCTCCTACGTGGACATGCTGCTGGCCAGCGCCCTGCCCACCGGAGCCGTGGCGGGCCTGGGCTATGCCCAGACGCTCTACCTGCTGCCGGTGAGCCTCTTCGGGATGTCGGTCTCGGCCGCGGAACTGCCCGCCATGTCCAGCGGAGCCGCCGGGGAAGCCCGGACCGACTTTCTGGCGGCACGGCTCAACTCCGGTCTGCGGCAGATCGCCTTCTTCGTGGTGCCCTCGGCCATGGCCTTCCTGGCCCTGGGCGATATCGTTGCCGGGGCGGTGTACCAGTCGGGCGTGTTCACCCACGATGTGACCCTGTATATCTGGGGGATCCTGGCCGGCTCCGGGGTCGGCCTGCTGGCCTCTACCCTGAGCCGGCTCTATTCCTCGGCCTACTACGCCCTGGGCGATACCCGGACCCCGCTGCGCTACGCTATCGTGCGGGTGGGGCTCACCCTGATGCTGGGCTATCTCTTTGCATTCCCCCTGCCGGCCGCGCTGCACATCGCCCCCCGCTGGGGGGCCGCGGGGCTGACCGCCTCGGCCGGCATGGCGGGTTGGGTGGAGTTCACGCTGCTGCGGCGGGGCATGAACGGCCGCATCGGGCTCACGGGGCTTGCGGCCCGGTTTACCATGGGACTGTGGGCCGCCGCACTGGTCTCGGCGGCGGCGGCACGCTGGGTGGACCGGCTGCTCCCCTTCGTCCATCCGGTCCCGGTGGCGATCCTGGTGCTGGGCACCTATGGATTCCTGTATCTGGCCCTGGCGTATGGTCTGGGGGGCCCGGAGCTGCGCTCCCTGATCGGGCGCACGCTGCTCCGGCGGGGCTGACGCGGTTTTCAGGCGGAATGATGGTCGTGGAAATTTCCGAACAGCTGCAGCGCAAAATCGACACCCTGCCCGACGCGCCCGGCGTGTACCTGTGGAAGGACCGCCAGGGAGCCGTCCTGTACGTGGGCAAGGCCAAGCGCCTGCGCAGCCGTGTCCGGAATTATCTCAGCGCCGATTTCAGCACCAGCCCCAAGAACCAGCTCCTGGTCCGCCTGATCGACGACGTGGAGACTATCGTCGTCCCCAGCGAAGCGCAGTCCCTCCTGCTGGAAAACAACCTGATCAAGGAACACCAGCCGCGCTTCAACGTTCGTCTCAAGGACGACAAGAGCTATCCCTCGATTGCGGTGACCCTGCGGGAGCCGTTCCCCCGCGTACTGGTCACCCGGCGGCGCGATCTCGAAGGGGCGCGCTATTTCGGCCCCTATACCGACGTGGCCGACATGCGCCGCCTGCTGGCGCTGATCCGCCGCATCTTTACCGTGCGCAGTTGCGCAGACGACCTGCCGCGGGAGCGCCGGGAGCGGCCCTGCCTCGACTTCTATATCGGCCGCTGCCTCGCGCCCTGCGTCGGCTGGCAGGATGAGACCGATTACCGGCGCATGATCGGCGATGTGCTCCGGGTGCTGGAGGGCCGCACCGTGGACGTGCGCAGCCGGGTCCGGGTACTGATGCAGGAGGCCAGTGATCGCGAAGACTACGAACGCGCGGCCCAGTTGCGCGACACTCTCAAGTGGCTGGAGCAGCTGGAGGCGCCCGCTGCCGTGGAAACCGTGGGCGGCGGTGACGCCGACGTCATTGGCCTGGCGCACGACGGCGACGACGCGGTGGCCGTGCTGCTGCGGGTGCGCGAAGGCAAGGTGCTGATGCGGGAGCAGCGCTTCCTCGAGAACGTGGCAGAGGAGGAAGACGCGGCCCTCCTGAGCGCGTTCCTGGTCCGCTACTACGTTCCGGCCGAGGGGCGGGCCCGCCGCCTGGTGCTCCCGTTCCCGCCGGAAGACCGGGCCGGTCTGGAGGCGCTGCTGCCCGGAGTGGAGCTGGTGGTGCCCCAGCGAGGGCGCATGCATCGGCTGCGCGAGCTGGCCGATCAGAACGCCCGGCATCTGCTGGAGAGTCTCCGTATCGAGAGCTTCGAAACCGACCAGCGCGCGTTGGATCCGGTCTACGCCCTGGGGCGCGACCTGGGACTCAGCCGGGTGCCCCGCAGCCTCATCTGCGTGGATATCTCCACCAGCCAGGGACGGGATACCGTGGGCTCGCTGGTGTGGTTCGAGGCCGGCCGGCCGCGAAAGAGCGAGTATCGAAAATTCCGGATCAAGGGGCTCGCCCAGCAGGACGATTTCGCGGCGATCCACGAAGTGCTCACCCGCTACCTCCGGCGACGCCGGGAGGAGCGGAAGCCGCTGCCCGACCTCATCGTGATCGACGGGGGCAAGGGACAACTCGGTGCGGCCACGGATGCGGCGGTGGCGGAAGGCGTGACCGAAGTCCCCATTATCAGTCTCGCCAAACGGGAGGAAGAAGTATTCCTCCCCGGGCGGAGTGAGAGCCTCCGGCTCTCCCGCCGCAGTCCGTCGCTGCAGCTGCTGCAGCGGGCCCGCGACGAAGCCCATCGGTTCGGCGTGGCCTACAATCGCCAGCGGCGGAAGGCCCGCACCATCACGTCCGAGCTGCTGGAAATACCCGCCATCGGCAGCACGCGGCGCCGCCGGCTGCTGGAGCACTTCGGCAGCCTGGCCGGCGTCCGCTCGGCCACGGTCGAGGAAATCGCCTCCGTTCCGGGGTTCTCCCGGGCACTTGCCGAACGCGTGCTTCAACACCTCAAGGAGTAGGAATCGGACACCCGGGATGGAGGAATGACGGAGTCCCCGTTCCATTTCTGATTCCCGGCTCCGGATGCCTGATCGTCATGGACTGGATCCTCGAATGCGCCGCCTGCGGCGCCACGGCCGAGCCCACCGGCCTCCCCACCGTGTGCCCCTGCGGCCAGCCCTGGCTGGTCCGCTATCCTCACCGCCACCCCAGCATCCGCGACCGGGCCGAGGTGCGGCGGGGGCAGGGAATGTGGCGCTTCCGCGCCCTGCTGCCGGTCGATCCGGGAGAAGAACCGGTCACACTGGGGGAAGGTGACACGCCGCTGCTGGCGCTGCGCCGCACCGGCGCACGCCTGGGATTGCCGGATCTGCATCTCAAGGACGAAGGCTGCAACCCTACCGGGTCGTTCAAGGCTCGCGGCCTCAGCGCCGCGATTACCCGGGCCGTCGCCGCGGGAGCCAGCAGATTTGTGATTCCCACCGCCGGCAATGCGGGAGTCGCCGCGTCCGCCTACGCCGCCCGCGCCGGCGTGTCTGTCCGGGTATTCGCCCCCGCCTCCACGCCGCCCCTGATTCTGTCGCAGATCGTGTCCTTCGGGGGAGACCTTGTCCGGCTGGAGGGACATATCGGTGACTGCGGGAAGGCGGCCAGAGCCTGGGCAGCCGAGACCGGGGCGGTGGATCTCTCGACCCTGCGTGAGCCTTACCGTATCGAAGGCAAAAAGACGCTCGGTATGGAGCTTGCCCTTCAGTTGGACTGGACCGTGCCCGCGGCCATCATCTACCCCACGGGCGGCGGCACTGGACTGATCGGCATGTGGAAGGCATTCCAGGAACTGCGGGACATCGGCTGGATCGCGGGCGACCTGCCCCGGATGTTCAGCGTGCAGTCCACCGGGTGCGCACCGGTGGTCGCGGCCTTTCGCGAAGGACGTGAGCACGCGGAGACCTGGCCGGACCCGCGCACCGCTGCCGCCGGACTCCGGGTGCCGGGCCCGCTGGGAGACCGGCTGATGCTGGCGGCCTTGCGGGAGAGCGGCGGGGGCGCGGTGGAAATCGAAGACCCGGTGTTGTTGGAGTCGGCCCGGCGCGGTATGGCCGAAGAGGGAGTGGATATCTCCCCCGAAGGGGGAGCGACGCTGGCCGCCGCCGCCGTATTGCGGGAGCGGGGCGCCCTGTCCCCGGAGGATCGGGTGGTGGTGTTCAACACCGGCGCGGGATGGCTGTACCGGACCCCGCAGGGTTGGTCAGAAAGCTAGATCGGAGCATATTTCATGGTTATGCCGGACGTGCGCTTCGCCATCCTCGACCCCGCTGCCGGTGTGAGCGGTGACATGCTCCTCGGAGCCCTGCTCGACGCGGGGGCCCCGCCGGAGTGGCTCACGTCGCTTCCTGAACGGCTCGGGCTCGAGGGAGTGCAGGTGGAGCTTTCCCGGGTGAGCCGCGGCGGTATCGAATGCGCCCGGGTGGTGGTGCGGCTGCCTGGAGGAGAGAGCGAAGGCCCGGCCGAGCCGGTATCGGCGCCGGATCAGCCTGAGCCGAGAGGCCATACCCACGAGGGGGCACACCGGCACGTAGGCGAACTGCTGGAGATCATCGCCCGAGCTCCGCTGTCGGAACGGGTCAGGGCACAGGCCACCCGCGCCTTCCGGCTCCTGGGTGAGGCCGAAGGGCGGGTACACGGAGTCCCTGCCGAACGGGTGGCGTTGCACGAGGTCGGGGCCACCGACGCGCTGGTCGATATCGTCGGCGCGATCGAGGGATTCGAACGGCTGGGACTGGCGCGGGTGCATCATCGCCCGGTCGCTCTCGGAAGCGGCTGGGTTCGGGCGGCACATGGCATCCTGCCGGTTCCGGCACCCGCCACCGCGCACCTGCTGGAAGGCATGGAGGTCGCCACCGGGGGGCCCGTTACGGGCGAGGCAACCACCCCCACCGGGGCGGTGCTGCTGCGAGTGCTCTCGGCCGGCCCCGCGCCCGCCCGCTGGCGCATGGTACGGACCGCCTGGGGGGCCGGAACCCGGGACCCGGCCGGCTGGCCCAACGCGCTCCGGCTGGTGGTGGCTGAGCCGGCGGGAGAGGCCGGGGAGGTCGTGACCCTGGCCACGGACCTCGATGACCTGGCACCGGAATACTTGGAGCCGCTGCGCGAGGCCCTGGCGGCCGCCGGTGCCCTCGATGTCCAGGTCTGGGCGACGCAGATGAAAAAGGGCCGGATCGGGTTCCGGCTCGAGGCGCTCGCGGCACCCGCCATGGCCGATGCGGTGGCCCAGGCGCTCTTCCGCCACAGCACCACGGCGGGCCTGCGGCGCTGGACCGCCGAACGGGTGACCCTGCCGCGCGAGACGCGCGAGGTCCGGTTGGCGGGCGGAGACACCGTGCGGGTGAAGCTGCTGCACGGACCCGGCGGCCCGCGGGCCAAGGCCGAATACGACGATATCGCCGCCCTGGCACGGCGCCTGGGCCGGCCGGCGGACGAGTTGGCGCGCGAGGCGCAGGCCCGGGCGCTCGGCCAGTGGATCGAGCGGGAGGGGCGGGGATGATTCTCTCGAACAAAGGAGCAGTGATGATTCGCGCGGTATGGACGGCACTTCTTGCGGCGGGGGCCACGGCGCCCCTGATGGCGCAGCAGCCCGCCCAGGCCAGTCTGGCGACGCAGATCAGCCAGACGCAGCCGCAGGTCTATTCGACGCCGGAATGCGAGCTGAACGACGACCAGTTCATGGTGAAGTCGGGCCGCACCTACATCAAGTCCTACCTGAGCGCCAAAAACGAGGCCGCGAAGCCCGGGTTGCTGGATAACTCCGAGCGGGTCATCCTCAAGGCCATCAACGAACAGGGCCAGGGCGACGTGGCCGGCTCCTGGTACTGGCTGGGCCGGGTCTATCTCTACCGGGGCGACATCGCCGGCGCCGACTCGGCGCTCTCCAAGGCCCTGGCCAAGGCGCCGGGATGCAAGGAGCCGATCGACAACCTGCGCAAGCGCGCCTATGCCGTGCTGCTCAAGAATGCCGACCAGATGGAAAAGAGCGGCAACCTCGATTCAGCGCTCGCGCTGAACCGCATGGCGGCGCACTTCCTGCCCTCGGAGCCCTATGCGCCGCAGAGCATGGGGGTGCTGTACTTCGAGAAGAAGCAGTACGACAGCGCGGCCGCGGCGTTCGAGCAGGCCACGGCGGCCGCCGAGCCCCGTGCCGCGACTGACTCCGACTATGCCAAGATCCGCAACCGGGCGCTGTTCAACCTGGGTGCGGCCTATCAGAACGCCGGCAAGCCCAAGGAGGCCGCCGAAGCGTTCGGCCGCTTCCTCCGCTGGTCGCCGGGCGACAAGGACGTCATGAAGGCGCTGGCCACATCGCTCCGCGCGTCGGGCCAGGTGGACAGCGCCCAGAAGATTGAATCCCAGATGCTCTCCACCATCCAGGAGGGTGGGGAGGCGGCCGAAAACATGTCGGCCAATGACGCGTTCGATCTGGGCGTCAACGCCATCAATGACAAGAAGTACGACGCCGCCGCCCAGGCCTTTCACAAGGTCCTGGAGAAGGAGCCGCACAACCGCGGCGCGACCTTCAACCTGGCGACGGCCTACTACAATTTGAAGAATGCCGACAGCCTCACCGCCGTCGCTCGGCGGCTGGTCGAGCACGAGCCCATGAATCAGTCCAACCTGCGGCTGCTGGCCCAGGGCTTCCAGCTCAACAAACAGCAGGATAGCGTGCTGCACTACGTCACCGCACTGATCGGGCTCCCGGCGACGATCGACATCAGCAAGTTCCAGCCGACCGGCTCGGGCGCCATCCTTAACGCTCAGGCCAAGGGACTGCAGGCCCAGAACGCCACCGGCAACAAGACCGTGCCGCCCCAGGCGTTTACCCTGGTGTTCGAATTCCAGAACGACTCGGGCGCCGTGGTGGACAGCGGGGAAGTGCAGATCAACGCCCTCAAGCCCGGGGAAACCCAGGCCTTTAACCTCGAGGCGACCGGCGAAGGCATCGTGGACTTCAGCTATCACCGGAAGTAGCATGAACAGAGACCAGGGATAAGGGATACGAGACCTCCTTATCCCTGGTCCCTTATCCCTGGTCCCGTGTGTCCGGTTGACACTCCCCTTCCGGCCGGTGAGATTTCCGGTCCCGCGGGCGTAATTCAGTGGTAGAATGCCAGCTTCCCAAGCTGGACGTCGCCGGTTCGAGTCCGGTCGCCCGCTCTCCCGCCCCCCCCCGCCGCCGGCGATACTGACCCGGCGGCTTTTTTCACGCCCGGCTCACGATTCCTCCACACCGCGAGTTCTAGCATTGGGTGGTACGAATTCCTCACTTCCTCCGAGGCGCCACCCATGAGATCACTCCTTGCCTTCCTGGCGGCGGCCGCCCTGATCGGGGCCTGCGGCAATGGCCCGAAGCAGGAAGCCGCCATCGGTACTTCCGGCGCGGCCGGCGATACTCTGAGCCCGCGGGATCTGGCCCTATTCGCTCCGCTCCCGGCTCCTGACCTCGACCTCGGGAACCCGGTGGTTCAGGCCCGGATCAGCCTGGGCCGCGAACTCTACCACGAGACGTTACTCTCCGAAGGTCACGATGTCTCCTGCAACACCTGTCATCCGCTGAACGGCTACGGCGCCGATGGGCGTGCCCTGAGCTTCGGCGACCTGGGCCATACCGGCGGCCGGAACGCGCCCACCGTGTATAACGCCGCCGGCCATATCGCCCAGTTCTGGGATGGCCGGGCCCCGACCCTCGAGGAACAGGCCAAGGGACCCATTCTCAACCCGGTGGAAATGGCCATGCCGGCCCCCGAGGCCGTTCTGGCTCATCTTCAGGCCATTCCGGCCTACCGGGCCGCCTTCCGCGCCGCCTTCCCGGACCAGGCGCAGCCGATCACCTACGACAATCTCGGTCGCGCGATCGGCACCTTCGAACGCGGACTCGTCACGCCGGCCCGCTGGGATCAGTACCTCCAGGGAGACCGGGCCGTGCTGTCGCCCGCGGAATTGCGTGGCGCCCGCGCGTTTGTGGATGTCGGGTGCGTCGGGTGTCACAATGGGGCCCTGGTTGGCGGTGCCATGTTCCAGCGGCTGGGAGCCCGGACGCCCTATCCCACCCTGGCGGACAGCGGGCGTTACAAGGTGAGTGGCAGCGCGGCCGACCTGTTCGTCTTCAAGGTGCCGGCCCTGCGAAACGTCGAAATGACCGGCCCCTATTTCCACGACGGGTCCGTCGGCTCCCTCGAGGAGGCCGTCCGGCTCATGGGCCGGTACCAGCTGGGTGTAGAGCTGTCCGCTCAGCAGATCAGCGATATCCGGGCCTGGCTGGGCAGCCTGACCGGCCGTCTGCCGGGGGAATACATCGCGGATCCGCCGCTGCCCACCCGCTAGGATATGGGGTGCAATGAAACGATGCTGTGAACACAGATCGTAGCGCCACTTACGGTCTGAACCGGAGTAGATTTACGGTGTTACGCGGACGCGGGGACCTGCCCAGGGTTGGCACGGCTTGTGCCACCCTGGCTGTCGCCGCGTCCCAGCGTACCGGTTCGGGAACAGTTCCCGGCGGCCTGACTCCCACTTGGGGATAGACCATTGTCTGGGTTGCTCCTTCCGCTGGCTCTTGGCATCGCCCTCACGCACTCAGCCGTTGATTCCACCGGTACCCCGGACTCCCTGCCTCCGCCTCCGGCCCCCATCGCCCTGGCCGCCGTGCTGCCGCCAGGCCGGTTCCAGGCTGCCGGGTCGCCGGCGCCGCTGCGACCCACGCCGCTCCCGGGCATCCTGTATGGAGAGGGTGGTGCCACAGCTTCCCCCGGCGGGGATCCCGCTGCCGGCCCCAGGCCCAAGGCGGTCGAGTACAGCGACCTGTACTACACCCGGCTCACGATTCACAAGTACGCCAGCTATGCCACTCTCCCGCTCTTCATCGCGGAATATTTCGTCGGTCAGAAGCTGATCCATGACGGGCCCAACGCCTCCGACGCGCTGCGAGGCACCCATGGGGCGCTGGCGGGAGGCATTGCCGTGCTGTTCGGGATCAACACGGTGACCGGCCTCTGGAACCTGTGGGACGCTCGCAAGGACCCGGCGGGGCGGACCCGGCGGACCATCCATTCGATTCTCATGCTGGCGGCCGACGCCGGATTTGTCGCCACTGGCGCCACCGCCCCCGGCGAACGGGAGGGATTCACACGGACCATATCCAGTTCCCGGGCCAATACCCACCGGGCGCTCGCCATCAGCAGCATGAGTCTGGCGACCGCGAGTTACTTGATGATGCTGATCTGGAAGGATTGAAGGCATGACCGCACTGCTCGACCACGCGGCGGCTCTGGCAACGCCCTGGGCCAATCTGTACAACGACAGCACGGCACTGGAGACCGCCGTCACGTTCGTCCATTTTGCCGGTCTCCTGGTGGCGGGTGGCTTTGCGCTCGCCGCCGATCGCAGCACCTTGCGCGCCCTGGCCCAGCCGGCCGAGGTGCGTGCGTATCACCTGGGTGAGCTGCGCGCCGTTCACACGCCGGTGCTGATCGGCCTCGCCGCCACAGCCGTGAGCGGAGTGCTGATGTTCGCTGCCGACCTGCAGACCTTTGCCACCTCGTGGGTGTTCTGGACCAAGATGGCCCTGCTCCTCCTGCTGATGCTCAACGGCCTCGGCATGATGCGGGCGGAACAGCGAGCCCGGCAGCCCGCCGGCGGCGGCCCCGCGCCCTGGAAGGCGCTCAAGCGCACCGCCGTGGCCAGCCTGAGTCTGTGGCTCCTCCTGCTCCTGTTCGGCACCCTTCTTCCCACGATTTCCTGATCGTCATGGCCACCACCGAACCCCCCGGCGATTGCCACGGATGTCCGCTGAGCGACCGCCGCAGCTTTCTTCGCAGCGCCGCCCTCACGCTGGGCAGCATCATGTTGGGCCTGGGGCTCACCCCGGACCAGGCCCGGGCGCTGCCGGTCCGCTTCGCCGCACCGCACGCGGTCGATCCCGATCACGTAGCCTATCCCATCCCCGCCGGGGACGAGGTCCAGATCGACCGCGACAACGAGGTGATTCTGGTGCGGCACAGCAACGAGCTGTACGCGTTCAATCTCTCCTGCCCCCACCAGCATACCGCCCTCAAGTGGAACCAGGATGACGGGCAGTTCCAGTGCCCCAAGCATCACTCGCGTTACCAGCCCGACGGCGAGTTCATCTCGGGGCGGGCTACCCGGAGCATGGATCGGTTCGGGCTCACCCGTGACGGCAGCAACGTCGTGGTGCATCTCGACCAGTACTACCGGCAGGACAAGGAACCCGGGCAGTGGGCCGGGGCGGTGATTTCCCTGGCTTCCTGACCTGCCGCTGGGGGCTCGCTCCCGCGGGGAAGGGCGCTAACTTCTGCTCATGGCGTCCGTACCTCCCCCCGCCGGAGCGACTCCCCGCTCCTGGATCCGGTCGCTCCTGCGGGTCCCGCTCTTCCATAAACTGCTGCTGGCCAACGCCACCATCGTGGTGGCGGGGGCCGTGGCGGGCACCGCCCTCGCGGCCGCCCTGGTGCGCGCCCGCCCGGAACGGCCGCTGGGCGAACTCATTCTGGGACTCGCCCTCGTCGGGATCGGCGTGAGCCTGCTCGTGAACGCGGTGCTGTTGCGCATTGCCCTGGGGCCGGTGCGGGCGCTGGAGAGCACCGTGGCCCGGATTCAGGCGGGCGACGACGCCGCGCGCGTCCCCACTTCACGCGTGGCCGACGCCGATCTCGAACGGCTCATCCTGGCGTTCAACGATATGCTCGACCGGCTCGCACTGGCGCATGACCGGCGCCGCGACATGGCCCGCCGGGCCCTGGCGGCGCAGGAGGAAGAGCGCAAGCGGATCGCCCGGGAGCTGCACGATGAAACCGCCCAGACCCTGGCGGCCCTGCGTGTCCGGCTCGAAGTCGCCCGCCGGCAGGCCGACCCCATGCGCCGGGACACCGCGTTGGAGGAGATCCGGGGCGCCCTGGGCGAAGCCATGGAGGGCGTGCGGCGGTTTGCCCACGGGCTGCGCCCCGCCGCCCTGGAAGACGCCGGGCTGAGCGCGGCCATCCAGGCCCACGTGCGACGCCTGGCGGAGGCGACTGAAGTTCCTATCGAAATCGAAGCGGCCGACCTGCGGGGCCTGCTGAGTGCCCCGGCCGAGCTGGCGCTCTACCGCATTCTCCAGGAGGCCATCGCCAACGCCGTGCGCCATGCCGGCGCCGGCCGGATCGCCGTGCGCATCCGGCGGGAAGGCGATACCATCCGGGGGCTGGTCTCGGATGACGGTCGCGGGTTTGATCCGGCGGCCGTCATGCGGGGCGGCGGCCTGGGGCTTTTCGGGCTGCGGGAGCGCGCATCCTATATCGGTGGAGCGGTGGAGATCGTCTCCCGGCCGGGCGCGGGCACCAGGATCGAGATTACCGTCCCTCTGAAGCGGGAAGGCGGCGCATGACCGAGGTTACCACCATCCTCCTGGTAGACGACCACGCCGTGCTGCGGGCCGGCCTCAAGGCCCTGCTGAACGTCGAGCCCGATTTCCAGGTGGTTGGGGAAGCCGGCTCGGGCGAAGAAGCGCTCGAGCGGGTGCGCGAACTGCGGCCCGCCGTCGTGGTCATGGATCTGTCGATGCCGGGGATCGGAGGGCTCGAGGCCATGCGGCGCATCGGCGCCATGGGCCTGGGCACCCGGCTCCTGGTGCTCACCGCCCACGGTGAAGAAGAATTTCTCTTTCCCGTGCTGGAGGCCGGCGGTAGCGGCTACGTCACCAAGGCCGGGGCCGACCGCGAGCTTACCGAGGCCATCCGCACGGTGGCCCGCGGCGAGGTGTTCCTCTACCCCGACGCCCAGCGGCTCCTGCTGGAGCGCTATCAGCGCAGCCAGGGCGGCAGCGATGACGATCCCCTGGGGAAGCTCAGCAACCGGGAGCGCCAGGTCCTGGCCCTCACGGCTGAAGGCTACAGCGCCACCGAGATCGGCGAGCGGCTTTTTCTCTCCAGCAAGACGGTCGATACCTACCGCGCGCGGGTCATGCAGAAGCTGGGTCTCCACCACCGCTCCGAATTGGTCCGTTTCGCCCTCCGGGTCGGGCTGCTCCGTTCGGTCTGAGCGATGTCGGGCGATCTCCCACACGATTTTGCGGTACTCCTCCGACAAGACGCAGCCGACTAAAAACGGTACTTTCCGTCGCAAACAGGAATAGTCCCAAGCGACGGAGTTGTCCATGTCCCGCGTCCTCAAGTTTGCCGCCATTCCCGCCGCCTCTCTGGTGGCGATCGCTCTGCTGGCCGCCGGCCATCGTGCCCCGGCGGTCTCGTCCACCGACTTCGGCAGGACCGTTACGCCGACAAGCCCGGTGTACCGGGCAGAGCTGAGTCCCGTGGGACCGGCGGGGATCAAGGAATTCCGGATCCCCATCAGTCACGATACGGTGCAGATCGCCGACGGAGTCCGGTACGACGGCTGGACCTTTGGTGGAACGGTGCCGGGGCCGGTGATCCGGGTGCGCCAGGGCGACCTGGTCCGCATCAAGCTGGTGAATCAGGCGCCGATGCCGCACTCGATCGACTTCCATGCCGCGCGGATTCCCATGAGCACGGCGTTCCGCACCATCATGCCGGGAGATTCGCTGAGCTTCGAATTCACCGCCACGACGCCGGGAGCCTACCTGGTCCACTGCGGCACGGCGCCGGTGCTGCTGCACATCATGCAGGGCATGTACCTGCCCATCATCGTGGATCCGAAGGACGGCTGGCCCGATCATGCCGACCGGGAATTCATCGTGCTGCAGAGCGAGTTCTATCCTCGGGCCGACAGCACCCGGAGCGTTGAGGAGCCCGACTATGCGGCCGCGCTCGCCGACCAGCCCACCTATGTCGTCTTCAACGGCCGCGCGGCGCAGTACCAGCAGCATCCCCTGCAGGTCAGCGTCGGCGACCGCGTCCGCCTCTTCGTGGTGAATGCCGGACCCAACGAACACAGCGATTTCCACATCGTCGGGACCATGTTCGACAAGGTGTATCCCGACGGCAATCTCTCGCACGCGCTGGAGAACGTGCAGACCTGGAGCGTCCCGGCCGGCAGCGGCGCGGTCTTCGAGACGCACTTCGATGCCGACGGGAGCGGGGCAGGCACCTATGCCTTCGTGACGCACAGCTTTGCCGCGGCAGCCAAGGGCGCGGTCGGACTGATCCAGGTTTCGCCGGCCACAGCGACCCGCTGAAATGGCGCCGATGCCTTCGCAAGGTGCGCCGGCTATGGCAGGGGCGGCGCTGGGCGAGACCCGGCGCCTGCTCCTGCTGGCGCTGAAGCAGCACGGCCCCGCCACCCTGGCCGAGTTGGGCGAACGGGTGCCTCTCGCGGCGGCAACGCTGCGGGAGCATCTCCAGAACCTCATGGCCCTGCATCTGGCCGAGCGCTGCGGCACCCGCAAGCGGGAGCAGGGACGTGGCCGCCCGGAGGTGGTCTACGGGCTGAGCGCCGAGGCCGAAGGCCTCTTCCCCGCGGGCGAGGGCGATCTCCTGCAGGACCTGATCGGCTGGCTCTCCGGCGGCGACCGGCAGCCGTTACTGGAGCAGTTCTTCGCGACCCGCAACGCGGGCCGGCTGGCCGCGGGGCGGCGGCGCCTGGCCGGTCTCGAGGGCCGGGAACGGCTCCAGGCGGTAGCAGCCATTCTCAGCGAAGAGGGCTACATGGCGGAGGTGCACCAGGGGGCCGATGCGCCCGTCCTCCGGCTCTGCCACTGCCCCTTGCGAAGCGTCACTGGTGCCTCTTCGCTGCCCTGCCGGGCCGAGATCGCGCTGGTGCAGGGTCTGGTCGGGGCGCCGCTGCGCCGCACCGCCTGGATGCCCGACGGTGACCACACCTGCGAGTACACGGTCGGCGCATCCGACCGTTCGCCATCAACCCATACCACAGGAGCCGATCGGTGAAATCGCTCGATGTTCGCCCCCTTCCTCCCCGGGAGAAGCATCCCGCCATCTTCCAGTTGTTTGACGCCCTGCCCGCCGGGGCCGAATTCGAGCTGGTGAACGACCACAATCCGCGCCCGCTGTTTTACCAGTTCCAGGCCGAGCGCCCCGAAGCCTTTACCTGGCGCGCCCTGGAAGAGGGGCCCGAGGTGTGGCGGATTGCGATCGGCAAGCCGTGACGGCAGCCCTGCCGCTCGCGCCGGCCACCGCCCCGGCGTCCACCGGCGCCGAGGCGGAGCCGCCGCCTTTTCTCCTTCCGGCGGAGCACTTCGCGGCCGGGCTCTTCTGGCTCACGCTTGGCTCTGCCGCCCTGGTGCTGATCGCGCCGGATCTGGCGCGTGGCGGCTTTCTGAATCCTCGAAGCATCGCCGTCACCCACTGCTTCACGCTGGGCGTGATCACCACGTCGATTTTCGGCGCGCTCTATCAGATCTTCCCTGTGGCCCTGGGGATCGGCGCGCGCAGCATCCGGGCGGCCCATCGCACCTTCTGGGTCCTCCAGGCGGGCATCCTGGCGCTGGTGGCGGGCGCCTGGTGGTGGCGCCCGGCGCTGCTGGGGCTCGGCTGGGTGCTGCTCGCTGCCGCCGTGGGAGGCATGTCCTGGAACCTCCTTCCCCAACGGCGCCGCGCGCCGCGCGGCCGGCTCATCGGGCTCTACATCAGCGCCGGGCACTCCGCGCTGGGCCTGGCCATGGCGGTCGTCGCCGTGCGCCTGGGTAACGCGGCGGGGTGGTGGAACGTCGACCGTCTCGACTTCCTCACCGCACACGTGCACCTGGCCCTTGTCGGCTTTGCCACCCTGACGGTAATCGGCGTGGGGAGCCGGCTGCTCCCCATGTTCCTCCTGGCCCACGGGCATCTGGAGCGGCCGCTCCGCTGGATCGGGCCCGCGCTGGGCGCCGGCCTCCTGGGCTACGCTACCGGCGCGCTCGCACGCTGGCCGGCGCTCCGCGTGGCGGGGGGACTCGCCATGGCGGTGAGTCTCACGGCGTACCTCGGTGTGGCGGCCCTCTATTTCCGCCGCCGCAATCGCCGGATGGACCCGGGGCTGGCCCATGTCGCGCTGGCGTTTCTGTGGCTGGGCTGTGCCGTTCTGCTCGGCCTCATTCTCCTGTTTCGCTCCCGGTTCGACCCCCGGCTGGTGACGGTGTACGGTCTGGCCGGCCTCCTGGGGTGGCTGACCCTGCTGGTGATCGGGGTCTATCAGAAGATCATCCCCTTTCTCACCTGGCTGCACCGCTTCGGCACCCGGGCGGGACTGCCCGATACCCCCACCGTAGCCCAGCTGGTAACCCCGGCGTTCGGCTGGTCGGCCCTGGCCGCGTACGGTGCGGGGCTGCCGCTGCTGGCCCTGGGCCTCGCCCGGGGGTCGGGCCCGGTGGCGACCGCCGGCGCGGCGCTGTGGAGCGCCGGGACGGTGTTCATCCTGCTGCATCACTTCCGCCTCGCTACCCGCCGATGAACGCACCCGTCGCAGTCGACCGGGTCAACCAGGTCTACCGCCGGCTCATCGGGGTCATCGATCCGGAGCTGGGCCTCAGTATCGTCAAACTGGGCCTGATCTATGATCTCGAGGTCAGGGGCGACGATGTCAACGTCACGATGACCCTGACCACACGCGGCTGTCCGCTCGAGGCGGCCATCCGCTCCGGTGTCGAGCGGGCCGTGCGCGCACTGCCCTGGGTGGGCGGGCTCGAGGTGCGCATTGTCTGGGAACCGGCCTGGAATCCATCCATGATCCGATAGGAGCCTGTCATGAGCACCAGTGAAGCACCGACCAAGAGTCTGGAACTCGACGTGCGCCCCGTGCTGGCGCAGGGGGGCGAACCCCTGGAAATGATCCTGGCGGCCGCCTCCCGGGTCGCGGCCGGCGGCACCCTGCTGTTAACCGCGCCATTCGAGCCGGTGCCGCTCTACCGCGTTCTGGCGGCCCGCGGCTTCGTGAGGGAGACGGAGCAGCTCGGTCCCGCCGAGTGGCGGATACGATTCCGCCACACCGGGATCACCGAGCAGGCTACGGTCGCCGAGATTTTCGAGCGTTTCCCCTCCACCGGGCCGGTCCTGGCGGAATTCGGCCTGGATCTCTGTTGCGGCGGCGCCAGAACTCTCCAGACCGTGGCCGAGGTCCACCGGCTGCCGCTGGCTGAGCTGCTCGGGCGGCTACGCGCGGCCGCGATGGAGTAAGCCGGCGCGCCTTGCGGCGCCGCGGGGGGTCCGGTTCTCTTGGGAAGGACCCGGATCCGAATCGAGCCTATGCTCCAGAGCGTCGATGTCGGCGAGCTCGCACTGCGGTCGTATGACGGCATCGCCCCCGCGGATATTCTGGACCAGTTGCGGGCGGCCGCGGAGCCGCTGCGGGGACTGCGCGTCCTGCACCTGAACGCTACCCGGTATGGCGGCGGCGTTTCGGAGTTGCTGCTCTCGGTCGTCCCGCTCCTGCGCGACCTGGGAATCGATGCCGAGTGGCAGGTGATCACCGCGGAGCCCGAGTTCTTCCAGGTCACCAAGACCATTCACAACGGCCTCCAGGGCGGGGCGGTCGCGCTGTCGCCGGAGGACCGGGCGCTCTTTCAGGCCACGGCCGAGAGCAACGCCTCGCGGCTGGAGGGCACCTGGGACGTCATCGTCTGCCACGACCCCCAGCCCGCCGCGCTTGCCCGGCTGGCCCGCTCGCGTGCCACCCGCTGGATCTGGCGCTGCCATATCGACACCTCGCATCCCCAGCCGGCCATCTGGGAATTCCTGCGCACCTTCGTCGCGGCGTATGACGCCGCGATATTTACCCTTCGCGATTTCGTCCCGCCCGACTTTCCCTTCGAACCGGTGGACGTGATCGCCCCGGCCATCGACCCGCTCAGCCCCAAGAACCTCGATCTGCCGCCCAGCCTGGCCCGCCAGCTGCTCAACTGGGTCGGCGTGCGGCTGGACCATCCGTTAATTACCCAGGTGGCGCGCTTCGATCCCTGGAAAGATCCCATGGGTGTGATCGCCGCCTACCGCCTGGTGCGGGAGGAGCTGCCGGACCTGCAGCTGGCGCTGGCTGGCTCCATGGCCCTGGATGATCCCGAGGGTTGGGAGATCTACCGTCAGATCCGGGAAGAAGCCCGTGCCGACCCGCTGATCCATGTCTTCAGTAATCTCACCGGCGTAAGCAACGTCGAGGTGAACGCCTTCCAGCGCCTCTCCAACGTGGTGGTGCAGAAATCGATCCGGGAAGGCTTTGGCCTGGTGGTCTCGGAGGCGCTCTGGAAGGGCACACCCGTGGTGGCGGGCCGCGCCGGGGGGATCCCGCTCCAGATGGCGGGCGGCGTGGGCGGGTTCCTGGTGGATGGCGTCGAAGAGTGCGCCTCGGCCGTGCTCCGGCTGCTCCAGGAGCCCGAGATGGCGCGGGAGCTGGCGGAGCAGGGACGCGCCCGGGTGCGCGAGCGCTTCCTGCTGCCCAGGCTGCTGCGCGACGAAATCCTCCTGCTCCAGCGCCTCGCGGCCGGCATCCCGGCGCGGACCGCGGAACCGGCGTGAGCGGCGGCCGAACGGCCAGCATCGGGCGGGTCACCGGGCTGGCAGTGATGGTACTGCTCCTGCTGCTCCCTCCGCCGGCGGACATGCCCCTCGTCGCCTGGCATGCGGCGGCCGTGGGGGTGCTGATGGCGATCTGGTGGGTGACCGAGGCAATTCCCATCTCCGCCACCGCCCTGGTGCCGCTGGTACTCTTCCCGCCGCTGCATATCGCGCCCATCGGCGATGCCGCGTCGCCCTACGCCAATCCGATCATCTTCCTGTTCCTGGGCGGGTTCATGATCGCGGCGGCGCTGGCCCGATGCGGCCTGCACCGGCGCATGGCGCTGACCATCATCGCACGCGTGGGCACCGAGCCCGCCCGGCTGGTGGGCGGGTTCATGCTGGCCACCGCGGCGCTGAGCCTCTGGGTCAGCAATACCGCGACTGTGGTCATGCTGTTGCCCATGGCCGAGGCGGTGATCGAGCTGGTGGAGCAGGGAGGCGGAGCGGACGGCGGCGACCCGGGTTTTGCGACGGCCCTGCTGCTGGGCCTGGCCTATGCCGCGAGCATCGGCGGCATGGGCACGCTCATCGGGACCCCGCCCAACGCGCTCCTCGCCGGTTTTCTCCAGCAGAGCTATGGAATCCACATCGGTTTTGCCCGGTGGATGCTGCTGGGCATTCCGCTGGTCGCGGTCGGTCTGCCGCTCTGCTGGCTGCTCCTGACCCGGGTCCTCTTCCGCTTCCGGCTCGCGGAGATCCCGGGTGGCGCGACGTTCGTCCGCCGCCAGCTGGCCGACCTGGGACGGCCCTCGCGGGCCGAGATCACCGCCGGGCTCATCACGGCCGCGACGGCACTCGCCTGGGTCACCAGTCCCCTGCTGGAGAAAGTGGTCCCCGGCATCTCCGACGCCGGGATCGCGCTGGCAGGCGCGCTGCTCCTCTTCCTGGTGCCGGTGGCGCCGGGGCGCGCCTCCCTGATGTGGAAGGATGTCCGGGGGATCCCCTGGGGCGTCCTGCTGCTCTTCGGCGGGGGCCTCTCGCTGGCGGCGGCCATTCAGCAGACCGGGCTGGCCACCTGGCTGGGCCACGCCATGGCGGGCACGTCCGGGTGGCCCGTCCCGCTGGTGGTGGCGGCGGTAACGGCGCTGGTCGTCTTTCTCACCGAGCTCACCAGCAACACTGCCACCGCCGCCGCGTTTCTCCCGGTGGTGGGATCGCTGGCCATCGCGCTGGGCGAGCCCCCGCTGACGCTGGCCATTCCGGCGGCGCTGGCCGCCAGCTGCGCGTTCATGCTGCCGGTCGCCACCCCGCCCAACGCGCTGGTCTACGGCAGCGAGCGGCTGACCATCCCCCAGATGGCGCGGGCCGGGTTCTTCCTCAACCTGCTGTTCATCGCACTCATTACGGTCGCGGCGCTGTTCCTCGTGCCGGTCGTGCTGAGTCGCTAGTCGCTGCCTGTGCCTGATGACCAGCGCCTGCGAGCTAACGACTCCCTTGCAGGACATCCATCCCCTGCTCGAACACGACGTCCACCGGGATGCCCGCTGTGGCCAGGCGGTCGAGATCATGCTGCAGGCCGGGATCCAGCGTGCCGTACCGGTCCACAAACGCCTTGACCCCCTGGTAGTCGCCGTTGCCCTGAAAGACCAGGATCTGGTCTGACAGGGAGTCCACGGCGGTCTTCATCCGGTCGAAATCCACCCGGTATGTCCCGGTGGCGGAATCCCGGGTGAAGGCGCCCATGCGCTCGAAGAAATTGAACCGCACCAGGTTCGCGCGCCCGTGCGCGTCGGCGGCCCCGAAGCGCACCGACCGGAAGATGGAGGCGAGGAAGGTCACATAGTTTTTCCGGATGTCCTCGCCCGGCAGCTCCCCCGTCTGGTTGAGGCGGGTCACCATCCACAGGCCGAGCACATCGGCCTTTCCTTCTTCCAGGGCGCCGGCCTGCTCCTTCAGCGCTTCGCGCACCGTGCCCCGGCCATTGACCGTGTTCTTGATCCCCAGCCCGTGCGCCACCTCGTGGAACATGGTGTTCTCGAAGAAGGCATCAAACGAGATGAGCTCGCGCTGGTCGGGGGCGATCAGCCGGTCGGCGATCGGCACCAGGATGCTGTCGAACTTGGCCCGCATGGCATTCTTGAGCTGCAGCCGGCGGGTGCCCTTCCGGAGCTGAACCTCTTCGTCGTTGGGCAGGTTGATGGCGATGGTCTTGGCGCCGGCATTGGCCTGGCCGGCGTAGAACACCGCGTCGTAGGCGTTGAGATCGGAATCGGTCCCGGGCTTCTCCTGCTTGTACCTCGCTCCCACCGGGAGGGCCCGCTGGAGGGCGGGGAGCATGCTCGCGTAGCGCGCCAGGCGCCGGCTCCAGGCCTTGTCCTTCACCAGGACATAGGCTTCGTGCGCGGCCTTGTAGCCGAAGAGCTGGTCCTCATAAGTCTCGATCGGACCGATCACCACGTCGAGCCCGTTGTTCTTCATGTCGAGCCAGGCAACGTCGCTGGCCCGGTAGTCGTCGCTGCGGAGCGCCTGCGCCCGCAACGTGAGGTACTGCCGCAGGCCGGGATCGTCGGCCAGCCTGGCCGCCGCCTCCAACCGGCCGGCGGCCCGCTCCGTCGCGGCAGGGAAGGCAACATGATAGGGGACCGCCACCAGCGCCCCGGCCGAATCGCGCCGGACCAGCGTGTAGAGACTCTTCAGGCTGTCCGCCTGCGCGGAGGTGGCATCCAGCGCGCTCTCGAACTGCTGCTTCGTCATGCCGGCGGGATAGAAATTGGCGCCCGGCGGCTTGGGCCCTACCCCCGGCACGAAGGGCGAATCCGACGCCAGCCGGTCCCAGGGCCCGTAGTTGATTTCGGCGTACCGGCGCATGGCACTGTCGCCGCCGATGGCCTGCAGCAGGCTGTCGGGAATACCATAGGCTTCCCGCCAGTAGATCGTGTCCATCTCCCGTGCCGCATCGATCAGAAGCGGCAGCATCCGGCGCTCACTGGCGCTGAGCTGCGAGAGATCGGTCGTGAGGCGGACCGTCGTGTACTGCTCGAGACGCTGGGGGAGATTCATGGAATCGGTGGCAGAGGCCTGCTGGCCGGTGGGCCGCTCCTGCCGGCAGCCGGAGACCAGCGCCAAGGCCACGCAGGCAATGGTTGGCAGGGTGAGCTGGGCCTTCATACCGGGCTCCTGAAAAGAGGAAAGCTGCACCAGCGGGAACCTGCGCAACATACCCTCTCTCCCTCATACTTGCAGGACGCCTCTTCCGGTGGCGTGCAAGGCCTCGCAGGCTGTCAGCAGGAATGCTGTAACAGACTACCTGGCATGCGCTTAGGTGTGCTCATTCAAATCTGGCACATGGGTTGCCCTATTCATCGGCGTCATGCCGCTCTCTGGTCCGAATTCTCGGGAGTCAGTGCAATGAACCGCAGGGGCTTCACACTCATCGAACTGCTCATTGTGGTGGTGATCATCGGGATCCTGGCGGCCATCGCCATCCCGAAGTTCGCCAACACCAAGTCGAAGGCTATCCTGGCGGGCATGCGCAGCGACCTGCGGAACCTGGTGACCGCGCAGGAAGGTTACTACTTCGATTACGCTACCTACGCTTCGGCTGTGGGGCCGGTGCAGGGTCCCGGCGTCGTCAGCGCCACCATCACGCAGGGAAACGTGCTCGCTCCCCTCACTAATGTTACGGTCAATGGCTACACCGCCGTACTGACCAATCCCGCCCTGACGGTTGCGCCCACCTCTTGCGGCGTCTACATCGGGCCGGCAGCCAACTCGCCCAATCCGGCGGTCCTGCAGGAGGGCTCCCCGGCCTGCTGGTAGCCCAAGGCACTGGAAGTCACGAACCGGGAATGAGGGGAGGCGGGCGCCTCCCCTTTCACTTTTGCCCCCACCACGTTTCCCTTCGTTCCTGATTCCACCCCGTTGCCGCCATGCGCTCCGCCGCTCGCCACACATTGCTGGCCCTCGCCTGCCTCGGCATCGGGGGCACCCCGCCTTCCTCCACTCATGTGGGCCCGCGGGTGGTCCCCGTCTACATGGTCCCGTCGGACATGGTGCCCGATACCGCAGGGATACGCCTCGTCCTCCAGGCGCTCCCCGCGGTGCGGGCGTGGTACGGGCGAGCGCTGCACGGCCCCACCTACCTCGATGATCCACTGACGATCCAGGTGTCCCGCCACAGCTTTGCGGAGTTCGCCGCCGACAGCTTCCAGGCCTGGTGGACGCTGCTGCAGCGGGAATTCCAGGCCTATGGGCTGGACTGGGAAGACGCCGATACCAAGCTTCTGTTCATTGCGCACGGTGCCGGCGCATGGGCCGGCTCGGACAGCCGCAACGGCGGAATCGATTCCACCGCCGAAGCGGGCCTGGTCCCCGATGGAGATTCGGGCGGCATCGCCGTGGTGGGCGACAGTACCGTGGAGGGCTACCTGGCGGGCGTCTGCCCCGACAGCGGCCGGACCGGCACCGCCTGGTGGTGCAGCTGGTACACCTTCGAGGGCACCCTGGCACACGAGCTGGGGCATACCTTCGGCCTCCCCCATCCCGATGCCTTCCGGAAAGGCTTCCGCTGCGCCGACAGCACCGCCTGGACCAATATGCAGTGCCACTGGGGGTTCCCTTTCGACACGCTGCTGCCCTACGAGCAGAAACACCTGCGCAGCCTCCGGTTCTTCCGCGGGCGGTCCGATCCGCCCTATCGCATGCTCACCAGCCGCCTCCCCGCCGGGGGGCGGGTGCGCTCCATCCGTTTCCTGGACGGCGACGGCCTCCTCTGGATGGACGGTTGGGGCGGGGGTACCGGCTATCCCTGGGGCACCGTGGTCCGCGTGCGCGCTTCCTGGCGCCTTCACCCGGAGGACAGCCTCTTCGCCGCGGATATCGGGCTGCCGCGGGGCCAGCACTCGCGGACCACGGTGCGAATCGAGCTCGACGGCATCCCGGTCTACCAGCGGAGCCTTTCCCCGGGCGACCCGCCGCTGCCACTGGTGCTTGTCCTGGGCAGCGCCCGACGTCTCACCATCAGAAGCAGCCGGGAGGTGGGGGTGGGGAACGGGAGACTGGTAGCGCGGTAGGGACGGGTATCGAGGGGCCCATTTCACAAACCGCCTCACCTCCTTGCATTTAAACCGTTTCCCTGCAATCTTTTGTGCCCCTAGCCGGGGGGCCATTTCGGCCTCCCGTGTTTTGTCTGGGTCGAGGCATGATCAAGGTTGCCGCCGTATATCCCGAATCGCTCGGCTCGGAGTTGGGCCTCACCGCCGGCACCGAGCTGCTGTCGGTCAACGGGCGCCCGCTGGAAGATTTTCTGGACTGGGAGTTCCTCACCGCGGACGACCAGTTCCTGCTGCACGTGCGGCAGCCCGACGGCGAAGAGATCGAATTCGATATCGAGCGCCCGGAGGCCCTCCCCATGGGAGTGGAGCTGGAGCCGCCTCGTATCCGCCGCTGTGCCAACCGGTGTGATTTCTGTTTCGTGGACGGGCTGCCGCAGGGCCTGCGCACCACCCTGTATATCCGCGACGACGACTACCGACTCTCCTTCAAGTACGGCAACTTCGCCACCCTGACCAATCTCAAGGACCGCGACCTGGCGCGCATCGTAGAGTACCGGCTCTCGCCGCTCTACGTCTCGGTCCACGCCACCGATCCCGTTGTCCGGCGCTGGCTGCTCAGGAACCCGACCGCGCCCGATGTGCTGGAGCAGCTCCGCTACTTCGCCGGCCACGGCATCCGGTTTCATACCCAGGTGGTCATGTCCCCCGGCGTAAACGACGGCCCCGTGCTGGTCCGCACCCTGGACGACCTGTACGCTCTGGGGGGGCCCGTGCTTTCGGTCTCCGTCGTTCCGGTGGGTCTCACCGAGTTCAGCCGGCACGATCGGGCCCGCGAGCCCACCCGGGAAGAATGCCGGGCGGCGGTCGCCGTGGTCGAAGCGGCGGCGGAGCGGGCCGGCCGGGAGCGGGGAGCCACCTGGGCCTACGGCGCCGACGAGCTCTATCTCCGGGCGGGGCTGGAGCTCCCGCCCGCCGAGGTCTACGGCGACTTCGAGCAACAGGAGAACGGCGTCGGCGCGGTGCGCTACCTGCAGCGGCAGATCGCCGCCTCGGCCGGCGACTGGCGCGGCTGGGCGGGCAAGCGCATCGCGGTAGTGACCGGGCTCTCCATGGGAGCGCTCATGCCCCAGGTGCTCGAGCCCCTGGCGGCCGCCAGCGGGGCCAGTTTCGAGTTGCTGTCCATCACCAATTCGCTCTTCGGCGAGTCGGTCACCTGTGCCGGCCTCCTTCCGGGCGCCGATTTTCAGGCGGCCCTGGCCGACCGCACCGATCTCGACCTGGCGCTGCTCCCCGCCGAGGCGCTGAACGACCACGGACTGTTCATGGACGACCTCTCGCTGGACCAGCTGGCGCGGGCGGTGCCTGTCGAGGTGCGGCCCTCCTACCGCTTCACCGACGCCCTGGACCTGCCGGTCGGCCCATGAGCAAACCCACAGTCGCGATCGTCGGCCGCCCCAATGTGGGAAAGTCTACGCTGTTCAACCGCCTGCTGGGCGGCCGCAAGGCCATTGTCGCCGATCAGCCCGGCACCACCCGCGACCGCCACTTCGGCGCCGGCGACTGGAACGGGCGCTCCTTCTGGGTGGTGGATACCGGAGGCCTGGTGCCCGACTCCCCGGTGGCGCTCGACCGGGCCATCCGTCGCCAGGTAGAGCTGGCGCTGGCCGAAGCCGATCTGATCCTCTTCGTCGTGGATGGGCAGCAGGGCCTCACCCCGGTCGACCGCGAAATCGCCGCCCACCTGCGCAAGACCAGCCGGCCCGTGCTGCTGGCTGTGAACAAACTGGACGATCTCCCGGACACCAGCGCCCAGTATCAGTTCTATGAGCTGGGCCTGGGCGATCCCGTGGCCGTCTCCGCCGCGGTGGGAAAGGGCAGCGGCGATCTGCTGGATGAAGTCGTCGCCCGGCTGCCGGAGGGATTCGGGGCGGAACCGGAGGAACAGATCAACGTCGCAGTGGTGGGTCGTCCCAATGTAGGAAAGTCATCCATCATCAACCGGCTGTTGGGACACGACCGCCACCTGGTGGCGCCGGAGGCTGGTACCACGCGGGATGCGATCGACTCCCCCTTGCGCTATCATGGCAAATTACTCAACTTCATTGATACAGCAGGTTTACGGCGCAGATCTAAAGTAGAAGATGACGTAGAGTTCTACTCGACGCTTCGCACCGAGCGGGCGATCGAGCGTGCGGAAGTCTGCGTGCTGGTGGTCGATGCCACCCTGGGGATCCATGCTCAGGATCTTCGCATCGCCACGCAGGCCTGGGAGCGGGGCTGCGGGCTCATCGTGGTGGTGAACAAGTGGGATCTGATCGAAGAGAAAGGTCCCAATACCGCTGTCGCGGGCGAACGGGAGATTACCGACCGCGTGCCCTATCTCCGCTACGTCCCGTTCCTCTACACCTCGGCCGAATCGGGCCAGCGGGTGCACAAGCTGCTCGAGCTCATCGTGTCCGTCGCGCAGGTCCGACAGGAGCGCATCCCGACCGCGGAGGTCAACCGGGTTCTGCAGGAGCTGCTGCAGCGTACCGCGCCCCCGCAGAAACCGGGAGAGGAGGTCAAGCTGCTCTACGCCTCACAGATCGGCACCGCCCCCCCCACGTTCGCCATTGTCTCCAACCGGCCGCACGACGTGCCGGAAGCATACGAACGCTACCTGGTGCACGGTTTCCGTCAGGCCTGGAGCTTCGAGGGCGCCCCCTTGCGGATCAAGTTCACCCGGCGGGGGAGCCGGCAATGACCGTGCAGGCGGCCGGCTGGCTGGTGGCTTCCTATTTCCTGGGGGCAATCCCCACCAGTTACATGGTGGCTCGCTCCCTGGGCGGCGTCGACCTGCGGGAGCAGGGCAGCAGGAATCTCGGCGCCACCAATCTGTACCGGGTCATGGGATGGCGCTACGCCATCCCGGTGGCGCTGTTCGACGTCGCCAAGGGCGCCCTGCCCGTGGTGTTCTTCGGCCCGCTGGTGCCGGCGATCCCGCTTTTTCCCGTGCTCTGCGGGCTGGCGGCCGTGGTGGGGCACGTCTTCTCCGTGTTCGTGCGATTCCGGGGCGGCAAGGGCGTCGCCACGGCCGCCGGCGTGATGCTGGGCCTCGCTCCCTGGGCGCTCCTCGCCATGCTGGTGGTCTGGGCGGTTGTCGTGAAGCTCACCGGCTACGTCTCGCTGGGCAGCGTGCTGGCCGCCGCTCTCTTCCCGCTGGCGGCAGTAATTCTGCACGGGGCGCATGGCGCGCTGCTCGGCATCTATATCGCACTGGCGGCCTTTCTGGTGTGGAAGCATCGGGCCAACATCCAGCGGCTCCTGCAGGGCAGGGAGAATCGTTTCGGCAGCCGCAAGCCGGTGGAGCACCGGCCGGGATGACGGTCGCCGTCCTGGGCGCGGGCAGCTGGGGCACGACGCTGGCGGCCTTGCTGGCCGCCAAGGGAGAGTCGGTTCGCCTCTGGGCCCACGAACCCGAAGTGGTGGACGCGATCAACCGCAACCGGGAGAACCCGCTCTTCGCGCCCGGACTCCGCCTGCCCGATTCGCTCTGCGCGGTGGCCGACCCGGCGCGGGCGGTCGAGGGGGCGCCCGTCGTGCTGTCGGTGGTGCCCAGCCAGTTTGTCGGCCGGGTGGTCGGCGGGCTGCGCGAGGTGGTCGCCGATGGCGCCCTGGTAGTGAGCGCCACCAAGGGCATCGAGACCGCTTCGCTCAAGCTGATGTCCCAGGTGCTGCGGGAGGCCTTGCCCACGGCCCGGCTCGCCATTCTGAGCGGGCCCAGCTTCGCCGAGGAAGTGCAGCAGGAGCAGCCCACGGCGGTGGTGGCCGCCGCGGCCGAGCTGGCCGACGCCGAGGAGGCACAGCGGATCTTCGCCACGCCGCGATTCCGGGTCTACACCAACCTGGACATGGTCGGTGTCGAGCTGGGCGGCGCGCTGAAGAACGTGATTGCCATCGCCGCCGGGATCCTCGAGGGCCTGGGTCTCGGCAACAATCCCCGCGCGGCTCTGATCACCCGGGGCCTGGCCGAGATGACCCGGCTGGGCAGTGCGATGGGGGCCGACCCGCTGACCTTCGCCGGGCTGGCCGGCATGGGCGACCTGATCCTCACCACCTGCGGCAATCTGAGCCGCAACCGCGCGCTGGGGCTGGCGCTGGCGCAGGGGCAGACGCTGGGAGCCTACACGGCCTCCCACCGCACCGTGGCGGAGGGCGTCTCTACCGCGCAGGCGGCGGTGCGGCTGGGCCAGCGTACCGGAGTGGAGCTGCCGATCGCGGAACAGGTACATGCGGTGCTTTTCGAGGGCAAGGCGCCGGGACGGGCGGTGGAGGATCTGATGGAACGCACTCTCAAGCCGGAGCAGTGGCGATGACAACGGCTCGGCCGGTTCAGGAGTTCTTCTCGATCGGGGAGGTCTGCGCCCTTACCGATCTCAAGCCGCACGTGCTGCGCTACTGGGAGAGCCAGTTCCGCTTCCTCAACCCGGCCAAGAACCGCTCGGGCAACCGGGTCTACAAGAGCCGCGAGATCGAGCTCATCATGCTGGTGAAGCACCTGCTCTATACCGAGAAGTACACCATCGAAGGGGCCCGCCAGCGGATCGACCATTACCGCCGCACCGGCGAACTGCGCGTCGCCGCCCGCCAGGCGCTCTCCGCCGAAGTCGCCCGCGACCTGCGCGCCGAGGTGCGCGCGGTGCTGGACATCCTGGAGGGGAAGAAGCCGGCGAAGGGAACGGAGACCGCTTAGCCGCTCTCACCGACGGTGAACCCGTCCTACGGACTCGAAGGAGACGGAGCAAACCGGATCCGGAAGCTGCCGGCCGCAGCTCACAGCATCTTGAACGAGCCGGCGATCTCTGTCAGGCCAGCCGCGGATCGCCCGACCACTCCAGCGCGGCGCGGTCCCACCGCCCGAGATCGGCCGCCGCTCTGTAGGTGCTCTGCAGAAACTCCAGCAGGCAATCGTCGGGTGACGCCGCCGTGCACACGGCATCGTACGGCAGAATGAACTCGCCCAGTTCCTTGCTGTAGAAGGCCGCGTCCGGTTCTGCGGCCGCTTGCGAAAAACCGGACGGCTCGGGGTAGGCATAGGAATAGAACGCCGGATAGTCGACACCCCCACCGCCGGCCCAGAATCCGGCGCTGCTCACTTCGTGCGAATACGCCTCGCGGGTCACCCAGTCCGGCAGATGGGGTATCCCGCCAGGATGGGGCGGGGCGCGCCGGCCGGAGAAGCGCGTCACCGCCAGGTCCGCCGCCCCCCAGAACACGTGCACCGGGCTCACCTTCCCGATGAACCGGGCACGGAAACGCTGGAACACCCGCTCCGCCTGCACCAGGATGCGCCAGAAGCGGGCGGCATACTCACCGTCATAGGCGCGGTGCGCTTCGTCCTCGGCGAAGGGTATCGGGTCGGGCAACTCGTTCGGGGCGGGGTAGAAATTGGCCTCGATGCCGAGACGGCGCAACGCGTCGCGGTAGCGCCGGTAGAAGGCGGCGACGGTCTGCGGCTCGAGAGGCAGGGTTTCGCCGCTCCCGTCGGTCACCCGGATCTGCAGCTGCTGCGCCAGGAAATCGAATTCGACGGTGAACGCCCGGGGAGGGCAGGGAATGAGGCCGGTGCTCAGCCCCGCGGCCGTGGGGTAGAGCGTCACCTGCCAGGAGTGGTTCACCCACGGGCTCAGCGCCAGGCGGGTCTTGCCCACGATCTGCAGCCAGCGGTGCAGGGTCGCGTGGGTATCGCTCCAGGCATCGAGCGGCAGCGGGGGCCAGGCGTCTGCGGACGAGGCGCACATGCGTCGATCCAGGGCGGAGGAAGCTTGATCTTCGACGGGGGCGAGGCGCTCCGCAAGGGCGGGAACCTTGACGTCCTGTCTAGTGTTTCAGGAAGGTACGAACCACGGAGAACACTCATGTCCGTCCGCCCCATCCGGCGAATCGAGCAGTCCAAGCCGACCATCGAAGGCGCCGGTGTCCGCCTGCGCCGCGCATTCGGCTTCGGCACCACCAGCGATTTCGATCCCTTTCTCCTGCTGGACGACTTCCGGAACGAACATCCCCAAGACTACCTCGCGGGTTTTCCCTGGCACCCCCACCGGGGCATCGAAACCATCACCTACGTGCTGGCCGGCAGCGTGAGCCACGGTGACAGCCTCGGCAACAGCGGCAGCCTGGGCGCGGGGGATGTTCAGTGGATGACTGCCGGCAGCGGCATCCTGCATCAGGAAATGCCCCAGGGCGATCCCGGGGGACGGATGCACGGATTTCAGCTCTGGGCCAATCTGCCGTCGGCGCTCAAGATGACCCGCCCCCGCTATCAGGATGTCGCCGCGCAAGACATCCCGGAGATCACCGACGATGACGGAACCAGCGTCCGGGTGATCTGCGGCGAGTTCTGGGGCAGGAGCGGGCCGGTCGACCAGGTCGCAGCCGATCCGCGCTATCTCGACGTGTGGGTCCCACCCGGAAAGCGCAAGACGCTGCCGGTGGCCACCCGGCACCAGGCCTTCGCCTATGTGTTCGAGGGCAGCGGCACCTTCCGCGACGCGTCCGATCCGGCCCCGGTCCGGACCGAGGGCGTGGGCGCGGCCGAAGACGCCGGAGCCGGCGACGCCGGAAACCGCTCGCTGGTGCTGTTCGGCAGCGGCGATGCGGTGACCGTGCAGGCGGGCGAGCGGGGCATCCGCTTCCTGCTCGTTTCGGGACAACCCATCGAGGAACCGGTGGCCTGGTACGGACCCATAGTCATGAACACCCGGGACGAGCTCCGGCAGGCGGTGCAGGAGCTCCAGGACGGGACCTTCATCAAGTAAAGCCCGGGCAGCACCGGCAGGGCGGCCGTTGGAGCGCGCCGCCCTGCGCGTCCCCCCCGATTGCCCGCCTCCCTGTGATTCACATTCCTGCACTTCCTCCGTTCACCAGTCAATGTGAGGGACAGGCCCGGGTGGAGCCGAGGGCGGGAGCAACGGTCTAGGATCGCGCCCCCGTTTTCCAGAGCAGCAAGGGCCGGACGGGCACCAGCGCGGCATGGCGGCTCCCGCTTTCCGGCCCGCTGTTCATGAAGGCATGTTCACCTGCAATTCACCCGGGCCACGAGGACGCGGATCAATTTCCTCTCCGGAGGGTCGGAATGCCGGCGCTTCCAGGTCTCAACCATGGAGGAGGATCCATGCAATCACGGAGTCTGTTACTGGTGGCGGGGGCATTGCTGTTCGGGGCCATCCCCGCGCAGGCGCAGAGCCGCTGGCAAATTACGGTGCAGGGCGGGCCCGCCGTTCCATTGGAAAAGCTGAACGGCGTCGATCTCAAGACTGGCGCCGGATTCGAGGGGACCGTCGGTTACCAGATCCACCCCCGCTTGTCGCTCTACGCGGGCTGGGACTGGCATCGTTTTGTGGTCCAGTGGCCCGCGCGGCCCTTTGCGGGGAATGCCCGCGAGCTGGAAGAAACCGGCTATGCGCTGGGCGCCCGCTATACCTGGCCGCTGCAAGCGGAGGGGCCGGTCAGCCTCATCCTGCGTGCCGGGGGAACGCTGAATCATTTCGAGGCGGAGGATGATGCAGGCAAGGGCACCGAGAATTCCGGCCACGGGCTGGGCTGGGAAGCCGGGGCGGGACTCGGCATCGCGCTGACCCGTCACTGGCAGGTGGCGCCGGTCATGCGGGTGCGGATGATCTCGCGGGATCTCACCATCGACGACGTCAAGCGGGAAAGCCGGCTGACCTATCTCGCGCTGGAAGCGGCGGTGAGCTATCGGTTCTAGGAGGCAGGCACCAGGGTGAGACGTGAGAAGTGGGTGCCCGGCTGCTCTCGGCTCACTTCTCACTTCCTGCTTCTTCCCCTTCGGGTCATGTCCTTCACCTTCCACCGTAACTTGTCCAGTTCCACCGCGGCCAGGATCGTCGCCGCCACCAGCACCATGCGAACCCAGGTCAGCCCGTCCAGGGGAGCGAGGTGGAGGAACCGCCGCGCCACTGGCAGATACAGCGCCCCCACGTGCGCCGCGAGGGCCGCCACCGCCGCGAGGATCAGCCAGGGGTTGGACCAGGGCGCCTCGGCAAAGACGCTCCGGGATTCTGAGCGCGCATTGCCGATCTGGAAGGTCTCGAAGAGGACCAGGGTGGTGAGGGCGACGGTCTGCGCGCGGATCAGGGAACCGCTCGCCGTCAGCTCCCGGTTGAACAGCAGCAGCACCCCCGCCGCCTGCACCAGTCCCGACAGGACGGTCCGCTGCCACAGTACCCGCGACAGCAGGCCGGCGCGGGGCGAGCGGGGCGGCCGGTGCAGGGTATCCGGGGCGGCAGGCTCGAAGGCGAGCGCCAGGTGCTGGACCCCTTCAGTGGCCAGGTTGAGCCAGAGCAGCTGGACGGCGATGAGGGGCAGCGGCCAGCCGAGCGCGAGCGCCATCAGGACGATCAGCACCTCGGCCACGTTGGTCGAGAGCAGGAAGAAGGCGATCTTGCGGATGTTGTCAAAGGTGACGCGGCCCTCCGCCACCGCGCCGTAGATGCTGACGAAATTGTCGTCCACCAGCACGATATCCGCCGCTTCCCGGGCCACGTCCGTTCCGCTCCGCCCCATGGCGATGCCGACGTCGGCGGCCTGCAACGCGGGGGCGTCATTGATGCCGTCCCCGGTCACCGCGACGACCTCGCCCCTCGCCTGCAGCGCGCGCACCACGCGCAGCTTGTGCGCCGGGCTCACCCGGGCATAGACGGAGACCCGGGCCACCTCCTCCCTCAGGCGCACCTCGTCCATGGCGTCCAGCTCCCGCCCGGTCAGGGCCGGCGTGTCGGCCGCGGCCAGACTCAGCTCGCGGGCAATGGCGCGGGCGGTATCGGCATGGTCGCCGGTGATCATCACCACCCGGATCCCCGCCTCCCGGCAGCCGGCGATCGCCTCATGCACCCCGGGGCGGGGCGGGTCCAGCATCCCCTGGAGCCCGAGAAATACCAGGGCGGAGGGTGCCTCGATGCTGGAGGGCGTGCCCGCCTCCAGCTCGCGCCACGCCATCGCCAGCACGCGCAGGCCGCCGGCCGCCATCCGGGACACCTGGGCCAGGATCGCTTCAGGATCCAGCGGCTCCAGCCCGCCGCCGCGCCCGAGTTGCCGGTTGCTCATGGCGAGCACCCGTTCGGGCGATCCCTTCAGGAAAAGCGCCTGCCCGCCGCCATGCTTCCGGAGCGCCGCCGAATACTGGAGGTCGGGTTCGAACGGCACCTCGGCCAGCACCGGGTAGCGCTCCTGCAGCTCGGCGGGATCCAGATC
The DNA here is from genome assembly GCA_963779755.1 of uncultured Gemmatimonadales bacterium. Classification (GTDB taxonomy): domain Bacteria; phylum Gemmatimonadota; class Gemmatimonadetes; order Gemmatimonadales; family GWC2-71-9; genus CAVZZO01. The sequence continues at coordinate 123,659 of CAVZZO010000003.1, forward strand.
TGCCTGGCGCGCCGAGCGGAGCAGCGCCACCTCGGTGGGATCGCCCACGGCGGCCTCGCCCCCCGCGGCGTCCACCCGCAGGTCGGCCTCATTGGTGAGGACACCCGCCAGCAGCGTAAGGTAGAGCGCACGATCTTCGGCGACGGCGGCCGCGGTGACGGGGGCGGCCACGGCCCCCCCACGGGCCGTACCCTGCTGCACCCAGTTCCGGCCCCCGGCCCGGATCTCCGTCACGGTCATCCGGTTCTGGGTCAGGGTGCCGGTCTTGTCCGAGCCGATCACCGTGGTGCTGCCCAGGGTTTCCACCGAGGCCAGCCGGCGCACGATGGCCTGGCGCCCGGCCATGCGCCGGACGCCCAGGGTCAGAGTGATCGTGCTGGCGACGGGCAGGCCTTCCGGCACGGCCGACACCGCAAGGGCGACGGCGACGAGGAACATCTTCGCCAGACCCTCCCCCGCCAGGATGCCGGCCGCAAAGGAGAGCGCCGCGGCGACCACGACGACGATGCCGATGATGCGGGCAAACCGGGCTAGCCGCAGCTGGAGAGGCGGCACCGAGCGCTCGCCGGTCTGAAGCTGCGCCGCAATGCCGCCCAGCTCCGTCGCGGCCCCGGTCGCGACCACGTAGCCGCGGCCGCGGCCGCTGGCGACCACGGTCCCGGCATAAAGCATGTCCCGCCGGTCGGCGACGGGCGAGTCCTCCGCCACCGGCTCCGGCCGCTTGTGCACCGGCGCCGCCTCTCCGGTGAGGAGCGATTCATCCACCAGCAGCGCCGTCGCCAGCGACAGGCGGACATCGGCCGGGACCCGCGCGCCCGATTCCAGCAGCACTACGTCGCCCGGCACCAGCCCGGCGCTCTCGATCTCCGCCTCGCGGCCTTCGCGCAGGACTCGCGCGTGCGGGCTTGCCAGCCGCCGCAGCGCCCGGACCGAGTGTTCCGCCCGCTGCTCCTGGATGAACCCGATCGTGGCATTCAGCAGCAGGACCACGCCGATCACCACGGCGTCGACCGTGTCGCCCAGGGCGACGCTGATCAGCGTCGCCGCCAGCAGCAGGTAGATGAGGGGATTGGCGAACTGCCGCAGGAATCCCAGGAGCCGGCTGGGCACGCGCGCCTCGGGCAGGGCATTAGGCCCCCAATGGGCCAGGCGCGCCGCTGCCTCGGCGGCGTCGAGTCCGCGCGCACCGCTTTCCAGCGCGCCGGCCACCGCCGCCGGATCCAGCGCATGCCAGGCGGGAACCACCGGCGCGCCGGCTCCACCGTTCGGCAAGGAGACTGATGCCATCCCGTAAGTCTAGACCCCGCAGGATGATGACGATATGAAAACCGCATGACTGGGGCGCCACTGGATTGACGCAACAATATTGTTGCGCCTATATTCTTCCGGGAGGAGGTGGCCGTCATGCCCGGAAAACCACTGGAAGCCGCTCCCCAGGCCGGCAGCCGCACCGCCCGCCTGGCCGACGAGGCCGCCGGCGCCGCAGCCGACCTGCGCAAGTGGCTGGCCTCGCCTGCCGGGCGCCGAGCCATCCTGCGCGACGGCGCCCCGGCCCTGGGAGAGGAACTGGAAGGCCTGCTGCGCGAAGTGCTCGCCCTGCAACTCTCCATCGGGGAGCTGGCCGGCGGCGCCGGGTTGACCGAAGGTCTCTCCGCCTCCATGCGCTATCTCACCGCGCGGCGCGCGTTCCGGTCCGACGCCGAGATGGCCGAAACCCTCGGCGTCCACCGCAGCCAGGTCACGCGGTGGAAGCAGGGCACCGCCCCTGCGGCCGGCAACGCGGAACGCCTGGTAGGGCTGGATGTCGTGGTGGCGCTGCTGGACGGGTTCCTCGAGCCCGCCAGCATTCCCCGGTGGCTGCGGGGTATCAACGCCCACCTCGATCATCGCACTCCCCTGGACGTCCTGCGCGAGGGCCGCCTCTCGGAGGTGATCCGCGCCATCGAGGCGGAGAAGGCGGGGGCCTTCGCCTGAGGTGCCCGCCACGCCGGCCGGTGCCAGCCTGTGGCGCGTCTTCCCCTGGGATTCCACCGCCTCTCCCGGCCATCGGTTCAGCGTATCGTACGTCTTTCCTCGCCAGTTCAGCGGGCGGTTCGACCTGGGCGGCACGCCATCCGTCCTCTACCTGGCCGAATCACCGGTGCATGCGGTGGCGGAGAAGATCCAGCGCTACCGGGGACAGACGCTCGAGTCATCGGACCTGCGAGAATACGGCCGGCCCCTGGCGCTGGTCGAGGTGACGCTGGCCGCCGCGGCACTCTCGGCGCTGGCCGACCTGTCCGATCCGGCGCAGTTGCTCCGGCTGGAATGCCGCCCCGATCAGCTGATGAGCCGCGATGTCACCCGCACCCAGGCGGTGTCCCGCCGGATCCACGAACAGGGGCTCACCGGGTTCCGCCTCTGGTCGGCGCTCTCGGGCGACTGGCACACCGTCGTGCTGTTCGGCGACCGGGCAGGGGAGAGCGGACTCGGTTTCGGCGAGCCCGTGGAGCTCACGCTCTCCCACCCCGCCGTGGTGGAGGCGGCACGCGCCCTGGCGATCGGCGTCGGACAATAGCGAGGAGAGATCTAGTAGCCGCGGGCCATCCCTGTCGCAGCCGCCAGCATCAGCAGCACCAGGATGGCCTGTACGAAGCTGATCGCGGCGAAGGTGCCGGCCCGGCTGGTGTTGGGAGTCTGGCCCCGGGCCAACTGGCTGCGCCAGCGGATGAGGGAGGTCATGGGCCCGATCTCCAGAATCAGGACCACGGCCAGGAGCGCCATCTTGGCCCAGAACAGATGATTGTGGAGATAGTACGCGGTGTCCTTCTCCAGGCCTGCCAGCAATCGATACAGACCGGTGCCGATCCACAGGATGGCGGCGACGCCCCACCAGCTGTCGGCGTAGAAGACCTTGCGCAGCTCCAGCGCGTCGAGCGGGCCGCGCAACGCCCGGCCGCGGGCCCAGACGGCGCCGAGGCCGATGCCCAGGGCGAAGAGGTGAAGAAAGGCGAAGAGCCAGCGGAGCGACACAGGCAGGCGGGGAAACGGGACACGGGAAACGGCGGCAGGACGCAATCTAACGGCGTTACTCGGGGTGGCACTCCGGGCAGTGCTCGTCGCCGACCGCCTCGCCGGCCAGCAGGCGGGCGATCCATCCGGACAGCCGGACGCCGCCGGCCTCATAGCTGTAGAAACGGTCCGTGACCAGCAAGCCATGGTCGCTCCCCGCCACCACGAAATCGTGGAACACCGGGCTGGTCTCCAGCGTGTCCAGCAGCCGGTAGGTGTCCTTCCGCCAGTCGGGGGAGCCGTCAATGATGTAGAACGCCGACTGAATGGCATCCTGATCGGCGGTGAGCAACGCCAGCCGACCGTCGGGGAGCACCGCGTCGGCCGCCAGGCGCCACGCGTATTCCAGGCGCAGCGCATCCGCAGTTCCGGCGGCCGACTTGCCCCGGACCCGTTCCAGCGCCGCGGCGGCCCCCCAGCCGGCGAGCCTCGCCGTATAGCCGGGCAGCAGGGGCACGCCGGAATCGCCGATCAGCACCAGCCGTGCGCCCGGAAAGAGCCGCGCGATGGCCGGGAGGTAGAACAGCGCGCCATAGGACCCGGCGCTGGTGCCCGCCACCACCACCCGCGCCGGCTGGTAGGCCTGCCGGGCGACCCAGTCCAAGACCGACTGCACATTGCGGGAGCCCACGTGATGCACCGGGCGGCTGGCGGAGTCGCCGCCGTAACGGCTCACCGTATCCCCCACATGTACGTCACCGGTGCAGTAGGGGATAAAAACCACCGCATCCTCGCGGAAGGGGTTCGCGGGATTGGAAAAATCGAAGATGCCGCGGTAGGGATCCAGCTCGCCGGCCACCACGCTGGGATCGAACGTGCCGGAGCAGCTGACCCAGTCCCAGCAGGCGCCGCCGCCCTCAAAATACACGAGGAGCCGCCGTGGCGGCGCGTCAGCGCTCCGATGCAGAAAGAAGCTGAAGGGGGTGTCGAAGGCGCACCCGGCGGGCGCCGGCATCCCGATCTGCTCCCATCCTTCGGGAGCATCGACGGCCGGCGGCTGCGCGACGACAGCCAGAGCCGCAAGGAGGAGAGTCGGCCACAACGTCATGAGCAGGAAAGGTAACGCTCAGCCTCCGAAATGTTCACCCAACCAGGCCAGTGCCTCCCCGGCATGGCTGCGCCAGAAGCGCCAGGTGTGTTGTCCTTCCGCCACGAGGAATTCGGAGGGGATGCCGAGTGCCGCCAGGCGCCCGACCAGGAGCCGATTGCCTGCGGCGAGCGGATCGTCCCGCCCGACCTCGAGCCGTAGCGCTGGGAGAGGGTCACCTGAGCGCAGCAGGCGGGCAGCGGCGCGGCTGGGATCGTAACGCCACCAGGCGGTGCTGTCCGGACCCCAGGCAAGCCTCCACCAGGGCAGGGGGCGCTGATAGAATGCCTCCAGCTCGTCGAAGGATTGAGCCTCATGAGCGGGATGCCCGAGGCTATCCGCCGGGACATAGAGGGGAACCGCTACCGCGGAGAAGGCCACCGCGGCAGAGAACCGGCCAGGGTAGGTGAGCGCCAGGGTCAGCGCGCCCGTGCCTCCCATGCTGAGGCCCATGAGGCCGCGATGGGCCCGGTCCGCCAGCGTGCGATACCGTGCGTCGACCCAGCGTACGAGGTCCCGTGCCACGGCATCGCCGTAGGCGGCTCGCTGGACGCAGAACGCTTCGGCGGCTTCGGCCAGATCTTCGTCCCCGGCACATCGCTCCGTCGGCACGGTGGCGGACCAGTTGCTCCAGCGCCCATTGTCGCCGTCCGGCATCACCAGGATCATCTCCCGCACGCCATGGCCGAAGGCCGAATCCGCCACCAGGTTCAGCTGTCCGCGGCTTATCCAGTCGCTCTCATTTCCGCCATAACCATGGAGCACATAGACGACCGGATATCGCCGGCCGGGACTGGTCGCGTAGGACCGAGGCAGATAGACCAGCACGTTCTTGTCCACTCCCAGGGCCGCTGAGTGGAAGCGCTCGATCTGAACCAGGGAAAGCGATGGCGGTGTTGCTACGCTCTGGGCCGGCAAGCGACCGGGCCAAGCCGCGAGGATACCCAGGCCACAGAGACCACCGCACTGCCGGAAATGAATCATGCCACCCTCCATGCGGCTCTTCCCACCGCCAGTCAGACCTGGTCATTGTGCGCCATTGACGTCGGGCCCTCAACCGGGGCAGCACCCAATTCGGGGCAGGGATCAGGGCAGTGCGCAGGGATCAGTGCCCCAGGTGAAACACCAGCCACAGCCCCGCCAGGTAGGTCAGTACCATGACCGCGGGGCCGGGCTCGACCTTCCACACCCGCCGTTCGCTGCGGTTCAGGATCTCCACGATGCCCATGGCGATGAGCAGAATGGCCACCGTCCCGGCCGCGAGGACAGCGGGCTCGAACTTCAGGAAGATCGACCCCGGCCCGTCCGCGAAATCCATGGGGATGAGAATCGCCATGTTGAAACAGTTGCTGCCCACCAGATTGCCGACCGCGAGATCGTACGAGCCCGCCCGGATGCTGGCCACCGACACCGCCGCCTCCGGCATCGAGGTCGTGATGGCCAGCAGCAGCACGCCGATGAACCCGGTGGCGACGCCCAGCTGGTCGGCGATCTCGACCGCGGAGCCGGCGAGGTAACGGGCCGCGATCAGGATGACCAGTGCCGCGATGGCGAAGCTCAGCAGGGTTCGCCCCAGCGTGCGTGCCTCCGCCGGCGTGGGAGGGTGCGGGTTCTCCGCCTCGCCCGCCGGCTGGAAGGGAGGTTTCCCCCCCCGGTTCTCGTGCAGTACCCGCATGCCGCCCAGGTACAGGAGCCCGATCGCCAGGCTGGGCCAGCCGAAGCCGAGCGCACTGGTCTGGACACCGCTGACGGCTCCAAGGACGGCAACCGAGGTGAGGCCGATGCCGATGGCCCCCACCAGCGCCTGATTCACGGCAACCCGGGGCAGGACCCGGGTGCCCCGCGTGAACAGATCCGCCAAGGCGAGGATCAGCATGTTGGCCATGCCGGAGCCGAACAGATCGCCGGCGGCCAGGTTGGGGTGCCCGCCCCAGGTGGCGAACAGATCGGTGGTCAGCTCGGGCAGGGAAGTCGCGGCCGCGACCAGGATGGCCCCCACCCAGGCGCGTCCCAGGCCGGTGCGGTCGGCGATGACGTCGCCGTCCCTCGCGAGGCGCGAGCCGGCAAGGATGACGGCCGCGGCGCTGAGAACAAAGGTTAACCACGCAGGCATGGCCAATCTTAGGATGGACCGGGAACAAGGGACAGGGGAGTACCGCCCTCACGCCCCGGTGGCTGGTCCCTTATCCCCTGTCCCTCCTGCCTTTATCTTCCCCCCACGATGAACATCCTGGTTTCCAACGATGACGGCGTGCTGGCTCCCGGCCTGGCTCTCCTGGCCCGGGCCTGCCAGTCGGTCGGCAAGGTCACGGTGGTGGCGCCGGATCGGGAGCAGAGCGGGACCAGCCATTCCCTGACCCTGCACCGGCCCATCCGCGCCAATCGCCGGCCCGACGGCGCCTTCCAGGTGGACGGAACCCCGACGGACTGTGTGCTGCTGGCCTTCGGCGAGCTGCTGGAGCGGCGGCCGGATTTCGTCTTCTCCGGAGTAAATCAGGGGCCCAACATGGGCGAGGACGTGCTCTACAGCGGCACCGTGTCGGTGGCCATGGAAGCGGTGACGCTGGGTGTACCGGGTATCGCGATCTCCTTTGCCGGGAGCGACCCGGAAACGATGGGAACCTACGGCAGCCTGCTGGAAGGCCTCATTCGCCGCATCACCGAGGTGGAGGATTTTCCTCCCAGCACGCTGCTGAACGTCAACCTGCCTCCCATTCCGGCCGGCCACGTGAAAGGCATCAAGGTCTGCAAGCTGGGAAGCCGGTATTTCTCGGAATCGATCAGCCGGATGAAAGATCCCTGGGGCCGGGAAATCTACTGGATCGGGGGCGGCACCATCACCTGGACCGGCGGCGAGGATACCGATCACGAGGCCGTGGGCGAGGGCTGCATTTCCATCACTCCCCTGCACATGGATCTGACCAACTACAATCTGATCGAAACGGTGCGGGGATGGCGGCTGCAGGATTGAGCCCCGGGGACGGGTTCGGCGGCTACCGCGAGCAGCTGGTGGAAACGCTGCGGAGCAAGGGCATCCGCGACCTGGCGGTGCTGAACGCGGTGAGCAAGGTTCCGCGGCACCTCTTCGTCCCCGAAGCGGTCCGCCACCGCGCCTATGAGGATTCGGCCCTTCCCATCGGCGGGGGACAGACCATCTCCCAGCCGTTTGTCCAGGCGCAGTCGCTGGAAATGGCCGAGCTCACCGGCGAGGAAAAGGTCCTGGAAGTAGGCACCGGGTCCGGGTACCAGACCGCGCTGCTGGCCCAGCTCGCCAGTGTGGTCTTTACCGTCGAGCGGATACCTTCGCTGGCCCACTCGGCGCGCGAGGCGCTGGAAGCGGCCGGCGTCCGGAACGTATCGGTGCTGCAGGGCGATGGAACGCTCGGCTGGCGTCCCTATGCTCCCTACGACGCGATTATCGTCTCCGCCGCTTCGCCCACGGTGCCCGAACCGCTGGCCGACCAGCTGGCTCTGGGCGGCCGGCTGGTGATCCCGCTGGGCGACCTGGGGCAGCAGGTGCTGACGCTGGTGCGCCGCACGACGGAGGGACTGGAACAGCGAACCATTTCCGAGGTACGGTTCGTACCCCTTCTGGGCCGGTTCGGTTTCGATCCCAACGCCAGCGAGAGTCATGGCCGCTGACATCATCCGCTGGATTACCGACGCCGTCTTCGCGCTGGGCTATCCCGGCATCGCGGCGCTCATGTTCATCGAGTCGTCGTTCATTCCATTCCCCAGCGAGGTGATCCTGCCACCGGCGGGCTATCTGGTGGCCCAGGGGCGGATGAGCGGCGTGGCGGTGCTGGCGGCCGGTCTTACCGGCAGCCTGCTGGGCGCCTTGTTCAATTACTACGTCGCCGTCTACGTGGGCGAGCCGGTACTGCGGAAGTATGGCAAGTACGTCCTGTTGAAACCCGCCGCCCTCGACAAGGCGGAGCGGTTCTTCCGCCGGCACGGCGAGATCGGCACCTTTGTCGGCCGGCTGGTTCCCGTGGTACGCCAGCTCATCTCGGTTCCGGCGGGTATGGCCCGCATGAATCTGGCGCGGTTCGTCTTCTATACCGGGCTCGGTGCCGGCGCCTGGTGCGCCATCCTGGTGTATATCGGCTGGTGGCTCGGCCGGCATCAGGCCGCCCTGGCCGATGTCGCCGTGCTGGCGGGCCAGCAGGCGCATCGGTGGTTCTTCTTCTATGTGCTACCGGCCCTCGTTGTCATCGTGGCGCTCTACTGGGTGTGGTACCGGCGGACCGGCAGGGCGACGGGAAACCAGGAAGCAGAGGACCATGCCGGCGGCGGTGCCACCGTCGCCCCGCCGGACCGCCATAGCGCCGGCAACGTGGAATCAGGGGAATAGGGGGCGACATGGCCGCCACGCGTTTTCTCGTCTCAGGTGTCGTTCAGGGTGTGGGGTTCCGCTGGTTTGTGGCCCGCCACGGCCGCCACCTTGGCCTTCGCGGATTCGCCAGGAACCTGCCCGACGGCCGGGTGGAGGTCCTGGTCTCCGGCCCCGGGAACGCTCTCAACGACCTGGAGGCGCTGCTCCGGCGCGGGCCTGCACACGCGCGGGTCACCGGGGTGGATAAACACGATATTTCGGATGATGTAGTTGATGCTAAATCATTTGACATACGGTGATTACAATTTTCACATGCACCATGGGTTGAGGCAATGGAATCGTTGCGAAACGACATTCGAACCACCCTGCGAGCCGTCCCTGACTACCCTCAGCCTGGCATCCTCTTTCAGGATATCACCCCGATACTCAGGGATTCCGGCCTGCTGCGCCGGGTGGTAGCCGCGCTCTGCGAACCGTTCCAGGGGCAGGGGATCACCCACGTAGCCGGCATTGAGGCCCGTGGCTTCATTCTGGGCGCGCCGGTGGCGGTGCAGCTGGGAGCGGGATTCATTCCGGTGCGGAAGGCGGGGAAGTTGCCCGGCCGCACGCTGAGCCGAGAATACGCGTTGGAGTATGGCACGGCCGTGCTGGAGGCCCATGAGGACCATCTGTCTCCCGGGAACATGGTCCTGATCATCGACGATGTGCTGGCCACCGGCGGCACCGCCGCCGCGGCCGCGGAGATGGTCCGCCACTCGGGGGCCCGGCTCGCCGGCTGGGGCTTCCTGCTGGAGATCTCGGAGCTCGACGGCCGGATGAAACTGGGAGGGGCGCCGATCCATGTGTTGGCCGGGACGGAGGAATGAAAGAATGGGGGGAACGGAAATCGAGGCGCCATATTGACCTAAGGGCCTCTCGGCGCCTTATTTCACCGTCTTTGCCCCCGTAGCTCAGCTGGATAGAGCAGCAGTTTCCTAAACTGTTGGCCGCGTGTTCGAATCACGCCGGGGGCACCTGACGTGACCCTTTTCTACTAATACATGGCGACGACGTTGCAGGGACGATCCAAGAAGAAATACTCCACCTCCGCCAGCGGATCCTCCGCGCCCAACGCACCGGCAATCGCCGTGCAGCCGGGGCAGATGGACCGGCTGGCGGCCTGGGCCAGGCGGAACACCCGCGTCCTGTTGATCATCACCGGCGTGGTGGTCGCCGGCGGCCTGCTGACGTGGTTCATGATCACGGCGCAGCGGCGGAAGCAGGAGTTTGCCAGCCGCGCACTGGTCGAAGCGCGGTCCCTGGCTGAGAACGGGAACATCGCCCAGGCATCGAGCCGGTTGCAGCAGGTCATCGATACCTACAGCGGCACCGATGCGGCCCAGGAGGCGGAGATCTCCCTGAACCAGCTGCGGCTGGTGAACGGGCAGGCCGAGCTGGCCGCGGTACGGCTGCGGGAGTTCATCGCCCGCAGCCCGGCACCCCGGTATCTGGCGCCGGCCGAAGCCCTGCTGGGCTCGGCCCTGGAGAACGCAGGCAAGCCGGCCGATGCCGCCGCCGCCTACCAGAAGGCGGCCGACGCTACCAGCACCCCGTACCTCAAAGCCGACTACCTGCTCGATGCCGCCCGGGCCTACACCGATGCCGGCAAGAACGATGCGGCGATCCAGGTTCTCACGGTGGTGGTGGACAAGTATCAGGACACCAACGCCTATGTCGAGGCGCAGGTGCGATTGGCGGAGCTGACGAAAGGAAAGATGTAACAGTCGGGAGCAGGGGAGAGTCAGGGCGACTGGCCCGCGGCGCCGCTGGTCCATCCGGATCGAGCGGCGCCTGCCGTGTGATCCGGGTGCTGCGAGAACCGGCCGGGACGGAACGATTCTGGCCTTGCGCGCGGCGTCCCCCCCGAGGCTGCCCTGGCCGGCCTCCCGCCTCGCTGACCAGACCGGCAATCTCGTCTGCCGGCGACGCGGGATGCCCGCCCCAGACGCCTTCCTCGCCTCACACGGTCCGCCAACCTCAGCCTTGCGTTCCCGGGGTCGCTGGAATACGACCGGGTGGCGGGAGGGAGCGGTCCAAGGCCTTCCGGCCCAGGGAATGGGCCCAGCCGGTCTATTTACCCGGGAGAATCCCCGGCTGGCCTTGAGAAGCAACTTGAAGGCCGATGGTCCATCCAATTAATCCGTAACCGCTTACATAAGAGACAACCGAAGCCACCCACCGTCGGAAGTATGACCTGGGTCCGGAAAGCAACCGCAAGTCGCCGAGTAGGGGCCCGGAGCCAGACATGGAGCGGCGAGAGGCGCACGAAAGGCGATTCTTTGCCTAAATATGACCCAGCATCGAGCCACTGCCGTAGCACTAAAGTTCGTATAATATATGTTATGTTAACTAAAACAGTGGATAACTGTTGATAACGGGGAAAACCCGACGCCGTGATACTCCCTGACGTGGATTTGACGAGTTTTGACCAGAACTGGCTGACGGAAGGTCAGCCGGCAGCGAGCTCGCCCGTGAAGACCAGGCGGCCTTCCCCATGGAGCCAGACATCTTCTGCGTGGGTGGGTGTCAGGCGCGCCGAGACGCGAATGGGACGCCCGCTCCGGCTCCGAACCACCACTGGTAGCTGGAGAACGCCCAGCGAGGCCCCAGCCACCGCCGAGGCAGCGGTGCCGGTGCCGCAGGCATGAGTTTCCCCTTCCACCCCCCGTTCGTAAGTCCGGAGGGCCCAGGCCGGCTCCCCGACCGACGGTGAAGGGACCGGCCCCAGGAAGTTGATGTTGGCGCCACCCGGGCGAAGCGCAGGATGGAGCCGCAACTGCCGTCCCCGGCCCTCAACGTCGAGGTTATCCACATCGGAAACGAGTACCGTGAGGTGCGGAACCCCGACGGTCGAGAGGAGGATCTTCTGCTCCCCCGGCAGTCGCTCGATGTCGGGCACCTCATGGGGGCGAAGAAAACCCGGCAGGTGCAGTTCCGCCTCCCATTCCTGTCCGCTGCAGCGGCTGGGAAACGTCCCTGCCCCGGTCACGAGGTGCATGCCATCCGCCGGGGCCAGGCCCAGCCGGGCCGAGAGCCTGGTGCTGCACAGGGCGGCGTTGCCGCACATCTCGGCCGCCGATCCATCGGAGTTGAAGAACACCATCCGGACATATCCGGCGCCGTGCTGCGGCTCGGGCACCAGAATGACCAGTCCGTCGGCTCCCACCCCGCGCCGCCGGTCGCAGACCCGCTGGATCCGCTCGGCCGTCCAGTGGGCAGGGCTGTGCTCCCGGCCGTCCAGGAAGACGAAATCGTTCCCGCTTCCGGTCATTTTATAGAAGGTGGTGCTCATGACGGGAACCGCGAATAGGGGACAAGGGATAGGGGATAAGGGATAAGGGATAAGGGACAGGGGCACCGGAGAACATGGTCCCCTGCCCCCTGTCCCTACAGCTTCTTGAATATCGCCGCCATCCGCAGCCACCAGACCATCCAGATCGCCTCCCGGACGATCCGTTTGTTCATCTTGCTCTGCCCTTCCACCCGGTCGGTGAACACGATGGGGATCTCGACTAGGCGGAAGCCCTTCTTCCAGGCGCGGAAGCTCATCTCGATCTGGAAGGCATAGCCGTTGGAGCGAACCCGGTTGAGGGGGATAGCCTCGAGGACGCGGCGGCGGAAGAGCTTGAACCCGCCGGTCGAATCGGAGAGCGGCAGGCCGGTGACCCACCGGGCATAGATGTTGGCCCCCACGGACAGCAGCAGGCGCGATAGAGGCCAGTTGATCACGTTGACGCCGTTCTTGTAGCGAGACCCGATCACCACGTCGGCATCCTGGATGGCACGCAGGAAGCTGGGAACGCGGCTCGGGTCATGACTGAAATCGGCATCCATTTCGAAAATCAGGTCGTAGCCGTGCTCCAGGGCCCAGCCGAAGCCGGCGATATAGGCCTTTCCCAGCCCGGCCTTCTTTTCCCGGTGCAGCACGTGCACCCGCGGCTCGATTTCGGCCAGCCGGTCGGCCAGCGCGCCGGTGCCGTCGGGAGAGTTGTCGTCAACAATGAGCATCTCGATCCGTGACTCCTGGCTCAGGATGGCCGGGACCACATGGGGGAGATTGACCAGCTCATTATAGGTCGGGACAACGACCAGGATCCGCTCAGGCACCGGCGGGCCTCCGCCGCACCAGCGGCCCCAGCATGAGCAGCCCGGCAATCATGACCGACAAGGCGGTGATCCACTTGCCCTGAACATAGGAAGGATCGTGATACCAGAGACTCACGGCCCTGGCGCCCGGGGGCAGCGGGACGGTCAGCAGCGTGTTGTCGCCCCGGACGGGCTTGACCGGGGTTCCGTCCACGGTGGCATGCCAGCGGGTGTACCAGTTCTCGCCGATCACCAGGTAGGTCTGCCTGGGCGACGAGCCGGAGAGGGCGATGTCCATCTTGCCGGGCTCCCACGTGGTGAGGCTCGCGCCAACCGGCGAGGGCGGCAGCGGCCCCTGCTCCAGCGCGTCCACGTTGAGACTGGAGGAATCGGGCAGCAACACCACCCGTTCATAGGGGAAACGGGGGTCCACCACGGTGGAAACCAGCCGGTCCTCCGGGACCTTGGCCGCGGAGGCCACCACGCGCACGTAGGGCGCGATGGAGTCCTGTCTGTAGAGGACGCCCGGGCCTCCGATCGCCGTGGGCACCGGCCCCAGCACCTTGTGATAGCCGGGGATGCTGGCTTCCTGCTGCGTGACGATGTAGCGGACGGTGAAGAGGTCCAGCAGGTTGTAGTTCGTTCCCACGTGGCTCCACACGTTCTTGCCGCCCATCAGGTCGTCGAAGAACCGCAGCTCCTGGCCGTGGTAGCCCAGCAGTTTCTGGATGTTGAGCGCCATGAGGAACGAGCCCTGCTCGTACACGTGTTGCGGGTCCCAGACCCGGAACGGGGGCTGGTCCGTCTTGATATGCCGCGTCAGGTCGTCTTCCCGGAACAGCACGGATGCGCGATCGCGATAGTCGAAGAAGTTGTGGTCGATGCTCCAGAGATCGGCCACGAGGAGGAACGCCAGCACCGCGGCGACCGCCGTGCCCCGCAGCAGCCCCGTCAGGATCATCCAGATGGCGACCCCGCCCATGCCGACGAAGATGAGCAATCGGACGGATCCGGCGCGCAGGGCCTCGGCATTGCCGGCTACCTGCCGCATCATCTGCGGCTCGGCCAGCGTTTCTGTGACCGGCTGCAGGGCGCCCACCGCCCCGAGCAGGCCGATGATGGCAAAGGCCGCGACGATGAGGGCAGCCGTCCCCCAGCGGACCTCCCGCCGGAGCAGGCGCTCCACGCCGAAGGCCGCGAAGACCGCTACCACCAGGGCGACATAGAGGAAGGCCATGCCCTCGGCACGGACCTTCTTCATGAAGGGCATGACCTCGTACCACAGCCGATAGAAAGGCGTGTGGCCACCGAAGGACACCAGCAGGAAGAGGAGCCCGATGCCTCCCAGCCCCCAGATCAGCGTCCGCCTCCCGCGATTCCCCAACCCGATGAGAGCCAGGATGATCACGAAGACGCCGATATACTCCGAGTGGAGCTTGAAGGCATTCGCCCCCCAATAGTGCTCCAGCATGCCGTTGAACTGCGGCAGGAAGGTGGTGAACAGCTCGTTCGGCGGCATGGAGAAGAGGGTGGCGTAGCCCCAGCCGCTGCTGGTACCCGGGACGCCGCGGGGCGAAAACGGGATGTATTCGTAGAAGGGCAGCACCTGTAGTGCAGAGATACCCGCCGCCAGGCCCACCGCGCCGAGCGAGAGCGCCAGCGGCACCCACCAGCGGCGGTCGGCCGGGCGCTCCGGGTCGCCGAACACCAGGTACAGCACCCAGAGCCCGCTGAAGACCAGCAGGTAGTAGGTCATCTGGAAGTGCGGGCTCAGAATGCACAGCCCGATCACGATCGAAAAGAGCGGGTACCCCCAGAATTTCCGATGGCGAATGGCCCGCAGGAGGGCGAACAGCGCGAGCGGAGCCAGCGCGGAGACATAGAGTTTGCCGTCATGTCCGGGGCGCATCATCGAGGTGACCATCCCGGTCAGCTCGTAGGCCAGCCCTCCGACCAGCGCGGCGGTCCACCCCAGTTTGAGGGCCCGGAGAAAGAGGTACATGAACAGCCCGGCCAGGATGATATGCACCGCAAAGCCGAGATTCATGGCCATGTCCACGGGCATGATCCAGCGCAGCCACGCCGTGGGATAGAAGATGTCGCCGTGCATGGCGGCAATGAACGGGAGGCCGCCCAGGATATAGGGGTTCCACTCGGGAATGTGTCCCGTGGAACGGAACATCTCGGCGCCGAAGAGCCGGAAGGCATAGCCCGAGAGGAACTGGTCGTCGCCCAGCAGCCAGCGGCCGCCGAGCATGGGGTAGCAGAGCGTCAGCGCCGCCAGCACGAACAGCACCAGCGCCAGCGTTCTCGGCCAGCGGGGTTCCCAGGGGGTGAGCTCGATGGGATCAGAAGAGGTCACGCGATCTCCAGGATGAGGACCGGCTGAGATCTTCGACCAGTCGTACGACCAGTTGCGTCACACGGCGGCGCAGAAAAACGCGAGCGGCTCCGGGCCCCCCCCCGGGTGGGGGATAACACCTCGGCTCGCCGGCCACCTAACCCGCTGCGACCTACCACCTCACAGGAAAGCGCGAGCGGGCTCCAGCCCCCCCGGTTCGGGGATAACACCTCTACTCTCCAGCCACATAACCTGCTGCGAGATCTCCCGTCGCAGAAAAACGCGAGCGGCTCCCGGCCCCCCCGGGTGGGGGATAACACCTCTGCCCGCCGACCGCATCACCCGCCGTACGCGCTGCACCGCAGAAAGACCGCTATCTGACGGCCCTGAGGAACGGCACCGCCACTCCCACTTCGGTGATCGTCAACAGTAATCGCGATGCGATCGCCAGCGCCGTGGCATTGGCCAGCCCAATGGGCCCCTGCAGCATGAGGACGAATACCCCTTCCCGCACGCCGAGCCCGCCCGGCACCAGCACCGCCAGGAATCCTGCAAGATAAGATGCTGTGAAAGCCCCGATGGCCGCGAGGGGGGTGAGCGGGGCCTCCGGCAACAGTCCACGGGTCATGATCCAGAAGGCAACGCCGTAGCCGCACCAGGCCAGCAGGTTGGCCACCAGCCCATACACCACCGCCCGGAACCGGGGCGCTCGCGCCGCGCCTGCCGGCAGCAAGCGGTGCAGCAGCCTTCCGCTGATCCAGGGCGAGATCAGCAGGGTGATCCCCGCCCCGCTTCCCAGGGCCAGGAGCCACAGCGCCACCCGCACCCCCGGGTGGGCGGTTTCCAGGGCCGCGGTACCGGTGAGGCCTACGACAACCGCCCCGGTCCCGATGGCCAGGGCCTGCAGCAGGATAGCGGAGGCCGTCGCCGCCCACGCGGCCACACCCACACGCTGGGCCATGATGGCCATGCCGGCAATGGCCCAGACCTTCCCCGGGATGTACTTCCCCAGGTTGGAAAGGCTCCAGATCCGGGCGGCGGCCCAGCCTCCCAACTGCTGGTCCCAATCCACCAGCAGCCGCCGCCAGGCGGAAATGAGGAGCGCATACATGGCCCATACCACGACCGCGCTGGCCAGGAGCAGCAGTGGATGCACCTGCCAGACCAGATGCGCCGAACGGAGCTGGTCCCAGTTGCGGGCAAACTGCCGGGCCACAAAGAAGAGGATGATCAAGGCGGCGACTGCCTGCGCCACCCGCCATAGGGGGCGTGCGCGCGTCTCAGGCATCCAGAGCCTCCCGGTACCAGGCCTCGCACGCAGCGGCCGCGCTGGCGGGCGCCAGCCGCCGGCGCCACTCGGCGCCGAGCCGCCGGGCCTGATCCAGGCGCCGGGGGTGGTCCATTACGGTACGCACCGCCTGGGCCAGTGCGGCCGGTTCCGGCGCCGCCAGTGCCCCGGCTCCGCCCGGCTCCTGCGGAAGAATGTCCCGGACACCTCCCCCGTCGCTGCACGCCACCACCGGCACGCCGCACATGAGCGCTTCGGCGGCAACCAGGCCGAACCCCTCCTGCCGGGCAGGAAAGAGCATGCAGTCGGCGGTGCGGAGCCGCTCCGGCACCTGGCCGGGCGGAACGGCGCCGGCAAAGCGGACGGCATCGTGCAGGGCGAGCTCGGCGGCCAGGCGGCGCAGCGGCTCCTCTTCGGGGCCGCCGCCCACAATCGTGAGCGGCAGCCGGGAACCTCCCTGCCGCAGCAGAGCGAAGGCGCGGAGCGCCAGGTCGACCCGCTTCTGCGCGGTGAGCCGGGAGAGCACCACCAGTCCGCCGCCGCCCACGCTCCAGGTATCGAAGTGGGAGACATCCACCGGCATGGGCTGCACGTGCGAATCGGGAATGGTGCGGCCGGTGGCCCGGCCCACGTCATCGGCCAGGCTGCGCGAGACGGCGGTGACGACCGCTGCCCGGCGGAACACGGGCGCAGCGACCCAGCGGGCCAGGGCCGACCGCCGGAGAATGGCCCCGTCGGTGCCGTGAATGGTCAGTACCAGGGGCACGCCGCCCGGGGCAGCCAGCCCGCCGGGAATCCACCAGTGCGCGTGCACCAGGTCTGCGCCTCGCCCTATTTCCCTGCCGGCCGCCTTGCGCAGGGCGCGCCAGAGCCCCACCAGCGCCCGCCAGCCGGCCGGGTGGCGGATGGCGTCCTGCATGGTGCCCCGGTAGGCGATGGTCTCCTGGTCCGGGGCGGCGTAGCGGACCCGCGTCACGGGCACACCTTCCAGCTCCGGCTCGCCGACCTCGCCGCAGTCGCTGGGGGCCAGCACCCGGACGTGGTGTCCGCGCGCCATGAGCGCGCCGGCGAGGGTGGCCAGGAACGCCCCGGACACATCACCCGGGAAGCGAGGGAAATTGTGGGTGAGAAAGACAATGCGCAGCGGAGCATCCGATACGGCCCGGCCGGGCGAGGCGCTCACGTGGTGTGGTGGTCGTCGGGCGGGCCGGCGGTATCGGACAGGCGGTGCCGGGTGAGGGTACGGCTCAGGGCCCAGAGGTCTTCGCGCAGGCCCGCGATCATCTCACCCACGAAACCGAAACCGAAGAGGGCGATGCCGCTGATGACCATGGTCTCGACCAGGTTCAGGAAGGGCCGGAAGCCGATGTCGAAGCCGAACCGGAGCACCAGCGCCGCCACGCCGGTCAGGAAGCCGATGGTGAACAGGATGGCGCCGGC
Source organism: uncultured Gemmatimonadales bacterium (assembly GCA_963779755.1). Lineage (GTDB taxonomy): Bacteria > Gemmatimonadota > Gemmatimonadetes > Gemmatimonadales > GWC2-71-9 > CAVZZO01. Next base: position 141,327 of record CAVZZO010000003.1, read on the forward strand.
CACCCCGAAAAAGAGCAGCGGTTTGCGGCCGAAGCGCAGCTGGAACCACACCGAGGCGAGGTCGAGCACGCCAACGGGAATGCGGCGCCAGTTGAACTTGGACACGCCGGCACGGCGGGGATACAGCGGCACGGGCCGCGAGGTGAGCCGGAAGCCTTCGGCGACGGCAATGGCCACCATGTAGCGGTGCCAGTCGGGGCGGAGCGGCATGTCGAGCGTGACTTCCCGCCGCCACGCCTTGACCGAGTTCAGGTCGCGCGCCGAGACCCCGAAGATCCAGGAGGAGAGCCGGTTGTAGATACCGGAGACGAAGGCCTTTTCGTATTTCCCCTGCTTGGTGCCGGTGACGATATCGGCCTCGCCGTCGAGAATCGGCTGCACCAGGGTGGGAATGTCTTCCGGCAGGTACTGGAGATCGGCGGGATAGAAAACGAAGACCTCGCCCTGGGCGAGGTCGGCGGCGGAACGGAGCGCATCGGCGATCCCCTGCTGCCGCCGGTGCCGCACGGTCCGGAGCCAGGGGTAGGTTCGGGTCAGCTCGCGCAGCACCCGGGGGGTGTCGTCGTGCGAGCCGTCGTCCACCAGGATGACTTCAAAGGAAAAGGGCGCGCGGCCCAGTGCCTCGGCGCAGTGGCGGGCGAAATCGGGCAGGTTCTCCGCCTCGTCCTTGGCGGGCACCAGGATGCTGACCTGCACTACGTCCGCCGGGAGGGCCGTGCTCATACCCGCTTGCGCATCCGCGCCGGCAGAATGCCGAGCTGGTCACGATATTTGGCGACCGTGCGGCGCGCGATCTGAATGCCTTGCTCCTGGAAGAGCTGCACGATCTGCTGGTCGGTGAGCGGCTTGCCCGAGTTTTCCTCCCCGACCATCTTCTGCAGTTTGGCGCGGATGGAGCGCGCGCTGGCGTCCTCGCCCGAGGTGGTGGAGAGCGCGCTGGAGAAGAAAAATTTCAGCGGCAGCACTCCCCGCGGCGTCTGCACGTATTTTTCGTTGGTCACCCGGCTGACGGTGGACTCGTGCATGTTGATGACTTCGGCCACCTCGCGCAGGGTGAGCGGCTTCAGGTATTCGATACCCTTCTCGAAAAAATCCCGCTGCCGGTCGACGATGAAGTTCATCACCTTCAGCATGGTCTGCCGCCGCTGCTCCAGCGCCTGGATCATCCAGTTGGCGCTGTTCATCTTGGTGGCGATAAACTCGCGGTTCTCGGGGGTGAGCTTTTTCTTGTCGCGCGCCAGCTCCTGATAGGAGCGGCTCAGCCGCAGCCGGGGATAGCCGGTATCGTTCAGGAACACCTGGTAGCGCCCGTCGATCTTGTCGACGATCAGGTCGGGCGTGATGTACCCGTCGTCGCGTGACGAGTACTTGAGCCCCGGCTTGGGGTCGAACTGGGCCAGCTTGTCGGCCGCCTCCTGCACCTCGCGCGGCTCCACACCGAACCGGCGGGCGAGGTCGTTCCAGCGGTGGGCGATGAGGTCGGGAAACGCCTCGTCCACCAGGCGCCAGGTGAGGCTGCTGGTGTCTTCCCGGTCTTCCAGCTGCAGCAGCAGGCATTCGCGCAGATCGCGCGCGGCGATGCCTGCGGGATCGAGGTGCTGGATGATCTTCAGCACCTCCTCGCCCTCGTCCAGGGTGTAGAGCTGATACTCGGGCTCGGCGGGCTCGGCCGCTTCCGCCGGCTCGCCGCTCTCATCTTCCAGCAGGACGTCCTCCTCCTCGTCCTCCCGGGCCTCCGCCTGCGCCTGGGCATGCAGGCGCAGCAACTCGTTGACGCTGCCCACGACCTCCTCCACGGAGGCGGCCAGGTAGCCGTCGTCGCCGATGTTGCCGACGAACTCCTCCGCCAGCAGCATCTGCCGGGGCGTGAATTCCATCAGCTGGAGCTGCTCGCGCAAATGGTCGTCCAGGTCCTGGCGCTCGACCGACACCGGCTCGAGATACTCGCGCTCCTCGTACTGCTCGCGGGTGCCGCCCACCTCGAACCCGTTGAGAAGGATCTCCTCCCAGTCGGTCTCGTTTTCCTTGTCCTTGTCCTCCTTTTCCTGCTTCTCCTGGGCCGCCTGATCCTGCTGTTCTTCTTCGTCCGGGTCCAGCAGCTCCAGGAACGGGTTGACCAGCAGCTCCTGCTTCAGGTGCTGCTGGAGATCCAGCATGGGCATGTACAGCATGTCCATGGCCTGATACAGGCGCGGATTGATGCGGAGATCCTGCCGCAGGCTGGTGGTCTGGGAGAGCCCGGTCCTCACGCGACGGCCTCCAGCCGGGCACGCAGCCGGGCGGTGAGGGTGGGGCCGAGATAGAGCTGCGAGACCCGGTCGTCGAAGACCAGGTCGCGCACCGACCCGGAGACCTGCACTTTGCCTTCGAACATGATGTATGCGCGATCCACGATATCGAGCGTCTGCTCCACGTTGTGATCGGTAATCAGCACGCCCAGGCCCCGGTGCCGCAGCCCGGCGACGATGGTCTGGATGTCGTGCGTGGCGATCGGGTCCACACCGGCGAACGGCTCGTCCAGCAGCATGAACTTGGGCTCGGTGACCAGGGCGCGGGTGATTTCCAGCCGCCGCCGTTCCCCCCCGCTCAGGCTGTAGGCCCGGTTGCGGCGCAGGTGCTTGATGGACAGCTCGTCCAGCAGCCCTTCCAGGCGGCGCCGGCGCTCCTCCCGCGAAATGGGCAGCGTCTCCAGGATGGCATAGACGTTCTCTTCCACGGTCATCTTGCGGAAGATGCTCGGCTCCTGCGCCAGATACCCGATGCCCGCCCGGGCCCGTTTGTACATGGGCGCCTCGGTGAGGGCGGCGCCGTCGAGCAGCACCGCGCCCGCGTCGGGCTGAATCAGGCCGGTGATAAGGTAAAACGTCGTGGTCTTTCCCGCCCCGTTGGGGCCCAGCAGCCCGACGATCTCGCCCTGCCGCACCTCGAGCGTGACGTCGTCCACCACGCGGCGGCGCTTGAACGCCTTGGTGAGATGACGCCCTTCCAGTACGCTGGAGCTGGGCGGCACCACATGATGCGCGTCGCTGGTGCCGTGGCGCAGGCCTTCGCGGGCCACGGCCAGCAGGTGGGTACGGGCCCAGGGCCGATCGCCCATCGCCTCGACCCACCAGGGGCCGGCGGCGCGCACCGCCTCCTGATAGCCCACCGCGATGTACCCCTCGGTCGCCAGCCGCGGCAGCGTCGAGCGCAGCAGGTTCTCCCGCACCTGGTCGCCGGAGAGATCGCGCTGCACCGGAAAGCCCAGCTCCTGCACCGTGAGCAGGTAGGCCTCGCGATACGCGCCGACCAGATCGGAGAGCGTCGCCCGGCCGTCCTCGCCGGCGACCTGCACCAGCGCCGCCAGCGCCAGCGGCAGCGAGGCGTCGCGGTCGGCCAGCAGGGTCAGCCAGAGCGGCTGCACCGTCATGGCTTCGGCCTCTCGCCGGCCGCCGCCGCCCGGGCGGAATCGGCCGCCGCGCTGTCGGGGACCTGTTCCAGGGGATCGAGCTGGACTCCGTCTACGTTCCCCCGCAGGTTCACCCGGTCCACCCCGCCCTGGGCATCGTCGCGCATGGTTACCACGATGGTATCGCCCCGGGAGTAGTTGAGCCCGGGCACGCCGCTCGAGTCCTGCTTCACGCGATAGAACGCCCGCGCCCGCCCCACGGCCTCGATGCGCTGGAGCACGGTATGGGTCTGCCCCGCGGAATCGCGCTGCGCAAAGCGGGCGAGGACGCTGTCGCCTTCCATCCAGTCGCGCTCGGTGGTGACCACACAGTCGGGCGCCGAGCCCACGCAGGCCCCGCCAAAGGCCCGCGCCTCCGTCAGCACCTTGCCGGGCGTATCGAATGCCAGGCTGTCGGCCCGGATGGCGTAGTCGGGCGAATGCGCGAACGGCCGCAGTGAGTCGCCCCAGGCCAGGGTCTCCACCAGATCATGGTTCTCCAGCCGGAGGCTGATGGTGTCGGCCCGGAGATCGAGATCGCTGGTCAGGGCATGGCCGTTGCCCTGCGCCCGCACCCGGTTCAACTCCTTGTCGGCCAGGCCCAGCTCGATGCGCCGGCCGGTCAGGTTGAAGGAGTCGGCCCCCAGCCCGCGGATGACCGGCGAGCCGATCAGGCTGCCGTCGCTCCCGGCGCCGGTGTCCAGCCGCATGGAATCGGCCCGGGCGGCAAAATCGCTCCGGTCCACGGTGACCCGGCCGCCGGCCCAGATCCGGTCCTCGCCCTTGAAGCGCACCCGGTCTCCCACGATGCGATAGGGCTCGGCCGGCCTCCCCGCCGAATCCACCGGGATGTACTTGATGCTGGGCCGGCCCACGGCGTACATCTCCAGCGTGTCGCGCTGTCCCTTGATGGCCCGGTAGTAGTCCAGCGCCGGGCCGGTCAGGGTGGAACCGTTCTCCAGGTTTCGGGTCACCACATGGCCGCGGGCCTCCCAGCGCTCGCCCTGGCGGTAATAGGTGCCCCGGTCGGCATCCATGGTGATGGTCGTATCCTGGTAGCGCACGGCCCCGATAAACTGCAGCACGCCCTGGCCGCCGTACCAGGCGACGCTGTCGCTCCGCATATGGACGTTGAGGCCCACGCAACTGATGCGCACATCGCCGCCGGCGAAGTAGTTGGTGCCGTCCGGCGTCTTGACCTGGGCGCCCTCCCGCTCTACGTGGTCCAGGCTGAAGAGGCACTTCTCCCCCTGAGCGGCCAGGGGGGACGCCAGCAGCAGGAGCAGTCCGGTACAGGCCAGGCGTCTCATTGGCCCGGCAGGAGCCGCGACCCGCCCTCCCGGCCGGTCGGTCGCTGCACCACGATATGCGTGAAGTCGGGATCGGAGGTGAAGCCCTCGCCCTCCCAGTGATCGCCCCCGCCGTCCACCGTGAAGTGCTGGTCGGTGCTCACCTTGTTGGTCGCCGGATCGTAGCGGAGCACGGTGGTATGCAGCACCCGGCCGTCGGTCGAGGTCCCCACGACATGGCCTTCGGCGTGCATGGCGCCGTTCCGCGCCTGATAGACCCCGCTGTCGGCGGTGATCACGGAGGTGGGGCTGCCCTGCGAGTCGCCGAAGGTGACCTTCAGATTCCGCAGATGCACCTCCTGCACCTGGTTGAAAACCCAGGCGGTATCGGCCTCCACCAGCCCGCGCCGCACCCCGTTCTCGGTGATGTACTGGGAGGTTCCCAGCAGCATCTGGTCGGCGGAATCGGGGCTGGCGACGGTGGTGGTGGGGCGCACGCCGCCCTCGCCGCAGCCGGCGAGGCACACGGCGGCGAGGACAGCACCGAGGACCGCAAGACGGCAAGACGGCAAGACGGCAAGACGCCGCGCACAGCCTGCCGTCCTGCTGTCCTGCCGTTCTGCCGTCCTGGAATTCATACCGCCCCCGCTCGCATCAGGTCATGCAGATGTACGACGCCCACGAGGCGGTCCTTCTCGTCCAGCACCGGCAGGGCCATGATGCCGTGCCGCTCCATGGTGCCGACCGCGCTCGCCGCCAGCTCGTCGGCACGGGCGGTCCGGGGGCTGCGGGTCATGACCGACCCGGCCTCGCGCTCCAGGAAGGCGTCCGCCTGCTCCACCAGCCGGGTGAGGTCGCCGGCGGTGATGACCCCCAGCAGGCACTCCCGGCTTCCCACGCAGACGATGCCGCGATGGCGGGCCAGGGCCATGACGCCCTCGCGCATGGTGGCATCCTCGGCCAGCAGGGCGAAGTCCGGCAGCATGACGTCGCGGACCTTGAGGCTCAGCTTGGTCCCCAGCCGGCCGCCCGGATGCAGCGCCGCGAAATCCTCCGCCCGGAAGCCCTTGGCCTCCATCAGCGCGATCGCCAGGGCATCGCCCAGGGCGAGCGCCACCGTGGTGCTGGCGGTCGGGGCAAGGTCGTGCGGGCAGGCCTCTTCGCTGACGCCGGCATCCAGCGCCAGGGTGGCGGCCCGGCCCAGGAAGCTCTCCGGCCGCCCGGTGATGGCGATGACCGGCACTTTCATCCGCTGCAGCGACCCCAGCAACCCGAACAGCTCCTGCGATTCGCCGCTCTTGCTCAGCACGATGGCGACGTCCTCCGGGCTCACCAGGCCCAGGTCGCCGTGCAGGCTGTCCACCGGGTGGAGGAAGCTGGCCGGCGTACCGGTGGAGGTGAGGGTGGCGGCGATCTTCCGGGCGATGAGGCCGCTCTTCCCCACCCCGGCCACGATGACGCGGCCGCGCGCCGCGCGCAGCAACTCCACTGCGCCATCGAACGCCGGCCCCAGCCGCTCCTGGGCGGCCAGGATCTCCCGCGCCTCGAGGCGCAGCACGCGGCGGCCGGTTTCGGCCGCCCGCACCAGCTCAGGCCGCGTCGTCACCGCGATCCCGGAGATACCGTTTCACCTCCTCGGGCCACGCACCGCGGGCCCGCAGAATGGCCTCGACCGCTTCCCGTACCGCGCCGGCGCCACCGCTCGCCTGGGTGATGTAGGCCGCGCACGCTTTCACCTCCGGTACCGCATTCGCCACCGCGATCGGCAGGCCGACGCGGCGAAGCAGGGGCACATCGGCCAGATCATCGGCCACGAAGGCAACGTCGTCCCAGTCGATCCCGCGGCGCTGGAGCAGTTCCTGCATCGCCGGCAGCTTGGCGGCGCTGTCCACCTGGATCAGCTCGTCGGGCTTCAACTCCGCGGCCCGGAGATTGGTGGCCGGCGACTGCCGCCCGCTGAGCCAGACGACCGGCATACCGGTCTGGCGCAGAATGGTGAGCCCCAGGCCGTCCTGGATGTCGAAGCGTTTGAACTCGACCCGCTGGCCGTTCACCTCGCCGATATACACGGCGTTATCGGTGAGGACCCCGTCCACGTCGAGCCCCAGGAGCCGGATGCGGGCCGCCACCGCGGGGTCGATCATGGCGCGCCGGCCGCCGGCGCCCGTTCGTCCCGCGCGGCCGCCCACACATCCAGCGTCCGTTCCAGCAGCGCCTCCAGCCGGTCCAGGGGCCACTGGGTGGCCGCATCGCTCAGGGCGCGGGCGGGGTCTGGATGGGTCTCCAGGAAGAACCCATCGGCGCCGGCCGCCGCCGCCGCGGCAAGGAGCGGCGGGATGGCGTCCCGCTGCCCGCCGCTGGTCCCGCCGCTGCCCTGGCCCGGCTGCTGCACGGCGTGGGTGCCGTCGTAGATGACGGGCACACCGGTCGCGGCGCGCAGCCGCGCGAAGTTCCGCATGTCCACGACCTGATCGCCGTAGCCGAAGAAGGTGCCGCGCTCGGTGACCGCGATGTCACGGGAGCCCGCGGCACGGACCTTCTCCACCGCGCCGCCCATGGCCTCGGGCGCCATCCATTGCCCCTTCTTGATATTCACCGGCCGGCCGGTGGCGCCGGCGGCGGTGAGCAGGTCGGTCTGGCGGCAGAGAAAGGCGGGGATCTGGAGTACGTCCACCACCTGGGCCGCCGCCGCGGCCTGATCGCTCTCGTGAATATCGGTGAGAATCGGCAGGCCCGTGGCCTCGCGCACCCGCTCCAGCGCCCGCAGTCCCTCATCCATCCCCGGCCCGCGCGCGCCGGACAGCCGGGCGCGATTAGCCTTGTCGAACGAGGCCTTGAAGCAGACGGGCAGCCCGAACCGCTGCGCCGCGCGGGCGAGGACCTCACCGACCCGCGGCAGGGTATCGCCGGGCTCGACCACACAGGGCCCGGCGATCAGAAAGGGCGACCGCCGGAAGCTCCAGCTCATCCCCGGCTCGCTCCGGCCAGCCGCTCGGCCGCGGGAGGACGGCGGCTCGCCTGATGATGCTCCAGCGCCGCCCCGATGAAGCCGACGAACAGCGGGTGCGGCCGGTTGGGCCGGCTCTTCAGCTCGGGATGGAACTGACAGCCCAGGAACCAGGGATGGTCAGGCAGTTCGATGATCTCCACCAGGCCGCCGTCGGGCGACTGGCCGGAGAGGCGCAGCCCGAACTCGGCCAGCACGTCGCGATAGGCGTTGCTCACCTCCCAGCGGTGGCGATGGCGTTCGCTGATCTCGGTGCCGCCGTAGGTGCGCGCCGCGAGCGAGCCGGGACGGAGCCGCGCCGCGTAGGCGCCGAGCCGCATGGTACCGCCCATGTCGGTCACGTTCTTCTGCGACTGCATGAGCGAAATGACCGGGGTTTCGCACTCGGGCGCGAACTCGGTGCTGTTGGGATCGGGCATGCGGCAGACATCGCGCGCGAACTCGATGATGGCCATCTGGAGGCCGAGACAGATGCCGAAGAACGGCAGGCCATGTTCGCGGGCATAGCGGACCGCCTCCAGCATGCCCTCCACCCCCCGCACGCCGAAGCCGCCGGGAATGAGCAGCCCGTCGAAGCTCTCCAGCTCGCGGGCGGCCGAGCCCGGACCTTCCAGGCGGTCGCTCGAGATCCAGCTGATCTTCACCCGGGCGTTATGGGCGATGCCACCGTGAATCAACGCCTCCTGAACCGATTTATAGGCATCGGTGAGATCGGTGTACTTGCCTACTACGGCGATCCGGACCTCATGTTCCGGATGCAGCACCCGCTCGACCATCGCCTTCCATTTGCCGAGATCCGGTTCCGGCGTTTCCAGCCGGAGCCGCTGACAGACTTCACGGTCCAGCCCCTGCTCAAAGAACTTGAGCGGGACTTCGTAAATGGAAGCCACATCGGGACTTTCGATGACACAGCTGAAATCCACATTACAGAACAGCGCGATCTTGCGTTTGATGTCCGCCGAGAGCGGATGCTCGCTGCGGCAGATCAGGATGTCGGGCTGGATTCCGATCTGCATGAGCTCGCGCACCGAGTGCTGGGTGGGCTTGGTCTTGAGTTCGCCGGTGGCATTGATATACGGCACCAGGGTCAGGTGGATGAACAGGGCGTTGTCGCGCCCCACCTCCTGGCGGAACTGGCGAATGGCTTCGAGGAACGGGAGGGATTCGATATCGCCCACGGTGCCGCCGATCTCGGTGATCACGATGTCGTGATCCGGGGCGGAGCGGCGGATGGCGTTTTTGATCTCGTCGGTAATGTGCGGAATTACCTGCACCGTGCTGCCGAGGTACTCGCCCCGGCGCTCCTTGCCCAGGACCGTCTGGTAGATCCGGCCGGTGGTGATGTTGTTCTGCTGGGAGAGCGAGCGGTCGATGAACCGTTCGTAGTGGCCCAGGTCCAGGTCGGTTTCGGCGCCGTCGTCGGTGACGAACACCTCGCCGTGCTGGAAGGGCGACATGGTGCCGGGATCCACGTTGATGTAGGGATCGAACTTCTGCACCGTGACCCGGAGGCCCCGCTCGGTAAGGAGCCGCCCCAGGGAGGCGGCGGCGATGCCCTTGCCGAGGGAGGAAACCACGCCCCCCGTGACGAAAATGAATTTGGTGCCGTTAGCTGGTGCCATGGACCGTCACCGATGAAGTGAATGCCAGTGTTGTTCGGCCTGCCGCAGATCGTCCGGGGTATCCACGCCCGGGGGAACCGGCTGCGACAGCCGCGCCACCCCGATGGTCAATCCGTGTTGCAGGGCGCGCAGCTGTTCCAGCTGCTCCGCCCGTTCCGCGTCGGTAGGCGGCAGCGCCACCCACCGTTGCAGCGCCTCGCGGGCATAGACATAGAGCCCGATATGCTGCCAGTAGAGTCCGTCGGCCGGGACGTTCGCGTCGCGCCGGTGCGGAATGACCGCCCGGGAGAAGTAGAGCGCCCGCCCATCGGTGCCCAGTACCACTTTCACCCGGGCCGGATCCTCCACCTGCGCGGCGGGCAGCGGGGCGGCGGCGGTGCCCACGGCATCGCCCGATCGCACCCGCGCGACCGCCCCTTCCAGGGCTTCGCGCGTGAGAAACGGCTCGTCGCCCTGAATGTTGGCGATGACGTCGTACTCGGCGAATTCCCGCCGGCTCGCCACCTCGGCCACACGCTCGGTGCCCGAGGCATGTTCCGGGCTGGTGAGCACCACCGGGATCCCCGTCCGCTCGACCACCCTGGCGACCATCGAACTGTCGGTGGCCACGACCAGGTGATCCACCAGACCATGCTCCTGGACGCGCTCGACTACCCGGGTCACCAGGGGCTCACCGGCCAGTAATTGCAGCGGTTTATTGGGGAGTCTGGTGGAACCCAGACGGGCCGGAACAACGCCTAGGATGCGCACGACCAAAGCTAATGTGCGGCCGGGTCGCTGTCAAAATGCGTGCCGGAATGATCGGCGCGTTAGGGGCGGCCTGTAACGGCAGCACTCCTAATGCTTTAGCACGAGGGACCAGGGAGCAGGAATCAGGGATCGAGGACCGGGCGAAGCCGCATCTCGATGCTTAGTCTGACTCCTGGTTCCTGATCCCTGGTCCCTCCTACGGCTTCGGCGGCGCGGGCGGCGCTTGCGGCACCCCGTTCGCCCGCTGAATCGAGTCCACCTGGTGCTGCACCGCCTGGCGGATGGAATCCCCCATCCTGCGGCTCGCTTCGCCCATGCGGCGGCCCATTTCGGCCATGGAGTCGGCCATCTGGCGCAGCGCGGCCGTATCCACCGGCATCGAGTCGTTGACCCAGACCCGGGGGGAGCGGGCCTTGCTCCTGCGCAGGTCGGCAATCACCCGGTCGGGCAGCAGCAGCGGATAGCTCTGATCCGCGATCGCGACCTCGCCATAGGGCGCCAGGCCGGCGGTATCGCCCTTCACGCATTCGAAGCTGGAGTGTTCGTCGAAGTGCTCCACGTCGTTCACGGCGAAGCTGCACCCCTGGAGCTGGTCGGTGGAGACGCTATCGTCCAACTTTGCCCAGATCTTCACGCTGGAGATAACTTTGGGGGTCTCCCGCTCCAGCCGGACCCGCTCGATGCTCCCCAGCCGCTGATTGTTCAGCCGGAAGGGCAGCACCCCGAAGGGAATGGGGAACTCCAGCGGCGATGCCGTCTCCTTCACGACGTGGACCTTGTGCCGAACGCTATGAAACGCGGCGACGATGAGCATGCCGAGCCCGAAGATGGCCACGGCGCCCAGCACGATCTTGAGCCAGTAAGTGCGCATGTCTGAACCTCTCCCGCCGGATTCTTCCCAACCGCCACCGACCGGTCCCCTGCTGCAGGTGGACGGCCTGACCAAACTGTATGGTAATCTGGCCGCCGTGGAAGATCTCTCTTTCGCGGTCCGGGCGGGAGAGGTCCTGGGCCTGGTCGGCCCCAACGGCGCCGGCAAGACCACGACCCTGCGCGCGCTGGCCGGCATCATTCCCCCGACCCGTGGGACCATCCGGGTCGCCGGCCACGACCTGGTGGCGGACCCGCTCCCGGCCAAACGTCAGCTGGCCTTCATTCCCGATGAGCCTCAGCTCTTCGACTACCTGACGGTGGAGGAGCATCTGAAGTTTATCGCCCGGGTCTATGGTGTCCCGGACGCCGGCGTACGGAGTCCGGAACTGCTGGAAGAGCTGGAGCTGACGGAGCACGCCCGTAAGCTGCCCGCCGAGCTGTCGCGCGGCATGCGGCAGAAGCTGGCCATCGCCTGCGGCCTGCTGCACCGCCCCCGGATGCTGCTGTTCGACGAACCGCTGACCGGACTGGATCCGGGAGGCATCCGCCGGATGAAGGACACCATCCTGGCCCGGGCTCACAGCGGTGGTGCCGTCCTGCTCAGCTCGCACCTGCTGCACCTGGTGGAAGAGCTGTGCACCAGCGTCCTGATTATCGCGCGGGGCCATTCGGTGGCGTACGGCACCATCGGCGAAATTGTTGCTGCCCGGCCCGAGCTGTCGGGCCGCGGGCTGGAAGAGGTGTTCCTGAGCCTGACCCGCCCGGCATGATCGGGGCGTTTCTCTACCTCACCGGCCGGACCCTCTCCCACCGGCTCGCCCGGCAAGTCCGCCGGTTGCGCGAACCACGCTATCTCGTCGCGATCGTGGTCGGTGGATTCTACCTGTACTACTTCCTGGTCCGTCCACGTGATGACAGCACCAACCGGGCGCTGGTGACTTCCAGCTGGCTGCCGCTGGTGGCACTGGCCGGATTGCTTGCGGCGGTGGTCCGGTGGTGGGTCTTCGGCAGCGACCGCACGGCCCTCGCCTTCTCGCCGGCCGAGGTGCAGTTCCTCTTCCCGGCGCCCATCAGCCGCCGCTCGCTGCTCCGCTGGAAGCTGCTCCGGCTACAGGTGGTCATCCTGCTCAACACGCTGATCTGGGCCCTGCTGCTGCGCCGGGGGGAGGCTCCGGAGGGCATGGGGTACTATCTGGCGGCGATCTACGTGGTCTTCGCCACGCTGAGCCTGCACCGGCTGGGAGCCTCGCTGGCCCGGGCCGGCCTGCGCCAGCACGCCGGATCGGCGGCGCGGGGACAGCTGCTGCCGGCTGGGCTGGTGCTGGCCGCCAGCCTGGTGCTGATCACCGCGCTGGTCCGGCACTGGACGGCGCTCGCCACCAGCGTTGGAACCGGCCACTTCGGAGAGGCGGTCCAGGCGCTTCTCTCCGTGCCGGCGGTAGCGGTCGTGCTGTGGCCTTTCCGGGCGCTGCTGGCGCCGGTGTTCGCCACCGGCCACGAGGCCTGGCTTCGCGCCATGGGGCCGGCGTTGGGCCTCCTGGCGCTCCATTATCTCTGGGTCATGCGCTCCGATGCCGCCTTCGAGGAGGCGGCGCTGGCCGCCTCCGCGGAGCGGGCGCGCCGGCTGGAGGCCGTCCGCCAGGGCTACCGGGTGGCGCCCGCCCGCGCCCCGGGCTCCAGCCGTCCCGCCTGGTTCCCACTGCGACCCACCGGGTGGCCCGGCAGCGCCTTTCTCTGGAAGAATACCGTCGCCGCCACCCGCAACCTGCGGCCGATGGTCATCGCCGTCCCCTTTGTCGCCGCAGCCGTGGTCATGGGGAGCGGCTCTGCCTTCAGCCGCGGCGGCTGGGCCCAGGCCGCCGGCCTCATTGGCCTCTTGCTGGCGGCCATGCTGCTCTTCTTCGGCCCGGTGTGGATTCGCAACGATCTCCGCAGCGATCTGGCGCGTCTGGATCTCCTGCGCAGCTACCCGCTGAGGGGCCGCACCATCGCCGCCGGGGAAATCGCGGCCTCCGTGGTGCTGCTGACTTCCCTGGAGCTGGCCCTGCTGCTGCTGGCCTTTCTGGCGTTCCTGGGCAGCGACGTGCCCGGGTTTCCCCTGAGCCAGCGGGCCGGTGCGCTGGTTCTCGCCATCGGGCTGCTGCCGGGCCTCAACGCCCTGACGCTGACCTTGCAGAATGCCGCTGCCCTGCTCTTCCCGGACTGGATCAACGCCTGGGGGGTGAAGGGCGGCGGCGTGGAAACGATGGGCCAGAACGTGGTTACCATGACGCTGTCCCTGCTGCTCACCCTGCTCGGAGCGCTGGGCCCGCTCCTGGCCGGCGGCCTCGCAATGGGCGCGCTGTATCCGCTGCTGGGGCGCTGGGCCGCGGTGCCCGCCGCCGTGATCGCGCTGGCGGCGGCGGGACTGGAGCTGTACCTCCTGCTGTTGTCCGTAGGGAGGATCTTTGATCGAAGCAACACATATGAAGCCTGACCGTCCCGGCCGGCCCGCACCCGGCGGTGAGTCCAGTCACGGTGAAATCCGGCGCTTCGCCGTACACTCGTACTGCGGCCGTCACAGGACGGCCGTTCCAATAGCAACGATACGAGTGGGAGGTTCATATGACGATAGGATCCCTGCAGGAACTGCTGGTGGATCATCTGCGTGACATGTACAACGCCGAGAAGCAGCTGGTCGGCGCCCTGCCGAAGATGGCCGAACATTCCGCGTCCAGTGATCTTCGGAGCGCCTTCGAACAGCACCTGAAGGTGACCGAGGGCCAGGTGCGGCGGCTGGAGCAGGTGTTCAACCAGATGGGGGTGCCCGTGAAGGGGAAGCGCTGCGCCGGCATGGAGGGCCTCGTGGAAGAGGCCAGCGAGTTCCTGGACGGCAATCTCTCCGATGAAGTCCGGGATGCCGCGCTCATCAGCGCCGCGCAGAAGGTGGAGCATTATGAGATCTCCGCCTATGGCACCGCCTGCACCTGGGCGGACGAGCTCGGCCTCAAGGAAGTGAAGAACCTGCTGCACGAATCGCTGGAGGAGGAGCGGGAGGCGGACGAAACGCTGACCGACATCGCCGAGGCGAGCGTGAACGAGAAGGCGGAGCAGTAGGAGCTCGAAGGCTTCCGGGAGCCCTCGACCTCCTCGACCCTCTCGACCTCTCATGCAGGTCGAGGTGGTCGAGAGGGCTGAGATGGTCGAGGTCTAATTTCTAGCCCCTCGGATGGTACTGCTTGTGCACCGACCGGAGATACTCCCGGTCCACATGGGTATAGAGCTGGGTCGTGCTGAGGTCGGCATGGCCCAGCATCTCCTGGACGGCCCGGAGGTCGGCGCCGCCTTCCAGGAGATGGGTAGCGAAACTGTGCCGGAGAGTGTGAGGCGTCACCCGCTTCCTGATGCCGGCGGCCTTGGCCCAGCGCTTGACGATGCCCCATGCGCCCACCCGTGAGAGCGGCTGGCCGCGGGCGTTGAGCAGGACGCGATTCTGGGATTTCCCCCGGTCCAGCTCGGAGCGCAGGGTGTGGAGATACACCGAGACGGTTCCGATCACCGGACGGCCCACCGGCACCAGCCGCTCCTTGCTGCCCTTCCCGAACACCCGCACCAGGCCTTCCTCCAGCAACAGGTCGCCCCGCGTCATCCCGCAGAGCTCGGAGACCCGGAGCCCTGCCCCGTAGCCCAGTTCCAGCAGGGTGCGGTCGCGCCAGGCCATGGGTTCCTCGATACCCGGCGCGCCCAGCAGCGCTTCGATTTCCTTGACGGTCAGCACCGCCGGCAGAGTCCGGCCGGGGCGCGGCGCCTCCAGCTGCTCGCTGGGATCGTCCCGGCAAAGGCCTTCGCCGGCCAGGAAGCCATAGTAGGTCCGCACGGCGGACACTTGCCGCCGGATGCTGGCGGGGCTCAAACCCAGGTCCTTCAGGGAGAATACGAATTTCCGCAGCTGGCTCCGGCTCACGTTCGCCGGATCGCCGACGCCAGACAGTTCGAGGAACCTCGCCAGCCGCCGGAGGTCGCGCAGGTAGGCTACGATGGTATTCGGACTGTGGCCCGCTTCCAGCGCCAGATAGTCCTGGAACAACTCCAGGTAGAAGGCGCGGTCCAGCGCCGAGGGGGCGTCAGTCTTCATGTGCCGTGTCTCTCACCTTGACCCGCTGCCGCACCGCCTCCAGAGCCGGCCGGCCGACTCCCAGCAGCAGGCCCGCGCGCTCCATCAGGCGCATCTCCTTCCCTTCCAGAATGCCGTCCCGCAGCGCCACGCGCCACAGCCGTTCCAGCAGCGCCACGCGCTCCGGCAGCAGGAAATCGCGATCGACCCGCTGGGCCATGTCCAGCAACCGGCCGCGGCCCGCCTCCCCTCCGGCCGTCTGGATCTCTTCCTCCGAGGCGCCCCAGCATTCCCGGAGATACCCGGTGACCGTCCCGATCTCCTCCGGCGTCAGCGTCTCGTCGCTCCGGGCCAGCTCGGCCAGCAGGGTGGCCGCCGCCGCCATGATGGGCTTGTCGCCGGCCGATGCCGGGTCGGCCGCCGTCACCTGCCGTCCGAACGCCTCCTCGATGGTGCGCCACAACGCCTGGCCCGGGGTACGCCGGCGCCGCCGGCGCCGGAGCAGATACCAGAGCGTCCCCGCCAACGCCAGGACCAGCAGCAGCCCGCCGAGCGCGCGATTCGCCTGGCCGATGATCCGCACGATGGTGGACCACTCGGAGCCGAGATAGGCGCCCAGCGCGACCAGTCCGCCGTACCACAGGCCCGAGGCCAGGGCCATCGGCACCAGCGCCCGCACCGGCCCCAGATTCACCAGGCCGGCAAAGGGGGCGACAATGGAGCGCACGCCCGGCAGCAGCCGCAGGACGAAAATGCCCACGACACCGAAGCGGAGATAGCCCCGCTCGATGGTGGCGACCGCCTCGGGCGACAGCAGCATCCGCCCGATCCGACCCTGGAAAGCGCCCCGACCGTAGCGGCGGGCGAGCAGATACACCAGCGCCGCCCCGGCGACGCTGAAGCACCAGGTGATGAGGAAGACGGTAAGCGGGCTGGTGGTGCCGCGGTGCGAGAGAAACGCCCCCAGTGCGACGACGACGTCGGAGGGCGAGGGCGGCAGGATGTTTTCCAGCAGGGCCGCGATCGCGATGGCGGTGTAGATCGCGGGCGCCGGGAGCCCGGCCAGCCAGTTCAGGAAGTGCTCGATCAGCGGACCGCCTCGAGGGTGGCAACCGCGAAGGCGGCCATCCCTTCGCCCCGTCCGGTGAACCCCATGCCTTCGTTCGTCTTGGCCTTGACGCTCACCGCCCCGGCTTCCACCCCCAGCAGGCCGGCGATGGCCGCGGCCATCGGCTCCAGGTACGCGGCCAGCCGGGGTCGCTCGGCCAGCACGGTGATATCGGCCTGCACCGCGCGATACCCGCGCGAGCGCACATGGGTGTGGGCCTCACGCAGCAACCCCATGCTGTCGGCGTTCTTCCAGCGGGGATCGGTATCCGGGAAGAGGCTGCCGATATTACCCGCAGCGGCACCGCCCAGAATGGCATCGGTCAGCGCATGGGCGACGATATCGGCATCGCTGTGGCCCTGGAGTCCCAGCTCGAACGGAATTACCTGGCCCGCAAGAATCAACGGCCGCCCGGGAACCAGGCGGTGGGAATCGTAGCCGAATCCGGTGCGGACGGACAGGCGGGAGGGCGGGAGGGCGGGAGGCGCCTCCCTTCCCACCTTCCCGCCTTCCTGCCCGTCTGCCGTCACGCGGCGACCGGTTCTTCGATATACGAGTAATCCTGCCGCCGGCGCCGCACCTCAAAGCCGGCATCCCGGATGGAGCGCTCCATCTCCTCGATGGTGGCGCGATAGGTGGTGCCGGCGGCGCTTACCACGTTCTCTTCCATCATCAGGCTGCCGAAGTCGTTGGCGCCGAAGCGCAACGCCACCTGCCCCACCTTGAGCCCCATGGTCACCCAGGAGGACTGCAGGTTGGGGATGTTGTGGCAGATGATCCGTCCCAGCGCCAGCGTCCGCAGGTAAGTGACGGCGTCGGTCTTGGGCATATGCGCCAGCTCGGTTCCTTCGGGCTGGAGCGGCCAGCAGATGAACGCAGTGAAGCCGCCAGTACGCGCCTGCACGTCGCGGATGCGCAACAGATGCTCCACCCGGTCGGCATCGCTCTCGCCCAGGCCGTACATCATGGTCACCGAGGTCTTCATGCCTTGCCGGTGAGCCTCCTCCTGCACGCCGAGCCAGGCATCGGTCTGCGCCTTCTTCTTCGCGACCTGCTCCCGGACCGCATCCACCAGGATCTCCCCGCCCCCGCCGGGGATGCTGTCCAGCCCGGCCGCCTTGAGCTCGCGGACCACCTCGGAGACCGTCAACCCGAAGCGCTGGGAGAAGAACACGACCTCGGAGGGCGAGAACCCGTGAATGTGGATGGGATGATGCTGCTTGATGTAACGCATCAGGTCCAGATACCACTCGAACGGGATATACGGGTTGTGCCCGCCCTGCAGCAGGATCTGCACACCGCCCAGCGCCCGGCACTCGTCGATCTTGGCGCCGATCTCCTCATAGCTCAGCACGTAACCTTCAAGATCACGGGGACGGCGGTAGAACGCGCAGAACTTGCAGTCGGCAACGCAGACGTTGGTGTAGTTGATATTCCGGTCGATGATATAGGTGACCACCGGGTCCGGATGCAGCCGCCAGCGCTCGGCGTCGGCCAGGCGACCCAGCTCCAGCAGGTCGGCCCGCTGGTAGAGGTCGAGATACTCCTTGAACTCGGCGGAACTACGG
Organism: uncultured Gemmatimonadales bacterium; assembly: GCA_963779755.1. Classification (GTDB taxonomy): domain Bacteria; phylum Gemmatimonadota; class Gemmatimonadetes; order Gemmatimonadales; family GWC2-71-9; genus CAVZZO01. The sequence continues at coordinate 159,064 of CAVZZO010000003.1, forward strand.
TCGATTATCGTCATCGTGGCTCGCTTCCGGTTCCTTGTTCCGTGAGACGTGAGGCGTCGGGGCGGTGCCGCCTCACGTCTTACGTCTCACGCCTTACGCATCATCTCACGCCGCCGTGATGAAACTCAGGCTCCCGTCCGGCACCATCCCATCCGCCGCCAGGCGGCGGAAGAAGTCGGTGAGCCCGGCCAGATGGCGGTAGGACAGGGCATAATCCAGGTCGTCGAAATAGGACCGGCAGACGGCGCGGGGAATCCCGGTCTCCCGCGCGGCATCGTCGGCCAGCTCGTCGAGATGCGCCAGCCCCCAACCGCGCGACTCGAGCAGCGCGCGGTGCACCACCCGCACCCGGGTCTGGTCGGCTTCGCGCCGCGCCGCCCAGACGGCGAACACGAAGGGAAGGCCGGTCCAGGCTTTCCACTCCGCGCCCAGGTCGAGGCGAACGGGATAGTCTTCGCGCGCCTGCAGCAGCAGCGCGGCGTCTCCGATCACCAGCACCGCCTCGTGCGGCAGCCCGCGCAAGGCCTCGAGATCGGCCGCCTCGGCCCGCGCGGTGGCGAATCGCGGCGCGATGCCCCAGCGGTGGCGGCAGAGCAGTTCCAGCAGCAGCACCGACGTGCGGGAGGACGCCGTTCGCAACACCGTGCGCCCATCCAGCTCCTCCACCGGCCGGCGGGAGAACAGCATGACGCTGCGCACCGGGCCGTCGCAGGAGATCGCGAGGTCGGGCAGCAGGTGGTAGGCGGCGGCGTTCCGGGCATACTCCACCGCCGAAACGACGCTCACGTCGAGCTCGCCGGCGGCCAGAAGATCGTTCAGCTCCGCGGCCGTCCCGCTCACCAGCCCCGCCGGGAGGGAAACCACGTTCCGGTCGATGGCGCCATAGACCGGATAGCAGTTGATCCAGGGAATCCGACCCAGTCTCACGCGGCGTGTACCACGGGAAGACGGCGGGAGCGAGCCTCGGGACGGGGCGGCGGGTCGAAGGTCTCGCGCACCGGCCGATAGAGGCTGTCGCGCTCAACCGGGCGCTTCCCCGCCCCACGGATGAGGTCCACCAGCCCCTCGTAGGACATGCCCATGTCGGTCCGGGCGCCCGCTTCGTGATAGACGCGTTCGTAGATGACGGTGCCCTCGACGTCGTCGCAGCCGAAGCCCAGCGCGATCTGGGAGAGAAAGGGCGTGACCATGGGCCAATGGGTCTTCACGTGGGGAATGCTGTCGAGGAAGAGCCGGCCCACCGCAATGGCCTTCAGGTCTTCATAGCCGGTGGTGGCGGTGCCGGCGCGGCCCAGCTCATCGCCCAGCTCGTTGTGATCGGGGTGATACGCCAGCGGGATGTAGGTAAGGAAGCCGCCGGTTCCGTCCTGCAGGCCGCGCAGCATGCTCAGGTGCTCGATCCGATCGTCGATGGTTTCGACGTGGCCGTACAGCATGGTGCAATTGGTGGGGATGCCGAGCCGGTGCGCGGTCCGGTGGACCTCCAGCCATTCCTGCCCGGTCAGCTTCCGCTCGGCGATAGTGGCGCGCACCGCCGTGCTGAAGACTTCGGCGCCGCCGCCCGGCAGGCTGGTGAGCCCCGCCTGCTTGAGCCGCTGCAATACCTCGGCCGTCGTGGTTTTCTCGATCCGGGCCAGGTGGGCGATCTCCACCGCCGTGAGCGCCTTGATGTGCACGCCCGGGTGGCGCTCCTTGAGGCCGCGGATCATGTCTTCGTAGTAGCTGAGCCGCAGCTTGGGATGCAGCCCGCCCACGATGTGGAACTCGCGGGTAGGCGAGCCGACCGCCTGCTCGGCCTCGAGGAAGACCTCGTCCAGGCTGCGGGTATAGGCGCCGTCTTCCTTCGGGGTGCGGGCGAAGGAACAGAAGACGCAGGTCTTGCGCAGAATACAGACGTTGGTCGGGTTGAGGTGCTGATTAGCGGAGAAAAACACCCGGTCGCCGTTGGCGCGCGCATTGGCGAAATCGGCCATGGCGCCCAGGGCCAGCAGATCGGACGTGGCGTAGAGTGCGCGCGCATCGGCGGCCTGCAGCCGGGTGCCGGCCAGCACTTTCTCGGCGACAGGACGAAGCGCGGGGTCCTGGAAGCGTGCTGGATCGAGCTGTGCCATCGCCGCTCCTACGGCCGGAGAGTGGGCAGAACGGGCAGAGTGGGCCGTGGCGGCGCCTGCCCACTCCGCCCACTCTGTTCCATCAATCTAGCCTCTCGAACCGCCCTCATTCAACGCCTCGCTTCGGTCAATCGCCGGTAGCTGGCCAGGTGCTGGATGGCACCGCGCTTGTCGCCGCGCCTCTCCAGCAGGCGGGCGAGATTGAAGTGGGCGTCGGCCGAGTCCGGATCGGCGGCCACGGCCCGTTCATACGCCCGGATGGCCTCCGCCGGCCGGTTCAGATCCTCCAGCGCAATCCCGAGGTTGAACGCGGCCTCGGCCAGGCGGGGGGCCGCCGCCAGGGCCGCCTCGTATTCGCGTGCGGCCCCCCGGACATCGCCCGACTCGTAGAGCAGCAGCCCCAGCGCCGCATGGGCCGCGGCGTGCCCCGGCTCCAGCGCGAGGACCCGCTGGTAGGCATCGCGGGCCTGGGCAGGCTGCGCCAGCTCCAGCTCCTGGCCCAGCTGGTACCAGTCCTCGGCGCCGACCCGGGCGGGCTCGGCCCGGGCCTGGCTGGCCGCTTGTCGCGCCAGCGGCGCCACCAGCGGGACCAGCTCGGAGACGGCGAAATCGAACTGGAGCTGGCCGTCCGCCGGATTCCAGGTTGACTCTTCATCCCGGGCCAGGACCTGGCCATCCACCGCCATGATGCGCAGACCGGTGAGCGGCCGCCCCAGCGGCAGCTGTTTCCGGAGCCGGCGCAGCGCCCGCAGGACCGTCCGGGGGGAGACCCTGGCTTCGGTCAGCTCCCGGGCGGTGCGCAGCAGCACGACGTCCTGGAACGAGAAGCGGTACGCGCCCCGGGGGGCGCGATCCGGCTGGATGAATCCCGCGCGGGCGTAGCGCCGTACCTGCCAGACGGAGAGACCGAGCAGATCGGCGACATCGCGCGTACCATAACGCTTCATCCGAGAAGTCTCGGAAACGAACAAGGCGACCCGCCGGGCCGCCTCGCAAGGAACCACGCGTCGGACGGGCGCATGCTCAGCCGGAGGAAGCCTTCCTGCTGGTCTTGCGGCCCGCGCTCTTGGCCCGCGAACGACTGGGTGGCTTGCGCTCGGACTTTTCCTCCGCCGCGGCGCCGCTCTTCTTCTTGGCCAGGCTGGCCTTCAGGGCATCCATGATGTCGATGATCTTGGCCTCCGGCTCCGGCTCGGCGGCCGCGACGATCTCCTCGCCCTCGACCTTGCGCTGGATCAGCGCCTGCACCCGCTCCTTGACCTCGTCCTTGTACTCTTCGGGGCGGAACTCGTCCGACCTGGTCTGCTCGATGAGCTGGACGGCCAGCTTGACCTCGGCGTCCTTGACCTTCCCGTCTCCCAGGGGCACCTCGGAGAAGGGACGGATCTCGTCGGCATAGTGGAGCTGTTCCATGATCAGGCCTTCGTCGCGCGGGCGCAGCATGACCAGATACTGCTTGCCCCGGGCGGCGTACTTGCCCAGGGCCACCATCCCCGTCTGGCGCATGGCCTCGCCCAGCAGACGATAGGCCCGGTCTCCGCCCTTGTCGGGGCCCAGGTAGTAGGCCTTGTCGTAATAGACCGGATCGACCTGGTCGCCCGGGACGAACTCGGTAATTTCGATGGCTTCTTTCGAGACTTCCTCCAACGCCTTCAGCTCCTCGGGATTGAAGAGCACGTACTGCCCCTTGGAGAATTCGTAGCCTTTGACGATATCGTTGCGGTCCACCACTTCCTCGTCTTTGGGGCACCAGTACTGCTGCTTCAGGCGGGTCCCGCACTTGGCATGGACCATATTGAAGGAAATGCCGGACGAGGGCTGGCTTGCGGAATAGAGCTTGACCGGGACGGTCACCAACCCGAAAGAGATCGTGGCGTTAGCCAGGGGGCGAGGAGGCATAGGCATTGACGATATCACTTAAGTGCAATGGCCGCAATACCTAACGTACCCCCCCCCTTCCCCCCCTCCCAACGGCGGCCGGACGGCAAGGAGGTGGCGAGGTGAAGGGCGGGAAGCTTTCCGAGTACCGGGCGAAACGGTCGGCCGAGCGCACCACCGAGCCCTTCGGGGGCGCGGCGGGCGAGGGCGGCGTCCTGGGCTTCGTGGTCCAGAAGCACTGGGCAAGCCATATGCACTACGACTTCCGGCTGGAATGGGGCGGCGTGCTCCTCTCCTGGGCGGTGCCCAAGGGTCCCTCCCCCGATCCGGCGGACAAGCGCCTGGCCATGCATGTCGAAGACCACCCGCTGGAGTACGCCGACTTCGAAGGAATCATCCCCGAAGGCAACTACGGCGCCGGGGCGGTCATCGTCTGGGATCGCGGCACCTGGACACCGCTCAACGATATCGACGAAGGTCTGAAGAGCGGCAAACTTCTGTTCGATCTGCACGGCTTCAAGCTCAAGGGCCGCTGGACGCTGGTGAAGGTGAAACGGGGCCCCAAGGAATGGCTCCTGATCAAGGAGCGCGACGGGTATGTCCGGGAGGGCGGCGCGGCGCTCCTGCCCCAGGAATCGGTGGTCTCGGGACTCACCGTCGAGGAACTGCGGGAGGGCAGGAACCCGGCCGCCGAGCTGGAGCAGGCCCTGGCAGCGACCGGCGCCCCCAGGCGGGCACTGAACGCCGGGGATGTGGGCATCATGCTGGCCGAACCGCGGAAGGAGCCGTTCAGCCGGAAAGGCTGGCTCTTCGAGCCCAAGCTGGACGGGTACCGGATCATCGCCGGGAAGCAGGAGGACCGGGTCGCCCTGCTCTCCCGGAACGGGAACGACCTGACCGGTACATTCCCCGAGGTCGCGCGGGCCGTGGGGCTCCTGCCCGTCCAGGCGCTGGTTCTCGACGGCGAAGTCGTGGTGCCCGATGAGCGCGGCGTGCCCAGCTTCCAGGCGCTGCAGAAACGGGGCGGCCTGAGCAAACCGGCCGACGTCGCCCGGATGGCGCGGGAGCTCCCGGCGCAGTACTACGTGTTCGACCTGCCGGGAGCACTGGGGCGCGACCTGCGCGGGCTCCCCCTGGCCCGCCGCAAGGAACTGCTCCAGCAGGTGGTGCCGCCCACCGGTCTGCTGCGCTACACCGAGCATTTCGCCACCGACGGCGAGCTGGTCTACGAGCAGGCGCGGAAGATGGGCTTCGAAGGCATGGTGGCGAAGAAGGCCGACAGTCCCTACCGGAGCGGCCGGTCGGGCGACTGGCTCAAGATCCGGGCGGATCATACCGGCGACTTCGCCGTGGTGGGCTTCACCCGGCCCAAGGGGAACCGCAGCGGCTTCGGTGCGCTGCAGCTGGCCGCGTGGGACGGCACCCAGCTGGCCTATGTCGGCCGGGTGGGCACGGGGTTCTCCGATGCCCAGCTGGAGGAGGTGGCCAGCCTGCTGGAAGAGGCGAAGCGCACCAGTCCCCCCTGCTGTAACGCCCCCCCGACCGGGCGACGACCTGGGTGGAGCCCGCGGTGGTGGTGGAGGTGCGCTACCGCGAGTGGACCGAGCAGGGCCTCCTGCGCCACCCGGTGTTCCTCCGCTTCCGGCCCGACAAGGATCCCGAGCAGTGCGAGATGCCGGCGGAGCCCGGCGCGCCGGCCTCGGCTCCGAAGGCTGTTGCTCCACCTTCCGCCGCACCCGCGGCCGCACCGGCATCGGCGGCGCGGGTGGTGAACTTCACCAATCTGGAGAAGGTCTTCTGGCCGGAGGAGGGCTCCACCAAGGGGGACCTGATCGAGTACTACCGCGCGGTGGCGCCCGCCTTGCTCCCCTACCTCAAGGACCGGCCGGTGGTGCTCACCCGCTATCCCGACGGCATCGCGGGCAAGTCGTTCTTTCAGAAGGACGCGCCGGCGTTCGCGCCGTCCTGGGTACGCACCGAGACCATCTGGAGCGGGGGCTCGGAGCGGGAGTTGCGCTATTTCATCTGCAACGACCTGGAAACGCTGCTCTATCTCGCCAACATGGGGACCATTCCCCTGCACGTCTGGGCCAGCCGCCTGGGCAGCCTGGAGCGGCCCGACTGGTGCATTCTCGACCTGGATCCGAAGGAGGCGCCCTTTGCGCATGTCATCCAGGTGGCCACGGCGCTGCACCGGCTCTGCCGCGACATCCGGCTGCCGCATTACGTCAAGACCAGCGGATCCACCGGCCTGCACGTGCTTGTTCCCCTGGGCCGGCAGTTCACCTTCGAGCAGTGCCGCTCGCTGGGCGAGCTGCTGGCCCGGGTGGTGGTCTCCGAGCTCCCGGAGATCGCTACGATCATCCGGCGGCCCGGGAGCCGCGGCGGCAAGGTGTACGTGGATTTCCTGCAGAACGGCCACGGCAAGCTGCTGGTGGCCCCCTACAGCGCCCGCCCCCGCCCCGGGGCGACGGTTTCTGCTCCGTTGGACTGGAAAGAGGTGAACCGCAAGCTCACCATGGAGCAGTTCACCATCCGCAGCATGCCCCAGCGCCTCAAGCGCAAGCGGAAGGACCCCCTGCTGCCGGTGTTGAGCGAGGTACCCGATCTGGCGGGGGTGCTGGAGCGGCTGGTGGCGCGGGGGGGACGAGCGTAACCTCGACCCCCTCGACCTTCTCGACCCCTCGACCTCTTCAAGATCGTTGCGATCCCTGGCAGGTCGAGGGCGTCGAGAGAGTCGAGCCAGAGCTGCTCACCACGGACAGGGTGGGATTCGAACCCACGAGACCCTTGCGGGCCCACCGGTTTTCGAGACCGGCTCCTTCAGCCACTCGGACACCTGTCCCAAGGGCGGCAAAGTTATCGCCGGAGCGATGGATGTTCAACGCCTGTGGCGAGGGTCACCGCAGAGGGACGGCCCGGTGGGTATCGATGGGCCGGATAGTCGCCAGTCGTTCATCGCACGCCTCACGTCTTACGTCTCATCTCTTACGTCTTTCTGACCATGGCCTCATCCTCCCCCAGCCTTCCCACCCGCCCGCTGGGCCGCACCGGTGAGGAGGTGTCGCTGGTGGGCCTGGGCGGTTTCCACCTGGGCATCCCTTCCGAGGACGAGGCCATCGGCATCGTCCGCCAGGCGCTGGATGGCGGGATCACCTTTCTGGACAATTCGTGGGATTACAACGACGGACTCAGCGAGATCCGGATGGGAAAGGCCTTGAGGGACGGGTATCGCGACCGTGCCTTTCTGATGACCAAGATCGACGGCCGCACCAGCGCCTCCGCGGCGCGGCAGCTGGAGGAGTCGCTGGAGCGGCTGCAGACCGATCATCTCGACCTGCTGCAGTTCCACGAGGTGATCCGTCCCTCCGACCCTGAACGTATCTTCGCGCCCGGCGGCGCGCTGGAGGCGGTGCTGGAAGCGCGGGAGGCAGGCAAGGTCCGGTTCATCGGGTTCACCGGCCACAAGAGCCCGGCCATACACACCCGGATGCTGGAGATCGCCCTGGCGAACCGGTTCCGGTTCGATACGGTGCAGATGCCGCTCAACGTGATGGATGCCCACTTCGACAGCTTCGAGCGCCAGGTGCTGCCGCTGCTCCAGGACCAGGGCATCGGCATCCTGGGGATGAAGTCGATGGGCGATCCGTTCATTCTGCACAGCGGGATCGTCACGCCCCTGGAGTGCCTGCACTATGCCATGAGCCTGCCGGTGAGCGTGGTGATCACCGGGTGCGAATCGCGGGAGCGGGTGGAACAGGCGCTGCAGGCGGCCCGGAGCTTCCGGCCCTTCACGCCGGCCGACCGCGAAGCCCTCCTGGCCCGCACCGCGCCGGCCGCCGGGAACGGCCGCTATGAGCTCTACAAGAGCACGGAGACTTTCGATTCCACCAGCCGGAACCCGGCCTGGCTGGGATGAAGGAGGAGTGATGGTCTTTCCATTCCTCGCACGGTACAGCGAGGTCGCGCTACTACTGCTGCGCCTCCTGATCGCGGCGGTCTTCGCCTCGAGCGGCTGGTCGCATGCCACTCGCCCGCAGGAACGGGCCGGGAGCGTCGGCATGCCGGCCGGCGCCACGATGGTGCTGGGCATTGCCGAACTGGCAGGCGCGGTGTCCCTGGCCCTGGGCTTCTATGCGCAGCTGGGCGCCATGCTGCTCGCCCTCGTAATGCTGGGAGCGATTTACAAGAAGATGTTCGTCTGGCAGACGGGGTTCTGGGGCGGCGAGAGCAACGGCTGGTACTATGACCTGCTGTATCTGGTCTGCAACCTCGTGATCCTCACTGCGGGTGCCGGCGCCCTGGCGGTTACCTGAGTGGGTAGATCGTGAGGCGTGAGGGGTAACACGATCCCCAGCACGCCTCACGCCTCACCCTTACGTCCTACGATTTCACCGCCTGCACTTCAAGGTGGATCTTCAGCTGATTTCCGACGAGGATACCGCCGGTCTCCAGCGCCTGATTCCAGGTCAGGCCGAACTGGCGGCGGTCGATGGCCGTGTCGGCGGTGAAGGACAACCGCTCACCGCCCCAGGGGTCCTTCCCCTGCCCTTCATAGGTGACGTCCAGAGTCACTTCCCTGGTGGTCCCCCGGATAGTGAGATCCCCCACCACCGTGAAGCTGTCGCCTTCGCGCTGGTAGGCACCCTGCACCCGCTTGCTGCTGAAGCGGATTTCCGGATGGTGCTCCACGTCGAGAAAATCGCCGGACCGGAGGTGATTGTCCCGGTCCTCGACGCCGGTCGAGATGGTGGATGCGTCGATGATGACGTGTACCTGCGACTCTTCCGGGTTACCCTCGTCCGCCTCGATGCCGCCTTCCACGCCGCTGAAACGGCCTTTCACCGTCGTGATCATCATGTGTTTCGCCGCCACTTCCACCAGCGTATGCGCCGGATCGATCTTCCAGGTAGTGACCTGCGTGCCGGTTTGTGTTGCCATGGTTCCCTCCTCCAGAATCGACGTCCTGCCGGTTAACGATGTGCCGGTTCCGGCGGCACCGCCGGAACGGGGTTGAGCCGCCGGATCCACCCGGCGAATTCCTGCAGAAACGCCCCGACGACTCGCCGCGTGCCGGCGTCGATCGCCGTGGTGATGGATGTCACAACATCTTGTGTGATAACATTCATTGTTGCACAAAAACTCCTCTAGAGCTGCGCCCGGATCCGCTCCAGCAGATCCACCAGCACCACCCGTTCGCTGGCCGAGAGGCCGGCCAGGACCTCCAGCTGGCTGGCAACCGCGGGACCGGCGGCCTCTAACAACCTCAGGCCGTCCGCGGTGATGCGGTTGGTTACGAACCGCCGGTCGTTCCCTTCCCTGGCCCGCGCCACCAGGCCCATCTCTTCCAGGCGGTCGAGCAGACGCGTGGCATCCGGAACCCGGGCGACCAGCCGGTCGCGGACCTCGTTGCGGCAGAGGCCGCCCTTGCCCGCCCCCCGCAGGATTCGCAGAGCGTTGTACTGCGTAGGCGTGATTCCATGGGGCCGGAGCAGTTCCGCCAGGCTGTGCTCCAGCAGCGCCGCCGTCCGGGCAATGCCCAGAATGGCCTCTTCCTCTATTGCGAAGGGCCGGGACTGTTTGATCTCGGCCTGCAGCGTACCTGACATACCGGGAAATATAGGTGTTGTAACATGTATGTCAAGGGAGGCGGATTATCTACGCGCTTCAAAGAACCGGCGCAGCAGTTCCCCGCACTCCTCAGACAGCACGCCGCCGATGACTTCGGGGCGGTGGTTCAGGGCCGGATGCCGCAACACGTCAAAGACCGATCCCGCCATCCCGGCCTTGTCGTCCCAGGCACCGAAGACCACCCGCCCCACCTTGGTGAGGATGGCGGCGCCGCAGCACTGGGCGCAGGGCTCCAGCGTGACATACAGGGTGGCGTCGGGCAGCCGGTCGGAACGAGTGGAGACCAGCGCCCGCTGCAACGCCAGCAACTCGGCATGGGCGGTGGGATCGTTGCGACTGATGGTCTCGTTGTGCGCCTCGGACAGCAGCTCACCATCCTGGATCACCACGGCGCCCACCGGGATCTCTTCGCGCACTGTCGCGGCCCGCGCCAGCCGGAGGGCGGCTTCGATCCCCGCGACATCCTCCGGCGAGGGGGAACCTCTACGCACTGGCCGCCGCCGGCGCTGCGGCCCGCCGGGAGAGTGTAATCCCGGCCTTCCCGTCCGCTTCGGCCAGGATGGTGTCGCCGTCGTGGAAGCGGCCTTCCAGCACTTCCAGGGCAATGGGGTTCTGCAGCCGCCGCTGAATCACCCGCTTGAGGGGCCGGGCCCCATAGACCGGATCGTACCCTTCGTTGGCCAGCAGCAGCCGGGCGGCCTCGGTCACCTCCAGCTGGAGATGACGCTGGGCCAACGCCCGTCGCAGGTGCTCCAGCTGCAGCTCCACGATCTGCGCCAGGTCCTGGCGGGTCAGGGGACGGAAGACAATCACGTCGTCCACCCGATTCAGGAACTCGGGGCGGAAATGGTTGCGCAGCTCGTCCCGGACCCGCTGTTCGACCCGCTCCCAGGCGGCGCCTTCGGCTTCGCCCGCCTCCACGATGTGCTGGCTGCCGATATTGGAGGTCATGATGACCACCGTATTGCGGAAGTCCACCACCCGGCCCTGCCCATCGGTCAGCCGGCCGTCGTCCAGAATCTGCAGCAGCACGTTGAACACGTCGGGGTGCGCCTTTTCGATCTCGTCGAACAGAATGACGCTGTAGGGCCGGCGCCGGACCGCTTCCGTCAGCTGGCCGCCCTCCTCGTAGCCCACGTAGCCCGGCGGCGCCCCGATCATCCGGGCCACGGAGTGCTTCTCCATGTACTCGGACATATCGAGCCGCACCATGGCGCGCTCGTCATCGAAGAGAAATTCCGCCAGCGCCCGGGCCGTTTCCGTCTTCCCCACGCCGGTGGGTCCCAGGAAGATGAACGATCCGGTCGGCCGGTTGATGTCCTGCAGGCCCGCCCGGCTGCGGCGCACGGCGTTGGAGACGGCCTCCAGCGCGGCCCGCTGGCCCACGACGCGGCGGCCCAGTTCATCCTCGAGCTTGGTCAGCCGCTCGCGTTCCGACTCCAGCATCTTGCTCACCGGAATGCCGGTCCAGCGGGCGACGATCTCGGCGATGTCCTCGGCGTCCACTTCCTCCTTCAGGTACTTGGCCGTCTGCTGGATTTCCCGCAGGCGGCCCTCTTTCTGGTGCACTTCGGCCTCCACCTGGGGGATGCGGCCGTAGCGCAGCTCCGCCGCTTTCTGAAGATCGCCGGTGCGGGTGGCCTGATCGACTTCGCTCTTCAGCTCCTCGACTTCGGCCTTGGCCGACTGGAGATCCTGAATGATCTGCTTCTCCGACTGCCACTGGGCCTTCATGCCCGCGCTCTGCTCGCGCAGGGCGGCGATCTCCTGCTCCACCGCCTCCAGCCGCTCCCGTCCGGCCCGGTCTTTCTCCTTGAGGAGTGCCTGGCGCTGGATCTCGAGCTGGATGATGCGGCGCTCGACCTCGTCAATCTCCTGCGGCAGGCTGTCGATCTCGATGCGCAGCCGGCTGGCGGCCTCGTCCACCAGGTCGATGGCCTTATCGGGCAGGAAACGATCGCCGATGTAGCGGTCGGACAGCGTCGCGGCGGCCACCAGCGCGTTGTCGGTGATGCGCACCCCGTGGTGCACCTCGTACTTCTCCTTCAGGCCGCGCAGGATGGCGATGGTGTCTTCCACGCTGGGTTCGCCCACCAGCACCGGCTGGAAGCGGCGCTCCAGGGCCGGGTCCTTTTCGACATGTTTGCGGTATTCGTCGAGCGTAGTGGCCCCGACCACATGCAGCTCGCCCCGGGCCAGCGCCGGCTTCAGCATGTTGCTGGCGTCCACCGCGCCCTCGGCCGCGCCGGCGCCCACGATGGTGTGCAGCTCGTCGATGAAGGTGATATAGCGCCCCTCCGCCTCCACCAGCTCCTTCACCACCGCCTTCAGCCGCTCCTCGAACTCGCCACGGTACTTGGCGCCGGCCAGCAGCTGCCCGATATCCAGCGCCACGACCTCCCGGTTGCGGAGAGAATCGGGCACGTCGCCGTTGACAATGCGCTGGGCCAGCCCTTCCACGATGGCCGTCTTGCCCACGCCGGGCTCACCGATCAGGACCGGGTTGTTCTTGGTGCGGCGGGAAAGCACCTGCATGACGCGGCGGATCTCCTCGTCGCGCCCGATGACCGGATCGAGTTTCCCGTTGCGGGCCAGGTCGGTGAGGTTGCGGGTATATCGCTCCAGCGCCTGGTATTTCTCTTCCGGCGCCTGATCGGTTACCCGATGGGCGCCGCGGACCTCCTGCAGCGCCTGCCGCAGGTCGTCGGCCGAGACGCCCCGCTCGCCGAGGAGGCTGCGGGCGGTCGTGCCCTTTTCCTCGGCCAGGGCCAGCATCAAGTGCTCGGTGGAGACGTAGGCATCTTCCATCGACTTGGCCACCTTCTCCGCCCGGTCGAAGACGCGGGTCAGCTCCCGCGCCAGGGTGGGCTCCGCCCCCTCTCCCTGCTGCACCGGGAACCGGGCCACCTCCCGCTCGGCCTCCTGTCGCAGCTCGGTGACGTTCAGCCCAGCCTTCTGCAGCAGCGGCTGCACCACCCCTTCGTCCTGAGACAGCAGCGCCAGCAGCAGATGCGCATCGTTCACGACCGGATTGCCCCGGGCCCGGGCCAACTCACCGGCATCCCGGAAGGCTTCCTGTGCCTTGATGGTCATGCGGTCTGGTCGAAGCATCACTTCCTCACCTTCCTGTAAGGCATTCTGATACCGCCATTTATGGCATTACATCTCGAATTGGAGTGACGCCAGATCTCCCGACCACCTCAGGGCAATCGCTGTACCCGATATTTGCGCCTTTTTGGCAGGGCGGACAGACGCGAGGGGAGCGAGTCAGTTGTCCTCGCCCCCCTCGAGTCTGTCCGGAACTGCGGGCCTCACGTCTGCCCCGCCTCCCGGCGCGCGATCATTTTTCTGGTTACTACCCGCTCTCCTTCCACGATGAGGCGCGCGTAGTAGATCCCCGTGGTGACCTCCCGCTTGCCGTCCCGATAGCGGCCATCCCAGTAGGCGACGAACTTGCCGCAGGACAACTGGAGGCTATTCAGCGTATCGCCTCTCCCCCGCAGTACGGGGGTGGCGACCCACTGGGTCAGGACGTTGTAGATCCGCAGGCTGACAACGGGACGATGACCTTTGGCGCAGACCTCCTGGTGAATCTCGAACGGAATCGAAGTTGCCGGGAAGAACGGGTTCGGCGTGCTCTCTCCCAGTTCGACCCTCGGCGGCGGAGCGCTCTGTGCGCCCGCCGGAGTGCCGGTAGCCAGGAGGAGCCCCACCCATAATCCCGGCCGCGTCCACCGGAACATGCGGACTCCTTACAGGATCAGGGTCGGATTGCCGCCTCCATGGCTGGGTGGGAACCGGCCGGCAAAGCCGGGCCTGTCAGGAAAATAGCGCCCAACCGGGTTGGGAGAAAGACGGATCCGTGGCTGCTCAGGGTCCCGGCCTTGCCGAGTCCACCCCGAGGTTTTGCAGGGCAAAGGCCCATCGATCGGCGTACTCGGCGATCTGCTTGTCCGTCGGCCGGTAGCCGTGACTTCCCTCCGTTTCAATTCGCACCAGGATCGGATGGTCGCAGGCCTGGGCGTGCTGCAGGGCCGCCGTGAACTTGTAGGTATGGCTGGGCACCACGCGGTCGTCATGGTCGGCGGTGGTCAGCAGGGTCGCCGGGTAGCAGGTGCCCGGGCGAACGTTCTGCAGGGGCGAATAGTGGATCAGCCACTGAAAGGCGGTGGAATCATCCGATGCCCCGTATTCCGGCACCCAGAACGCGCCGCCGGTGAATTTCTGGTACCGCAGCATGTCCATCACGCCCACCGCGGGAAGTGCGACGCCGGCCAGCCCCGGCTGCTGGGTCATGACCGCGCCGACCAGCAGGCCGCCATTGGAGCCGCCGAACATCGCGAGCCGCGACGGTGAGGTGTAGCCCCGGTCGATCAGGTAGCGCGCCGCGGCGATAAAGTCGTCGAAGACGTTCTGTTTGTTCTCCCGCATGCCGGCGCGATGCCACGCCTCGCCATACTCTCCCCCACCCCGGAGGTTGGGGACGGCAAACACCCCGCCCAGATCGAGCCAGCCCGCAAAGGCCGGGCTGTAGAACGGCAGCACGCTGATATCAAACCCGCCGTAGGCGTAGAGCAGCGTGGGATTCCGGCCGTCGAGCGTCACGTCCTTCCGGGCGACGATGAACATCGGGACGCGGGTCCCGTCCTTCGACGGATAGAAGACCTGCCGGATTTCGTACGGTGTCGCGTCGAATGCCGTGGTGGGCGCGTCGAACGCGGTGCTCCGGCCGGTTCGCAGATCGTAGTGGTAGATGGTGCCGGGTTGCAGGAAGGAGGCGAACCCGTACCAGAGCTCGGGCGTGTCCTCGCGGCTGCTGAGGCCCGTCACGGTGCCGATCCCCGGCAACGGAATGGAATCGAGCAGGCGACCGTCCCGGGCATAGAGATCCAGGCGGCTCTTGACGTCCACCAGTGTCTGCACCACCAGCCGGCCGCCGGCCAGCGCGGCGGCTTCGATGACCCGGGGGCCGGCGGGAATGACCGTGCGCCAGTGGCTCCGCGCCGTATCGGACAGCACCAGGGCGACGACCCGCCGGTTGGGCGCACCCAGGGTAGTCCGCAGATAGACGGTATCTCCCACGTTGCCCATGACCGAGTATTCCGCGTCCGGCCGGGGCGCGAGGGCGCGTACCGGCCCTGAGAAATCGGGATGCCGGGGATCGCCCAGGTCCTGGTAGTACAACTCGTTCTCGGTTCCGCCCGGGCTCACGTAATACCAGAGGAAGCGCCCGTCTTCGGAAACCCCGCCACCCACGAAGAGCCGCGGATCGTCGGGACGCTGGTAGAGGAGCCGGTCCGAACTCTGCGGCGTTCCCAGGCGATGGTAGTACACCTTACCCTGGGTATTGGCTTCGCTCAGCTCGCGCCCCTGCTCCGGCGCGGCGAACCGGGAATACACAAATCCGCGGCTGTCCCGGGTCCAGCTGGCGCCGGAGAACTTGATGTCCCGCAGCGTGTCGGGGAGATCGGCACCGGTGGCGAGATCCCGGATGAACCAGTTCTGCAGGTCGGAGCCGCCGGTCGCGAGGCCGTAGGCCATATAGCGGCCGTCGGGGGAGACGCTGAACGAGCTGAAGGCGACGCTCCCGTCGGGCGAGAGCGCGTTGGGGTCGAGCACCAGCCGGGCGGTGCCGGCGAGCGAATCCCGGGCGTAGAGCACCGACTGCGGCTGCAGCCCGTTATTTCTGCGGTAGAAGATGCGCCCGGCTTCCCGGCCCGGCAGGGAGACGCGCGGGTAGTTCCAGAGACGGGTGAGCCGGTGCCGGATCCGTTCCCGGTCCGGCAGCCGGGCCAGGTAGGCCCGGGTCAGTTCGTTCTCACTGGTGATCCACGATCGGGTGGCGGGCGAGCCCTGGTTTTCCAGCCAGCGATAGGGCGCGGGCACGCGGGTGCCGAAGTAGGTGTCCACCACCGAATCGCGCGGAGCGAGCGGATAGTGCCCCTGCTGCCCCCGGAGTGATGCGGGCAGGAGCAGGAGCACGAGCAGCCGGCCGGCCATGCGCGGAACCGACGATAGCATGATCAGTCTCCTCGGGAAGCGTTGACCCGGCGCACATCGCCGGTGCGGGTGGTGATACCCCGCCGGTCGGCCCATTCCAGCAGCGGGATGAGATACTTGCGGCTGAGCCCCAACCGCTCGCGCAGGCGCGCGGGTGTGACCTCGCCGCCGTCTCTGGCGAGCTCGCGCAATGCGGCCTCGAAACCCTGCAAGGCCTCCCGGGAATAGTACCTGCCCTCCTCCACCGGTTCGACCCTGCCCTCCCGCGCCGCGATCCGCAGGGCCGCGCCCGCGTCTGTCAGCCCGGTTTCGGCCGCCAGCTCGGTCACCGTGGGCGGCGCCAGCCCGGCCGCCGTGACCGCGGCCACCAGCCGGTCCACCTGTCCCGCGCCGCCGGCCACCGCGGGCTCAAAGCCGGGCAGATGAGCCACACCACCGTTCTGCACCACCTGCCCATGCTTCTGCCGGTCGGCCAGGACCGCATCGGCCAGCCACGCGGGCGCGCGCAGCAACTGCCGGAGCGAGGCAAGCGGCATTCCCGGATCGCTGGGATGCTGCCGCTGATAGCGGCTCAGCGCCTCCTGGATGCGCGTCGCCAGGTCCGCCATGCGACGGGGCAGCACCAGCCGTTCGCCGATGCGCCGCACGCTCGCGCGCTTCACTACCCCTTCCACGGCGGCCGGCGCGATGCCCAGCAGGATCGGCAGGCTGCTCAGTTCGATCCCGTCAGGCCGGCGCTCCAGGAGCGCGCCCAGCCGCTCGACCGGCTCGGCTGACGCCAGTTCGGCGGGCCAGGCCACCCGGCGACGGGCGGGAGAGGGGTCGAGCACCCAGCCACCGGCGATGGTGGTCACCGGGCTGTAGCTTCGGAGGACGAGGCGATCGCCGCCCCGAGCGGCGATCGGGGTCTCCAGCGCGAGCCGCACCAGACCCTCCTCGCCCGGCTCCAACCTGCCCCGCGGATAGGCCCGCGCCAGGAGCTCCGCCGTGCCCAGGTGCAGATGGAGCCGGGTCCGGGTGGTGAGCGGCCGGGGGGTCTCGGGCAACAGCCGTAGCCAGACATCGAGAATCCCGGAGGGGACCCAAGGATCGCCCGCCGAAACCAGGAGCTGTCCCCGCTCGGCCTCCTGCCGGTCCACACCGGCCAGGCCGATCGCGGTGCGAAACCCGGGGGCCGCGCGTTCCGCCTGGCGTCCGTGCATCTCGATCGAGCGGACCCGCGCCTCCCGGCCGGACGGCATGAGGCGCACCGCGTCGCCCACGCCCAGCGTGCCGCTCCAGGTAGTGCCCGTCACCACCGTTCCGACGCCCGGCAAAGAGAAGACCCGGTCGATCGGCAGCCGGAAGAGGTCCGACCCGGGTCGCGGTTCCGCTGCCAGTGCGGCGGCGCGGATTCGCTCGCGCAGTTCCGGCACACCGGCACCGGTGCGCGCGGAGACCACTGCGGGCGGGTCGAAGCGAATCGGGGAACGGGCCAGCCGCTCGGCCAGCTCGAGCTGCACCAGTTCCAGCCAGTCGGCGTCGGCCAGGTCGGCCTTGGTGATAACGGGGATACCCCGGGGGATGCCGAGCTGCTCGGCCACGGCCAGATGTTCCAGCGTCTGGGGCATGACTCCCTCGTCGGCGGCAACGACGAGCAGCATCAGGTCCATGCCCGAGGCACCCGCCACCATGGTGCGGACGAAGTCTTCGTGCCCCGGCACATCCACCATGCCTGCCAGCCGTCCACCGCCCAGGTCGAACGGTGCGAAATTCAATTCGATGGTTATGCCCCGCCTGCGTTCCTCCTGCAGGCGGTCCATCCGGGCGCCGCTCAGCGCCTCGAGCAGGGCCGACTTGCCGTGATCGATATGCCCAGCCGTCCCGATGATCACGCGCGCTCCCAGGGCCGGTCCAGCCAGAACTGCAGGGCCGGCAGCGATCCGCCCTCCGCCAGGTGGTGCCGGATATAGCGGCCCAGGAGACGCCGGTGCGCGGCGGCGCGCGGCGCGTCCATCGGCGGCGGATCGCGGTCGGGTTGCAGCAGCACCTCCAGGTCCGCGCGGTCGGCGGCCCGGAGCCGGGCCGCCTCCGTGACGCCCCGGGCGCAGCCGGGACAGAGCGCGCCGCCATCGCGGGCGCTGAAGACCAGGCCGCCCTCCGGCAACGCGGCGCCGTCGCGCACGCAGAAGTCGAGGGCGGGACTGAACCCCAACTCGGCCACCAGCAGCCAGACTGCCCGGAGCGCGACCGGCTCGACCGACGCGGCCGCGGTCTGTTCGATGGCATCCAGGCCGGTCTCCAGCGCCAGGTACGCTTCCGGATGGGCCTCCGCCGGCGCGAATCGCAGTATCACCTCAGCCAGGGCCGCCGCCGCCGCGTACCGGGGCATCTCGCGCGTCACCCCGATCCGCACCCGGAAGGGATCGAACGCCGTCAGCAGCTGGAGATCGCGGTGGGCATGCAGAATGAGGCTCGCTTCCCCGCCGCTCAGCACCTGGAGCGCGGCACCGAACCGGCTGCGCGGGCGGGAGGCGCCCTTGGCGATGGCGCTCTGGACCCCGTGATCGCGCGTGGCCAGTCGCACGATCTTGCTGGTCTCGCCATAGCGGAAGGCGGTGAGAATGATGGCCGGCGTGATGGTCGAGGGCATGCGAGCGAATACTACGGTGAAAGGGAACGGGAGAACAGGGAACCGGACGCTTCCCGGTCCCCTGTTCCCCGTTCCCTACTGGGGCGGGATCATCGTCACCGCGGCCGCGATGGAGCATTCCCCCAGCGACACGCTGCCCGATTCGGTCAGGTCGGTTCGGAGGATGTGCGCGGTGCCGGGCTGGCCGCCCTGGCAGGGGCCGGTACTGATGGCGTAGATCCGGCCCTCGCTGTCTACCGCCACCGAGGAATTGCCGGGAATACCGATGCCGTTCCCCGCCCCCAGGACGACGGTCCGGGTGTGAATATCGAACTCCATCAGGCCTTCGCTGAACGAGCTGATATAGAGCCGGTCGCCGCCGTCGCTCGCCATGGCGCCGGGCGCGGTGCCGAAGCCGGCAAAACTGGCCAGCTCCTGCCGGCCCACGGGGTCGACGATCGACAGCCGCCCTTCGCCCTGGGAGTAGCTGCCGGAGCTCATCACATAGAGCAGTCCGTCGCCCCCCACCGCGGCGAAGCCGGCATTTCCCGGCCCCGGCAGCGGAATGGAATCCACATCGTCGGCGAGCGCGTTGGTGGCCGGATCGACTACGCTGATCCAGCTGGGCCCGGCCGGCGCGAACTGAACCAGATTGCCGTTCAGGACAAAGATCTTCCCCCGGGTATAGACCACATTCTGGGGGTAGACCCCGACCGCCACGCTGGCGGTGTCTCCCGTCCGGTAGTTCACCCGGGTTACGCTGTTCAGGTTCGGATTGGCCACGTACGCAATGGAATCATCCACGATGGCCGCGCCGGTGGCGCCCGACCCGGCCGGCAGCGGAATACGCCGCGCCACCTGCTGGGACTGGAGGTCCACCACCGCCACGCTGTTGTCCAGGCCGAGCGGCACCAGGGCCCAGGCGTTCCGGGCGGTCACGGTCGTCGGCGTCGGTGTGGTTCCGCCGAGCGGGATGGTGACCGCCGCTCCGGGATTGTGCACCGGCACCATGCTGAGCGACGATTCGGTGCTGTTCACCACCAGCAGGACTTCATCCGGCGGAGGAAGCGGCGCAGTGGTATCGGCGCAGGCGGCGGCAACCAGGAGGGCAGCCGCGGCGAGGGACATCCGGAAACCGAGCGCGGTGGTCATGGCAGGTCCAGGGCAATGGTCAGGCTGAGGGAGCGTCCCGGCGTGGGGTAGCCGGCGATATACTCCGGGCGAGCATCGGTGAGGTCATTCAGCGCCAGCTGGAGCCGCAGGGCTTCCGTCAGCGCGCGTTCCAGGCTCAGGTCCAGCACATCGAGGGGGGGTAGCGGATTGGTGCCGGCGCTGTTGGGGAAGCGCCGGCCCAGGTGATGCCACCAGGCGCCGAGCCGCCAGCCTGGTGGCGACCAGGAGGCGCCCAGCGTCTGGGTGAATCGCGGCCGATAACGAACCTGCGCGCCGCCCGGCGTATCATAGGTGACGGCGCTCCACTGGGTGTGGCCGCTCACCAGGAGCGCGGCCATCGGGCGCCACTCCATGCCGAGCGAAGCGAGCCGCCGCCACACGTCGAAATTCTGCGGGCTCCAGACAAAGCGAAAATCCGGGCTCCACAAGACCATATCGGCGACATGCGCGATCGATCCGTCAAGATCGACGCGAATCGCGCCAGGCGCGCCCCGAATCTCCCGGCTCAGCCCGGCGCTGGCCTCCCACTGTACCCGCTCGGGACGGAGGTCGGGATTCACGCGTACGCCGACGCCCTCCCGGAACAGGAGATCGGCCAGGACCGGGATACTGGTCCCGCTGCCCAGGCCGACGGTGATCCGGGTGGGCCCCCGCTGCAGCGCCGCGTCGAGACGCGCGCTCACGGCCGTCTTGGCCGCGCCCGACCACCCATCGACCCGCAGCGAAGGGCTCAGTCTCAGCGCCCCCCGTTCGAGGTCCAGCCCGAGACCGGCTCCCCCCCGGGTGAAGCTGGCCCCGGAGCGGACCGCGTCACCCCGGAAGCGGTCGTGCCGCGCGTCGGCCCCCAGGCGGTATTGTCCGCGCCAGCCGGCCAGGGTGACAACCCGGTGCCAGCCGAACTCCGCGGAGAACCCCACGCCTTCGGTGGCGGCGTCGTACGCGATGAACCCGGGCGGCGGATTGCCGTCCCGCGCGCGGGTGCGCAACCATTGCGCGGACGCCTTCAGGTCGACCGTCCCACGATGGCTGAGGCCCAGAAAGGCGGACCGATCGCTCGCGTCGGCGGCCGGCGTCGGATTCGTGGTGGTACCCGGCAAGCCCCGATCGGAGGCGCTGGCCCGGAGAGTCGTCTCCCAGCTCCCTTCGGTGCGCAGGTGAAGGCGGTAGAGCGTACCGCCGGCATTGAGCCGGGTGGCCTCGCCTCCGCCGGGTGTGGTGTAGCCGAAATCCCGGGGCGACTGCTCGATCGAGAGCGATGCGCTGAGCCCGCTGCGGGAGAGCGCAACCCGCGCTCCCCGGCTCTGATTGCTCCCGGCCCACAGGCTGGCCTGGGGCGACAGCCGCGATCTGGTGGTGATGGCGAGTACGCCGCTCACCGCGCGCCCACCTCCTCCGGTGGTCTGCACTCCCGATGCCAGGCGCACCCGCTCGACGTCGCGAGTGCTGATCTGGCCGAGGTCGGCCCGACCGGTAAGGGGATCGTTCAGCGGGAAACCGTCCACCGTCACCAGCAGCTCGTCCGGGCCGCCACCCGGAGCCTGGGGCTCTGCCGGCCCGGCACCATCGCGCCGAACCACCAGCAGACCCTGCCATCCGTCCAGCGCCTGCGCCAGGGTCCGGCCACGCGTCTGCAGCGCCACACCCGTGATGGTCGCACCACCGGCCGCCGCGTTTGCGATCAGCGGCTCCAGCGCAACCGGTGCCGCCCGGAGGGCGACCGTCAGGCTGACCGATTCGCCCGGCGTTATGTCCACCGGCCGCTCGGCGGCGGCGTATCCCAGCGCGCCGACCCACAGCCGCAGATACCCGGCCGTAACGGCCTCAAACCGGAAGCGGCCCTGGGCATCGCCATCCCGGGAATCGGCGCCCAACCGGACGCGGGGATAGGGCACCGGTGCCCCGGTGGACTGATCAACCACCTGGCCCGTCAGCCGGGCCGGCGCCTGCGCCTGCAGCGGGAGCACCGGCAGCAGGATCAGCAGGAGCGCCGGGACCAGGCGGTTCATGAGGCCGCTCCCGACCGTTCGCCCGGTCGCAGCGGAATCACCTGCGGGCTGCCGTCCTCCCACCGGGCCACCGCCACGGGCCAGCGGAACACGCGGGCGAGCACCTCTTCGGTCAGCACCGCGGCCGGGGGTCCCTCGGCGAGGACGCGTCCGCCGGCAAGGAGGACCATCCGGGTGGCATAGCGGGCGGCAAGATTCAGATGATGCGTAATGACCAGGGCGCCGAGTCCCTCGGCCACCAGCCGTGCGATCAGTTCGAAGACTTCCATTTCATAGTGCACGTCGAGGGAGGCGGTCGGCTCGTCCAGCAGCAGCGCCTGGGGCCGCTGGGCCAGTGCCCGGGCGATCCGGACCCGCTGCCACTCGCCGCCCGAGAGCGTATCGGTGCGCCGGTCGCCCAGGGCGAGCACGTCACAGCGGCCCATCGCCTCGCGCACGCGGGCGTGGTCTTCCGCCGTGGCGGGCGCCAGCGGGCCCAGATGGGCATAGCGCCCCAGCATGACCGCGTCGCTGACCCGCAGCGGGAATATGGTCTCCTCCCGCTGGCCGACCACGCCGATGATGCGGGACAGCTCCGCTCGGGTCCAGAGCGCGCGGTCGCGGCCTGCCACGGTGACGCTACCGCGGGTCCGCGGCGCGGTTCCCAGGATGGCCCGGAGCAGCGTGGTCTTTCCCCCGCCGTTGGGGCCCACCACGGCCAGCAGTTCTCCCGCGTCGAGGCGGCAGTCCACCCCTTCCAGCGCCAGGGTATCGCTGCCGGGATAGCGGACCGTGAGATCGTGCGCGTCGAGGATCATGCGATGCTGCGGCGCAGGAGCAGCGCGAAGAGCGGGACGCCCACCAGCGCCGTCACCACCCCCACCGGCAACTCGGCGGGACGCACGACCGTGCGGGCCAGCGCGTCGGCCAGCACCAGGAAGGCGCCGCCGGTCACGAACGCCAGGGGGAGCAGCGGCCGGTGCAGTGGGCCCCAGAGCCGCCGGACGGCGTGCGGAATTACCAGGCCGACGAACCCGATCATGCCACAGACGGCGACGCCCGCCGCCACCAGCAACGAACTGGTGATGTAGACCACCCGTTTGACCCGCTCCACGTCGGCGCCCAGATGCTGAGCAGTCTCCTCCCCCAGCAGGAGGAGATCGAGCGAGCGGGCGCTCAGGTACAGGATGACCAGGGCCGGGGCGGCATAGGCGGCAAAGACCAGCACGGTCCGCCATGACGCGCCGCCCAGGCCGCCGAGGAGCCAGAGGAACGCATTGCGGAGTTCCGCCGCCGGGGAGAGCGCGATCAGGGCCGTCATCACGGCGGCCGCGAACGCCCCCACCACCACGCCGGCCAGCAGCAGGACGTGGGGATCGAGCCGGCGGCCTTCGACGACGCTCAGGCGGTAGACCAGCCCGACCGCGGCGAGCGCGCCGGCGAATGCCGCGAGCGGCACGGTCCAGCTGCCGGCGGCATGCAGCGCGATGGCCAGCACCGCGCCCAGTCCCGCTCCACCCGAGAGGCCCAGCAGGTAGGGATCGGCCAGGGGATTCCGTACCAGCGCCTGCAGCGCCGCGCCGGTAACGGCGAGGCTGCCGCCCACCAGAAAACCGAGCAGCACCCGGGGAACCCGCAGGTCGCGCACGATGGCGCTGGAGGGCGCGCGGGAATCGCTGAGCGCGTGCCAGAGGGCGGCCGGCGAAAGCGGAACGGCTCCCACGGCGACGCCGAGCAGCAGACAGGCGCCCGCAAGCAGCAGCAGAAGCGGCACGCGCCGGTTCACCGCTCCACCGGTTGCAGCGCCCGCGCCAGCCGGCGGATCGCCGCGGGCGCGCGCGGGCTGGGCCGGGCGAACTCCGAACCCTCGACTACGACGAAGTGGCCTTCGCGCACCGCCCGCACCGCCTGCCACTCCGGGCGCCCCGCGATGGCGGGCGGCTTTCCTCCCACCCCCAGTACCAGGTCGGGATCGCGCTGGGCGATGGCTTCCAGGCTGACCGGCGCCGATGGGGCGGCGAGGTCGGCGAAGATGTTGCGGCCTCCCGCCCGGGTCACCATCTCGGAGAGAAAGCTGCCGCCACCGATGGTAATGGGCGGCTGATCCCAGGCCAGGAGCAGCACGCCGGGCGGGTTCGCGGGCGGGGGCACGGTCGCGTGGCGGAGCCGTCGTTCGTAATCCAGCGCGACCGAATCGGCCCTCGCCGCATGGCCGGTCAAAGTGCCCAGGATCCGGGCCACCCGGGAGACATCCTCCAGCCGGTCCACGCTGAGGGTGATGGTCGGAATGTGCAGCTGCGCCAGGCGCGCGGCGGCCGTGCGGTTGGAAGGTGAACGGTAGAGGATGACCAGATCGGGCTGGCGGGCGACCACGGCTTCCAGGTTGGGGTTGAGGCCGTCACCCACGCTGGGCACCTCGAGGGCGGCGGCAGGATAGTCGCACCAGGTGGTGCGTCCTACCGTGGCCGGGCCTGCGCCGATGGCGAAGAGAATCTCGGTGGTGGCCGGCATCAGCGACACCACGCGATGGGCCGGAGCGGCGAGCTGCAGGGTATCGCCCGCATCGCCAACTACCGTCAGCCGGTGAGGCTGTGCCGGCGACTTGCGGCAGCCGCCCGCCGGCAGCAACAGCAGCGCCGCCCACCCGGCACACCAGAAATATCGCCCCTGTTGGGTTGCCAAAAAAATCTCCGCCAATCCGGGAGGGCAGGCGGAGTCGTCGGGAAGGTCGGACTCACGCCACCGTTCCCTCCCCCGAGGGATGACATGGTGGCGCGAACGGCGAGGTCTCCTGGCTTCGGGCTCTCCGCTCGCCTTCCCGGGGGTTGCCCCCAGTGGCGGTGTGAGCGGAGGATGTGATGCGCCCGTAACAGTGGCGGGGCCGCGCCGGAATTGCACCGGCTTCCGAGCATCGCCGTTCGCTGGTCCAGCAGTTGTGGCCGGAGTCTAGGCGCCCGGGCTCCCCCCCGCAAGATGTGCCGCCACTTCGGCCATCAACCGGCGGCGGTCGGCCTGGTAGGCGGCCCATTCCGCCGCCGCCACCTGGCCCTCGCGTCCGGCGAAGCGGGCATCGAGCTCGGCGATCTGATCGGTGAGCACATCCACCGGGTTACGGGCGGGCATCGCCGGGCGCCGGCGCCGCAGCAGCACGATGCCGGCAACCAGCGCCAGACCCACCAGGCCCACCAGGACGGGCAGCACCCACCCGGCCGCGGTGGTGCCGCCGCCGGTTGCCGGCAAATTCACGGAGACCACCGCCCCGGCGGGCAGCGGACCGGTCCAGCGCCGGAAGGACCGGTTGTCGATCACCTGGGAATCCACCAGGGAGAGCGCCCCGGTGAGGGTTGCCTTGGGGTCCTCCAGCAGCACCTGGGCCGTGGCGGCCCCGTCCGGAAACCGAAGGGTGAGCTTCCGGCTGGTGGCGGGCAGAATGTATACGGCGGAAACCTGCTTGTCGCCCGGCGGAATGGGCGCGAACACCAGCAGGCTGTCGTGCTTCACGGCGACCGCTTCGGGGGAGAAGTCGGACTCGCCCGCCTGCACCTCCGCCGCCTCGGGTGGCAGCGTCCCCACCCAGGACGGGCGGGTGGAATCGGCCCCGATGCGCGTCAGGCCGCCGGGGTTGTGCAATACGCGGAGATCCAGCACCTGGCTGAAGCCGCCGGCCTCCGGCTTCCGGACCACCACGTAGCGCGCCTGCATCTGGACGGTGGCGGTATCCGAGGTGTCGGTCACCACCAGCAGCACGCCGGTATCGGGCTTGGCGGCGCTCAGGCGCAGAGGCTCGGAGAAGAACTCGATGCCCGCGAACCGGGCGCTCAGCAGGAAAACCGCCGAGGTATCTTCGGGAAACCGGAAGCGGAACCGGCCACCGGGCCCCGCGGGCAAGGAATCCAGCGGGCCCTGCTGCGCGGCGCTGATCCGGTGCAGCACCACCCGCAGGCCCGGCGCGGCAACACTGTCCTCGCCATGTACCCGCACGACGTGCCCCGCCACCAGGGCCTGCCGTTGGGCGGCCAGGGGCGGGGCAAAGCACGCGACGGCCAGCGCCGCGGCGGCGAGCCTAGGGATTGAAACGGCCGAAGTCCTGCGGATCCAGTTTCTCCAGGTACTGCTTGAGCTTCTCGGCGTTGAGCGCGGCGTCGGCGGCATCCTCGTCGGGTGTTTCGACCGCGTGCTGATCCAGGAGATTCTCATGGGTGAACACCGGGGCGTTCAGGCGCAGCGCGAGCGCGATGCTGTCGGAGGGACGGGCATCCAGCTGGAGCACATGATCTTCCCGGCTCAGGGTGAGCTCGGCGAAGTAGGTATTGTCCCGCACTTCCCGGATGGTGACCCGGCGGAGCTGCGCCCCCAGCCCGAGCACGACCTGTTTCAGCAGGTCGTGCGTCATGGGACGGGGGGCCTTCACACCCTGCATTTCCATGGCGATGGCGCTCGCCTCCGCCGGACCGATCCAGATGGGGAGCACGCGGGTGCCCTCTTTTTCCCGCAGAATCACCACCGGCGTATTGGTGGCGCGGTCGAGCCCCAGGTGGGCGACCTCGACTTCGATCATGAATCAAGACTAACCATGTCAGCGGTGAGGCGTAAGACGTAAGGGGTGATGGGTGAGGCGGGGAAAGGGGAAAGGGGAAAGGGGAAGCCCGTTTCCCCCTTCCCCTTTCCCTGTTCCGCCTACACCTGCCGGCCGGGATCGCGCTGCCCGCGGTTCAGGTCCCCGCATCCCAGCTGGCCAGGTACTTCTGCTGTTCGGGGGTCAGCGTGTCGATGCTGATGCCCATGGCGGCCAGCTTGAGCGTGGCGATCTGCTGATCGACCCACGCGGGCAGGCGGTGGACCGAACGGCTGAGGCCGGCGCCCTCCTTCTCCACGTATTCCGCGGCCAGGGCCTGATTGGCGAACGACATGTCCATGACGCTCGCCGGGTGCCCCTCGGCGGCGGCCAGATTGATGAGCCGCCCCTCGGCCAGCACCATGATCCGGCGCCCCTGCACCAGGTACTCTTCCACCATGTTGCGCACGGTGCGGTGCTCCTGGGCGATCGTCGCCAGGCCGTCGAGATCCAGCTCCACGTTGAAGTGGCCCGAGTTGCAGACGATGGCGCCATCCTTCATGCGCTTGAAATGCTCCGGGCGAATGACGTGGATGTTGCCGGTCAGGGTGACGAACAGATCGCCCACCGGCGCGGCCTGTTCCATGGGCCGGACGTCGAAGCCGTCCATCCGGGCTTCGAGCGCGGCAAGCGGATCGACTTCCGTGACGATCACGTGCGCGCCGGCGCCGCGCGCCCGCATCGCCAGCCCCCGGCCGCACCACCCGTAGCCCGCCACCACCACATTGCTGCCGGCCAGCAGCAGGTTGGTGGCCCGGATGATACCATCCAGGGTGGACTGGCCGGTTCCATAGCGGTTGTCGAACATGTGCTTGGTGCGCGAATCGTTCACCGCCACGATGGGAAACTGGAGCACGCCCTCTTCGGCCATCGCCTTGAGGCGGATGACGCCCGTGGTGGTTTCCTCGGTGGAGCCGCGGATCCGTCCCACCAGTTCCTTGCGCTCCTGGGCCGAGAGCCCTTCCACCCATTTGCGGATGGGGGGCGCGAGATCGTCCAGGCGGTTGAGGGCAACCATGTGCAGCGACCCCACCAGATCGGCCCCGTCATCCTGGGTCATGTCCGGCCCCAGGGCCAGCGCCTGGGCCAGGTGCGTGTAGTAGGTCTCGTGGTCCTCGCCCTTGATGGCGTAGACGTGCACGCCGTGATCGCGCACCAGGTGGGCCGCGACATCATCCTGGGTGGAGAGCGGGTTGGAGGCGCAGAGCGCCACCTCCGCCCCGGCCGCCCGCAGGGTGATCATCAGGTTGGCGGTTTCGGTGGTGACGTGCAGGCAGGCGGACAGCCGGCGTCCCTCCAGCGGCCGCTCCCGGGCAAACCGTTCCCGGATCTGCCGCAGCACCGGCATGGAGCGCTCGGCCCACTCGGTGCGCCGCCGCCCCTCGTCGGCCAGAGCGATGTCCTTGATGTCGTATTTCGCTTCAGTCTGTACGCTCATGATGTCCTCTGGAGGAATCGAGAATCAGGGATCGGGAATCAGCACTCGGGGGGAACGTCAACGGTGACCGTCCCTGATTCCCGATTCCTGCGTCCCTGGAGTTCACCGTGCTGCCGACCGCAACGCCTTGATCCGGTCGGTGCGCTCCCAGGTGAAGTAGTCTATCGTCTTGCCGTTGTCTTTGGCCGTGACCGGCGTCCGGCCGAAATGGCCGGAGGACGCGGTGCGCTGGTAGATCGGGCGCTTGAGCTTCAGGGCGCTGATAATGCCTTTGGGGGTAAGGTCGAATACCTCGCGCACCAGCTTTTCCAGCCGGGCATCGGGGAGCTTTCCCGTCCCGAAGGTGTCGACCATGATGCTGACCGGCTCGGCGACCCCGATGGCGTAGGCCACCTGCACCTCGCAGCGCCGCGCCAGGCCGGCGGCCACGATGTTCTTGGCCACCCAACGGGTGGCGTAGGCCGCGGAGCGGTCCACCTTGGAGGGGTCCTTCCCGCTGAAGGCGCCGCCGCCGTGCCGGGCCATGCCGCCGTAGGTATCCACGATGATCTTCCGCCCGGTCAGCCCCGCGTCGCCGTGGGGGCCCCCGATGACGAATCGCCCCGTGGGGTTGATCAGAAAGCGGGTGCGCGAGGTGTCCAGGTCGACCGAGGCAAGCACCGGACGGATGACCTCCTCCGTCACGGCCTCGCGCAGCGTCGCCGTGGTGAGCTTCTTGCCCCCGTGGCGCTCGGCATGCTGGGTGGAGACCACCACCGTCCGCACCGCCACCGGCTGGTCGCCGGCGTATTCCACCGACACCTGGGACTTGCCGTCGGGGCGCAGCCAGGCGATCGCCGCGGCGCCGTCGCCGCCCTTGCGGACCCGGCTGAGCCGCTGGGTGATGCGGTGCGCCAGGAGAATGGGCATGGGCATCAGGGCGTCGGTTTCCGCCGTGGCGTAGCCGAACATCATGCCCTGGTCTCCCGCGCCCTGCGCGTGGTGATAGCCCTCGTCCACCCCGCGCGCGATATCGGGCGACTGCCGGTCGAGCGAGGTCAGAACCGCGCAGGTTCTCGCGTCGAACCCGAAGCTCGGGTCGGTATAGCCGATGTCGGCCACCGTCTGCCGGACCACGTCGGGAATGTGCACGTAGGTCTTGGTCGTGATCTCGCCGGCGATGACCGCCATGCCGGTGGTGACCATGACCTCGCAGGCCACGCGCGACTCGGGATCGTCGCGCAACATGGCGTCCAGCACGGCATCGGAGATCTGGTCGGCAACCTTGTCAGGGTGGCCTTCGGTGACCGATTCGGAAGTAAAGACGTGGCGATTGCCCGGCTGCATGGAAGGGAGTCCCCGCTCAGGAACATGCGCACGCGCGGCGGACCCCGGAAGAGAGGCACCGCCGCCGCGTTCGCTGGTGACGGCGCCCAAGGCGCCTGCGAGTCGCAGTTGAACCGTGTGTCAAAGTAATTCCTTCATACCCGGAGGCAACACGCCGGCGGTCTCCACCGCGCGCTCGTCGATGAACTCCAGCGCCACCCGGCGCACCGCCGCCAGCACTGCCTCGGCGTTCCCCGCCTGCAGCGCGGCGTCCGCCGCGCGGCGCGCCGCGTCCAGCGGCATGCGACGCACGATCCATTTCACCCGGGGCAGATCGTGGGGAGACACGCTCAGGATCTCGAAGCCCAGGCCCATCAGCAGCACCGCCGACAGGGGGTCGGAGGCCATCTCGCCGCAGATGCTGGCGGGAATGCCGGCCTCGCGCGCCACATCGGCCACCTGCCGCAACTGGCGCACAATGGCCGGGTGATGCGGCATGAACCGGCTGGCCAGCCGAGCGTTCCCCCGGTCCACGGCCAGGGTGTACTGGGTCAGGTCGTTGGTGCCCACGCTGAAGAATTCGCTCACCGCGGCCAGCCGGTCGGCGATCAGCACCGCGGCCGGTGTTTCCACCATGACGCCGAGCGGTACCGACGCGGCCGCGCGCACCCCCTCGGCCTGGAGCGCGGCGGACTCCTGCTGCATGATGGCCCGGGCGCTCTCTACCTCCTCTACGGTGGTGATGAGCGGCAGCATGAGCTGCAGGTCGCGGCCCACGGCCGCGCGTAGCACGGCCCGGATCTGGGTGCGCAGCAGGTCGGGATGGTCAAGGCAGACCCGGATGGCCCGCCAGCCGAGGAAGGGATTGGCCTCGGGCGAGGACTGGAACGCGGCGGGGAACTTGTCGCCCCCCAGATCGAACGTGCGGACCACCACGCCGCCGGGGTGGAAGGCATCGGCCACCCGGCGGTAGTAGTCCCGCTGTTCGGTCTCGGTCGGCAGCGCCGTGCGCCCGGTGAGCAGGAATTCGGTCCGCAGCAGCCCGACCCCTTCGGCGCCATGGCGCTGCGCGGCTTCGATCTCCTCCGGCAGGTCCACATTGCCCATCACCCGGATACGATGGCCGTCGGGGGTGACCACCGGGCCGCGTACCTCCGTATCCATGGACAGCTCGAGGCGCTGGCGACGGCTGAGCCGGATGCGCGCCTGCTCCAGCTCGGAGGGCGTCGGGTCGATCAGGACGGTACCGCTGTGCCCGTCCAGCAGCAGCATCTGGCCGTCCTGGATGCGGTCGAGCGCGCCGGAGACGCCCATGACGGCCGGGATCCCCAGCGAGTGCGCCAGGATGGCCGCGTGGGAGGTTCGGGTCCCTTCGACACTGACCAGGCCGACCACCGACTCGCGGTCGAGCTGGACGGTCAGCCCCGGAGCCAGCTCGTGCGCCACCGCAATCACGCGATCGGCCGGGTTGCCCACCCAGAGGGGGTCGCCCCCCTGGCCCATCAACCGGGCCAGCATGCGGACCTGCACGGCGGTAAGATCCACCAGCCGGTCGCGCAGCCGCGCGTTGCCGGTATTGCCCCAGAGATTCCGCAGCTCCAGCGACTTGAACTCGTAGGCGGTCTCCGCGCTGAGCAGATTGGTGCGGATGAGGTGCTCTACCGCGAGCAGGAATTCCTCGTCTTCGGCCATCATGATCTGCGCATCGAAGATGCGCGATTCCTCCTCGCCCGCCCGCTGCAGGACCCGTTGCCGGAGCTCGTCCAGCTCCCGCGCCACCTCCAGCACGGCGTCGCGCAGCCGCTGGATCTCGGCCTCCACCTGCTCCGCCCCGATGCCGCGATCGGGCACCTCGGGGAAATCCCAGCGCACCACCGCGGCCGCGGCGAGGGCCACACCCGGCGAGACGCCGATGCCGGAGAGCAGACGGCCGTCGCTCATGACTCGCCGAACCCCGAGGCGACCAGCTCGGCCAGCGCGTCCACGGCCGCGCCGGCATCGGGGCCGCGGGCCGTGATGATCACATCGCTGCCGCATTCCGCGGCCAACATCATCACTCCCATGATGCTCTTGCCGTTCACCATCATACCATCCTTCCCCAGCTCCACTTCCGCGCCGAAACGGGAGGCCGTCTTCACGAAGAGTGCGGCGGGCCGGGCATGCAGGCCCAGGGGATTCACGATCCGGATTTCGCGGACTACCTGATCGTCCATTGCCAGACCAGAGTGAGGAGAAGCGCCGCCAGGGCGAAACGGACGGCGGTTACCTTGGCGCTGAACCGGGCGGAGAGGCCCAGTCCCACCACAACCACCGTCGCCAGCACCGGGAGGTGCTCCAGCTGGACCGCATGCCAGAGCCAGGCGGCGGTCACGGGGACGGCCGCGCCCACCAGAAAGGCCGCAGCCGGCCCGAGCCACCGGGCTGCCGCCGGCAGCCAGCTGCCCGCGATCGCCTGGGCCACCCCCATGCCCGCGGCAAGCCCCGTCCGCAGTGCCCACCAGCCGGTCGCCAGCCGGACGGCGGCATAGATGACGAAGGCCGCTCCCACCGTCCACCAGCCGGCGCCCAGCGCCAGCGCAATCAGCGTGACGGAAATCAGGGCCGGCACCAGCCCGCTCCAGAACACCTGGTCGCCCAGCGCGCCAAGGGGGCTGCAGAGGGTCGTCCGCAGCCGGGCGACCTGCGCTCCCGGCACCTGCTCGTACTCCGCCCGGACCGAGGCGCCCAGGGCGAGCCCGGCAAGATACGGGTGGGCGTTGAAGAACTCGGCCGAGCGCACCACGGCATCCTTGTACCGGTCGGGGTCGCTCCGGGCCAGTTCCCGCAGCAGGGGCGTGGCCGAGTATCCCATGCCGACGCCCAGCATGCGTTCGTAGTTCCAGGCCCCCTGCACCGCCAGGAGCCGCAAATAGCTGCGCAGCGTGCCGCTCACCGGAACCCCGCCACCAGGGTACCGGTGGCCAGGCCGGTCAGCAGCCAGGCAAGACGCCGTCCCCTCCCGGCGGTGCGCACCGCCCCGCCGATGGCCGAGGCGATCCCGCCGGCCACGGCGACCGTGGTAATCCAGCGGAAGTGTTCCGTGCCCGGCGGCAGGATGGGCCAGATCACATTGGCCAGCAGCAGCCCGGCCGTGGTCACCGCCAGGCTCCGGGCCAGGTCTCTGCGCAATCCTCCCAGCTGCAGGGCGGCGATCGCCTCGGTGTCGCCCGCGGCCAGCGCGGCGGTCCGGCGATCGATGGCTCGCGCGTTGGCGCGGCGGACGGCCTGCATGGCCCAGCCGCCCAGCACGGCGGTCATGAGGCCCACGCCCACGGCGACGCCCGCGCCGGCCCGGAGGGGCCAGTCCAGCGCGGCGAACACCGCCGCCACGGTGGCCGGCCCATAGTCGGGATAGCGCACCGCGCCTACCGGCAGGACGTCGAGCGCATAGAGCTCCAGGATGGCGCCGATGACCAGGCCGGTGCGGACGGCTTCGGCCGGGTGGTCGGGCAGCACCAGCGCCGCCAGCAGCCCGGCCCCGGTGCCGGCGACCAGGGGCCGGCTCAGGAGAATCTGCGGCACCGAGACAAGGTCGAGGCCGACCACCGTGCCCCAGAGGAGAAACACGATCAGCAGCGGCAGGATGGAGTGCGTCATGCCAGTGCCCGCAGTGCCACCGGCGCGGAGGTCGGCAGATCCTGAGCGGAGATCTCCACGCCGGTGCCGGCCAGGGTTTTCAGCCGTCCCAACTCGTCGTCGGTGAGATAGATGTAGGGCAGGCGCTCGCGCCGGCCGGGCCGGTGATGCAGTCCGCCGAGGTTGATCCGGGGCACGGCGGCCTCGCCGCCGGCCACCGCCGCCATGGTGTCGATGTCTCCGGTGAGCAGAATGCCGCGGCGCAGGTCGGCCTGCCAGCGGGGCAACTGGGCGGCCGCTTCGGCTCGCGTTGCGAAGAGCAGGTCCATGTCGGAGGGCACCGCCATGCGATAGAGATCCTGTTCCCAGGGGCTGGCGGCGACCTCGTCGTCCACCAGGACGATGAACCGCACTCCCATCGGTTGTCCCCACCCGATCACGACCTGCCCATGCACCAGCCGATCATCCACCCGGTACAGCGCAATGCTCACGCCGGCACCACGATGGCGCGGTGGCCCTGCTGCGCCGCCCGCTCGGCCGCCTGGTCCAGCGGCAGGTCGCGGTGAAAGACGAAGTCGAGCAGCATGGCCAGGTTCACGCCGGTCACCACGCGCACGCGTCCGGTGCCCTTGGCCTGGTGCAGCGCGGCGATGAGGCAGGACCCGCTGGGCATATCGGTAAAGACCAGGCCGGAGCCGCCCTGAAGCGCCTCGGAAATCCGCGCCTCCAGGGCGCCCCGGTCGCAGTCGGTATTGCTGACGGGCGCCAGCGCCCCGCGCACGCCGCTGATGCTCTCGACCGCGTCGATCATCGCCCGTGCCAGCGTGCCGTGGCACGCCACCACCCCCTGCAACGGCTCACTCATAGTCTTCCTGCAGATATTCCCGGAGCCCGACCTGTTCTTTCATCTTGCGGATCAGGCGTTCGTTGAAGGCGGCCGCCATGTCCACGCCCGAATAGCGCAGCAGGTGGGTCATGGCGACGACTTCGGCGATGACGGTAATGTTCTTTCCCGGATTGAGCGGTACGATCACCTTGGGGAGCGCCACATCAAGAATGATGGTCGATTCGTGGGTCAGGCCGGTCCGCTCGGCGTCCCTGGCGGTCTCCCAGTCCTCCAGCTGCACGATGACCTCGAGCCGCTTCTGCTGCCGCACCGCCCGCACCCCGAAGAGCTGGGGAATGTCGATCAGCCCGATGCCCCGGATTTCCATGTGGTGCCCGGCCAGTTCATGTCCCTGGCCGATGAGCACGTCCTGCCCCCGGCGGGTGACCCGGACCACGTCGTCGGCCACCAGCCGGTGGCCCCGCTCGACCAGATCGAGCACGCATTCACTCTTTCCGATCCCCGAGCGCCCCACGAACAGCAGGCCCACACCGTAGACGTCGGCGAGCGAGCCGTGCAGCGTGGTGCTGGGCGCGAAGGCCGCTTCCAGAATGGGCTTGATGCGCCGGTAGAATTCGGCGGTCCTGAGCCGGCTGCGGAAGACGGGCACCTCGCGGGCCAGCGCCAGCTGGAGCAGCTCCGGGGGCACGTCCTGGCCCTTGGTGACGAACAGACACGGCAGATCGAACGCGAACAGGCCGTCGAGCGCCCGACTCCGCGCATCGGGATCGAGCGAATGGAGATAGGTGATCTCGGTCTCGCCCAGCACGTGCAGGCGGTCCGGGGCGAAGCGGGCGGTGTAGCCTGCCAGCGCCAGCCCGGGGCTGGCCACGTCGCTGTCCGGCACCGAGCGGTCGAGCCCCAGCTCGCCCGTCAGCACCTCGAGCTGCAGCGGGTCACCCCGGCGCGCGAGCAGATCGCGCAGGCGCAGGTTCACGCCAGATCGACCTGGGGACGCTGCCGCGGCCGAGTGAAGGCCTTGTCGAGCTGGTGGCGAAGCCGCTCTTCCGCCCGGTCGAGCGCGGTGCGGTGGTCCGGCCCTTCGCCGGTGGCCACGAACGTCTTGCCCCGCGCCACATGCAGCCGCACTTCGGCGGAAGCCAGCTTATGGTCGCTTTCGAAAACCACGGTGCACTCGACCGGTCGCTGCGCGAAACTCCCGAGCCGGCTGATGATCTGTTCGGCGCGGTCTTTCAGATCTTCCGGGATTTCGCAATGGCGGGCGGTAATGGTCGTGTGCATGAGGTCTCCTCCATCAGAAACGGGGTGAACCCGTCAGCAGGCTCTGTAAGTGTGCTTCGGTCTCTTCGGCGGTTCGGTCCCAGCTCAGATGCTCGGCGAAACACCGGCCCTGCGTTCCCAGGCGCTCCACCAGGGCCGGATCGCCGGCCAGCTCCAGCATCCGTGCGGCGAGCGCATCGGCATCGCCGTGCGGCACCAGATAGCCGGTCTCGCCGTGGCGGCAGGAGTCGCGCAGCCCGGGGCTGTCGGACACCAGCGACGGCGTGCCGCATGCCGCCGCCTCCACCACGGTAATACCCCAGCCCTCCTTGGGCGACGGCAGCACGTTGGCCCAGGTCTGCCGCAGCTGGGTGAGCTTCTGCGCTTCCGTCACGAATCCCAGAAATCGTACGGCAACCTCCTGGCCCAGCGTGCGGGCCAGTCGTTCCAGCCGGGCACGGTCTTCGCCGGTCCCGGCGATATGTAAAATAAGGTCAGGGCGGTGCCGGCGGGCGCGGGCCAGCGCGCGGATCGCCACGTCCACCCCCTTGTACCGGCGGAGCCGCCCCAGGTACAGGAAGGAGGGTGGGTCGGTTCGCCTCTCCGGGCCGGGGGTAAACCAGGCGCTGTCCACGCCGGGGTGGATCACCCGGATGCGCTCCGCCGCGACCCCACGGGCAACCAGATCGTCCCGGGTGCTTTCGCTGATGGCCTGGAAGGCGGCGCGGCGGTAGCAGCGCGGAATGGGGCGTTCGGCGGCCCAGACCAGCGTAGCCACCGGCAGCGAGGCTTCACGGAAGATGGTGTCGCCAAAGAGATGGGGGACAATCACGTAGAGCGGCCGGCCGGTCATGCCGCTCAGGAAGAGCGGCAGCTTGTTGATGTCCTCCACCAGGATATCGGGTGTTTCCTGCGCCAGCGCCCGCCGCACCGCCCCGCGCCCTCGGAGGGTAAAGCTGTTCCGGTTTCCCACCCGGGTTACTTCGATGCCCTGCACCTCCGCCTGGCGAGCCGCACCGTCCCAGCCGGAA
Source organism: uncultured Gemmatimonadales bacterium (assembly GCA_963779755.1). Taxonomy (GTDB): domain Bacteria; phylum Gemmatimonadota; class Gemmatimonadetes; order Gemmatimonadales; family GWC2-71-9; genus CAVZZO01. Next base: position 194,564 of record CAVZZO010000003.1, read on the forward strand.
CAGACCAGCCGCACGCGATGCCCGCGGGTCACCAGCCGGCTGAAGATCTCGAAGAGGTGAACCTCCGCGCCGCCGGCATGGGGGTTCTCCCGGTCCGACCAGTTCACCAGCAGCAGATTCACAGGGAGCCCATGGTATGGGCCACCCGATCCAGCACGCCGTTCACGAAGGCGGGCGACTTGGGACCACCGAACCAGTGTGCCAGCTGGACCGCTTCGTTGATGATCACCTTGGGCGGCGCCGTTTCCGCCCGCAGCTCCCAGGTGGCCAGGCGGAGAATGTTCCGCTCGATGGCGCCCAGCCGCTCCAGCCGCCAGTGCTCGGCGGCGGTCGCGATTTCGTCGTCCAGCACCTCCCGCTCGGCGGCAACCTTCCCGGCGAGTACTTCGGCCTCCTGCAGGCCGCGGGGCACACATCCGGCCACCCGCACCAGGCCGGTGGCCGCCGCGGGAATAGGCCCGGCCTTGAGCTCGGCGGCGTAGAGGAGCTGCAGGGCCCGGGCCCGGACGCGGGTGCGCGGCCTACGCATGGGCGGACTGGAACTGGGCCAGCAGGTCGGCCGTCCGGAGCGCCGCCTCGGCCGCCTCGTGGCCCTTGTTGCCCGCGGTGCCGCCGGCGCGGGCCAGGGCCTGGTCCATGGTCTCGACCGTCAACACGCCGAAGCCCACCGGCAGCAGGTTCCGGGAGGCAACCTCGCGCAGCCCCCGGGCCGCCTCACCGGCCACGTAGTCGAAGTGGGGGGTTTCGCCCCGGATCACCGCCCCCAGCGCCACCAGGCACCGGTACCGGCCGGACGCCGCCGCCACCGCCGCCACCGCCGGCAACTCGAACGCTCCGGGCACCCACAACACGTCGATTTCGGCGGCGGGGATCCCGGCTTCGGCGCAGCAGGCCTGGGCCCCGGCCAGAAGCCGGCTGGTGACCATCTCGTTGTAGCGGCTGACCAGGAGCGCCACCCGTCCCGTGGGGCGCAGGCGGCCGGAGAGCTCAGGCACGGTCAGGAGGCGGGCAGAAGGTGGCCCAGCTTGTCGCGCTTGGTGTCGAGGTAGTTGCGGTTCTCGACGTTGGGATCGGTCTGCAGGGGCAAGCGTTCGACGATCTGCAGGCCATAGCCGTCGAGACCCACGAGTTTGCGGGGATTGTTGGTCATGATCCGGATGGACGAGAGACCCAGATCGCGCAGGATCTGGGCACCGATGCCATAGTTCCGCAGGTCGGCGCCGAAGCCGAGCCGGGCGTTCGCCTCGACCGTGTCGTTGCCCTGGTCCTGCAGCGCATAGGCGCGGACCTTGTTGAGCAGCCCGATCCCGCGTCCTTCCTGGTCGAGATAGACGATCACCCCACGCCCCTCCTGGCCGATGAGCTTCATGGCGGCGTGCAGCTGCGGGCCGCAGTCGCAGCGCATGGAGCCGAAGACGTCGCCGGTGAGACACTTGGAGTGCATGCGCACCAGAATGCCGGGTTGGCCCGCGACTTCGCCGTGCACCAGCGCCACGTGCTCCGCGCGGTCGACGTCGTTGCGGTACCCGATGATGCGGAACTCGCCGAACTCGGTGGGCAGCCGGGCCTCCGCCACCCGGTGCACCAGCTTTTCGGTCTGCAGCCGGTAGGCCACCAGCTGAGCCACGGTAATGAACGTGAGGCCGTGCTCCCGGGCAAAACGCTCGAGCTGGGGCCGGCGCGCCATGGTGCCGTCGTGATTGAGAATTTCGCAGATCACCCCGGCCGGGTAGAGCCCCGCCAGCCGGGCCAGGTCCACACTGGCCTCGGTCTGCCCCACGCGCTGCAGCACACCGCCGGGACGGGCGCGCAGCGGAAAGACGTGCCCCGGGCGGCGCAGATCCTCGGGACGGGTGCGGGGATGAATGCAGACGTGAATCGTGGCCGAGCGATCGGCGGCGGAAATGCCGGTGGTGACCCCGAAACGGCGCTCGGCATCCACGCTGACGGTGAAGGCGGTTCCCAGCGCCTCAGTGTTCTGCTCCGCCATCTGGGAGAGCCCCAGATCGTCGCAGCGTTCCGGCGCCAGGGCCAGACAGATGAGCCCGCGCCCGTAGGTCGCCATGAAGTTGACCGTCTCGGGCGTGACCAACTCGGCCGCGCAGACGAGGTCGCCTTCGTTCTCGCGATCCTCGTCATCGGCCACGATGACAATCTTGCCGTTGCGCAGGTCCTCGATGGCCTGCTCGACCGTCCCGAATTTCATAGTTTGACCCAGGCTAAGCCGCCGACGGGCAATTACTTATCCTCCCGTCGCTGCTGTAAGATAGCCTGAACATACCGTCCGATCATATCCCCTTCGAGATGGACCCGGTCGCCCGGCACCAGATCGCCCAGCGTGGTCTCGGCCAGTGTGTGGGGGATGAGCGAGACCTGTACCGTGTCGGGGGCGGGCCGGGCATTTACCGTGAGGCTTACGCCATCCACCGTGATGGACCCGAGCGGCACGGAGAGGAGCGCGATATCGGCGGGCACCTGGAGGTCGATCAGCACCGCATCGTCCCGGCGGCCGACCCGCCGGACCCGTCCGATTCCCTCCACATGCCCCTGCACCAGATGCCCGCCCAGGCGGTCGCCCAGGCGCAGAGCCCGCTCCAGATTGACCAGCTGGCCTTCGGCCGCATCGCCAAAACGGGTACGGTCGAGCGATGACTGGACCACGTGCACCCGGAAGGCCGCCCCGTCCCGCGCGGTGACGGTAAGGCAGGCGCCGTCGACGGCGATGCTCTCGCCGATCGCCAGGTCTTTCCAGGGCGATTCGATGACCAGCTCCAGGCCGTTGGCATCCCGGTGACTCTGCGCGATGCGCCCGACTGCGGTCACAAGGCCGGTGAACATGGCTCCCGATCCAGTACGAGCAAGGTGTCCTGTCCCAGCGGGCGGCGTTCGGCTACCTGCCAGCGCTCCACTCCGGGCAGCGGCGGCGAGGGCAACGAATGATAGGCAGGAACGCCCGCCTCTCCCAGCCACAGCGGCGCCTGCACCCAGTAGAAGCGGTCCACCAGTCCTCCCCGCAGCAGCGCGCCGGCCAGCCGGCCGCCGCCCTCCACCAGCAGCGAGGTAATACCGGCCTGGCGGAGCGCCTTGAGCGCCTCCTCCGGCTCGCCGGCCACGATGACTTCGGCGCCGCGGGCCTGCCATGCCGCCAGGGTGTCGGCTGGCGCGCCGCCGGTGACGATGACGGGCGGCGGCGCTTCCTGCCACAGCCGGAGCGCGTTGGACAGGCGTCCTCCACGATCGAAAATCACCCGGCGGGGTGGGATGCGCGGGGTCAGATCGCCCCGGACGGTGAGGCGCGCATCGTCGACCATGGCGGTATGGGCGCCGACGCCCAGGGCGTCGAAGCCGGCGCGGAGCCAGTGGGTCCAGGCCCGGGCGGGCTCGCCGGAGATCCACTGCGAACCGCCGCGGGGGTCGGCGATACGGCCGTCGATGCTGGTGGCCAGCTTGAGCGCCACGAAGGGACGCTCCTGATTGCGGACCCGGTGGAGAAAGATGGCATTCTGGCGGCAGGCTTCCTCGCCCAGCAGCCCGATCTCCACCTCCAGCCCCCGGCTCCGGAGCAGCGCGACCCCGCCGGCGGCGAGGGGGTTGGGATCGCGTTGGGCGATGACCACACGGCCGATGCCCGCGGCGATGATCGCGTCGGTGCAGGGCGGCTGCTGCCCCTGGTGCGCGCAGGGCTCGAGGGTGACCACCAGCGTGGCCCCTCGAGCCCCATCGCCGGCCTGCTGCAACGCGGCCGGCTCGGCATGCAGACCGCCGAATTCGGCGTGATACCCCTCGCCCGCGACTTTCCTGCCCTGCAGCACGACAGCGCCGACCAGGGGATTGGGGTGCACCCTGCCCCACCCCTTCCAGGCCAGCGCCAGCGCGCGCCTCATGGCATCGGCTTCAGTCATGATGACCCCCCCTCGACGCTCTTGACCCTCTCGACCCTCTCGACCGGCCCTCGATGGTCGAGGAGGTCGAGAGGGTCGAGGGGGTCGGAGGGAACACTCTCAGGCTCCGCTCACAACGAGAGGCGCAGGCCCACCCCGCCGAAGACCTTGCCCGCGGTCGTGTCGTAGTTGTCGAAATTGGTGGTCAGGTTCTGGTCCTTGCCCAGTTGATAGCCGATCTCCCCCACCAGCTTCACCAGGGGCAAGTCCAGGCTCACATCCGCGAAGCCCATGTAGCGGGTGTTGCTGAGCACGACGTTCTCGGTATGCACCGCCCCCACCTGCGGCGGGTCCTGGAATTCGATCACGGCATCGCCGGTGTACTTGTCCAGCCCCAGGCCGGCGGCCAGGTTGAGCACCAGGATCTTCTTGCTCGCCACCGCCCGCAGGTTGGTGGCGTGCAGATCCACGGAGTAGGTGAAATTATCGCCCTGGGCGAGATCGCCGTAGCCGATCCGCGGAATGTCCCGGCGCATGATGCTCACCGAGACATCCGGCAGGATCATGGTGCCCCGCAACACGCCGATCCGGGCTCCGTAGCCCAGCCCCAGCGCCACATTCCCGATATGACGGGAGCCCGCGTCCACCGTGAGGTTGTCGATCTGCGTGGTGGGCAGCAGTTGGGCCGAGGCGAGCGCATCCAGAGACAGCAGCCCGCCGGCCAGACCTTTCCACAGGCCCAGCGCTCCTTCCACCAGCGGCACGGGCGCTACCATGTTCTCGCCCGACGGGACGCTGCCGGTGCCGTTGTAGTTGAGATCGGGCAGCTGCACCCGGGTGGCGTTCACCCGGGCGGTGAGCGAGAAGTGGCCCAGGCCCCCGAGCGTGCCGGCGGTCCCGATGACCGGGTTCCCGCCGCTCACCAGCAGGCCCACCACGGGATGGAACGCGCGGGTTCCATCCACCGCGGCGTTACAGATATTGGTGGTCTCTGTGGTACTGAGACCGACGCACTGCTGGCTGGGGCCGCCGGGAGCGGCGGACTGCGCGGCCGCCGGCGCGGCCAGCACCGCCAGAGCAAACAGAGAGTAGCGCATGCGTCCTCACTCGCGGGCGAAGCGCACCGTCCCGCTGCCGGGACGCACCTCGCCCATGGTCCAGGTCGAGACTCCGGCTATGGCCGCGGCACGCTCTGCCTCGGCCACGTGCTCCGGAGGGAGGACGGCGATGAAGCCCACTCCGAGATTGAAGACTTCGCGCATCTCGGCCGTGGCGACCCCGCCCTCCTCCTGCAGAAAGCGGAAGAGCGGCGGCAACTCCCAGCGTGCCGGATCCACCACCGCATCGACGTCGGCGGGCAATATCCGGACCAGGTTGCCGGGTATCCCGCCGCCGGTGATGTGGGCCAGGCCATGGACCCGCGCCAGGATGGGGCTAACCGCCTGATAGTAGCTCTGATGCACCGCCAGGAGCGCATCGGCCACCGAACGGCCGGTGGTCCCCAACGGGCTCTCCAGCGCCAGCTTCGCCTGATCGAAAACAATGCGGCGTGCCAGGCTGTATCCATTGGTATGCAGGCCGGTCGAGCCATAGGCAAGAAGCACATCGCCGGGGCGGATTGCATCGCCGTGCAGGGCGGCATCTTCTTCCACCACACCGACAATCGTTCCCGCCAGATCGTAGTGCCCCGGCTGGTAGAGGCCGGGCATCTGGGCGGTCTCCCCGCCGGCCAGATCCATGTCGTGCCGGCGGCAGGCGCGCGCGATCCCTTCGACCAGGCCCGCGATGGCGGTCACCTCGAGATCGGCACTGGCCAGATAGTCGAGAAACGCCAGCGGCCGGGCGCCGTGTACCAGAATATCGTTGACGCTGTGGTTGACCAGGTCTTCGCCCACCGTGTCGTAGCGGCCGGCGGCGGCCGCCACCAGCACCTTGGTACCGACGCCATCGGTGCTCAGCACCAGCACGGGCCGGCGCATGCCCTCCGGCAGCCGCACCATGCCGCCGAACCCGCCGATCCGTCCCAGGCTCCGGGGCGTGCGGGCGCTCCGCACCAGCTCGGCGATCCGCCGCTTGGCCAGATCGGCGCCGGCCAGATCCACACCCGCGGCGGCGTAGCGGGGGCCGGTCACGGAATGGGCTCCGCCAGCGAGACGTGGGTGAGATCGCGGAACTGCTGCACCCGGGTTTCCACGTCGCTGCGCTCCACCGCGTCAAAACCGCGGATGCCGAACCGCGCCACCGCGTAGGAGCCCATGGCCGCGCCGTATACCATGGCGCGCCGCAGGTTGTCGCTGGAGAGATCGTCGGTGCCCGCCAGCCAGCCCATGAAGCCGCCGGCGAAGGCGTCGCCCGCGCCGGTGGGGTCGAAGACCTCCTCCAGCGGGAACGCCGGTACGTAGAAGGTGCGGCCTGCCTCCAGCAGCAGCGCGCCGTATTCGCCCTGCTTGATCACCACGCGGCTGGGCCCGTGCCGCAGGATCCAGCGTCCGGCGCGGTGAATATTCCAGTCCCCGGAGAGTTCGCGCGCTTCGCCGTCGTTCACCATGAGGATGTCCACCTGCTCCAGCAGCTTCAGCAGCTGGGGACGTTTGCTCTGGATCCAGTAGTTCATGGTGTCGCAGGCCACCAGGCGCGGCCGCGTGATCTGGTCCAGCACTCCGAGCTGCAGCTCCGGATCGATGTTGCCGAGAAAGACGTACTCCAGGGCACGATAGGTATCGGGCAGCCGGGGCTGGAAGTCGGCGAAGACGCCCAGCCGGGTCTCCAGCGTTTCCCGGCTCTGGAGGTCGTACGAGTATTTCCCTTTCCAGCGGAAGCTCTCGCCCTCGGCATGCTGCACACCGCTCCAGTCGATGCCGCGGGGCGCGAGCCTTTCCAGCTCGCCCATGGGGTAGTCCTGCCCCACCACCCCGACCACCTGCACCGGGTGGAGCAGCGAGCCCGCCACGCTGAAGTACACGGCAGAGCCGCCCAGCGCATCGGCGGTCTCCCCGAAGGGGGTATAGACGGAATCGAGCGCGACACTCCCTACCACGAGCAGGCTCATGCGGATTACATCCGGTCTGGGGCGGTGATGCCGAGGAGGCGGAGGCCGTTGCCGACCACCTGCCGGGCGGCGCGGGCCAGGGTGAGCCGGGCGGCTTCCGTCGCGGGGGCCTCCCCCAGCACACGGCAGCGATGATACCAGGCGTGGGCCAGCCGGGCGAGCTCTTCCAGGTACCCGGTGATGCGGTGCGGCTCCCGGTCGCGGGCGGCGCCGGCGACGATCTCGGGGAACGTGAGGAGCTTCTTCAGCAGGTCGGTGTCTTCCGGCGCCGGCAGCGCGGCGAGATCGATGTCGGCCCCGGCCGATGCCGGCTCCCGGCCGGCGGTGCGGAAGATGCCGCTCATCCGGGCGTGCGCCATCTGCACGTAGAAGACGGGGTTTTCGTCGGTCTGGCTCTTGGCCAGATCGACATCGAACACCATCTGGGAGTCGCCGCGGCGCATGAGAAAGAAATAGCGTGCGGCATCCACGCCGACTTCCTCGAACAGGTCGCGCAGGGTGACGAACTCGCCGGAGCGCTTGGACATCTTCACCTCTTCCCCGCCCCGGACCACTTTCACCAGCTGCACCACCTTCACATCGAAGAAGGCCGGCGGATAGCCCAGCGCCGCGAGGATGCTCCGCATCCGCGGGATATAGCCGTGATGATCCGCGCCCCACACGTCGATCACCCGGGCGAAGCCGCGATCGTGCTTGTCGACGTGATACGCGATATCGGGCACGAAGTAGGTGTACGTCCCGTCGCTCTTGCGCAGGACCCGGTCCTTTTCGTCGCCGAAGTCGCTGGTGCGGAGCCAGAGCGCGCCCTCGCGCTCGTAGGTGAGCCCGCGCTGGGCCAGGAGCGCCAGGGTGGCCTCCACCCGCCCCGCCTGGTAGAGCGCGGCTTCGGAGGTGTACACCGCCATATGCACGCCGAAGGTCCGGAGATCGTCGTCCTGCTCCGCCCGCATGGCCTCGACGCCCAGCACCCGGCAGCGCGCCAGGCCTTCGGGCTCGGGGAGGTCGGCGAAGCCCGCTCCCTCGCGCGCGAGAATCTGCCGGGCGGTCTCCCGGAGGTACTCTCCGTGATAGCCGCCCTCCGGCACCCCGCCGGGGCGACCGGCCGCTTCCTGCACCCGGGCCCAGAGGCTCTGGGCCAGCTTGTCGATCTGGACGCCGGCATCGTTGACGTAGAATTCGCGCGCCACCGCATGGCCGGTCCACTCGAGCAGGGCGGCGAGGGCATCCCCCAGCGCGGCCCCGCGCCCGTGGCCCACGTGCAGCGGCCCGGTGGGGTTGGCCGAGACAAATTCGACGTTGACCCGTTCGCCGGCGCCGCTGGCGCTTCGGCCATAGGCGTCACCCTGGTCCAGGATGCGGCGCAACTCGACCAGGAGCTGATCTTCCGCCAGCCAGAAGTTGATGAACCCGGGGCCGGCGATTTCGGTCCGCGCCACGAACCCGGGCGGGAGCCGCAGCGATGCGACCACCCGCTCGGCCAGCTCGCGCGGGCGGGTCCGCAGCCGGCGCGCCAGGACCATGGCGAGATTAGTGGCCAGGTCGCCGTGCCCCGCGTCGCGGGGCCGCTCGAGGATGAACTCCTCGCCGTCGCCGCCCAGCTCCCGGGAAACCCGGGCCAGCTCGTCGCGCAGGCGCTGGTTCACTCGGCCTTCTTCGGCTGGGCGCCGCCGGCCGGCTTCTCCGGGGCTTTCTTCTCGTCGGCCTTGGCCGGCTTGTCGGCGGGCTTGTCTCCCTCGGCCGCCTTGCGCGGCCCTTTGCCGTCCTTACCGTAGTCGGTGATGTAAAACCCGCTGCCCTTGAACACGAGCCCGGCCCCGCCCGAAATCCGGCGCGTGGCCATCCGGCCGCACACCGGGCATTTCACCCGCGGGCGGTCGGTCATTTTCTGGAACTTCTCGAAGGTATGGCCCGTCGGGCACTCGTATTCGTAGGTCGGCATGGACCCTCGAAGGTAAATGAAACCAGCCCAAAAACTTAAGCGGTGCACACGCCGGTGTTCAAGCACGCGGCGCCTGGCGCCCTCAGGGGGAAAGATGCGACGAATACCCGTGCTGTTCCTGGTCGCTCTGCTGCTGCCCGCCGCCGCCCAGGCGCAATTGCGGGAAGTACCCGATTCCACCGCGCTGCGGCCGGTACGGGCTACCGTCGGGGGATCGCTCCAGCTGGCCCTCCCGGAAGGCGAATTTGCCGACTTCGTGGGGAACGGCTTCGGACTGGGGGCGTTCTTCGCCATTCACCTGGGCCGCGGCGAGCGCGCGGCTCTGCGATTCGACGGCTCGTTCCTGCAGTACGGCCACGAGCGGGTGCAGCGGCCGCTCAGCCCCACCGTTCCGCAGGTCACGGTCGACGTCACCACCAGCAACAACATCTACTCGTTCTCCGCCGGCCCGGAGATCAACCTCGCGACCGGTGCGCTCCGCCCCTACGTCCGCGGCGAGATCGGGGTGTCCTACTTCGCGACGACCTCGAGCGTGAAGGGCACCAGCAACAGCCAGGACTTCGCCAGTTCGACCAACTTCGACGATTTCACCTTCGTCTGGCTCGCGGGTGCGGGGTTGCGTATCCGGCTGGCCGGAGGACGCACACCGGTCTATCTCGACCTGGCGGGTGACTACATGCACAACGGGCGGGTCCAGTACCTGCGCGAGGGCAGCATCAAGGACAACGGCAACGGCACCATTACCATCACGCCGATCGAAAGCCAGACCAACCTCTTCCTGCTGCGCGCCGGCGCCACCGTGGGCCTGCGCTGGTAGGATTCAGCGGTAGGTCCCCCACACCGCGCGGAGGGCGTCGCTGATCTCGCCCAGGGTGGCGCGGACGCGCACGGCCTCGAGCACCAGGGGCATCAGGGCCCCACCATCCCGGGCCGCCTCGCCCAGGGATTGCAGCATTCGCTGCACCGCCGCCCCATCCCGCTGTTTCCGGGCCTGAGCCAGGCGCTCCCGCTGCCGCCGGGCCAGGGCGGTAAAATCGGGCAGGTCCATCTCGGGCGGGGGCGCGGGCTCGGTGAAGCGGTTCACGCCCACCACCACCGCGTCGCCCCGTTCCTGCGCCTGCTGCAGCTCCCAGGCGCTCCGCGCAATAGCCTCCTGGAAATAGCCCCGCTCCACTGCCGCCACGGCTCCACCCAGTGCGTCCACCTCGTCGATCAGGGCTCGCGCATCCTGCTCGATGCGATCGGTCAGTGCCTCGACGTAATAGCTTCCCGCCAGCGGATCGACCGTCCGGTTCATGCCGCTCTCGTACGCCAGAATCTGCTGAGTGCGCAGCGCCAGGGTGGCGGCCTCCTCGGAGGGCAGGGCGAGGGCCTCGTCATAGCCGTTGGTGTGCAGCGACTGGGTACCGCCCAGCACGGCGGAGAGCCCCTGCACGGCGACGCGCACGATGTTGTTGAGGGGTTGCTGCGCCTGCAGGGTGACGCCGCCGGTCTGCGTGTGGAACCGGAGACGGGCGGTGCGATCGTCGCCCTGGAAGCGCTCGCGCACCAGCCGGGCCCAGAGCCGGCGCGCCGCGCGAAACTTCGCTGTTTCTTCGAACAGGTCGTTGTGGGCGGCAAAGAAAAACGAGAGCCGCGGGCCGAATACCTCCAGCGCGATCCCGGCATCGAGTCCGTGCCGCACGTAGGCCAGCGCGTTCGACAGCGTGAACCCTACTTCCTGAGCGGCGGTGGCCCCCGCCTCCCGCATGTGGTAGCCGCTGATGGAAATGGGGTTGAAGCTCATGCCCTCGTCCGCCACGAACCGCATGACCTCGGTGGTCAGGCGGAGGCTGGGCTGGGGCGGGTAAATGTAGGTGCCTCGGGCGATGTACTCCTTGAGAATGTCGTTCTGCACCGTGCCCGTGAGCCGCCCGCGCTCCACGCCCTGTTCCTCGCCCACCACGACGTACATGGCCAGGAGGATGGCCGCCGTGGCGTTGATGGTCATGGACGTGGAGACCTCGCCCAGCGGTATCGCGCGGAACAGCACCGCCAGGTCGTCCACCGTGTCGATCGCGACCCCCACCCGGCCCACTTCCCCTTCGGCCATGGGGTGGTCGGAGTCGTAGCCCATCTGGGTGGGGAGGTCGAACGCGGTGGAGAGGCCGGACTGGCCGGCTTCCAGCAGCCGCCGGAAGCGCTGGTTGGTTTCTTCGGCCGTCCCGAACCCGGCATACTGCCGCATGGTCCAGAGGCGGCTGGTGTACATGGTGGGATACACGCCGCGGGTATAGGGAAACTGCCCCGGCCGGGCCAGGTCCCGGGCCGGCTCACCGGCCCAGTCGCCGGGCCCGTACACCGTCTTGCGGTCGTCGTTTCCGGCCATGGCCTCAGGCGCCCCGGTCGCTCACCCGCGCGAAGTGCGGATTCTCGCCCCGCTCATCCACTTGCCGCAGGATATCGCTGACGTATTCGACATCCTTCCTGGCACCCACCACCAGCGGGGTTCGCTGGTGCAGCTCGCCGGGCTGGATCTCCAGGATCCGCTCGTACCCGTTGGTGGCGGCGCCCCCCGCCTGCTCGGCCACGAACGCCATGGGCGAGGCCTCATACAGCAGGCGCAGCTTGCCGTTGGGACTCTTGGTATCGGCCGGGTAGAGGAAGATCCCGCCGGAGATCAGGTTGCGGTGGAAGTCGGCCACCAGTGAGCCGATGTAGCGGCTGTTCTTCGCCTTGATGCGTTCGGGGATTTCGCCGTGGAAGCCGCGCACCGCCGCCTGCACCCCGCGGCCCCAGCGGGCGAAGTTGCTCTCGTTGATGCTGTAGTACTTCCCCACCTCCGGCGTCTGAATGAGGGGGTGCGAGAGCAGGAACTCGCCGATGGAAGGGTCCAGGGTGAAACCGTGCACGCCCTGCCCGGTGGTGTAGACCAGCATGGTGCTGGATCCGTACATCACGTAGCCCGCCGCCACCTGCCGCACGCCGGGCTGCAGCAGATCTTCCAGGCCGCCCCGCCCTTCCAGCGACACGCGGCGGTAGATGCTGAAAATCGTCCCCACCGCGGCGTTGACGTCGATGTTACTGGAGCCGTCGAGCGGATCGTACAGCACCACGTACTTGCCCGCCGGATAGTCCGGCGGAATGGGAATGGGGCCCTCGTCTTCTTCCGAGGCCATCATGCAGACGCGACCGGTGTGGTTGAACGTGTCCTTGATGGCCTGGTTGGCGTAGAGGTCGAGCTTTTGCTGCTCCTCGCCCTGGACGTTGACCGCCTCAGCCGACCCCAGGATGTTCACCAGGCCGGCGCGGCGGATGGCGGCGGAGATGAGCTTGGCCGCGAAGGCAATATCGTAGAGCAGGTTGGACAGCTCGCCCGTGGCCTCGGGGTACTGCCGCTCCTGCTCGACGATGAAGCGCTCGATCGTGGTCGTGGTGGACGAAGTCGAGTACACAAGCGCTCCACAGGATGGGGTGGCTCAGGGCCGCACGTCGAGCTCCAGGCTGCCGCGCCGGCCGTCGATGGTCATCGTCTGTCCGTCGGTCCGCACCGTCACCGGGCCGTCGCGATCGGTCCGCCAGACCGGAATGTGCCGTGCCGCCAGCCGGCCCAGGGTGGCCGGAGCGGGATGCCCGTACCGGTTGGGACCCAGGCTGATCACCGCCGCGCGGGGCTGCAGCTCGTCCAGCCAAGCGTCGCCGGTCGCGGTGCGGGAGCCGTGGTGCCCCACCTTGAGCAGGTCCACCCTTCCCACCCGGCCGTGCAGCCACGCCTCCGCCCGTAATCCGGCGTCGCCCGCCAGCACGGCGGAGAAGGCGCCGAAGCGAACCAGCAGCACCACCGAGTCTTCGTTGAGGTCGTCGCCCCACTCGGCCCAGGTGGTATCGGGATGCAGCAGCTGGAACGAGACGCCGTCCAGGGCAAAGTGATCGCCCGCCCGGCCCGGATGCCAGGGGATCCCTTCGGCCGTCACCTGGCGCAGAAACTCCAGGTACAGCGGATCGCCGGTGATATCGGCCGATTCCACGACCACGTCGGCGGGGATCCGGTCCAGCACGGCCGGCACACCCCCCAGGTGATCGGCATGGGGATGGGAAACCACCACCACCGAGAGGCGGCGCACCCCCTGCCGGACCAGGAACGGCGCGACGATCGACCGCCCGGCATCGGTGTCGTCGGTGCGCGGCCCCGCATCCACCAGCACCCAGTGGCCGGCGGGGGTCCGCAGCGCCGCCGCATCCCCCTGGCCGACCCGCAGAAAATGTAACGTCAGGCCGGAACCGCCGTCAGGCCGCGCCGGGATCAGGGCGAGAACGACGCCGGCCCAGGCCGCGGCCGCCGACAGCCGGACCCAGTGCTGCAGCACCGCCCGCCCGGGCAGGCCGCGGCCCACGCTCCAGAGCGCAAAGGCCAGCAGCAGGAGCCAGGGCACGGCCGCTCCCGGGCCGGTACCCTGCACCACATGGCCCCCGGGAAGCCGGGAGCCGGCATACGCCAGCGCCTCCAGCAGGTTGAGCAGGAGTCCCGATCCCGCGGCCAGCGCGCGGGCCGGCGGACCCACGACTGGCGCCATGAGCAGACTGGCGAACACGCCCGGCACGGCCACCGCGCTCAGGGGAATCGCCACCAGGTTGAGCAGGATCCCGATGGGCGCCACCAGACCGAACGCGCCCGCGGTGATCGGCGCCGTGGCCAGGGTTGCGCCGGTCGAGACCGCCAGCACCCGCCCCAGCGTGGACCGGGGCAGCGCCTGCTCGCTCCACCGGCCGAAATGAGTGGTTCCCCAGACGGCCGCCGCCGACAGCCAGGTGCCGGCCGAAAACACGGCGTACGGATCCACCAGAAGCACACCCAGGCAGGCGATCCCCAGAAGCGCTCCCGGCCGCACGGCGCGCTGGCGCCAGCGGCAGAAGACCAGCAGGGCGATGAAACAGGCCGCGCGGGTGGCCGGCGCGGGCCAGCCGAGAAAGGCTGCGTAGCCGATCCCGGCGAGGGCCGCGGCCAACCGGGCGCGGGCCGGCGCCAGCCCTAGCGCCCGGCCCAGCAGCAACAACCAGCCCGCCAGGATCCCGACATGCAGGCCGGAGATACAGAGCAGGTGCGCCAGGCCGGCGGCCGCCCAGGTGTTCCGTAGCTCGCGGTCGAGTCCCTCCCGCTGATTGAGAATGACTGCACCCACCAGCCCGCTGCGGCTGCCGTAGAGGGTGCGCGCCTCCCGCGCCAGCCGGGCACGCCAGCGGGCCACGGGCGCATGGCCTTCCCCCACCAGGCTGCCGCGCTGCACGCTGAGAATGCCGCTGCGACGACCCTGGTGCTCCAGGCCGGGAATCCATCGCCCCCGGATGCGCCAGTCCTGCCCCGCGGAGGCCGGCAGTCCGCGCGGCCACCGGACGCTGATGGCCGACCGGCAAGCCGCCGCGACGGGCCGCGCCTCCAGGGTGGCGCCGGCCGGGCCGGCGTCATCCAGCAGGCGCAGGCGCAGGGCAATGCTTCCCGCCGGGAGGCGGGCGGCGCACGATTGCCGTTCGGCATGCCGGGCGAGACTGCCCGCCAGCAGTCCGGCCAGGACCACGGCACCGGCGAGGAACGGAATGCGGCAGCGCCATCCCAGCACCAGCGCCAGAGCGGGAAACAGCAGCAGGGGGAGGGAAAAACGCGAAAGGCCGGTCACCAGACCGGCCCCATAGCAGAGCAGCAGCAGCAATCCTCCGGGAGGCGTCACGCCTCCCTCCGGCTCAGCTGCCGGAGGCCTCCCGGCCGCAGCGCGGCGCCAGCGAGATCTTCCGGATGCCTTCCATGATGTTGACCTCGATCAGGGCGCGGGTCTGGTCGCGGTCGAGGTTGATCTCGGTGAGTACCGTCCCCTCGCGGCTCGCCACGTAGCGGGCGGGAATCCGGTTGAGGGCGTATACCAGGACATCGCCGCGGCAGATTTCGCAGCCGCAGAAATCGGGGAACTTGGCCCGCAGGCCTTCGTAGGCCGATAGCACGCGCTCTTCGACCAGGTTCTGAATCATAGGACCGCCAATGCGGGACGGGCCACGCGCGCGGTAAAGGTTGCGCCCGTGGTCCCGGTAAGGACCACGGGATGATACTCGCCGATGGCCGAGGCGGGAAGATCCACCAGCGCCACCAGATTGCCGCGGCTGCGGGCGAGCAGGAGATCGCCCCGGCGGGCGGGCCGCTCCACCAGTACCTCGACCGTCTGCCCCACGCGCGCCAGGTTCTTGCGTGCGGCGCGCTGCCGCACCCTCGCAATGAGCCGCTCCAGCCGCTCCGCGGCGGTCTCGTCGGGCACCCGGTCCGGAAGCCGGACCGCGGGTGTGCCGTCGCGCACGGAGTAGCGGAAGGTGTAGGCGTCGTCAAAATCGGCGGCATCGACCAGGCTCAGTGTCTCGGCGAACTGCTCGTCCGTCTCGCCCGGGAACCCGACGATGAGATCGGTCGAGACGGTAAGACCGGGAATCGCGGCCCGCAGGCGGCCCAGGACCTCGAGATAGGCCTCCCGGGTGTAGCGGCGCAGCATGCGCCGGAGCACGGGGTTGGAACCGCTCTGCGCCGGCAGATGCACGTGCTCGCAGACCGCGGGCGTGGTTGCCATCGCCTCCACCACCCGGTCGGTGAAATCCGTGGGGTAGGGACTGGTAAACCGCAACCGGCGGATACCGTCGACCGCGCCCACGGCCCGCAGCAGGTCGGCGAAGTCGTGATCGCCGTCCTGATAGCTGTTGACCGTCTGGCCCAGGAGGGTCACCTCGGACACGCCCTCTGCCGCCAGCCCCCGGACCTCTTGTACCACGTCGTTCATCCTACGGCTGCGCTCCGGGCCGCGCGTGTACGGAACAATGCAGAAGGTGCACTTGTAATCGCAGCCCCGCTGGACGGTGACGAACGCCGTCGCCGCCGAATCGCGCACGGGAGGGACATCCTCGTAGTGCTCCCAGCTGCGGAATTCGGTGTCGGCCGTGCGGCTGCCGCTCCGGGCCAGGCCGATGAGCTGCGGCAGGTTGCGGTAGGCGTCCGGGCCCGCCACCAGATCCACCCGCGGCGACTGCGCCAGCAGGGCCGGCCCCAGCCGCTGCGCCATGCACCCCACCACACCGATGACATCGCCCGGGCGGCGGTGGCGCTGCAGTTCGCCCACCCGGCCGGCGACCCGTTGTTCGGCGTTGTCCCGGACCGCGCAGGTATTCACCAGGATGACGTCGGCCCCTTCGGGGCTGTCACAGCTCTGGTACCCCTCGCGGGCCAGAATGCCGAGCATGAGCTCGGTATCCGCCACGTTCATCTGGCAGCCGTAGGTTTCGATGTAGACGCGAGGCATGGGAGGGAAGATGGCGGTAAGGGCGGTGTGGGCGGTAGGGGCGGTAAATCACTGACCGCCCTGCCGCGGTACCGCCTTACCGGCCTCCTGAGCCGCCTTCGTGGGGTACGCCACGTCCGGCGGCGGGTCGCCGTTGGGCCAGTCGAGCTCCTTGCCCGGGAGATCGGGCCGGGGCTGGAGCGTCACGTACCGGGCGACGTCGAACGCCTGCTGGTCGGTCAGGCTGCCGGGCTGGTCGAACGGCATGTTGTGCCGGATGAACGCCGCCGCCGTGCGGACCCGCGCCATGCCCGCCCCGATGTTGAAGCTCTCCGGCCCCCAGAGCGGCGGCGCGACGGTAGTTCCCTGGCCCCCGGGCCCATGACAGCGCGCGCAGACGCTGTCGAAAATGGCATGTCCCACCGCGCTGTCGCCGGTGGTGACGCTCACCTTCGCCAGTCCCTGCCCCGGCAGCTCGGCGCCGACGGGGATGCCCCGGGAAAGCCAGGCCAGGTACGCGACGATGTCGCGCATGTCATTTCCATCCGCCTCCAGCGGTGTCCCGTTCATGCTCCGCCGGAAGCAGCCGTTGACCCGGTCTTCGATGGTGATGACCCGCGCCGCCCGGCTGCGATACTGGGGGAACTGGCCGTACACCCCGACCCAGGGGATGGCCCCGGGCTTGCGGCCGTCGTCGGGATGGCAGCTGATGCAGGCCAGCCTGTTTCCCACATGCTGCGGCAGGCTGTCGCGCGTGTTGCGCAGGAGCGCCAGCCCGCGCCGGACGGAGTGTCCCAGCGGATCGTCCGGAATGGCGCTGTCGGAGGGGAGGCGGCGATAGGCCGCGAGGGAATCGACGGTCGAATCAGGTGCGGCGGTCCGGGACGCCCGCGGCGACTCGCAGCCTGCGACCGCGGCGCCCAGCAGAAAACAGGCAAGAGGAAGGTGAGACTTCATCAACTGAATCCTGGCGGACGGGAATTCCAAGCTATGAATGGCGGACGGGATGGACAAGGCGGCTCTGCCCACTCTGCCCATTCTTCTACAGATTCGGCCGCACGGTGACACCCAGCGACAGGATCCAGACCGATTCCTTCAGCGTGCTGGATCGCCGCCAGGTGCGCTCCAGCGTGGCGTCGAGGCCGCCGCGCCCCTTGGCGAAGCGGATGCCGCTGCCGATGCTGGCGCCGAACTCGTACGGCTGATCGCCCGGAGTGAGCAGGAAGGGCAACTGTGTGTAGTGCAGCCCGGCGCGGAGCGGCTTCTGTCCCGGCTGGTCCGGATCGGGCATGTATTCCAGCCCGACGCCCGCCTCCAACGTATTCTTCGCCCCCACCCCGCCCTGCTCGATCAGATCGCTGTTGGCGGCGGACCAGGTCCGGTAGGTGGCGGCGGCCACCGCCATGAGCTTCGGGCTGGCCAGATAGCGCAGGCCCGCGCCGAAGGCGTAGGGCAGATCGGTGTTGCCCACCCGGACCGAGTCGCGGTCCACCCCCGCCTGATCGTCGCTGCGCACCGTGATCGCCAGGCTCAGACGTTTGCTCACCTGCTGCCCCAGGCCCAGCGAGAAGCCGACGCCGCCGTAGGACAGCTCGGTGCGCTGGCTGGTGAACTGGTAGGTCGTGTCGGGAAAGGAGGTGGCCAGGCGCAGGCGGTTCACGCCGGTCAGCACGTGCACCGCACCGCCCACCACCGTTCGGTCATCCAGCCGGTAGCTGGCGGCGAAGCGCAGATCGTTGATCCCCCCGTGGGAGACCAGCGTATCGTTGAGCGCCAACGGCTGGCCGCGAACCAGGGCGGTATCGATCGAGGCCAGGCTGAAGTTGCGGTCGGCGTAGGAGGTGTAGCTCAGGCCCAGCGCGAAGCGGGTACCCTTGAGAGGGCCGGCAACCACGAAGAGCGGAAAGCGGGTGTCCCGCTGGCTGGCGCTGCCGGCGGCGCCGCTGCTGTGCCGCCATTCGGGCATCAGGGTGAACGACGCCACCATGGACTGCAGCTGCTGCAGCGCGGCGGGATTCTCCGCCGAGAGCCCGTCGAACAGGCCGAAGGCCCCGCCCAGCGCCTGCGCCCGGGGCGAGTCGCCGCGGCCGGGGTAGCCCAGTCCGCGCGCACCGAAAGTCGAGCTTTGCGCCGCCGCGGGCAGGGCCCAGCAGCAGACGAGGCCGATCAGAAAGAGAGCGCGCACTTACGGCCTCTCGAACGGGAAGGAAAGCGTGTAGCTGATTTGCAGACGCGGGTGCCCCGCGGGGGAGCGCGACGAATAAAATACCGGACGGCTGAAGCTGGCCGCCTCGGGCCGGAGGGAGAGCACCAGCAGCTCGGGGGTGCCGCTCGAACCCTGCCAGCTCTTCACCAGCGAGGTCACGTCGATCGCCACCGAGTCGCTGGTGCCGGGCGGGACCGGCGCGGCCGATTCCAGCTGGAAGTACAGGGGCGACTTGCGCCCCAGATCGCCCAGCACATCGCGGGCGACCACCAGGGCCGTGTCGCCCGGCAGACCGCCGATGGCCTGGACCGGGGTCACCACCAGGGTGACCCGCACCAGCCGGGCCGAATCGTCCAGCAGGGGCGGCAAATTGAACCGCAGGAACGCCCGGGACGAAGGCACCCCGCCGACGGTGAGCAGGTCGGGGTCCGGGGCGACCGCGTTCTGTTCCACGAACGAGTTGAACGACGGTACCCGGCTGATGGTCTGATGCTGGAGCGAGGTGTCGGCCAGGTTGGCCTTGACGTAGCGCACGAACAACGGCCCCGACCCGCCCGCCAGGCTCCCCAGCCGCACGCCGGTCGGTTGAGGTGCCTCGAGGACCAGCGCCAGCGCCAGCTTCCCGCTGTCCGCCGGCGGAATGGCAATCCGGTTGAGCGCGGAATCGGAAAGCACCAGCCGGATCTGCCCCGTGACGAGACTGTCCGGTACCGTCAGCGTGTCCACCAGGTTTGCCGGCACCAGGGCCGAGGCCGCCGCGGCGTAGCTGGTCGTCGAATCGGTGCTGACGGGGAGCCGGTAGAGCAGGAAGCGCAGGCCGCCGATCGTGGTGTCGCGTGCGTTGACCGTAAAGGTGACGGCCGCCGAATCCACCGTGTAGGTGCGGTTGGTATCGGAAACCAGCAGGCTGTCGGGCATGGGCAGAAAACGGACCAGCGGGAGGATCGTATCGCCCTGCAGACCGTTACTCGCCAGCAGCGAGACCCCCACCCCGGTGGAGACATACCCGGCATAGGAGCTGTCCCCGCCGGGAACCGGGGAGATCACCGTATCGTAGACCACCGGCTGCCCGCCGGGGCACAACTGCGGGCAGTCGGCCGGAGCCGTGAGCTTCTCCTGGCAGCCTGCCGCCGCCGCGCCGGCCGCGAGCAGGGCCGCTCCCCGCCACATCCATTGCCTCATGCGAATCACGTTTCTTCCGCCGGCGCTTTCCGGCCGGACAGGGAGTCCGGGCCGAACGCATCCGGCAAGAGGTCGTTCAGAGTCCAGGTGCGACTGCCCCGCGGCCCTACCGCCACTACGGTGAGCGCCGGCGCAAACTCCGCCAGCACCTGCCGGCAGGCACCGCACGGGGCCGCCGGCGGGTCGGCATCGGTGACAATGACGATGCGGCGGAAGCGCCGCGCGCCCGCCGCCACCGCCGCGCCCACCGCCACGCGTTCCGCGCAGTTCACCAGCCCGTAGGAGGCGTTCTCCACGTTGCAGCCGGCGAACACCCGGCCGTCGTCCGCCTCCAGGGCAGCCCCAACCCGGAATCGGGAATAGGGCGCGTACGCCCGGGCCTGGGCGGCACGGGCGGCGTCCAGCAGGGAATCAGTCATGCCAGAGATCGCCCAGGAAGGAGGTACCCGCCTCGAGCGGCTCCACCCCGAGAAATTCCGCCACCGTCTGCCCCAGGTCCGCAAAGGTGGCGCGGGTTCCCAGCGCGCGCGGCGCGACCCGCGGCCCCAGCACCAGCACCGGCACCCGTTCCCGCGAGTGATCCGTTGACGGCGTGGTCGGGTCGTTGCCGTGGTCGGCGGTAATAATAACGAGGTCTTCGGGCCGCAACGCGCTGCGCAATTCGGGAATCCAGGCATCGAGCTCCAGCAACCCCGATGCGAAGCCTTCGACGTCGTTGCGATGCCCCCAGCTCTGGTCGAACTCGATCACGTTCGCCAGCAGGAACCCACGCCGCATGGAATGGAGCGCGCCGCCAATGAGCCCATACGCCTCGCGGTTGGTGGGGGTGTGAACGCTGGCGATGCCCCGTCCGGCGAAGAGATCGTCCACCTTGCCCACGCCAAGGCGGGGGATGTGCCGGTCGGCCAGGCGGTCCAGCAGCGTCGGCGCCGGAGGCGCCAGGCTGAAATCCTTTCGTCGCGGCGTCCGCTGCCACGCGCCCGGCTCCCCCACAAAAGGACGGGCGATCACCCGCGAGACCCCCACCTCGCCCTGCAGCATCGCGCGGGCCGTGGCACAGGCGGCGTACAACTCCTCCAGCGGCACCACCCGTTCGTGCGCCGCCACCTGAAAGACGCTGTCGGCCGAGGTATAGACGATCCAACTCCCGGTCCGGACATGCTCCGCGCCCAGCTCGTCCAGAATGACGGTCCCGCTGGCCGCCTTGTTTCCCAGGACCCCGCGGCCGGTGCGGGCGCTGAACTCCGCCAGTACCTCCTCCGGAAACCCGTGGGGGAAAGTGGGAAACGGCTCGGCCAGCACCAGACCGCAGATCTCCCAGTGGCCGGTGGTGCTGTCCTTCCCCTGGCTCGCCGGCTCGCACATCCCCCATGCGGCCGCCGGTGCGTCTACCGCGGCCACGCCCGCCAGCGGGGCGATACACCCCAGCCCCAGCGCCTGCAGGTGGGGCAGCTGGAGCGTCCGGCGGGCCCGCAGCACGTTGCCCAGCGTATCGCTGCCGGTGTCGCCGTAGCGGCCGGCATCGTGCGCCTCCCCGATACCGACACCGTCCAGCACAATGATCGCTGCCCGGCGGCTCACCGGCCGCCGCCCTTCACGAAGGCGACCCGCAGCGACGTGAGCGTCTGGGTCAGGAGCTGCTGTTCGTCCGGCTCCAGGTTACCGGCGGTCTTCTGTTCCAGCATCCCGAGCGTATCGATCAGCATCCGGCCGATATCGCGCGGATCGCCGGCGCCTTCGGGGACCTGCCCCGACAGCGCGGCCTCCGCCTGGTGCGACAACCCGGCCACCAGAGTGAGGAAGTGCGGGTTCATACCGGCTCCAGGTAGTGGCGGGTGACCCGCCGTCCCATCGAGGTCAGCAGTTCGTAGGCGATGGTGCCCGCCGCCTCGGCCTGCCGGTCCAGCGACACCCGGCCCCCGAAGAGCGTTGCCACGTCGCCCGGGGCCGCCGGAGCGTGCGCGGCCACCGTGATCATATCCATCGTGACGCGCCCGACGATCGGCGCCAGCTCACCGTTCAGCTCCACCACACTGCGGTTGCTGAGCGAGCGCGGAACGCCGTCGGCGTAGCCTGCCGCGATGGTAACCACGGTCGTTTCCCGCTCGGCGCGCCAGGTGGCGCCGTAGCTCACCGTTTCCCCGGGCCGGACCCGCCGCGACGCCACCACCCGGGCACGAAAGGCGACCACCGGCTCCGGGTCGTGCCCGTCCACCGCGCCGCCGTAGAGAAAGATGCCCGGGCGGACCAGATCGGCGGCATAGGCCGTCCCCTGCAGCGCCGCCGCGCTGTTGGCGGCATGCACCAGCAGCGGCCGCGCCGGCAGCGCGGCCAGGACCGTGGCGAACCGGCGCCACTGTTCCTCCACACCGGCGCCCTCATCGGCCGAGTGGAAGTGGGTGAAGATCCCTTCCCAGCCGGGGCAGTCCGGAAGATTCCGGCCCAGCGCCTCGAGACGGTCGCGGTCGGTCCAGCGGAATCCGGCCCGGCTCATCCCGGTGTCGATCTCGATGTGGAAGGGACGCTGCCCCTGGGCGGTCCAGGCACGGAGCGCCGCGAGATCGCCGATCACCGGGCGAAGATCGCCGGCGAGGCACGCCTCCACCTGGGAGGGGAGCATCGGGGTGAATACCACCACCGGCCGGGTGATTCCCGCCTGCCGCAGCTCGAGACCTTCGTCGGGAGTCGCCACACCATAGCCCCACGGCTCCAACTGCTCCAGCGCCCGCGCCGCCGCGATGGCGCCGATACCGTAGCCGTTGGCTTTCACCATGGGGAGGAGACGGGTGCCGGAAGTGGCCTGCACGGTGCGCGCGTTCGCCACCAGAGCGGCCAGCCGGATATCGGCCCAGGCGCGGGCCGCCGAAGGGAAGTTTGACGCGGTCACAGGCGGCGGGTATCATACCCGCCACGGAGGATAAATGCAAGACAATTCAGCGCTTGGACGCGCACTGGCGGTGGTCCTCGACCTCCGCGCCCGCTGCCCCTGGGACCGGGCCCAGACCCGCGAGACCCTGCGGCCGTATCTGGTGGAAGAGACGCTCGAACTGGACGCCGCGCTCCGCGACGGCGATCAGGCGCGGATCCGCGACGAAACCGCCGATCTGCTGCTGCATCTGGCCTGGCAGTTGGTGATCGGGGAGGAACAGGGAGAGTTCACCCCCGGCGAGATCGCCACCGACCTGGAGCAGAAGATGCGCCGGCGGCATCCCCACCTCTACCAGCTGGGGCCGCCGGAGCCCTGGGAACGGCTCAAGCAACGGGAAGGCCGGGCGCACCTGTTCGAGGGTCTGCCGCCTACCCTGCCGTCGCTGCTCATGGCCTACCGGCTGCAGCAGCGCGCGGCCGCCGTCGGATTCGACTGGCCCGATACCGCGGGCCCCAGCGCCAAGGTCCGGGAGGAACTGGCGGAGGTCGAGCGGGAGCTGGCCCAGCCGGGGGCGATCCGCGCCTCCGGCCCGGAACCGCAGGCGCCCCCGATGCCCAGCGAGGCGCTGGTGGATGAAATCGGCGACCTGCTCTTCGCCGTCGTCAATCTGGCCCGGAAGGCCCAGGTCCAGCCGGGGCCGGCGCTGGACCGCGCCAATGCCAAGTTCCGCGCCCGTTTTCAGGCAGTCGAGGCCCTGGCACGTGAGAAAGCACTTGAGGTCGAGACGGCGGGACTTGAGAAACTGGATGAGCTGTGGAACGCGGTGAAGCGCGAGGAATCGTAAGGCGTGAGGCGTGAGGCGTGCCGGAAAAGCCGCCTTGCGCCTTACGTCTCACGCCTTACGGATAGAGCCGGTGGATCTGCCTCGGAAACGCGATGGTCTCCCGGATGTGGGGTACGCCGCAGATCCAGGCGACGGTGCGCTCAACACCCAGGCCGAAGCCCGCATGCACGAAGGTGCCGTATTTGCGCAGGTCCAGATACCAGCGGTAGGACTCGGGATCGAGCCCCTGCTCCCTGATCCGCGCCAGGAGCCGGTCGTAATCGTCCTCCCGCTGTGAGCCGCCGATGATCTCGCCGTAGCCTTCCGGCGCCAGGCAGTCGTTGTTCAGCACCGTCCGCGGGTCGTCGGGATTCTCCTTCATATAGAAGGCCTTGACCTCGCGGGGATAGTTGAAGACGAACACGGGCCGGTCGTACTGCTGGGCCAGCAGCGTTTCGTCGTCGCCTCCCAGGTCCCTGCCCCAGGTCAGATCGGAGCCCAGCTCGTTCAGCCTGGTGATGGCATCGGTGTAGGAGATCCGGGGGAACGGCGGCTGGATCCGCTCCAGCGGAGCGAGATCGCGCTCCAGCAGGGCCAGCTCCTCGCGGCGCCGCTCCAGCGCCCGGCCCACGATGTAACTGATGAAGCGCTCCTGGAGCCGCATGTTGGCATCGGAATCGTTCCAGGCCACCTCCGGCTCCACCATCCAGAATTCGGTCAGATGCCGGCGGGTCTTGGATTTCTCGGCCCGGAAGGTGGGGCCGAAGCAGTACACCTTCCCCAGGGCGGCGGCGGCGGCCTCCACATAGAGCTGCCCGGTCTGGGCCAGGTAGGCCTTGCCCAGGTCGAAATAATCGGTGCTGAAGAGATTCCCCGCCTCCTCGCCGATGGAGCCGGTGAGGATGGGAGTGTCTACCAGGGTGAACCCTTCCTGATAGAAGAAGTCCCGGATGGCCTGCACCACCTCATGGCGGACCCGCGCGATGGCCACCTGGCGCCGGTTTCGCAGCCAGAGGTGTCTATGTTCAAAGAGGAAAGTCGTCCCATGCTCTTTAGGGGAGATGGGATAATCCACACTGGGCCCCAGCACCCGCAGATCGCTCAACCCCAGCTCATGGCCGCCGGGCGAGCGGGCATCGGCCCGGACGGTGCCGGTGGCGGCCACGCTGGTTTCCTGGGTCAGTCCGCCCAACGCTTCCCAGACCGCTTCCGGCACGTCCCGCCGCGAGGACACGGTCTGGACCGTCCCGCTGCCGTCGCGCAGCACGGTGAAACTGACCTTGCCGCTGGAACGGGTCGTCACGACCCACCCGTGCACCGTCACGGTCTGGCCCACATATTGAGAAAGCTGGTCTATCTGAACGGACGTCATGTGGTGACCGCGCCTGGGCAATGGTGGAAAGGCGGCTGGATACTACTCCTGCCGCTCGGGACCGTCAACGCGGCGTGCGGAGGCTACAAGGCCCCCGTGGCGAACGTGCGCACGGCGCCCGTGGCCGCCCCGCAGCCGGTGGAGGGCACCCCCTTCCGCCAGCTCTGGGTCGAACACGCCGGCCGCGGCCTCACCGGAACGGCGGCACGGAACGATACCATCCTGCTGGTCGGCGGGTCCGACCGGCGAGTGGTCGCCCTGGACCTGCGGAGCGGCGTCCAGCGCTGGGCCTCCCGGCTGCAGGGGCCCGTCTCCCGGGGCGTGCTGCTGGTGGGCGATACGGTCTATGCCGGCACCGAGCGGCCCGACGGCCAGGTGTATGCACTGGACCTGGGCCGCGGGAGCAAACTCTGGGATACCAAGACCGGGTATGTCAGCAGCCCCCTCGCACTGGCGGCGGGCGCGCTGGTGGTGCAGACCCGCGGCGGCGTCACCGTAGCGCTCGACCCCCGGACCGGCGCAGTGCGCTGGCGGCGTCACACGGGCGTGGGACGCGCTCCTGCCCTCACCGCCGACTCCACCATCCTCGTCACTACACTCGACAGCCTCTTCCGGCTCAACCCGAAGAGCGGGCGGATCGAAGCCCGCCGAGCTACCCCCGGTGCCATTCTCGGCGGGTGGACCCGCTGGAACGATCTGCTGCTCTCGGGCAGCACCGATTCCCTGCTGGTGGCAGTCGACCCGTCCGATCTCCAGGTGCGTTGGCGGGTGCCGCTCGATTCGCCCGTGCTGGACCCTCCGGCCGTGCGCGGCGACACCGCCTGGGTGGTAACCCGGACGGGCACGGTCTACCGCATTCCCCTCACTCCGGCGGCACCGGAAGCCGAGCGGCTGCTGGCGCTGGAATGGCCGGCCACCTCGGCGCCGGTGCTGCTGCGCGGCTGGCTGGTGCTGGGCGGCGCCGACGGACTCCTCTGGGGCGTGAGCGACACCGGCCAACTGGCCTGGCAGTTCCGGATCACCGGCCCTCTCGACCTGACACCGTTGACCCTCCCCGACGGCCTGGTGGCCATCGGCGGGCACGGCGATATCCACCGTTACGCCCTGTGAAGCGTTCCGCCCTGCTCTGCCTGCTCCTGTTCGCCGTGCTGCGGCCGGCGGCGGCCCAGTCGGTGCCCCAGCATTCCCACACACCGGCCGTGGTCAAGTACGGGAAATGGGGGCTGCTTACCGCGTCGGTCGCGATGAACCTGCTGGCGGCCCGGGCGCACGACCGGGCCGACCGGGAGTTCTCCACCGTGCAGCGGATCTGCTCCGCGGACCCCAGCCGGTGCACCACTTTTCCCGACGGCCGCTACGCCGACCCGTCCCTGGAATCCATCTACCAGCAGACCTTGCGCTATGACCGGCAGAGCCGGAACTGGATCATTGCAGGCGAGACGGCCCTGGTCGGCTCCGCCGTGCTGTTCATCTGGGAATTCAGCCGGCCCAAGGGTCCGCCGGAGAACATCCCCTTCGAACCGAAGGTGAGCAATTCGCGCTACGGCACCCAGGTCGGACTGACCTGGAAGTTCTGAGCGGAGACGCGCTCCCCCCGGCTGCGCAGGATTGTCACCCTATTCTCGGCGCGCTGATCGGTGGCCTCGGCCATGGCCTGACGCCTTCGCTGGAATCCGCAGCGAGGGGCATGGGCGACGACGAGCCGGCACCATGATGTCGGCCGCCGTCTGCCCGAACGAGCGGACTAGCTTCCGGGTATCTTGCGGCCGCGCCCGCCGCGGCTCCATCGCCCGACGGGGATGCGCCGGCGTACGGACGGCCCGATCAACTCACCGCTTCCCCCCCTCGCTCACCACCGGCAGTTCCACGAAGCTCGCCTGCCCCGGTTGGCGGTAGATCCGCTGTTCCGCTTTCTGATAGTCGTTGGGCTGCGCCCAGAAGATGTTGGGCACGAACGTCTGCGGGTTGCGGTCGTAGAGCGGAAACCAGCTCGACTGCACCTGCACCATGATCCGGTGGCCCGGAAGAAAGACGTGGTTCACGGTCGGCAAGGGGAAGCGATACAGCAGCGGGGTGTTGGGGGTGATCGCTTTCGGGGTTTCGAAACTCTCGCGGTAGCGGCCCCGGAAGATGTCCATCGATACGGCAAGCTGGTAGCCGCCCATCGGCGGGTCGCCCCCCACCTCATCGGGATAGACGTCGATCAGCTTGACGACCCAGTCGGCATCGCTACCCGAGGTCGCCGCGATCAGGTTGGCGATGGGGGCACCGCTGATCGTGACGGAGTCGGTGAGCACCTCGGACTGATACGACAGTACGTCGGTGCGGCCCGACGCTTCCCGCTGATCGTCCACCAGCCAGTCGGGCCAGGTGAAGCCGTCGCCGTAACCGACCGGCTGAATCGGCCGCCGGCGAAACGGCACCGGTTTGGCCGGGTCGGAGATATAGGCATCGAACCCCGGAGCCGAGGACGCCGGGGCCATGAACCCCGCGCGGAACCCGGGCTCGAGGTAGAGCGGCGTCGGCTGCACCGTGCAGCCCTGGGCGCAGCCCGAAGGCCAGCGGGCAAGGCGTTCCCAGCGGTTGGTGCCGGTCTGGTACGCGGTGACCGGCGCAACGCTGTCGGCGGGCGCCCCATCCTTGAGGTAGTGCGCGAGGAAAGGCGCGAGAATCCTGGTCTGGAAATAGTATGACGTATTGCTGTTGAAGGTGAGCGCGCCGAGGGTGCTGCCGTTGTCGATCTCGCCGCCGTGGTGCCACGGCCCCAGGACCAGGAACACCTTGTCGTTCCCCGGGTCCTTCGGTTCGATCGCCCGGTACGCTGCCATGGCACCGTAGATATCCTCGGCATCCCACAGGCTGCTCACCAGCATGACCGGAATGCGTGAGCGGCTCCGCGGCGAGAATCTTGTCCATGGCCTGGGCCCGCCACCACGCGTCGTAGCTCGGATGCGCCAGGATCTTGTTCCAGAAACCGACCTGCTCCAGGCCGTGCGCCCGGCCCAGCGCCCCGGCCGATCCGCCGTCGAGATAGACGTCATAGTCGTCGAAGTGATCGGTCCACCATCTCGCCGAGTTGTCGCGGGTCGCCTCCTGCTCGAGGATGTAGGGCATATTCTGTTGGCGGAAGGCCCCATTGTGGAACCAGTCATCGCCCATCCAGCCGTCGACCATCGGGTTCATCGGGATGGCCACCTTGAGCGCCGGGTGCGGCTTCACCATCCCCATCAGCACTTCGAATCCGTCGTAGGAGATGCCCAGCTCCCCGACCTTGCCGTTGGTTTCGGGAATATTCTTGACCAGCCAGTCGATGGTGTCCCAGGTATCGGTCGATTCATCCACCCCGGTCGGATTGAGCGGCCCGCGTAACGGCCGGTTCATGGCGTACTCGCCCTCCGACCCGTACTTGCCCCTGATGTCCTGGACCACCCTGATGTATCCGCCCGGGATGATCACGTCGAGCGCGTTATCGTAGCCGTTGAGGTTCGGCCCCAGGTGAGCGCTCTGCGCGTAGGTGGTAGTGGCGCTGGCATCGTAGGGCGTCCGGGTCAGCAGGATCGGCGCACGCGACGCACCCCGGGGCACCAGGATCACCGTGTGCAGTCGGACCCCATCCCGCATGGGGACCATGACATCTCGGCGGGTATAGTCGAACGACGACGTTACCGGGATAAAGTGGGCCGGGGTTTCGCTGGGAAGGCTGTCGGACTGGGCGCGCAACCGCCCGGCGAACAGACAGGATGCGGCAAGCACCGCGGCCGCGAGCATGATAGGACGCGGACGAACACAGGAGTGCATGGGGAAACTCGATGGAGGAGGGATGGGGTCATGATAGCGTCCACCCGTGCCACGGACAATGCGGGAGCAGACAGGTGATCCACCCCGGTTGTCGGGTCGGACGGCCATCGGGGTCGCGTCGCCTGACACGCCCTGCGTGCTGATCCTGCGGATCGAAGGCGGCGATGCCTGTCAGACCACCGGCAGGCAGGCCTTGCCGGCGGCCCCGTCTTCTGAGCGGAGGGGTGCTTCCGCCCCCGGCTACGAGGCGTCCCTTCTCCGCTTATCTTCCGGCACTCCCGGCTGGCTCTCTTCCCTACCGGTGTGGTCATTCACACAGGAGGCCGTCCATGAACTGGCTCATCACCCTGATTCTCGGCGCGGTAATCGGCTGGCTGGCGAGCATCGTCATGAAGACGAACGCCCAGATGGGCTGCCTCGCCAATATCGTGGTCGGCGTGGTGGGCTCGGTGCTGGGCTTCTGGCTCGCCGGTCTGCTAGGACTGGCCCCGACGGGAAGCATCCTGCGCTTTGTGATAGCGGTGGCCGGCGCGGCGCTGCTGATTTCCATCCTGCGCGCGCTGGGCTTCTTCCGCAGGGCCTGATCCCCCCCGAGCGGCGCCGGCCCAGATCGGCGCCGGCGTCCGGGGTCGGACGGACGACGGATTTCCAGGTTTCGGAGCAGGCTCACTTCACACGATCGTTCCGAAGAGGGCCCCCAGTCCTGCCGTCGCCGCCATGGCGAGGGCTCCCCAGAAGGTCACCCGGACGGCGCCGACGCTGATCCTGGCTCCTCCCGTCCGGGCAGCCAGACCGCCCAGAATCGCCAGGCACAGGAGGGAGCCTGCCGACACCACCGGCAGCAGGAAGGCGGCCGGACTCAACCATGCCAGCAGGAGGGGCAAGGCGGCCCCGACGGCAAAGGTGGCGGCCGACGCGAGCGCGGCCTGCAGCGGGCGGGCGGTATGAACGTCGGTGAGCCCCAGTTCGTCGCGGGCGTGGGCCGCCAGCGCATCGCGGGCCATCAGCTGGCCGGCTACCTGATGGGCCAGCGCGGGATCGAGTCCCCGCTTGACGTAGATGGACGCAAGCTCCTCCCGCTCGAAGGGCTCGTCCGTCTCCAGCTCGTGCCGTTCCCGCGCCAGATCCGCCTTCTCGGTATCGGCCTGGGAACTCACCGAAACGTATTCCCCGGCCGCCATGGACATGGCACCGGCAACGAGGCCTGCCATCCCCGCAATCAGCACCCCGCTCCGGGTCGTGCTCGCGGCCGCCACTCCCAATACCAGGCTGGCGGTGGAGACAATACCGTCGTTGGCCCCCAGCACCGCTGCGCGCAACCATCCGATCCGTTCCGCATAGTGCCGTTCTCGATGTCTCGGCATTGCCACGGCCTCCTCAGCGGCGCCGCGGAACGTCCAGTCCCGCCGCACTGGTGGACGTCATCCGCCCTGCCCTACCGGCCGAACGTATCGCACGCGTTGGGATCGCCGCTCTCGAGGCCGGCGCGGAGCCATCGTTGCCGCTCGGCCGACGAGCCGTGGGTGAACGTTTCCGGCGAGACCGCCTGGCCGGCGTTGCGCTGGAGGCGGTCGTCTCCGATCGCGGCGGCGGCGGCGAGGCCTTCCTCGACATCGCCGGGCTCGAGCACCTGCCGGGTCCGGTTCGCGCGATTGGCCCAGACGCCGGCATAGCAGTCGGCCTGCAGTTCCATTGCCACCTGGATCCGGTTGGCATCGGCCTGGCTCCGGGCGCCGTCCTGGAGGGCGCGGACCCGTGCCTCGGTACCCAGGAGCTTCTGGACGTGATGCCCCACCTCGTGTCCGATGACATAGGCCTGGGCGAAGTCTCCCGCCCCGCCCAGCCGGGCCAGCTCGTCGAAAAATCCGGTGTCCAGATAGAGCTTTTCGTCACCCGGGCAGTAGAACGGCCCGGTGGCGGCGCTGCTCAATCCGCAGGCGGAGCTTACCGCGCCGGAATACAGCACCAGGGTTGGAGGACGGTACGTCCGGCCATTGGCGGCGAAGAGTTGCCCCCACACGTCCTCGGTCATGCCGAGAACGGTGCTGACGAACCGGCCGGTTTCGTCCTGTGGCGGGACGGCCGCGGGCGCCGCGCTGTCAGCCTCGCCCGCGCCCTCCAGCAGGCGGAGCACCTGGCCGGGGTCACCTCCGAGCAGCATCACCACGACCGCTACGATGATCCCTACTCCACCGAGCCCGGCCCCGATCTTGAGCCGCTGGCCGCGGCGGTCCTCCACATGACTGCTCTCCCTGCCGCCTTGCCACCGCATAGGTCGCTCCCTTCAGTGGACCCCGCCTGCCGGAAAGAGGATAATCGGCGGGCCCCGCCCCGGCTATCCGGCGATCACCAGTGTCCGGCGCATGGCGTCCAGGCGGTTCAGCAGCGCCGGGCGGTCGAACGCCGTCACGGTCCCCGACGGATAGTTCTCCAGCACGGTCCAGTGGATGAGGTACCGGACCGCCAGGCAGGGGCTGGTGCCGGGAACGGCGTACACCATCTCCTGATAGCGGTTGCCCGCGCCGGCATCGGTGCGGCGGGCGAAGGAATAGGTCGTTCCCGCGTCGGATACCGTCGAATCGTGCACGCCGCCGCCCAGAAACCGGGCCGCCGTGCAATCGCCGGCGGACGGCATCGTCTCCACACTGAGATGGCTGTCTGCGGAAAGGTTCGTGCCCCGGGCAAGCGACGCCGGCACGGAGAACGCCACGCCCGGGATCTGCTCCCCCGGCCCCAGCGCCTGATAGCGATAGGCGGTGTCCACCGTGTAATCCGCCGGATAGCGGATGGAGAATCCCTTCGCCGCGCCAAGGAAGATCCGCGGCAGGCCGCCGGGATCCGGCGCCACCCTGACGCACTGGCGGAGCGCCGCCCCGGACTCCTGCAGCAGCGCGCCGTTGCCCTTCCCCCAGAAAATCAGGCTGTCTCTTCCCCCGGCGGTATCGCCGGCGGCATACCGAACGCCATCGGCGGAGAGAGTCCGCTCGAGTGTGATGGTGCGGCCGGCATCGAAGGTGAGCCGGGCGCGGCCCTGGGGCCGGGGACGCCTGCCGGGCGCCGGCGCCGGAGATGCCGTCCCCGGATAGAAGACAGCGGTCAAGGCCACTCCCCCCTCGCACAGATACGCCGCCGTCGCGCTCGGCTCCTCATGGGTGCCGATGGCCGCCCGTTTGCCGGTGCAGCCAGGTACCCAGAGGGCCAGGCCGGCGGCAGCCGTCAGGGCGAGGATTGCGGAAGCTCTACTGCATTCCGGCGACGGCACTCTGCCAAACCTCCCATTATGGACAGACCCGGAAGTGACCGTACCTTGAAGATAGGTTCCTTCTAACTCCTGGTGGCAGGCCCCCCATGCCTCTCCCGCACACTCGCCTCTATCGTTCCGTGCCCCTCCTGCTGCTGGCATCCACCCTGCTGCCAGCGGGTGCCCGCGCGCAGCGGCCGGCTCAACGCGCGGAGTTCACGGCGCTGCGGGATTCGCTCGCCGCGGTCGAGGACTCCACCGGGCTGCTTGCCCTGGAACGGCGCACCATCGTGGTCGCGAAGCAGCACCGCGACAATCCGGCCATCCATGTCCGCCTCGCCATGATCGCGCAACGCCTGGGCCAGCTGGGCGCCAGCGCCGATCATTTCAACGATGCCGGCAGCGAAGGCGAATGGGCCACGGAGCTGGCCCAGGACTGGCCCTGGGCCTGGTACGTGCTGGGCCGCGCCAACCTCGCCTTGCGGGAAATGCCGCCCACCGCCGTGGTCGGCACCAACCGT
This sequence comes from uncultured Gemmatimonadales bacterium, assembly GCA_963779755.1. Classification (GTDB taxonomy): domain Bacteria; phylum Gemmatimonadota; class Gemmatimonadetes; order Gemmatimonadales; family GWC2-71-9; genus CAVZZO01. Next base: position 226,728 of record CAVZZO010000003.1, read on the forward strand.
CTGCGGAAGGTGCTCAATGTCGATGAGACCTCGGAGGCGCTGAAGGATTTCCAGCACGCGGTGGCGCTGGACCCCACCTTCGCCCCGGCGCTCCGCGGCCTGGTGGATGCCGCGCTCGACGAACAGAGCGCCGGCCATCAGCGTGAGGCACTGGCCGCGGTGCGCGAGGCGGCGGCGCGGGGCTCCGCGGAATCGCCCGAGCTGCTGCTGGCCCGCGCGGAGATCGAGCGTCAGTTGGGCGACCCCGATTCCGCCCTGGCCGCGTATCGCCGCTATCGCGCCCGCGGCGGCGACGAGGCGCTGGCCCTGCTGGAGGAGGCCAAGACGCTCTTCCTGCTGCAGCAGCCGGTCGCGGCGCGCACGATTTACGACTCGGCGGCCGACCGGCTCGGCTCCGACACCAGCGTGGCCGACATGCGGCAGGACCTGGCCTGGATCGCGGATTCCGCGGAACTCAAGGCCTACGATGCGCTGCGCCCCGGCGAATACGGCGGCTGGATCCGGAAATTCTGGCAACGGCGCGACCTGGCGGACGCGCGCCAGTCGGGCGAACGACTCACGGAGCATTACCGGCGGCTCTTCTACGTGCTCCAGCATTTCCGCCGGGCCGGCGCCTATCGCGAAGTAGACCTGGTCTTCCGCTATCACAGCGGTCAGCAGTGGGTGGATGATCGCGGGGTCGTATACATGCGTCACGGGCCGCCGGACGACGTCGCGACCTACACCAACATTGGGGTGCCACCCAACATCTCCTGGCTCTATCACCGGCCCGGAGGCGACATCATCCTCCATTTCAGCACCGGCACGGGCGCCCGCGATTACCGACTCATTGAAAGTCTGGCCGACCTCTACGGTTTCGAAACCGCCCACTGGCTCCAGACCGGGGCCTTCACCAGCTCCGAACTGCCGCGGGCAGGCTGTACGGGGGTCATCGGCGGTGGGTGCGATCAGTTCGCGGCGGTCCGGCCGGTATTCGAATCGCGCAGCAGCCTGGACCCGATCTACGATCGCATCGCCTCCTCGGGCGATTTGGGCGCCAGGGCCACCCTGACGCAGGAACGGAGCATGGGCCAGGCGGGCATCGCCGTCGCCACCACCACCGACGACGATCTGCTGCGTTTCAAGCAGCGCCTGCCCGCATCGGTGCAGCGCTTCGGCATCGGCACCGGCCAGGGCGGCCGGATCCTGGTAGTGCTCGGGGTGCGGGCCGGGGATCTCGTGCCGGTCCAGCAGGCCGGTGGACATACCGCCTACCCGCTGGGAATCCGGATCTATGCCGAGGCGGCCGGCGGGCAGGTGCGACTGATCGATACCAGCGCCACCTTCGCCACCGCGACACCGTACCCTCCCGATCGGCTGCTGAGCTGGACCACCGCCATTCCCGCCACGCCCGGTGACGCGCGGCTCACCGTAGCGCTGGCGGTCGCGGCCAGCCAAGCGGGCATTGCGCGCCGCTGGGACAGCGTGCCCGTCCCGGACCTGGCTGCCGGCCGCCTGACCATGAGCGACCTGGTGACCGGCCGGCGGGAGATGGGAGTGCAGTATCCCGCGGGCCGCGATACCCTGGTTCTGAACCCGCTCGACAGCTGGCCCACCGGTGGCAACATGACGGTCTATTACCAGCTGGGCGGCCTGAGGCCGGGGAGCGGCTACCGGACCAGCATCGAAGTGGTCCAGCTTCACCAGGGTGTCATCAGCAAGCTGCTGGGGAGTGCGCCGCGAGCCATCCGCGTCTCCTTCGATGAACCGGCCACCGGGCCCACCGCGCGCGTCACCCGCACCGTCAAGCTGGCCGGTCTCTCACCGGGGGCCTACCGCCTGATCGTGACGGTGACCGGACCCGGGGGGGAAGACATCCGACGGACTACGGATTTCGAGGTGAGCCACTAGCGTCATCCCGGGGCTCAGCGCGTCAGCCGCTCCACCCTGGCCGGGAACCGGGTGATCACCCCCAGGCTCCGGGCCTGCCGTTCCGGACGGGTGAGGAGCACCAGCAGGCGCCCATCGGGACTCATCGCGTGATTCCAGGCAAAGGTTGCCAGGAAGGGGCCTTCGGCCAGCAGCTGGGGGCGACCCGAGTGGAAGCCGCCGGCCGTGGAAACCGGGACTCTGAAGTAGCGGGAACCATCCCGGTATATCAGGCCGTCGCCTTGGGGCGTCCACAGCGGTTGCTGCCCCCGCTCGGCCACCAGGTGAATCGCGCCGGTCGGAGGCACGGGCGAGACCTGCACCGCACCATTGACTCCCCCCCACGCGGCCCAGCGGCCATCGGGAGAAAAACTGGCCGCGAAGCCACGGGCAGGGATCGGCGTTCTGGCCGTGTCGCCGCTCAGCGAGCGGATATAGAGATCGCCGGTACGCCAGTCCGAAAAGATGAAGGAGTTGCCATCCGGCGCCACCGTCATGTACGAGGCGCCGTACAGATGGAGATCCCTCCACTGGCCAGTCTCCAGTGACTGGATCCGGGCACCGTAGTTCACGAATTGCACCGGGTCCCACAGGCCGATCATCAGCTCCCGGCCCGAGGGCAGCCATGAGGCCGGATACGGCCGATAATTCCCTTCTACTGGAACCTGTTGCCGCAGGCCGGTGGCGAGATCCATGAGGAGAACCTCCCAGACCCCGACCGGGTTGCGCATCTGGGCGGCCAGCCGCGTTCCGTCCGGGGAGAGGCGGGGCTGGACGTAGGGGCCACGGGGAATCGGCAAGGTGTCAATGCGGCCCGACGGATCGATGAACGCCGGGTTCACATAGAGCTGGTTGCCGCCGGGAACATAGATGAGCGTGCCTTCGGGCGAGATGGCGAATTCACCGTACCCGAACCCCGCCTCCATCCGGACGCTATCCAGGACGGGCACCGGTTCGCCCAGCACTCGGCGGCCGGCCCCGTCGAACCGCATGGCCATGAGATTCCCGTCGCCCGCGGCGTACACCAGGAAGCCGGGTTCGATCCAGTGCGGGCTGGTACCAAACAGGAGTTCACCCTGCCGGACCGAATCGAGCGCCAGAACCCCGCGCCGGGTGATCGCAAGCTCCCGGCCGTCCGGCACCCCGAGCAGTCCGAGCTGGCCCGAGCCGAGTTGCCCGACTGCCCATTTCGCGCCGGGCAATACCTCCGGCGTGCCGAACTGGGTGGCCAGGTGCACGACCGAGTCGGTGGTGGCCCCCGTAGCCGAGATCCAGTGCAGGTCGAATCCCTCGTTCTCCAGCACCAGCATACGGTCGTCGGAGAGCCAGGTCGCCCCCGTAATGCGGTCGACCTGTGCCAGGGTGATCGGCTCGCCGCCGGCGGTGAGCACCTTGCGCAACAGGTTGCCGGAGAAGAACGCAATCCACATCCCGTCCGGGGAATAGAACGGGTGATAGGCCCCTTCGGTGCCCGGCAGCAGAACTGCCGAATCGCTGTCCAGCGCCCGCACCGCCAGCATGGTGGTCGAACCCTGCGGAGCGATGTAGGCCAGGTGGTCCCCTCGGGGAGAAAGCGCGAGTGCCGTTTGCCAGCCCTGGGCAGGACTGGGGCCGGTCAGCGCGACCGGCGCGGCCTCAGGCAAGTTGAGGTTCCAGCGCCTGGGCTCGGGTGGCGATGACCGGCGTCCGAGATACCCGGTGACCCCGCCCAGCAGCAGTCCCGCGGCGACGCCTGCCAGGACCAGAGCCGAGGTATGCCGGCGACGTGCCGGCCACCGCGCACCCGGGGCCCCGTCCAGCGCCGCGGCGAACTCGGCAGCGGTGGAGAAGCGGTCGCCCGGCACCGCCTCCAGCGCACGGTGCACCGCGGAGGCCAGTCCGTCCGGGACCGACGGGCGACGCCGCGCCAGCGGCTCGGCCTTGCTGGTGAGCGCCGCCGCAATCACCGCCTGGCTGGTGGGCCCGGTGAACGGCGGCTCGCCGGCGAGCATCTCGTACAGCACGCAGCCCAGGGCGTAGATGTCCGTCCGCGCGTCAACCGACCGCTCTCCCGATGCCTGCTCCGGACTCATGTAGCTCGGGGTGCCGATGGAAATTCCGGTATGGGTCAGCCGGTCGCCGCCCGCCGCACGTACCGCCAGCGCGATGCCGAAATCCGCCAGCAGAGGTTGTCCGTCATGGAGCAGGATGTTCTCGGGCTTGATATCCCGGTGCACGATGCCCTGACGATGGGCGTAGTCGAGCGCCCCGGCTACGGCTCGCCCGATCGACACGGCATCGCCGACCGGTAGCTGCCGCTCCCGGGTCAGCCGCTCGCGCAGCGATTCGCCCTGAACCACCGGCATGACATAGTAGAGGAGCCCGCCCGACGCACCGGAATCGTAAAGCGGAAGGATGTGCGGATGTTGCAGCCGGGAGGTAACCTGGATCTCCCGCAGAAAGCGGTCGGCGCCCACCACGGCCGAGAGCTCCGGACGCAGCACCTTGACGGCCACCTGCCGGTTGTGCTTCAGGTCGGTGGCCAGAAACACCACCGCCATGCCGCCTTCGCCGAGCAGGCGCTCCAGCCGGTAGTGCTGGGCCAGGTCCGACTGCAGCTGCTGGAGGGGCCCATTCAGGGGGAAATCCGTAGGCCACTCCTTACCCGGGGCATGGGCGCGCGAAGTCGGTTTCAGTATAGCGGCGCAACGCGCCGGAAGCCATCGTCTTACCGTCGACTTCGACGGTCCGGCAACAACCTATGGCGGGGGGGGGGCGGCGCGTCAAATACTCCCTCGTCCCTCCCGCAGCTACATTGGGAAGTCGACGTCGGCGCCGCCGCGTGTCCGCGCGGCCGCTGGCGTCCGGACGCAGGAGCCAGCCATGCGAACACCGGCCACGCTGCTCTGCCTGGGACTCCTGCTGCCGCGACTCGCCGCGGGGCAGGGCCTGGAGAACCGCTACTTCGACTCGGACGGTGTCCGCATCCACTACGTGGACGCCGGCGCGGGCGAGCCCGTCCTCCTGATCCACGGTTTCTCGGTGAACCTCGCCGCGAACTGGGTCGGCACCGGCATGGTGGCGGCGCTCGTCGACGCGGGCTACCGCGTGGTCGCCTACGACGATCGCGGCCACGGCCTGAGCGACAAGCCCCACGATCCGGCAGCCTACGGCGAGCCCGAAATAGCGGACGCCGTCCGCCTGCTGGATCACGTGGGAATCGACCGCGCCCATGTGGTCGGCTACTCCCGCGGCGGCGTGCTCGCGTTGCAGCTCCGGGCGCAGCACCCCGATCGGGTGCGGACGCTGGTCATCGGCGACAGCCCGGGGCTGGCCCGGCGCGTCCGCCTGCTCGAGGTCGCCGGCATGGCCGACTCGGTAGCGGCCGGCAGTGCCGGCCCGATGATGCGTGCCCTCGCGCCGCCCGGTGAGCCGCCCCCGGCGGCGGACTCCCTCCGCGCCGCGTTCCGCGACGTGTGGCGCGCCAACGACTTCGCCGCCCTGGCCGCGGTGCTCCGCGCACCGCCCTTCCAGCCGATCGACCTGGAGTCCCTCGCCGGCGACAGCATTCCGACGCTCGTCGTCGTGGGTCAGCGCGACCCCGTGAAACCCCTCGCTCTCCGTCTCGCCCGGGACCTCGGCGGCGCGGACACCGTGATCATTCCCGGCGCCACCCACCTCTCGGCGGTGGCCGATCCGGCCTTCGCCAGGGCCGTGCTCGATTTCCTGGCGCGGAACTCCGCGGCGGCGGGAACGCCGCCACGCGGGCACGAGCGACGTCCACGGTCACCGTGAACGACGAACCCCGATGGCATCCGTTCCGATCCACACCCGGGATGACGGCATCGCCACCCCCGAGAGCCCCCGCTACTCCGGCTTTTTCCTGGACGGCGGCGGCAACGGTGACCTCCACCGACGATCACCCCGTCCGGAACAGCTCCACCGCCCGCGGGTACCGCGCCAGCGCCCGCTCGCGCAACGCGCGGTTGGCGGGTTTGCGTAGCGTGGGATCTTCCTCCAGCAGGGACGAGGCCGCGTCCCGGGCGCGGGTGAGCAGGTCGGCATCGTCGGGCAAACGGGCATGGCGCAGCTCGAAGGACCCCGCCTGGCGGGCCCCGATCAGGTCGCCCATGCCGCGCTCGGCCAGATCCAGTTCGGCGATACGAAACCCGTCGGTGGTCGCCGCGAACGACCGCAGCCGGCTGGGGATGTTCTGGTCGGTGAGCAAAATGCACTGGCTCTCCGCTGCCCCCCGGCCGATGCGGCCACGCAACTGGTGCAACTGCGCCAGACCGAAGCGCTCAGCGTGCTCGATGACCATCACGCTGGCGTTGGGCACGTCGATCCCGACTTCGATCACCGTCGTGGCAACCAGTACCTGCAGATCGCCCGAGCGGAAGCGGCGCATGACCGCGTCTCGCTCGTCGTTTCTGAGCCTTCCGTGTACCAGGCCGACCCGGAGATCCGGCCAGCGGCCCTCGAGCGATGCGTGGGCCGTGGCAGCCGCCCGCAGATCGCTCTGTTCCGACTCTTCGATCACCGGGAAGACGATGTAGGCCTGCCCGCCCGCCACGCAGGCCTCGTGAACGAAGTCCAGCACCTTCTCCCGCTGCCCCCCCCGACGCACCGCGGTCCGCACCGTCCCGCGCCCCGGCGGCCTCTGGCGCAGCGTCGAGACGTCGAGATCGCCGTACAGCGTGAGCGCGAGGGAGCGTGGAATAGGGGTAGCCGTGAGCAGCAGAACGTCGGGCGCCTCGCCCTTGCCGATCAGCGCGGCGCGCTGCTCCACCCCGAAGCGGTGCTGCTCGTCGATGACCACCAGCCCCAGCCGCTGGAACGACACGCTCTCCTGCAACAGCGCGTGGGTGCCCACCACCAGCCGCGCCGCGCCGGTAGCCACCCGGTGGCGCCGCTCGGCCTTTTCCGACGCGGTGAAGCGCCCCAGCAGCAGCTCCGGCTTCAGTTCCAGCGAGGCCAGCAGCTTCTCCAGCGTGGCGGCGTGCTGCTCCGCCAGGAGCTCGGTCGGCGCCATCAGCGCGGCCTGACAGTCATTCTCCAGCGCCAGCAGCATGGCAAAGAGCGCCACCACCGTCTTGCCGGTTCCCACGTCGCCCATGAGCAGCCGGTGCATCCGCTCGGGCGAGGTCATGTCGGCGGTAATCTCGCGGAGCGCCTTGCGCTGATCATCGGTGAGAGCCCAGGGCAGGCCTTCCTTCAGCGCCGTGGTGAGCGTGCGGCGAAGCTGGAAGGCCGTACCCTTCCGCGCCCGCTTGGCCACCGCCCGGGCGCGCACCAGCATGATCTGCAGGTCCAGCAGTTCGTCGAATGCCAACCGGCGGCGCCCAGCCTCGGCCTCTTCCGTGCTGGCCGGGCGGTGCACCGCCGAGAGGGCCGCCCGCAATTCCGGAAAGCCCAACTCCTGGCGCCAGGCGGGCGAGAGCGCATCGGTGCACAGGGCGAGGAGCGCATCGAGGTGCTGCATCAGGATGGCCCGAATCTGCCGGTGACTGAGGCCTTCCGTGGCCGGGTACACCGGCAGGATCTTGCCGGCCCCGTCGGTGTCTTCATCCGAGAGCACCAGATACTCGCGGGGGGACATCTGCCGGCCATGGTAGAAACGGATGGGTCCGGTCACCAGCAGCGTCTGTCCCTCCTGGATCGTCCGATCGAGAAACGGCTGGCCGGGCCAGACACATTCCAGCACTCCGCTGTCGTCGCGCAGCACGGCGCGGAAAATCCGCAGCCCTCGCCGGGTGGGCATGACCCGCTTCGCCACCACGCGGCCGAGGCAGGAGACCTCGCTTCCGACCGTGGCACGGGCGAGCGGGGTCACGGTGGAAGCGTCGATGTAGCGGCGCGGCAGGTGCCAGAGCAGGTCGCGCGCGGTGCTGACGCCCAGGCGCGCCAGCGCCTCGGCCCGGCGCGGGCCGATACCCTTCAGGAACTTGACGGGTGTATCGAGCCGCGGTGCCGCCATGTCATGCCGGATGATCTGGGGTGCGGAGATCAGGACTGGCCGAGCAGGTTGTCAACATAGGCGGCGGCATTGAAGGGTTCGAGATCGTCCACCCCTTCACCCGTACCGATGAAGCGGATCGGCAGCTGCAGCTCCTGCCGCAGGGCGACGACCGCGCCACCCCGCGCCGTGCCGTCCAGCTTGGTCACGACCAACCCGGTTGGCTGCACCGCCTGGGTAAAGAGCCTCGCCTGCTGGACGGCGTTCTGCCCCACCGTACCATCCAGTACCAGCAGCGTCTCATGCGGCGCGCCGGGCAGCCGACGAGCGATAACGCGCACAACCTTCTTCAGTTCGTCCATGAGGTTGTCCTGCGTGTGCAACCGGCCGGCGGTGTCGATCAGGACCGTATCCACCCTGCGGGCCGCGGCCGCGTCGATAGCGTCGAACGCGACCGCGGCCGGATCGCCCCCCGGCGCGCCCGCCACACAGGCAATGCCCAGCCGGTCGGCCCAGAGTTCGAGCTGGTGAATGGCCCCCGCGCGGTACGTATCGGCCGCCGCCAGCAGGGCCGGGCGCTTCTCCCGCCCCAGCCACGCCGCCAGCTTGGCCACGGTCGTCGTCTTGCCGACTCCATTCACGCCTACCACCAGCACCACGGTAGGAGGTTGGGGGGCCCGAGCCAGGCCGACCGGATCGTCCGGCCGCTGGAGCAGCGCCACGATCCGCTCCGCCAGCGCCTCGCGCAGCTGCACGTCGGTCTTGAGCCGGCCGGCACGCACCTCGTTCTCCAGCAGCTCCGTCAGGTCCACGGTGGCGCTCACGCCGAAGTCGGCCTCGATCAGGGTGCGCTCGATCGCTTCCAGGTCGGAGGCATTGAGCTGCCGCACCAGCGCTCCCACGTCGGTGAGCGCCAGCCGCCTGATCCGGCTCCAGAGTGAGCGTTTCTGCGTGTCGAGACGACCGAAGGCCAAGGGTTTCCCTTTATGAGTTACCTGAGATGTAAGCTGCTAAGTGACCGACCAGCAATGTAATAGGTAAGTCGTAGGAGGTAAGGCGTGACGCGCGATCGGCGGTCACACCTTACGCCTCACGCCTCACCTCTTACCGCCGCTCATCGCAGTCCCAGCCTTCGCCGCGCCACCCACTCCCCACAGAAAGCCGCCACGCAGACCCCGAACAGCCATAACCGGCTCCGCAGCGGTTCGCCCCCATTCACCGGAGAGAGGGTGGCGGGCTCGGACTGAACCGTCCGATCGTGCGGCAGATACTCCTCCGACCAGCTGTCTACCGCCACCGTACCATTCCCCCCGCCCTCCAGGCGGTAATTGTAGATGCCCGCCGGCAACCAGGCCTCGCCCCGGCCGGCGCCGTCGAAGTGGAGCGTGTCCTGCCGTACGCCACCGGGTCCGTCCCAGGCGACCGGGAGTGCTGTCGCCGGACCTGGACCATTCCACTGGAACACCACCGGACGGCGGGCCGCCACCACCGGCCGCACCGGCTGGGCCTGTCCGGCCACGGTATCCCGTCCTCCCAGAAGCCAGGTGACTGCGGCCGACACGAGCGAGCGGTATCCCTGCTCGCTGGCGCCGCCGCGAAAGTCCCAGCGATAGAAGCCGTCGGCCAGCAACAGGATCTCCCGGCGGCCGCCGCGGTCGGCGCCGAGCAGCACGGGCCGCTGGGCGCCGCGGCGTCCCTCCTGGGCCGAGAGTCCGATCCACTGCTCGTCCCTCGGCGTCACCGGAATGATCTGGCTGAGCGGAGGAAAGGAATCGACCGGGAGCCCGGCCAGGGCACCCGCCAGGGGCGAGCCCGGCACCGACACATACCAGTCGCCCGGGACTGCGCTCCCCTGCCCGGCCTGATCGCGCCACTCCAGGACGCCGCGCGCGCGGGAATTCCGGGCCAGCGCCGTCTCTCCCTTCAGCACCAGCAGGTCCGCGCCGCGGACGGCGCGCTCTACCTCGGCGCGTGAGACCGGGGAAAGATCGCGCATGGAGCGCCAGCGATCGGGCTGAAGCTGGACGTACCCGCGCACCGGCAGCCGGGCCACGTCTTCCAGCGCCCGGTAGAGAAAGCGGCTGTCCCAGTCGGGGGGGTTGGCCACCAGCACCACGCCCGGGGTGGCCGTCACGTTCAGACGGAAGAGCCGGGCATCGTCGCGGGGCTCCCGATCGCCGGCCTGGAGGGCGACCTCGAGCATGTGCGTTCCGGCGTGAAGTGCCGAAGCCGGCACCGTGAGCGACACCTCGCTGCTGCTTCGGGGCTCCAGGCTGACGTTCCGCCGGGTCAGCACCCGTTCACCTTCACGCACCACCAGGGGCACCTCGCGCGACGCGCTGTCGCCGTAGGCGCGGAGCCGCACCGTCAATCGCGCGGAGTCGCCCGCGACGATGCGCCCCGGCCCGTCCACCAGCAGCACGGCGAGATCGGGGCCGGAGGGCCGAGGCAGCACCCGGATAGTTGCCCGGTGCAGGAGATCGGGCGGCAGATCGGCGGCATCCTGGATTTCGCCGTCGGTCACCACCACCACCGGGCGCTCGCCGGCCGCGGCCGAGCGCAGGGCCGCCACCAGGCGTGACGTCCCGAAGAGGGGTGCGCTGTCGGCGGGCGCCGCCGGGTCGCCGAACCGCCGGACTTCGCCCAACCGGCTAGCGGTGTCGCGCGCGGCCCGCCAATGAGCCGAGTCGGCGGTCATGCTGAGGCTGGCATCCAGGAGCACCAGGGGACGCCCGCCGGCCCGCCGCGCACCGCAGCTCAAATCGGCCAGGAGCAGCCCCAGGGTGAACCAGGCCACGACCCGCAGAACGAAGGGGATACCGAGCCGGCCCAGGCGGGCGCCTTCCGGCGCAGATTCCAGCCGATAGTAGGTGAAACCGCTCAGGGCCAGAGCGCCCAGCAGGAGCAACGCCGTGATCATCCCGCCATCAGACCCGCGGCACGCGAGCGAGCGCCTGCGGAAGGGTGAAGCGGTTCTCGTACAGGGCCCGGCCCAGCACCGCGCCGGCCAGGTTGGCGGCGGCCAGCTGATCGAGGTCCTCCAGGCAGGCCACACCGCCGCTGGCGATCACGCCGGCGCCGAAGCCCTGCAGGGACCGGGCACCTTCGACGTCGGGCCCGCGCAGCGTACCGTCCCGGCTGATGTCGGTATAGATCACAGTGCGTACTCCCTGCTTCGCGACCCGGCCGGCGATTTCGTCTGCCCGGCTGGGGCTGAGTTCCGTCCAGCCCCGCAGCGCGAGAAATCCGTTACGGCAATCCAGGCCCACGGCGACCCGGTGCGAGCCGCCCAGTTCCAGCGCCACATCGACCAGCTCCGGTCTGGTCACTGCGACCGTTCCCAGTACGATGCGGGCGACTTCCAGTTGCAGCGTGCGCGCAATCTGCGCATGCGAGCGCAGGCCCCCGCCAAACTGGATTTGCACGTAGGAGCCCACCCGGGTGATGATCCGGTCCACCACGGCGCCGTTGTCGCCGTCACCGAACGCGCGGTCGAGATCCACGAGGTGGATCCAGCGCGCGCCCTGCCAGACGAACCGCTCGGCCAGCGCCGCTGGATCGTGGTTGTAGATGGTGGAAGACGCCGGGTCGCCCCGGGTCAACCGGACCACCTTACCGTTCCGGATGTGAATCGCAGGGAGTAGTTCCAACAGCACCTCGGCCGGCCGGGGAGTCGTCAGGAAACCTAGCGGCCGATCTGCCGGCCGACCACTCGCACCAGAACGCAACGAGCCGGCGGCCTCGGGCCACCGGCTCGTGCTCCAGGGCGGGGCGGACTACTTCTGGGCGACCGGCCCGGCGACCATCGTGGGCCGCGGGGGATAGAGCAAGGCGGCCAGCCGATCGCGCTCCCGTTCGAAGGCTTCCCGTTCCGAGCCGGGAATGGGCGTTCCGTTGCCGGGATCGATGTGCCGGGGATCGCGCGGGACGCCGTTCACCCGGAATTCGTAATGCAGATGCGGCGCCGTGGCCAGGCCCGTCATCCCCACGTAGCCGATGATCTGGCCCTGGCTCACCCGCACACCGGGATGAATGCCGGCCGCAAACCGGCTCAGATGGCCGTAGCGGGTGGTGATGCCGTTGGCGTGCCGCAGCTCTATCAGGTTCCCGTAGCCGCCGGCCCGGCCGGCGCGCAGCACCGTGCCGTTGCCCGACGCCATCACCGGAGTGCCCGCCGCCGCGGCGTAGTCGGTCCCCTGGTGCGCCCGCCAGCGCTGGAGAATCGGATGGTAGCGCGAGAGCGAAAAGCTGGACGAGATCCGGCGGAACTGGAGCGGCGCGCGCAGGAAGGCCCGCCGCAGCGATTCGCCCTTGCCGTCATAGAACCCGGCCTTGCCGTGCGAGTCGGTGAAGCGGAACGCCGGCAGGTCGTGGCCGCCCACTCGCAGGTCGGCGGCGAGGATCTTGCCGAAGCGCACCTCGCCATCTTCCGATACCTCCCGCTCGACCAGCACGTTGAAATGGTCGCCGGGCCGGATATCGCGGCTGAAGTCCACCTGCCACATGTAGGTATCCGCCAGATCCCAGGCGAGCCGGATGCGCTCCTCTCCGGGGAGCACCCGGTCGGACACCTGGTCGTCCAGCGCGACGTAGAGCGACTGGTCGATGTCGCCGTCGACCCGCACTACCTCCGGCGACCAGGGAATCGCCTCCGACTGCGCATCCCAGCCGTCGTCGACCCGCTGGAGAAATACCCGGGTATCGGCGTCGGCCCGGAAGCGGACGCGGGAGGGCTCGGAATCGGCCATCGACTGGCGGAAGTTGAACACCAGCCCGGGCCGGATGCGGCGCGGATCGAGCAGCTTGGCCGTGGTCAGGGCGCTGATGGCCACCGGGCTCACGCCATGGCGGGCGAAGAGATCGGACAGGGTTTCGCCCCGGTGCAGCGTGTCGGCCGACTCCATCCAGGCCTGGGTGACCTCGATGGGCGCGGCCACTTCCAGCCGGTGCCAGGGCCAGGCGCCCTTGAGCGCGAAGGCCCCGGCGGCCAGCACGATGAGCAACGGAACGACGGCGAGCAGGCGGCGCATGGGTCAGTCCATCTGCCGGCGGATGAACGTGGGGATTTCCATATCCGGCACCTCGGGCTGCCCCGGCTGCCCCTGCGGCGGCGGCGACCGGCGCGGCTCGGGACGGGGCGGCGGCGCCGGCTGGCCCGCCGCGGGGGTGGCGCTGCGCCGGCCGGGGAAGTTGAGCACCCCCGCCGGGGGCGCGCCGGGTTTCACCCCCGGGTCGCCGGTGATGGCGCGGTCGAATCCGGTGGCGATGACCGTCACGCGGATTTCGCCCTGCATGGCCGCGTCGGTGGCCGCGCCGAAGATGATCTCGGCATCGTCGCCGGCCGCGTCGTGGATGATCTCGCTGATCTGGGTGGTCTCGCCCAGAGTCAGATCTTCGCCGCCCACGATGTTGATCAGCACCCCGGTGGCGCCGGAAATCGAGACATTGTCCAGCAGCGGGCTGGAGATGGCCTGCTGCGCCGCCTCCATGGAGCGGTTCTCCCCCCGGCCGATGCCGGTCCCCATCAGGGCCGCGCCGCCGTTCTGCATGATGGTGCGCACGTCGGCAAAGTCGACATTGATGATGCCGGTGCGGGTGATCAGGCTGGCGATGCCCTGGGTGGCCTGCAGCAGGACTTCGTCGGCCTTCTTGAGGGCGTCCTGGAAGGGGATGCCCTTCCCCACCACCGCCAGCAGGCGCTCGTTGGGCACGACGATCATCGTGTCCACGTTCTTGCGCATTTCCGAGATGCCCATGTCGGCCTGGCGCATCCGTTTGCGGCCTTCGAACAGGAACGGCTTGGTGACGATGCCCACCGTCAGGGCGCCCGCGTCCCGGGCCATCTCGGCCACGATGGGCGCGGCCCCCGTGCCGGTGCCGCCCCCCATGCCGCAGGTCACGAAGACCAGGTCGGCTCCCTGAACTACGTGCTGGACCTCGTCCCGGTTTTCCTCGACCGCCTGGCGGCCGATCTCGGGACGGGCGCCCGCGCCCAGCCCCCGGGTCAGCTTCCGTCCGATCTGGATCTTGATGTCGGACTTGGAATTCGACAGCGCCTGGGAGTCGGTGTTCACCGAAATGAACTCCACGCCCTGCAGCTGTTCGTCGATCATGCGGTTGACGGCGTTCCCGCCGCCCCCGCCGATGCCGACGACCTTCATCCGCGCGTTCTGCGCCGTGGTCTCTTCGAGCTCGAAGATCATGGAAGCACCCCGTGCGTCCCTGTCAGAAGAAATCCTGCAGCCACCGTTTCACCGGCCCGAGCACCTTTTCCACGGATTGGGAGCGGCGGGCCCCTGTGCCGAACCCGCCGCTCAATACCACCTGGCGCGACCCGTAGATCGCGAGGCCCGCCGCTACCGCCATTCGCGGCGATTCCACGCTGTCCGCCAGCCCCCCCAGATCCTGACCCGGCACGCCGACCCGCACCGGCATGGCAAAGACTTCTCGCGCCAGCTCCACGATGCCCGGGGTCTGCGCCCCGCCGCCCGTGAGAATAATGCCGGCCGGCAGCCGCTGGTGATACCCGGCGCGGGTGACTTCCTCGCGCGCGTACTCCAGCACTTCCTGCATGCGGGCGTGCATGATATGCGCCAGCACCCGCCGCTCCGCCGTACGCTTTCCCTGCCCCGGCGTACTGGGCAGGCCGATGGTCTCGCCGTCGGGCACCAGCGGCTCGAACGCGGCCCCGTGCCGCTCCTTCAGCCGTTCCGCATCCTGCTGCGTCACCTGCAGGCCGTGGACGATGTCGCCCGTCACGTGGCCGCCGGCGCAGAGCAGCGACGCCGCGTGGCGGATCTTGCCGATATGGAAGATGGCCACGTTGGTGGATCCGCCGCCCAGCTCGACCAGCGCACACCCCAACTCCGCTTCGTCGCGCGTCAGCACCGCCAGCGATGCCGCCAGCGGTTCCAGCACGAATTCGGCGACATGGAACCCGGCCCGCTCCACGCTCCGCTTGAGGTTCTGCAGCACGCTGGACAGCACCGTGACCAGGTACACCTCGGCTTCCAGCCGCGAGCCGGTCATGCCGATGGGCTCGGTGATGCCCGGCTGCTGGTCAATAATGTAGTCCTGCGGGATCGCATGCAGGAGCTCATGGTCCTTGCCGAACGACACGTTGCTGGCCATGTCGTTCACCCGGGCCACATCCCCGGTGCGGATTTCGTCGCCGGTGACCGACACCATGCCGTGCGAGCTGCGCCCCGCCACGTGCTCGCCCGCGATGCCGCAGTAGAGCGATCCCACCTCCACCCCGGCCATCCGCTGGGCGTCCTTCATGGCCTTGGCGATGGCGCGCGTGGTTTCTTCGATGTCGCGCACCACCCCCCGGCGGATGCCACTGGTCCGCTCGATCCCTACCCCCAGAATCCGGGTGGACGAGAGGGTCCGGCCATCGACCATGGCCTCGGCAACCACGGCGGCCACCCGGGTGCTGCCCAGATCCAGCGCGGCGACCAGCCGCTGCGGCTGCGCGCTCACGCACCCCCCTGCCGCACGACGACCTGCAGGGTATACCGGCCGTCGAGCTCGCTCCACGCGCGGCCCTGCCGCGCCAGGTCTTCCGCCACCGCCATCACCGCGTCGATTGCCTCCGCCGTTGCATCCGCCCGCAACCAGACCCGCTTGCCCTCAACCGCCAGCAAAACGTCCTGTCCCGACCGGCTCGCCGTGGAGATCCGGCCGAAGAGGCCCGGGTCGACCTGCCGGATACGATCCAGCAGCGCCGCCGCCGCCGAATCGGGCCGGCTCACCACCGGCAGATCGGGCGTCGCAGCCGCCGGATCGTAGGCCAGCGTCCGGCCCTGCCCGTCCACCAGCAGCATCCCCCGTTTCCCCGGCGCCAGCGCCACGGGGCTCAGCTCGGTGATCGTCACCCGCAACGTCCCCGGCAGCCGCCGGCCCACCCGGGCGTCGAGCACGCCGGGGATCGAGTCGAGCCGCGCCGCCAGCCCGCGCGGCCGGTCGAACACGCTGGCCCCGGCCGGCAGGTGGACGGCGGGGAGCAACTGCGCCGGCGTCAGGTAGCGCAGCCCCACGAACTCCACCCGGCGGACCCGGAAAAACGCCAGTCCGCGCAACAGCCGCGGCAGACCGAACCAGCCGGAGAGCACCAGCAGCAGGCCCCCCAGAATGAGCCAGCCGGGCCTGGTCAGGCGGCGCGCAACCATGCCACCAGCTCGTGACCCACCCGGGTGATGTCGCCCGCGCCCAGGGTCAGGACCACGTCGCCCGGCCGGATCAGCTCCCGCACCCGGCTCAGCACCCGCGCGCGATCGGCCTCGAATTCCCCCCGGCCACCCGCCGCCCGGACGGCATCGGCCACCCGCCGGCCGCTGACGCCCGGCACCGGCGCTTCGCGCGCGCCGTAGATCTCGGTCACCAGCGCCAGATCGGCCGCGGCGAGCGCCTGCCCCATGGCCTCGCCCTGCGCCGCTGTGCGCGAGTACAGGTGGGGCTGAAAGACCGCCACCAGCCGCCGGTCGGGATAGGCCTGCCGCGCCGCCTCCAGCGTGGCCCGCAACTCGGAGGGGTGATGGGCATAGTCGTCCACGACCATCACTCCCTGCACTTCGCCCAGCCGCTCGAACCGGCGCCCCAACCCCTGGTACTCGGCCAACGCCGCCGCCGCCCGGCCCAGATCGCCCTCGCAAGCGGCCACCACGCCGAGCGCCGCCGTGGCGTTGCGCAGGTTGTGCAGGCCCGGCACCGCGAGCCGGAGCCGGAGCGTGCGGCCGTCGGGAAAGCGCAGCTCGGCCTCCGAGCCATGGCGATCCTGGCGTACCGGGCGCAAGACCAGGTCGGCATCGTGCTCGCCGAAATACCACGGCCGGGTCGATAGCCGGCCTCCCACTCTGCGTGCGCCCGCATCGTCGGCGCCCAGCAGGGCGCGGTCGGCCCGCCCGGCGAATTCGACGAAGGCATCTTCCAGCGCCTCGACCGATCCGTAACACTCCAGGTGATCGGCTTCGACGTTGTTCACCACCGCGACCGCGGGCGACAACGTGAGGAACGCCTGGTCATATTCATCGGCTTCGACCACGAAGAGCCGGTCGCTGCCCGGGCGCGCGTTGCCGCCCCAGTCCTGCACCCGCCCACCGGCGAGCCCGGTCGGATCCAGCCCCGCCGCATCCAGCGCCAGGGTGGTCATGACCGTGGTCGTGGACTTGCCATGGGTGCCGGCGATGCCCACGACCGTCCGCCCGGCCACCAGCTGCGCCAGCGCCTGCTTGCGCGGTATCACCGGGACGCCGGCCGCGCGGGCCGCCTGCAGTTCGGGATGATCGGACGGCACTGCCGCCGTCACTACCAGCGCGCGCGCACCGCCCACGTGCCGGGCGTCGTGCCCTCGCGCCACCGAAACACCCAGGGCGGCAAGGTCGTCGGCGCCACCCGGCTCGAGGTCGCATCCGGTGACCGCCACCCCCCGGCGACACGCCAGAA
Source organism: uncultured Gemmatimonadales bacterium (assembly GCA_963779755.1). Classification (GTDB taxonomy): domain Bacteria; phylum Gemmatimonadota; class Gemmatimonadetes; order Gemmatimonadales; family GWC2-71-9; genus CAVZZO01. Next base: position 244,015 of record CAVZZO010000003.1, read on the forward strand.
GCGCCAGCGAGCTCATGCCGGCACCGCCGATGCCCATGAAATGGATCGGCTTGGATTCCGAGGGGTCGAAGAGGTCCATCTGGGTGGGCTAATTTAGCACCACTTTTGAAGTTGCGAAAGACGGTGAGAGTCAGCGCAGCGTCAAAAGATGCGACACTATTTGCCGGGCCGCGTCGGGGTGACCCCGCGAGCGCGCTCGCTCTGCCATGGCCTGGCGGCCGCCGGGATCGGCCAGCAGCCGGCCCAGCTCGGTGCCCAGCCGCACCGGCGAAAGCTCGGACTGCGGCAGTAGCACCGCGGCGCCGACCTCGGCCAGGGCACGCGCGTTGTGCGTCTGGTGGTCGGCAGCGGCGCTGGGCAGCGGAATGAGGATGCCCGGAAGACCCCAGGCGCACAGCTCGGCCAGCGTCATGGCGCCCGCCCGTCCCACGATGAGGTCCGCCACGGCGTAAGCGTCGGCGATAGGATCGAGAAATTCACACACCTGCACCGCCGGCGGCCGGTGGTAGCGGGCGAACAGTGGATAGGTGGCGCGGCCCGCCGCCCAGAGCAGCACGACGCCGTCGCCTCCCCCGGCATCCAGCCAGCCCGCCACGGCCTGGTTGATCGCCTGGCTACCCTGGCTGCCACCGGTCACCACCACTACCGGGGCGCCCGGTGGAATGCCGTAGCCTGCCAGCGCGGTGGTCCGGCGGGCCGGATCGGGAGGGACAATCGGGTTCCCGGTGTCCAGCACCTCAGTCGCGCGGCCCGGCCGGATACGGGTGCGCGCCTCCGGCAGCCCCAGATAGACCTGGCGCACCCGGCCGGACAGCCGGCGGGTGACGATCCCGGGATACGCGTTCTGCTCCTGAATGGCGCTGGGAATACCGCGCCGGGCAGCCAGCCAGACCACCGGACCGGCGGCGTAGCCACCCGTCCCGGCCACCACCAAGGGACGTTCCTGCGCCAGAACGCGGCGTGCAGCCAGGAGGAGCCGGGGCCCTGCCCTCAGCCAGCGCAGGTTCTTCCACCATTGCCGGCGGTAGATCGGCTCGGCGGGCAGGAGGTGATAGCGGAAATCGCGGGTGGGCAGAATTCGCGACTCAACGCCCCGCTCCGCCCCGACCAGCACCGGCTCGATTTCGGGATGCGAGCGGCGAATCTCCTCGGCGATCGCGAGCGCGGGCATGAGGTGGCCGCCGGTCCCGCCTCCGGCGATGAGCACGGTCGGCCGGCGTGGGGGCGCGGCGCCATCGCGTTCCATCCTACCGTCCTGCCGTCCTGCCGTCCTGCCGTCGTTTCGCCGGGCTCGGTTTCCCCCGCTGCCGCCCGATATTCATCAGAATCCCCGTGGCGCACATCGAAATGATCAGGCTGGACCGGCCGTGCGACATGAACGGGAGCGACAGCCCGGTGGTCGGCATGAGGCCGAGGTTGACCGCGAAGTGGAGCATGGCGGTGACCCCGATGGCCGCGGTCAGGCCCACGGCCAGGTACTGCCCGAAACTGTCCGAGGCCGTCCGCGCGATACGGAACCCCAGCCAGCAGAAAGTCACGAAGAGCGCGATCACCACCAGCGCCCCGAGGAAGCCCCATTCCTCGCCGATGGTGCTGAACAGGAAGTCCGAATACGCATAGGGCAGGTACCCCAGCTTCTGCTGCCCCTGACCAAACCCGACCCCCAGCAGCCTGCCCGACCCGAAGCCGATAATGGACTGTTGCAGCTGGTAGCCCGCGGGGGAGTTGGAAACCGAAGGATCGAGAAAGGCGGTGAGGCGCCGGATCCGGTATTCGACATCGTGAATGCGGTTGGCGATGATGAGCACCGCCGCCAGGCCGATGAGCAGGAAGTGGCCGATCTTCGCGCCGGCGGTGAACAGCACCAGGCATCCCAGCAGGGCGATGAGCGTCGCCATCGAGAGGTTCGGCTCCAGCAGGATGAGCCCGGCCACAAATCCGATGACCAGCAGGAACGGCAGCACACCCTTCTTGAATTCGCGCACCTGCTCGCCCTTCTTCGCCGCCAGCATGGCGCACCAGATCACGATGGTGAGCCGGGCGGCCTCGGAGGGTTGGATGCTCAGCGGCCCCAGGCGTACCCAGCGGCGGGCCCCGTTCAGCGTGGGCGCGATGCTGTGGGTGAAGGGCAGCAGCGGAATGATCAGCAGGACGATGGTCCCCAGCAGCAGAGGCCAGGCCAGCGGCCGCCATATCCGATAGTCGATCCGGGACAGCACGATGAACCCGAGGCCCCCGATCAGGGCGCCGCTGATCTGGTCGAAGGCAAAGCGCGACCCGCTGGGCAGCAGGCTCGCGGCCCCCCAGGACGAGGCGATGCCGAAGACGATCAGGGTCGCGGTGACGACAGCCAGAAGGCGGGTTTCCCAGCGCAGTTCGCCGGGGTGCCGGATGGAATTCACGGAAACGCTCATGAGCCGCCTGCCGCCGCGCGGAACTGCGCGCCGCGGTCCTCATAGTTCCGGAACATGTCGTAGCTGGAACAGGCGGGCGACAGGAGCACGGCGTCGCCCGGATGCGCGAGCCGCCGCGCCAGCGCCACCACGTCGGCGAAGCTCCCCGCCCGGTGCACCGGGACCAGATCGCGCAGATCGCGCTCGACCAGGTCGCCGGCCTCGCCATAGGCCACTATCGCCCGGCAGCGGCCGCCCATGGCCGCGGCCAGCCGGGTGTAGGGCTCGCCCTTGTGCCGCCCTCCCAGCAGCAGCACGAAGGGGCGTTCCAGCGCGGCCACGGCGACTTCGGTCGAAGCGACGTTGGTGGCCTTGGAATCGTTGATCCACAGCACCCCGTCCACTTCGCCCACCGGCTCCAGCCGGTGCGGCAGCGCCTGGAAACTGCCGAGCGCCCGGGCGATCGCTTCCCGGCCCGCGCCGGCCGCCGCCGCCGCCAGGGCGGCAGCCAGCGCATTGGCCACGTTATGGTCCCCCAGCAACGCCAGGTCTCTCCGCGGGAGGAGATCGGTGCCGTCCAGTATCAGGACGCGCCGGTCGCGGTCGTACCAGCCGTCGGCCGGCCGGCGCACGGAAAACCGGCGGTGCCGCCCCGCCACATTTGCCGCCATGGCCTGTACGCCCGGATCGTCCGCATTGGTCACCCAGACCGAATCGGCCGTCGCATGCAGAAAGAGCCGCGATTTGTCGGCGTAGTAGGCCTGGAGGTCGGGATAGCGGTCCAGATGGTCCGGCGCCAGGTTGGTGAGGACTCCCACGGCGGGCGCGAAGATCAGGCTGTCGTGCAGCTGGAAGGAGGACACCTCCACCGCGAGCCAGTCATACGGCGGATCGGCCAGCGCCGCCTCGCAGACCGGGGTACCGATATTGCCGGCCGCCGTTGCCCGCCAGCCGGCGCCGGCGAGCAGGTGGGCGGTGAGCGCCGTGGTGGTGGTCTTCCCGTTGGTGCCGGTAAGCCCGATGCACCGGGTCGCCTGCAGCTGCTCGAAGCCGAGGTCCACCTCGGATCGCACCGGCACCCCCGCCTCCCGCGCGGCCGCGGCGGGGGGGGCATCGGGCGGGATCCCGGGAGACAGAATGAGGGCGGCCGAGCGAGCGATGCGCGCCAGATCGTGCCGGCCGGTCTCCACCTCCGCCCCCTCCTTCCGCAACGCCGCCGCGGAGGCCTCCAACTCGGGACCGCTCCCCGCATCGGAGGCGTAGACCGGAATACCCGCCCGCCGCAACAGCCGGGCTGCCGCCGTGCCGCTGCGGCCCAGCCCTGCCACGCTGACCTCCCGCCCGCCGCGGCGCCACTCGTCGATCATCGCAGCTTCAGCGTGGCGAACGCGATCAGGGCGCAGAGGATGCCCAGGATATAGAAGCGGGTGACTACCGTGGACTCAGCCCACCCCAGCTTCTCGAAATGATGGTGCAGCGGTGCCATACGGAAGACGCGGTGGGCGTCGGCGTACTCCCGGCCGCGGGTGCGTTTGAACCAGCGGTATACGCCCGTCTGCAGCAGCACCGAGATCGCTTCGGCCACGAACACGCCGCCGATCAGGACCAGCAGGAATTCGGCCTTCAGCAGGATGGCCACGGTGCCCAATCCCCCGCCGATGGCCAGGCTGCCGGTGTCGCCCATGAATACCTGGGCCGGATGGGCGTTGAACCAGAGAAACCCGAGTGTGGCGCCCATGAGCGCGGTGCAGAAGATGGCCAGCTCTCCGGCCCCCGGCAGATAGAACAGGTAGAGGTAGGAGGTGGCGTCCACCCGCCCCAGCACATAGGCGAAGAAGGCAAACGCCGCCGCGGCGATCGAGGTCAGGCCGGTAGCCAGGCCATCCAGCCCGTCGGTGAGATTCACCGCGTTGGTGCTGCCGGTGATCACCACCGTCACGAACACCACGTACAGCCAAGGCGCGAAGTTGACCACCAGGTACTTGAAGAACGGCAGCGTAGTGGCCGTTTCCGGGATCTGGTCCGGTGCCACCACCGGCTGGAAATAGAGCACCAGACCCAGCACGATACCGAAGCTGATCTGCCCCACCAGCTTCCACTTGGCCACCAGTCCGCGCGACTTCCCCTGGACGATTTTCAGGTAGTCATCCAGGAACCCGATGCAGCCCATCCAGAGAGTGGCCAGCAGCGCCACCAGCACGAACCGGTTGTTCAACTGGGCCCAGAGCAGCGTCGGCACCACGGTGGCCAGCAGAATGATGACCCCGCCCATGGTGGGCGTGCCTCGCTTGCCCTGGTGGCTGGCCGGCCCTTCGGCCCGGATGACCTGCCCCACCTTGTGGCGCCGCAACACCCGGATGATCCACGGCCCTATGAAGAATGCCAGCATCAGCGCCGTGACCGTCGCGCCCGCGGCCCGGAAGCTGATGTAGTTGAAAAGATTGAAGAAGATCCAGTGCTTACCGAGGGGTGCGAGCAGATGGTAGAGCATCGCGCCTCAGGATGCGGAGTCGGCCGGAGTGACGAGATACTCCAAGATACGCTCCAGCGCCACGCCCCGCGATGCCTTGAGCACCACCAGTTCGTCGCCGGCAAGCCGCGGGGCGAGCGCGCGGCCCAGTGCGGGCACATCCGGTGCGGTGAGCAGGCGGTCGCCCAGCGCCGGCCGGGCGTCCTCCAGGGGCTCCACGAACTCGCCGGTGGCCGCCAGCAGCTCCGGTTCGAGAGCGACCAGCTCGCGCGCCACCTCGGCGTGCAGCCGGGACGAATCGGCGCCCAGCTCGCGCATGGTGCCGGCCACAAAAACCAGCCGCCGCCCCGCGCGCATGGCCTGGGCCGTCCGCAGGACGGCCCGGAACGACTGCGGGTTGGCGTTGTAGCAGTCGTCCAGGATGGTCAGGCCGCGCAGCGTCTTGAGCTGGCCCCTGCCGCCCGGCAGCACCAGCGACTCCAAAGCGCGGGCGCACGCGCCTCGATCGAGGCGGAGTTGGCGCGCCAGGGCCCAGGCCAGCATGGCGTTGGCGACCTGGTGCTCACCCCTGACCGGCAGCCGGAAGGACTCGCCGTCGATCCGGACCTCGGCCTGACCCAGCGGATCGATCCGCCAGCCGTCCGGAACGACGTCCGCGTCGCGCAACCCGGCGGTGATCACCCGGCCCGCCTCCACCCGGGCGCGGCGGGCCAGCTCGGGCGGGTCGGTGCCCACAATGGCGAGCGGTACGTCCCGGGCCAGACCCAGCTTCTCCCCCAGGATGGCCTCGAGCGAGCCGAACCCCTCCAGATGGCTGGCGGCGACGGTCGTGATGATCGCAACCGTGGGCTCGATAATGTCCCGCGCCGTGGGAATCTCTCCCAGCTCGCTGGCCCCGGCTTCGATCACCAGGGCTTCGGTTCCGGCGGGCGCGGCCAGGATGGTCTGCGGAATGCCGACCAGGTTGTTCAGGTTGGCGCGGGTGGCGTGGGTGGCGAAGCGGGTCCGCAGCACCGCCGCCGCCATTTCCTTGGTACTGGTCTTCCCGTTGCTGCCGGTGACGGCGACGACCGGCCCGGTTATCTGCCGGCGGCGCGCGCGCCCCATCCGCCCGTAGGCGGCCAGAGGATCGTCCACCTCGATCAACTCGAGCCCGGCAACCGGCGCGGTGCCGCGCCGTACCACCGCAGCGCGGGCGCCGGCGTCGCGTGCCGGCACCAGAAAGTCGTGTCCGTCGAAGCTGGGTCCGGACAGTGCCACGAACAGCGCACCGGGCATCAGGTGACGGCTGTCGGTCGAGATTTCACTGAAGGCGCCTGCCCCACCGGCGCCCCGCCGGGTCTCCAGGGCGGAGCGTACCCAGCCTTCAGGCCAGCTCATCGGGAATCCACCCAGTTCCGGACGATGGCGCGCTCGTCGAAGGGGATCTTCTCCCGGCCCATGATCTGGTAGGTCTCGTGCCCCTTCCCCGCCAGCAGGATGGTGTCCTCCGGCTTCGCTTCGGCCAGCAGCCGCTCAATGGCTTCCCGGCGATCGTCGATCCGCCAGTAAGGGCGGCCCCCCATGCCCCGGATGATGTCGTCCATGATCTGGTCGAGCGATTCGGTCCGGGGATTGTCGGTCGTCAGGACTACCAGATCGGTCATCTCCACCGCGATCCTGCCCCGCTCCGGCCGGCTGGTGCGGTCGCGGTCGCCACCGCCGCCGAAGAGCAGCATGAGGCGGCCGCGGGTGACCGCACGGAGGGCGCCCAGAGCGCGGACGAACCCATCCGGGGTATGGGCGTAGTCGCGCAGCACCGCGCAGGGCGTGTCGGCCAGCAGTTCCATCCTGCCGGGAACTTGAGGCACCGAGCCCAGCCGCTCCGACACCCGCCCGGCGGGCTCGCCCAGGGCGAGCACTGCGGCCGCCGCCCCCAGCGCGTTGGCCACGTTGTAGTCGCCCAGCAGCGGGAAGCGCACCTCGGCGCCCCCCCAGGGCGAGACCAGCCGGAAGCGGCTGCCGGTGCTGGTGAGCACCAGGCCTTCGGGATACACGTCGGCCTCCGGCGTCAGCCCGAAGCGCACCCGGGACTTCCGCGGTGGCAGTCGGCGCCAGGCGGGGTCGTCCGCGTTCACCACCTGCACCCCGTCGAGCCCCAGCAGGGCATCCAGCCGGAGCTTGGCGGCCAGGTAGTGCTCCAGCGTGTGGTGATAATCCAGGTGCTCGTGTGTCAGATTGGTGAAGACGCCGGCGGCAAAGGTGAGATCGTCCAGCCGGCCCTGATCGAGCGCGTGGGAGGAAGTTTCCATCGCCACGTGCGTCGCCCCGCGCTGCCGCAGGGCAGCCAGCGTGGCCTGGAGGTCGACCGGCCCCGGCGTAGTGAGCGACCCGGCGGTGGACGGCACCCGCTCGCCCGCCCCGTCGTATGCCCCGAGCGTCCCGATGCTGCCGGCACACCCCTGGTGGTTCAGCAGGTGGCGGATGATGCTCACCGTGGTGGTCTTGCCGTTGGTGCCCGTGACGCCCACCAGGGTCAGGTGGTCGGCCGGCGCATCGTACCAGGTCCGGGCCGCGATACCCGCCGCCCGGCGGCCGCTTCGCACCACGGCCTGCGGCAGGTCTCCCGGCTGCGGCTCCTCCACCAGCGCCGCGGCGGCGCCGCGGGCCGCCGCATCGGCCAGGTAGCGGTGGCCGTCGGCCTGGGTGCCGCGCACCGCCACGTAGAGCATGCCCGGTTCGATCCGCCGGCTGTCGTCGCTCACGCCGCTGAGCCGGGGATTGGCCTCCGGCGCTCGTACCAGCTGGTCCCGGCGCTGCAGGGCCGCTACGATCTCGGAAAGGTGCATTGGCTCAGTCCGTCCAGAGCTGGATGGAGGCACCCGCCGCCAGCGAATCACCGGCCGCCGCGGAGGCGCGCCGCACCGTCCCCAGTCCATGCAGCACCACCCGGAACCCGCGCCGATGCAGCAGCGTCACCGCCCGCCGCAGCGGCAGTCCGGCGACCGGGGGGACCTCCCGCCGGCCGGGAACGGCGCTGTCGCGCGCCGCCCAGGGCCAGGACACGGCGACGGTCGAACGATCTTCCGCCGGCTCGGGTCGAGACTCGCCGGAGGAGGAGCGCACCGTATCCTTCACGGCGAACTGGCTCCGGTCGATAGCGACCGAGCGCGCCGCCAGGGCCTGCTGCAGCATCTCGCGGGTCACCGGTGCCGCCGTCTCGCCGCCGTAGATGCTCCCCTTGGGGTTTTCGATCTTCACGATAACCACGAGCTGGGGATCGTCCGCCGGAAAGAGCGCGGCAAAGCTGGCGGTATAACTGCCCGAGACGTAGGCCCCACCCTCGTGGCGGATGGCGGTGCCGGTCTTCCCCAGCAACCCGATATGGGCCAGCTGCGCCCGGGCGCCGGTGCCGCCCTCGCTCACGGCTCCACGCATGAAGTCCCGCAGCCTTGCCGCCACCTCGGGAGTGATGCAACGGCGGACCGGCTCCGGCCGGTGGCGGTAGAGCACCGTGCCATCGGGCGCGCGGATTTCCCGCACCAGGGTGGGCGAGAGGAGAATCCCGTCATTGGCGATCGCGCCGTAGGCCACCGCCAGCTGCAGCGGCGTCACCTCCAGCTCGTAGCCCATGGCCAGGCTGTGGCCGCTCTCGCCGCTCCACTGATCCGGCCGCGCCAGCCGCCCGCGCGACTCCGAGGGGAACTCCACGCCGGTGGGGCTGCCGAACCCGAAATCGCGCAACATGTCATACTGCTCGTCGGGCGAGAGCCGCTCGCTGAATTTGGCCATGGCGATGTTGCTGGACACCTCGATGGCCTCGGCCAGGGTGAGATAGCCGTCCTGCTCTTCCACGTCGCGAATCGGTTTGCGCCGGCCCGGCACCTGCCACACACCGCGCTCCCCGAAGACCACGTCGCTGTCGCGGACCCGGTCCAGCATGAGCAGCGCGGCCGCGGTGAACAGCTTGGCCGTCGACCCGGGCTCGGCCGGGTCGGTGAAGGCGGTGGGACGGTCGCCGCGCCCGTTGGCCTGGCGCGAGGCGATGGCCAGCAGCTCGCCGGTATGGGGATCGTAGAAGACCACATCGCCGCCGTCGGCGCGGTAGCTGTGCATCGCCTGGTCCAGCGCCGCCTCGGCGATCTCCTGCAGCTCGTTGTCGATGGTCAGGAGGATGTCATCGCCCGCTACCGGCTGCCGTACCACCCGTGACGGCGATTCGTACCGGCGCCCGCGCGAGTCCTTGAGCAGGACCTGCTCCCCGGGCGTCCCGGTGAGAATCGGATCCAGCGACATCTCCAGCCCCGACGCCCCGCCGGCGCTGTCGGGCGAGAGGCCGCCGATCAGCGGCCGGGCGAGATCGTGGGCGGGGTAGAAGCGGGCATACTCCGGCTCGAGATGAATACCTCGCAGGGTACGGATGCGCGCGACCTGTTCCGCCGTGAAAGGGCCGTGATAGTAGAGCCAGCTGCGGCCGCGCCTCCAATCGCGCTCCAGCCGGGCGAGCGGAATCCCCAGCGCTCGGGACACGGCCTTGAGGGTGGCGGAGCGGTCGGTCACCTCGTTGGGCGCGAGCCCCAGGTGATAGAACTCCTGGCTTACGGCGAGGCTGCTGCCGTCGCGGTCGAGCAGGCTGCCGCGCCGGGCGGGGATAGGCACGTCTTCCGTGCGGGTCTGCGCCGCCGCCCGCGCCCATTGCCCTCCCTGCACCAGCTGGAGCTGGGCCGCGCGGGCGATCACCGCGAACACGGCGAGTACAAAGAAGGCCTCGACCGCCCGGATCCGGGCCACCGGTCGGGTCATCGCCGCTCTCCTGGAGGGGTGAGCTCCATCATCTTGAATTCGGAATCGGACGGCAGATGCAGCCCCAGCCGTTCCGCCCTCGGCACCAGGACGGCTCGGCTGCCGGCCACGCTGATCCGCCGCTCCAGCTCGGCCCGCTGGGCTTCGAGCGCGCGGCGCTCCTCACGCAACTGCCCCAGCTGGCTCGCCAGCCGGTAGGCGGCGGACTGGCGGGCGACGACGATGGACGCCACGCCCAGAAAGAGCGCGAGCCAGACCACGACCCAGTGGCGTCCCCTAAGCTGCATCGGTCACATGGAACAGGCGAAGCCGGGCGCTGCGTGCCCGGGAGTTGGCGGCGATTTCCTGGGCTTCCGGAACGATCGCGCGGCGCGGCCGCATCCGCCCCAGTGGCCGGCCCCGGCAGGTGCACACCGGCTGGCCCGGCGGGCAGATGCAGGCGCGTGCCCACTCCTGAAAGGCGTGCTTCACGACGCGATCTTCTCCTGAATGGTAACTGATGATCGCCAGCGTCCCAACCGGGGCCAGCGCGTCCCGCATGGCGGGGAGCGCGCGCCCGAGGCCCTCCAGCTCGTCGTTCACCGCGATGCGCAACGCCTGGAAGAGCCTGGCGAAGTCGCCCGGACCGGCCCGCGCGCCCAGGACCTCACGGATGGCGTTGACCAGGTCGTCGCTCACCGCGAAGGGCGCGCGGTGCCGGCGCCGGGCGATGGCCCGTGCCAACGCACGGGCGCGCCGCTCGTCGCCGTAGTCGGCGAAGATCCGGGCCAGTTCGGCCTCCCCCAGCGTGTTCAGCAGATCGGCGGCCCCGGCCCCCTGGCCGCTCATGCGCATGTCGAGCGGCACGCCCCGCCGGAAGGTGAATCCCAGGGCCGGGTCGTCCAGCTGCCGGGAGGAAACCCCCAGGTCCAGTAGAATGAAGCCGGGGCGGAATGCGGCGATGGCGGCGAGTGCCTCCGGCGCGCTATACGCGGCCACCAGGTAGTCGATGCCCTGGGCCCCCAGCCGTTCCCGCGCCCGGCGGATCGCCTCGGGATCGCGGTCGATCCCCAGCACCCGGGCCCCCCGGGCGAGGAACAAGCGGGCATGGCCGCCGTCGCCCAGGGTGGCATCCACCACACGCGCCGCGTCGCCTGCCGCCTGCAGCACGGCGGCGGCCAGCACCGGTTCATGGAACACGGAGTCGGTCATGCCGGGTGGCGCCGGGGAAAATACGACACCCCGCCGGCCGGAGCCGGCGGGGTGCGTCGAGAAGACAAGCGGGGCTGACGGGGCTCGAACCCGCGACCTCCGCAGTGACAGTGCGGCACTCTAACCAAGCTGAGCTACAGCCCCCGAAAGAGCCGGGTAATATAGAGACCGCCCCTGCCGGGAGGAAGCCCTCCGGCTACTTGCAGTACACCTTGATCATCGAGTCGGCACGCTTCAGATACTGCTCCACGTTCCCCAGCAGCTTGGCGATGTTATCCGGCTGCACCGACTGGCCCAGGGTGAACGCATCGCGGGCCTGGCTCAGCAGCCCCTTCTCCCGCCGGGCCAGGTCGCAGGACTTCTGCTTCTCCGCCACCGGGTCGATGCTCGGGACCTGGAAGAAAGTCGCCAGTCCCAGCAGGTAGTTGGCGGTGGGATACACGCGGCTGGTCGAGTCGGACATGCGGACGGCCATCCGCATGGCGGCCGCGGCCTGTTGCAGCAGCAGCGTGTCGAGCGGCTGGTGCTGGATCAGCGGCAGCGCGCCGTTGGTCAGCAGCACCGCGGTGGCCTGTTTCTGGTCGGCGGTGCCGTGGGCGTTCACGTATTGCACCAGGGGCATCGCCTCCGCCACCCGTGTGGGCATGGAATCGGTGCCGGCCGAAGTATCGGCCAGCGCCTTGATGGCCGCCAGCGCCGCGGGCACCTGAGTGCTGTCCACCTGGAGCAGGTGCTCGGTGGTGGCCACCATGCTGTCCGGCTGGCCTGCCGCCTGATAGGCGTTGATCAGCTGCTGCAGCAGGTCGGTGTTGTTGGGATATTTGTCCACGCCCCGCCGGGCCCAGTTGACCCAGCGGGTGGTGTCCGGGTTGTCCGACGGGTTGGAGGCCATGACGGAGATCTTGAGATAGAACAGACTGTCGGCCTTGGTGCTGTCGATCTCGAAGACCTTTTCCAGGGCGTCCACCGCGCAGCGGTAGTTGTTTTCGAAGACGCAGACGTTGCTCAGCAGGTCGTAAAAGTCGGGATTGTAGGGATCGAGCTTGATTGCCTCTTCCGCCACCTGCCGCGCCGCGTCGGTCCGCCCCACGGCCAGGAAGTATTTCAGCGCCTGCTCCCGCAGCGGCTGGTTGGTGGGCGCCGCGATGAGCATCTGCTGGTAGGCGTGCACCGTGCCGGCCGTGTCGTTCTCCTGCCGGTACCGCTCGGCCAGCATGGTCCAGGCCCGCAGACTCTGCGGGTCGCTCTCGGTGGCGTGCTTGAGCAGCGCGATCAGGCTGTCGTCGCTGACCTTCTGGCTCGCCGCCCCGCTGTCGCGCCGGGCGATATCCACCAGGCAGATCCAGGCCAGCCCGCTCTGCGGATTGTCTCGAATCGCCTTCCGGGCGGACTCCTCCGCCTTCTTGGGATCCTGCCGCATGGTGTTGATGCAGTCGTGGGCATCGTCGGCCGACTTGACGGCCGGCTTGAGCTCGTCCGCCACCCTCTTGCCCAGATCCTCGAGATTCTGCCCCTGCTGCTGGGCCACGTTCACCACGGTCCCCGCATCGTCGCTGATACCTACCAGCCGCGCGGTCACCGTGTGCAGCCCGTCGTTGCGGGCCAGTGTGCTGGTCACCAGCATGCGGGCGGTCAGCTCGATAGCGAACCGGCGCTGCACCAGCGGCTGCAGAATGGCATCGTCGGGATAGCCGTACTTCTCCAGCGCTTCGTTCATGGTCTTGCGGCTCAGCACCTGGAACTCGTTCCGCGCCACATTGTCCATCCGGTCGCGCACGGCCGACCCGATCTGCACCGCGGCCGCCGAGTCGGTGGACGCGAATGCGTAGGGATTGGCCACCATGAGCCGGGGCAGCGTCCGCGACCCACCCCCGATATGGGCGCCGGTAGGTATCTGCCCAGACACCGGCGCCGCGACCACGGCCGCAAACACGCCAAGGGTGACCACACGAGACATGCGCATTCCAGTTGACCTCCGATTCCTGTTCCGTGACGAGGCCGGCCCTGAGACCAGTCCCCGAGGCCCTGCGATGGGCGAAGAGGGATTCGAACCCCCGACTTCCTGCGTGTAAGGCAGGCGCTCTGAACCGGCTGAGCTATTCGCCCGGGTCACCAGCCCGACTGGCCCTGCGCTACAGCGCAAGCCCGAGCGGGATCAGGACACAATAGCCCACCACCAGGAGCGCTGCCGCAACCGTCGTGCCGCCTGCCTTGAGCAGGAGAAACCCGGCAATGACAACGAGCAAACCCAGCCCGAGCACGAGAAGATTCTTGCGGCCGAGCAGGGCGCTGGGTCGGGATGGGGGGGCAGAAGGTGCTGGCATATAGACTTACAACCTTAACCGCCTGTCCGCTGCCCGGTCAAGCGCGATTGTCGTACGGGACAGGAGTTGTCCTCTTTCTACGGCACCCAACCGGCCTCATAGCGGCCCCGACCTCCCGTTCAACATCGGGAAGCGCAGACGGGCGAGCGGTGCGCATGGTCACACCTGCTCCGGTGGGGGGGATCTTCGGGCGGCAGCACCCAGCCTTCGTTGAGCGCCAGGCGCCGGGGCCGGTCGGTCCAGCGTCGATACCACCAGAGGGCCACCACCAGCAGCGCCATGACGGTCCAGAACCCGCCCGCTGCCAGCCAGATCAGCAGGTTGTAGCGGTGCTTCAGGGTCTGGAGCCACTCCTCCTGGTATTGCCCCAGGGTACGCCCGGTGGCCGCGCGCACTGCGGCGGAAAAGTCCTCCCCCTGCTCCAGCCTCCGCATGAGCGGCGCGAGATCGTCGCCCGGAATGCGCCGGGCCAGTTCCATCACGGCCGACATGGCCAGCGCATACGCGCCGTCGGCCATCGAAGCCGTGCCCCGGAGCGCGGCGTTCAGACGATCGAAATCGGGAATGCTGCGCCGCAGCACCATCAGGCTCAGCCGCAGGGCGTCAAGCCGGTCCCACTCGCCGGCGGCCATGGCGGCGTAGCCTTCATCGAACCAGAGCGGGACGCGGGTCTGCACCGCGTGGTGCAGAGCGAGATGCGCCAGCTCGTGCCGCAGGGTGCGCCCCAGATCCGCCTGATCCGACCGGAGGACAATCGTTCGGCTGCCGGGAAAGGCGAGACCGGCACCCCAGGACGGGGCCCGGCCCCGCCCCACCTGCTCGAAGGTGGCGGCATCGGGGACCAGCACCAGCCGCAGCGGCGGTGGCCGGCGCGTGCCGAGGCCGGGCCAGCGGGCCGGCTGGCCGGCCCGTTCGGCCAGCGCCAGGGCGAGCGAGAGCTGGGCCGGCCGGGCGACGACCGTCACCGGGCCGACCTGGACGATCCTGGGTTCGTCTCCGGCAGGACGCTGCGCCGGCGCGCCCGGCGTCAGCCGTGCGGGCGCGGCCAGCGCAAGCAGAATCAGGCAGGCACGGACGGTCGTGGCGGTGCTCCTCCGGTCGCCACCAGGTCCAGCAGTTCCTTGCAGCGTTTGCCCCAGGGGTTGAAACGGTTCGCCTTGGCGCCGTCGGTCCAGGCCGCGGTGGCCTGGTCCCGTTCACCGGCAAACCAGAGCGCGCGACCCAGTTCGTACCAGGCCTCGGTGAGATTGGGGCCCAGTTCAAGCGTCTTGCGGAAGAAGACCTGGGCGTCTTCGAACATCTCGCGCTCCAGGTAGACCAGCCCGAGGTAGAAATGGGCGTAGAGCGTGGCCTTGCGGTCGTTATCCAGCCGGATGGCCTTGGAGAGATGCTCGATCGCTTCGCCGAAGATGCGCTTCTTGAGGCAGATATAGCCCACATTGATCCGGGCCAGCGAATTGGCCGGCTCGCGCATCAATACCTTGCTGAAGGTCGCGAGCGCGTCGTCGTAATCCTCGTGGAGCATCTGGGCCCAGCCCAGCAGCGACTGCGCCTGGATATCGCCGGGCGCCAGCGTGAGTGCCCGGGTGAGGGCCTGGATGGCGCCGTCATAGTCGCCCAGCGAAATGAGGCTCCAGCCCTTCTCGATGAAGGTCGAGGCACCCAGATGGTCGGCGTGCATCATGGGCCGTGCGCCGGTGAACTTCGGCGCCTGGGCGTTTTCGGCTTCCCCCGCGGCCTGCTTGTACCGTTCCACCAGGGTGCGAATATCCTCCTTGAGGCGCGTCAGTTCGCCCAGCGTACCGTCAACTTCCTTGAACAACCCGATGATATCGCGTTTGATCCCTTCCCGGCTCGCCTGGCTGGAGACCTGCTCCAGGGCCGACGCGATCGCGTCGTACCGCCGGCGGAGCGCGGACGCGTAGCTGTCGTTCACTGGCCGGCCTCCCCGGGCGCGGCCCCCGCCACCGGCTCCAGGCCGTCGGCCAGCGCGAGGCGCTCCTCCGAGTTCAGCAGCCGGTTGGCATGCAGCAACAACACGGTGCGCTTCCCCCGCGGCAGGATCCCCGCGATGTATTCGGCCGCGAGCCCGCGCACCATGGGCGGCGGCGCGCTGATGGCCGTGCTGTCCACCCGGGCGACTTCGACCACCCGGTCCACCGTCACCGCCACCCGATGGTCGTCCAGCTGGAGCACTACCAGCCGGGTCTCGTCGGTGTGGGGGGCCGGCATCTCCAGCCGCCGCCGGAGGTCCACCAGCGGCACCACACCCTCACCATAAGGAATGACCCCCTCGAGGAAGGCGGGAGCCCGGGGCAGCCGGGTCGGCTCCTGCCAGCGGAGGATCCGCTCCACCTGAAAGATGTCGACCCCGAACTCCTGCGGCCCTACCTCGAAGATCACGATCTGCACCTGGTCATCGGTCAGCATGCGGGACCTCCATTGCTGTCAGGCGCGTTGCCAGCGCCGCGATATCCAGAATCGGGATCCAGGCGTCGTCCCGGCGGGTCACCGCCACCGCCCAGGGCAGCGTTTCGCCGGCCGGGACGGGCAGCAGCTCACCCTGCACCACCGCCTCGGCCTCATCGACATCCAGCAGCAGCAGGGCACTGCCCAGCCGCAGCAGGATGCCCATCGTGTCCGCCCGGGCCGGCGGCTCCGGATCCTGCAGCAGCTGCCGCAGGTCGACGACCGGCACCAGGTGACCGCGCACCGGCGCCAGGCCGCGGCATGCCGCCGCCGCGGCCGGCACGGGGTGAATGCCGGCAATGTCCTCTACGGCCACCACATGCTCCAGCGGCAGCCCCACCCGGCGCCTCCCCAGACGCACCAGCAGGAATTCCAGCGCTCCGGTCATGAATGATCCAGACGCTCGAGCAACTGCATGACCCGGGCCGCGATCTCGCCCAGCGGGAGAACCTGGTCGGCGCCTCCGGCCTGCCGCGCTGCGTTGGGCATGCCGTAGACCGTAGCCGTGGATCGGTCCTGCGCGATCCCGAAGCCGCCTGCGTTATGGATGGCCCGCAGGCCGGCCGCGCCGTCCCGGCCCAGGCCGGTCAGCACCACCCCGACCGCGCGCCGTCCAAACTGCTCTGCCACCGATTGGAACAGCGGGTCGGCGGCGGGCCGCACGCCCCAGATCGACGGGCCCTGCTCCAGCCGCAGCACGGGGCCATCCGGCCCGGCCGCAACCCGCAGGTGGTAGTCGCCCGGAGCCACGAAGGCGCTGTCGGCCAGGAGCGGCATACCGTCCTCCGCCTCGACCACCCGCAGGGCGCTCTGCCCCGCCAGGCGCTCGGCCAGGCCGCGGGTGAACGCGGCCGGCATATGCTGCACGATAACCACGGCCGCTCCCCGGCCCAGGCTCAGGCAGGGCACCACCTCCGCCAGCGCGCGAGGGCCGCCGGTGGAGGCGGCGATCGCGACACAGGCGCTGGCCAGATCGTGACCGGCGCTCTTCCGGGGCGGTGCCTTGCGGGGCCGGGCCAGCACCGGCAGGCGCCCGATGTCCGCCACCAGGGCCGCATCCAGCGCCGCCACCAGGGCCGGCCCCAGGCGCTCCAGTCCATCCCGGCCGGCGCGGGGGTTCTTGTCCACGATTTCCACCGCGCCGAGTTCCAGCGCACGGATGGCCGCCTCGCTGCCGGTGCCGGCGTGGGCGCTGAAGACCACGATCGGGCGCGGGACCTCGGACATGATGTAGCCGATCGCCTCCAGGCCGTCGACCTGGGGCATTTCCAGGTCCATGACCACGATGTCGGGCTGGTACTGGTGCACCTTGCGCAGTCCGTCGAGGCCGTTGCGGGCCGTGGCCACCACCCGAAACCTGCCGGTACGGGCGAGCAGCTCGGTCAGGACCTGGCGCACCAGGGCGCTGTCGTCCACGACCAGCACCGAGGTGTGCTCAGAGGATTTGTTCACCACGCGCCGCCGTCCGCACGACCACCTGTCCGTTGGCCACCCGGAACCAGACGGAGCGGCCGCAGTCGCCGCCGACCAGCTCCCGGATGAGCGGGATGCCGTGCCGGTGCAGTACCTCGCGGGCCGCCACCAGGTTGCGTTCGCCCATCTGGATGGTGCCGGGGGTGGAGAGATTGGTGAACAGCGACGCCCCGCCCACCAGCCGGGCGGTCACCCGGCGCGGGTTGGCGCCCGCGGCACCCATGGCCTCGAGCAGCGCCGGAACGGCGGTGTGGGGCACCCGTCCCGGGCGATCCGACCGGCGGTTGAGCGACAGACTCGGCAACATGACGTGCGCCAGCCCGCCCACCCGGGTGGCCGGATCGTGCAGGAGGATGGCGACACAGGAGCCCAGCCCCAGGGTCACCAGCACCGTCCCCTCGGAGCCGACGGCCAGCTCGGCCACCCCGACGATCGTTTCGCAGTCGCTCACCGGAGCCGCCGGTAAATGCGTTCCCGGGTGTCCACCAGCTCCAGGTGCTCCCTCACCTCTCCCAGCACCGTCTCCACCTTGCCCAGCACCAGATATCCTCCCGGCTGCAACGACCGGAGGAACAGACCGAAGAGACGGTCCTGCATCGGCCGGTCGAAATAGATCAGAACATTGCGGCAGATGATCATGGCATAGTCGTGGTGCGGCGGCTCCTCCCGGGTGAGATCCAGCCGCCGGATGCTCACCCGGCGCCGCAGGGCCGGCAACACTTCCCGCCCCCTGTCGCGTTCGCCGGTGAAGGCCGCCAGGAGCTCCGGCGGCGTCTCGCTGAAGGCATCCTCGGGATACCAGCCGCTCCGGGCGCGATCGAGCGAGACCCGGTCGATGTCGGTGGCATCGATGGCCAGCCGGTCCAGCCACTCGGGATGCCCCGCCTCCCGGGCGGTCCGCTCCGCCAGCATGGTAAGCGAATAGGGTTCTTCTCCCGAGGCGCACCCGGCGCTCCAGATCCGCAGCGGTGTCCAGGGCCGCTGCCACAGTGCCGGCAACACTTCGGCCTCCAGCCGCTGCCACAGCTCCGGATTGCGGAAGAAGCGCGTCACGTTGATGGTCAGGGCGTCGGCCAGGCGCTGGTACTCCCCCGGCTCCGCTTCGAGGATGCGCAGGTATTCCTCGTACGAGGCGGCGTTGGTCGCCCGCATGCGCACCGCAATGCGCCGCCTCAGGCAGCGCGGCTTGTAGGCATCGGCCGCCAGGCCCGCGCCCTCGGAGATCTTCCGCGCCAGCCGCAGGAACTCCTCCTCCTCGCCTGTCGCGCTCACGCCCCAACCTTGAGCGTCTCGAGATTGCTGCGAGCCAGTTGGTGCGCCGGGTTGAGTGCCGTGGCGCGGCGCCAGCACTCCCGCGCGCGATCCTGGTCGCGCCGCCGGTAGGCGATATTGCCCAGCTTGAAATAGAGATCGTCGCCCAGTTCCGGATCGAGCTTGGCGGCGCGCTCGTACGACTCCAGCGCTTCGTCGTAGCGTCCCGCACGGTAGAGCAGATCGCCCATGTTCTTGGAGGCCTGGGGCAGCGTCGGCTCTTCCTCGAAGGCGGCCCGCGCCATGACCTCGGCCGCCGCCGTATCGCCGGTGAACTCGAGCAGGGCCGCAAGATTGTTCCGCAACACTGCATTGGCGGGCCACGCGTCGACGCCCGCCTGCGCGTGCTCCACCGCCGCCTGCAGCTCGCCCGCGCCGGCCGCCGCCAGGCCCGCCGCCCAGAACCAGAGCGGCGGCGGCGGCCGCTCGCCCAGCAGCTCGCGGGCGCGCGCCAGCCGGCCGGTCGCCACCTCATGCTCCTCCCGTTTCAGCGCGGCAATGGCCCAACTCAGCATGTAGCGCGCGTCGTCCCGGGCACGAGTCACCGCCTCGGCGTAGGCGGCCTCGGCCTCTTCGATCCGTCCCAGCTGTTCCAGCGCCACCCCCAGGTTATGCAGCGTAGGCGCGCTGGCGCCGCCCGCCTCGGAGGCCTGGCGAAACAGCTGCAGCCCTTCCTCCCAGCGCGCCTGCCGCAGCGCGATGAGCCCCAGATGGAACACGGCGCCGGGCTTGCCCGGCCGCAACTCGTGCACCCGGCGAAACTCGCGCTCGGCTTCGTCCAGCATGCCGGTCTTGTAGAAGGCGATCCCCAGGTTCTGGTGCTCCTCCACCCGGCCCTCCGCCGCGCGCGGCGGCGCGGCGACGCTGGTGCCGACGCGGTGCACGAACCCCGCCGTGATCAGCCCGTACAGCGCCTTCCCCGCTTCGAACTCCACCAGTCCGGAATCGTCCATCAGTTGCTGCACGTCGCGACTGCCGTCCAGCAGCGGGAGCAGCCGTTCCTGTTCCGGCGAGAGCGCCACGGAGGCGCCGTCCAGGTGTTCCTGATCGGCCGCGAAGATCATATCGAAGCTGGGGATCTTCTTCTCGATGAGGCTCCATTCATCCACCCGCCGGGCCCCTTCCAGCAGCAGCGACTCGGGGTTGATCTGAACCAGGAACTCCTCCGTCTCCGGCCGAACCCCCGCCTCGAAGTTGAAGGTGCCCGACGACCAGGTGAAGAGATAGTAGACGGCCTCTTCGATCTGGGTCCGGATATGCCGGCGCAGCTCATCCTGATTCAGGGCTCCCATGTCGACCAGAATCCGGCCCAGCCGGCGGTGCCGGTCGGCGTGCTGCTCCTCGATGGCACGCTCCAGCTGCTCGGCCGAGATCCGGCCCGCCTTCACCAGCATGTCGCCCAGACGGTCGCGCCGGTTGACGATCGACGCGTAGCAGATCCGCCCCTGGTCGAAGTAGATGTACCCGAAGTTGTGGCGGTCGGCCACGGCCAGGCACCCGGTCTTGCGGCCCAGCGACAGCAGTTGCAGCACGTCCGGCAGACTGGCTTCGCGGAGACTTCCCTTGATCGCCATCAGCGGGCCTCCTCGATCAGGCGGTCCGCCGGCTCGGGCCAGTCCCAGACCAGCTTCTCCCGGCTGCGCAGGCCGCTCGCGACCGACACCACCACCCCGCTGAACCGCGGTCCGCTGCGCCGCGGGGTCCGTCCGGGAGCGCCCTCGAGGACCTCGCGCGCCAGCGCCGCTGTCGGCGCCTCCTGCCGCGCTTCCGCCGCCTGGAGCACCCGCTGCACCACGCCCTGGAGCGTTCGCACCGAATCCACCGTGCGGCCTGCCAGGTACTCGGCCAACCCCGCATCGCAGCTGCCCAGGTGGTCGCGCAGCAGCCGTTCCAGCACGGCCTGGCGCACCTCCCGCTCGGGCGGCGGCAGATGCACCACCAGCCCGCCCTCCAGCCGGCTCACCAGACGCGGCTCCAGGCCGTCGACCTCGGTGAGCGGCGAGACGGAGGTGAAGACCATCTGCCGGCCCGCCTCGGCGAGCTCGTTGAAGAGCCAGAACAGCTCTTCCTGGGTGCGATCCTTGCCTGCCAGCAGGTGGATGTCGTCCAGCAGCAGCGCGGTGATGCGGCGGTAGCGGGTGCGCCACCAGCCGATCCGGTCCCGGTCGATGGCGCCGATCAGCTCATCCACGAACTCGGCGGCGGTGAGACACGCCACCACCGTGTTCTCCCCGGCGCCGAGCGCGTTGCCGATGCCGTGCAGCAGATGGGACTTGCCGGTGCCGCTGGGCCCCACGATGACCAGCGGGTTGTAGCGGCTTCCCGGCTGCTCCGCCACGGCCTGGGCGGCCCGGGCGGCGATCCGGTTGCCCGGCCCCTCGGCAAAATCCGCCAGTTGCCAGTGCGGCGACGGCCGCGGCGGGGGCGCCACGCCCTCCCGCGCGCTGGCCACCAGCGCCTCCGCTTCCTCCAGGCGATCGGGATCGCGGAAGACGGCATGGCCGCCCAGCGCCGTGTCAAGGTCGGTGGCTTCCGCCTCCAGGACACGCAGTCGCTCGACATCGTCGGCGTAGCGGGCCAGCAGCCCGTCCGGGTCGGGCGGCATGTCCTCTTCCAGCAGTGCGTCCAGCCGCGCCGTGCGGTAGCCTTCGCCCTCCCAGCGGAGCACCGCCTCGGCCACCCGTCCGCGCCACGCCTCCACCTGCTGAGCCACGGTGCTGGTGATTTCCGACAGGAAACTGGAGAATTCGTCGCTCCGCTCCGCCGGCGCGTCCTCGTCCTCGGGGGCAGCCGGGGGCGCCACCGCCGTCGGCCGGCCCAGCACGCCGGGCACTTCCTCCGACCGTAGGGGCTCGGTGCGGACGGCCTGGTAGGCGATCAGCCGGTTCAGCGCGCCGATCAACTCGCGCACGTTGGTGTACTGCGGAGCCGCCACCGCTTCCAGCACGCCGGCCGCGAAGGTCACGTTGCGCTCCTCCGCGTGGCGGCGGACGATGGCAACGCGCGTTTCGTAGTCGGGCGCGGTGATGTCGATGACCAGCCCGCCGGCGAAGCGCTGAACCAGCCGTTCGTCCAGTGCCTCGATGTCCTCCGGACCGCGATCGCTGGTGAGAACGATCTGATGCCCGGCGGTCTGCATGATGTTCACCAGCCGGAGCAGCTCGGCCTGCATCTCCCGCCGCCGGGCCAGAAACTGGACGTCGTCCAGCAGCAGCAACCCGACCTCGCCGTACCGGCGCCGGTAGGCTTCACCCTGCCCCGCCGCCAGCGCGGCGTGATAGGCCTCCACCAAGTCGTCCAGCGTCTGGTATTCGCAACTGAGCCCCGGATTGATCGCCTGTGCCGCCTGGGCGATGGCCATCAGCAGGTGGGTCTTGCCCAGGCCCGGGCCGCTGTAGAGGAACAGCGGGTTGTAGACGTTCCCCGGCGACTCGGCCACTGCCTTGGCCGCGGTGACCGCCAGCCGGTTGGCGGCGCCCACCACGAACGTCTCGAAGCGCAGCCGCGCGTTGATGCCGCCGGTCATGCCAGCGCCTCCCGCGAAGCCAGCCGGCGCAGGACCACCTCGGAAATGCCCTTGAGGGTCTCGAACACCCCGCCCCCGTGCAGGGCGTCGGCTCCAAAGCTCGGCACCCCGCGGAAATTCAGGACGTCGTCGAGGTCGGGAGGGGTGAGGATCAGGTCCCGGGGAAGATCCTGTTTGTTGTACTGGATCACCATGGGGAACTGGCGTACGTCCATCCCCTGCCGCAGCAGGTTGGCCTGGAGGTTCTGCAGGCTTTCCAGGTTCTCCTCCAGCCGCCGGCCCTGGCTGTCGGCCACGAAGACCACGCCGTCGGCGCCCTGCAGCACCAGCTGCCGGGTAGAGTTGTAGTACACCTGCCCCGGGACGGTGTAGAGCTGGAAGCGGGTAGTGAAGCCGGAGATGACCCCCAGGTCCAGCGGCAGGAAATCGAAGAACAGGGTCCGGTCGGTATGGGTGGCCAGCGAGACCATCCGCCCGCGGCGGCCCTCCGGCACCCGGCCGAAGACGTACTGCAGGTTGGTCGTCTTGCCGGACCGTCCGGGCCCGTAGTAGACGATCTTGCAGGTAATCTCGCGGGTCGTGAAGTTGACGAGCGACATCTAGCGTCCGAAGAGCGTGCGAAGGCTCGTGTTGAGGTCGCGTTCGAAATCGGCTGGCAGCACTTCGCTGGGCCGGGATTCCGGCGGCGGCGCTGCCCGGGCCAGCTGTGCCACCAAACGGTTGAAGAACAGTTGCACGATGCCCAGGGAAGTCTCCGGACCGAAGACTACGAAGCCGATCCAGCTCCCGCGCGGGGTGTCGAACTGGGCCAGAAAATGTCCCTGCCGGGTCCCCTGGTGCGCCATCGCGCTGAAGGGCGGCCAGGCCAGCATCCGTGCCAGTTCCTGGGCGCTGGCCACGATGCCGGCGCCCAGTGCCGCCGCCGACATGACGTCCAGCGCGCGGGTGAACCCGTGCTGCGCAATCACCTGGCCCGACCCGGTCATGATCAGGGTCAGCCGGGCCGAGGATTCGGCCAGGAAATCGTTCAACGGTTCCACCACCCAGGATTCTACCGCCCGCATCAACTCACCCATTCAGCCAGGCGGCCGAGATCCAGCCGCGCCCGTCCGACGTTGACTCCACGATCGGCAATAAGCACCGTAACCAGTTCCGTCCCGGCCGGCGCCACCAGCAAGAGTCCGCCGCTCGCCTGCACCAGCACGAACTGGGGCGCCCCCGCCCCGGCCCCTTCCGCCGCGGCGTCCAGCCGGCGCACCAGGCTGCTCGCCAGGGCCGCCAGGGCGGCGCCATCGACGCCTTCCATCAGCGATTCCGCGACCACCAGGCCGTCGGCCCGCGACGCCAGCAACGCCCCGCGCGCCCCGCGGATCCGGATCAGCGGCTCGAGCGCGGCCTGGTAGTCCGGCGTCATGCACTCCCCTCCAGCCAGCGCCGCGCCGCTTCGGCCGCCCGGGTGGCCAGCAGCGCCAGCCGCCCCATCGGCATTCCGGCCTCGCGACGCACCAGCAGGAGCGTCTCGCCGGTGGGCGGCGCCAGAAAGAGATTCGCCTCCGGCGCCTCGACGGCGATGCCCTGCCATTCGCCCAGGCCGAGCAGGCGCACGGTCCGCTCCACCTCGCGGGAGACGCCCGCCAGTTCCGCCGCGACCTGATCGTCGCGCTCCGCGATGCCGTCGCCCAGTGTCCCCTCCAGCCGCAGGCCACCGCTGTCCAGCAGGAGGAAGCCGGGGCCGCCCAGATCGAGCGGGACGGCCGCGATGCCAGGCACCGCGGATGCCGGCGGCGCTTCAGGCGCCGGCTGGTCCGGCGCCCGCAGCGGCGCGGCCTCTCCCTCGCTCAACCCGGCAGCCAGCTGTTCCCGTACCCGGCTCAGCGCGGTCTGCAGCGCCTCGTCCGCCGGCAGGCTGCGCGCGGCCACTTCGAGGTGGTGTTGCGCGCTGGGGAGATCCCCGGCCATAAAATAGAGGTAGCCCACGCCTTTGTGCGCCCCGGGATGCACCGGGTCGAGCCGCAGGGTCATATCCCATTCGTCGAAGGCGCTCTCCAGCTCGTGCTGATCCACCAGGATCCGGGCGTAGAGATCGTGCGCATCGGGAAGATTGGGATAGCGGGTGAGGCCCTGCCGGGCCACCTTGGCGGCGGCGTCCAGGCGGCGCGCCCGGCGCAGCGCCTCTCCCAGTTCCAGAAAAATCAGGCTCGACGGGTCGGCGGCCAGCTGCGCGGTGAGCCCGCGGATGTCGTCACTCACGGCCGCCTCGCAGGGCTCGCTCCAGGGTGTAGGCTGCTTCGCGGGCGGAACGGACCTCGAGCGAGTGCGCCGCTTCCTCCGGCGACAGATCGGGCATTGCGCTCCAGCGGTCCCAGCTCTCGACCGCCTCCAGAAAAAGGCCGCGGGCGACCAGGCTATAGCCCAGCAGCCGCAGCGCCGGAACGCACTGGAGATCGAGCTGCAGCGCCCGCTGCAACGCCGCCGTGGCCTCCTGGTGATGTCCCTCGGCCAGGTGGGCGCGGCCCACCGCGGCATGCGCCAGCGGCTCGTCCGGATGCCGCGCCACGGCCTCTTCCGCCAGGCGGCGCGCCGTCTCGGGCTGCCCCCGCAGCAGTTCGTCCTCCGCCCGGGCGATCAGCATGGCCAGTTCCCGGCCGCCCGGCGGCTCGGCCGGCCGGGACACCGGATCCTCCAGCATGAGGATCCCGGTGCTGGCGAGCCCGAAGAGCGTCTTGGCCACCTCGAACTCGGAACGGCGTAGATGCTGGGAGAGATCCCGCACGTCCTGGCGGCCGTCCACCATGGCCAGCACTTCCCACTCGAACGGAATGAGGTCGAGACGGGAGTCGTTCCCCTGCGCCAGCCGGGGAATGATGCCGAGGTGGGGAATACGCGTCTCGATGCGGGACCATTCGTCGATCCGCCGGGCCGCTTCCATCAGCAGCGCCTCGGTGGGGATTCGGATGTCCGCTTCCGTCGGCAGCTCGCCGGGATCGCCCTCCTCGAAGGAGAAGTACCCCTCCGACCAGCTGAGCAGCTCGAAGACGACCTCCTCCACCTGGCCCCGCACCCGGCGCTCCAGCTGCCGCCGGGAGATCGCCCCGATGGAGACCAGGATTTCGCCCAGCTTGCGGCCGTCGCCGTTTTCCTGCATGGCACGGGCGCGAGTCAGGTCTTCTTCCGAGAGCTTGCCGGCCCGGAGCAGCAGCCCGCCCAGCGGGTGCGGGTTGCTGCGGATCTCCGCGCCCACCACACCTCCCCGCTCGAAGTACACCGTGCCCGCGTTGAGCCGGATCTCCGAGCGCACCTTGAGCGCTCCCGTCTTCCGGCTCAGGTCCAGCAGCTGGAAGACGTCGTGGATGCTGAGCTCGCGCAGCGGGCCTTCGATCGCCATCAGGCCCTCCGCCGGGAGAAGATATGCTGCAGCTCGCGCGCGGAGCGTGTCTCGTTGCGGGCCAGCTGCGCGAAGGACGAGGCCGGCGCCTGCTGAACCACCCGTTCCCAGAGCTGAACCGCCTCCTGGAAGCGGCGCAGCCGCGCCAGCGTCATGCCGACGAAATAGAGGGCGCCGGGATTGTCGGGATCGAACCGCAGCACCCGGCGGAACGCCTCCAGCGCCTCGACCACGCGCTGGTCGTCCATCAGGGCGCGGCCCAGAAGCGTCAGCGCGTCAAGGTCGAGCGGTTCGGTGGTGAGCAGCGCCACCAGCACCTCCACCGCCGCCGCCGGCGACTCGGTGCGGCGCAACAGATCGGCCAGCCCGAGCACCGCCTCCACGTAGCTCGGCAAGAGGTCCACTGCGTGCTCGTAGCACTGCCGGGCCGCGCTCCAGCGCTCCCGCCGTTCCTCCAACTGGGCCAGCTCGAACCAGACCTGCGCCAGGGTTCCGTCGAGTTGCAGGGCGCCGTGGTACGCTTCGGCGGCCTCCTCCAGCTGGCCCAGCCGCTCGTTGACGCGGGCCTGCAGCTGCAGCAGGTCGGGACGGCCGGGTGCGCGCGCCTGCGCCTCCTTCACCAGATCCAGGGCACCGACCGGATTCCCCCCGTGCAGCCGGGTCTGGGCCGCGGCCACCAGCACGTCGACGTCCTCCGGGCGCCGCTCCACCAGCTCCTCCGCCAGGGTCCCCGCTTCTCCCGCCCGGTCCAGCGCGAGCAGGCTGCGGACCTCCCCCAGCAGGGCTTCTTCATCGCCCTGCAGCATGGCGCCGGCCTGGCGGTACCGCTCCAGGGCTTCGCCGTGCAGGCCGCGCCGGGCGTAGATATGGCCCTGCAGCACCAGCGCCCGCCCCTCCTGGGCGCCGCGGCCCCGGGCCCGGTCCAGTTCGCCCACCGCCCGCTCCAGCAGCCCCTTCTGGATGTACTCCCGGGCCAGCGCCAGCGGATCCTCGACCCCGGCCGGCTCGGGAGCGGGCGCAGCGCTCAACTCCTTGAAGAACTGGTCCAGCAGCCGCTGGTCGAAGACGAAGTCCTCGCCCATCTGCTCGGTGCGGACATCGGCGGAGATCTCCGGCACCACGGCGATGGTGGGGTCTTCGTACTGCAGGTCGATGGCCAGGGAAAACTTCTGCGGGACATAGTAGGGCTCCAGCTCCAGGGCCTGCTTGGTCTCCCGCAGCGCTCCGTCGTAGTCTCCCAGCTGGCTCAGGGTGAAGCTCAGGTTGTAGTGGGCCGAGGCATTGCGCGGATCGGCCTCCACCGCGCGCACGAAGGCGTTTCGCGCATCGCTGAAGCGTTTGATCTCGGTCAGTACCAGCCCCACGCCGTTCCAGGCGACGGCATTGCGCGGGGCCTCGGCCAGCACCTGGCGGTAGGCCTCCAGCGCCAGCTGAAAGCGACGGCGCTGGAACAGGAGCAGGCCCAGGTTGAGCCGGCCGGCGGTCAGGTCGCGGCGGCAGCGGAGCGCCTGGTGGAAGGATTCCACCGCGTCCTCGTTCTCCAGGCCGTGGCGGCTCTGCAGCACGCCCAGATTGTTCCAGGCCAGGGCATAGTTGCGGTCCAGCCGGATTGCCTGCCGGTAAGCTGCCTCGGCCTCTTCCCGCCGTCCGGCCTGGTGCAGGCAGACGCCCAGCTCGTTCTGCAGCTTGGGCGAATCGTCGTATTCCTGGACCAGCTCCTGGTAGAGATCGAGGGCGCCGCCCAGGTCGCGCCGCAGCAGGTGCACCTCCGCCATGGCCTGCAGGGTGAGCCGGCGATCCTCGCCCTGTTCCAGCGCCATACGGTACTCCCGCAGGGCCTCGAGGTAGTAGCCCTTCTGCCGGAAGGCGAGCCCGAGGTTGAAATGCGCCAGCGTGGCGCCCTCGGTGACGCTGGGCCGGGCCGGGGCCTCGGGGGCGGCGCCGTTTCCCGTGATCTGCTGCAGCGACAGGTTGGTATGCGCACGGGCGAGCGTGGGGTTCAGCGTGATGGCGCGCTTGGTGGCGGCCCGCGCCGCCTCGTGATAACCCAGGTCGCCGTAGAGGAACGCCAGCAGGTAGTGCGCATCGGCGTTGTCCGGGTTGAGCGCGACCGCTTCCTGCAGCACCGCGCGCGCCTGGTCCGGCAGGCCGCGGTTGTACAGCGCCTCGCCGTAGTAGAAGAGCGCGACGCTGCTCTCCGGATCGAGTTCGCTGGCGCGGCGGAAGTGGTCGCAGGCCTCCTCGGGGCGGTTGGAAGCCTTCTCGGCCAGGCCCAGCTGAATCAGGGCCGGCACGTCCTTCGGATACTGCTCGACCAGCGTGTGGAACTCCGCGATGGCCTCATCGCCCTGCCCCATGGAGGCGTAGGTGCGGGCCAGCTCCCAGCGCGCGTCCCGTTGAGAGGGCTGGCGCCGCAGCACCTCCCGCAGTTCCGAGACCCGGCGGTCGTAGTATCCGGAGCTGCGATAGGCGATCTCCAGGTTGGCCTGTGCCACCTGCATCCGCGAGTCGAGCTCGAGCGCGCGCCCGAACTCGGCGATGGCTTCCGCGATCAGCCCTTTCTGGTAGTAGAGGACGCCGAGATTGTTATGGGCCCCGGCGTCGGAAGGATCGATCCGCCGCGCGAACGTCCGCAGGACTCCGAGGTCACGCTCCGAGAGCACGGGCGCGGGCATGATCCCTACGAGAGGCGAATGGCGTCGAAGACGGCCCGGAGGGAGGCGAGGTCAGGCATGAGCAGGAAATGGCCCCGGAGCCCGCGGTTTTCTTCGGAGAAGACGAACTCGGTCTCCAGACAGAAGACGAAATCCCGTTCGTACCCGAAGTTCAGATAGGTGCTGGTGAGCACGGCGCCGGCCAGGTCCACCACCAGCCCCGGAACCGAGGGAAGCAGCATCATCCCCATGAAGTCGCTCAGGGCGTTGAGATAGGCGCTGCTCAGGATGTTCCCCGCTTCCTTGAGCCCCGACTGTTCCATCTCGCCGAATTCGGTGGTGGTGCCCATCTCGCGGCGCAGCAGGATGTCGCACAGCTCTTCGGCGGAATCGCGGGGAAAGACGATCATGGTCCGGCCCGTCAGGTCGCCCATCATGTGCATCAGCACCGCGGCGACGATGTCGTCGGGACTGCCCAGCAGCCGGCAGACCTCCTCCAGCCGGGTGATGTTCACCTCGGGCACCGAGATCATGATCTTGCGGCCGGTCATCTGGGACAGGGCGGTGGCGGCGTGCCCTGCCCCGATGTTGGCGACCTCGCGCAAGGCATCGAGTTGCAGCTCCTGCAGGTTCCGGATGTCGTCCACAGGGCCTCCTAGACCAGCGCAGCCGCATCGAGAATGAGCGCGGGCTCGCCATCCGCCAGGATGGTCGCCCCGCTGAAGACCGGCAGCATGCCGCGCGGCGGATCGAACGGTTCCACGACGATCTCCTGCTGCCCCAGCAGCGCATCGACCACCACCGCCGCGCGCTGGCCCGCCGACTCCAGGATGATGGTCGGCCGCCGGGGCGGCAGCTCGCCACCGGCCACCCGCAGGAGGTCGCGGATGTGGCGGGTAGGAATCACCGACTGGCGCAGCACCAGCGCCTCCCGGCCACCCATGGTGGTGAGCCGGCCGCCATCGTATTCCACCGTTTCCGCCACGTGGGCCAGCGGCACCGCGTAGCGCTCCGCGCCCACCCGGGCCAACAGCACCCGCACCACCGCCAGGGTCACCGGCAGGTACAGGGTGAACGTGGTGCCCCGGCCCATTTCGGTCGCGATGGCCACCGAGCCGCCCAGGGCCCGCACCTGCGCCACGACCGCATCGATCCCCACGCCGCGGCCGGAGACGTCGGTCACCCGGGCGGCGGTGCTGAACCCGGGCCGCGCGATGAGCCGCAACAGGCCTTCGTCGCTCAGCGATCCGGCTTCGGCCTCCAGCACGCCGTCCTGCACCGCCCGCTGCACGATGCGCGCGCGATCCAGCCCGCGTCCGTCGTCCGCCACCCGCACCGCCACCCCGCGCTGGTCCCGGGTGGCGCTCAGGATGATGCGGCCGACTTCCGGCTTGCCCTTCCGG
The DNA here is from genome assembly GCA_963779755.1 of uncultured Gemmatimonadales bacterium. Taxonomy (GTDB): domain Bacteria; phylum Gemmatimonadota; class Gemmatimonadetes; order Gemmatimonadales; family GWC2-71-9; genus CAVZZO01. Next base: position 273,396 of record CAVZZO010000003.1, read on the forward strand.
CGGCGCTCGGCCGGGCTCTCGAGGCCATGATCGAGCGCGTTGCGCAACAGGTGAAGCAGCGGGTCGCCCAGTTCATCCAGGATGGCGCGGTCCAGCTCGATATCGCCGCCCTCGAGCAGCAGCTCGACCCGCTTGCCCAGCTGGCGCCCGAGATCGCGCACCACGCGGGGAAAGCGGTCGAACACCTGCCATACCGGCGTCAGCCGGACCTGGATAACGTCGGCCTGCAGCTCCGACACCAGCCGGTGCATGCGGGCGGAGACGGCTTCCAGCTCGGGCTGGGAGCGGGGCGCCACCAGCTCCTGCAGCCGCTGTTCCGCCACCACCAGTTCGCCCATGTTGTTCAGCAGCGAATCCAGCCGGCGCAGGTCGACCCGGATGGAGCGGACCTCGTCTACCGTCTCTTCCACCGGGGCGTGCACCGGCATCTCGCCGATGGTCACCGCGTCGACATCGCCCGCCGCCCGGATGGCCGCCTGTACCGCCTGGTCGCTCAGGTCGGTATCCAGCCGGAACGAGAACTGCCCGTCGAATTCCGCCTGCTCGAACGCCGCCACCGCGGGCCGGATGCCGCTCACCGACCCCAGGGCCTCCGCCCGCTTCAGTGCCAGCGCCGCGCGCGCCCCCCGCATGACCGCGTCGGGCCGGATGGCCACCCGCACCAGGCGGCCGGTGGGGCCGCGTGGCGCCGGCGCCTCGTGCAGATCGTGCACCTCGCGCACCGCGCGCATCTCGCCGGTGTGCGACCGGGTCGCCTGGGCCGCCTGGCTCAGCGCGGTGATCAGCGCGGTGAAGTCGAGCTGATCGTCACGACCCGCCACCGCCTCGTCCAGCGAGCCTTCCAGCGCGTCTACCGCGCGGAACAGCAGGTCGATCTGGTCCGGGTCGACCGCGGCCACCCGCTCGCGCAGCAAGGCGAGCAGGTCTTCGGTCTGGTGGGCCAGCTCCGCCACGCGGCCGTAGCCCATGGTGGCCGCCATGCCCTTGAGCGTGTGCATGGCCCGGAAGATCCCCGCGATGGGCGCCGGCTCCATCGGCACCCGCTCCAGCTCCAGCAACAGGCGGTTGCAGTCCTGCAGGTGCTCGCGGCCCTCGGTCAGGAAGAGCGCGGCGTAGCGGGAGACGTCCATCGGCTCAGCCGAGCACGCGCTGCACCGCCTCCAGCACCCGGGACGGCTGGAAGGGCTTCACCACGAAGTCCTTCGCCCCCGCCTGGATGGCTTCCACCACCAGCGCCTGCTGGCCCATGGCGCTGCACATCAGGATCTTGGCGTCCGGATCGTCGCGGCAGATCTCCCGCACCGCGTCGATGCCCCCCATATCCGGCATGACGATATCCATGGTGACCAGATCGGGCTTGAGCTGGCGGTACTTGTCCACCGCCTGCCGTCCGGTCTCGGCTTCTCCCACGACTTCGAAGCCCGCCTGCGCGAGAATGTCGCTGATCATCGTGCGCATGAAGATCGCGTCATCGCACACCAGCACCGTGTTGGCCACGAAAGCCCTCCCTGCAAGTTGCGCCGTTTGGCCGGATGTCCGTCAGGCCGAGTACACCGGCCCCAGGACCGTTTCGGTATCCAGCACCACGAACACGCGATCGTCCCACCGCCCCACCGCCTGCACCAGCCGCGGGTCTACACCCGGCAGGGTGTCCCGCTCGTCCAGTGCGGACGCGGGCAGGTGCAGGAGATCGTGCACCAGATCCACGATGAGCCCGAGGAGACGTCCCCCCACGGCCAGCAGCAGGATGGACGGCTCCACCGCCGGCGGCCCGTCCCGGCCCAGCATCTGCCGCCCGTCGGCGACGGTGATGAGCCGCCCGCGGACGTTCACCAGCCCGAGCACACCGGCCACCGCGCCAGGAATCCTGGCGGGGGGGTGGTAGGGAACGATCTCCTGCACGATGCCGGTGGGGGCCGCGCAGAGGAGATCGCCTACCTGGAAGACCAGTAAAGACACCGTCTCGGCGTCAGCCATGTTCTTTAAAGAAACCAAGATACCGCAGGTTGGGGGCACCGGCAACCAGACCGGATTGGACTAGTGCAGTTTCCAGCAGACCGCGCAAATCGCCCGGCCATTCCGCGGTGAATTCCAGCGCCTCCCCGGAGACCGGGTGACGCAATTGCAGCCATGCCGCGTGCAAGGCCTGGCGTGGCGCGAGGCGCTCCAGCCGCTCCGCTGCGATGCGCTGAGTGCCTGACATACGCCGACTTCCGCCCCCGGCATAGACCGGATCCCCGATGACGGGATGCCCCACATGATGGAGGTGGACCCGGATCTGGTGCGTTCGCCCGGTGTGCAGCTCCAATTTGAGCAGGTCACAGAGCGCGAACCGTGCCACCACATGCGCCTCTGTCCGGGCTGGTCGACCGGTGGAGAGCACGGCCATGCGCTTGCGATCGCGCGGGTTGCGGCCGATGGCCGCATCGATGGTCAGGGGGGAGGCATCCAGGTGGCCCCAGCAGAGCGCGGCGTAGCGCCGGCTGATCCGGCGGGCGGCAAGCGCCGCGCCCAGGCGCCGGTGGGCCAGGTCGCTCTTGGCTACCAGCATGAGCCCCGAGGTGTCGCGGTCCAGACGGTGAACGATGCCGGGACGTCCTTCACCGGCCCGGGACAGCGCCGTCCCCCGGGCCGCCAGGGCATTGACCAGGGTATCGTCCCAGTGTCCCGGCGCGGGATGCACCACCAGCCCGGCCGGCTTGTCGATGACCAGCAGGTGCTCGTCCTCGAAGACGACGGTCAGGGGAATGTCGGCGGGGCGAAGCTCGCGCGGCGGCGCGGCCTCGGGCAGGGTCACCTCCACCACCTCGCCCCGTTCCAGCAGGCGGCTGGCGCGGGCCACCGTGCCATCGACGGTCACCGCCCGGGCGGCTATGAGCCGCGCGGCCTGGGTGCGGGAGAGCTGCAGCTGATCGGCCAGGAATCGGTCGAGCCGCTCGGTGACGGCGGCCGTCACCGTGAAGCGGTGCTCACTCATAACCGGAGGCCGCGGCGCGGCCGCCCGCGCTCAGGAGGCCGGCGCGGATTCCGGCTCGGCGCGCCGGGCATCCTCACGCCACAGAGAGTACGCCAGCGCGACGGCCCCTACGGTCACGGCCATGTCGGCCACGTTGAAGGTGGGCCAGCGCAGCGCCCCGACGCCCATATCGAGAAAATCCACCACGCCCTGCGCGCTGCGCACCCGGTCCAGCAGGTTGCCGGCAGCGCCGCCGCAGACCAGGCCCAGCGCGAGCTGGCGGAACCAGTCACCCGGTACGGTGCGCCGGCTCATCCGCGCGAGGATCAGGATGGCCAGAGCGGCGATCACCAGAAAGATCCAGCGCGAATACGGCCCCAGGTGCAGGCCGAAGGCCGCGCCCGGGTTGTGTACCAGGCGCAGCTGCAGCCATTCGCCCAGCACGGAGATATCCGCGTGGCGCAGGAGAAAGGTCTCGGCCAGCAGCTTGGTGCCGAGGTCCAGCACCATAACCATCGCCGCCACCGACCAGAACAGGCGGCGGTCAGCGGCGCTTGGCATCCTCCTCCTGTTCCTTGCACTTGATGCAGAGGCGCGCGTGCGGCAGCGCGTCCAGCCGCTCGAAGTTGATCTCCGCGCCGCACTGCTGGCACAGACCGAATTTCTCCGGCGTCTGGTAGAGCCGCCGCAGCGCCTCGTTCACATGCCAGAGATAGCGCCCCTCCTGCGAGGCGAAGAGGAACTGCTTCTCCCGCTCCATGGCATCGGTGCCCTGATCGGCCATATGGAAGGAGTAGGAGGAGAGATCTCCGTCCGAAGACTGCAGGGAGGCATTGAAGGACTCGTCGTAATGGCCGAGCTCCTTCATGACCCGGGCCCGCTCTTCCAGCAGGCGCTTCCCCAGATGGGCGAGATTCTTCTTGTTCATGCGGTTTCCAGTGCTCAGGGGACGCAACAGTTAAGGACGGCTTGCGTCGTATCGCCGGACAGCCACGGTGAGACGCTCACCGTCGATGTCGAGGTCCTGCTCCAGATCCGGAACGGCCAGACGTTCGCCCAGCACCAGCTCCCGGGCGAGCGTCTCCGTCTTGATGAAATCGGCATGGGCCGAGACCGCCTGCAGCAGTCCCGGCGTGCCGGCGAGGCCCAGTGAAATGCGGGTTGTATAATCGTAGCCCGCCTCCTTCCGCAAGCGTTGCACCCGGTTGACTGCTTCCCGCGCCAGGCCTTCCGCGCGCAACGCGTCGTCCAGCCGGGGATCGATGGCCGCCACGAAGGGCCCGTCGCTCTCGACCACCCAGTCGCTGGCGACCTCGCGCTCCACCGTGACATCCTCCGGCAGCCAGGTGACCGTCTCGCCGTTCAGGCTGGCCTCCACCGGGCTGCCCTGCTCCAGCGCCCGGAGCTGGTCGGCCGTTAGCCCGGCCGCGGCCGCGGCCACGGCCGGCGTCTGCCTGCCGAACCGCTTGCCGAGGGAGCGGAAGTTCGGCCGGCCCCGCAACCGCACCAGGTCGGTGTCGCTGGCCACGATCTCCACCGTCTTGACGTTCACCTCCGAGCGGAGGAGCGGGAGCAGCTCCTCCAGCAGGGGCCCGCGCACCGCCGACGGCACCGCGACCTGCAGTCGCGGCAGCGGCTGGCGCACCTTGAGGCCGGCGCGCTCGCGCGCGGCCCGTGCGAGGGAGGCCAGGCGGCGCACGGCATCCATCGCGGTTTCCAGCGCGGGGTCTTCGGCGCCGGGCCGGGGGAAACCCGCCAGGTGGACGGTCGAGCCGGCCAGCCCGCGGTGCAGCCAGTCGGCCATGAACGGCGCTGCCGGGGCCAGCAGCCGGGCCGTGGTCACCAGCGCCTGGTGCAGGGTCGCCGAGGCGGCCGGGTCGGCCTCGGCATCGGGCGCCCAGAAGCGCCCGCGGTTGAGCCGCACGTACCAGTTGGACAGATCGTCCACTACAAAGTCCATCAGCGCCCTCGTCCCGGCGGTGACGTCATAGCCGTCCCAGGCCTCCCGCACCAGGCGGACGGTGCGCGCCAGCCGGCTCCGCAGCCAGCGATCGGCGGTGAGCTCGGCGCCGGGCACCCCCCCCGGCGTCCAGTCGCCGGCGTAGCTGGCGAAGAAGTGGTAGGTGTTCCGCAGCGTGTTGAGGAAACCGCCCACCACTTCGGGCACCGCCCGGGGGTCGAAGCGCTTGGGCAGCCAGACCTGGCTCGAGCTCAGCAGGTAGAGCCGGACGGCGTCGGCGCCGAACTCGGCGATGACCTGCCAGGGCTCCACCACGTTGCCCCGGCTCTTGGACATCTTCTGCCCCTCGGCATCCAGCACCAGCTCATTCACGATCACGTGCCGGTAGGCCGGCTGGTCGAACGCCGCCGTGGCGATGGCCAGCAGCGAGTAGAACCAGCCCCGGGTCTGGTCCACCCCTTCGCAGATGAAGTCGGCCGGGAAATGGGCCTGGAACTCCGCCTCGCCCTCGAAGGGATAGTGCCACTGGGCATAGGGCATCGATCCGGAATCGAACCAGGTGTCGATCACTTCCGGCGCCCGGCGCATGGTGCCGCCGCACGCGCAGGCCCAGGTGTACCCGTCGATGAACGGCTTGTGCGGATCGAACTCCGCCGGCAACGGCTGTCCCCAGCGTTCCGCCAGGCGGGCGTAGCTGCCGACGACCTCCACATGGCGGTCGTCACGGTCGCAGGTCCAGACCGGCAGGGGCGTGCCCCAGTACCGGTCGCGCGAGAGAGCCCAGTCTACGTTGTTGGCCAGCCACTCGCCGAAACGGCCGGCGCCGACCTCCGGCGGATGCCAGTCCACCTGCGCAGTGATTGCCAGCATGCGGTCGCGCACCGCGGTGGTGCGGACGAACCAGGAGTCGCGGGCATAGTAGATGAGCGGACTCTGGCAACGCCAGCAGTGGGGATAGGTGTGCCGGTGTTCCTGCGCCAGATGATAGCGCCCTTCGTCGCGCAGCCGCTGGACGATGAGCCGGTTGGTCTCGCGATCGGTGACCAGGCGCCCCTCCAGCGCGGGCCAGCGGGTGCCCTCGAACGTGCCGTCGGCCGCCACCGGCCGCGCCAGCTCCAGCCCCTCGCGCCGGCCCACGGCGAAATCGTCGGCGCCGAAGGCGGGCGCAATGTGCACCAGGCCGGTACCGTCCTCGGCCGTCACGAAATCGCCAGCGACCACCACCCGGCTCTGCCCCTCGCCGGGCAGGTCCACCAGCTCGAGCGGCCGGCGGTAGCGTAGCCCCAGCAGCTCGCGGCCGGGGAACCGGCGGCGCGCGCCCACGTCCCCGAAGGACGGTGCCCCCTTCCGGGCACTTACCGGCAGCGCATCGCGCCCCGTCGCGAGGATGTACGTCCGCCCGTCCACCTCATATTCGCCATATTCCAGTTCGGGGTGCACCGCGACCCCCACGTTGGACAGCAGGGTCCAGGGCGTGGTGGTCCAGACCAGCAGCTCGCGGCCGCTGCCGTCCTCCAAGGGAAAGGTGACGTACACCGACTGGGTCTGCACCTCCTGATAGCCGAGCGCCAGCTCGTGGCTGGACAGCACGGTGCCGCAGCGGGGGCAGTATGGCAGCACCCGGTGGCCCCGGTACAGCAGTTCCCGCTCCCACAGCCGGTGCAGCAGCCACCAGACCGTTTCGATGTAGTGGTTGCTGCAGGTGATATAGGGGTGCTCGTAGTCCAGCCAGTACCCGATGCGGTCGGAGAGCGACCGCCATTCGGCTTCGTAGCGGAACACGCTTTCGCGGCAGAGCGCGTTGAACTTCTCCACCCCGAAGCGCTCGATATCCTTCTTGCCCGACAGCTGGAGCTGCTTCTCCACTTCGATCTCGACCGGGAGCCCGTGGGTGTCCCACCCGGCGATGCGGGTGACCGATTCCCCCTGCATCGTGTGATAGCGGCAGATCAGGTCCTTGATGGTCCGGGAGAAGACGTGATGGATCCCGGGACGCCCGTTCGCCGTAGGCGGGCCCTCGAAGAAAACGAAGGGCGGCCCGCCGGCCGTCTGTTCCAGCGTGCGCTGAAAGAGCCGGTCTTCAGTCCAGCGCTCCAGCAGCGCACGCTCGAGCTCGTCCGCCGTCCCGGCGGGCCACTGCGGCCAGGTCATCCGTCCATCCGCCCCACCACATGCCGCACCAGCCGGGTGAGTCCCGGCTCGGCCGCTTCAGCGGTGGCGATGATCCGGCTGATCTCCGCCGGCTCCAGCGCGTCGGGCAGGCACTGGTCCGTGATGATCGACAGGCCCAGCACCCGCATGCCGGCGTGCCGAGCGACGATGACCTCCGGAACGGTGGACATGCCCACGACGTCGGCACCCAGGGCGCGGAGCATGCGGTACTCGGCGCGGGTTTCGAGGTTGGGACCGGCCACGGCGACGTAGACGCCCTCGCGCAGCGTGACGCCCAGCTCGAGCGCCGCCGCGCGCGCCAGCGCGCGCAGGCCGGGGTCGTACGGCGAGGACATGTCGGGGAATCGCGGGCCCAGACGCTCGTCGTTCGGCCCCACCAGCGGGTTGTCGCCCAGCAGGTTGATATGATCGGCGAGCAGCACGAGATCGCCCGGCTGCCAGAGCGGATGCATGCCTCCGCAGGCGTTGCTCACGATCAGGGTGCCGGCGCCCAGCGCGTGCAGCACCCGCACCGGGAAGGTGACCTGCCCCAGGTCGTAGCCCTCATAGCGATGAAACCGGCCCTGCATGGCCACCACCGGTGCGCCCGCCAGCGTGCCCAGCAGGAGGCGCCCCTGGTGGCTCTCGACCGTCGAGAGCGGAAAGCCGGGCAGCTCGCCGTAGGGGATGCTCGCCGCCACGTCCATCTCCCGGGCAAGGCCGCCCAGACCGGTCCCCAGAATGAGACCGGCCCGGGGGTGGAGTTCCGAGCGCGTCCGCACCGCGGCCGCCGCGGCGGCGACGGCGTCGTAGAGTGACTGGGCCGCAACCGGCATCAGCTCTCCCGTTTGAGCAGCAGCTCGGTCTGGGTGCGGGCCGCGGCGGTCTCGTGGGCCTGCAGCCCGTCCAGTTCCGCCAGCTGCCGTTCGAGCAACGCGCGGAAGTTGGCAAGGTACGAGGTGTACTGCCGTGCCGCCTGCTCCGTCCGCTCGCGGAAGCCGGCCTCCTCCTGCTGCGCCTGCGCCAGGATGCGCATCGCCTCCGACCGGGCTTCGCGGATGATGGCCTCGGCCTCGCGATCGGCCTGCTGGCGGCTGTCGGCCCGGAGCTGCTGCGCCGCGATCAGCGCCTCGTTCATGGCCCGCTCCCGCTCGCGGAACGCCCGCAGCTGCTCCTGCATGTTCCGCAGCCGCTCCTCCCACTGCATGCGCTCCCGCAGCAGCCGCTCGACCTCCTCGGACACCCGGAGCTTGAAATCGTCCACCTGCGCCCGGTCGTAGCCGCGGAGCGCGCCCTGGAACTCCTGGGCCCGGATGTCGTGCGGCGTGAGGTGAAAGAGATCGTCAGCCATGCGTACGCTCCCCGAAAAGCACGGTCCCCAACCGGACCATGGTGGCCCCCTCCTCGACCGCGACTCCGTAGTCGCCGGACATGCCCATCGATAATTCCGGCAGGCGGTGACCCCGGGCCCCGGCGTCGTCGCGCAGGAGGCGCAGGCGGCGGAAGGCGCTCCGCTGCCGGGACGGATCGTCGGTCAGCTCGGCCATCGTCATGAGGCCCCGCAATTCCAACCCGGCCAGGCCCGCGATCCGATCGAGCAGGGCCGGCAGCTCCTCCGGCGCCGCCCCGCCCTTCTGCGCCTCACCGGAACAGTTCACCTGCACCAGCACCGCCTGGCGCGTGCCCGGTGGCTGCCGCCGGTCCAGTTCCACCGCCAGCTCCTCGCGATCCACCGAATGGATCAGCGCGAAACGGCCGGTGATCTGCCGGACCTTGTTGCGCTGGAGGGTACCGATCAGGTGCCAGTCGAGATCAATGGGACCGACGGCGTCCTGCTTGGCCAGGGCCTCCTGCACCCGGTTCTCCCCCACGGCATCCAGGCCCGCCGCCGCCGCGGCCCGCACCGCGTCTGGGCCATGGGTCTTGGTGACGGCGATGATTCGCACCGGGTGGGTCCATCCCGCCCGCTGCTGATGCCCGGCAATCGCCTCCCGGACCTGCTGCAGCCGGGCCGATAGGCCGGACAAATATTCCATAGCCCTATAATTTACTTGCGGTTAGCGTGGGAATGAAGGGGACCAGGGATCAGGGACTCGCGACTAATGACTAACGACTGACCCCCAGCGACTCCCTGAGCCGGGCCAGTTCCTGCAGCACCGCCGGATCGATCTCCAGTTGCTCGGCCCGGTCCGCGTTCGCCAGCGCCCGGTCGCGCTCGCCCAGGCGCGCGTACGCGAAGGCCAGCTCGGTAAAGGGAATGCCGAGATTCCTGGCCATGCCCTGTGCAGTGGGGTCCAGATCGCGGAGGTCGGCGCCCAGCAGACCGGCGTAGCGATAGGTATCCCACATGAGTCTGGTGGTGGTGGGGATATCGAGCAGAGCCCCATAGAGGCGCCGGGAATCGACGCTCGGCGCCGTGGTGTCGACCGGCGCCTCCTGCAGGGTGTAGACGAGGCCCTGCTGCAGGATGGCATTCCCGACCCCATGCATGTCCCGGCCGGTCGTCATGCTCCAGCTCAGCGGCCGCCGGCCGAAATTCTCCTGGACGATTCGGGCGGCGGCGATATCGCTGGGCGGCAGATACCGGCCGCCAGGTATGATGTAGCCCAACGAGCCCAGGCGCAGGGTGAGCGGCTGGTCCAGCCGCACCGGAACGGGGCCGGTAAGGCGCGCGATGGCCGAATCGCTCAGCGTGAACAGCGGCGCCTCTGGCGCAGCCGGATGCCGCCCCTGCCAGATGGCGGGCGCCCGGCCCTCATCGAAGGGCCGGGTCCGCCGCCGGCGCAGCTCGCGCAGATACCAGCCGGTGTTTGCCAGCGCCAGACAGACGACGTCGACATCGCGTCGGATGCCCGCCACCTCCTGGGCCCACCAGAGCGGGAAGGTGTCGTTGTCGCCGAAAGTGAACAGGATACCGTAGGGCGGAACAGAATTGAGCAGATTGTACGCAAAGTCCGCGGCGAGACGCGCGTCGGGGGTTTGCCGCCGCGTGGCCTGGGCGAAATTGCCGGCCACGGGAACCAGCGCCGTCGCCCCGAGCAGGGCCACTCCCACTGCGGCCGGACGGCCCCGGTAGAGCAGACGGCGCACCAGCACAGCGGCTGCTATCCCCGCCCAGAGGCCCCAGACCACGAAGCTCACCACGAAGAAATAGTCCCGCTCGCGCACCTCGTGATCCTGTACACTGGGCCAGCGATCCCACGCCAGGCTGTACCCTGGCTTGAAGTTCATGTACAGCACGAGGCCCAGGCCGGTCGCCAGGAACAATCCCAGCAACAGCCACCAGCTGGAGCGGTCAAACCGGCGATGCAGCAGCAGCCCCTGAAACCCCAATACCAGGTAGATCAGCGTCACCAGCAACCGCCATACGGCGCCACGCTCGCCTCCCGGCAGGCTGCGGGCCCATTGCCAGTCGAAGTACTGCACGTAATTCACCAGCTGCCAGCCCAATACCTCGAGCGACCGTCCCGGGTTGCCGGGACCATGTTGCATGGTGGGATCGTCCAGCGGCGTGCGCGGCGGATACTGGGCCCGCTGAATGACGGCCAGCAGTGCGGCCGGCGTTTCCGGCGCCGCTTCATTCAACACCGGATGCTGCCGGGCGCGTACATAGAGAAAGCCGTAGGTGGAGACGCCTCCCAGGGCCAGAGCCGGTACCAGCAGGGCGAAGCCCAGGGTCCGGGCCTGGACTGCCAGGAGGATCGCGCCCAGCAGCAGCACACCAGCCGAGATCATGAGCATCGGATTCCCCAGCCCCACACCCACCAGCAGCATCCACGCGGTTGCAACGACCCCCAGCTGCGCCCATTCCCGGCGCCGGTCCCCCGGGGTAGCGGCAGGATGCAGGCGGAGCTCGCTCCCGAGAAAGAGCACCACCGCGGGGCCGGCCAGGAGCGTGAGCAGGTGAGTGCCCACCGAGAGTCCGGCCAGGTACATGACGAGGAGCAGCGTCCGGGGAGCGCGCCCGCTGCCGCGCCGGCGGCGCCACAGCAGCGCCAGCCAGGAGATGGCCGCGATGAGAAACGTCGCGACCGCGTAGACTTCCGTCTCGTTGGAGTTCTGCCAGTTGGTGAAGGTGAAGGCGCCGGTCAGGGCGGCGGCCGCCGCGCCGCCGATCCGCACCATCCGGTTACGGAGCTCCGGCCCGGGCGCCAGGCGCGCCAGCGCCTCGTGCACTACCAGAAAGAAGCAGCCGGCACCCAGCGCGCTGAGCAGGGCGCTCAGAAAATTCAGCCGGACGGCGTACTGTCCCAGGGGAACCAGCGCGCCCCAGACGTGCGCCAGCAGCACGAACACCGGCGTTCCGGGAGGGTGAGGAATCCCCAGCACCTTCGCGGCCGCAATGAACTCGCCTGCATCCCAGAAGGTGACCGTCGGGGCCAGGGTGATGGTGTAGAGGACCAGCACGGCGGCCGACACTCCGCCGGCCAGGCCGTAGGGCGCCGCACCCGGCGTCCCGTGGGCCAATTCCGCGATGGCAGGCGTGGCTGCCCGTTGCTTGGCTCTGCGTGCTTTCGACATGCTCCCCGCCCCCAAAGGCTCAGCCTGCCCCGGCGTCTCCCCGCTCCATCGCCTGGGCCAGGTCCAGCGCTTCCCGGCTCAGGGCGACATCGTGCACCCGGAAGAGACGGACGCCTTCACGGTAAGCCATGGCACAGGCCACGGCCGTGGCGCGATCGCGATCCCCCACCGCCCGTCCGGTGGCGGCGCCCAGAAAGCGCTTGCGGGACGGGCCGACCAGTAGCGGCCGCCCCAGGGCGCGAAACGCCGCCAGCTGATCGAGCACCAGGAGGTTCTGCGCCGCGGTCTTGCCGAATCCGAGGCCGGGGTCCAGCACGATACGATCGGCCTCCACCCCGGCGCCCACCGCCGCCTCCAGACGCTCGCGCATCTCGCGCAGGATGGTCCCCAGCGGATCGGTCCCGTAGTCGGCGTGCTCCAGCGACGCCATATCGGCGACACCGCCGCGCGAGTGCATCAGGATCACCCCGGCACCGCCCTCGGCTGCCAGGGCGGCCATGCCCGCGTCCAGCCGGAACGCGGACGGGTCGTTGATGATCGCGGCTCCCGCGTCGAGGGCCGCGGCGGCCACATCGCGCTTCACGGTGTCCACCGACACCGGCACCGCGGGGTGGCGCCGCGCCAGCTCGCGAATCACCGGAATTACGCGCCGCCGCTCCTCCTCCGCCCCGACCGGGGACGATCCGGGGCGGGTGGATTCACCCCCCACGTCGATCAGCGCGGCGCCGTCCGCCACCAGGCGGTCGGCGTGCCGGAGTGCGGCATCGAGTGTGGTGTGGAGACCGCCATCGCTGAAGCTGTCGGGCGTCACGTTGAGCACGCCTGCGATCCGGTACCCCTCCAGCCCGATGGGACCGGCGGCGGTCAGCCATACGGGAGACGGGTCGGCCGGAAGGGCCGCCCCGATCGCGATGGCCGCCTGGCTCAGTTCAGGGGGAAGCGACCAGGGCCGGGCCAGGCCGGCCAGCCGGGACCGGCTGCCCGCCAGCAGGGCCCAGCCGTCGCCGCTCAGCAGGTCGAAACCGAGCCGGCCGGCGTGGAGCGCCAGCGCATCGCGGGTCGCGTCGTCGAGCGCGGTGAGATAGAGGAGGACCGGGGTGATCGCACCGCCGGCGGTGGCGGCGCGATCGGGATCCCATCCGTGGGCGATCAGCAGATCGCGCACCACCCGCGGCGAGTCCGCCGCGAGAGGCGTGACGATCACGCCCCGGCGGGCTCTGCGGGCGGGGTACCGAGAACCGGCTTCCGGACCGAGGTGTCCGGCTTGAGCGTCTGGCCGGGCACCGGGGCCGGCGCCGCCGACGGCGGCTCGGGACGCGGCGGCAGGTCCTTGCCCGCCGCCAGCAGGTCGATATCGTCGCGGTCGAGGGTCTCGCGCTCGAGCAGCGCCTGGGCCATGCGGTCCAGCAGCTCGCGGAACTCGTTGATGATGTCCCGGGCCTTCTGGTAGGCTTCGTCGATCAGCCGCTTGACTTCGTCGTCCACCAGCTCGGCGGTGCGCTCGGACACCTCGCGCCGGGCGGCAAACTCCCGGCCCAGGAAAATTTCCTGTTCCCGCTCGCCCACGGCCATCACGCCGAGCTTCTCGCTCATGCCGAACCGGGTGACCATCCGGCGCGCCAGATCGGTCGCGCGTTCGATGTCGTTGCCCGCGCCGGTCGTCACCTTCTCCGGGCCGAAGACGATCTCTTCCGCCACCCGGCCGCCGAAGAACATGGCCAGGTTCCCGACCAGCCATTCCTTGGTGTAGTTGTGGCGGTCGGTCTCGGGGAGCGACGCGGTAAGGCCCAGGGCCCGCCCGCGCGGAACGATCGTCACCTTGTGGATCGGATCGCTACCCGGCGTCTTGGTGGCGACCACCGCATGCCCAGCCTCGTGATAGGCGGTAAGCTTGCGCTCGTCTTCGGTGAGCACCAGGCTGCGGCGCTCCACGCCCAGCATGACCTTGTCCTTGGCGTCTTCGAAGTCCTCCATGGCGACCAGCGTCTTGTTGCGACGCGCGGCCAGCACCGCGGCCTCATTCACCAGGTTGGCCAGATCGGCCCCCGCCAGACCCGGCGTGCCCTTGGCCAGAATATCCAGCCGGACATCGGAAGCCAGCGGGATCTTCCGGGTGTGCACACGCAGGATGCCCTCGCGACCCCGCACATCGGGCGCGTCGACTACGATCTGCCGGTCGAAGCGGCCGGGGCGCAGCAGCGCCGGATCGAGCACATCCGGCCGGTTGGTGGCGGCGATGAGAATGACGCCTTCGTTCGATTCGAAACCGTCCATCTCCACCAGCAGCTGGTTCAGGGTCTGTTCCCGCTCATCATGACCGCCGCCCAGGCCGGCGCCGCGGTGCCGCCCCACGGCGTCGATTTCGTCGATGAAAATGATGCAAGGCGCATGGGCCTTCCCCTGCTCGAAGAGATCGCGCACCCGGCTCGCGCCGACGCCGACGAACATTTCAACGAAGTCCGAGCCGGACATGGAGAAGAAGGGCCGGCCGGCCTCGCCGGCGACGGCGCGCGCCAGCAGGGTCTTGCCGGTGCCCGGCGGCCCCACCAGCAGGGCGCCCTTCGGCAGCCGCCCGCCCAGCCGGGTGAATTTCTGCGGGTCCTTGAGGAATTCGATGATCTCCTGCAGCTCGACCTTGGCCTCGTCGGCCCCCGCCACGTCGGCGAAGGTCACTTTGGGGGTATCGCCGCTCAGCAGCTTCGCCTTCGACTTTCCGAAGGAGAAGGCACGGCTCCCGCCCGCCTGCAGCTGACGCAGCAGGAAGAACCAGAGCCCGAGGATCACGATCCAGGGAAGCGCCGCCAGGAAGATGGTGGTCAGCCCGCCCTTCGGCTCCCGCGCCGAGATGGGCACGCCGGAATCCTCGATGCGCTTGAGGATCATCTCGCTGTTGGCGATGGGCAGCAGAACGGTGAAGCCCTTGGCGGGGCGCTGATCCTGCACCACCGGCGTGCGGAATTCACCCTCGAGCTGCTTGCCGTCAATGACCTGCACCTTCGCCACGTTGTTCGCGTCCAGCTGGTGCACGAACTCCGTGTAGGTGAATTCCTGGGTCGGGCTGCTCTGCCGGCGCATCATCTGAAAGAGCGCCAGGGCAAGCAGGCCCACGAGAACCCACAAGGCAACGTTCTTGGTCAGGTTGCCCCAGTTCGGGCCTTGCGGGCGGGGAGGTAGTCGTTCAGCCATCTATTCCAAATCCGCGATAAACGGGAGATGCCGGTAATTCTCCGCGTGGTCCAGTCCGTAGCCCACCAGAAAGGCCGGCGGAGCCTTGAAGCCGACAAACCGGATTTCCTCCGGCGGGTCGACGGCGATCTGCTTGTCCAGCAGGGCGCAGATCGCCAGGCTCCTGGGCTTACGGGCCCGCAGAACCTGCACGAGCCTGCGTAACGTCTGTCCTGAATCAATAATATCCTCAACCAGCAGGATATGTTGGCCTTCCAACCGGGTTTCGGGGTCGTAGACCAGGTGTACATCGCCGCTGCTGACCTTCCGCGCGCCATAGCTCGAGGCGACCAGAAAGTCGACCTGCAGCGGGCGCTCGATCTGGCGGACCAGGTCGCCCAGAAAAATGAAGCTCCCCTTGAGCAGCCCCAGCACCAGCAGCGGCCCATCGGGATAGGCCTCGGTAATCTCCTGGCCCAGCTCGCGGACCCGGCCCGCCACCGTCTCCTCGTCGAACACGATGGACTTGATCGGTTGGCCGCCGGTCCGGCGGAGAACCTCAGCCGAGTGTGACGTCAACACGCAGAGCCTCCGCTCCCGCCCGGGGTAGACGATGATCCGACCGGCACACGCCGGGGACCCACACCACGCCATCTGCCGCCACCAGCACCGGCCAGCGCTCCCGCCGGTGCCGCGGCACGCGCGCGTCCTGGAAGCAGCGGACCACGAGCCGGTTTCCGATGCCCCCGACCGGCCGCAGCCGATCGCCGGGCCGCCAGGGCCGGACGGCGAGCTCGCCGGGACTGAACCAGGCCCGCAGTGCCATCCGTTCCTGTCGTGCCGGAGCGATTTCGCCGCTCCAGCGGAAGCGCCACCGGCCCCATTCCTGCGCGCCAGCCTCGCCGTCCAGGGGCCACTGCTCCCCGGGCGATGGAGACGGCGGCTCCACGAAATGCGCCCGGCCGAACGCGAGCGCCAGGGCCCATCCACTCCCCAGTTCCACCCGCGCGCCACTGGCGCCGCGACGGAGAAACCGGACCACCCGCTCCGCCCGCCGCGGGCCCAACCGGCACCCGGCGCGCCGCGCAGCCGCCATCAGCAGGGCGGTCAGCAGCGGCGAATCATACCCGGCGGTTCCGGCCACAGCAACCGAAGCGCCGTCGACCTCCTGCCGCCAGTCAATGCCCGGGAGGCGCTCGAGCGCCTGGTCCCACGCGGCCCGATCCAGTGCCGCCTGGGCCGCGGTGCCGGTGAGCCTCGCGTGGAGATCGGGCACGCGAGCCTCGATGCCGGGCAGCACCCGCTGCCTGAGCCAGCTCCGCAGGTGGCGCGGATCGTGGTTGGCCGGATCGTCCCACACGTCCAGTCCACGTTCGAGCACATACCGCGCCAGTTCCTCGCGCCTGAATGGCAGGAGCGGGCGAACCAGCGATCCCGCCACCGCGGCCATTCCCGCCAACCCGGCGGGTCCGGAGCCATGCAACAGCCGCAGTACCACTGTTTCTACCTGATCATCCGCCTGATGCGCGGTGATAAGATACCCGGCGCCGGCTGATTGTCTGACCCGCTCCAGCCAGCGGTAACGGCGCTCGCGGGCGACGGTCTCCCCCGCCATCGGGCCCAGGTTCAGCTCGACGCTATAAAAAGGAAGGGAGACGTCGGCGGCACGGCGCCGCACCAGATCGGCCACCCCGGCACTCCCGGGGTGGATGCCGTGGTCGGCGTGCGCCACCAGCAATTCGAGGCCATGGGCCGCTCGGCTGGCCAGCAGGAGATCGAGCAGCGCGGCGGAATCGGCGCCGCCCGAGACGGCCACCAGGGCGCGGCCGGGAGCCAGGCCCAACGTGGCCAGATGCCGGGTAAAGCGCTCCAGCAGATCCATACCGAAAGATAACCGTAGGCACCGGGATTCGGGGCGTCAGCACCCCCTTCGCCTCCGAAGAACCGGTGGCGCCGCCCCTTGGCGGCTACCCCCCGGCCTCCCTCGTCCGGCTGGCCCCAGGGCCGGACCGGCGACGCCGGATTTCCAGCGCCACCCGGGCCTCGATCATCTCCACGCCGATCCGGTTCTGCCCGCCCTCCGGCAGGATGATGTCGGCGTAACGTTTCTGCGGCTCGACAAACTCGAGGTGCATGGGCCGCACGGTGGAGAGGTACTGGTCGATGATCGAATCGAGCGAGCGGCCGCGCTCGGTCAGGTCCCGCTGGAGGCGCCGGATGAACCGGACGTCGTCGGCCACGTCGACGAAAATGCGAATATCGAACAACGCACGCAGCGCCGGATCGGTGAAGAGCAGAATGCCCTCCACCAGAATCACGTCGCGCGGCTCGACCCGCACGGTGCCGGAGGCGCGGGTATGCGCGACGAAATCGTAGGTGGGCTTCTCCACCGGCTGCCATGCCGTCAGGGCCTGGAGATGCCGCACCAGGAGCGGCATGTCGAGAGCGTCGGGATGGTCGAAATTGACCCTGCGTCGCTCCTCCAGCGGAAGCGCGCCGAGATCGCGATAGTACGCGTCCTGGTCGAGCAGCAGCGCGTCCAGGCCCAGCGACTGGTGGATGGCGCGGGCCACCGTGGTCTTGCCCGAACCCGTTCCACCCGCCACGCCGATCAGCAGCGGGCGCGGTATGAGAGCGTTCATGCGGCGCTCCGCCGGCGGCGGATCAGCTCCGCCGCGGTGATGCAGGCAACCAGCCACACCGTCCCCGCACCATAGCCGGCAACCACATCGCTGAAGTAGTGCACCCCCAGGTACACCCGGCTGAAGCCGATGAAGAGCACCAGCAGCGCCAGCGCCGGCACCACCCAGCGCGCCACCTGGCGGGAGAAGGCGAGGGTGATCAGATAGGCCAGCAGACCGTAGGTGATCAGGGAAACCATGGCGTGGCCGCTGGGAAAGCTCCAGGAGCGATAGGTAGCCGCAAACTCGGGACGGGCCCGCTGGAAGATCCACTTCAACAGCTGGTTCAGCAGTCCGCCGCCGGCCAGTCCGGCGACCCAGACGGCCAGAAGATAATTCTGCCGTTCGAAGAGCAGCAGAAGCCCGGTGGCAATCCCGACCACGGTCACCGTGAAGCTCGACCCCAGGAGCGTAATCCGGAGCAACCAGCGAGTAAGCCCGGCGGTTCCATGCTGGTGCAATGCCAGCGTGAGCGCCAGGTCGAACCGGGTCAGCCCGGTCTGGCCCACAATGCGCTGGGCCAGGACTACGAAGAGAATGATCCCCGCGCTGGCGAAGAACCCCGCCGCCAGGTGAAAGCCCAGATATTCGCCGGGGGTAAGCCGACGGCGCAGAAACGCGAAGAGACGCGGATACCTGTGACGCAGGACCGCCACCGGCGGCTGGCGACGCAACCAGGCCCAGCCCTTCCCGGCAACGCGCCAGACCAGCCCGCGATGCCCCACCAGCCAGGGCCCGAGCACCGAAGCGGCAAGGTAGACAATGGCCGCCAGGACGAAGACGCCGAACACGGCCGCCAACGCATGGCGGCTGATCAGCTCGACCAGGAAGCGACCGGGGTAGCCCGCGCTTGGCACGGGCAGGTCAGGGCCGCAGCCGCCGTTCCAGGCGGGACACCAGCCGGAGGATCAGCAGCACCAGCAGGGTGGCGCCACCCGCGATGACATAGTATCGAAGTCCGGACGCCATTCCCACCGCCGCAGCCACCCAGATTCCGGCGGCTGTGGTCAGGCCGTGCACCTCGCCCTGCTTCCGCTGGACGAAGATGGTCCCGGCGCCGAGAAAGCCGACACCGGTGGCGATCGCCTGCACCAGGCGGATGGGATCATAGCTCATCCCCACGGGGCCCTGCTCCCGGATCAGCAGCTCCCCCACGACACAGAACAGCGCCGATCCGACGCCTACCATCATGTAGGTGCGCAGCCCGGCGGACTTGCCCGCGCTCTCACGCTCCCAGCCGAGGAGGCCGGTCAGCACTCCCGCCACCAGCAGACGCAGCAGAAGATCGAAACGAGGGTCCACCGGGCCTCCTCGATTGGGAGTGGGGCCTGCCGGCGGCCTACTCCAGCGAGCGCGCGGCGCGCTCCAGCTTGATGCGGGCTTCGCTGGCCAGCTCTCGCAGGTGCGGGTCCTGCTCCAGGTCTCCCACCCCCATGAGCACGTCGGGATTGCCGATCCGCACCAGACTCCCGTCGCCTGCCGCCTCGACCGTCACATTGCAGGGCAGCAGCAGACCGGCCTCGGCCTTCCGTTGCAGCGCCCGATGGGCCAGGGATGGATTACAGGCGCCGAGAATGACGTAGGGGCGGAAATCGGCGTTGATTTTCTCGCGCAGGACCTGCTGGACGTCAATCCGGGTGAGCACCCCGAAGCCCTCGGCTTTGAGAGCTTCCGTCACCCGCTCGATGGCCTGGTCGAGCGGCAGCTGCAGCCGGACCTCGAACCCGAGACCACTCGGCATAAGGACCTCCCCTCAGTGTTCCTTCGGGCTGAAGCGCTCCAGACACTCGCGTTCGCCCGCCGTCAGACTGGCCAACCCGCTCCGGCTGATCTTGTCCAGAATGCGGTCGACCTCTTCCCGGTTTACCTCGTGCAGCCGCTCGCGCGGGATCCGGGCCCAGCGCTGCAGCGCGCCCAGGTCGGCGTTCGTCCTCTGAACTGAAGGTGCGGCCGCCTGCTTGCGGAACTTGTGGGCGGGCGAGCGGTACTCCCAGATGCGGAGAAAAAGAAACGCACCCGCGAAGCCGCCCAGGTGGGCATAATGGGCGATGCCCTGGCCGCCGAAGCCGAAGAGCGACATTACGGTCATCAGGACGATCAGCAGCCACGCCTCGATGGGCAGGACACCCCAGATATACAGCCGCTCGCGGGGCCAGTAGCGGGCGAATGCCAGAAACACCCCGAACACGCCGGCCGACGCACCGATAATGGCCGCGCCCGGGGTGATGAGCAGCGACAGCAACGCACCGGAAATGCCGCTCACAAAGTACAGGCCCAGAAAGGCCGGGCCGCCCAGGCGCATCTCCACCCGGGGGCCCAGAAAGTACAGCCCCAGCATATTGAAAAGGATGTGCCACAGGCCGCCATGAACGAACATGTAGGTCACGATCGTCCAGGGGTGAGTGGCCAGCAGCGGAGGGTAGAAGGCCAGCGCATCGGTCAGGCCAGGCCCCAGCGTCTGCTGCAGGAAGAACACCATGGCATTCGCGACCATCAGTCGCAGCACCCAGCGGCTCATGCTGCGAAGGCTAAAGCCATTCCGGGCCAGCGGGTAGGGGCCTAGTCGGTGTCCTCTTCGGCCGCCTCGCCGTGCTTCACGATATCGCCCGGCTGGAAGAGGATATCCTGCAGGGTCCGGCGCCACGCCGGACGGCGGCGCAACAGGAACTCGAGATCCATGCCGAAATGCTTGAATTCCTCCTGCTGCGCGTTGCGCATGATAGCCCGGGCCTCGCGGTCGGTTTCCACCGCCATACGCTGCTCGTACCAGCCGATGGCTTCGGCCTCCTCGATCAGCGACACCATCATCCGGGCGAAGGTGCGCGTCTCGGCCGGCAGTTCTCCGGGCGGTTCATGGTACTGGTCGAATCCCATGGTTCTCGGTTCTCGCTGGAAGGTGAAGGTCAGGCGCCGGTGCCGCCGTGCCCCAGCCGGAGCGCGGCGGAGTTGAGGCAGTAGCGCAGCCCGGTAGGCGCGGGCCCGTCGCCGAACACGTGTCCCAGATGCGCCCCGCAGCCGGCGCAGCTGATTTCCCTGCGGCGCATCCCATGACTCGGGTCGGTGGTCATCGAGACATTGGCCGCGGTATGGGGAGCGTAGAAGCTCGGCCAGCCCGTGCCTGAATCGAACTTGTGCTCCGAGGAGAAGAGGGGAAGCCCACAGCAGACGCAGCGATAGACTCCCGCCTCTTTGCAGTCCCAGTACTCCCCGGTGAACGGCAGTTCCGTCCCGTGCTCCTGGGTGACGCGGTATTGTTCCGGCGTCAGCTGGGTCCGCATGGCTTCATCCCGCCCTTTGGGACTCATGATTCCCCCTCTCGAAATGCCTGCCGTATGCTGCGGCGCCGTGCGGCGCGACGCTACGCGCCAGATCACACCTCAGGCGAGCCGCCCCCGCCGCACCGCATGGATGAAATCCGTGTAGGCCGGTTCCCCTCCGGACTCGCGAACCCGGACGGCGATCTGGCCCCGGTGGTAGGATCCATGAAGCACGACGTGGAGGACGATGTCATCGACGCGGTTGCGCCATGCCTCGCCCTTGGAGTTGGTGTACGCCACGTCGCGGCCCGATGTGCCCGGAGTTTCCAGCGATGCCAGCACCGAATCCCAGCGCGACGGCAGCGCTGCGAGGCGAGTTGCACACTCCTCCAGCGTCCAGCGAGGCCAGACCGGCAGGGTGGGCGCGCTCGGCGCGATCCTCCCCAGCCACAGGTGCTCCGCCGCCACGATATGCGCCAGCAGCCGCGCCGGCTCGGACAGGTCGCCGGGCTCCTGCTTCAACCCTTCCAGCACTTCACGGTTGGCCCAATGATTGTGCCGCAACATGCGCCTGGCGTGCGTAAGGTCCATCACTTCCTCCAGGTGACCGATTCCCGGCCTGTCTCGCCCGTGGCACACCCCTGTCCTCCTCCGGTATTCTCCCGCAGGCCGGGCAGGAAACCCAGGAGGGGTGTCGGGGCGACACCGGGCAGTGAACCCCCCGGAGGTGACCCCCTAGCTACTTGTCACAGAACGACTTGGAGCAACAGTGACAGTTGGCACACCCATTGGGGTACGGCGATTGCTACCTTTCAGCCGCCATGCACCTTCCTGTGAGGGCGCTATGAAGAGGATAGCGACAGTGCAGCATCTCAAAGTACCGGGGCTTCTGTGGATGGTCGTGCTCGCGCTGGCATATGCCACGCCGGCGGCGGCGCAGCAGCCGTCGGTGCGTACGGTCATGAAGAAGCTGGGCGTTCCTGCCGAGGCCCTGAGCCAGGTGCAGGTCACGTCCATTCAGATCGATTGCCGCCCGGCCGCATCGGGCACGCAATGCGACGCGATCTATCCTACCAGTTCGGCGGAGGTTTGCCGGGCGGTCGCGGTGCAGGAAGGCATGACGCGGCGGAACCGGCAGATGGACGCCGGCGAATCGCCGATCATCCGCTTGACCGTTCAGTGCGCCGACGGGATGTCGGTGCTGTTCCAGGCGGACGGGCGCACGGCCATCATGGGCTATCGCGACGGCCACGGTAACAGCGGACAGCATCAGATCCCGCTCTGATTTCTCAGGACGCTGGAGCAGCAGGCGCGGGGCCGGCATCACCGGATGCCGGCCCCGCGCGCATCGGAACATGGCGGATCTGCAATGAGACGGTCTTGCTACCGCCATCGGTGTCCTGTCGGCCCACCTCGCGAAACCCCTGGGCCGCGTGAAACGCCAGCGACCCCGGATTGGGCGGCCGCAGGTTTACCTCGCAGGTGAGCAGTTCGACCGTTGAACCGGCGCGCGACAGCAGTTCGCGATAGAGCGCGGCGCCGACTCCGCGGCCCCGCATATCCCGCCGCACCACGATCCGATCGATATAGAGAAAGCCGGCGTACCGGCTGCGAAACCAGAGAAAGTTCGGACTGTCGTACGCGGCCTCCGGCGGCAAGACCAGGAGGAATCCCACCAGCCGGCCGCCGGAGTCCGCTACCAGAAATTCGCGCGCCGCGCCGGCCAGCCAGCGGAGCCGGTCCGCGGAGATGGCGTTGACCGCCGGCGGCGCCGTATTGTTGAGCGCGAGCACGCCAGGAAGATCGGCCGCCGTCGCGCTGCGCACCCGCACCGGCTCGCCCATCCTCGTCAGCGCTCCGCGAAGGCCACGTAGCGGCCGCTGAAACGGGCCAGCACGTCCGCTCCGCCCCGCACCTCGACCTCAAGGGCAATCCGCCCGCGCCCGTGTCGCCGCAGGGCGCTCAGTAACCGTTCCAGACCGACCGCCGGAATGGTGCAGCCGGCGTGGAAGTCCTCCAGGATCGGCCGCTGATATGCCATCCGGCTGTCCTGGATCACCACATGTGCGGCGAGCCTGGCGCGTCGCAGCGAGAGCCAGACCGCCGACCATCCCGCCAGGGTGGCCAGCGCGTGTACGCTGCCGGCGAAGGCGGTGCCCTCGTGGTTCACGTTCACCGCCAGCGGCGCCGCGAGCACCAGACGATTCCCGTCCCAGGCCACCGGGTGAATACCCAGATGGTGAGAAACAGGGATCTCGCCGCGCAGCTTGGCGGCCAGCGCAACCAGTTCCTGTTCCGGCTCAGGCATTGCCACTACCGGCAGGCGCGGCGGGGCGCCGAGACCTTGGCTTCCAGCCATAGCGGTCGAGATCGATGCGGCCACGACCGTCAAACCGGACGCCCTCGCGTTCCAGCAGCAGTCGCTGCGACAGGCCGCCCCCGGGAGGCAGACTGATCCGGCCGGCGGCATTCACTACCCGATGCCAGGGAACGGCCCGGGCGGGGGTAAGGGCATGCAGGGCGTAGCCCACCTGGCGCGCGCCCCGCGGAATGCCTCCCGCGAGCCCAGCCACTTGGCCGTAGGTCGCCACCCGCCCCCGGGGAATCCGGCGTACCACGGCGTAGATGCGGGAATAGGTGTCCGATGTGGCCCCCGCGGCGGCGCGGCCCCCCCTCACGGTGCGGTCCGGTTACGGTCGCCGTGCTGGTAGAACCTGCCCCGCTTCACCACCAGGAGGACGGTCCGGGTGTTCCGGATGTCCTGCAGTGGATCGGCTTCCAGGACGAGCAGGTCGGCAATCCTGCCGGGCTGGATGCTGCCCAGGGAGTCCTGCTGTCCATCCAGCACCACGCCGCCGGTAAGGGCTACGGGTGCGTCGTCCGGCGGCCAAGCCTGCGTGCGGGATACCGTGGGAAAAAGCAGGGCGGCGGCAATGCCGACTAACCTGAGTTTCCACATCATGTCACACGATTTAACTGACTATAGAGAAAGATGTTGCGTCGGCCGATGTTAATTAACATGACCAGTGGCTGGCTGCCACGTCAGGTCCCGTCAGGACCGGTTGGAGTGTTCGTTTTCCAACCGCTGGATGGCCGAGCGCAGATCGGCCCATTCCCGGTGATCCAACTGGATGCTTCCGGCAACGGCGTCATCTGCCAGGCCGGCAATGATGTCCACGGCCCGGCGGATCCGGAACCGTTCCAGGGGAGCCGAGTCGTCGGTGCTCGCGGAGGCCATGATGCTCCAGACCCGGAGGCGGACGTCGTCCACCGCACGTTTGAAATCCTCCAGAGCCGGCCGGGGGATGCGCCCCTTGTCGAGCTGGGCCTCGATAGCCTGCAGAGTCGCCCGGATCGCGCCTACCTGGGTGGTCAGCGAGTGTGCCATTGTACGATGCTCCTCGGGTCGATTATTCCGTCCGCCTCTCCACCGCCGCCCTTGCCCGCGCGGGTATACCGTGACAGGAGCGGGGTGTTCGAGCGCGCATCCCGCGGCTCAGGGCTGCCCGCTCCCGGGAGGCTCTCCGCGTTCACCCCGGGTGAGCAGGCGCTCGGCGAAGTCCATCCGCTCGCTTACCTCCACCAATTCCTGCCGGAGTTCCTGAACCTCCTGCGCCAGCGCATCGAGCTCCGCGGCGGTTTCGGCGTTGAGCCCCGCGCGGGCCTTCGCCTCTTCCACCCGCAGCCGCATGTTCTTGTTGATCCCGCTGAAGATCACGGCGGCCACGGGAATGGCCAGGGCCAGGATGGGAATGAAGAGCGCCAGGGTCTGCCGGTCCATGATTGGGCTCTCAGTGACGAGAGGAAGCCTCGTTGCCCGGATTCTCCAGCTCGGAGCGGCTCCGCCGCCGCATGGCTGTGCTCAGGAGAAGAAACGCCAGGGCGATATAGAGGAATGTGCGGTTGAAGCCCAGGCCGGTGAACTTGGGCGCTACCGCAATCGCCAGGAACACGATTCCCAGAATAAGAGAGACCCGGTGGCCCGTGCGGGCAGCGTTGGCCGTCGACATGAGGCCTCCCGACGAGGAAGATACGGCAGGGGATTCATTTCAAAATACTCGGCGGCAGGCGGATGGCGAGAGCCGCCGGTCAGCGCCGCACCGTCCCTCGTACCCGGCCGCTGTTACACTCGACCCGGACCAGCTGATCGGGAGCGAGGCCGTAGCTGCCAGGGGGCGCTTCGTAGTCGCCATCTCCGCCGTAGGAGCGGATCATCCGCAGGCGAATGGCGCGCGACGGATCGGCCATGGGGCTGCGGCATCCGCTGCCGGCGATGGTATCCGCCGGCAGGATCCGGAGGCCTCCTGGCACCGGCTCGAGGCGCAGCGGCAGCGCGGGAACGGGACGGATAGTCTCATTGCCCGGCCAGGAAGAAGGACCGCCGGCGCAGGCGGCAAGAAGGCAGAGGGCGGCTGCCGGGAGCAGCCGCCCGGGAGAAGTCGGCACCGCTCAAAGCTAACAGCCGGCCGCCTCCGGTGGCAGCCGCCTGATCAGGGCGCCTTGACCAGCACGCCCACCGCGCTGGCGCTGGAGTCGGCGTGGGTCGAGTCGATAATGGGCCAATCCCATCGAATATCCCCGCTGTTGATCGCCATCGTCGTGGCGCTGGTCAGGTTGTAGGAGAAGTGCGCGGTGGTCGCGTTCACGTTGAACAACGGCAGCGTGATGGTCCGACCGACGGTATCAACCGTACCCGAGAGATTCGCGGTATCACTACCCAAGATCCGCTGCGCCGATACCGATGTGTTGGCAATGGTGAGGGTGAGGTCGGGGTGTGCCTTGAGGGTGGTGTCGTTCACGTTGTAGATGGTGAACGTCGAGGCGACCCAGGTGCCCGAGACATCCCCCCCGGTAGGGTTCGGTTTGGTCGAGGACGAGCCGCCGCAGGCACCCAGCGCCGCCGCGGCGGCCAGCAGGAAAAACCGTGAGCAACGCAGAGATGGTATCATGGCCCCGCTCGGTGAGGTAGGAATGCCGGCACGCCGGCGCGCAGCCGCGGATGAGCCCCAGAGGGAGACGACCAAACCGGCTTCCCTGACACGCCCCCCCGGAGGGCCTGCCCCGAAGTATGAAACCGCATAGCCGACTGGCGCAATCGCCGATGGGGCCGCCCGCCGGGGGCGGGAGGGGCTCCCTCCCGGTTTGAAAGAAGTCTTCACCCTTTCTTTCGCCGTCATTCACCCCCCCTTCATTACGATGTGCATGCCGGTCAGGCGAGTAGCCCGGCCGGCTTCGTCCGTGACCGCGGCCGCATCCCCCACGGTGGCCCGGTGGCAGTCCACGGACGGTCCTGGCCCCCGGACCCTCGGAGTCTGGTCATGCCTACGTCTGTCGCAGGTTCTTCGTCCGCGCCCGCGATCGCGGCCACCCCCGCCACCACGCGCCGGCTTTCTGAGCATACCGTCGAGATCGTCTCCGATTCCGGCGAAGGCGCCCAGAAATGCGGCCAGATCTTCGGCGCTGTTTCGGCCAAGATGGGCAACGGGGTCTGGACGGTCGAGATCATCCCGGCGGAGATCCAGCCGCCGCCCCGGGTCCCGGAAGGGGCCAGCGGTATCCGGATCCGGTTCGGCACCGAGCCGGTGACCAACTGGGGCGACAATACCCGCCTGGTGGTGGCCTTCAACGAACAGGTACTCCTGGCCCGACACCGCCTGGGCGCGCTCGCGCCCGACGCCACCGTCCTGCTGGAGAACAAGTGGGCCAATCATCCGGATGACGATGTCCGCCGTGCCTGGGAATCGGCACTGCAGGAGCTGGCGGCGCATTCCTATCGCATCGTTCCCGTGCCCATGGACGAGCAGTGTCTGACCATCGTGGATAATCCGCGCAAGGGCAAGAACATGTTTGCCCTGGGGATGCTGGCCTGGATCTACCAGCGCGACCTCGACCGGATCCGCGACCAGATCGCCTACGCCTTCCGCAAGAAGTCCGAGGCGGTCTACACCCAGAACGTCGCCCTGCTGGAGCTGGGGTACGCCTGGGCGGGCGAGCATCTGGATTTCCGCTATGAGGTCCCGGCCGCGCCGGCGACGGAACCGATGGTAGTGATGAACGGCAACGAGGCGGCCGGCATGGGCGCCATCGCGGCGGGGTTCGAACTGTGCGCCATGTACCCCATTACCCCGGCCACCTCCGCCTCGCATTACCTGGGCGAAGTCTTCCATCGTTTCGGCGGGGTGCTGCATCAGGCGGAGGACGAGATCGCCGCGGTGGGCGTGGCCATCGGCGCCTCCTATGCGGGCAAAGTCGCCCTCACCATCACCAGCGGACCGGGGCTGGCGCTCAAGACCGAGTTCCTGGGCCTCGCGGTCATGGCGGAAATCCCGCTGGTGGTGCTGGACGTCCAGCGGGGCGGCCCCAGCACGGGGCTCCCCACCAAGGTGGAGCAGTCGGATCTGCTGGCGGTGCTGTTCGGCCAGCCGGGCGATGCGCCCAAGGTGGTGCTGGCTCCGGCCACCATCGAAGAGTGCTTCCACGTGATGCTCACCGCCCGCCGGCTGGCCGAGGCGTTCCGCTGTGTCGTAGTGGTGCTGTCGGATGCCAATCTCGCCACCGGCGTCCAGCCCTTCCCCCGGCCAGTCCCGGAGGAACGCTGGCTGCGTACGTCGCTGGACCTGGGGCCGGTGCCGGAGGGGCAGAAGGCCTACGACTGGAATCCCGAGACGGGCCTCTCGCGCCGGGTCATCCCGGGCCAGGCCAACGGGATGTACACCCTGACGGGCCTGGCGCACGACAGCCGCAGCAAGGTGGCCTACAGCAGCGGCATTCACCAGCACAGCTCCGCCATGCGCAGCCGGAAACTGGCCACCCTGCAGCAGACCCTGCTGCCCCCGGCGGTCAATGGCGACGACTCGGGCGATCTCCTGCTGGTGGGCTGGGGAAGCACCAAGGGAGCCATCGAGGAAGCCGTGGCCCGGGCGCGTGCCGGCGGGCTCCGCGTGAGCTCGGTGCACCTCACCTTCCTCTCGCCGCTGCAGCCCGGACTGCGCGAGATCTTCGCCCGTTTCGGCCGGGTCTGCACCGTGGAGCTCAACTACAGCGACGACCCGTCGGCGCCCGGCATTACGCCGGAGAACCGCCGCATGGGCCAGCTCGCCTGGCTGCTGCGCGCCGCCACACTGGTGGACGTGGACTGCTGGACCCGTGTGCCAGGCGAGCCGCTGCGGCCGCAGGCCATTCTGGAAGCCATTCAGGCCCGGCTCGATGGAGCCGGGGCCGCCTCTCCGATGACGCGAGGTGCCAAGTGAACGCCGGCGAGATGCTCTGCCCGCTGCTCCATGCCGTTGCCGAGCCGGGCGATCTCTCCTTCGAGATGTCGGATTACGAGGGCGCGCAGGCGCGCTGGTGCCCGGGCTGCGGCGATCATTCGGTCCTCACCGCGGTCGAGAAGCTGCTGGTGAGCGAACAGCTCCGCCCGGAACAGACGGTGTTCGTCTCCGGGATCGGCTGCTCCAGCCGCTTTCCCCACTACCTCAAGACCTACGGTTTCCACGGCATTCACGGCCGCGCGCTGCCGGTGGCAACCGGCATCAAGCTGCACCGGCCCGACCTCACCGTCTTCGTGGTGATGGGCGACGGCGATTGCACCTCGATCGGCGCGGGGCACTGGCTGCATGCGCTGCGCTATAACGTGCGCATGGTCGCCATGGTGCTCGACAACGCCATCTACGGCCTGACCAAGAACCAGACCTCGCCCACGACGCCGCAGGGGCATCCCAGCAACACGCAGCCCGGGGGCAGCTATCTCCCTGCCCTGAACCCCATCTCCATGGCGCTGGGGGTAAGCAACGCATCCTTCGTGGCCCAGACGGCGGAGTGGGTGCCGGCGCACCTGCTGGCCACGCTGCGCGCGGCCTATCACCATGAGGGGCTTGCCTTCGTGCGGATACTGCAGCGCTGCCCGGTGTTCACTCCGGGCATCTTCCAGCAGGCGGTCCAGAAGCCCGACCTGATCGAGCTTCTGGTGCACGACGACGGTGTCGCCGCCCCGGAGCTGGAGAAGACCTACAAGAACCGCATCACACATGACCCGCACGACCTGGATCAGGCCCGCCGGCTGGCCGAGATGTCGGACCGGGTACGGCTCGGCGTGTTCTACCGGGACGAGTCGCGTGCCCGGTACGACCTCATCCGGCAGGTGCCGGCCCGCACGGCGGCCGACCGGATCTCCCTGCTCAACGCGGAGCTCGACAAGTATGCCGTCTGATCCTCGACTGGAGCAGGTCCAGGCCCTGGTGGCCGATGCCCAGGTGCGCTGCCGGGCGGCCATTGCCGCCGCGGCCGACCAGGTGGGCGACTATCTCGACAGCCATCGGCAGCCGGCCGCGGGCGGCGGCGAGCCGCCGACGCGGCTGGGCCGGTTCGCGGCGGGGCGGATCAGCGAAAGCCGGTTCGCCTCGCTTTTCGAGCCCGACACGGTAGCCCCCGGGAGGCTGGAGCCCATGGAACGCGCCGCGGCGGTGCTGGCCGACGTCCTGGCGCAGGACGGCACCGCCGCGCAGATCCTGCCCCGGGGCGGCGATCTGGCGCGCCTGGTGGAAGACCAGCTGGCACGAACGGGCCGCGCCTTCGGCGCCGCGCTGCTGTTCCAGGCCGCCCGGGCCGGGGCATACCGCCCCGATGAGCACGACCGGCTCCTGGAGGGGCTGCCCTTCAGACGCTGGAACCGGAGCGAGCGGCAGCTGGCACCGCCGATGGTCGTCCTGCTGGACGGCGCCGATGCCCGGGCCGAAGGCCTGGCGCCGTTCCTCGACGGCGGCATCAAGATCGTCCTCGTCCTGGAGCCGCCCGTCTCACCGGCGCCGCTGGTCCGGCTGATCACTCCCGGCGTGTTCGTCATGCAGACGTCCAATCCAGCCGACCTCTCCCGGCTGATGAGCTTCGGCGGCCCCGGGATCGCGGCCCTGGTGCCCGAGGGCGCCGCCCGGTTCGTACACGATCCGGCCGCTGGCGGCGCTCTGGGTCAGCGGCTCGAGATTCAGCAGTTGCCGCCGGAGCCGCCCCGGGCACCGCTGGGAGGGCGCAGCGCCTGGCAGCAGCGGGAGGAGTTGACCCAGCTGGCGCTGCTGGCCGATCTCGCAGCGGCCCCGCCTGCCCTGGCACCCACCGGCGCACCGGCGGGCGGCGCGCAGTCGGTCGATGCCCTGGCGTCCTGGCTGCTGGCACAGGCCGGGCTGTCCCCCGCTCCGGGAGCACCGGCGACATGATCTTCGCCGCCGTCGCCATCCTGGGCAGCGTCGGTCTCGTCTTCGGGACCCTCATCGCCCTCGCCAACCGGAAGCTCAAGGTCTGGGAAGACCCGCGTATCGACGTGGTGAACGGCCTGCTGCCCAACGCCAACTGCGGCGCCTGCGGCGAGCCGGGCTGCCGCGCCTTTGCCGAAAAGCTGGTGGCGGGTGCGGTAAAGCCGGCGGACTGCAATGTGGCCACCGATGAGGCGCGGGCGCAGATCGCGAGCTACCTGGGGGTGGATGCGGGCCAGGCGGTGCGCATCGGCGCGCGTCTGCTCTGCGCCGGCGGTGCCGCGGTGGCCCGCCAGCAGGCGGAGTACCGCGGGCTGCCCACCTGTGCCGCCGCGGCGGCCGTGGGCGGCGGCGGCAAGGGCTGCACCTGGGGCTGCCTGGGGCTGGCCGACTGCGTCCGTGCGTGCACCTTCGACGCCATGCGCATGAGCGGCGACGGCCTCCCGCTCATCGACCTGGAGAAGTGCACCGCCTGCGGCGACTGCGTCACCGCCTGCCCCAAGGACCTGCTCGCCATCATGCCGCTGGATCAGCACCTGCTGGTGCGGTGCCGCAATCTCATGGCCGGCGACGACATTCTGGAAGACTGCAAGGTGGCCTGTACCACGTGCGGCAAGTGCGTGGCCGACGCGGCGGCGGGACTCATCAGCATCAGCAGCGGCGTCGCGGTGGTGGACTACCGGCTCAACGCCATGGCCGACGCGGCGGCAATCGCGCGCTGTCCGACCGGGGCTATCGTCTGGCTGGAGACGGGCTCCACCGCCTCCCTACTCGTCGGGAGCACAACGTGAAACTCATGAGCACGTCGGCCAAGCCGGCGCCCAGGACCGAGCCCGCTGCCCCCCCGTTTCCCGGGACGCTCGAGGCGATGGATGGCAGCGCCGCGGTGGTCGCCATGGAAACCCGCGCCAGCGAAGCGGCCGGCGCCTATCCCATCACCCCCTCCACCCAGATGGGCGAGGGGTGGGCCGCCGCGGTGGCCGACGGCACCCGGAACGTGAACGGCCGCCGGCTGATCTTCTTCGAGCCGGAAGGTGAGCATGCCGCCGCCGCGGTCACCGCGGGGCTCAGCATGACCGGGCTGCGGGCCGCCAACTTCTCCAGCGGCCAGGGCGTAGTGTACATGCACGAGTCGCTCTACCCCGCCGTGGGCAAGCGGCTCACCTATGTGCTCAACGTTGCCGCCCGGGCGCTCACCAAGCAGGCGCTCAACGTGCATGCCGGGCACGACGATTACCACGCGGTGGACGACACCGGCTTCTTTCAGCTCTTCGCCAAGGATGTCCAGGAGGTCGCCGACCTCAACCTGATTGCGCACCGCATCGCCGAGTTGTCGCTCAACCCCGGCATCCTGGCGCAGGACGGCTTCCTCACCAGCCACGTGCTGGAATCGCTGCGGGTGCCGGAGCCGGAGCTGATCCGCCGCTACCTGGGCGACCCCTCCGATCGCATTCCCTCGCCCACCCCGGCCCAACGGATGGTGTTCGGCGACGAGCGGCGGCGGATTCCCGAGCTGTTCGACGTGGACTACCCCGCCATGCTGGGCGTGGTCCAGAACCAGGACAGCTACGCCCAGGGGGTGGCGGCGCAGCGGCCGTTCTACTTCGACCATGTAGCCGAGCTGTCCGACCGGGCGTTTGCCGAATTCGCGGCGCTCACCGGGCGCGCCTACGCGCGTTGCGGGGCCTACCGGCTGGAAGACGCGCAGTTCGTCATCGCCGGCCAGGGCAGCGTCATCCCCAACGCCGAGGCGATAGCCGACTGGTTGCGGGACACGCGGGGCCTGAAGGTAGGGGTGCTGAACCTCACCATGTTCCGTCCCTTCCCGGCCGACCTGGTGACCCGGCTGCTGGCGGGCAAGCGGGGTGTCGTGGTGCTGGAGCGCACCGACCAGCCCCTGGCGATCGACCCGCCGCTCCTGCGCGAGATCCGCGCGGCCATGAGCCAGGCGCTGGAGAACGGGCGCGAGGCGCAGTCGGCGCCGGTCCCCTACCCCGGGCTGGCCGGGCTGCAGCCGCACCAGGTACCCACCTTCTACAGTGGGTGTTTCGGGCTGGGCAGCAGGGATCTGCAGCCGGGCGACCTGGTGGCGGCAATAGAGAACATGCTGCCCGGGGGCCGCGGGCGGCGGCAGTTCTACCTCGGCATCGACTTCATCCGGACCGGCACCCGTCTCCCCAAGCTGCAGATCTGGCAGGAACAGCTGCTGGAGCACTATCCCCAGCTGAAGGATCTGGCCTTGCCGTCCGCGGGCGACATCAACCTCATGTCGCCCAGTTCGGTCTCGCTGCGGATCCACTCGGTGGGCGGCTGGGGCGCGATCACCACGGGCAAGAACCTTTCGCTCACCGTGTTCGAGCTGCTCGGGATGCACATCAAGGCCAACCCGAAATACGGCTCGGAAAAGAAGGGCCAGCCCACCACCTTCTACGCCACCTTCTCGCATGATCCGATCCGGCCCAACTGCGAACTACGGCATGTGGACGTGGTGCTCTCGCCCGATCCCAACGTGTTCCGCCACTCCAATCCGCTGGCGGGCCTCTGCGATGGCGGTGTCTTCGTCATCCAGAGCGATCAGGCACCCGAGGATTTCTGGCGCGGCCTGCCGGCCTTTGCCCGGCACGACATCATGGAGCGGAAGATCCGGGTCTATACGCTGGACGCGTTTGCCATCGCGGCCAGCGAGGCCTCGGACGCCGAGCTGCGCTACCGGATGCAGGGCATCGCCTTCATGGGTGCCTTCTTCGCCGCCTCGCCGCTGCGGGAGCGGGAGGGCCTGAGCGAAGACGCGCTCTACGAGGGCATCCGCTCGCAGCTCACCCGGAAGTTTGGCTCCAAGGGCCAGCGGGTGGTGGAGGACAACCTGCGGGTGATCCGCCGCGGCGCGGCCGAGCTGCACGCCGTCACGGCGGCGGAGATTGCCGACGAGGCGGCGCCCGGCAGCGTTCCCGTCATGCCCGAGCTACTCCGCGCCGACAGCGCGGAACCGGGCATCGGCAATCAGGGCCGCTTCTGGGAGCAGGTGTGCTCGCTCTGGAAACTGGGGCAGGACGGGATCGCCGATCCCTTCGCGGCGATCAGCGCCATTCCGGCCGCGACCAGCGCGGTGCGGGACATGACCGACGTGCGCATGGAGGTGCCCCGGTTCATCGCCGAGAACTGCACCGGCTGCGCCCAGTGCTGGACCCAGTGCCCCGATGCCGCGATCCCCGGGCTGGTGACCGACCCCGAGGAGCTGCTGGCCGCCGCGGTGGCCCAGGCGGGCAGCCAGACCCCCATGGAGCGGCTGAAGCCCATCCTCAAGCCCCTGGGCCGCGAGGTGCGCCGGCTGCTGGGCGCCGGCCCCTTCACCTCCTTCGCCGATACGGTGGATCAGGCGGTGCAGGCGTTGAGCCCCAAGCTGGGGCTGGACCAGGCCAAACAGCAGGCGCTCGCCGCCGAAGTCGCGGCGGTCCGGACGGTGGTGGAACGCTTCCCGCTGGCCCGGACGGCGGCCTTCTGGGACAACGCCGAGCGCAAGCAGAAGGGGTCGGGCGGGCTGCTGTCCATTACCATCAATCCGGAAGCCTGCAAAGGCTGCAACATCTGCGTGGATGTGTGCCCCGATGACGCCCTGGTCGCGGTGCGGCAGGACGAGGCGATGGTCTCCGAGCTGCGGACCAACTGGGCCTTCTGGCAGCGCCTGCCCGATACCCCCGACCGGTTCATCAACGTGCCGGATCTGGAACAGGGCATCGGGGTTCTCCCCACCCTGCTGCTGAAGAAAGGGAACTACCGCTCGATGGCGGGCGGCGACGGCGCCTGCATGGGGTGCGGCGAGAAGACCGCGGTGCACCTGGTGGTTTCGACCATCGAAGCGCTCATGCGGCCGCGGGTCGAGAAGCGGGTGCGCTACCTGGACGAACTGATCGCCGGCCTGGGCACGAAGGTGCGGGCGCTCCTTACGGCGGACGCCGACCTGGACGCGCTGGCCCGGGGCGCCGCCGATCATGTGACGCTGGCGCTGGATCCCGAGCGGCGCGCCGAGGTCGAGCGCCTCGCCCGCAGTGCGCGCGAGCTGAAGGACCTGCGCTGGCGCTATACCGAAGGCCCCAGCGGGCGCGGCCGGGCGCACCTGGCCATGGCCAACAGCACCGGGTGCAGCTCGGTATGGGCCAGCACCTACCCCTACAACCCCTATCCCTTCCCCTGGGTGAATCACCTCTTCCAGGATAGCCCGTCGATCGCCATCGGCGTCTTCGAAGGCCACATGCGAAAGATGGCGGACGGATTCGCCGCGGTGCGCCGGGCGGAGGGGCTGCTCGACGGCAGCTACGACGCGCAGGAGACCGAACGCGAGCTGTCGGGGCTGGAATGGAAGGACTTTACCGATGAGGAGTTTGCCCTCTGCCCGCCGGTGCTGGCGCTGGGAGGCGATGGGGCCATGCTGGATATCGGCTTCCAGAACCTCTCCCGGCTCATGGCCTCGGGCAAGCCGGTCCGGGTCATCGTGCTCGACACCCAGGTGTACTCCAACACCGGCGGCCAGGCCTGCACCAGCGGCTATACCGGCCAGGTCTCGGACATGGCCTGGTACGGCAAGGCCTCGCACGGGAAGACCGAGGTCCGCAAGGAGCTGGCGCTGATCGCCATGGCACACCGCGGGGTCTTCGTCCACCAGTCGTCGCAGGCGTCCGCCTCGCACCTGATGGGCGGGGTACTGCGGGCGTTGCAGGTCAGGCGGCCGGTGCTGATCAACCTGTACACGCCGTGTCCGGTGGAGCACGGGCTGGCGGATGACTGGGCCCAGCATGCCGCCCGGCTGGCGCTGGAGAGCCGCGCGTTCCCCTTCCTGACCTACGACCCCGATGCGGGCGACTCGTGGGCGTCCTGCCTCAGCCTGGACGGGAATCCATCGGTGGAGGACGCCTGGCCGACCTATACCCTGGACTACCAGGACGAGCACGGTGCCTCCCAGTCGATGGAGCTGCCGCTCACCACGGCCGACTGGGCCGCCACCGAAGGCCGCTTCCGCAAGCACTTCAAGAAGCTGGCGGCCGACGCCGACGGCGACCTGCTCCCGTTCCACGAGGTGGTGGCATTGCCGCCGGCGGAACGCGAGGGCAAGCAACCGTTCATCTACATGATGGGAAAGGACAAGCGGCTGGAGCGCTGGTCGGTCTCCGAGGAGATGGTTCACCTGGCGCAGGAGCGCCAGCTCTTCTGGGCCCAGTTGCGCGAACTGGCCGGGGTCCGGGTGAGCGACGCGGTGCGCCAGCAGGTGGCGGACACGCTCGAGAGCGAGCTGGAGGAGAAGTTGAACGCCGCCCGGCGGGAGTATGAGACGAAGATCGCCGAACTGCAGTCGAGCTACCCGGTGGCGATCGCCCGCCGGCTGGCGCAGGGGCTGCTGCAGGCGACCAGCCAGGGACAGACGCTGGACCAGTTGCTGGCGTCACTGCCGGCTGCGGCTCCCCTCCCGGCCAACGGAACCGCTGCGCCGATGCCGGCGCCCGCGGCTCCGGGATCGAACGGCCAGGCCGCGGCCGCACCCTCGACCACCTCGACCGCCTCGACCGTCTCAGCCGCTGCGACCGAGTCGGCGGAAGACGACGGCGGTACCCTCGTCATCGAGCCCTACATCGAGAGTGAGCGCTGCACCACCTGTAACGAGTGCACCAATCTCAACAAGAAGATGTTCGCCTATAACGCGGACAAACAGGCCTATATCAAAGACCCGAAGGCCGGCACCTTTGCCCAGCTGGTCCAGGCGGCGGAGAAGTGCCCGGTGGGCGCCATCCATCCGGGCACGCCGCTCAATCCGAAGGAGAAGGATCTCGACAAATGGCTGAAGCGGGCGCAGGCCTTCTGAGCCGCCTCTGGCGCGGCGCCGGCGCCTTCGGGTTCCAGCACGGGGTCCATCCCCCGGAATCCAAGGAGCTGACGGCCCACCTGCCTATCCGGCGCATGCCGTTCCCGGACGAGGTCGTGTTGCCGCTGCGGCAGCACGCGGGCAAGCCGGCGCGCCCGGTGGTGCAGAAGGGCGACCGGGTGGAACGGGGCGACACGCTGGCGCTGGCCGACGGGTACATCTCCTCGCCGGTCCACGCCTCGGCCTCCGGCACGGTGGCGGCCGTGGACTGGTGGCCGCACCCCGACGGATCGATGGCGCCGGCGGTTCGTATCGCGGTGGAGCGCTGGAGCAGCCAGCTGGCACGGCCCCGGCTGGTTCCGGACTGGCACGGGCTGACCCACGAGCAGGTGATCAAGGCGGTCCAGGATGCCGGCGTGGTGGGCCTGGGCGGTGCCGCCTTCCCCACTCACGTCAAGCTGGCACCGCCCAAGGACGCGGTGATCGATACGATCATCGTGAACGGCGCGGAATGCGAGCCCTATCTCACGACCGACCACCGGATCATGGTGGAGTACCCCGACCGGGTGCACTTCGGCGTGCGGATCATGCTCCACGCCCTGGGCGTGAAGCGGGCGATCATCGGAGTGGAACGCAACAAACCCGATGCCATCGAGGCCCTGGAGCGCACCCGGCCGCAGGATCTCGACATCACCATCCTGCCGCTCACGGTGAAATACCCGCAGGGCGCGGAGAAGATGCTGATCAAGTCGGTGCTCGACCGGGAAGTGCCCTCGGGCAAGCTGCCGGCCAGCGCGGGCGTCATCGTGCAGAACGTAGGGTCGGTGGCTACGCTGGCGGAGGTGTTCGAGACCGGCCTGCCGCTGGTCGAGCGGATCGTGACGGTGAGCGGGCACGGGGTGCGGCGGCCGTCCAATCTGATCGTCCCGGTGGGGACCAAGGTCTCCGACCTGCTGGCGTTCTGCGGTGGGCTCACCGACGATGCAGCCGAGGTGCTCTTCGGCGGCCCCATGATGGGCATCTCGCAGCCGCGTCTGGAGGCGCCGGTTCTGAAGGGCACCACCGGGGTGGTGGTCCTGAGCGAGGCGGAGGTCCGGAGCCGCCGCAGCTATCCCTGCATCCACTGCGGACGCTGCCTCGACGCCTGCCCCATGTTTCTCAATCCCTCGCTGCTGGGCGACCTGGCCCGGACCGCCAACTACGAGGAAATGGCCGAGCTGCACCTGTCCGACTGCATGCTGTGCGGATCGTGCAGCTACGTCTGCCCATCCAACATCCCGCTGGCTCAGCTGTTCCAGTCGAGCAAGGTGGCGCTGCGGCGCCTCCAGGCGGCTGCCCCGTGAGCGCCGACGTCCGGTCCCTGCTGCTGCAGGCCTCGCCCCATCTCAAGGGACGGGACAGCACGCCCCGCATCATGTGGAACGTGGTGGGGAGTCTGCTCCCGATCGTGGCCGCCTCGGCGTACTTCTTCGGCCCCAGCGCGCTGCTGGTGCTGGCCGCGTCGGTGCTGGGCGCGCTGGCCACCGAGCGGCTCTTCGGCCGGGGCGGCACTCTGGCCGACGGCTCCGCCATGATCACCGGGCTGTTGCTGGGCCTCACCCTGCCGGCCGGCATGCCGCTCTGGATGGTGGTGCTGGGCGCCGCGTTCGCCATCGGGTTCGGCAAGCTGCTCTTCGGCGGCCTGGGCTACAACGTCTTCAATCCGGCACTGCTGGGCCGCGCTTTTCTCCAGGCCGCCTTCCCCGTGGCCATCACCACCTGGCCGGCGGCGGGCGGCTCCTGGTGGGCGCTCCGGGGCGACAACTTCGCGCTCCCGCTCATGAGCCCCAGGCTCACCGATGCCGTAACCTCCGCGACGCCGCTCGGCGCCATGAAGTTCGAGCACCACGGCACGGCGCTCTCCCACCTGCTGCTGGGGACCACGGGCGGCTCGCTGGGCGAGACGGCGGGCCTGCTGATCCTGCTCTGCGGCGCCTGGCTGGCCTGGCAGGGCTATCTCAACTGGCGGATTCCGGCAGGGATCCTGGCCACGGTCGCGGCGGCAAGCGGCCTCCTGCACACGCTGGCACCGGCGAAGTACCCGACGCCGCTCTTCATGCTCTTCTCCGGCGGCCTCATTCTGGGCACGGTCTTCATGGCCACCGACATGGTCACCGCGCCGGTGACCAACGCGGGGCGCTGGATCTTCGCCGCGGGCATCGGTGCCCTGGTGGTGATCATCCGTATCTGGGGCGGACTGCCGGAAGGGGTCATGTACGCGATTCTGCTGATGAACGCCTTTGTGCCGTTCATCAACCGGGCGACACAGCCGCGGGTCTTCGGAACCGGGCGGGTCAAGGTGGCCGCATGAGCGCCGGATCCCTTCCCGTGGTGGACACCCCGCAGGTCCCCAGTTGGCGGCTGCTGGCGACGCTGGGCGGCGCGGGCGCGCTGGCCGGGCTACTCATCGTGCTGGTGTACGGCTGGACCCGGCCGCGGATCGAGGCACACCGCGCGGCAGTGCTGCGCGACGCCATCGAGGAGGTGCTGCACGCGCCGGCCCGGGCCGACACGCTCTTTGTGCTGAACGGCGCCCTGGTGGCCGACCCGGGCAACGCCGCCCGGGAAAAGCTGGACCGGGTCTACCGGGGGTACGACGACGCGGGCCGCCCCACGGGGTATGCCATCGTGGCCTCGGAACCGGGCTTCCAGGACCAGGTGGAGCTGATCTTCGGCTACAACCCGGCCACCCACGAAATCCTCGGCATGAAAATCCTCGAAAGCAAGGAAACACCGGGGCTGGGCGACCGGATCGAACGGCCGGCGTTCGGAGCGCAGTTCGCGGGCCGCACCGCACCGGTCACCGGGGTGAAGGGCTCCGCCCCGCCGGACGACCGGAGCGCGGTCGTGATGATCACCGGGGCCACCATCTCCTCGCGCACGGTGATCCGTGAAATCAATAACGCGGTGGCGCACTGGCAGCCGCTGATCGAGGCCTATCAGGCCGGGGCACAGCCATGACCGATTCGTCCCCTCAGCCGCTCTCCTGCCACACGGTCCCGGCGCCCGGCGCCACGACGTCGGTGAGCGCGCGGGAAGACCTGCTCAAGGGCATCTGGCGGGACAACCCGGTACTGGTCCAGGTGCTGGGGCTCTGCCCCACCCTCGCGGTGACCAACAGCGTGGC
The DNA here is from genome assembly GCA_963779755.1 of uncultured Gemmatimonadales bacterium. Taxonomy (GTDB): domain Bacteria; phylum Gemmatimonadota; class Gemmatimonadetes; order Gemmatimonadales; family GWC2-71-9; genus CAVZZO01. The sequence goes on from CAVZZO010000003.1 coordinate 312,349, forward strand.
CAACGCGCTGGCCATGGGCATCGCGACGCTCTTCGTGCTGGTGGGCTCGAGCTTCCTGGTATCGAGCCTGCGCAAGCTGATCCCCAACGAGGTCCGTATCACCAGCTACGTCCTGATCATCGCGACCTTCGTGACGGTGGCGGACATGGGACTGCAGGCGGCCGTGCCCGACATCCACAAGGCGCTGGGGGCCTTCATCGCCCTCATCGTGGTCAACTGCATCATCCTGGGGCGCCAGGAAGCGTTCTCGTCGCGGAATACCATCGGGCGCTCGGTGCTCGACGCGCTGGGCATGGGCGCCGGATTCATGCTGACGCTGCTGCTCATGGGCGGCATCCGTGAGGTGATCGGAAACGGCACCTTCCTGGGCCATCCGCTGTTCGGCCCCCACTACGAGCCCTGGGTGGTGATGATCCTGCCGCCGGGCGGGTTCCTGACCCTGGGCGTGATTCTGCTGGGGATCGCCTGGGTCCATGAGCGGCGCAACCGTCGCGCGGCCGCGCGGGCGGTTCTGGCCGAGGCTCTGTCCGCGCCCGGGGCCCCGGGGCCGCAGCCGGCGCGCGAGCCGGCGGGAGCGATCTGATGGGCGACCTGCTGTGGATCTTCGTCAGCGCCATGCTGGTGAACAACTTCACCCTGGTGCTGTTCCTGGGGCTCTGCCCCTTCCTGGGCGTCACCAAGAAGCTGGGGCCGGCCCTGCGGCTGGGCGCGGCGAACCTGTTCGTCCTGCTGCTCACCTCGCTCAGCGTCACCTTCCTCAACACCTTCGTGCTGCGCTCGGCGCCCTACCTGCGGCTCATCGCGTTCATCGTGGTGATCGCCTCGCTGGTGCAGATCGTTGAAATGACGGTCAAGAAGTTCAGCCCCACGCTGTTCCGGGAGCTGGGAATCTATCTGCCGCTCATCACCACCAATTGCGCCATCCTGGCCCTGGCCATCTTCCAGACCAACCGGGCCTACAGCGTGCTGCAGGGCGTGGCGTTTGCGCTGGGAGCGGGCCTGGGGCTGACGCTCGCCCTGACGCTCATGGCGTCGATCCGCGAACGGCTGGACTTCGCCGACGTGCCGGCCATCGCCAAGGGCGTCGGGCTGGTGCTGATCGTAGCGGGCAGCCTCTCGCTCGCCTTCATGGGCTTCGCCGGCCTGGGGAGCGGATCATGAGCCTGGCCACCCTGCTGACGGCGGCGCTGGGCGGCGCCGTCTTCTTCGTGCTCTTCGCCCTGCTGCCCCGACGCCGGAAGTGCTCCAGCGACTGCGGCAGCTGTACCACGGCCTGCTCCAGCAGGCAAGGACAACCCCGATGACTGCCGATTCCCCGCGGCGTTTCGACCGCCGCGAATTCATCGCGCTGGGCCTCGGCGCCTTTGTGGTCGCCTCGCTGCCGCTGGCGGCGCGGCGCGGCGCCCGGATCCGGCGCCCCGGGCTGGCCCGGCGCACCATCCCCGTCATGGGAACGATCGCCGAGCTGGCGGTGCTCGACCCCGATCCGCGCGGCGCCCAGGCGGCGCTGGACGCGGCGGTCGCCGAGTTGCGACGGGTCGAGGCCGCCTTCACCAGGTTCGACGACCGATCGGACATCGGGCGGGCCAATCTCGGGGCCGCGCGGGAGGCCGTCGCGGTCTCTCCGGCCACCGCGTATGTCGTCGCCGAGGCGCTGCGCTGGGCGGCGGGAACATCGGGGTCCTACGATCCCGCCATCGGCGGCGCGATCGCGCTGTGGGATGTGACCCACCGGCACGAGCCGCCACCGGAGCGGCAGGTCTCCCGCTTTGCCGCCCGACGGCTGTACCACACGGTGGAGGTAGGGCGCGGGAAGGGAGGCCCGGTGCTGCGCTACCACGATCCCGACGCCCGGCTCGATCTGGGCGGCATCGCCAAGGGTTACGGGGTAGACCGGGCGGTGGAGGTATTGCGGCAGCATGGCATCACCCAGGCGCTGGTGGACGTGGGGGGCGACCTCTACGCACTGGGGACGGCGCCGGGCGGCGATCCCTGGGAAATCGGCATCCGCAATCCCGACGATTCCGAAGGCCTGATCGGCACGCTGAAGGTCGCCGACGCCGCCGTGGCAACCTCCGGGACCTACCTGCAGTACTTCCGGTATCGCGGCCGGCGCTATCACCACCTGATCGATCCGGTCACGGGATCGCCGCGCCAGACGCCGGAGGAGAGCCTCACAATCCGAGCCGACCGCTGCATGGAGGCCGATGTGGCCGCCACCGCGTTGTTCGGCCTGTCCCGGCCCGAGGCCGGCGCCCTGCTGGGCCGCCTGGCACCGGGGGCGGAGGTGGCGCGGATCGCGTGAGGAAGGCTGGAAACCCGCACCATGGTCGTCGCGACCGGGGAGGGAGCGATGAAAGTTCAGAAGATCTTCTGCTCGGCCTGCGATCGTGAAGTCAGCATCGTGCTGACCGCCGAGCCGATACACGACGGGCAGGCCAATCTGCCGGACGCCGATTTTGTCTGCCTGGAGATCGGAGACACCTGCACCGGCTCCCTGTGCCCCCTGTTCGCGCTGCCACCGGAGGCGATGAAGGCGCGCCTGGCCCGGTCGGGGTTCGATACCGGCGGCCTGCGCCATCTGCGGGCGCACTGCGACGGCTGCGACCGGGAGACGGACATGGTGGTACTGAACCGCGAGTACTGCCACTGCATGGAATGCCACGCCACCAATCACTGGCGGGTGGCGGACCCCACCACACTCCCCGGCTGATCCGGGCTACCGCGAGGCGCTGATGTTCCGTTTGGCCGCCGCCGTGCTTCCTCTGGCCGCCGCCGTCGAGGGCGGGGGCCATGCCATGCAGTCCACCACCGATGCCTTCTCCCAGTCGATCGTGGCCGCCATCATCGTGGCGGTCTTCGTGTCGCTGGCGCTGGAAAAGGTGCACCGGGTGCTGGTCGTGATCGGGGCGGTTGCCCTCATGTGGGCCATCACCTATCTCACGCCCTTCCATCTGATAACGTTCGAAGGGGCGCAGACGGCGCTGGATTTCAACGTCCTCTTCCTGCTGGCGTCCATGATGGCGGTGGTCGGCGTGCTGAAGAGCACCGGCGTCTTCGAATGGGGTGTGGCCCGCATGCTGAACCGGGCCAACGGCGATCCCTACCTGATCCTGGTGTTGCTGCTCTGGTTCACCGCCATCCTCTCGGCGCTGTGCGACAACGTGACCACGGTGATCTTCGTGGCGCCCATGGCCCTGCAGATGGCACGCGCGGTCCGGGTGAAACCGGTGGCCTTCCTGCTGCCGGTGGTCATGGCCTCGAATATCGGCGGCACCGCCACCCTGATCGGCGACCCGCCCAACATCATGATCGGGTCGGGTGCGGGGCTCACGTTCCTTCAGTTCATCCTGGCCCTGGCGGCGCCGGTCGCCGTCATGATGTTTCTGCTGCCATGGTTTTCCGGGAAGTACTTCCACAAGTCACTGGAAGCCGCCCGGCAGAACGCGGGGGATACCACCATGGCGGTTCCGGCCATCACCGATCCGCTGCTGCTTCGGTGGTCGCTCTGGATCGGCGGCTTCATCCTGCTCGGCTTCTTTACCCATGGGCTCACCGGCATGCCCACCTCGGTTCCTGCCACAATCGGCGCCGGGGCATTGCTGGTGGTGCAGGACATACTCTACCTCCGCCGCTGGCAGCCCACGGAAGAAGAGCGACAGCACGGCCTGCTCCGGATCATCGAGAAAGAGATCGAGTGGCCGACGCTCAGCTTCTTCGGCTTTCTCTTCATCGCGGTAGGCGCGGCGGTGCAGACCGGCCTCATCGACACGCTGGCCCGTGGCCTGGGCCACGTGATCCTCGCCGGTGGGGGCGGCATGGGGCTGCGCGGCACCGGAATCCTGCTCTTCGCCGCGCTGCTCATCGTGTGGGTGAGTGGTATCGCCAGCGCCATCGTGGACAACATCCCCTTCGTGGCCGTCATGATTCCCATCATTCACCGGCTGGCGGGGCAGCTCCCGGGAGAGACCGGCGTGCTCTGGTGGGCGCTGGCGCTGGGCGCCTGTCTGGGCGGGAACGGCACCGCGGTGGGCGCATCGGCCAACGTGACGGTGATCGGGATGGCGGAACGGATGGGCGTGCACATCAGCTTCCGGGAGTTCACCCGCTTCGGCGCGTCGGTGACGGCGGTGACCCTGACCATTGCTTCCGTGTTCATCGCTTCCTACATCTATCTCGGCAGCAGGATGGCGATGGTGGCCTGGCTGGGTATCGTCGCGCTGGTCCTGCTGCTGAAGGCGATCTCGCGCATGGCCCGGCGGCCCGAGCTGCGCACCGCGCCGGTGGCGCGATAATTCACCGCGAAGGCACGAAGAGCGCCGGGAGCATGCACACCCGCACGCCCCGGCGTTCTTCGCGTTCCGGTAGGGATCAGGCAGTTCTGGTGGATGACCTGCGGGACCGGGGCGGAGCCGGCGGTTTCCCTGGCGTGGACGCGCCGGGATGGAGAATCACCTCGACCTCCTGCCCCACCTCCAGTCCTCCCGCCCTGGCGATCTCCGAGTCGATCAGGAGGAAATAGCCACCGGCGCCCGCGACAATGGCGCTGTCGAAGGCCGTCCCGTTCAGCCGGCCATGCACCCGGTGGCCATGCCGGCCGGGTTCGAGGCGCAGGCTGGGGGTCGCCCACCGATGCGTGGGATCGAAGGGAACCTCCACCGCCAGCCCCGTATGGCCCTCACGGACCACGGCCCTGAAGCGCTCGGTCTTCATGGAAGCCCCGGGTGAGAGGGACCCCTAAGATAGCAGAGGGGAGGCTGGGGAAGGAATGAAGGAATCAGGAATCAGGAATCAGGGGACGGGGCCCGGGAGCGGCCGGCCCCTGCCGCTGATTTCCGTTCCTGACGTTCTCAGTCGAGGATAGGCTTCCCGGCCGCGAAATCGTACAGCGTCGCCTTCCGCAGGCGGTAATAGGCCAGCCAGTAGCCGCGCAGCGCCTGCACGAACTGGCTCAGCGCCGCGTTCTTTTCCGACTGGGCGATATAGAGGTTGTCGATGGTGATCCGGCCGATCACGTAGCGATTGTAGGCGACCTCGAAGCGTTTGTCCGCGACCGTATCCGCCTTGGCCAGCAGGGCGAGGTTGCGCTCGGCCTGGCCCAGGTCGAGCGCGGCGAAGTGGGCCTGATGATCGGACTGCTCCAGCGCGGCCTCGGCCAGGCTGGTCACCTCTTCCCGGTCCAGCTTTGCCGCGGATACTTCCTGTCCATGCGCGCCCCATTGCCAGAGCGGAAACTGCACCGACAGGGAGAACTGCTGCGCCTGGAGCAGGTTCTGGTACGCCGAACTGGCCTGGGAGGCTGTGGCATTGAAGCCGAAACTGGCCTGCACCGTCGCGCCGATGCCCTGCCCCAGCCGGGCTTCGGCGATCCGCCGCTGCGCCTGCACATCCTGCAGCTCCGCCTGGGTCACAATGGCGAGGTTCTGCCGCGCTTCCGCTACCGCCCTGGCGGTGTCCACTTCCACCGTAGGCAGGGCGGTGGATACGCTGATGGCGATCGGCGTATCCGGCGGCAGGTTGAGGGCCAGCCGGAGCGCCGCGGCGGCCCGATCGTAGTCCAGTTGCGCCTGCTGGGCCGAGGTGCGGGCCTGCAGCAGCGCCAGCTCACTCTGCAGCAGGTCGTTCTCGCCGATCTTGCCGACTTCATACCGGCCCTGATTCAGCCGGTAGAGGGTATCGTTCACGGCGGCGTTGCGGGTCGCGTTCTGCAATCCCACCCGGGCGGAGTAGAGGTCGAAAAAGACCTGGGTGGTCTGGATCGCCACATCCTCCATGGCCTCGCGATACTGGCGCTCCGCCAGCTCTTCCTCGATGCCCGATTCCCGGCGGTCCCACCCCACGGTGTTGGGACGGAAGATGTCCTGCCGCAGTCCGATCAGCACCGGGGTTGATGACCAGGTCTCCACGGACTGCTGGCCGCTCAAAGCCAGGCGCGAGAGCGACGAGGAAATGAAGAAGTCGCCCCCGGTGACCGGCAGCTGCTGGGACAGGGTCATCGACAGGGAGGTGCTGGTCTGCTGCTGGGCCCGGAAGAGCGTGCTGCCGTCCGGCTGGAGCACCGGGATGATGGAGCGATTGTAGGACGGCAGGGTTCCGCTGAGCGAGAGCTGCGGCAGCTGGCGGGCGCTGAAGGCGCTCCGCCGCCGGCGTGCGGCCCCGCGCGCGGCCCGGGCGGCCCGGGCCTGGAACCCGTCGGCCTGGGCCCGGGTAATTGCGTCCTGCAGGGTGAACGGCTCCGGGTCCTGGGCGGCAAGCGGGCCGGCGGCGATCGTAGCCAGCAGGGCGCAGGCAGCCAGCAGGGCGCGCGGGCGGAGGGCAGATATGGGCATGGGCTTACTCGTACCGGAGACAGTCGACCGGATCTTGCCGCGCGGCCCGATAGGCGGGCATGATCCCGAAGGCGATGCCCACCGTGATCGACACCCCGAAGGCCACGATCACGGACAGCATGGACACGATGGTGACAATGCCGGCAGCCCGTTGAATGCCGGCACTGAGCGCGGCGCCGACCACGATCCCGGCCAGGCCGCCGGTCACGCTGATGAGCACCGCTTCGCTCAGGAATTGGAAGAGGATGTCCTTCTGGGTGGCCCCGACCGCGCGCCGGACTCCGATTTCCCGGATCCGCTCCAGCACACTGGCCAGCATGATGTTCATGATGCCGATGCCGCCGACGACCAGGGAGATGGACGCGATAGCACCGAGCACCACGTTGAAGATGGTCTTGGTGCGGCGCTCCTGCAGCAGCAGCAGCTCGGGGACGGTGACCTCGAAATCCACTACCGTGTTGTGCCGCCGCTTCAGCATCCGTTGCAGCACGTCCGCCACCGAGGGGACCAGCCGGGAGTCCTTCACCCGGACGATGATCCGGTCGAGCTGGTTGGGGTTGGTCCGCTCCTGCCGCTGCTGCTCGCTCTCCTGCTGGTCGTCATTGGTGGTCACGGTGACTTCGCGGGAGGCCTGCTCCACTGCCTGCTGCGTCACCAGCGCACGGTTACGGTAGCGCAGCAGCAGCGTCTGCACCGGGACATAGACGTCCATGTTGGCGTCGCGAATGCCGAGCCGCTGGACCGTCTCTCCGGTGACGTGCCGGTCCTCCAGTACGCCCACCACGGTGAGCCAGGTATCGCCCACCTTGAGCGGCTTGCCGACAGGATCTTCGGTGGTGAAGAAGCGGGTCCGGACGCCCTGCCCGATGATCGCCACCGGCATGCCTTCCTCCACCTCCAGGGGCCGGAACCAGCTTCCGCGACGCAGCGAGAGATTGGTCAGGCGGAAGTAGGAGGTGTCCACCCCCACCACCTTCCCGGACCGCCGGTGCCCTTCCCGCGTCAGGCTGGTATTGAGCACCACCTCGGCGCTGGCGGCATCCACTCCCGGCAGTACCCGTTCGATGGCGCGAACGTCCTGAACCGTCAGGCCGGGTGAAAAGCGCTTGACCTCCCGGCTGCTGTTCTGGTCGCCGACTTTCCCTTCCTTCTGTTCCACCAGCGGGGTGATCACGACGTTGTTGGAGCCCAGCAGCTGCATCTGCTGGAGGATCTCCCGCTCCGCTCCCTTGCCGATGGCCAGCATGGCGATGACGGAGGCCACACCGAAGAGAATGCCGAGCGAAGTGAGGCCGGCCCGCAGCTTGTTGTGCCGCACCGCTTCCAGCGCGGAGCGCATGCTGAAGATCACGTGGGCGATGATCTGGCTGCGCAGCTCGTTAAGCCGCTCCCGGTTGGACGCCATCGCCCGGACTCAGTTCCGCGGCTGGGTGCCCGGGTTCTCCGCGGTATCGCCGCCCGCCACCGGGGCGCTGTCGCCGACCGCCTTCCCGGCCGGGGGCTCTCCGGCCTGGGACCCCGGTAGCCGCTCGATTTCCATATGGTCGTGGTCGGCGGGTGCGGTGAGCAGCACGCGATCGTCCACCTTCAGGCCTTTGGCAATGACGACCTCGTCGTCGTTCATGGCGCCGGTGACCACCTCCTGCTTCACCACGTGCCCGCCGGACATCCGGTAGACATAGGGAATGCCCTGGTCGCTGTTCACCGCCTCGAGGGGCACGAAGAGGACGCTGTCCGTGCTGAAGGTCTGGATGGCGTTGCCGGTAGTCATGCCCGGCCGCAACGTCGTATCCGGCTGCGCGACGTTGATCTTGACTTCGAAAACCTTGGCGTCGGCATTGGGGCGCTGCTCGCCCACATTGGCCACGCTGGTCACGGTCCCGCTCAGGTGCTTGGTGGGATCGGCATCCAGGGTGATCACGACCGGCTGCCCCGCCTTGATGTGGCGGATGTCGATCTCGTTGACGTAGGTCACCGATTCCATCTTGCTCAGGTCGGGGAGGGTGGCGACCCCGGGATCCCAGGAGGTGACCTGCGAGCCGGTGGTTCGTTTGCGGCCGTTCCATTCTTTCACGTAGATGACCATTCCGGAGGACGGCGCCCGGATAGTGAACCCGGCCATGACGTCCTGCACCACCTTCAGCAGGTTCTGCTGCCGGGCAAGATCGGCACCGACCTCGCGCATCTTGGCCTTGGCCTGCTCCACCTTGGTGTCGTAATCGGACTTGGCCTGTGCCAGCGCACGGGTGGCCTTCTCGTAGTCGATTTCCGCCTGGCGCTTGACGGTGGGAGCCTCATAGACCGCCTGCTCCTTGGCCAACCGCTTTTCTTCGAGGCCCAGGTCCATGGAGCGGATGTTCTCCCGGGCCGTGGAGAGATTGAGGGTCGAATCGAGCATCGCCTGCTCATACTGCGCCTGCGCCTTCTGCAGGGCGAGCGTCACCTCGTTCATCTTGCTGGCCAGCGTCGAGCGATCCAGCTCGGCGACGACGTCGCCCTGCTTGACCAGGCTCCCCTCGGGCACGATCGACTGGATCTTCATCTGGTAGGCACCCGCCTGCTGCGCGTTGGCCGGCGCCGTGATCTCGACAAACTCCTGGGCCTGCAGCTCCCCGGAAGAGTTGATGGTGACGGTGAATTTTCCCCGCTTCACCGGCGCCACCAGGGCGGCATCGCCCGCGTCGGCCCGGTGGGCGGCAAACCAGAGTGCGGGCACCCCGATCACGGCCGCCAGCAGGAAGAGACGGCCGCCACGGGTGCGCGGCAGGCGCAGATAGGATGTGGCTGTCATGTCGATTTCCCCGGAAAAATGCCGGCCCGGCCCGGCCGGCTATCCCTTTGATGCCGCACCGCGGCGAAGGGTTGCATCGGGCCGTCACGGCCCCTGTGGGATAAGCTACGCCTGGTCAGGGAAGCGCAAGGGGGGAACCGGCCGAGAGTTGCGGATTGGGGGCCGCCCGGCTGCCACGGCCGGCGGTGTTCCACCGCGCATCTCCCCCCACCGAACCAAGCTGGGAGCGGCGACTTGCGGACTCGTGGGCCGCAGATTACGGAAGCATGACAGCCGGGTGACATTCCCGCACCGGCAATTCCGCAGTCGTGTCTTCGCCCGCAGCCGGCGGAGACACGACCGAAGGAGTACCGGCCTGCTTCAGGCGGAGGCCGGAGGCTGTTTCCGCGTCGAGATGCGAAACAGGGTGTAAAGAGGACACCAACCGATCAGGCTGGTCACGAAGAAGGCGACTGCCACGACAGCCAGAATGATGGCCACGACGCCGCTCAGCCTGCCGCTGTACCAGAGCCAGGCAATGGCGGCGACGATGAGCAGTCGGATGAACCGGTCGGCGTTGCCCATATTTCTGGTCATGAGATCCTCTCGATCGGGGCCAGGCCCCGCTAGTGGTTGTACCGCCAACCGCAGACTCCGGCCACGTAGAGCGCGCGGATGTCCTGCAGCAGCTCGGGCGCCACGGTGAAGGAATCCGGGCCGATCCGCCCGCGCAGACTGCGCACCGCCGCCAGGCGCCGGAACTGGCCGGGGCTCAGCGAGATCAGATAGACCCACAGGTCGTTCGGCGCCAGCGGGCGGTACGGCGAGAGTCGGGCGGCGCCCAGATTCAGCGTGGTGCCGTCGAGCTCCAGCACGACCGCCCGCTGATCCAGCGGCAGCGAATCGCGGCGCCCCACTTCGAGTTGCAGGATCAGGCCCGGCGCCGGCGTGGGCGGCGGCCCGGCGAACTGCATCCGTGCGGCCACCGACCGCACACCCGGTCGCTCCGATTTCGGCAGGCCACGATACAGCCCTGCGCTGGTACGGCCGAGGTCGGTCCGGAAGCTCCCGCTGATATGGCCCGCCATACGCTCGCCATGCGTCCCGATGGCGCTGTCGGAGGCGGGGCAGGCCCGGGCGAAGATCGGCCGCGCGAGGAGGCCGGAGTCCTGGGCCGCCAGTGGCCGGAACCACCCGGCCGCGAGCAGCAACAGGACCGACACACTCCGCGGCGGCCGGAGGCGAATTCGATATCCAGGCGTCATCATGTCTTTCGAAGATCGGGAGGAATCGATGAAGACAGCATGAAAGCCGGGGGAACCCCGGCGCCCTCAGCCCCCCGGCGAGGCGTCGACGGGGCCGCCCCAGCGGACCCGGTAGAGACAGCGGGTGGCACCCTCCAGCTGGAAATGCCGGTCGAATACCAGGCCGCACTTGCGCAGCACGTGCTGCGAACCATGGTTGTCCTGGTTGGTCACGGCGACCACGGTCTCGCACCCGAGTATTCCACGGGCATGCTCCAGACACGCGGTGGCCGTCTCGGTGGCATAGCCCCTGCCCCACCAGGGCTGGTAGAACGCGTAGCCGACCTCGATCTCGTCCCTGCCCTCGACATCGAGGTGCCGCAGCAGGGCCCGCCCGATCGGCTCGGCACCGCCGCGCTCGTAGACGATCCAGAGGCCGAAGTTGTACTGCACCCAGTGCCGCAGGTTGCGCTCGAGATACTGGGCGGTCTCCCCCTCGTCGCGCAGTCCGCCCAGGTGTGCCATCACCGCTTCATCGCGGTGCATGCGCAGGAGCTCGGCAGCATCGGCCTCCCGGAGACGCCGGGCCACCAGACGCGCGGTGGTGAAAGCGTCGGGCCAGCCATCGCGAGATGACAGGATCATGTTTCTCTCAGGAGGTCGCAGGTCCGGAGCAGGGCGCTGCCGGGAGCAGAGCGGGGGGATGCTGAATGGCAGGGGCAGATGGCCGCGCAGAGTGCGCCCTCATTCCTTCTTTCGGCTCCTGCGGGGCCGTTTCCGCCGGGCCTCGGCGACCGCGATGGCCTTGTGCATCCACCTCTCCAGCGCCGCGGTGTCCTCCAGCAGGTCACCCGGAATCTCGTAGTACTGCATCACCTCGCCCTCCGGGCCGCCGGGACGGAACGGTCCCAACCCGAGCTCCAGGTAGTCGCCGCGATTGGAATCGTCCACCTTGAAGTAGACGATATCGTCGTCCATGAGCGCGAAGAACAACTCGCCCGCGTAGATCCCGACCCCGCCGAACATGTTGCGGGCACGGATATCCGATCGGACCCGGCCAAGCTGGTCGAGCGCAAAGGCGCGGAAGCCGGGGCTGACCGGCATCAGGACCCCGGATTCAAACGCAGGTCGGCGGGCTGGGACAGCATGCCGGCATGGCCGGCATGGATGTCCGTGATCCAGTCCTGCCCGCACCGCGGCCGGAGATGATAGTCCGCCGGCGGCGCGCACTCCGGGACGGCGCCGCGCGAATACATCGCGGCCGCCACCGGGGAGTCGTGCCGCGCGAGCGTCACGGAGCGGCGTGGGCCGAGTCGGACGCCGGCCAGGGCCAGCCGGCCCGGGTACGGATCTCCATGCATCGGTCGCGGCCGCTGGGGACGGTGCTGTCGGCCCGGGCGGTATCGGCGGCGGTGCGGGCGGACTGGTAGAGCTCGGCGCACTGCCGGGAGGCTCGGCTGGTATAGAGATGGGTCATCACCCAGCCAGCCGCCACGAGAAAGATGGCCGCGGCCAGCAGTACCACCAGGCGCGGCGGCCGGGAGCCCGGCCCCCGCTCAGGAGGGGCGGTCATGGCCGCACCGCCGCGTGAGCGGCATCAAGGGGTTGTCTACCGCTGTTCCTGTGCCCATGCCGCGTACCCCACCACCAGAGGCCCGAAGGTCCCCAGCAGCAGACCGGAATAGAACAGGGCTTCGCCATAGTCATACGCCTCGATGTGGAAGCTCAGGGCGAGCAGGCCCACACCCGCGAGTAGAAAGCCAGCGAGACCAGGATGACCCCGCAGATCCGTCGCCGGACGCGGCGCTCTTCCTGTCGGGTCCACTCAGCGTGCCGTCGCTCCTGCGCCAGCCGCTCGTCGGAGAGGGTGAGGAGATTCGCCATGGCTGCAGCGCCGGACGGTCTCCCGGCGTCTTCTCAATTTCCTGCCCGGCGGCCGGAACTGCAAGCCTGGGGGAGATAGCGCCGGAGCGCCGGGCGGCGTCAACGCGGGCCGGCGACGCCCTTCAGTGCCGCGCGGTGACTGGCCAGGGCTTCGTCATAGGAGGCGGCGGCAAACCCCAGATCGCGCAGAAGGCCATCCTGCAGCCGGTAGATCCACCCGTGCACCGCGAGGGGCTGGCCTCGCGCCCAGGCGTCCTGGACCACCGTTGTCCGGCAGACATGCACCGCCTGCTCCAGCACGTTGAGGGCGCAGAGCAGGTCGATGCGCGCCGCGTCGTCGGCGCAGCCGCCCAGCAGGCCCGCATGCCGCTCGGCCACATCCTGCACATGCCGGAGCCAGTTGTCGATCAGTCCGAGCGGCTGGGCGCGCCAGGCCGCCTGGACGCCGCCGCAGCCGTAATGACCGCAGACAATGATGTGCTCGACCTTGAGAACCTCGACCGCATACTGCACCACCGAAAGGCAGTTGAGATCGGTGTGCACCACCACGTTCGCCACATTACGATGGACGAACATCTCCCCCGGGTCCAGCCCGGTGATCTCATTGGCGGGGACCCGGCTGTCGGCGCAGCCGATCCAGAGGTAGCGGGGATTCTGCTGATGGGCCAGCCGGTCAAAGAACCGCGGGTTCCGTGCGGTCATGCCACGGGCCCAGGCCTGGTTCCTGGCGAGCAGGTTTGCGAGGGGGTCCATGGCGGTGGAAGATACTCAAGCCGCGCCCGGGGACAGGCCGGTCCATCTCAAGTGCTTGCCCTGCAATGGGATGCCATCGCCGGCCGGCAGCGTCAGGAGCGTCGCCCGCAGCCGGGAAACGGGGGGACGTATGGTCCGTGTTGTCCCGGAGAGGAGTCGCGCTCATCGCTGGCCGCCACCCTGCCGCGAGGATGCCGGCAGACAACCCTGCATCTCACTTGACGTGGCGGCGGCCGCTCAACACCTTAAAGCGGCTGCAGGCGCGCAGAGTTGGAGCGTTTCCGTGCCTCCCCCCTCTGGCGTCCGCGTTACCTGATCCGTAGACTAACCCCCGCCCCAGGACATGTCCCCCTGCCCTGGCGCAATCGATGTGCTGCCAAGGTGATAACACAGGGCAACATGCGGGATCTTCGATCTCCTGCAGGGTCCAGTTGTCCGTCCTCTTACCGCGCTCCAGGCGCGGCGTCGGGCCGTCGGCCCGGCGCCTTGGTGTTTTCCACCGCTCCGGACGCTCTCCGACGGGGCTTTTCCAGTAGCTCACATCTGAAAGGACGTAGCACATGAAATGGCTACGCTACGGAACCGGCGTGGTCCTGGCAGCACTCTGGATTACGCCGCTCGGCGCCCAGGAGCCCACAGGCACCATCCGCGGGCAGGTGACTGACGCCACCTCGCAAAAGCCGCTGCAGGGCGTGACCATCAGCATCGGCGGTCATGTCGCGCAGAGCGGGACCGATGGTCGCTATTCCATCGGCGGTATCGCGGCCGGTACCGATACCCTCCATGCGCGGATGATCGGCTATGATGCGATCGGGCGTGCAGTGACCGTGCGGGCGGGCGAAACGATCGACGTCGCTCTCGCCATGAGCGCGCATGCGCTGAACCTGGCGGAGATCGTGGCCGTCGGCTACGGCGAGCAACAGGCGGGTAACATCACGGGCGCCGTCTCCCAACTCAACTCGGACGAGTTCAACACCGGGCGGGTCGTAACCCCCTCCGAGCTGATTCAGAACAAGGTGGCCGGCGTTCAGGTGGTCGAGAGCAACGAGCCCGGCGGGACCACGCAGATCCGGATCCGCGGCAACACTTCCACCACGGCGAGCAACAACCCGCTGATCGTGGTTGACGGCATGCCGCTGGCATCCGGGACGAACATCGGACGTGACCCTCTCAATTTCATCAACTCCGAGGATATCGCGAGCATCACCGTGCTGCGCGACGCCTCGGCTGCCTCGATCTACGGGACCAATTCGGCCAACGGCGTGATCCTGATCACCACCAAGAAGGGCCAGGGCGCACCGAGCATCGAGTACAGCGGCAGCGTGTCGGCCTCCACGGTGAACGGCCTGCCCTCGATGCTGAACAACGCCCAGTTCCGGACCGCGGTGGAGCAGTACGCGCCCCAGAACGTGAACCAGCTGGGCAATTCCGCCACCTACTGGTTCAACCAGGTGGACCGCACGGCGATCGGACAGGAGCAGAACGTGGCCATTTCCGGGGCGGGCGAAAGCAACAACTACCGGATCTCGGCCAACTACCTGGACCAGCAGGGCGTGATGAAGGGGACGGAAACCCAGCGCATGTCACTGGGGGTCAACTACAACCAGCTGCTCTTCAAGGACAAACTGAACCTCCGGCTGAGCCTGCGCGGATCGCGGGCCGTGGAGCACTTCACGCCCGGCGGCGTGATTTCGAACGCGGCCCAGATGGGCCCGACCCAGCCAATTTACGACAGCACCAGCGCGACGGGTTTCTTCAATTGGACCGGCGGCATCCAGTCGGCCGATAATCCGGTCGAAATCCTGGACCTGTCGAAGAACCAGGGCAACACCCTGCGCAGCGTGGGGAACGTCCAGGCCAGCTATCAGCTGCCGCGCATCAGCGGTCTCTCGGCGAACGTCAACCTCGGCTACGACGTGAGCAAAGCCAGCCAGGTCAGCTTCAGTCCGAGCGTGCTGCACGCGCAGATCAAGAACGGGAACTACGGCAACTACTTCCGGCAGGATCCCTACCAGCTCAACAGCACCATCGAGCCGTACCTGGATTATCTGGTTCCCCGCCAGCTGGGGCCGGGGAACCTGGAGCTGACGGCAGGGTATTCCTACACGAAGTTGCACTCCGAGTTTCCGCAGACCTCGGTCGACAGTTTGAGCACCAACCAGCTGGGCATCAACGGAATTCCGGCGGCCAAGACCGTCAACAGCCGGCAATACGTGGCCGAGAGCAAGCTCATCTCGTTCTTCGGTCGAGCGAACTACAATATCAAGGACCGCTACATCCTTAACATGAGCCTCCGGCGCGACGGCTCGTCGCGGTTCGGCCCCGGCAACCAGTGGGGCACGTTCCCCTCGGTGGCCGCCGCGTGGCGTATCTCGGAGGAATCGTTCATTCCACGCTCCTGGAACCTCTCGGATCTCAAGCTGCGGGCCTCCTGGGCGGAGACTGGGAACCAGAGCTTCGGTGATTATCTCTGGTCCACCGCCTACACCGTGAGCGACGCCGAGGCGCAGTACTGGATGGGCGCCGACGGGTTCGTAACCACGATCCGTCCCAGCGCGGTGGATACCAACGTCAAGTGGGAGCAGACCCGCTCGGTCGACGTGGGTCTTGATTTCGGGTTTGCCAACCAGCGGTTCACCGGCTCGATAGACTGGTACGACAAGAAGACCAGCGACCTGATCTTCTCTGTCCCGGCGGCTGCCGGAACCGTCCCGGGCGACTTCATCACCACCAACCTGGGAAGCATGCGCAACCGGGGCATCGAGTTCAGCCTGAGTGCCAACGTGTTGCGCGGCGGGTCGACCGGACGGGGACTCCGCTGGACGACCGATTTCACCGCTTCCCACCTCAGCAATGAGCTGCTGACCATCACGCCGTACGGCGGCGGGGGCCAGCAGATCCTGGTGGGCGGCATCGCCGGCGGCGTGGGCCAGACCATCCAGGTCTATACTCCGGGCGTGCCGGTCAATTCGTTCTTCGTGTACAAGCAGAAGTACGATGCCGCCGGCAAGCCGATCCAGGGCGAGTATGAGGACCTGAACGGCGACGGGATCATCAATCAGCTCGATCTCCGGCCGTTCCATGATCCGGCCCCACACTGGATGTTCGGCCACTCCTCCTACCTGAATTACAGGAATTTCGACCTGAGCTTCACCCTGCGGGCATACCTGGGCAACTACGTCTACAACAACGTCGCGTCCAACCTGGGTAGCTATTCCGAGGTCACCCGCGGCTCACCCTATAACTTGCACTCCTCCGTGCTGGAGACCGGGTTCACCACGCCGCAGTACTTCTCGGATTACTACGTGGAGAAGGCGTCGTTCCTCCGCATGGATAACCTGACGCTCGGGTATTCCTTCAACCTCCGGGGACAGGCCGCGCGACTGTACGGAACCGTGCAGGACGTCTTCACGATCACCGGTTACAGCGGCGTGGATCCTACCGCCGGCATCAACGGCATTGACAACAACCTCTATCCCCGCTCCCGCATCTTCACCGGCGGCATGAGCATCCGGTTCTGAACGGGAAACCCGATCCTATGATAAGGGACAGAATCATGACTCGCAGATTCCGCAGCCTTCTCCTCGGTGCCGCCGCCGCGCTGAGTCTGGGCCTGGGTGCCTGCACCGACCCGACCACCAGCCCGCTGAGCACCATCGGCGAGGGAGTGACCTTCAACGACCCGAGCTCGTATCTGGCGTTCCTGGCCAAGATCTACGCCGGGCTTTCGACCAGCGGCCAGCAGGGGCCGGCGGGCGACGGGGACATTTCCACCATCAACGACGAGGGCTTCTCGCAGTACATGCGGCTCTACTGGGAGCACCAGGAGCTGCCGACGGACGAGGCCGTGCTCGCCTGGAACGACGGTTCGGTCCAGGACTTCAATAGCATGGTGTGGGGATCGGCCAACGATTTCCTCTCCGCCATGTTCGCCCGGATTTATCTCCAAGTCACGTGGAGCAACCTCTTCCTGGCCGAAACCACGGATGAGAAGCTCGCGGAACGGGGCGTCAGTAACGCGCTGAAGACCAAGATCACGCAGTACCGCGCCGAAGCCCGTTTCCTCCGAGCGTTGAGTTACTGGCACGGACTGGACCTGTTCGGCTCGATTCCGATCGTGACGGCGAACAACCCCACCCCACCGCAGCAGAACACCCGGCAGGAGGTCTACGATTTCGTGGTGAGCGAGTTGAATGATATCAAGCCGGACCTGCCCTCAGCGGGCCCCGGCACCTACGGCCGCGCCACCAAGGAAGCCGCCGACATGCTGCTGGCCAACATCTACCTCAACGCCGAAGTGTACACCGGCACGCCCCACTATGCCGAGGCGCTGGCGGCGGCGCAGGCGGTGATCGCCGGCCCGTTCTCGCTGGATCCATCCTATGCCCATCTGTTCCAGGCGGATAACAATACCTCGCCGGAAATCATCTTCCCGGTCGTTCAGGACGGGATTCACAGCCAGAGTTACGGCGGAACGACGTTCCTGATCCATGCCGCCTGCGGTGGGGATATGGATCCGAGTGTGTATGGGGTGGACGGCTGCTGGTGGGGGCTGCGACTGAAGCCCGAGGCGTACAACATGGTTTCGACGGACCCTCGACACAGCGGATACCTGTTCAGCACGAACCAGACGGTGGGGATCTCCTCCCTGACCAATTTCAACGACGGGATCGCCGCGCCCAAGTTCACCAACAAGACTTCGACCGGCGGTACGGGCTCGAACATCGCGTTCCCGGACACCGATTTCCCGATGTTCCGGCTGGGAGAGGCGTACCTGATCTATGCCGAGGCCGCCGTTCGCACCAACAGCAATCTGCCGCAGGCGCTCGCCTATGTGAACGCCCTGCGCGAACGCGCCTATGGAAACACCAGCGGTGATATCACCGCGCCCGAGCTCACCTTGCAGTTCCTGCTGGACGAGCGCATGCGAGAGCTCCTCTGGGAAGCCCACCGGCGCACCGACCTGATCCGCTTCGGCGTGTTCACGGGCGGCACGTACCTCTGGGCCTGGAAGGGCAACGTCGAGGCGGGCCAGGCAACCGATGCCCACCTGGACCTGTATCCGATTCCGGCCAAGCAGCTTTCGGCCAACCCCAACCTCACGCAGAACCCCGGATACTGATCCGGGGTCGCTGCGTGCACCAACCCTCCGCAGCTCCGCCGCCAGACCGGCGGCGGGGCTGTGGCCCGTGCCTGAATCTGCTACCTATAACATGAGGCGTCCTCTCCCGCTGGCCGCGGGCGGCGTACTCCTGTTCGGCGAGCATTGCTACCGGCATGCCCCCCAGTACGTACTGCGACCGCCTTTCGGGGGGGGATCCAAGGCGCAAGGTGTGCCGGCCGGAGCATCACGGTCGCCGCGGACGGCACGGTCCAGGTCGCCCTGCCGCCCATGACGGCACTGGTGATCGATGCCGCGACCGGGCTCCGAAATTGTTTCGCTGTCAGCTGCCTCCAGGCTGCCTCCGGTCGTTCATGGAGAATCCACAGATTACACAGATTGTCACAGATTCTGCTCTGATAGAACCGTGGTTCCAGCCGGGTTCTCCGGCTACGGGATGAAAACGCAATCAACGTTTGAGTGGTCAGGGCAAGGCTCCGTGGAGCTGCGCAAGTGAAGGAGATAAATCTGTGTCAATCTGTGTAATCTGTGGATTCCCAACCGGACCGAAGCCCGTCGGACACCGCGAGGGTCCGCCGTAAGGAACCGGCGTTTCTAGCTGAGGAGACTTCTTTGATGCGATATGCTCGCTGGTGCCTCCAGGCCGCCCTGGCACTGGGCACTCTGCTCGCCGCGCCTGCCCTGCGGGCGCAGCAGGCCTCGGCCGACACCTCGTGGGTCGCCCGCAGCGCGCTCTACGAGGTGTTTACCCAGGACTTCTCGGCGCGGGGCACGCTGCAGGGCGTCACCGACGGCCTGGACCGCATCCAGGCCTCGGGCGCCAACGTGATCTGGCTCATGCCGGTGCAGCCGGTGGGCATTCTGAAGCACAAAGGTACCCTGGGCTCTCGCTACGCCATCAGGGACTACATGGCGATCGATTCCACCTATGGGACCGCGGCGGACTTCCGGGCCCTGGTGGACGCGGCGCACGAGCGGGGCATGAAGGTCATCCTCGACTGGGTGCCGGACCACACCGCCCCGGATCATCCCTGGGTGCGGCAACACCCTGACTGGTACATCCACGACGCGCAGGGGAACCCGGCCGTTCCCCGCGACCCGGGTGGCAAGCCGACCGACTGGACCGACGTGGTCCAGCTCGACTACCAGAGCCCGGAGCTGCGGCAGGTGATGATCAATGCCATGCGGGACTGGCTCACGCACTTCGACCTGGACGGCTTCCGGATGGACGTGGCCGGGTTCATTCCGGGCGATTTCTGGCGCCAGGCGATCCCGGCGCTCCGGGCGTCGGTCTCCCGGCGCATCCTGCTGCTGGCGGAGGCGGGCGAGCCTGAGCTCACGAGCGACGGGTTCGACCTCATCTACGCCTGGGACAGCTATGCCCGCCTCAAGGCCGTCTGGCGCGGGGCCCCGGCCGCGAGCTTCCTGCCCCCGGAGATCGCCGACCTCCGGGCCCTGCCACCCACTGGCGCGCGGATGCGGTTCACCACCAACCACGACGAAACGGCATGGGACGCTCCGCCGGTGAAGCTCTTTGGTGGACCCGACGGGGCCCGGGCCGCTTTTGTCGCGATGGCGCTGCTGCCGGGGCGCCCCCTGCTCTACAACGGGCAGGAGGTGGAAAGCCCACAGCAACTCGGCATCTTCGAGAAAGAGGCGATCGCCTGGAACCAGCCGGACGCAGACGTGGCCCGCGCCTTCTACGCCCGGGTCGTGCGGCTGGATACGAGCGACCCGTCCCTGCTGCGCCGGGACCTGGAGCAGGTGACCACCACCGATCCGGCGGATCTGATCGCTTACCGCCGGGGCGACCTTCTGATCGTGGTCAATACGCGAGATCATCCGCTCCAGCTGACGATCCCGGGACTCGAGCTCCGCGGAACCCGCAATCTGCTCACCGATGAGATCATGCCGGGCGGCCCCATCACCCTGCGGGCCTACGGCGCCCTGCTGCTCCGGGCGCCGGCTCCATGACCCCCCGGGCCACGGTTCCGTTGCTGCTCCTGCTGCTGGCCCTCTCCGCCCTGCCCGCACCGGCGGCGGCGCAGCGGCAGCGGTTTTCCATGGATCCGGGCTGGCGTTTCACCCGGGGCGATCCCGCCGGTGCCGAGCAGCCCGATTTCGACGATAACCAGTGGCGGCGGCTGGACCTGCCGCACGACTGGAGCATCGAGGGGGTGCCCGACTCTCTGGCAGCGGGCGGCGGCCGGGTGGGCTATTTCCCCACCGGGATCGGCTGGTACCGGAAATCCTTCCGGCTGCCGGCCGGAGCCAGCGGCCACGAGGTGCGGCTGGAGTTCGACGGCGTCTACATGAACAGCGACGTCTGGATCAATGGGGTGCACCTGGGCCGGCGGCCCTACGGCTACAGCAGCTTCGCTTATGATATCACCCGCCACCTGGTCCCGGGTATCAATGTGGTGGCGGTGCGGGTGGACAACTCCCACCAGCCCAACTCCCGCTGGTACACCGGCAGCGGGATCTACCGCCATACCTGGCTCACCGTCCTGGCGCCGCTGCATGTGGCGCACTGGGGCAGCGTCATCACCACCCCGCGGGCCGACAGCGCGGGCGCCCGCGTTCTGGTCCGCACCCGCATCCGGAACCGCACCGGCGCCGTACGGCGTGGCGTGCTGCGGTCGCTGGTGCTGGACAGCGCGGGGACGATCCTCGCACGAGCAGAGGCGCCGTTTACGGCGCGCGCGGGCGACAGCGCGGCGGTGGAGCAGAATCTGGAGGTCGCGCGGCCCAGTCTCTGGTCGGTGGAATCGCCCGCGCTCTACACCCTGCGGCAGGAGGTGCTGGCCGGGGGGAAGACGGTGGACACCGCCGCCACTCCGTTCGGAATCCGGAGCATCGCCTGGGATGCCGACCGCGGCTTCCTGCTCAATGGCCGGCGGGTGAAGCTGCGCGGCGTCAACCTGCACCACGATGCCGGCGGACTCGGCGCGGCGGTGCCGGAACGGGTGTGGGAAACCCGGCTCAGCACCCTCAAGGCAATGGGCGCCAACGCCATCCGGACCTCGCACAACCCGCCCGCCCCCGAGTTCCTGGCTCTGTGCGACCGGCTCGGCTTCCTGGTCATGGCCGAGGCGTTCGACGAATGGACCATGGGCAAGGTACCGGGCGGCTATCACAACTACTTCGACGAGTGGTCGGAGCGCGACGTGGTGGATTTCATCCACCGCGACCACAACCATCCGTCCATCGTCCTCTGGAGTGCCGGCAACGAGATCGGCGAACAGAGCGCCCCGGACGGCGCCGCCGTGCTCCGCCGGCTGGTGTCGATCTTCCACCGGGAGGACCCGACCAGGCCGGTTACCACCGGCAACGATCAGATCGCCGCCGACGGCCACGCGGCCACCCTGGAGTTTCTCAACAGTGAAGACATCGTCGGCTATAACTACGTGGACCGCTGGCACGAACGGCGGGAGTTGTTCGCCGAGGAGGACCGGCACGACCATCCCGACTGGAAGATGGTGGGGACGGAGAGCGGCAACATCTTCCAGAGCTTCGACGACAGCTATTCCCTGGGCGACGATTCCGCCGTGGTGCACGCCAACTATACCAGCGGCATGATCCAGGCGGAGCGGCTGTGGAAGTGGGTCGAGACGCATGACTACTTTGCCGGCGACTTCATGTGGACCGGCATTGACTATCTGGGTGAGGCGACCTGGCCCTTCAAGGGTTTCCCCTCCGGCGATCTGGACATCACCGGCCGTCCCAAGGACGGCTACTATCTCTACCAGAGCCTCTGGACCGGCCGTCCCGTGCTGCACCTCCAGCCCCACTGGACCTGGCCCGGACGCGAGGGGCAGACCATACCCGTCCTGGCCTACACCAACTGCAACACGGTGGAGTTGTTCCTGAACGGCCGCTCCCTGGGCGAGAAGCGGCTGGAATTCCCCGCTCAGGGAACCTCCGGAGGCTGGAACAGCTATGCCCAGCCGGTGGTGCACAGCACCACAGACGATCTCCACCTGAGTTGGGACGTGCCCTATGAACCCGGAACGCTGAAGGCGGTCGGACGGCGGCGGGACGGCACGGTGGCCTGTCTCGACTCGGCGCGGACCGCGGGCGAGCCGGCCGCCATCCGCCTCAGTCCGGACCGCGACACCATCACCACTGCACCCGGGGATGTCCTCGAGTTGCGGTTTGCCATCGTGGACCGCGGGGGCACCGTGGTCCCCGGCGCCGCCCCGATGGTCCACGTCGCTGCCCGGGGCGGGACCCTGCTGGCGATGGATAACGCCGATCTCCGGGATCACGAGCCGTACCAGACCGACAGCCGCCGGGCCTATCAAGGGCGCGGCATCGCCTATTTGCGCGCTGGCGCTCGCGGCGTGCTGAGGGTGCGGGTATCGTCCGAGGGATTGGCACCGGTGGAGGTGGAGATTCGCGTCGTTCCCGGGATGGTGCCGGAAACCGTGCCTCCCGCCCACTGAAGAAGGACGAGCTATGCGACCGCGCCCCCTTGCCGCCCTGCTGTTCCTGGGCCTGGCCGGTCCCGGCCATCGCGACGCCCCGGCCCTGCCGGAGGGGCCCGATCCCGGGGTCGCTGCCACCCGCGCCGTGTATCTCGACTCTCACGGCGTGATCCGCTGGAAGGATTCGCGCCGGGAGGTGGCGCTGTTCGGCGCGAATTACGTTCTCACCACCGCCAGCGATTACCGGGCCGCCGGCTATCTGCACGCCGACCGGAAGCGGATGATCGACGAGGACATGGCCCAGTTCGCGCGGATGGGCTGGGACGGCATGCGGCTCACCTTCTGGGGAGACTGGGAGGCCTCGGACTCCGCCGGGAATCTCCTCGCCAACGATCACCTGGACCTGCTGGATTATCTCATCGCCCGGGCCCGCGAGCGCGGGATCTACATGCTGTTCAGCCCGATTCAGCTCTACAGCGCGAACTGGCCCGACGCCATGCAAGACACCACCGACCCCGGGTTCGGCCGCCGCTATGGCCGGGACGTGATGGGCACCGACCCGGCCGCCATCGCCACCCAGGCCATCTACCTGCGGCAGATCCTGGACCATGTGAATCCCTACACCGGCGTGGCCCTGAAAGACGAGCCGGCCATTCTGTTCATCGAGCTGGTGAACGAGCCGGTGCACCACCCGGCGGATACCGCGGGCTCCATCCGCTACATCAACACCCTGGTGGACGCGGTGCGCAGCACCGGCTGCCGCAAGCTCATCTTCTACAACGTGAGCCAGGATTTCCGGATCGGCGAGGCAATCCGGCGCTCGAAGGCCCAGGGGGTCACCTTCGGCTGGTACCCTACCGGTCTCAATTCGGGCCATGAGCTTCAAGGCAACTACCTGCGCGGGGTGGATGCCTATCCCGACATGCTGCGACCCGAACTGGCCCGGCTGCCCCGCATCGTGTACGAATTCGACACGCCCGATCTGCGCAGCGGGACCATGTATCCCGCCATGGCCCGAACCTACCGCTCCGTCGGGGCGCAGTTCGCCGCCATGTTCGCCTATGACATGCTGGAAACCGCCTCGCGGAATCTGGGCTGGCAGACCCATTACCTCAATCTGGTCTACACCCCGCGCAAGGCGATGAGCGCCGTCATCGCGGCCGAGGCCATGCGTCGCCTGCCCCGGATGAAGTCGTACGGGACGTATCCGGAAAACACCCGGTTCGGCGATTTCCATGTTTCGGCGGATTCGAACCTGGGCGAGTTGGTGTCGCGCGATGCCTTCCTCTATGCCGGTTCGACCGGCTCCGTCCCGCCCGATCCGGGGGCCCTGCGACGACTCGCCGGATACGGCTCCTCACCCGTCGTCCAGTATCCCGGACTGGGGACCTACTTCCTGGACAAGATGCGCCCCGGGCTCTGGCGGCTGGAGGTGTATGCTGACGCCGTGCCGGTGGCCGACCCCTTCGAGCCGCCGCGGGCGGACAAGCTGGTGACCCGCGCGATCAGCCGCGCCTGGCCCATGACGGTGCACCTGCCGGATCTGGGCGATTCCTTCACCGTCCAGCCCTTGGCGGCCGGGAATCCGCAGACCGAGCGGGCCCGGGACGGCCGCTTCCGGGTGACTCCCGGGGTATACGTCCTGAGCGCCGCCGGCCCGGTGGACCGCGGCATCCTGCCGCGCACACTGGGCGCGATCGGGTTCGCCGAGTATCACGCGCCGCCGCCGGATACCCTCCCACCAGTAGTACGGTCGCTCGCCGCTCCGTCGTATCTGGCCGGCCACGATGCCCACTTCGCGGCAGAGGTGGTGGACCGCACCAATGCCGATTCGGTCAAGCTCTTCCTCCGGCGCACCGCCGCGGACTTCTATCACGGCTACCGGATGGAGCGGGCCGGCGCCTACCGCTATGGCGTATCCGTTCCCGCCGCATCGCTCCAGCCGGGACCGTACGAGTTCGTGATCACCCTCTACCGGGGCGACTCGGCCGCCACCTTCCCCGGCGGCGCCCGACAGCAGCCCTGGGACTGGAATTACGACAACCGCGCCTCATGGAAGGTCAGCATTATCGCCCCCGGGACACCGCTGGCGCTTTTCCAGCCGGGCAGCGATGCGAACTGGCTGGCCTTCAGCCGCATCGGCGACGCCGGGCGGCGGGGCCTGTATCGGCTGATCCTCTCGCCCCGGACCGGCCAGCCCCTCTTCCAGTTCAGCCTCCCAGTGGCTCCGAGCGGCTGGACGCCGCCGGATTACACCGCCTCCCTGATGATCGCGGATCGGGTTCGGGCCCGGGGCGGGGAGATGCGCATGGCCGACAGCGTACACCTGCGGCTCCGGGGGATGGGGCCGCATCAAGTGCTGTATCTGACGTTGATGGAGGACGACGGCACCAGTTGGACCGAGGCGTTACCGCTGGACTCGGCATGGAGTGAGCCGAGCCTGCCGCTCACGGCCTTCCAACCCGGCCGCGGGGTCCTGCTGCCCGAGGGGTTTCCCGGGGAATGGAATTACTGGGTGAAGCCGGCTCAGGGCCGGGGCGGGCCGGGCGACCACCCCCGGCTCGACCACCTGGAACGGTTGCAGTTGTCACTCCGGCCCGAGCCGGGGGACATCCCCCGGCCCGGAGCCTATGGCGTCCTGGTGGAATGGGTGCATCTCGACTTCAGCACGGCGCCCTGACCCGCCGGGAGATCAGGGGCGAAGTGTCGCCGTGCTGTTGAACAGCTGCGCGGTAACCATGAAGTCCACTACGGTACCGGGGGCGAGCAGAAGCGGCCCGGACTCGAAGGGGCGGCGGTGGACTTCGTTGGGCTGCGCCCGCAGATAGAGCGAGCCGTTCCCGATCATTCCCTGTGGAATAGTGAACTGGGCCTGCAGCCCGGGATTCACCATGCCCAGGCGGTGGGTGGTTCCACCCCCGATGACATAGATCTCGACCGGCAGGGCGTTGTGGTTGGCAACCACGACCGTCACCGGATCGCCGGGAGCCGGTTGTTCCGCCTGCTTGTTATGAGCGCAGGCCGCCGTGAGCAGTAGCCCGCATGCCAGCACCACCCAGCCTCTCATCATGTAGACCTCCTGTGGTCGGCGGCAGCTACCGCCGAGCGCTGATCGGGCGGTTGTCCGGAGACCGCCGCCCGGCCCGCCTACTCGGGATCGCCGCGGCTTCCGGCTCCGGCGCCGCCGCGAAGCGCGAGGGCCAGCATCAGCGCGCCGAACACCAGGAGCGCCAGACCCCACCAGAGGTTCACGTTGATCCCCAGCGAGCGCTGGTAGATCGCGCGATTCGACAGCAGCCCGAACACTACGAGCATGCCGCCGACGATGCTGAACATGAGCCCTATGGGCAACCGCAGATCGAGCCTCATCGGAGCCTCTACCGGAAGATAATGTTGAGCACCAGCGTGAGGGCCAGGACCACCACCCCCAGGGTGGCCGGGCGCTTCCACCATACCAGGTCCCTGTTGGTCAGGCGAGGCGTCAAGGCATAGACCAGGCCGTGCAGTTCCTCGTCCGTCCGATCCTGCCGGGTAGCCAGCGAAATGAGGATGGTCGTGCTGAAGCAGACGGTCCAGGCGATGATGGCGGTCCAGAAGTTCTGCGCCATCTCGCTGGGATAGGTATGCAGGTTGGCCCCGAGGAAGGCGCCGTTGAGGCCGGCGCTGGCGTCCTGCGGCAGAGTGAGCCCATGGTGCACCGCGGCCGCGAGCGTCCCTAGCAGCAGGCCGAAGAAGGCGCCGTGGCCGGTCGAGCGGCGCCAGAACATGCCCAGCAGGAAAGTGGCGAAGAGCGGGGCATTCACGAAGGCAAACACCAGTTGCAGCATGTCCATGATGTTGTTGAACCGCGTCGTGGCATAGGCCGCCGCCACGCTGAGCAGGATTCCGGCCACCGTGGCCGTATGCCCCATGCGTAGATAGTGGCTGTCGGTCTGTCCCGGACGGATGTACGACTGGTAGATGTCGTAGGTCCACACGGTATTGAACGCGGTGACGTTCCCCGCCATGCCCGACATGAACGACGCCATCAGCGCCGTAAGCCCCAGTCCCAGGAGTCCCGTCGGCAGGTAGTGGGCCAGCAGCATGGGCATGGCCAGGTTGTAGTTGGGCACCCCATTGGCCCCGACCGGCAGGAGGCCGCCGTGGCCCGCCTGCAACGCGATGGCGATCATCCCCGGCACAATCACCAGAAAGGGAAAGAGCATCTTGGGGACGGCGGCAAGGAGCGGGGTCCGGCGGGCGGCGGTCATGGACTCGGCGGCCATGGCGCGCTGGATCACGAGGAAGTCGGTGCACCAGTAGCCGAACGACAGCACGAAGCCCAGTCCCATCACCATGCCGAACCACTCGACGCCCATGGGATTCGCCGCGGCCGACCCCAGGTGGCTCCAGGAGGCGGACCAGGCATCGGGGGCATATCCCGCACCGGTGGCCACCGGCGCCAGCCGGGCGGTGAGCCCACTCCAGCCACCCACGTCCTTGAGCCCGAGAAGCACCAGGGGGAGAAAGCCCAGCACGATCAGGAAGAACTGCAGCACCTCGTTGTAGATCGCGGAGGTGAGGCCGCCCAGGAAGATGTACGCCAGGACGATGACCGCCGAGAGGAGCACGCTGGTGTGGAAGTTCCAGCCCAGGATGAGCTCGAGCAGCTTGGCCAGCGCGTACATCGAGATGCCGGAAGAGAAGACCGTCATCACCGCGAAAGTGATGGCGTTGAATGCCCGGGTCTTTTCGTCGAAGCGCAGCCGGAGGTACTCGGGCACCGATCGCGCCCGGGAACCGTAGTAGAACGGCATCATGAAGATGCCCACGAATACCATGGCCGGGATGGCGCCCACCCAGTAGAAATGGCTGGTCATCATCCCGTACTTGGCGCCTGAGGCCGCCATGCCGATCACTTCCTGGGCACCCAGGTTGGCCGAGAGGAAGGCGAGCCCGGCGATCCAGGTCGGGATCCGGCGGCCGGACAGAAAGAAGTCGTCGCTGCTCTTCACCTGCCGGCGCAACACCCAGCCGATGCCCAGCACAAAGGCGAAGTAAACGATCAGGATGGCGTAGTCGATCGAGCCCAGCTGGATCTGGTGCACGGCCGGTCTTCCGATAGAATGTTCTCTGACGGGGAAATTGCCCAGACAAGTTCGGTCGCGCGGGGCCGCGGCGCAAGACGCCAGACCGGTTCCTCAATGGAACCACAATGAACCCGCAGAGTACGCGGATTTTCGCAGATACTTCGGTTGGGCTCGCCCTCGTGGCTGGACCATCACACCATGCTGAAATCTTTGGCAACAGCACCGGCGTCGTCTGCAAGCCTGCGGTTTCATCAGTCGGAAGCCCGCCGCCTAGCGCGACGGCGTCAGATGCCCTAAGTTATTGCAGGGCAGCAACCTCGCCCTGCTCACACCATCCCAAGAGAAACGCTCCATGCGCCGATTTTCCGGCCTCCTGGTGCCCTGCCTCGCGCTGACGGCCGCCGCTGCGCTTCCAGCCGCCGCCCAGGTCCGCGTCCAGAGCCCTGACGGCCGCAACGTGGTCGCGGTGGCCGTGCATGACGGCCACCTTACCTGGAGTCTGGATCGGGACGGCCGACCCCTCGTGCTCCCCTCGCTGCTGGGCTTCGCTTTCCGGGGCGCTCCCGCCCTGCGCGACAGCCTGCGGATCACCGATTCGACCAGACAGTCCCACGACGAATGGTGGACCCAGCCCTGGGGCGAGGTCGCCCGGGTGCACGACCACCACAACGAGCTCGCCGTCGGCGTGGAAGAAACCACCGCCCCCTACCGCCGCTTTACCCTGCGGGTCCGGGCCTTCGACGACGGGATCGGCTTTCGCTACGAGTTCCCCGCCCAGCCCGGACTCGGCGCCTTCGAAATCAGCGACGAGCTGACCGAATTCGCCCTGGCCGACAACGCGCGGGCCTGGTGGATCCCCTCGAATTACGCGCGGAAAGACCGCTCCGAGATGCTGTTCTCCTCCGGGCCGGTGAGCGTGCTTGACAGCGTGCAGACCCCGCTCACCATGCAGACCGAAGGCGGGAAGACCTACCTGGTAATTCACGAGGCGAACCTGGAGAACTACGCCCGGATGTTTCTCGCCGGGACACGCGATGAAAGCCGAACCCTCCACGCCGCGCTCGCCCCGATGGCGGACGGTGTCAAGGTGCGCGGCCACACGCCCTTCGTGACACCCTGGCGGACGGTGCAGGTGGCGGACAAGGCGACCCAGTTGGCCCCCTCGGTGCTGGGGCTCAATCTCAACCCGCCCAGCCGCATCGCCAACACCGACTGGATCCACCCCATGAAGTATGTCGGTATCTGGTGGGGGATGCACCTCGGCATCATGACCTGGAGCGAGGGGCCGAAACACGGGGCAACCACGGAGCGGGCGAAGCAGTACATCGATTTCGCGGCCCGGAACGGAATCGGCGGCGTGCTGGTTGAGGGATGGAACGTCGGCTGGGACGGTGACTGGATCGCCAACCGCAACGCCTTTTCCTTCACGAAATCCTATCCCGACTACGATCTCGACTCGGTCGCGGCCTACGCACAGCGCAAGGGCGTGCGGCTCATCGTTCACAACGAGACCTCGGGCGGCATCGCGAACTACGAGCGCCAGCTGGACAGCGCCTACACGCTCTACCGTTCGCTGGGGCTCGACGCGATCAAGAGCGGCTACGTCACCGACCTGACCAGCGCGGGCGACTCGCACTATTCGCAGGTCATGGTGAACCACTACCGGAAGGTGATCGAGACGGCCGCCCGCTATCACATCATGCTGGATGTGCACGAACCGATGCACGATACCGGCGAGCGCCGCACCTGGCCCAACATGATGAGCCGGGAGGGCGCCCGGGGACAGGAGTACAACGCCTGGAGCGGCGACGGAGGAAACCCGCCGGAGCACGAGACCATCCTCTTCTTCACCCGGCTGCTGGACGGGCCCATGGACTACACCCCCGGCATCTTCGATATCCTGGAGAAGAGCGGCGGCCACGCCCGGAAGCCGTGGGAGTCGCGGGTCCGCACCACCCTGGCCAAGCAGCTCGCGCTCTACGTCGTCATCTACTCCCCGCTCCAGATGGCGGCGGACCTGCCGGAGAATTACGAGGGGCAACCGGCCTTCCAGTTCATCAGGGATGTGGCGGTGGACTGGGACACCACCCGGGTGATCGACGGGCGGATCGGGGATTATGTGATTGTGGCGCGGCGGGTTCGCGGGAAACAGACCTGGTTCCTGGGCGCCATCACCGACGAGCAGGGCCGCACGTTTGACGTCCCCCTCGACTTCCTGACCCCGGGCCGGAGATACATCGCCGAGATCTACGCCGACGGCCCCAAGGCCGACTGGCTCGCCCATCCCCTGCCCATCACCATCACCCGCCGGACCGTCACGTCTGCCAGCCGGCTGCACATGGTTCTGGCGCCGGGCGGAGGCCAGGCGATCCGGATCCGGCCGGCGCCGTAGGGGCGACGCATGCGTCGCCCCTACGGGCGCCGGCCATCCCCTTACTCGAGACCGAAATCCATGGCAACACGCGCGGCCCAATCCACAATCACCACCCGGCCGAAGCCCCGGCTCTCGTTCTGGGAGATCTGGAACATGAGCTTCGGGTTTCTGGGCATCCAGTTCGGGTTTGCCCTGCAGAATGCCAACGTGAGCCGGATCTTCGAAACACTGGGCGCGCGGGTGGAGAACATTCCCATCCTGTGGATCGCCGCCCCGGTCACCGGCTTGCTGGTCCAGCCGGTGGTCGGCTACTTCAGCGACCGTACCTGGAGCCGGCTGGGCCGGCGGCGTCCCTATTTCCTGGTGGGCGCGCTGCTCGCCTCCCTGGCGCTGATCGCCATTCCCAACTCCTCCGCGCTGTGGGTGGCTGCCGGGATCTTCTGGATCATGGACGCCTCCATCAACATTTCGATGGAGCCGTTCCGCGCCTTCGTGGGCGACAATCTCCCCGCGGCGCAGCGCACTACCGGATTCGCCGCGCAGAGCTTCTTCATCGGTACCGGCGCGGTTGTCGCTTCCCTGCTCCCCTGGGTGCTCACCAACTGGTTCCACGTGAGCAACCAGGCACCGCAACATCAGATTCCCGATTCCGTCCGCTGGTCGTTCTACCTGGGGGCGGGGGCATTCTTCGGGGCGGTGCTGTGGACGGTACTCCGCTCCCGCGAGTATTCCGCCGAGGAACGGGCGTCCTTCGAGGAAGACCAGGCGAGGGAGAGCACGGTAGGGGAGCGCCGGACCGACCGGGAGTTTGCCCGCAACGGGAGCCGCCAGATCCGCCTCGGCGCCGCGTTGATCGCTGCCGGCGGCCTGCTCAGCTGGTGGCTCGTTTCCCGGGCCGTGTACCAGGTGCTGATCCTGTCGGGCGGCCTGGGTCTGGTGGGAGTGCTGCTCTGCGTAAGCGGTGCCATGCAGCGCGGAGGCAAGTACGACAACGGCTTCATCACGATTCTGAACGATTTACAGGACATGCCGCGCACCATGCGCCAGCTCGCCTGGGTGCAGTTCTTCTCCTGGTTCGCCCTTTTCGCGCTCTGGATCTATACCACCGCGGCGGTCACCAGCCACCTGTACCACACGACCGATACGTCGAGCGCACTGTACAACCAGGGCGCCAACTGGGTGGGGGTGGGGTTCGCCGTCTACAACGGCGTCGCCGCCATCGTGGCCTTCGGGCTCCCGCTCCTTGCGGCGAGAACCAGCCGGCGAATGACCCACGCCATCTGCCTCCTCCTTGGAGCGGCGGGCGTCATCTCGATCGTCGTGATCGCCGACCCGCGCATGCTGCTGGGCTCGATGGTGGGCATCGGCATCGCCTGGGCCAGCATTCTTTCGATGCCCTACGCGATTCTCTGCGGCGCCCTCCCCCCCTCGAAGATGGGCTACTACATGGGGGTCTTCAATTTCTTCATCGTCATTCCCCAGATCGTCGCAGCATCGCTGCTGGGCTTCCTGGTGGGGCACTTCTTCGGAGGCGAGGCAATCTACGCCCTGGTTATCGGCGGCGGGTCCCTGGCCCTGGCCGCCGCGCTGACCCTCGGGGTGGACGACCGGGACGAGACCCGCTGATGCGATTCCCCCGGCCCGGTGCCCTGCTCTGCTTCCTCGGCGCCGGCCTGGCTGCCTGCGCCGGCACATCCTCCACCCCGGCGCCGGCGCGCCCGCCAATCGTCGCGGCACAGCAACAGGTAGCGGATTTCTGGAACGGCGCCACCATCTATTTCCTCCTGCTTGACCGCTTCGCCGACGGCGACAGTGCCAACGATCATGCCCTGGGGCGGCGACACGACGGCGCCGTGCTGCGCAACTTCGAGGGCGGCGATCTCGCCGGTGTGCGCGCGAAGATCGAACAAGGCTGGTTCGACAGCCTGGGCGTGACGGCGATCTGGATGACGCCGTTCGTCGAGCAGATCCACGGCAGCGTGGACGAGGGCACCGGCAAGACCTACGGCTATCACGGTTACTGGACTCGCGACTGGACCGCGGTGGATCCGGCCTTCGGCACGGAACAGGAGCTGCGCGCGCTGGTAGCCGCGGCCCACCGCCACGGGATCCGGGTGCTGATGGATGCCGTGGTGAACCATACCGGTCCGGTAACGCCGGAGGACCCGGCCTGGCCCGACGACTGGGTCCGGATGACCCCGCTCTGCAACTACAGGAATTACGCAACCACCGTCACCTGCGCCCTGGTGAGGACCCTGCCGGACGTGCGCACCGAGCGTGATGCCCCGGTGGACCTCCCTCCCGCCCTGGTCGAGAAGTGGCGAAAGCAAGGCCGCCTGGACCAGGAGCGGGCTTCGCTGGACAGCTTTTTCCAGCGCACCGGTTACCCCCGGGCGCCGCGCTACTACATCATCAAGTGGCTCACGGACTGGGTGCGGAGGTGCGGCATCGACGGCTACCGGGTGGATACCGCCAAGCACTTCGAGGCCACGGTCAGCGCCGACCTCAGGCGCCAGGCCGAGGCGGCCTACGCAGACTGGAAGCGGAGCCACCCGGGCGAGGTGCCGGACAGCCTGCCTTTCTACCTGGTGGGCGAGGTCTACGGCTGGGCACCGGAGCAGGGCCGGTCCTACAATTACGGCGACCGGTCGGTGGACTTCCTCAACTTCGGCTACGACGGGCTCATCAATTTCGCCTTCAAGAGCGACGCCGCGTGGCCGGTGGACAGCCTCTTCACCGCCTACGGCGCCATGTTGCACGGCCCGCTCGCGGGCAAGACGTTCCTCAACTATCTCAGTTCGCACGACGACGGCGCCCCCTACGACCGGGATCGCGCGCATCCCTTCGACGCGGGCACCCGGCTCCTGCTGACCCCCGGGACGGCGCAGATCTACTACGGCGACGAGCTGGCCCGGCCGCTTCAGGTTCCGGGGGCCGAGACCGATGCCAACCTCCGCGCCATGATGAACTGGAGCGATCTTCGCCCCGGCGATCGCACCGCCATGATCCTGGAACACTGGCGCAAGCTGGGCCGCTTCCGCCGAGCCCATCCGGCGGTAGGGGCAGGCGAGCACCGGACCCTGCAGGAGCGTCCGTTCGTCTTCAGTCGGATCCTGGACGAGGGTGCACTGCACGACCGCGTACTCGTCGCCCTGGACCAGCCTGCCGGGCCGAAGGACATCCCGGCCTTCGGCGTGTTCCCCGACGGTACCGTGCTGACGGACGGATATTCCGGCGTGACGGCCACCGTGCGCGACGGCCGGATCCGGCTCAGCAGTCCCTTCGGCATCGTACTGCTGGGGGAACGGTAAGAGGGATCAGGAAGCAGGGACCAGGGAGCGGCGAAACGGCCAAGGCACCCTGGAAACGTGCGGTGCGGTTATGGCTGGCGGAGCCACACCTCCGCCGACCGGGCCGGCAGCGTGACCTGAAGGTCCCCTGCCCCGGGGCTCGCACTCGAATCGGGCCACTCCCGCCGGTATCGCCCCTGCACGCCCAGATCCACCCGCTGCGGACGGGTTGAGACGTTGAACGCGACGATGGCGGATTGATTCGCCAGGCTCCGCGCATACGCGAGAATCCCCCGCGCGTCATCCCGCACCAGCCACCTGGTCCCGCCATCCACGAACAGCCGCAGGTGTGCCTTCCGGAGCGCGATCAGGCTCTGATAGACGCGGAAGAGGGCCGTGTCGGGGGCCACCGTGCTGCGGGGCCGCGACCGGCCGAACGGGCCGGCCACCTCGTCATCGTAGTGCAGGTCTCCCCAGACCACCGGTTTTCGGTTGTCGGGATCGTCGGCGCCCCACATGCCCGCCTCGTCGCCGTTCCAGATCTCCGGGGCGCCGATCCAGGTGAACTGCTGCGCCAGGATCATCGCCTCGGTTCGCCGGGTGGCGGTGCCCGGCCGGTCGATCCGGTAGGTGGAGTCCTCGCGCGGATTCGCATGATACTTGTACCGCACCGGATTGAAGACGGAGGTCGCGAAGCGGGGCGTATCGTGGCTCGCCGTCAGGTTCATCATCGCCTGCTGCTCGTCGCACGGGATGCCCAGTCCCAGCGAGTCCAGCGCCGCGGCGTAGGCGGAGGCAGTGAGTTGGGGCGGCGCCCCCGCGAAGAAGCTCCGGGTGGGCGCGTACCACTGGTAGTGCATCACCGCGTCGAACACGTCGCCCTGGAGCCAGGGGGCCGGGTCCCACATCCGGTCGGGCCAGGAGTCCCACCAGACCTCGCCCACGAGATACGCCCCCGGGTTCACGCCGCGTACGAAGCGGCGGTAATCGCGCCAGAAGCCGAGGGGGACCACATCGGCCACGTCGAGGCGGAAGCCGTCCACGCCATCCGAGGGATCGCCGTCGCCGTTCGGGTCCAGCCAGCGCCGGGTCACCGCGAAAACCAGCTGCTTCACCGGCGGCACCAGATCTCCCGGGATCGGGCCGCGTGTTTCTCCCTCGGGACGGCCCACCTTCTTCCATTCGGGCAGCGACTGCGCGCCGGCCCAGCCGCGATAGGCGAACTCGCTGGTATCGGGCGTGGCCGGGTCGTCGAACCGCTGGATCTCGTACCAGCCGGCGTAGGGCGAGGCCTGCTGCCGCTTCAGGATATCCTGCCAGGCCCAGAAGCTGGTCCCGGTGTGATTCCAGGAGTAGTCCATGATGATGCGCATGCCACGCCGGTGGACCTCGCGCACCAGGGCCAGGAAGAGGCTGTCGGCGGCGGTCCAGCGCCAGGTGCCGGGGTCGGCGGGGTTCTCCGCCGCCATCCGCGCTTCATCCCCCCGCGGATCCGGTCCGAAGTTGCGGTCGATATGCCGGTAGTTGCGGGCGTCGTACTTGTGGAGCGACGGAGCGTCGTTCACCGGATTCAGGAAGAGTGCCGTTACGCCCAGCCGCTGGAGGTAATCCAGTTCGTCCAGCACCCCCTGGAGGTCGCCGCCGTAGCGGCGGAACTGCACCGTGGCGTAGAAGTCCTTCCCGGTCGCTTTCGCCCAGGGTTCTTCCTGATACCAGTCGTGGGACCATGGTGTCACCCGCCAGCCGGCCGGCACCCTCCGGGGGCTGAAACCCTGGATATCGTGCGGCGTCGGATCGTTCGCGGTATCGCCGTTGCGGAATCGCTCGACGAAGATCTGGTACCAGATCGCATCCTTGGACCAGGTGGGCACCGCCATGGAGGGAGCAACCGCGGGATGCCGCGCGGGGGGACCGTCCCACCATCCGGCCAGCGCCGTCGCGACGATCAGGAGGAGCCGGTTCATTGCCGGGGCCGGCCGAAGATGAACGTGAGCGGGTCCTCCAGCCTGGCCCGCCAGGAGGCCTCGTTGTGGGTGGCGCCTTCATACCGCTTGATCACGAAGTCGCGGCCCTCGACCTTGCCCTGCGCCAGCAGCCAGCGGCGGACGGCCTCATGCGTGGGCCCGTAGGCGGCGTCCAGCCCTTCGCTGCCGTAGTCGAAGCGGTAGCGGGCGTGGGACGGCGCTTTCATGCCGCCCTCGATATCACGGATCACATAGGGCACCGTGTCGGAGGACGCGGCGGCGCTGTCGCCCTGCATGATCTGCCCCGCCACCGCCGGCGACAGGGGAAAGTGGGTGGACTCGCAGCCGCAGGCGCCGAAGACCTCCGGGTGATGCGTCACCAGGTAGAAAGAGAGCAGCCCGCCCATCGAGCTCCCCATGGTCGCGGTGTTTGCCGGGCCGGTACGCGCGCGGAACTCGTGATTCACCCGCGGCATCAACTCCTCGATGAGAAACCGGGCGTACTGCGGCGCATCCTGCCAGGGGGAATACTCTTCGAATCGCTTCTCGGTGCTCCAGGCCCCGACCACGATG
This sequence comes from uncultured Gemmatimonadales bacterium, assembly GCA_963779755.1. Lineage (GTDB taxonomy): Bacteria > Gemmatimonadota > Gemmatimonadetes > Gemmatimonadales > GWC2-71-9 > CAVZZO01. Next base: position 348,148 of record CAVZZO010000003.1, read on the forward strand.
ATCGGCGGGATGACGCCCTTCCGCACCAGCCGCATCACCGCCTCGTCGACGCCCCAGTCCGTTCCGGTATTCGCGATGCGCGGATCAAACAGGTTCTGGCCGTCGTGCATGTAGAGCACGGGATAGCGCCGGGTCGTGTCCTGGTCGTAGCCCGGCGGCAGCCAGATCTCCACGTTCCGGGTGGGACCGAGAAACGCCGACTTGACGTCGGTCCAGTAGACCAGCCGGCCCTCCACGCCGGATCCCTCCGGGTGGGCCACCGCGTCCCGGATCCGCGCCGCGGTGGCCTGCCGCTCGGCCGCCGCCTGTTCCGGCGTCTTGAACCTCGGGAGCTCGTGGCTGACCGTGGTGTCGTGGGTCAGGACCAGCCGGTAGTTCGGCGGGGCCTGGCCGGCGGCGGTGAGCGCCTCGGTGTCCCAGGAGCCGAGCGTGAACTTGTATTCCAGGACGGTGCCGGAGTCGGCGCTGAGCTCGATGCTCCGCTCCGGGCCCCTGCCGGTGAGGGCGCGCGCGGCCGGGTTCCACGGGCCCAGCTCGGGAAGACTGCCGGTGAGATAGACTGTGCCGGTGCCCTCGGGTACCCGCACCCGGATCGTCGCCCGGCAGCAGGTTCGAGGTAGCGTATGCGCCCCGTCTCCGCAGGCCATCGCCGGGTGGGCGAGCAGAACGACACCCAGGAGTGCCACTGCGCCTGAAGCGGCCCCTCGGGACCTGTCGGAGCGGATGCTCATATGCTGGCGGATGTTGGCTCTTGGATCAGGTGAATGTTCCCTCCCCTGCGCACTTGTGCGGACTGTGGGTACCGGCCCGCGCTGTGGTGGTGATGGTCCGGCGCGCGATGGGGCCGATATTCCCCTGCAGGGGGCGGAGGCCTCATACCCGGACCACCTCTCGGGCCTTGCCCCGTGCGATCGCGCACTCCGGTACCGGGCTGCGCGTTTCTGGCGATGATCGGGTCAGGTGTGTGCCCGATATTCCCCCAATAGGGGGCGGAGGCCTCATACCCGGGACCACCTCTCGGGCCTTGCCCCGTGCGATCGCGCACTCCGGTACCGGGCTGCGCGTTTCTGGCGATGATCGGGTCAGGTGTGTGCCCGATATTCCCCCAATAGGCGGCGGAGGCCTCGGAGCCTCCTGCTGCGGCCGGCCACCGCGGCTCAGTCGCTGGTCATGATGAATAGCGGCGCCTTGTCGAAATCGTAGATCGGGCGCAGACGTTCGGTCTGGTAGTACTTCGGCACGTTGACCACCTTCTTCTCGGCCGTAACGTTCTGGATGGGGACGCTGTCGTAGAAGCCGCGGTGCACGCTGACCAGCCGCCCATACTGCTTCTTCAGGATGAGATCGAGCGCCAGGTTGCCAAACGCCATCGGCACGATGGAATCGAGCGCATCGGGATCGCCGGAGCGAACGAGATAGCCGAGGCGCTGATTAACGACGTCGATCCGGCGGCCGTTGTTGTAGCGGGGTGAGGCGTCCGCCAGCGCGCCGGCAACCTTGTCACCGATGCCGCCCAGCTTGCGATGGCCGAACATGTCCGTATCCTCACCCTCGAAGCTCATGCCGTCGTGCCCCGTCAGGCGGGCTCCTTCCGAGACCAGCACCACGGCGTAGCGGCTGGGATGGCGGTTGCGGTCGAAGGTGAGGAGCTCCGCGAGCTGGTCCACGTCCACCGGGTGTTCGGGGATGACGCACCGGTCGGCGGCGCCGGCCATGGTGGGCAGGAGCGCGGTGAACCCGGCATACCGGCCGAAGACCTCGATGACCAGAAAGCGTTCGTGGGACCCCGCCGAGGTGCGCAGCCGGTGCGTCAGTTCGATAGTACGAGTGACGCAGGTGCTGAACCCGATGCAATAGTCGGTGCCGTAGACGTCGTTGTCCATGGTCTTGGGGATCCCCACCACGTGCACGCCTTCGTCGTGCAGCCGCTTCGCATAGCTCAGCGTGTCGTCCCCGCCGATGGGGATCAACGCGTCCACCCCGATGTGCTCCAGGTTGGCGAGCACAGTCCTGGTGATGTCGTTGACATCCTGGTCATGGCCGCGCAGATGTTCCGGCACCCGGCTGCGCGGCAGGTGGCTGGGCCGGGTTCGGGAGGTGTGCAGGAACGTGCCGCCGGTCCGCCCCGCGCGATTGACGATCGCCTCGGAGAGCAGCTGGATATTGGCGCTGTTGTCGACGGCGTGATCGGGCACGTAGTCGACCAGGCCGGCCCAGCCCCGCCGGATGCCGATCACCCGATAACCCTCGCGCAGCGCCCGGATGGTAATGGCCCGGATGGCAGGATTGAGGCCGGGGACGTCGCCCCCGCCGGTCAGAATCGCGATAGTCCCGTGGTAATTCGGCATGCCCTCAATTCCAGTCAGGTCCACTGGATACTATACCGGGAACGCCGTTCCCGACCAGCCGATTTCCTTGCGTCTGCCGGGCGCTCAGCGCGTGGAGCAGGCCATCCGCGCCGAGCGGGAGATCAGGAGATCGACCGTCAGCCGGGACGGCGCCGCCCTCACCGATCGCAGAGTGATGTCCTGCGGGGCCGGACAGCCGAAGCCGCGCAGCCGCGGGCCGGGCAGGGTGCTGTCGCGCGCCGCGAGGGCGAGCCGCCCGGCCAGATCCCACGGATTCTGCCGGATGGCGTCGCGCACCGAGGTGGCGAGACGCCCCACGATGGTGGAGCAGACCGGATTAGGGGCGGCCAGATTGACATCCGTCAGGCCAAGATAGTTGCCGATCAGGATGGGACGCCCGCTGATCTGGACGTCGCAGGCCATCATTCCCAGCCGCGCAGTGCCGAAAAACGTCACCTGGCTGCTGGAGATGCCGACATCATTCACCTGCAGTTCGCCCCAGCGCAGGCCGGCGCCATCGGCCAGGGCCTCCCGGGCCAGCTCCACACCGTCCGATGGAACCAGAGTGATGCTTGCCTGACGCGGAGACTTTCCGGACTGGGCGAGCGCGGCAGAGGCAGGGATAGCGGCGAAAATCGCACCGAGCAACACGGCTCGGCAGAACACGTGCGTAAACATCGCCGAAAGATGAGCCCGGACCGCTTCCCGCGCCAGAGAAGCGGAGGCACCCGACGCCCCGCCCTTGACGGGTCCCGTCCCGGGCCCTAGCTTGTGCTGAAAATTCAGCACCCGGGAGACCTCGATGGCTCAGGTCAAATCCGCCCTCAGCCGGCGGGAGCGCGAAGTGATGGACGTGCTGTATCGCTGGGGGGAGTGCACCGTGGCAGAGGTCATGGAGGCGCTGCCCAATCCTCCCACCTACTCCGCCGTCCGGTCCATCCTGCGGGTCCTGACCCGCAAGGGACACGTCGTCTACCGGGAAGACGGACCCCGCTATGTCTATGCGCCGGCGGTGGAGCGCGACCGCGCCCGCACCGCCGCCATTGATCACCTGGTGAACACGTTCTTCGAGGGATCGGCCGAAGGAGCGCTGGCCGCCTTGCTGCGGCGGTCGGATCTCGAGCTCAGCGAAGAACAGGTCCGCCGCCTGGCGCAGAGCATTCGCCGGGCCCGCGAGGAAGGACGCTGACCATGCACGACCTGGCCCCCCTCTGGACCGTGAGCATGCTGCTCAAGATCACCGCCGCGCTGCTGACGGCGTGGCTCGTCACTCTGGGTCTCCGGCGTTCCTCCGCCGCCCTCCGGCACCTGGTCTGGAGCGCCGCCCTGCTGGCGGTGCTCGCCCTGCCGCTTCTGTCCGCCCTGCCCTGGCGGCTGCCCGTCATCCTGCCGCAGCAGGCAGCCATCGAGCATGCCGGCTCGGGCGCCGGCGACTCGCCGGCCGGTACCGGCATGGCAGCGCCCGAATCGGCTCCGCAGGAAAGGACGGATGGTGCAGCGCCGGCCATCTCGCAGCCGATCAGCACCACACCTGCCCGGGGTCGGCCCTCCTGGCCCGTCCTTCTGGTCGCCATCTGGGCAGCCGGCGCGCTCATTCTGCTGGGCCGTCTGGGCGTAGGCGGCTTGGTGGTGGCCCGGCTGGCGCGCCGGGCCACCCCGCTGGATGTGCCGGAATGGACTCGTCCACTGGTGGAGGGAGCCGACCGGCTGGGGCTGCCTCGGCTTCCCGCGCTCCTGATGAGCCATCGGCTCCCGATGCCGTTCGCCTGCGGGCTGTTCCGTCCCACCATCATCCTGCCTGCCGGCGCCGACGAATGGGACGACCGGCGGCGCCGCGCGGTGCTCTGTCATGAGCTGGCCCACCTCCGCCGGCTCGACCTGCCGGTGAGTCTGCTGGGCCAGATCGCCTGCGCCGTGCATTGGTTCAATCCGCTGGTGTGGATGGCCGTGCGCCGGATGCGTATCGAGAGCGAGCGGGCCTGCGACGACCTGGTGCTGGGTGCCGGCACCCGGCCCTCGGAGTATGCCGACCATCTGCTGCAGATCGTCTGCCGTTCCGCCCGTACCCGGCCCCCCGCCGTGGTTCTGCCCATGGCCCAGCGCCGGGAATTCGAGGGACGTATGCTCGCCATTCTGGAGCGCGATGCGCGCCGCGAGCCGCTCACCCGGCGGCGCGCGGCCGGTCTCGCCGCGCTGACACTGGTCCTGGTGCTGCCGCTGGCCGCGCTGGCCCCCGCGACGGGATCCTCCGCCGCGAAGCTGCCGGAGCCGGCGTCCCGGAACACTTCAGAGACGGCGGAACCCCTCCCCACGACCACCAACCGGGAGGTGCGGGTGGACTCGTCCACCTCTACCCCCAGCCATCGGGAGCAGGAGACCCGGACGGTGACCTCCAACTCAGCCGCGCCGGCACCAACGCCCGCTCCCGCGCCTCAGCCCTGGGACGGGAAGATTCGCAACCTGGCCGCCGCCGCAGCCGACACGAACGATCCACGGGTGGTAACGGGGCTGCTCCACGCGCTGGAAGATTCCGTACCCGCGGTCCGCGCCAATGCGGCCTTTGCCCTGGGGGAACTCGCGATCCGGTCCGCCGCGGGCCCCATGGCAGCCCGCCTCCAGCGGGAATCGAACAGCCAGGTCCGCGACCGGATCATCTGGGCCCTGGGCCAGTTGGAAAGCCGCGACGCCGTGCCCGCGCTGCAGCAAGTCATTCAGCGGGATTCCAGCGAAGAGCTTCGCAGCAAAGCCGTGTGGGCCCTGGGGCAGATTCAAGATCCCGCGGCCCTCCCCGCCCTGATCACCGCCCTGGGCGATCGCTCGCCGGAGGTGCGCGGGAAGGCAGCCTGGGCGCTGGGCCAGCTGGAGCCTCGAACCGCCCCGAAGGAGCTGATCGCCGCGTTGCGGGATGGCTCCGCCGAGGTGCGGCGGCAGGCCGCGTGGGCGCTGGGCCAGATCGAGGACACCGCGGCGGTCGCCGGACTCATGACCACGCTGGGCGACAGCGTGACCAAAGTCCGGCGCACGGCGCTCTGGGCACTGGGCCAGATGGAGAGCCCAGTCACCCAGCCGGCCCTGCTCCGGGCACTCAACGATCCGGACCCTGAAATCCGCGCGGCCGCAGCCCACGCTCTGGGTAACACCGGCGGCAACTGACGGCTGAGAAACGGGACAACCCGTTCCTCACAGAGTATTCCCGTATTCCGTGATGCTGAAATTTCAGCACCATCAGAGGAGATGCTCATAATGCTCACCGCATCCAACAACTTCTTCGCGCTCACCGCAGGGCTGGCCCTCATGTGCAGCCTGCGGTCCGGCGGCACGGCAGATCAGGCTACCGTGCGCGCTCCCCGGAGCGACGAGGCGGAGCTGGCGCGTACCGTCCTGGCCGCCTCGCGCGGAGCTCCTCCCCTGCTCTGCGCGCTGGCCACTCGTGCGGTGGAGTCCCGCTACGGCCGCTGGAGCGGGTTCCCCCCGCCCGCCGGCGGCTCCGATACCCTCCCTGCGGTACGCTGGGCGCTGAGCGACGATCCGGGCGCCGCTGCCCTACCGGTCCTGGTGGCGGCCCTGAATGACGAGGATCCCTGCGCCCGCGGCCTAGCCGCGCGGCTGATCTCCCGGTCGGAGGATCCCGCGGCCGCGGCCGGCATGCTGCGGGCGCTCTCCTCCTCCACGCCGGGAACCCGGGTCGCGGGAGCCGTGGCGCTGGGAATGGCGGAGGTCCCCGGTGCGTTGCAGCCGCTCCTCAACCGGCTGGGCGACGGCGACGCCGCCGTGCGCGCCACCGCCGCCTGGGCGTTGGGAAACTACGATTCCCTCCGTGCCGGACCGGCGCTGCGGATGCTTCTCCGGGATCCTGTCCCGATGGTGCGAGGCGCCGGGGCTCGCGCGCTGGGACGGCTGGAGGACACCACGGCGGTCGAGGCGCTGGCGCGGCTGCTGCGCTCGGACTCGGATGAGCGCGTGCGTATCGCCGCCGCGGAGGCTCTGGGGCAGATCGAATCGCGCGCCGCGGTGGGGGCGCTGACGGACGCCCTCGCCGACCGGAGTGCGGATGTTCGCCGCACCTCCGCCTGGGCTCTGGGGCAGATCGAATCGCCCGATGGGGTGCCGGGACTGATCCACGCCCTGGACGATGCCGATCACGAGGTGCGCGAGACGGCGATCTGGGCGCTGGGCCAGATCGAAGACAAGACGGCGGTGCCGGCCCTCTCACAGCGGCTGCAGCGCGACAATTCGCCGACGGCGCGCAAGCAGGCGGCCTGGGCCCTGGGCCAGATCGAAGATCGGTCGGCGGCCGGCGCGCTGGGCCACGCGCTGCAGACCGACACCAATGCCGAGGTTCGCAAGACCGCCGCGTGGGCTCTGGGACAGATCGAAAGCAGAGATGCCGTTCCCGCGCTCTCCGCCGCCCTGCGAGACAGTTCGGCGCAGGTGCGGGCGACCTCCGCCTGGGCCCTGGGGCAGATCGAGCCGGATCACGCCCCCGACGGGCTGGTTCCCGCCTTGAAGGATGGCTCGGCCGATGTGCGCAAGAACGTCGCGTGGGCCCTCGGCCAGATCGAGGACCGCGGCACCATCCCCGCGCTCCGGGATGCGCTGAAAGACTCCGATGGCGAGGTTCGCCGCACCGCGCTGTGGGCGCTCTCTCAGATGGACGACGACTCCGCACGGGAGATATTCGTCGACCAGCTCAAGAGCGATGACCCGCAAATCCGCGCGGCCGCTGCCCGGGCGCTGGGCCACGGCAGCGCCGGCCCGCGTCCCCGGCCGCATCCCCGGCCCCAGCCGCGTCCCTTCCCATGATCAGGGGCGCCTCAGGCCTCCGATGGCGAAGGGCGGCCCTGCTGGGCCTGCTGCTGCCCGCGCCCACCGCCGCCCAGCAGCCCCGGCTCCATTGTGGGCCCTGGGCGGTGGCCGGCGGCACTCACGACGGCACCCAGCGCTGGCGGCCGGCAGGGAGCGCCGTCAGGCCCCTGATCCTGCTGGTGACAAACGGTAACGGAGAAGCCGCCGACACCCTGTTCGCACGCTACCTGGCGAGCCAGGGATACGATGTACTCCGGGCGGGAGGCAGCCCGTCGCGCCTGAGCTCCCTGCTTCAACGCCTGGCGACACCGGGACAGTCGGCCGCCGGTGTGGCGGTGCTGGGATCAGGGAGCGGTGCCCAGGTGGCGGGTGTGATCGCGCGCCGAGTCGCGGCCGTGCGGGCGCTGGTGGAGATCGAACCCGCTGCCGGAAGCCCGCCGCTGCCGCCGAGGATCTCGCTGCTCCGCTTTCGGCGCCCCGGCTCGTCGCAAACGGTGACGCCTCCCGGGACGGAACGCCTCGTCGTCGTCACCCCGTCGAACGGCCGTCCCCATCATGCCGGCGTGACGCACGCATTCCTGGATCGCGTTCTGCGCGGGCTGGGCGAGCCCCTGCCGGTGCTGGCCCAGCGGCTTCAGCGCGCCGGCCTCCAAGCCGGCGCTTCGGATGCCGTCCGCCGCGAGCCGGCCCCACAGACACGGAGGGTGCTGCGAACGGCCGCACGGCAGTAGACTTCCCGGCACAGGCCGAGCCTCACCCCGCCGTTAACACGGCCGCGTCCCCGGCGTCACCTGAGCCATGCGACCTTCAACAATCGCCCTCCTTTTCCTGATCGCAGCCGTAACGCCTGCCGGAGCCCAGCAACTCCCGCTGGGCGACGGCCACGTCTCCGACCATCCTGAAACCGGTTACGTATATGCGTGCCAGAGCAGCTTCCGGGTTGGCGGGGCCCGTCACGATGGACCCTGGATTCAGGATGCCCGCTGGGATCCCGCGGCGAAGCCGCACGTGAGCGGGCGGGTCATGTGGCCGCAGGCCAGCTTTGTGATGTCGTCTTCCCACGGCGACGCTCTGCTGATGGTTGAGGGCAACGGGCTGCCGGTGAATCAGCCGACGGGCACGTTCCCGATTTCCCCGAGTGACCCTGTCTACCGCTACGATACCAATCCCAACACAATTGCCGGGCAACACCTCGACTTCAGCATTCCCGCGGCGCCGGAACGGGCCGACCGGCCGAGTTGCCTCCCCATGGGCATGATCGGGTTCACCACCACCGGGGTCGCCATCTACAACGCCCTGGACGACGCCGGGCGCGATGCGGCCGCCCACGAAATCCAGGACCTGTGCGACGGCCATCCCCAGGCCCGGGGACAATACCATTACCACAGCAGCTCCCCTTGCCTCCCCGGGGCCGGAAGCGATTCCGTGGTGGGCTGGGCGCTGGACGGCTATCCCATCCTGGGGATGCGCGACGCCCGCGGGACTCTGCTGACCAATGCCCGCCTCGACGCGTGCCACGGCCGCGCCGAGTCGCTCACGGTGGATGGCCGGACCTACGACTACGCCTACCGCCTCACCCGGGAGTATCCTTATATGCTGGGGTGTTACCGGGGAACCGTGCCTTCGACTACTCTCCGGGCCATTCGCCGGGGGCTGGGTCCGCCGCGCCGCGGCGCGGGACACCCGTGAGAACGCTGCCCTGAGACCCCGACGTCGGCGGCAGAGCAATGCGACACTTATCCTCGGCGGGTGCCGCCCAGAATGCCGCCCAGGATGCCGCGCATGATCTGGCGGCCGACCTGGCTGCCGACGGTGCGCGCAGCCTGCTTGGCCATGGCCTCCACCATGCCCTGGCGGCGGCCGGTGCCCCAGAGAAGACTGTTGAGGCCGCCGCCCTGGTGTGGCTGGGATTTCCCCGCTTCCCCCCTGGGTCCCTGAGGGGCCGGGGCGGGAGCGGGCGCCCCTTCCGCGGCCGCCGCCCGGCGGCTCAGGATTTCATAGGCCGATTCGCGGTTAACCGCGGTGTCGTACTTCCCTCCCACCGGGCTGCGTGAGCGTATGGCGGCACGTTCTTCGGTCGTGATCGACCCCATGCGGCAGCGCGGCGGACACATCAGGGTACGCTCGACCGGGAGTGGTATCCCCTTCTCCTGCAGGGTGGATACGAGGGCCTCCCCCACCCCGAGTTCCGCGATGACCCTGGCGACGTCGACCCCCGGATTGGCGGCGAAGGTCTCTGCGGCAGTACGGACCGCTTTCTGGTCTCGCGGGGTATAGGCCCGCAGGGCATGCTGGATCCGGTTGCCGAGCTGTCCCAGGATCTCGTTCGGTACGTCGTCCGGGAACTGGGAACAGAAATACACCCCTACGCCCTTGGAGCGGATGATGCGCACTACCTGCTCCACCCGCTGGCGCAGGGCGGGGGGCGCATCATCGAAGAGGAGATGTGCCTCATCGAAGATGAATATCATCTTCGGCCGTTCCAGGTCCCCGACTTCCGGGAGGTTCTCGAACAGCTCGGAGAGCAGCCACAGGAGAAAGCTGGAGTAGAGGTGCGGCTGGAGAACAAGCTGGTCGGCCGCGAGAATGCTGATGACGCCGCGGCCCGAGAGATCGGTGCGCATCAGGTCGGCCAGGTCCAGCGCCGGCTCGCCGAAGATGCCTTCCCCACCCTCCCGATCGAGGCCCAGCAGGGCGCGCTGGATGGCCCCGACGGACGCGGTGCTGACCAGGCCATAGCGGGTGCTGATCTCCTGTCGGTGCTCGGCCACGAAGCCCAGCAGGGCGCGGAGGTCGTCGAGATCGAGGAGCAGCAGACCCTGGTCGTCCGCCAGCTTGAAGCCGATCTCCAGCACGCCCTCCTGGGTGCCGTTGAGCTCGAGGATCCGGCTCAGCAGGGCCGGCCCCATTTCGCTCACCGTGGTTCGGACCGGGTGCCCCAGTTTGCCGAACAGGTCCCAGAAGAGGACGGGACTTCCTTCCGGGGCATACCCCTCAATACCAATCTGCTGCACCCGCTGCTGGATCTTCTCGTTGGCGGCCCCGGGCATGGCCAGTCCCGCGACATCGCCTTTCACGTCGGCCATGAAGACCGGAACCCCGAGCCGCGACAAGCCCTCGGCCAACAACAGCAGCGAGACGGTCTTGCCCGTTCCGGTGGCACCGGCCACCAGGCCGTGCCGGTTGGCATACCGGGCCAGCAGGTAGACCTGGTGTTCACCGTTGCCGAGGAGGATCTCGTTCACAGCGGAACCTCTGCTTCAGGAGGTGATGGCCGAGCAGATCGCGGCAACCGGGTTTCCAGTTTCGGAGGACTGACCGCTGCCGGCGGACCGGAGGAGCCGGTGCGGTAGGATATGAGTATGGGCCCGGCAGGTCCAGTAGCTCGCGCCGGCGTTGGCCTGCTCCCCGTCAGCGGTCGGGGGGAGCTTCGGGCCAGACCGCATCCGGGCTCGCGGGCGGCGGTTGATTGGCGGACACGTTGTCGGCCCGGATCTCTGACATGAGGAAGTCTTCCGGCGCCACCGGCGAGCCGCACAACCGCCGCAGCATGGCCAGCTGGCCGACATGCGTCATGGCGTCGGCGAAAGGCCCCTGCAGCAGTTGTTCCTCCGTGGTGTCATGCAGCCGCCCCCCGCCGGCCAGCCGGCCCGAGAGATCGTCCAGCATCTGGTGGAATCGCGCGACCTCGGCATCCAGGTCCCGGAGCGGCTCCGGACGATACCGGCCGCCGGTGAAGCGGGTGAGGGCGTAACCCAGGACGCTAGTCATGTGCCTAACCAACTCCGACGGCGTGCGGACCTGATGTCCTGCCGTGAAATCACCGAAGCCTACGGGAGCCCCGCGCAGGGCTTTCTGGGTCCGGTAGGCAAGCGCCGCCAGGAAGTGGCGCAGCATCTCGCGCCGGGCATCGGGCATGGTCGGTCTCCGATTGACGGCGGCCCCCGGGCAGCACCATTCGCTGCGGTCCCGCCGGGCCAATGGACAGCCGAGTTGGTAGCGCCGGGTTCAGTGCCGGGCTGCAGTCCGCCGCGCCTGCGCGGCCGCCCGTCGGCCCGCCGCCAGTGCCGACAACACCACCGTGCTCAACACCAGTGCCAGGCCGCCCAGGATAAAGACAAAGAGCAGCAGCATCCAGGCCGCCGACCAGTCGAGACTGCCCGCGAAGGTGGGCAACGCCGCCGTGACAATCAGCATTCCGGCGGCAACCGCGCGGATCACGTGCCATATCCGAGGAGCGCGGGCCTTTACTCTACCCGCAGCCACGGCATCATACACTCCGAGGGCGGCCAGCGCGGCCACGACCAGAATGGAAAACCAGGTGACCATAGATATCTCCTCCGCGTGTGTTCCGGGGGGAGGGCCCGGCGTCCCCCCCAGTCAACCTTGGGAGCTGGCGCTGCGCTTGCCTCCGATCCGCTGCGCCGTATCACCCGCGGTGCGGCGAGCGCCACCGGGCGCGAGCCGCTTCCGCCCTCCACGCCGTCGGCGGCAGGGTCCCGGTAGATGGCGGGTCGCGATCAGCCCCAGAAGATGCCCGTCGGGTCACGCTCCACCTCACGAAACAGAATTCCGAACGACCCGGCAACCGGCAGCGGCTCGTATGAATGCCATTTGAGATCGCTCCGCTGGCAGTACAGCTGCCATAGCTCGCGCGTGGCATTGTATCGGAACTTGGCCACCGCGTGCTCCAGCCACTCGCTCGGATCATTCCAGGCCGGTCTCACCTCGAACAGCACGACATCGCTCCCGGAAATTCGAAACCCATGGCGCAACTGATGCCGCACGCGCTGGGGGACTCGGTCGCAGAACGCCGCAAGCTCCCGCTCGATCCGCTTGCGATCCAGATCGCGAATGGCCATGTAATCTCCGTGTGTGACAGGGGAGGCCAGGCGCCTCGCGAACGATCGGCGCTTCAGCGGCCCGGGGCCGCCTAGGCCCCCCGACGCCGTGGCCGGCGACGAGGAGAACTGCTGCACCAGCCCGGGCAGTGCAACCTTCCCAGGACTGGTCGCCGGCGGCCGCGGCGACGCGCCGAGGTCGACTCAGCGCCGTCCTGTGCGGGGGCGACGCCGGCACTGAACCGTTAGAGGCGCTCCCACTCAGCCCTTGTCGCTACCGATGACTCGATAGATCCCGGCTCCGAGCACACCGCCAATGACCGGAGCCACCCAGAACAGCCACAGCTGCGAAATCGCCCAACCGCCGGCGAACACCGCCACGCCGGTGCTGCGCGCGGGGTTCACGGAAGTGTTGGTAACCGGGATGCTGATCAAGTGGATCAGGGTAAGGCACAACCCGATTGCGATCGGCGCGAAACCCTGTGGCGCCCGTTTGTCGGTAGCGCCAAGAATGACGAAGAGAAACATCATCGTCATGACCACCTCTGTTATCAGGGCGGCCAGCAGGCTGTACCCGCCTGGCGAATGGGCGCCGTACCCGTTCGACGCGAAGCCTGCAGATAGATCGAAACCTGCCTTACCGCTGGCGATGAGATACAGAACACCACCCGCCGCGATGCCACCCGCGACCTGTGCAACGATGTAGGGTAGCAACTCCGTCGCCGGGAACCTACCACCGGCCCAGAGACCTACCGACACCGCCGGGTTGAGGTGGCAGCCGGAGATGTGCCCGATGGCGAAGGCCATGGTGAGCAGGGTCAGGCCGAATGCCAGTGCGACGCCCAGCAGGCCGATGCCGACATTAGGGAACGCGGCGGCCAGAATGGCACTGCCGCACCCGCCAAGCACCAGCCAGAACGTTCCGATCAACTCCGCGCCATACCGTTTCATACGCTACTCCATTCTCATAGGAGGAGCAGGCAATCGAGCCTTTCGGCTCAGGGGACGCTTCGATCGGACTTCCCGACAGATCTCAGGTCGCGGCGCCGCCGTCACACTCCGGGAGGACCATGAAAGACTCGCACCGCCGCCCGATCATCAGGTACCAACTGGCAGGCGCGGCAACGGACCTGAACGGCCACCATCCGTCCCACAAGATTGGGCCGCGGCCGGGACTTGGCAACGGAGGGGCCGGCGAGCCGTCCCAAGCACTGGTGGGTCAGCCGGCGCTCGATGCCCGGAATGCGCGATGCACGCCGTCGGCGTCAGCTCCCACCATCGCTGACACGGTCAACCCCGTCGCCAGCCGCAACAGTCCGTGGAGCAGGGCCAGCAGCACAGCCAGCAGCAATGCGCCACGAACCCGGTTGCCCACCCCCCATTGGTGACCTGTGCGGGCCACCTGCGCGGTTTCGCCAGGTTCGGCCGACTTGAACATGATGGTCGTGCTGATTCCGATTGTCCGGGTTATTGGCCGGCAGGCGGTTGCCACAATTCTACCTTGTTTCCTTCTGGATCGATGACCCAGGCAAACGTCCCGTACTCGGACTCGTCGACCTTCTCGAGGACGTTGCAGCCTTCTTCGCGTAAGACTCTGACCAGAGCGTAGAGATCCTCTACCCGGTAGTTGACCATGAAGGTTGAGTTGCTGGGCGCAAACTGGTCACCTTGTGCCGAACCAATAGACCACACGGTAGTTCCGGTAACCGGCTTACCTTCACCGTCGGTCCAGGTGAAAACCGTGCCGCCCCATTCCTGGACATCGATTCCCAGGTGCCGCTTGTACCACGCCTGGAGTGCCGGAGCGTCTTTGGCTTTGAAGAAGATGCCGCCAATGCCAGTGACCCGCTTCATAGAGCCTCGGAGGTCGGGTGGTGGTGAGGGAGAGTGTATCGTCTGCCGCTGACGAAGTGCGCGAGTGCTGCGGCGCCCTGCCGACTTGCGTCAAGAACCTACGCTGCCGCAGCACGGCGGCTAGATCGCCGGGCCCTACTCCAATGGGTCGCAGCACCGGCCTGGAGAACGGTGCGCTTGATAGGCGACGCAGAAGACCTCCTGCCAAGTCGACATGGGCGCCCGTGACGCGGCAGTTGGCCTCAGAACGTAGCTGCGGCCGTTGGGTGCCAGAGAACTTCCCACAAGTGGCCATCTGGATCCCGACAATTGCCCGAGTAGATGCCCCACGGGCGCTTGCGGGGCGGCTCAGTACGGCTCGCGCCTGCCGCGACTGCACGCTCCAGCAGGGCGTCCACCTCTGCAGCGCTCTCCGCAAGGTACCCGAGACTGAACCCGTGGGGGCGATTCGGCGATGCCAGTGTCCTTCACCAGCTCGCGGCGTGGATACAACGCTAACATGAGACCACCCTGCATCTGAATCCTCGACGTCCAGCACCTTGCGAATCTCGACCTCCGCCTCGCCGTTGGAGGAGAGCTTCGGCGCGCGCTTCACCGACTCGATCGCTTCTTCCAGCGACTTCACCTGAATGATCGAGCAACGAGCTCCGCACCCTGACCCTGGAAACGATCCGTCCTCGTGCACCGTAGGGGGGTCCGCAAAGGAGTGTCCCGATGCGTATCACACTGCGACATGCTCGTCTGGCCGCCACCTGGGTGCTCGGCCTGTATCTGGGCTGGATCTACGTACACCAGGGTTGGATCAAATTCGATCCCAATGGATTCTGGACAACAGCGTTCGCTCGCTGGAACTATCCCGACTGGCTGCGCCTCCTGGTTGGCAGCATCGAGGTTGGCGGGGGACTGTGTCTGATCGTCCCGTGGCTGGCGAGCTACGGAGCCATTGGCCTCCTGGCGGTCATGGGTGCTGCTTGGATCACTCGAGCGCAAGGTGCACACTGGGTTGACGTTGCGTGGATCACGGCCTACATGATCGGCCTTGCGTGGATCGCGGTGCAGTGGCGGGACTGGCGGCTTCGCCTGACGCCTCTCGGAAAGCGTGTCGCCGCTGGCTAACGAAGTGCGCGAGAGCAGCGGTGCGATGTCCTGCGCCCTTCACAAGCCTGTGCTTCCAGAGCGAGACAGCTAGACCGCGGGGACATGCGTCGGTGGCCCATGCCGCCGGCCCGAGGGCCACGGCCTAGCAGCTCGACACGTGAGCTAGGGGCCACTTTGCTTTGCCGCTCGTGCTGTCCAAGCCCTCGCTGTCAGGACTATGGAGCCGTCCTCGTTGCGGGGCAACGTTGCTGCCAGCCGTCTCGCGAGGTCTTGCTGTTTCTGGGCGGCGAGTGAAGACAAATAACCCGGAGCCGGACCAGGCCCGCCAACGAAGGGGGTCCAGTAGTCAGCAAAGTCCTCGAAGCGCGTTGTAACCTCAAGCGCCTCCACCCCAACATGAGAGAAGCCCGCCTCCCGGAAAGCAGCTTCCAACGCGGAGCGGGAGCAGATCGGGAAGCGCTCCCCCTCATCGTGCTGACGAGCAGTAGGGTCAAGCTCGACTGCGGCGTCCCAGAACCGGCGGAGGAACTCCATCCCTCCGGCATAGTCCCAGACGCACGCGGCCACCAGGCCGTCTTCGGCTGCCAGTGACCTCATCTCTCGAAGGGCCGCCGTTGGATCCGGGAGGAAGTTCAAGACGAGAGAGGAAGCCACGACGTCGTAGCCAGCCGCTCTGGTCGGTAATTTGGCCGCAGTGGCAGTAAGGAACTGAACCCTTTGATCTGGAAGCGCGGCGCGAGCATGCTCGATAAACTGGTCGGACGCGTCCGTCGCCACCACGGAACCGGGGCGCCCCATCTCGAGTATCGCCGAGGTCAGAGCCCCCGTGCCGCAGCCGACTTCGAGCCAATGGCGGCTCGGAGGCACGCCCAGCCACACCACGAAGGCGCGGGCCAACTCCCGACTCCACCGTCCCATGAAACGCTCATACGCACTCGCACTTTCCCAGACATCCCTGGGAGAATCGTGAGGCATCATGGTTTGTTGTAGCCGCCTAACGAAGTGCGCGTGAGCTGCGGCGCCGCAGAACGACGCGCTTGTTAGCCCGCACCGCGAACTGCTTACCACGGCTGCACGACCGAGCGACCGCGGACCTGGAGAGGGAATGGCTATCCTCTCGGCTCATACCGCATCGCTACCGCCCCTGAGCAGTACTCCACCCGGCCTACGAGCCTCAAATCGATAACCTCCGACAGCCCCGCAAACAAAGTCGGACCATGGCCCACGAGCCGTGAGTGCAACACGAACTTCGTTTATCCGCACCGCTAGTCCGACATCTTGTCAGCGAGCTTGCTTGGGCTGGAACAATTCAACCGGATTCCCGGCTGGGTCTTCTATCAGGACTTGATCCCCGCCGATCCCCCTGATGCGATCGCTCCGAAACCGCACCCCCGCGGCGCGCAAGCGCGTGATCTCCGCCGCTAGGTCCTCGACGACCAGCTGAAAGCGGTTCCAGCCTCCCGGCTCTGGACGCCGGCCATCGGCCAAGACCTGACCACCTCCACCCGCACTATTCGGGGCGCTGAGGAGCAGTCGGAAACCCTCTCGGGAGAGCATTGCGAATGGAGGAGCGGGATGCATGTCAAGCTGGAATCCAAGCTGCTGGGTGTAAAAGACGATGGCCTCGTCGACATCCTCCACTATGTATCGTACGGTGATATCAGACATCGGTTCTTCCAGGACCCGGGTAGTGCGGTTTGATGAGGTGCGTAACAGCGGCGGCGCGATGCCGCGCTCCTCCATCAAACCTACACTTCCGCAGCCCGGCGGCTAGGTGCCCGGGAAATGGACAAAGAGGCCGCGCGACCGGCCCGCAGAACGACGCGCTTAGCCAGCAGCCTATTGACTAGGGACCAGAGACACTGGCGCCCATCGATGCTGGCGCGAACCTAGCAAGCCACCGATCAGAGCACCGACACCTACGAAAGTGGTTGCGCCGACGACCCACCGGCCATCCCTCTGGACCGGAGAATCCGGGTCATTGAATGCAATTGAACCGAGAACCAAGACCCCAGCCGCAATTCCGCCGCCGAGCAGTGCCCCTTTCCACGTTCCAGAGCCGCCGCTCACTGCGAGTTGCCGTAGCTTCTCAACCGAGGCCACTCGAATACTACCGGAATCGGGCCATGGACACTGCGGCTCCCGATACGGGCAGTAAGTCAGCGCAGTGTCACCAGCATTAAGGGGTATCACGAGACGTCCGATCACCACGTCGGCATCAGGCGCTCGGAATCTGACCAGGCTGCCAGAAGGAAGGGGAAGGCGCTGAGGAGTCTGGGCGGCCACTATGCTGACGCAGGACAATGAGATCAAGCCCACTATGCAGGAACGCACCGAAGCCTCCGGAAAAGCCCTGGCCAAATCTGATTCCGGCCCATCCCCTGAGCGTGACCTCGCTGCGGGCTAACGAAGTGCGTGTCAGCGGCGGCGCGATGCCCCGCCCTTTCACAATCCTACGCCTCCACAGCGCGACGCTGGATCCACGGGAGATGCCGCGCGCGGCCCCGGCACCGGCCTGCAGAACGACGCGCATGTTAGGCGGCGGCGTTCATCGAGTGAGGTTGGCAATGTTCTTCAGTACCGCGCCCCACGCGACCCCGAGCAAGCCGGCTAACATCAGGGCATACAGTTCAAGCATAAGCGCCCAGCGGCCCACTTGACGCGTCTTCCAGGAATACCATGAAATGGCAAATGGAAGGAGCAGGTACAGGAAGAACCCCGCATCCATTGCCCTGGTCAGGCCATGTCGCCGAACATTAGGTGCTAGCCACGTTACCACGGCGAGAGGCGGCACTATGGCAAGGATGAGCCACATTCCTTGCGACGGCGGAACCCCCAGGAGGGAATAGAGCATGCCGAACAGCAGACACGAGCCGGTGATGATGTACAGCTTGTACCGGGGTGTCTCGACCTCGTCCATTGCTCCTCCGTTCAGGCCGTCCGCCTAACGAAGTGCGCGTGTGCTGCGGCGCGAACCCAACTTCCTTCACAAACTTACGGTTCCGCAGCGCGGCCGCTAGATGCCGGGGAGAGGCACTACGCGGCCGCACCGCCGGCCCTGTCAGCTCGACGCGCTCATGTACGCGGATCCTTTCGGGTTGAGAGGCTGTCCAGATGTTACGGGAACTGACCCGAATAGTCTAGACGATTGTCCGGAGCGATCCCCAGGTTACTATGCTGCTCGCATTGCCAAGGGTGAAGGTAGCAGGGTGTTGAATACGGCTTTGGGAGTACTCGCCACGATGGGTCAGGTGCTGGCGGAGCATACGACGGGGAGTGTCACAGTCGGTGAAGAAAGTATCGAGACGGATGCCTATGGACTCACGGGTGGACTGGAAAATGGCAATACCAGAGTAGTGCAACGAGTCGGACTTCCCCAGATAGGAGGAAGCCTCGGATTCACTGTTGGGAATCCGGGTACTGGCGCCGTTGATTTTGGATGGAGCAAGCATCTCGGCATCACGATTCATACCGTGCCCAGTCCTGAAGGCGGCGGAATCTCTGGAATCACCTTCAATCTCGGAATCGGCACACCGACCCTTATCGGCATCCAGGACCGGACAGTCGTGTCGCAACCGATTCCCAAATGCCTCGTCTCATGTGCACATGAGTAGTCTACTTGGGTGGTTTCTGGTTGCCGGGGGAATTTTCTACATCGGCGCTGCTGCGTTCGACTGGATTGGGCGAGCAGCAAGTGTGCCCATCGTGAAGTGGCTTATCCTGCCGCTCCGCATAGGTGAAATACGCTGGGTTGGTGGTGGCAATCGACGATTTGCCGCTACCCTCGGCATCTTTCTTCTAGTCATCGGCTTGCTACTCGTCTTGTTCGGTCCTGAACGATAGGCTGCCGAAGGAGCCGGCCTCGTCTAGCCTGGGGCGCTCGCAGTGCCTCCGGGTTGTCGGGCCTGAGCTCCGAGGGGTCGGGTCTAGTTAGGAGCCTCGCGGGCTGCCGCGCGTGGCGGACCTCGGCCGGCGGAAAAGGAAAGTGGTGGGGGCCCCACGAGTTCAGCGGAACCCATCGGCTCCAGACCTGCCGCGAGCCGGCTCCCTCGTCGGGCGTCATGCGCCCACGGGAGCAGACGGGGTCACCCCACCGGCTCCAAGGTGCTACCCGGTCCTTCGATTGTCAAAGAGCGCCGCGTTCCGCGTGCCGGCGGGATCCTGGCACCACCCTCATAGGTCGTTGAGGCTCGGGGCCTCCCACATCTTCATGGATGCTCTCCGATCCGCGGCCGGGCGGCCAGCAACACTCTGTGCGCGGAGCTCACCGAAGACGCCGGCGGCTCAAGGCAAATAGTGGGCGGCCCGGCCGCGCACGCGCGGCTCCCCACCGATCTCCGGCTATTCGCTCACCACCGGCTCTGCCCGATGCCGCTGCGCCTCCCAGCGCTCCCGCTCGAACGGCTGGCCCGAGTGGAGTACGGCCAGGAGGAGCGGCACCAGCTTGCGCGCCACCGCACAGACCGCCTTGGTCCGGAGCCCGCCATTGCGGGCCAGCAGGGCCTGATAGTACGCGCGGTAGAGCCCCCGGGGCTGGCACCAGCGGCCGCCCAGGAGGAACAGCTGGCGGCGGAGCAGCGGCCGGCCCCGTTTGGACTGTTTGCGCCGCCCCTGCACGCTGCCGCTGGAACGCTCGACCAGATTCATGCCTGCGAGTTTCAGCACCTGGCGGGGATGAGTGAAGCGCTCCGGAGTGCCCAGCTCGGCCACAATCGTAGCCGCACAGGTGGCACTCACCTCGGGAATGGTGGTCAGCGCCTTGGCGGCGGGACACTGCTCCACCAAGGCGGCGATCTGCTGGTTCAACACCGCGAGCTGCTCCCGCAGGAGGTCCCAGCGGGCCAGGAGCTGCTGGATCTCCAACCGCCGCTCGGGAGCGGCGTCGGCCAGGGCGACACTGGTGCGGGCGGACTCGCGCAGGACGTGGAGCCGCTCCGGGCCCACGTGGCCCCGCGAGACGGACCGCGCCAGGCGCGTCACCGCGGCCGGGGCGGCCGCCAGGAAGTCCTGCGGCAGCGGCCAACGCGCCAGCAGGGCGCGCGGGGTGGGCTTGCGCACCTGCGAGAAGTGCGTCAGGAACTCGGGCCAGGCCAGGTCGAGCAGGCTCTGGAGACGGTTCTTGAACCGGGTTTCCTCGACGGTTAACCGGTGCCGGTGGGTGGTGAGCAGCCGCAGCTCGAGATACGGGGGCTGCAGCGCCGGATATCCCACGAAGATCCCCAGGCTCACCAGCTTGCAGATCTCGGCGGCATCCTTCGCGTCCGTCTTGTTGGGGCTGTTATCCTCCAGTTCCTTGGCCCGCTTGGTGTGGGCCGGCAGGATATTGACCAGCGCATAGCCGCGCGCCCGCAGGCACTCGGCAAACGTGAAGCCGTGATGGCCGGCGAACTCCAGCCCCACCAGCATCTGTCCGGGCCGGATGCCGGGAAACCAGGCCGTCAACTGCGCCGCGGCGGCCTCGAAGCCCGCGCGGCTCACCGGCACCCGGACCGGCTTCGTGCGGCGCCCATCGGGGCCCTGAGCAACCAGCACGTGGACCCGCTTCGCGGTATCCACGCCTACGTGAACGGGGAACGTGCGGGTATAGGCAGACTTTTCGTCGGGGGTCATGGCGCGGCTCCGGGTGGAGGGAATCACAGGAGTCGCGGAAGGAGCTACGGGCCGCGCAGCGGCGTCAAGCGGGTATAGATGTCTAGTTAAGCGACTATGCTCGGGTTGCGTACTTCACGGGGAGGTCAAGACTCCGCTCTCTTCTGCGGGGAGGCTCGACTCGAGGCCGGGGTGCTCCTGCGGCGACTCCGGCGGGGCGAGAAGCTCGGGCTCCCGCACTCCCGACCGATACCGGGACTCGGCCGGCGGTGTCAAGAGTTGCGGATTCCCGACCAAGGACGCCACCTGGCGGATCATCTATCGGCTCGATCGAGACGCAATCGTGATTGTGGAGGTCTTTGCGAAGAGCCAAGCGACTCCACAACAGGTCCTGGCCACGTGCGCGCGGCGGCCGAACCACTAGGATGCGGTGAGCCGCGGGGAGGATTGATCATGAACAAACGGAAGCAGAAGCGGCTGGAAGCTGCCGGCTGGCGGGTGGGAACGACCACCGACTTCCTCGACCTCTCCCCTGAGGAGGCCGCCTTGGTGGAGCTGCGCCTGAAGCTGAGCGCGGCCCTCCGTCGAATCTGAGTGGGTTGCTGGCTAACGAAGTGCGCGTGTGCTGCGGCGCGAACCTTCAGGTCTTCACAAACCTACGCGTCCTTATCCGTGCCACTAGGAGCCCGAGAGACTAGAGGAGACCGGCGCGACCGGCCCCGCAGAACGAAGCGCTAGTGAGGTGGCCCACTGCGGCCGCTCACTACACTTCGTACGAGATCGGAAGGGCATGCAAGCACTCGGGGCAGAAATAGATGCGGCGGGCGACGACAACCGAGCGGGCGCGCTTGTAGAAGATTCTGTCGAGCGAGGCATCACACGAGGGACATAGCGGGACCAGATCGCCCCTCTCCTCATACGTGATTTTGGAATAGCGCTCCATCATGCCGCCCCCATCGTTAGAGCATGAAGTCAAGGAAGCCGAGGGATGGAACCGGGGCTCGAGCCCGACAAAGCAGGATGCCCTCCCTCCGGGGTGAGCCATTCCGCGCCACCTAACGAAGTGCACGTGTGCTGCCGCGCGAGCCTTCAGGTCTTCACAAACCTACGCGTCCTTAGCCGCACCGCCAGGGCCGGAGCGTGCGCCCGCGGCCCTCGCGACCGGCCCGCCTGCTGCAAACACTGGTTAGACCGCAGCGTCCGCCATTGACAGATAGACGCCAGCGGCGTATATTGACGCACGGAACTGATCGAAACAGCGGTCTTTACCAAACAAGCGACCGCCGAATGGTCGGCGGAGGCGTACCGGGCTTTCCAGCTCTACCTGGTGCTCAACCCGGAGGCCGGGGCCGTCATTCCCGGCGCCGGCGGTCTACGAAAGGTCCGCTGGCGACTGCCAGGCCGGGGCAAGCGCGGTGGTGCCCGGGTGATCTACTACTACAAGAATGCCGCGGGCCGGATCTACCTCTTGTTCCTGTATCCGAAGCACGTGCGGAGTGATCTGAGCCCCGGGGAGCTGCGGACGCTCCGGGCTCTCGTGGAGTCGGAGTGATTCATTGACCGAGAGGATGACCATGCGCAAGGACCTGTTCGACCAACTGCTGGCCAGCATCACGCAGATGAAGGAGATCGAGGCGGGCCGCCGGAAGCCCTCCCGGGTAACCCGCGGGGAGGACTTGCTGGCCAGCGAGCCCCCCGACGTCGCGGCCCTCCGTGCCCACTTTGGCTTGAGCCAGAGCAAGTTCGCGGCGCTACTTGGCATCAGCGTGGATACTCTGCAGAACTGGGAGCAGCATCGCCGCACGCCCGAGGGGCCTGCTCGGGTGCTTCTTCGTGTCGCCGCGACTCATCCGGAGGCGCTGCTTTCGATCTCCCAGAACCCCGCCCCCCGCCGTCGCGCCCGCAAAATAGCCGTCTAGCCGCCTCGACCGACGCCACGGAGCGAGGTGCTGCGGTCTAACGAAGTGCGCGTGTGTTGCAGCGCGATCCCCACCTCCTTCACAAACCTACGTTTCCGCAGCGCGGCCGCTAGATCGACGGGAAATGCACCAACCGCCGGCAGCCCCCGGCCTGCAGAACGATGCTGCTTGTTAGGAGGCGCCCGGCGTATTACATTGCATGACATGAAAAGCTCAGCCCTGACCATCCGCCTCGATCCCGAATTGGAGCGAGAGCTCGCCCGGGTGGCGAAACGCTCCGGCCGTTCCCGCAGCCAGGTCGTCCGCGACGCCTTACGCCGTCAACTGGCGATCGCTCAATTCCAGGATCTCCGCCGCCGGATCATGCCGCTCGCTGAGGCTGCCGGCTACCTGACCGATGAGGATGTCTTTCGCGACGTCTCGTGAGAGTCTTCTTCGATACCAATGTGCTGGTGAGCGCATTGGCTACTCGGGGGCTATGCGCTGACCTCTTCCAAGCTACTCTGGCGGACCATGATCTTCTCATTGGCGAAACGGTCATCGCCGAACTCACGGACGTTCTCAAACGTAAATTCCACGCCAGTGCCGCGAACCTCGCTGAAATCGAAGCGCTCCTGCGTCGGCATGGCGAAGTCATTCACAGTGAGCGGCTACTGCAGGTGAGGATCCGTGATCCCAAAGATCGAGCGATTCTCGCGGAAGCCGTTGCTGGTCGGGCAGATATCCTGGTCACAGGGGACCGTGACCTTCTCTCCATCACCGCCCGCGCGCCGATACCAATTCGCTCGCCCAGGGAGTTTTGGGAGGCCCTCCGGTCGAAATAGCTCCGATACTTAGCGCCTCCTAACGAACTGCGCGTGTGCTGCAGCGCGATCCCGACTTCCTTCACAAACCTACGTTTCCGCAGCGCCGCCGCTAGATGCCCGGGACATGCTCCGATGCCGGCAGCACCGGCCCGCCCATTGGAAACGCTAGTTAAACCGCCATCGGGCGGATGCTCGCCCGCACCCACTCCAAAAGCTGCTCCCGGCTCAGGCGGCCAGCCGCAACTCCCAGAATGACCTCTTCCGCCTTGTCCACCGAAGAAACCAGCTCCTGGCCATTGAGAACCAAGAAGACTTCCATAGCTGCGTGGCCGATCCGCTTGTTCCCGTCCACAAAGGGATGATTCTGGATCAGGCTAAACGCCAGGGCGGTCGCCTTGGCCGCGAGGTCCGGGTACAGGTCCTCTCCACCAAAGGTCATCCGTGGCTGGGCGAGCGCGGCCTCAAGCGCCCCGAGGTCCCGGATGCCAGAAGCGCCGCCGCTCTGATGGAGCAGACGGCGCTGAAGCTCAATCGCTTCGCCGAGTGTGAGGTACCGCACCCTAGGCGAGCCGGCGATACAGTTCGCTGTTCTTGCTCAGAACACGACGCGCAGCTTCCTCGAAGTCCTTCTCGGGGTTCGCGATGAAGTCACGCACCGCCGCCGCGGCCAGATCCGCCGGGGGAACGCGCAACTCCGCGGCGGCCTCCCGGAGGCGCCGCTCGGCATCGTCAGGCAGTTGGATCGAAAGGGTCATAGAGCCTCCGCTCCAATTCTAGCCCATCCGGACGCTCCGGGCCAGTTCTGGCGGTTTAACGAAGTGCGCGTGTGCTGCGGCGCGATGCCCAGCACCCTCACAAACCTACGTTTCCACCGCGCGACCGCGAGACCACTGGGAAATGCCCCAAGCGGCCGCAGCGCCGGCCCGCCTGCTGCAAACACTTGTTAGAGGGCTTTGCCTTGCTCGTACAACGATATAGCGATAGATTACGCAGTCGTTGTACAGGCCTAGGAGGACAGAGTGTCTATCGTCAAAGTGTCGCCCAAGTACCAGGTGGTCATCCCGCAAAAGATCCGGGAAGCCCTCGGGATTGCTCCGGGCCAGAAGGTCCAGGCTATCCAGTACGGCGACCGGATCGAGTTCATCCCCGTGAAGCGGTTGCGGCAAATGCGTGGCTTTCTTGGGGGCATCGACACTGAGGTGCCCCGCGAAGCGGACCGGGTGTGAACGTCGTCGACTCGTCGGCCTGGCTCGAGTACTTCGCCGATGGCCCGAACGCAGCTTTCTTCGCTCCAGCCATTGAGCAGACGGCCAAGCTTCTCATCCCCACCGTGTGCCTCTATGAAGTCTTCAAACGGGTTCTCCTGCAGCGGGGGGAGGGCCCTGCCCTCCAAGCCATTGCCCTCATGCAGCAAGGTACCCTGGTGGACTTGGACGGCCCGATTGCCCTCACGGCGGCCCGCCTCAGCTCCGATCTCAAGCTGCCGATGGCTGACAGCATTGTTCTCGCAAGCGCTCGGCACCATGCAGCAACGGTCTGGACGCAGGATGTGGATTTTGAGAGCCTCCCCGACGGTCGATTTGCCCGGAAGAAGTAGGGGCAAAGCTGGCTAACGAAGTGCGTTTCAGCGGCGGCGCGATGCTCCGCGCCTCTCACAATCCTACGCTTCCACAGCGCGACCGCTAGATCCCCGGGGATGCGCCAGCGGCCTGCAGCCTCGGCGCGCCCGCTGGAAACGCTAGTTAGGCCTCATTCCCGACGCAGCCAACGGCGGGGGTGCCGGCGCCCATGGATGATCCCGAGGACAGAGATCACCGACGGAAATACCCGGTAGTAGACCGCATAGGGGAACCGATGCAAAAGGGCCCGCCGAACGTTCGGGCGGACCTCGGGGAAGGCTTCAGGATGCTGACGAATGGCAAGGAACTCGTCGTCCAGGGCTTCGACGAACTGTCGCGCCCGCTCTAGTGACTTACTGGCATACCAGATAGTGGCCTCGGCGAGCTCGGTGCTGGCCTGTGACCGAAGCCTAAGAGGGAGCACTACTTGAGGTGACGCTTAAGGTCCGCCTTGACCGCGTCCCAATCGCGCCCACCCTCGGGGTCCTTCTCGGCCTGCCCCGACCGACGGTCCAGCTCGGCGGCGAGTTCCGGGGACATCGGGGCCGCCTCCTCGGCCTCGAGACTGTCCCAGATAGCCTCAAGGAGGTCGAGGCGCTCCTGAGGAGTCAGCCGGGAGATATCGACTTTGGGGTGTGCCATGCTTCAATCTCGGTCCGGGGCCCCAGGTAGGCAAGATCAGGGCAATGAGGCCTAACGAAGTGCGTGTAAGCGGCGGCGCGATGCCCCGCCCTCTCACAATCCTACGCTTCCACAGCGCGACCGCTAAATGCCCGGGAGATGCAACGACTCGCCGCAGCTCCGGCCCGCTCGCTGGAAACGCTAGTTAAGCGTCAGGGCGCGGGGATCTCAAGATCCCGGCAGATCTTGCGCGCCAGATGCTCATTTAGCTCGCGATGCCGAGGCACCGTCGTGGCCTTGCGGGCCGTCCGGTTGACATAAACCGAATGGGCGCCACCCTCCCGAAAGGAGTTGGCACCCATTGTCCTCAAGGTGCTTGATCAGATCGCGACGCTTCACGCCGAGATACGCAGAGGCTCGCGGATTACCGCCTGGCCGGCGAGGGACTCCTCAGCGAGGGTGCGGTTGGCCTCCAGGACAAGGTGAATTGCCTCCTGGAGATTCTGCCGGGCCTCGTCGAGGGTTGCACCCTGGGTATTCGCGCCCGGCAGCTCCTCTACGAAACCGATATACCCCTCGGGAACCTCTTGGAAAACGGCCGTAAGCTGGAGCTGCATGGGGGCTCCTCCTTGGAGCCTGAAATATAGCGGCGACCGGTCCCTGACGCTTAACGAAGTGCGCGTGTGCTGCGGCGCGAACCCGCGCTCCTTCACAAACCTACGTTTCCACAGCGCGACAGCTAGATCCCCGGGAGATGCGCCGCCAGCCCGCGCGACCGGCCCGTCAGAACGACGCGCTCATGTACGCGGATCCTTTCGGGCTGCTTGCCCAGGATTGTTGTATCGAAACGGGGGATTGGCGAAAGGATAACCTGCTTCACCCTGCTGTCTACAGCGGCAAGAGAGACAACCCGATGCTGGGAGTAGCTGTGGGTCTCCTGGCCGTTGCAGGTGGGGCCGAACTGGCTGCTCCCAGGTTATTTGCCGCGGCCACCGCTGCTCTTCCTAAGGTACCGTTTGAGAAATTCCAGGACTGGGGACGAAATGTTGTCCAATGGGGCCGTGGGGCAGCGGGGGCAATTCAGCGGGTTTCTGAAGTGACGGCCGAGCAGGCCTCTAAATTGGATCCACAGAAAGTGAAGATGGCTCGCGACTTCTACCAGAAAGCTGTTGATGCTGGCCGAGGGGGAGCCGCCGCACCCGAACGAGTAAAGCTGATGGAACGCATTTTAGACCTGCAGCAGAGAACCCATTAGTGGCTCGGTCCGGTCTATTCGAGCATTGCAACACGGAGGAAGAGCCATGCTGGAAGCAGCGGTCACACTTCGGCTTACGAATAGATGCGAAACTGCGCGGAAGCTCGTGATTGAGCCATGGACCACCGAGTTTCGACTGCAACCTGGGCACACTTACGACTTGGTGATATCAGGGGACCTTGGCCTCCCCTTAGAGGTTGAGTTCGAGGACGACGAACTAACCGTATACACTTTCGATTCCGCCAATGCCTCCTTCAAGATTTCCGAAGGCGGGGCTGAACTTAAACCACTGTAGGAGCCCGGCCCTGTCTAGCCTGGGGCGCTCGGGGCGCCTCCGGGTTGTCGGGCCTGAACTCCGAGGGGTCGGGTCTAGTTAGGAGCCTCGCGGGCTGCCGCGCGTGGCGGACCTCGGCCGGCGGAAAAGGAAAGTGGTGGGGGCCCCACGAGTTCAGCGGAACCCATCGGCTCCAGACCTGCCGCGAGCCGGCTCCCTCGTCGGGCGTCATGCGCCCACGGGAGCAGACGGGGTCACCCCACCGGCTCCAAGGTGCTACCCGGTCCTTCGATTGTCAAAGAGCGCCGCGTTCCGCGTGCCGGCGGGATCCTGGCACCACCCTCATAGGTCGTTGAGGCTCGGGGCCTCCCACATCTTCATGGATGCTCTCCGATCCGCGGCCGGGCGGCCAGCCATACTCTGTGCGCGGAACTCACCGAAGACGCCGGCGGCTCAAGGCAAATAGAGGGCGGCCCGGCCGCGCACGCGCGGCTCCCCCCCGGTCTCCGACTATTCGATCACCACCGGCTCTGCGTGATGCCGCTGGGTCTCCCAGCGCTCCCGGTCGAACGGCTGGCCCGACTGGAGCACGGCCAGGAGGAGCGGCACCAGCTTGCGGGCCACCGCGCAGACCGCCTTGGTCCGGAGCCCCCCGTTACGGGCGAGCAGGGCCTGATAGTACGCGCGGTAGAGCCCCCGGGGCTGGCACCAGCGGCCGCCCAGGAGGAACAGCTGGCGGCGGAGCAGCGGCCGGCCCCGTTTGGACTGTTTGCGCCGCCCCTGCACGCTGCCGCTGGAACGCTCGACCAGATTCATGCCTGCGAGTTTCAGCACCTGGCGGGGATGAGTGAAGCGCTCCGGAGTGCCCAGCTCGGCCACAATCGTAGCCGCACAGGTGGCACTCACCTCGGGAATGGTGGTCAGCGCCTTGGCGGCGGGACACTGCTCCACCAAGGCGGCGATCTGCTGGTTCAACACCGCGAGCTGCTCCCGCAGGAGGTCCCAGCGGGCCAGGAGCTGCTGGATCTCCAACCGCCGCTCGGGAGCGGCGTCGGCCAGGGCGACACTGGTGCGGGCGGACTCGCGCAGGACGTGGAGCCGCTCCGGGCCCACGTGGCCCCGCGAGACGGACCGCGCCAGGCGCGTCACCGCGGCCGGGGCGGCCGCCAGGAAGTCCTGCGGCAGCGGCCAACGCGCCAGCAGGGCGCGCGGGGTGGGCTTGCGCACCTGCGAGAAGTGCGTCAGGAACTCGGGCCAGGCCAGGTCGAGCAGGCTCTGGAGACGGTTCTTGAACCGGGTTTCCTCGACGGTTAACCGGTGCCGGTGGGTGGTGAGCAGCCGCAGCTCGAGATACGGGGGCTGCAGCGCCGGATACCCCACGAAGATCCCCAGGCTCACCAGCTTGCAGATCTCGGCGGCATCCTTCGCGTCCGTCTTGTTGGGGCTGTTATCCTCCAGTTCCTTGGCCCGCTTGGTGTGGGCCGGCAGGATATTGACCAGCGCATAGCCGCGCGCCCGCAGGCACTCGGCAAACGTGAAGCCGTGATGGCCGGCGAACTCCAGCCCCACCAGCATCTGTCCGGGCCGGACGCCGGGAAACCAGGCCGTCAACTGCGCCGCGGCGGCCTCGAAGCCTGCGCGGCTCACCGGCACTCGGACCGGCTTCGTCCGCCGGCCATCGGGGCCCTGGGCGACCAGGACGTGAACGCGCTTGGCGGTGTCCACACCCACGTGGACGGGAAACCAGCGGGCGTAGGCGGACTTCTCATCGGGGGTCATAGCGCGGCTCCGGGTGGAAGGAATCACAGGAGTCGCGGAAGGAGCTACGGGCCGCGCCGCGGCGTCAAGCGGGTATAGATGTCTAGTTAGGCTTCACTGCGCATTCAACTTATCCGAAGCGTTCTCTGAAGCCTTCCTGTGCCTCGCTGATAATAGGCAAGAGCTCGTGCTCGGCGACTTGAACAGTTTCGATACCAAGCCGCTCCGCCTCACTGGCTACGGACTGAGCTACCAGATCCTTCGGAAGAAGCAGGGTCTTTGGCCAGCGCCTCTTATGATCATGCGCCTCCTTCAGCAGACGCTTTGCCTCGAGCTGACTGGGCTCCGCCTGATCTACTGGAACGGGCGCGGAGCTGAGAATGAAGCAGCTCGCCGCGTCCATCAGTGCAAGAAAATGGAAATCCCCGTCCTGCTCTGTGCGGATGGGCTCCTTGTTCAGTTTGAACCAGATCCAGGCTTGGTTGATTTCGAACTGATTTGGGTGGAGCACTGGTGAACCTCTGGTGAAGCCTAACGAAGTGCGTTTCAGCGGCGGCGCGATGCCCCGCTCCTCCACAATCCTACGCTTCCACAGCGCGACCGCTAGATCCGGGGGCAATGCACCAACAGGCAGCAGCACCGGCCCGCCCGCTGGAAACGCTAGTTAGGGTCGCAGGCGCTCGACACCCAAGTGAACCGGTTTCCACGAGTCGAAACCGGTACCGATCAGCGCGCCGAGAGCACCCCACGTCAGGCCAGTACCGATTATGGCTCCGGCTTCCCCCTGACCTGCAGGTCGCTGCTCCGCTGTGCCGACCACATAGACCAAGGCCAGGCCGGCGCCCACGAGCGCACCGATCACCGCTCCTCGCCGTGCTTGGTTGCCTTGGCGTACTTCGACGAGGCTCAACCCGGCCGCGGGCCGGCGAATGGTGTCCGCGGCCCCCCTCGCAGTGCACGCGGGACTCGGGTAGCTGCAATACACGATAGTATCCGTCTGGGCACCGAGTGGCGACAGCAAACGCCCACGCGCTGGAGGAGCGAGGGACCACGTCAGACGCACCACACTCCCAACGGGGAGAACGGCTAGGGAGTCCCTCTTCTGGGCACCGGCAATCGCTGGCCACAGAAGGAGCAGGGCGACTGCAAAGAAGGCATGCCGCATGTGCCGGGCCCGTGGAAGGAGACCTTCTGCCACTACTTGTTCTCCGTCCTCCAGCCGTGACCTAGTCGACTTGCTGCGCCCTAACGAAGTGCGTTTCAGCGGCGGCGCGATGCCCCGCTCCCTCACAATCCTACGCTTCCACAGCGCGGCCGCTAGATGTTTGGAGTTGCGCCAGGCGGCAGCAGCCCCGGCCCGTCCGCTGGAAACGCTAGTTACGCAGCAGCCTAAAGGTCGTTCGGAGTGAGCCCGGTATGCTTCGAGATTCGGGCGAGCATTCTGGGACCGATCTCCTCTTGGTCATGGAAGGCAAAGACGAAGTCAGGCCAGCCTGCCCGACTCAACGTCCGGTGGGAGCCGGATTCGCGCTTGACAGACCAGCCGATCCGGAGAAGAGCCGCCAAGACCCGTCGGGCCTTGGCAGCTCCCCAGCTACTCATGCGGCCTGAAAGCTAAGGTTCAGGAGTTCGGGGACAGCCTCGCCATGCTCCAAGCGTTCGGCCAAGGAACGCAAGGCCAGGGCTTGGACCCTCGCCACGGCGTCAGGCCGCGTGACCCCGTAGGCCATCACGCCCGGGAGGTCCTGGACCTCCGCAAGCCAACGGCCATCAGTCTCCTGTTCGACCTCGATACGGAGAATCACGGCGTTCCTCCAAGGCTAGTTTGCTTGGCCCAAATCTAACTGGGAAGCGGCCTTGCTGCGTAACGAAGTGCGCGTGTGCTGCAGCGCGATCCCGACTTCCTTCACAAACCTACGTTTCCGCAGCGCGGCCGCTAGATCCCTCGGAGATGCCCCACCCGGCGGCAGCACCGGCCTGCAGAACGACGCGCTTGTTACACAGCACCCTAGAGGTCTTGGATCAGCCGCTCGTACTCGTCGTGGGAGCCAATCCAAAACCAAAGAATGAGCTCGCCCTCGCGCACGCCAAGAGCGCGATACCCCAGACTGACCCGGGCGGAGTAGATCGGCTGTGTGGCGTGGACTGGCTTGAAATGCAGGCTTGGGTGCTGCGGGTCGTCACGGAATTGCTGATAGGCCTTGCGGGCTCGCTCCTGCACATGGACCGGTAAGGCCCCGAACGCCTTCCGGAACCGGGCCGTGGTCCTGGAGATCAAAGCCGGTCGGGATCTAGAGCCTCTGATCGGCCGGCCCGATGCTCCTCCAGGGCCTCCTGGGCCAGCCTCTGCAGCTGATCTCCAGAGGCACCCAAGAGGGCTTCCCACCGCGCATCGGCGGCCAATTCTTCCAGGATCGCGGCGGCAAGCTCGTCCTGGTCCTTGGGGGGGAGCCGGGAGGCCACTTCAAAGGCCTTCTTCAGGTTACGGGTCATGCTGGATGATATGGCAAAGGAGAGCGGCGCGCTAGCCGCGCCTCAGTGCTGTGTAACGAAGTGCGCGTGTGCTGCAGCGCGGTCCTTCAGGATTTCACAAACCTACGCTTCCACAGCCGCGCCGCCAGGAGGCCGGAGTGTGGGCCAGGGGCCTGCGCGACTGGCCTGCAGAACGACGCGCTTGTTATATGGCGAAACGCTCTCGGCCTCAACCGGAACCGGGGCCAAATGCCTGGGCCGCCTCACGGAGACCGGGGCGCCGGCACCTGTTGGAACTTCTGCCGCGCTTTGATGCATGGCGGCCCGAACAGCGCCCTCAAGGAACTTGGGCGGCCACCACCAGATGCTGTTGTACATCAAAAGAGAACGAGCAGTCCAGCCCGTTCGACCATATAACGAAGTGCGCGTGTGCTGCAGCGCGATCCCTCAGGTTCTCACAAACCTACGCTTCCACAGCCGCGGCGCCAGGAGGCCCGGGCGAGGGCCGGCGGTCCGCGCGACCGGCCTGCAGAACGACGCGCTTGTTAGGTTGCTGCAGGATGCCCGCTGCGCCGGCGCCATTCAAAGACGACGACCAGGGCGAGAACGAGCAGAATGGGAGCCGTCAGTACCCCTGGGGTATAGCCTCCTTGCTGCCAGGACCACAACGGATGACCGACGCCGTTGATGACTTCGATGGTCACCCAGAACGTGACAATCGCTCCCGTCCCACGCCAGCCGCGCCTCACGGGCCAGATAAAGCACCAAACCCCAAAAGCAACGAGGGCGACATTGAGGACCGCAAACCCGACCTGCCGGTTGCTCGACACTAAGCCGGTGAGAATGCGGGCTGGCGGGAAGGAGTCGTAGAGCTTGCCCAGATATTCCTCGACCGAGTGCGCTGCCTGGCCAAGTACCAGTGCTCCAAACGCCAAGTGAAAGCGAGACATGCTTGGCAGCAACCTAACGAAGTGCGCGTGTGCTGCAGCGCGGTCCTTCAGGTTCTCACAAACCTACGTTTCCTTAGCCGCGCCGCCAGGAGGCTCGGCCGATGCCAGGCAGCCAGCGCGACCGGCCTGCAGAACGACGCGCTTGTTAGCAACCAGCTGCGCACGGCGGCCTAGGCTAGCCCGGAGCCCGCGCCCCGAAGCCCTGGCCGCCCGCTGGGAACGGTGCGGCGCGGGGACGGCCCGGTGGCGTGGAACTCTCACGGCACCTGCCCTGCCCCGACCGCGCCGGGCTCCAGAAGCCCTGGGCGGCGGATTCGTTTGAGCCTTTCTGCACGGAGGCGGGGCCGCCCGCAAGGAGTTGCTCTCGGGTTCCTGAGCTCCGCGGCCCTCATGGGGCCCACCAAAGAGACCCGCTGCGGTGCCTCGCTTGTGTTGCTAACGAAGTGCGCGTGTGCTGCAGCGCGATCCCTCAGGATTTCACAAACTTACGCTTCCACAGCCGCGCCGCCAGGAGGCCGGAGCATGGGCCCGCGGCCCGCGCGACGGCCTGCAGAACGACGCGCTCATGTACGCGGATCCTTTCGGGCTGCCTGCCCAGGATTGTTGTATCGAAACGGGGGATTGGCGAAAGGATAACCTGCTTCACCCTGCTGTCTACAGCGGCAAGAGAGACAACCCGATGCTGGGAGTAGCTGTGGGTCTCCTGGCCGTTGCAGGTGGGGCCGAACTGGCTGCTCCCAGGTTATTTGCCGCGGCCACCGCTGCTCTTCCTAAGGTACCGTTTGAGAAATTCCAGGACTGGGGACGAAATGTTGTCCAATGGGGCCGTGGGGCAGCGGGGGCAATTCAGCGGGTTTCTGAAGTGACGGCGAGCAGGCCTCTAAATTGGATCCACAGAAAGTGAAGATGGCTCGCGACTTCTACCAGAAAGCTGTTGATGCTGGCCGAGGGGGAGCCGCCGCACCCGAACGAGTAAAGCTGATGGAACGCATTTTAGACCTGCAGCAGAGAACCCATTAGTGGCTCGGTCCGGTCTATTCGAGCATTGCAACACGGAGGAAGAGCCATGCTGGAAGCAGCGGTCACACTTCGGCTTACGAATAGATGCGAAACTGCGCGGAAGCTCGTGATTGAGCCATGGACCACCGAGTTTCGACTGCAACCTGGGCACACTTACGACTTGGTGATATCAGGGGACCTTGGCCTCCCCTTAGAGGTTGAGTTCGAGGACGACGAACTAACCGTATACACTTTCGATTCCGCCAATGCCTCCTTCAAGATTTCCGAAGGCGGGGCTGAACTTAAACCACTGTAGGAGCCCGGCCCTGTCTAGCCGGGGCGCTCGGGGCGCCTCCGGGTTGTCGGGCCTGAACTCCGAGGGGTTGGGTCTAGTTAGGAGCCTCGCGGGCTGCCGCGCGTGGCGGACCTCGGCCGGCGGAAAAGGAAAGTGGTGGGGGCCCCACGAGTTCAGCGGAACCCATCGGCTCCAGACCTGCCGCGAGCCGGCTCCCTCGTCGGGCGTATGCGCCCACGGGAGCAGACGGGGTCACCCCACCGGCTCCAAGGTGCTACCGGTCCTTCGATTGTCAAAGAGCGCCGCGTTCCGCGTGCCGGCGGGATCCTGGCACCACCCTCATAGGTCGTTGAGGCTCGGGGCCTCCCACATCTTCATGGATGCTCTCCGATCGCGGCCGGGCGGCCAGCAACACTCTGTGCGCGGAGCTCACCGAAGACGCCGGCGGCTCAAGGCAAATAGAGGGCGGCCTGGCCGCGCACGCGCGGCTCCCACCGATCTCCGGCTATTCGCTCACCACCGGCTCTGCGTGATGCCGCTGCGCCTCCCAGCGCTCCCGCTCGAACGGCTGGCCCGAGTGGAGTACGGCCAGGAGGAGCGGCACCAGCTTGCGCGCCACCGCACAGACCGCCTTGGTCCGGAGCCCGCCATTGCGGGCCAGCAGGGCCTGATAGTACGCGCGGTAGAGCCCCCGGGGCTGGCACCAGCGGCCGCCCAGGAGGAACAGCTGGCGGCGGAGCAGCGGCAGGCCCCGTTTGGACTGTTTGCGCCGCCCCTGCACGCTGCCGCTGGAACGCTCGACCAGATTCATGCCTGCGAGTTTCAGCACCTGGCGGGGATGAGTGAAGCGCTCCGGAGTGCCCAGCTCGGCCACAATCGTAGCCGCACAGGTGGCACTCACCTCGGGAATGGTGGTCAGCGCCTTGGCGGCGGGACACTGCTCCACCAAGGCGGCGATCTGCTGGTTCAACACCGCGAGCTGCTCCCGCAGGAGGTCCCAGCGGGCCAGGAGCTGCTGGATCTCCAACCGCCGCTCGGGAGCGGCGTCGGCCAGGGCGACACTGGTGCGGGCGGACTCGCGCAGGACGTGGAGCCGCTCCGGGCCCACGTGGCCCCGCGAGACGGACCGCGCCAGGCGCGTCACCGCGGCCGGGGCGGCTGCCAGGAAGTCCTGCGGCAGCGGCCAACGCGCCAGCAGGGCGCGCGGGGTGGGCTTGCGCACCTGCGAGAAGTGCGTCAGGAACTCGGGCCAGGCCAGGTCGAGCAGGCTCTGGAGACGGTTCTTGAACCGGGTTTCCTCGACGGTTAACCGGTGCGGTGGGTGGTGAGCAGCCGCAGCTCGAGATACGGGGGCTGCAGCGCCGGATATCCCACGAAGATCCCCAGGCTCACCAGCTTGCAGATCTCGGCGGCATCCTTCGCGTTCGTCTTGTTGGGGCTGTTATCCTCCAGTTCCTTGGCCCGCTTGGTGTGGGCCGGCAGGATATTGACCAGCGCATAGCCGCGCGCCGCAGGCACTCGGCAAACGTGAAGCCGTGATGGCCGGCGAACTCCAGCCCCACCAGCATCTGTCCGGGCCGGACGCCGGGAAACCAGGCCGTCAACTGCGCCGCGGCGGCCTCGAAGCCTGCGCGGCTCACCGGCACTCGGACCGGCTTCGTCGCCGGCCATCGGGGCCCTGGGCGACCAGGACGTGAACGCGCTTGGCGGTGTCCACACCCACGTGGACGGGAAACCAGCGGGCGTAGGCGGACTTCTCATCGGGGGTCATAGCGCGGCTCCGGGTGGAAGGAATCACAGGAGTCGCGGAAGGAGCTACGGGCCGCGCCGCGGCGTCAAGCGGGTATAGATGTCTTGTTAGACAGTGCCCCGTACCTCCTGAACGCGTCCACCTACGACCGGGTCATATGGAGAAGGACACGGACATCTTGAGCCGGGCGGGCACGTGTTGCGTGTTAGCATCGCCGGTTGAAACCGGCAAGTCCTGATAGATGCAGCAGCTGCAGCCCCGAACCTGGCATCGGAAGCACTCAGAACCCGCACTGACGCGCTGTCCACGGACCCGCTTGAATCGACAATGAAGGCCAAGGAGACGGTCCCAGATACTCGGGCAACTCGTAAGGAAGGTGGATAGACGGGCTCTACGCAGCTGATGTAACGCGGGAGGCTATCGAGAGTTGAACCATCTAGGGCGGTGGCCGGCTGGTGCTTGCCAGCCCCAGGGATCCCGTTGGTAGCACAGGCTGCGAGGAGTAAGAACGCCACAGCTGTACTTCCTCTCATGCGTCTGCTCCTAGTGGCGTGGCACTGGCTAACGAAGTGTGCGTCAGCGGCGGCGCGATGCCCCGCTCCTTCACAATCCTACGCTTCCACAGCGCGACCGCTAGAGGCCTGGGAGATGGGCCAACGGGCGGCGCGACCGGCCCGTCTGCTGGACGCACTTGTTAGACGGCGCGGATTCATATACTAAGTGCAACAACGGAAGGCGACGAAAGCGGTGATCTGACAGCAAGTAGACTTCTCTGTCCGCCAAGACAAGGAAGCCGACCATGAACTACCGCCAGATCACCGCCGCTGAACGGTACCCCTCGGCCTGCTTCGCCGACAGGGGCTGACGGCGGCAGCCATCGCGCGCCTCCTCGGTCGCCACCGCAGCACCATCGGCCGCGAGGTCCGGCGCAACCGCACCCACCACGACGGGGGCTACCGCCCCCAGCTCGCCGACTGGTACGCGCGGGGCCGGCGGAGCCACTCGCGCCGCAACACCCGGTTCACCGCCACGGATTGGGCGGAGGTGGAACGCCTGGTGCGCGAGGACTGGAGCCCCGAACAGATCGCCGGCCGCCTCGCCGCGGACGGACACCTCGCCATCAGTCACGAGACGATCTATCGGTACGTCTGGGCGGACCGCGCGGACGGCGGCACGCTCTACCAGCACCTCCGCGGCGCCCGCAAGCAGCGCCGCAAACGGTACGGGCGCTACGACAGCGGGGCCGCCTGGCCGGGAAGCGGATGATCACGGAGCGGCCTGCGATCATCGAAGGCCGCAGCCAGGTCGGTCACTGGGAAGGCGACACCGTCCTCGGCGCGGGACAGGCCGGCCCCTGCGTGCTGACGCTGGTGGAACGGAAGACCGGCTATCTGATGCTCGGCCAACTCCACCAGCGGACGACCACCGCCGTCACGCGCCGGGCGACGCAGCTGATTCATCGGGAAGCTCGCCCGGTGCGCCCATCACCGTGGACAACGGCACCGAGTTCCATGACTACGCGGCGATCGAACGGGAGACCGCCACGCGCTTCTACTTCGCCACGCCGCACCACAGCTGGGAGCGCGGAACCAACGAGAACACCAACGGCCTGCTGCGGCAGTACCTCCGAAAGGCCACTCTATGGCGCACCTCACCCAGGCCGCGTGTGATCGCCTCGCCGCAAACTCAACCGCCGCCCCGGAAGCGCCTCCTCTACCGCACCCCGGAGGAATGCTATGCACGATGAGGCTCAGTGTTGCACTACAAACTTGATATCAGACCGCTACTTGGCCGGAACTGAAGTTGGCCTCTACCGTGCCTTGGTTACATAGATGCGCTGGACTGTCTCTCTCGGCAGCCAGTGAATTGACTCGTCTTTGAACCGTATCTGAACCGCTTTCCGGGTGCTACCGTCCTCAAACACGTGGCTATTCGCGAAACCAGTTACGGTACCAATGAACGACTTGTCGGTCGTCAGGTATAGTTCCGTACCCACCAGAGGTTTGCAACGAGCTGCTGCCACTGGGGCCCGAGGGGGCGATGACGGGGGCTTCTGGTGTGGCTGGGATGCCGCGGGAGAAGGTCCGCTGGTTTGGACCAGCTAAGTTGGGCTTCGCAGCCGTCTGGTTGCCGGAGGACCGATGGGGAATTGAGTACGGGTGTTCCGCCACCAGGTAAGGCCCTCAACAGCATGATGAGCAAGAGTCCGCCTAGGACCACGATGGCGAAAGGTGACAAGGGCTTCTTGTGCGGAGCCTGTTTGCCGCACTGAGGGCAAACCTTTGCATCAGATCTGATTGAAGCACCGCATTCGCTACAAGGGCGAAGCGCCATCAGGTCCCCCCTGTTGCATGGTCAGCGGCAACGAAGTGCGCGTGTGCTGCAGCGCGATCCCTCAGGTTTTCACAAACTACGCTTCCACAGCCGCGCCGCTAGGTGGCCCGAGCGTGGGTCTACAGCCCGCGCGACCGGCCTGCAGAACGACGCGCTTGTTAGCTGCCGGCCGAGAGGACGCTACCTCTTCCGGCTGGGGACCCACGCTCGGAGGCACGGCCGCCGGCCGGAAGCCCAGCGGGGCGGAGGAAGATCGGATGCCTCCGAACCAGCTTGGGGCCTTCCGTGCCCCGAACGCCTCGCGGCCAGGAGTCTTGGGCGGCCCGGCGGAGTGTTCGATGCGACCCGCGCAAGGAGGCCGGTGCCGCCTCACGACGATCAAGCAGTTGAGGAAGCCCGGCGGCACCATCAGGAGCCCACCAAGAGATGAGCAACGGACAGCTTGGCTGGCTCGTGCAGCTAACGAAGTGCGTTTCAGCGGCGGCGCGATGCCCGCTCCCCGACCGACGCTTCCGCAGTGCGACCGCACACGCCCGGGGATGCCCATCGGATAGACTGGCTCGTCCGCTGGAAACGCGAGTTAGACAGCGCAATCCAATGGGGACGAGCAATGACTTGGGCCCCTCGGTGCCGTGTTCTCGTGGTCCTTGCCGGTGCGAAATGACTGAAAGTCCCGCAACTCACGCCGCTCATTCTCCTGTAGCTGGACGAGTTCTCTTACTCGCCAGATGGCCGATCTGCGGCCGTATCACCGTTAGCGGAAACCTCGCCGTTGATGGAGGTCGATGACCAAGCTTCTCACCCTGTTCTCTCGAGGGGATCCTCAGTCGAGCCGATATATTTGCTCTGCCAAGCAACGACATAGCCCCATTCGCGATTCTTCATTATGAGAAGCAGAGAGAAGTACAGGTACTCCTGATCTCTTCTTTGCTGATCGACATCAGGAACAGCTCGTACTTTTGTGACCGAAGGACACATACCGGGTCAAGGATGCGATTCCTGGCGCGTCCTCAAGGTGGATGCGGTCGGAGCGTGGCAGCGTGCTGTGGCTCTCTTGGCTCGAGACGCTTCCCCCGCTGGCTAACGAAGTGCGCGTGTGCTGCAGCGCGATCCCTCAGGTTCTCACAAACCTACGCTTCCACAGCCGCGGCGCCAGGAGGCCCGGGCGAGGGCCGGCGGTCCGCGCGACCGGCCTGCAGAACGACGCGCTTGTTAGGTTGCTGCAGGATGCCCGCTGCGCCGGCGCCATTCAAAGACGACGACCAGGGCGAGAACGAGCAGAATGGGAGCCGTCAGTACCCCTGGGGTATAGCCTCCTTGCTGCCAGGACCACAACGGATGACCGACGCCGTTGATGACTTCGATGGTCACCCAGAACGTGACAATCGCTCCCGTCCCACGCCAGCCGCGCCTCACGGGCCAGATAAAGCACCAAACCCCAAAAGCAACGAGGGCGACATTGAGGACCGCAAACCCGACCTGCCGGTTGCTCGACACTAAGCCGGTGAGAATGCGGGCTGGCGGGAAGGAGTCGTAGAGCTTGCCCAGATATTCCTCGACCGAGTGCGCTGCCTGGCCAAGTACCAGTGCTCCAAACGCCAAGTGAAAGCGAGACATGCTTGGCAGCAACCTAACGAAGTGCGCGTGTGCTGCAGCGCGATCCCTCAGGTTTGCACAGTCCTACGCTTCCTTAGCCGCGCCGCTAGGAGGCCCGAGCGAGGGCCGGCGACCCGCGCGACCGGCCTGCAGAACGACGCGCGTGTTAGACAGCGCTATCGCTGACCTTTGCGTTGTAGCACCCAAATGGCAATCAGGCACACTGGAGGAATCAAGAGGATTGCGGCGCCGCCAGTGAGGCCGGCCGGGTCGACACTGACTCCGCTCAGCCCGGGACCACTTGAGGGGAGATTGCTGAGCATGTTGATTGCACCAATGAGAATGGCACCTCCTGAGATCAGTACCCAGGCAACGCTCAGCCATACAATGCGGGATCTCG
This sequence comes from uncultured Gemmatimonadales bacterium, assembly GCA_963779755.1. GTDB lineage: Bacteria > Gemmatimonadota > Gemmatimonadetes > Gemmatimonadales > GWC2-71-9 > CAVZZO01. Next base: position 387,732 of record CAVZZO010000003.1, read on the forward strand.
GCCAGGCACCGATCTTCATGACTTGCCTCCTATTGATGCTCCGCGCTGGCTAACGGTCTGCGTTTCAGCGGCGGCGCGATGCCCCGCTCCCTCATAATCCTACGCTTCCTTACCGCGACCGCTAGATGTCCGAGCAATGCACCAGCGGCCTGCAGCACCGTGCCCGGCCGCTGCAAACGCTTGTTAGCTGCCGGCCGCAATGACATTCTCGGTTGCGATGACGCTGCCGGCAGGTGCGGAGTCCCCACCCCGGGAGGCCCGGCCGCCCCCTCGGAGCTCCGGCGGGGCGGAAGATCGCTGGACGCTTGTCCACCGGGAACGACGCTGACCCTGCCCCGACCGCCCCGCGGGGAGGGGCCCCGGGCGGCATGGCGGAGCCTGCCAGACGACCCGCGCAAGGAGGCCGGTGCCGCCTCACCTCCGCCAACCAGCTGAGGAACTCCGGCGGCACCACCAGGAGCCCACCAAAAGATCAGCACTGGGAGGCCCGGCTGGCGCGTGCAGCTAACGAAGTGCGTTTGAGCGGCGGCGCAATGCCCCGCGCTCTCACAAACCTACGCTTCCACAGTGCGGCCGCTAGATGCCGAGAACGGGCCAGCGGGCCGCGCCCCGGCCCGCCCGCTGGAAACGCTAGTTAGCTGCCGGCCGCATTGACATTCTCGGCTGCGATGACGCTACCGGCAGGCCGGGGCCCCCACGCCGGGAGGCCCGGCCGCCCTCTCGGAGCTCCGGCGGGGCGGAGGATCGGCGGGCGCTGCCCAACGGGTACGACGCTGACCCTGCCCCGACCGCCCCGCAGCAACGAGTTCTGGGCGGCATAGCGGAGCCTTCCAGACGACCCGCGCAAGGAGGCCGGTGCCGCCTCACCTCGACCAACCAACAGAAGGAGCTCCGGCGGCACCACCAGGAGCCCACCAAGAGATCAGCACTGGGCAGCCCGGCTGGCTCGTGCAGCTAACGAAGTGCGCGTGTGCTGCAGCGCGATCCCTCAGGTTCTCACAAACCTACGCTTCCACAGCCGCGCCGCTAGGAGGCCCGGGCGAGGGCCGGCGGTCCGCGCGACCGGCCTGCAGAACGACGCGCTTGTTAGGTTGCTGCAGGATGCCCGCTGCGCCGGCGCCATTCAAAGACGACGACCAGGGCGAGAACGAGCAGAATGGGAGCCGTCAGTACCCCTGGGGTATAGCCTCCTTGCTGCCAGGACCACAACGGATGACCGACGCCGTTGATGACTTCGATGGTCACCCAGAACGTGACAATCGCTCCCGTCCACGCCAGCCGCGCCTCACGGGCCAGATAAAGCACAAAACCCCAAAAGCAACGAGGGCGACATTGAGGACCGCAAACCCGACCTGCCGGTTGCTCGACACTAAGCCGGTGAGAATGCGGGCTGGCGGGAAGGAGTCGTAGAGCTTGCCCAGATATTCCTCGACCGAGTGCGCTGCCTGGCCAAGTACCAGTGCTCCAAACGCCAAGTGAAAGCGAGACATGCTTGGCAGCAACCTAACGAAGTGCGTTTCAGCGGCGGCGCGATGCCCCGCTCCTCCACAATCCTACGCTTCCACAGCGCGACCGCTAGATCCGGGGGCAATGCACCAACAGGCAGCAGCACCGGCCCGCCCGCTGGAAACGCTAGTTAGGGTCGCAGGCGCTCGACACCCAAGTGAACCGGTTTCCACGAGTCGAAACCGGTACCGATCAGCGCGCCGAGAGCACCCCACGTCAGGCCAGTACCGATTATGGCTCCGGCTTCCCCCTGACCTGCAGGTCGCTGCTCCGCTGTGCCGACCACATAGACCAAGGCCAGGCCGGCGCCCACGAGCGCACCGATCACCGCTCCTCGCCGTGCTTGGTTGCCTTGGCGTACTTCGACGAGGCTCAACCCGGCCGCGGGCCGGCGAATGGTGTCCGCGGCCCCCCTCGCAGTGCACGCGGGACTCGGGTAGCTGCAATACACGATAGTATCCGTCTGGGCACCGAGTGGCGACAGCAAACGCCCACGCGCTGGAGGAGCGAGGGACCACGTCAGACGCACCACACTCCCAACGGGGAGAACGGCTAGGGAGTCCCTCTTCTGGGCACCGGCAATCGCTGGCCACAGAAGGAGCAGGGCGACTGCAAAGAAGGCATGCCGCATGTGCCGGGCCCGTGGAAGGAGACCTTCTGCCACTACTTGTTCTCCGTCCTCCAGCCGTGACCTAGTCGACTTGCTGCGCCCTAACGACCTGCGTTTCAGCGGCGGCGCGATGCCCCGCCCTTTCACAATCCTACGCTTCCACAGCGCGGCCGCTAGATGTCCGAGCAATGCATCAGCGGGCGGCAGCACCGTGCCCGGCCGCTGCAAACGCTTGTTAGCTGCCGGCCGCAATGACATTCTCGGCTGCGATGACGCTGCCGGCAGGTGCGGAGCCCCCGCGCCGGGAGGCCCGGCCGCCCACTCGAAGCCCCGGCGGGGCGGCAGATCGCTGGACGCTGTCCACCGGGAATGAAGCTGACCCTGCCCCGACCGCCCCGCGCCGCGGTGCCTTGGGCGGCATGACGGAGCCTACCAGACGACCCGCGCACGGAGTCAGGTGCCGCCTCGGCTCCGCCAACCAACTGAGGAGCTCCGGCGGCACCACCAGGCGCCTACCAAGAGATCAGCACTGGGCGGCCCGGCTGGCGCGTGCAGCTAACGAAGTGCGCGTGTGCTGCAGCGCGATCCCTCAGGTTCTCACAAACCTACGCTTCCACAGCCGCGGCGCCAGGAGGCCCGGGCGAGGGCCGGCGGTCCGCGCGACCGGCCTGCAGAACGACGCGCTTGTTAGGTTGCTGCAGGATGCCCGCTGCGCCGGCGCCATTCAAAGACGACGACCAGGGCGAGAACGAGCAGAATGGGAGCCGTCAGTACCCCTGGGGTATAGCCTCCTTGCTGCCAGGACCACAACGGATGACCGACGCCGTTGATGACTTCGATGGTCACCCAGAACGTGACAATCGCTCCCGTCCCACGCCAGCCGCGCCTCACGGGCCAGATAAAGCACCAAACCCCAAAAGCAACGAGGGCGACATTGAGGACCGCAAACCCGACCTGCCGGTTGCTCGACACTAAGCCGGTGAGAATGCGGGCTGGCGGGAAGGAGTCGTAGAGCTTGCCCAGATATTCCTCGACCGAGTGCGCTGCCTGGCCAAGTACCAGTGCTCCAAACGCCAAGTGAAAGCGAGACATGCTTGGCAGCAACCTAACGAAGTGCGCGTGTGCTGCAGCGCGATCCTTCAGGATTTCACAAACCTACGCTTCCTTAGCCGCGCCGCCAGGAGGCCTAGGAAGGGCCGGCGGACCGCGCGACCGGCCTGCAGAACGACGCGCTTGTTAGCAACCAGCTGCGCACGGCGGCCTAGGCTAGCGCGGAGCCCGCGCGCGAAGCCCTGGCCGCCGCTGGGAACGGTGCGGCGCGGGGACGGCCCGGTGGCGTGGAACTCTGACGGCACCTGCCCTGCCCCGACCGCGCCGGGCTCCAGAAGCCCTGGGCGGCGGATTCGTTTGAGCCTTTCTGCACGGAGGCGGGGCCGCCCGCAAGGAGTTGCTCTCGGGTTCCTGAGCTCCGCGGCCCTGATGGGGCCCACCAAAGAGACCCGCTGCGGTGCCTCGCTTGTGTTGCTAACGAAGTGCGCGTGTGCTGCAGCGCGATCCTTCAGGATGTCACAAACCTACGCTTCCTTAGCCGCGCCGCCAGGAGGCTCGGTCGATGCCAGGCAGCCAGCGCGCCCGGCCTGCAGAACGACGCGCTTGTTAGCAACCAGCTGCGCACGGCGGCCTAGGCTAGCCCGGAGCCCGCGCCCCGAAGCCCTGGCCGCCCGCTGGGAACGGTGCGGCGCGGGGACGGCCCGGTGGCGTGGAACTCTCACGGCACCTGCCCTGCCCCGACCGCGCCGGGCTCCAGGAGCCCTGGGCGGCGGATTCGTTTGAGCCTTTTTGCACGGAGGGCGGGGCCGCCCGCAAGGAGCTGCTCTCGGGTTCCTGAACTCCGCGGCCCTCATGGGGCCCACCAAAGAGACCCGCTGCGGTGCCTCGCTTGTGTTGCTAACGAAGTGCGTTTCAGCGGCGGCGCGATGCCCCAGCCCTTTCACAATCCTACGCTTCCACAGCGCGACCGCTAGATGCCGGGGCTAGGCACCAAAAGGCAGCAGCCTCGGCCCGTCCGCTGGAAACGCTAGTTACAAGGCAGCGCGCTCTCGCCCGCGAGCGGGACCGAACCAAGATCGCTGGGCCGCCGCAAGGAGCGTTGGGCGCCGGCACCCGCCCGAACCTTCCCGATGCGCTTTGATGCCGGGCGGCCCGAACAGCGCCCTCACGGAGCTTTGGCGGCCACCACCAGATGCTTCTCACAACGGCAAAGAATCAAGAACAGTCCGGCTTGCCTGCCGTGTAACGAAGTGCGCGTGTGCTGCAGCGCGATCCTTCAGGATGTCACAAACCTACGCTTCCTTAGCCGCGCCGCCAGGAGGCTCGGTCGATGCCAGGCAGCCAGCGCGACCGGCCTGCAGAACGACGCGCTTGTTATGTGGCAACCACGCGGGCCGACGCTCCACACCGCGCGGCGATCTCTTCGGCCGCCTCGCAGAGCCCAGGGCGACTCCCAGGCCCGCATGCCCGGCCGCGTCAGAGCACTGAGGGCGCCGGCGCGATGATCACACCCGAAAATGCTTGGGACCTTGCCCTGCCGGCGCCCATACGGGGCCGCGGCGCCACCACTGGATCGGAGCCCGCTGGGAATCCTGGCGGCCAGCGCCACAGCGGATCACAAAAGGCCACAAGCGAGGAGCCGTTCTGACTGCTGTACAGAAAGACCCAGGAACAGTCCGGCTTCCTTGCCACATAACGAAGTGCGTTTCAGCGGCGGCGCGATGCCCCGCTCCTACATGATCCTACGCTTCCATAGCGCGACCGCTAGATCCTCCGGAGATGAACCACGAGGCCGCAGCCCCGGCCCGCCCGCTGGAAACGCTAGTTAGACAGCAGGCAAGTGAGAGGCCGAGAAGCTTCATTCCGATTTCAGCTCAGTGCCGCCACGAAATGCCTTGAGCTCGGCGCCAGGAGTATCGAACGCGGAGATGGTGATCTCGGAACCCTGGAGCTCAATCAGCAGCGGCGTACCGGGAGTTCCGGTGACCTCAACTTCGAGATCACCGTGTGAACCGATCGTGTATTCACCTGTCCAAGGCTCAAGGATCACCTTGCGGGCCTCGTCGTCAAGGTTCGCCAGTCGGAGCCGGAAGGTGATCGGTTTACTGGACATAGCGGGCCGTTCCACGTTGGCAATTGGCTACAATGCGAAGGGTCCTGCTGGCTAACGAAGTGCGCGTGTGCTGCAGCGCGATCCCTCAGGTTTTCACAAACCTACGCTTCCACAGCCGCGCCGCTAGGTGGCCCGAGCGTGGGTCTACAGCCCGCGCGACCGGCCTGCAGAACGACGCGCTTGTTAGCTGCCGGCCGAGAGGACGCTACCTCTTCCGGCTGGGGACCCACGCTCGGAGGCACGGCCGCCGGCCGGAAGCCCTAGCGGGGCGGAGGAAGATCGGATGCCTCCGAACCAGCTTGGGGCCTTCCGTGCCCCGAACGCCTCGCGGCCAGGAGTCTTGGGCGGCCCGGCGGAGTGTTCCATGCGACCCGCGCAAGGAGGCCGGTGCCGCCTCACGACGATCAAGCAGTTCAGGAAGCCCGGCGGCACCATCAGGAGCCCACCAAGAGATCAGCAACGGACAGCTTGGCTGGCTCGTGCAGCTAACGAAGTGCGCGTGTGCTGCAGCGCGGTCCTTCAGGATTTCACAAACCTACGCTTCCACAGCCGCGCCGCCAGGAGGCCGGAGTGTGGGCCAGGGGCCTGCGCGACTGGCCTGCAGCACGACGCGCTTGTTATATGGCGAAACGCTCTCGGCCTCAACCGGAACCGGGGCCAAATGCCTGGGCCGCCTCACGGAGACCGGGGCGCCGGCACCTGTTGGAACTTCTGCCGCGCTTTGATGCATGGCGGCCCGAACAGCGCCCTCAAGGAACTTGGGCGGCCACCACCAGATGCTGTTGTACATCAAAAGAGAACGAGCAGTCCAGCCCGTTCGACCATATAACGAAGTGCGCGTGTGCTGCAGCGCGATCCTTCAGGATGTCACAAACCTACTCTTCCTTAGCCGCGCCGCCAGGAGGCTCGGTCGATGCCAGGCAGCCAGCGCGCCCGGCCTGCAGAACGACGCGCTTGTTAGCAACCAGCTGCGCACGGCGGCCTAGGCTAGCCCGGAGCCCGCGCCCCGAAGCCCTGGCCGCCCGCTGGGAACGGTGCGGCGCGGGGACGGCCCGGTGGCGTGGAACTCTCACGGCACCTGCCCTGCCCCGACCGCGCCGGGCTCCAGGAGCCCTGGGCGGCGGATTCGTTTGAGCCTTTTTGCACGGAGGGCGGGGCCGCCCGCAAGGAGCTGCTCTCGGGTTCCTGAACTCCGCGGCCCTCATGGGGCCCACCAAAGAGACCCGCTGCGGTGCCTCGCTTGTGTTGCTAACGAAGTGCGCGTGTGCTGCAGCGCGATCCCTCAGGATTCCACAAACCTACGTTTCCTTAGCCGCGCCGCTTGGAGGCCTCAGGAAGGGCCGGCGGCCCGCGCGACCGGCCTGCAGAACGACGCGCTTGTTATGTGGCAACCACGCGGGCCGACGCTCCACACCGCGCGGCGATCTCTTCGGCCGCCTCGCGGAGCCCAGGGCGACTCCCAGGCCCGCATCCCGGCCGCGTCAGAGCACGAGGGCGCCGGCGCGATGATCACACCCGAAAGTGCTTGGGACGTAGCCCTGCCGGCGCCCATACGGGGCCGCGGCGGCACCACTGGATCGGAGCCCGCGAGGAATCCGGGCGGCCAGCGCCGACGATAACAAAGCACGAGGAACCAGGAGCCGGCAGCTTCCTCAACAGAAAAGGAACCAGGAACAGTCCGGCGTCCTTGCCACATAACGAAGTGCGTTTCAGCGGCGGCGCGATGCCCCACTCCCTCACAATCCTACGCTTCCACAGCGCGACCGCTAGACCGCCGGGAGATCCCCAAGCGGCGGCAGCACCGGCCCGCTCGCTGGAAACGCTAGTCAGCCGCAACGCGCTCTCCGCCACGTGCGGAGCGGAGCCAAGATCCCTGGGCCGCCTCACGGAGATCGGGGCGCGGCACCGGTTAGAACTTCTGACGCGCTTTGATGTGCTGCGGCCGGAAAAGAGCCCTCACGGAGCTACGGCGGCCACCGCCAGATGCTTATCACGAACGGAAGCGAATCATAGGAACAGTCCTCGGCTTGCTTGCGGTGTAACGAAGTGCGCGTGTGCTGCAGCGCGAACCCTCAGGTTTTCACAAACCTACGCTTCCATAGCCGCGCCGCTAGGAGGCTTCGGGTCGATGCCAGGCAGCCCGCGCGACCGGCCTGCAGAACGACGCGCTTGTTCAGAGACCGGCTGCGCACGGCGGCCTGAGCTAGATCGGAGCCCGCGCCCCGAAGCATTGGCCGCCCGCTGGGAACGGTGCGGCGCGGGGACGGCCCGGTGGCGTGGAAAACGCCGGGCACCTGCCCTGCCCCGACCGCGCCGGGCTCCAGGAGCCCTGGGCGGCGGAATCGCTTTGAGCCTTTTTCCACGGGGGGCTGGGCCGCTCGCAAGGAGCTGCTCTCGGATTCCTGAAATCGGCGGCCCGCCTGGGGCCGCCTCAAAGAAGACCCGCAGCCGTGCCTGGCTTGTGTTGCTAACGAAGTGCGTTTGAGCGGCGGCGCGATGCCTCAGGCCCTCACAAACCTACGTTTCCACAGCCGCGACCGCTAGGAGGGCCGGGAGATGCCCCAAGCGGCCGGCAGCGGCCGGCCCGCTAGCTGGAAACGCTAGTTACAGCTGCAACGCGCTCTCCGCCACGTGCGGAGCGGAGCCAAGATCCCTGGGCCGCCTCACGGAGATCGGGGCGCCGGCACCGGTTAGAACTTCTGATGCGCTTTGATGTGCGGCGGCCGGAAAAGCGCCCTCGCTGGAGCTCCGGCGGCCACCACCAGATGCTTTTCACAACAGAAGAGAAAGGAACAGTCCGGCTTGCTTGCGGTGTAACGAAGTGCGTTTCAGCGGCGGCGCGATGCCCCGCTCCCTCACAATCCTACGCTTCCGCAGCGCGACCGCTAGATGCCCGGGGATGCACGATCAGAGAGCAGCCCCGGGCTCGTCCGCTGGAAACGCTAGTTAGACAGCGGCTAAATCCAATGGGGACGAGCAATGACTTCGGGCCCCCTCGGTGCCGTGTTCTCGTGGTCCTTGCCGGTGCGAAATGACTGAAAGTCCCGCAACTCACGCCGCTCATTCTCCTGTAGCTGGACGAGTTCTCTTACTCGCCAGAAGATGGCCCATCCTGCGGCCGTATCACCGTTAGCGGCAAACCTCGCCGTTGATGGAGGTCGATGACCAAGCTTCTCATCCTGTCTCTTCTCGAGGGCATCCTCAGTCGAGCCCATATATTTGCCCTGCCAAGCAACGACATAGCCCCATTCTGCGAGATCCTCATTATGAGAAGCATAGAGAAGTAACAGGTACGTCCTGATCTCTTCTTCTGCTCATCGACATCCCGGAACAGCTCGTACTTTTGTGACCCGAAGGACACATACCCGGTCAAGGATGCGATTCCTGGCGCGTCCTCAAGGTGGATGCGGGGTACCGGAGCCAGGATGGCAAAATCCACTGCCATGACCTCTCCTTCTTGGCTTCTGAAAGAACGTGATCCCACACCGCTGGCTAACGAAGTGCGTTTCAGCGGCGGCGCGATGCCCCGCTCCCTCACAATCCTACGCTTCCACAGCGCGGCCGCTAGATGTTTGGAGTTGCGCCAGGCGGCAGCAGCCCCGGCCCGTCCGCTGGAAACGCTAGTTACGCAGCAGCCTGAAGGTCGTTCGGAGTGAGCCCGGTATGCTTCGAGATTCGGGCGAGCATTCTCTCGTTCGATGCCATTTCCTCTTGGTCAGTGGAAGGCAAAGACGAAGTCAGGCCAGCCTGCCCGACTCAACGTCCGGTGGGAGCCGGATTCGCGCTTGACAGACCAGCCGATCCGGAGAAGAGCCGCCAAGACCCGTCGGGCCTTCGGCAGCTCCCCAGCTACTCATGCGGCCTGAAAGCTAAGGTTCAGGAGTTCGGGGACAGCCTCGCCATGCTCCAAGCGTTCGGCCAAGGAACGCAAGGCCAGGGCTTGGACCTCGCACGGCGTCAGGCCGCGTGACCCCGTAGGCCATCACGCCCGGGAGGTCCTGGACCTCCGCAAGCCAACGGCCATCAGTCTCCTGTTCGACCTCGATACGGAGAATCACGGCGTTCCTCCAAGGCTAGTTTGCTTGGCCCAAATCTAACTGGGAAGCGGCCTTGCTGCGTAACGAAGTGCGTTTCAGCGGCGGCGCGATGCCCCGCCCTTTCACAATCCTACGCTTCCTTACCGCGACCGCTAGATCCCCGGGAAATGCGCCAGCAGGCTGCAGCCCCGGCCCGCCCGCTGGAAACGCTAGTTAAATGGCAGCCGTCCACGAGAGGTGATCGATTCCGTTCCCCGATCTCCCCAACGCACGACTCCCCGGCCTTTTACCCCGCTAGCGGAGGACTGTGGCTCCGAGCGCTTGGATTTTGGATCTGGGCAACCCAGCCTGGGAGCAGACGTCTCTACGCGCCCCCTGAGCCCGCTACGAGATCCGGGGCCCGCTGAGCGCCCGCCGGAATGCACTAATCCAGGATTCCACCTGCGCTCGTGCCAAAGGCCTCATTCCTGAGCCGCCCAGTTGGCCGGGCCTTCCTCCGAAAGGAGCACCTCCTGGATCAGCCAAGGACGGCCGGCACGTCCATTTAACGAAGGGCGTTTCAGCAGCGGCGCGATGCCCCGCACCCTCAGCAATCCTACGCTTCCACAGCGCGAGCGCTAGATGCTTGGGAGACGCACCCAGTGGCGGCGGCACCGGCCCGGCTGCTGCAAACACTGTTAGACAGCACTGCGCGACTATCCGGTCTCAAAGGATATACCCGAGAAGTCGGGGGTCCGGTTGATCAGCGACTGGAAGCTCGCATCGCCCTCTACCACCGAAGCCCAGTCCTCATTGGCCGGGAAATCCATCGACGAGTGGTCCACTTCCACTATTCCTGGCGCAGGTCCAAAGCCCAACTCCACTACGAGGCGACCAATGAGCGCGTCCTGGGCCTGCGGAGCTTCGCTTTCGCGATCAGAGAATTGCCGGACTATAAGCAATGTCGCGTAGCCCTCATCTTCTTGGATCTGAACCGAAGCGAAGGTAGCAATCTGAGACTTCCCGCCGGAGTGCACCAGAACACGCGCCAGGTCGGCCACGGATCTAAGTGCGCCGGATTGAGGCCGTGGCGTTCAAGAGCTAACAGGAACTCAGGCCTAGCCCGAAATGCTTCCATTGGTGCTGGCTAAACGAAGTGCGCGTGCGCTGCAGCGCGAACCCTCAGGTTTTCACAAACCTACGCTTCCACAGCCGCGCCGCTAGGAGGCTGTCGGGTGGGTCGGCGGCCCGCGCGACCGGCCTGCAGAACGACGCGCTTGTTAGCAACCGGCTGCGATGACGCCGCCTGAGCCACATCGGAGCCCCGCCCGGAGCATTGGCCGCCCGAGCGGAACCTCGCGGCGCGGCGGCCTAGCCGGTGGTCGGGACAACGCCCGGGACCTACCCGCCCCGACCGCGCCGATCTCCAGGAGAGCTGGGCGGCGGAACCGCACCTCAGCGATTCCACGGCGCCTGGGTGCTGGGCCGTCTTGCGGTGCTCCGAAATCTCCTGGAAATCAGGCGGCCCGCCAGGAGCCGCCTCAAAGAAAGCACCCGGACAGCCCTGGCTGGCTCGTGTTGCTAACGAAGTGCGTTTCAGCGGCGGCGCGATGCCCCAGCCCTTTCACAATCTACGCTTCCACAGCGCGACCGCTAGATGCCGGGGCGAGGCACCAAAAGGCAGCAGCCTCGGCCCGTCCGCTGGAAACGCTAGTTACAAGGCAGCGCGCTCGCGAGCGGGACCGAACCAAGATCGCTGGGCCGCCGCAAGGAGCGTTGGGCGCCGGCACCCGCCCGAACCTTCCCGATGCGCTTTGATGCCGGGCGGCCCTAACAGCGCCCTCACGGAGCTTTGGTTGGCCACCACCAGATGCTTCTCACAACGGCAAAGAATCAAGAACAGTCCGGCTTGCCTGCCGTGTAGCGAAGTGCGCCTCAGCTGCGGCGAAGAACCTGACTTCCTTCACAAACCTACGTTTCCGCAGCGCGGCCGCTAGATCAGCGGGAGATGCGCCAAGCGGTCTCGCACCGGCCCGTCAGATGGAGGCGCTAGTTAGGCCGTGGCTCCGCGCGTTAATAGCCTTTCGGTTGCCATGCCGATGATCGTATCACGATTCGTGCAGGCTTCACACCGTCGCCCGACACCATAACGGTAAGGAAAACCACCCTGCTTTTCGAAGAGATCGTTATAGCGATACGGCAGTCCTTGTACATGGGGAATGAACGTGACTGTCTAGTCCTGAAGGATATCAAGTAGAGGAAATACCGCACCCCTCGAGCGAGATCCTGGGGTCGGTAGGCTCAGAACCGCTGACAGAAACCCCGTTAGGATACTTCACTATACTGGGACCTAACGGCATGCCCGGCATCGTCGAGATCTGAAAGTTGGTAAGGTAGGCCCGGCACGCCTTAGCTAGACGGAAGGACTTAGAGCTCTGACCTTGACTCGGAGATAGATCCCTGCCGCTGGAAGGCCCGTGGTTCTCCGGGTCAGTGTGATGAGACTTTCACATTCCCGGAATGTCAGGTTGAGCTATGAGCGCAACCACCATAGCCAGCACCTGGCTCGGCACGCAAAGCAATGAGGAAGCTGCAGAGGACGACAAGAAATGTCGGGAGAAGCTGGGCGAACGAAGCTGCTTGCTTAGGAGCGATCACGGTCTCGGATGATCTTGGCCTCTCCCACGGCCTAACGGTCTGCGTTTCAGCGGCGGCGCGAGGCCCCGCTCTCTCATAATCCTACGCTTCCTTAGCGCGATCGCTAGATGCCTGGGCAAGGCACCGGCGGGCTGCAGCACCGTGCCCGCCCGCTGAAACGCTTGTTAGCTGCCGGCCGCAATGCCATTCTCGGCTGCGATGACGCTGCCACAGGTGCGGAGCCCCCAGCCGGGAGACCCGGCCGCCCGCTCGGAGCTCGGCGGGGCGGCAGACGCTGGACGCTAGTCCACCGGGAACGACGCTGACCTTGCCCCGACCGCCCCGCGGGGAGGGGCCTCGGGCGGCATGGCGGAGCCTGCTAGACGACCCGCGCAAGCAGGCCGGTGCCGCCTCACCAGCGCCAACCAGCTGAGGAGCTCCGGCGGCACCACGAGGAGCCCACCAAGAGATCAGCACTGGGCGGCCCGGCTGGCGCGTGCAGCTAACGAAGTGCGCGTGTGCTGCAGCGCGATCCCTCAGGTTCTCACAAACCTACGCTTCCATAGCGCGCCGCCAGAAGGCCGCATGGCACCAACTGGCCGCAGCACCGGCCTGCAGAACGACGCGCTCGTTAGGCCGCAACGCGGGCACGGCCCGGAAACTCGACCTGCGAGTCTAGAGCTCCACGAATACCCGCGTGGCGGAATACATCAATGCTGCCGCCTCGCCGCATTGGCTTGAGAACTGGTCCACCCTACTGCCGAAACCCAGCTTCTCATAGAATTGACGGCTGTTGACCATTTCGGAAAATGCTATGAGGAGATCTCGAAGCTGGCGGACGCTGGACCATCGAACTGGCTAACCTGAGGGAACCACCCATCTGAGGCATGTCGCAAGCGCGCGCGGCAATGTAGTAGAAGCATCTGTGTGAAGCTGCACTTCGAACCTTGCCTCATTCGAGCAGGCGTCGAGCGTCCTAACTCCTACCATTGCACCTCGCCTCTGGAAGTCCAGGCCACGGCTCGTCGAAACAGCGAATCAGCTGTTCAGGCGCTCATCGACCTCCTCTCCGAGATCTCGCTGACCCTTCCCGAGAGCCAGAAAAGTCGCATACCTGGACGTGCATGCTCAGCTTGCGGATCGCAGACCCAAGGTAGTCATAAAGCTCCATCTGGTTCCGTGGGTATAGTGGCGCCTAACGAAGTGCGTTTCAGCGGCGGCGCGATGCCCCAGCCCTTACACAATCCTACGCTTCCACAGCGCGACCGCTAGATCCGGGGCTAGGCACCAAAAGGCAGCAGCCTCGGCCCGTCCGCTGGAAACGCTAGTTACAAGGCAGCGCGCTCTCGCCCGCGAGCGGGACCGAACAAAGATCGCTGGGCCGCCGCAAGGAGCGTTGGGCGCCGGCACCCGCCCGAACCTTCCCCATGCGCTTTGATGCCGGGCGGCCCGAACAGCGCCCTCACGGAGCTTGGGCGGCCACCACCAGATGCTTCTCATAACGGCAAAGAATCAAGAACAGTCCGGCTTGCCTGCGGTGTAACGAAGTGCGCGTGTGCTGCAGCGCGATCCCTCAGGTTTTCACAAACCTACGCTTCCACAGCCGCGCCGCTAGGTGGCCCGAGCGTGGGTCTACAGCCCGCGCGACCGGCCTGCAGAACGACGCGCTTGTTAGCTGCCGGCCGAGAGGACGCTACCTCTTCCGGCTGGGGACCCACGCTCGGAGGCACGGCCGCCGGCCGGAAGCCCTGGCGGGGCGGAGGAAGATCGGATGCCTCCAACCAGCTTGGGGCCTTCCGTGCCCCGAACGCCCCGCGCCAGGAGTCTTGGGCGGCCCGGCGGAGTGTTCCATGCGACCCGCGCAAGGAGGCGGTGCCGCCTCACGACATCAAGCAGTTCAGGAAGCCCGGCGGCACCATCAGGAGCCCACCAAGAGATCAGCAACGGACAGCTTGGCTGGCTCGTGCAGCTAACGGTCTGCGTTTCAGCGGCGGCGCGATGCCCCGCTCCCTCATAATCCTACGCTTCCTTACCGCGACCGCTAGATGTCCGAGCAATGCACCAGCGGCCTGCAGCACCGTGCCCGGCCGCTGCAAACGCTTGTTAGCTGCCGGCCGCAATGACATTCTCGGTTGCGATGACGCTGCCGGCAGGTGCGGAGTCCCCACCCCGGGAGGCCCGGCCGCCCCCTCGGAGCTCCGGCGGGGCGGAAGATCGCTGGACGCTTGTCCACCGGGAACGACGCTGACCCTGCCCCGACCGCCCCGCGGGGAGGGGCCCCGGGCGGCATGGCGGAGCCTGCCAGACGACCCGCGCAAGGAGGCCGGTGCCGCCTCACCTCCGCCAACCAGCTGAGGAACTCCGGCGGCACCACCAGGAGCCCACCAAAAGATCAGCACTGGGAGGCCCGGCTGGCGCGTGCAGCTAACGAAGTGCGCGTGTGCTGCAGCGCGATCCCGACTTCCTTCACAAACCTACGTTTCCGCAGCGCGGCCGCTAGATCCCTCGGAGATGCCCCACCCGGCGGCAGCACCGGCCTGCAGAACGACGCGCTTGTTACACAGCACCCTAGAGGTCTTGGATCAGCCGCTCGTACTCGTCGTGGGAGCCAATCCAAAACCAAAGAATGAGCTCGCCCTCGCGCACGCCAAGAGCGCGATACCCCAGACTGACCCGGGCGGAGTAGATCGGCTGTGTGGCGTGGACTGGCTTGAAATGCAGGCTTGGGTGCTGCGGGTCGTCACGGAATTGCTGATAGGCCTTGCGGGCTCGCTCCTGCACATGGACCGGTAAGGCCCCGAACGCCTTCCGGAACCGGGCCGTGGTCCTGGAGATCAAAGCCGGTCGGGATCTAGAGCCTCTGATCGGCCGGCCCGATGCTCCTCCAGGGCCTCCTGGGCCAGCCTCTGCAGCTGATCTCCAGAGGCACCCAAGAGGGCTTCCCACCGCGCATCGGCGGCCAATTCTTCCAGGATCGCGGCGGCAAGCTCGTCCTGGTCCTTGGGGGGGAGCCGGGAGGCCACTTCAAAGGCCTTCTTCAGGTTACGGGTCATGCTGGATGATATGGCAAAGGAGAGCGGCGCGCTAGCCGCGCCTCAGTGCTGTGTAACGAAGTGCGTTTCAGCGGCGGCGCGATGCCCCGCTCCCTCACAATCCTACGCTTCCACAGCGCGACCGCTAGATGCCGGGGGGATGCACCATCAGGCAGCAGCCCCGGCCCGCTCGCTGGAAACGCTAGTTATACGGAACCGCGACGGACCTCTTCGAGCACATCGCGGGCTCGACCATAATCTTCCTCGGCGACTACCCATACGCTGAACGGGTTCCCGTGAATGCCGGACAGAGCCTCGCCGCGTACGACGGCCGGAATACCCGCAGCCTCAAGGGCCAGCTTCAGGCTGTATGCATCTGTCGCCACTGATGACCGGAGTAGTTCACGCATCCGTATTGCCTGGGTGCCGTATAACGAAGTGCGCGTGTGCTGCAGCGCGGTCCTTCAGGATTTCACAAACCTACGCTTCCACAGCCGCGCCGCCAGGAGGCCGGAGTGTGGGCCGGGGCCTGCGCGACTGGCCTGCAGAACGACGCGCTTGTTATATGGCGAAACGCTCTCGGCCTCAACCGGAACCGGGGCCAAATGCCTGGGCCGCCTCACGGAGACCGGGGCGCCGGCACCTGTTGGAACTTCTGCCGCGCTTTGATGCATGGCGGCCCGAACAGCGCCCTCAAGGAACTTGGGCGGCCACCACCAGATGCTGTTGTACATCAAAAGAGAACGAGCAGTCCAGCCCGTTCGACCATATAACGAAGTGCGCGTGTGCTGCAGCGCGGTCCTTCAGGATTTCACAAACCTACGCTTCCACAGCCGCGCCGCCAGGAGGCCGGAGTGTGGGCCAGGGGCCTGCGCGACTGGCCTGCAGAACGACGCGCTTGTTATATGGCGAAACGCTCTCGGCCTCAACCGGAACCGGGGCCAAATGCCTGGGCCGCCTCACGGAGACCGGGGCGCCGGCACCTGTTGGAACTTCTGCCGCGCTTTGATGCATGGCGGCCCGAACAGCGCCCTCAAGGAACTTGGGCGGCCACCACCAGATGCTGTTGTACATCAAAAGAGAACGAGCAGTCCAGCCCGTTCGACCATATAACGAAGTGCGTTTCAGCGGCGGCGCGATGCCCCGCCCTTTCACAATCCTACGCTTCCTTACCGCGACCGCTAGATCCCCGGGAAATGCGCCAGCAGGCTGCAGCCCCGGCCCGCCCGCTGGAAACGCTAGTTAAATGGCAGCCGTCCACGAGAGGTGATCGATTCCGTTCCCCGATCTCCCCAACGCACGACTCCCCTACCCCGCTCGCGGAGGACTGTGGCTCCGAGCGCTTGGACTTCGGATCTGGGCAACCCAGCCTGGGAGCGACGTCTCTACGCGCCCCCTGAGCCCGCTACGAGATCCGGGGCCCGCTGAGCGCCCGCCGGAATGCACTAATGCAGGGGTTCTACCTGCGCTCGTGCCAAAGGCCGCATTCCTGAGCCGCCCAGTTGGCCGGGCCTTCCTCCGAAAGGAGCACCTACTGGATCAGCCAAGGACGGCCGGCACGTCCATTTAACGAAGTGCGTTTCAGCGGCGGCGCGATGCCCCGCTCCCTCACAATCCTACGCTTCCTTACCGCGACCGCTAGATGTCCGAGAAATGCACCAGCGGGCTGCAGCACCGTGCCCGCCCGCTGCAAACGCTTGTTAGCTGCCGGCCGCAATGACAATTTCGGGTGCGATGACGCTGCCGGTATGTGCGGAGCCCCCGCGCCGGGAGACTACGGGCCGCACGGCGCGCTGCAACCGGCAGAAGCCGGCGCCGTCGGCGGCCAGCTGACGCGCTAGGAGAAGGCAGCGACGCTCTCCGAACCCGCTCGGACTGCACCTTCCTTGCCATGGAGCCGCCCCGCGGAGAGAAACCTTGGGCGGCATCGCGGAGCCTTCCAGGCGACCCGCCGCAAGGAGGCCTGGTGCCGCCTCACCGCTACCAACGCAACTGCAGAGTTCCGGCGGCACCACCAGAGCGCTCTCACCAAGAGATCAGCACTGGAGCGGCCCGGCTGGCGCGTGCAGCTAACTATGAATTCGATTGCGCGCATGGGCAGGGGGTCGGCGCCTGAGATGTCTTTCTAACCAGGCAGGCTCTGCCGCAATCAAGCACCCATCGACGTAGCACTTAGGCCCTTGGTTGATCTTTGCTGTCGTTCCGGAAAAGCGCAAGAGGTGTCGATGTAGGAGGCCCGGAGTCTCTGTTACAGGTAACAGCGCCCTCCTCCTGGCGCTGTCCTCTGCACGACCCTCCCAGCGCCATCCTCTGCACGACCCTCCCAGCGCTGTCCTCTGCACGACCCTCCCAGCGCCGTCCTCGGCGACCCTCCCAACGCTGTCTTCGCACCGCGGTCCTCTTTTGCACTGCCCTCCTAGGTGTGCCCCATCCCCCCCCTCCCCGCCGCTACGCCCGGTCCATCGGGCTCCGCACCCCCAGCCCACCCCGCTGCAGGACATGGGTATAGATCATCGTGGTGCTGACGTCCCGATGGCCCAGCAGCTCCTGCACGGTCCGGATGTCATACCCATCCTCCAGCAGGTGGGTCGCGAAGCTGTGCCGCAGGGTGTGGCAGCTCGCCCGCTTGGTGAGGCCCGCCGCCTGGACCGCCTTGCGCATGGCGCGCTGCAGCAGACTATGGTGCACGTGGGTCCGCCCCTGCCCTCCCGTCTCCGGCTCGACCACCATGATCCTCCTCCCGGGGAAGAGATACTGCCAACGCCACTCCCGCGATGCCGCCGGGTACTTGCGCCGCAACGCGAACGGCAGCGGCGCCACCCCCAGCCCCTCACTCAGGTCGCGCTGATGCCGCAACCGCAGCTGCGCGAGGTACTGCGTGAGTTCGTCCCGAAGGCTCATGGGCAGCATGGTACTGCGGTCCTTGGCCCCCTTGCCGCTCCGGACCATGACCTGGCTCATGGTGAAATCCAGGTCCTGCACCCGCAGCCGCAGGCACTCGGTCAGCCGCAGACCACTCCCATAGAGCAGGCTGGCCATCAGCCGGCACCGCCCCCGCAGCTGCCGCAGCACCAGCCGAACTTCCTCCCGGCTCAGCACCACCGGCAATCGATGCGGCCGCTTGGCCCACACGATCTGTTCCACCTGCGCCAGCTCCCGCCCCAGGACCTCCCGGTAAAGAAAGACCAGCGCCGAGAGCGCCTGGTTCTGGGTGCTCGCCGCCACCCGCCCCCGCAGCGCCAGGTCGGTCAGAAAGTCTCCCACCTCCCGCTCGGCCAGATCGGCCGGGTGGCGCTTGCCGTGGAAGAGGACAAAACGCCGGATCCAGTGCACGTAGGAACGCTCGGTCCGGGGGCTGTAGTGCCGGGCACGAATGGCCTGCCGGACCAGGGGCAGGAGCCGGGGACGCGCCCGCACGGGCGGCTGCAGGGCGGAATCCATGCGCCAACCTATAACGAGGCAGGGCAAGCCTCGGCCTGATTGGAGCGCAGCCGGGCACGGAAAAGCGCGGGGCAGCTCGGGAGGGGGGATTCAGCGGGTCCCTGCGCCGTCTTCCCGCCTTCCCGCCTTCCCGCCTACCTTTGGATCACACCATTGCCAGGTCCCGCGCCCGGAGGTCGTCGTGCTCCGCTTCCACCGATTTGCTGCACTGCTCCTGGCCTCCGCCGGCATGCTGGCCGGGCCGCCTGCCTCGGCGCAAGTCGCCTCGCCCCGGGCCGCCGACTCGCTCCTGGTCTCCACCCACTGGCTGGCCGACCACCTGCACGATCCCGGTCTCATCGTCCTGGAGGCCGGCCGCAGCCGGACCGACTACGATGCCGGGCATCTGCCGGGCGCCCGCTTCGTCCCGGTTTCCGCCTTCGTGGTTACCCGCGACAGCCTGCCCAACGAGATGCCCGCCCCCGCCGGTCTCGATTCGCTGCTGTCCGCCCTCGGCCTCAGCGCCGATTCGCGGATCGTGATCTACGGCGAGCCGCTCTGGGCCGCCCGGCTGTTTGTAACCCTGGATTATGCGGGACTCGCCGGACACGCGGCGCTCCTCAATGGCGGCCGCGAAGGGTGGACGCTCGAAGGCCACCGGCTGGAAGGTGACGTCCCGTCCTGGTCTCCCACAACGCTGCACGCCCAACCGCAGTCCGGCCTGGTGGTCGATGCCGCCTGGGTGCACCAGCACCTGCACGACGGCACCGTCGCCCTGCTCGACGCGCGCCCCGCCGACGACTACAGCGGCAAGGTGGCCGGCAACGGGGTGAACCGGCCAGGACACATACCGGGAGCCGCCAATATCTTCTGGCAGACGACCCTGGAAGGTGAGCCCCCGCTGGTCCGACCGCAGGCGACCCTTGATTCGATGTTCCACGCCGCCGGAGTCGCGCCGGGCGACACGGTCGTGACGTATTGCCGGACCGGGGTCCAGGCGAGTTTTCTGTATTTTGTCGCCCGGTACCTGGGATACCCTACCCGGCTGTACGACGGGTCGTACATCGACTGGAGCCGGAGAAGCGATCTGCCTGTGGAGGGGATGAAGAGTGAGAGGTGAGGCGTAAGGCGTAAGAGGAAAGAGGTAAGAGGTAAGACGTGCCAAAGGAAACCGCCTTACGCCTCACGTCTCACGCCTCACGCCTCACGTCTCACGTCTTACCTCTGAATCATTGCCCCCCCGACGGCGGCGCCAGGTTGCCGCAGGCGATGACGGTGTTGCGGTTCTCCGCCGACGCCAGCACCTGGACGGCGAAGTTCCCATAGGACGGAATGTCGCGGGAGAGCATCGTGGTCTGGGTCACCTTGCCCTTGTCGTCCACCTGCAGGGGCTGGTACGCCGTCGAGTCGCCCAGCATCCCGCTGGTGCTGCCGCAGCGCCCATAGTACACCCCCCAGGGATGCACGCCGCCCGGCGTGGCGTTGGCCAGGTTGATGGTCACCCTGGTCTGCTGTCTCTGGTCCGGTACGGGCGCCATCCAGGCGTTCCCGTGGATCTGGACCACCCCACTGAGATCCGATGGCGTTGCCACGTTGGCAGTCCACCGCGCGCTGAGGGGATATTCACTGGTCGTGATCTCTACTGCCTTGTTTCCGGCGCAACCCGCTGCCAGTGGAAGGGTCGCCAGCAGCAGGACGCCAACCATTCGATTTCGCATGCCTGGTCTCCTCCGCATGTTGAGAGAGTGTCGGCCTGAAGCCGAACTGGAAAAGTATTGCCTCTAAATAAGATAGGAGCCTAGGTTGAGAAATCCCGTGAGGTGGCTCACCCCGCGGTGCGAGGCTGTCCAGGGTTGTCGCGATTGCCTGGAGAATCGCCTGCGCTCGTAAAACGGCTCCTCCGTGGCCGAGATCTGCACAAGCGTGAAGAGGGTTCGTGGTACGGCGGCCATGGTTGACGGATGAGGACCGGCGTTGCAGGTTGGATAGCATGAGTAGACCGATCGGTCTGGCCCGGGAGAGCGCCTCCCGCAAGCGGCTCCTGGAGGCCGGCCTCGAACTGTTCCTGGCGCAAGGGTATAACGATACCGGGGTGCAGGACGTACTCCGCGCCACCGACCTCCCCAAGGGCTCGTTCTATCATCACTTCGCCAGTAAGGAGGCGTTCGGGCTTTTGGTGGTGGACCGGTACGTGGAGGAGGTGCATGCGGAGCTCGACCGTGTCCTGGGCGATCCGTCCCGTAAGCCGCTAGCCCGGGTGCGGCATTTCTTCGAGCGGACCCGGGCCACCTACGCCTCGCAGGGCTACCGCGGTTGCCTCTTCGGCGCTCTGGGGCAGGAGCTGTCGGGAGTAAGCGAGGCGTTCCGGCGGAAGGTGGAGAGCTGCCTGGCGCGGATCGTCGAGCGGCTGGCCGGCTGCCTCGAGTTGGCACGGGAGGCCGGCGATCTTCCGCCCGGCACCGACACCCGGGGGCTCGCCGATCTGCTGGTGAACTGCTGGGAAGGAGCGGCGCTCCGCTCCCGTCTGCTCCGCAGCCCCGCCCCGCTCGAGGCCATGCTCAATTTCTGTTTCTCGGCCATCGCGACCGACTAGTGGACTGTACCAGTTGAACGTTAAGCGACGTGGATGCGGTGAGCGGGATCATCGTACTTCCACCGAATCGGTCGCGGGTCGCGGTTGTACTGCCGAATGTACTTCCTGATGCGGCGGGCGAGGTCTTTGGTGGAGGTGAAGACGCCCCGATGAATCAGATCGCGTTCGATTTTGGCGAACCAGAGCTCCACTTGATTCAACCAAGAGCTGTAGGTCGGAGTGAAGTGCAACTGCACGCGCGGATGCTCGGCCAGGAATTCCGCGACGCGTTGCGTTTTATGCACCGACAAGTTGTCGCAGATGATGTGCACCTCACGCCGCGCCGGCACGCGCGTCAGGAGATCGGCCAGAAACGCAATGAAGGCCTGGCTCGTGTGGCGCTCGGCAGTCTGGCCGATCACCAGGCCCGTCCGCGTCTCGAGGGCGGCGAACAGCGACAGCGTGCCGTGGCGGACGTATTCAAACCCATGGCGTTCCGCGCGGCCGGGCGACAGCGGCAGCATCGGATCCTTGCGCTCGAGGGCCTGGATCGCCGTCTTCTCATCCACACAGAAAACGGCGGCATGCTGCGGCGGATGCAAGTAGAGCCCGATCACATCCGCCGCTTTGGTCTCGAAGTCGGGATCGTTCGACGCCATATAACGCTCCATCCGGTGCGGCTGAATCCCGTGCTTCCTCCAGACCCGTGCGACCGTCATGTGCGGCAGCTTGAGGCGCTTCGCCAGTCGCCGGGTGCTCCAATGCGTCGACCCGTCCGGCGGGGCCGTGCGCGTCGCATCGAGAATGCGTGCTTCCAGCTGGGGAGTCCGGACTCGGACGGGACGCCCCGCGTGCCGCACGTACAGCCCGGCCAGGCGCGCCTCCACAAACCGGCGCTTCCACTTACTGATGAACGGTTCCGAGCGCCCCGTGCGTGCGGCGATGTCGCGGTAGGTCAGGCCCGCCGCCAACAGCAGCAACACACGCGCGACCATAGCATCCTGGGCGCGCCCCGTCCGACTGCGCGTCCGACGCTCCAACTCGGCGCGCTCGGCGGGGGTCAGCACGAGTGGTTGAGTTTCCATGCCCACCAATCTAACACTAAACACTTATCTGGTACAGTCCACTAGGGCATCGGCCGCCCCCCGAGGGGACGGCCCCTTTTTATTCACCACGACTAGACCGATCGGTCTGGTCCCCACAAGGAGGTCACCATGCGGGTCCCCGTATTCGCTTCTCCGGGCAGGTGGGCCGCGGCCCTGGTTTCCCTGCTCACGGCTGTCCCCGTCACGGTGCACGCCCAGGCAGCGCGGGCCGATACCGCCGCGCTTATCGCCAGCGCCCTCCGCGCGGCCCCGGCCGGACTCGCCCGGCACGCGACAGTAGTGGACCTTCAGCAGAAGGTGCTGCGCCAGGGCGAGTCGGAGTGGATGTGCCTGCCGGACGACCCGGCCCAGCCCGGCGATGCTCCCATGTGCCTGGACCAGCCGTGGGTCAGCTTCATCGGCGCGTATTTGGCCAAGCGGCCGCCGGCAATCTCGCGGGTCGGCTTCGGCTACATGCTCCAGGGCGACCTGCCGGTGAGCAATACCGATCCGTTCGCGACCGGTCCCACAGAGGAGAACCAGTGGATCGATAACTCGGGGCCGCACGTCATGATTCTCCTGCCGGACCCCGCGGCACTTGCCGGGCTGCCCACCGACCCGGCGAACGGGGGCCCCTGGGTGATGTGGAAGGGCACACCCTACGCCCACATCATGGTGCCGGTCCCCCGCCGCGGCGAGTGAAGGCACGAAAGCAAGCGAGGGACTCGGACCCCCAGCGCCGAGTCCCTCGTGAGAAGTGCAGCCGTTACAGCAGGGGGGCTCGAACCGGCAGGTCCGAGCCCCGCAGCAGGAATGAACTGACCATAGCAGGGGTGGGACTCGAACCGCAGGTCCGAGTCCCCCGTGGGAATCCGAATGACCATAGCAGGGGTGGGACTCGAACCCACGACCCCGGCATTATGAGTGCCGTGCTCTAACCACCTGAGCTACCCTGCCACAAACAGGGACCAGGAAACAGGGACCCTTCCCTGTTCCCTTTCCCCGTATTTTCGGCCCAATCCTACCCCGTTCGCCGAGGAACGGTCAAGGCTCCGTGCTGTCGGCCGCGGGCACCAGGCGGTAGAGGAACTCGCCCTGACGGAGCATACCGAATTTGTCGCGCGCAGTCCGCTCCTGGGCGACGGGGTCGGTCTCCAGCGCGTGCGCCACTTTGCGCAGGCTGTCGATCGCCGCCTGCAGGCCGGTGACGGCCGCCTGCTCCTCGGCCGTCTGGCGCCGGAGGGTGAGCCAGTCGCCGGTGCTGTATTCCCCGCCCTGGAGCGCGAAGACGACCGCCAGCACGAGGACGGCAAGCGCCGCCCAGCGCCACCTGGTCACAGGACGTAGAGGTCCTTCCCCGGATAGTGCGCCACGTCTTCCAGCTCCTCGGCGATGCGCAGCAGCTGGTTGTACTTGGCCACCCGGTCGGTGCGGCTGGCGCTGCCGGTCTTGATCTGCCCGGCCCCGCAGGCCACCGCCAGGTCGGCGATGAAGGTGTCTTCCGTCTCGCCAGAGCGGTGCGAGATCACCACGCCGTAGGAACTGCCGCGCGCCAGCTCGATGCACTGCATGGTCTCGGTGAGGGTGCCGATCTGGTTCAACTTGACCAGGATGGCGTTGGCCACATTGCGCTCGATGCCTTGCGCCAGCCGGTCCACATTGGTGACGAAGATGTCGTCGCCCACCAGCTGCACCCGTTCCTGCAGCGCCTCGGTGAGGTGCTCCCAGCCTTCCCAGTCGTCCTCCGCCAGCCCGTCTTCGATGGAGACGATGGGGTAGCGGTCGACCCAGCCGGCGTAGAGCTCCACCATGTCCTTCGCCGAGCGGCGGCTGCCGTCGCCTTTCTTGAAGACGTACTCGCCGTCCTGGTACAGCTCGCTCGCCGCCACGTCGACCGCGATCGCGATGTCGCGACCCGGCTCGTAGCCGGCGCCCCGGATCGCCTCCATCACCGCATCGAGCGCGGCCTCGTTGGACGGCAGCATGGGCGCGAACCCGCCCTCGTCGCCCACCGCGGTGGAGAGCCCCTGTTTGCTCAGCACCTTCTTGAGGCTGTGGAACACCTCGATGCCCATGCGCAGCCCCTCGGGGAACTCGTCGGCCCCGATGGGCAGGATCATGAACTCCTGGGCGTCGACGTTGTTCGACGCGTGCGCGCCCCCGTTCAGGATGTTCATCATGGGGACGGGGAGAATGTGCGCCATCGGGCCGCCCAGGTAGCGATAGAGCGGCAGGCCCGAGTCCTGCGCGGCGGCGCGCGCGGCGGCCATCGAGACGGCGAGAATGGCATTGGCCCCCAGGTTGCTCTTGTTGGGCGTGCCGTCCAGCTCCAGCATGATCCCATCGATGGCGATCTGCTCTTCGGCCGGCATGCCCTCCAGCCGGGGGCCGATGGTCTCGTTCACGTTGCGCACCGCGTCGAGCACGCCCTTGCCGCCGTAACGGTTCTTGTCGCCGTCGCGCAGTTCGTTGGCTTCGTGCTCGCCGGTGGAGGCGCCGCTGGGCACCGCCGCGCGGCCGCTGGCGCCGCTGGAGAGCACCACCTCGGCTTCGACCGTGGGGTTGCCGCGGCTGTCGATGATTTCCCGGGCGTGCACTTCGATGATTGTGCTCATGAATCCGCAGGGTGATCAGAGAATCGGATGTAATCCGCAGAGTACGCAGATTACGCAGATGTGTTCGTTCGGCATCCCAACGCACACCCGTTGGCTCCTGCCTGCTGCCTTAGACCGTCATCGAGCGTGCCAGAGGCACTCCGTACTTCCGTGCCTTCGTGTCGCGGTTCAGGATTCGGAGAACGGGCACGAACCTAGTCGCCTGCCGGAACCCCGTCAACGCGCTCGGCGAACGTCTTCAGCACCGCATGACACCGCTCTGCCAGCGCTTCACGGTCGTCGTAGTCCAGGCCGCCGGTTTCGATCGGCGCGCCGAAGAAGACGTCGATCGGCCGGCGGCGGATCCGCAGCGAGCCCGGCGGCAGGACCTGATAGGTCCCCGCGATGAAGACCGGCACCACGGGTACGCCCGCCGCGATCGCCAGGACGAACGGCCCCTTCTTGAGCGCATGCAGCTTGCCGTCGCGGCTCCGCGTCCCCTCGCCGAAGACGATCGCCGAGGTGCCGGCCTGCAGCCGCCCGGCTGCCGCATCGTAGGCTTCGAACGCCTTCTGCAGTTTCTGCCGGTCGATGGGAATGTGGCCCGCCGAGGCCATGGCCCAGCCGAAGACCGGAACCTTGAGCAGCTCGCGCTTCGCCAGAAACCGGACGTTGACCGGCAGCACCGCGACCAGCACCCAGATATCCACGAACGAGACATGGTTGGACACGAAGACGCAGGGCCGGCCGGGCACCTGTTCCATCCCGTGAGTGCGCACCCGCAGGCCGTGCGCCGCCAGCAGCTGGCTGCCCCACCAGTGCGCTACCTTGCCGTAGATGCCGTCGGGCTTCTGCCGGATGCCGAACAGCGAGGCCACGATGGCCCAGCCGCCGTAGAGCACGGTGAGCGCCGCCAGGCTCAGGCTGTACCAGAGTGCGCCGATCATCGGAAGTGATCGTAGCCGGTGAGCTGCACCGGCGCCCCCTCGCGCAGAAAGAGCGCTCCCGTCCCCGCCTCCACCCGGCCGATCCGGGTGAGGGCCATGCCGCAGTCGGCGGCGAACCTCGCCGCCTCCGCCTCGTCGAATCCGGCAGGCATCGCCGCCAGCAGCTCATAGTCCTCGCCGCCGCCGGCGGCGAATTCCTCGGCGGCGATACCCTGCCAGTCCGCCTCACCGGCGCAGGCCGGATCCGCCGGGACCCGCTCCAGGTTGATGACCAGCCGCGCGGCCGACGCCGCGGCGAGATGGCCGGCATCGCCCGCCAGGCCGTCGCTCAGGTCGAGCATGGCGTGGGCCCCGTGCCCCGCCAGCCAGCGGCCGGCGGCGATGCGTGGCACCGGCCGCGCGAACCGCTCCCGCGCGTCCTCGTCCGGATCGCGGCCCGCCAGCCAGGCGGAGAGCGCCGCCCGTGCGCCACCCAGCTGCCCCGTCACCCAGATGCCGTCGCCCGGCGCGGCACCGGTGCGGGTCACCGGCCGCTCCGCCCTTCCCAGGACGGTGACATCGATCGCCCAGGCCGGCCCGCGGGAGAGGTCGCCGCCCCGGATGGTCGTGCCGGCTTCGCGCGCCATCGCGCCCGCGCCCCGCATCAGGGCCACCAGGTCCTGGGCGGCGGCATCCAGCGGCGTTGCCACCGCGCACAATACTGCGAGCGGCAGCGCGCCCTCGGCGGCCAGGTCGGAGAGGGCGGATGCCACCGCCCGCCACCCGATCTCCTCCAGGCTCAGCCACTCGCACCGGAAGTGCACGCCCTCCACGGAAAGATCGCAACTCAGCGCCAGGATCCCCCGCTCCACTTCGATCAGCGCGCAGTCGTCGCCGATCCCGCTATCTCCCAGCACACCCACGATGTCCCGGATGCGATCGAACTCTATGCCCGGGCCCAGGGCAATCGTCCGGCCGTCCTGCCGTCTTGCCGTCTCCCCGCCCTTCACGGCTCCACCGCATCCCGCCGGAATCGGGTCAGCCCCTGATCGGTGGCGATCCAGAGGAAATCACCGTCCACCGCCACGTCCTGCACCAGGCCGGGATAGTCGGTGCCGCCCAGCAGCGGCCGGATGGGCGGCGAGTCGAGGCGCACGAACGCCACTGCCTGCTGCCCCGCCACCCAGAAGCCCCGCGGACCCAGCGTCATGCGCTTGAGCGGGCCCAGCACGGTGGAGAGCGGGGGGCCCAGCGTCCATACGCTGTCGCCCGGGGCGCGCCAGAGGAGCTGGTTCTCGGTGAGCGCCACCAGGGTGTCCGCGTCCCAGGCGAGGCCGATCACCGGATCGCGCAAGCTGGGCCGCGCGGCACCGGCCGGCAGGCGCAGCTGGTCCTTGCCGGGAAGGCCGGCATAGACGCCGTGCGGCGTCCCCACCCAGAGCGTATCGAG
This sequence comes from uncultured Gemmatimonadales bacterium, assembly GCA_963779755.1. GTDB lineage: Bacteria > Gemmatimonadota > Gemmatimonadetes > Gemmatimonadales > GWC2-71-9 > CAVZZO01. The sequence continues at coordinate 414,743 of CAVZZO010000003.1, forward strand.
GCCCGAAGACCAGAGGAGCGCAAACGCGGCATCCACGAAGCTGGTCGCGATCGGGGCCGCCCGGTTGCTGTCGTCCAGGACAACGATGCCGTGCGCGGTCCCCGCCGCCAGCCTGCCGCGGGAGACCGTCACCGAGAAGACCCGGCTGTCGGGCAGGCCGCGGCCCTGGTCGTAGAGGGTAACGTCGCCGCTCTGCGATTCGACCCGCGCCAGCCCCGCATTGGTGGCGGCCCAGAGGTCCTGGCCCCGGGTGGCCATTTCCCGCACCTGGGTGAACGGCAGGCCGGTCGCCGGGGGGCCCTGGATCCAGTCGAAACGATCGAGTTCGCGGGTCGCCAGCGTAAGCGCGGGATTGTCGCGCGCCGTCCCGTCGGTCGCGACCCAGATGCCGTCCGGCGCCTCCAGCAGCGCTCCCGCCACCTGGCCCGGCAACCCGAAGGTCAGCCGCTCCGGCACCGCCGCGCCATCCGGCAGGTAGAGCAGTCCCACGCCGTAGGTACCCAGATACCAACCCAGCCCGGTGAAGCCGCGGGCCGCCGAGGTGTAGCGGGCCATGCGCAGGCGCTGATCCATGAGGATGCCCGCGCTATTGGCCTGCAGCACCGGATTCGCCTGGATGGCCTGCTGCACCGACGTTGGCGTGAGCGCCCGCCTGGGCGGGGCGGCCGGCACTGCGATCCCACCGCCGCGTGGCACGGTCATCCAGCCGTCGGCGGTGCGCAGGAAAAGCCCCTGGTAGGGTGCATCCAGGTCGAACGCGATGCCCTGCACCGCGCTGGAGACCGTGCCCGATTGCCAGAGTTGGATCCCGGGATCGAAGTGCACCCAACCCTCGAGACGGCCCAGCCAGAGGGTGTTGTCCAGCGGGTCCACCAGGGCGGTGAATACGCGGCCCAGCAGCCCCGGCTGGTCGGGAAGGTAGGGGCCTTCCCACTGCCGGAACTGCGGCTTCCAGATGAGGAGCTGGCTGGTGGTGGTGGCGTAGACCCGCTCGTTGCCGGCAGCGACCGAGGTGATATGGGTGAAGTCGCCGATCACTACCCGGTCGCGGGGCGACCAGTCGCGGAGCTGGGCGGTGAGCGGGGCGGCCAGCAGGAGCCCGGCGGCGACGAGGAGGGTGAGGCGCATTGCGGAAATATAGGGGCGGGCGGGAAGTAAGGGCGACGCATGCGTCGCCCCCGGCATGCGTCGCCCCCGCATGCGTCGCCCCGGCGTGCGTCGCCCCGGCGTGCGTCGCCCCCTACTCCGCCGGCTGCTCCAGCTCCGCCACCACCATCACGCCCGCCGGGGCCGCCGAGGCCAGCAGATCCCAGCCGCGCCACAGCTGCGGCAACGCGGCGATGACATCCATGGGCCGCATGCTGCGGGCGCTCACCCGCCGGGCCGCGAGATCGGCCGCGCGGCCCAGGATCTGGCAGGCCAGCGCCGCGGCCACCGCCGCATCGTCCTCGCGCGCCAGCGCGGCGCCGGTGAAACCGCTCAGGAGATCGCCGCTGCCGCCGGTCGCGAGCCCCGGGTTGCCGGCCGCGATGGTATAGACCGCGCCGGCTTCCGGGGTGGCAATGACGCTGGGAACGCCCTTCAGCACCACGACCGCGCCGCAGGCGGCCGCGGCCTCCGCCGCCGCGCCCCAGGGATCGGATTCGCTCCGGCCGGCGGCTGCGGGAAAGAGGGTGCGGAACTCGCCCGGATGGGGCGTCAGGATGAGGGACCGGCCGGCGGCGATCCCGGCCAGTTCCGGCACGTGGCCCTGGAAGACGGTGAGCGCGTCGGCGTCGAGCACTAGGCGCTTCGCATGCGCCGCCACCGCCTGAATAAACTCACGGCGGTCCTGCTCCCGTCCCAGCCCGGGCCCCACCACCACGCTGTCGGCCCGCCGCAGCAGGGCGATGAGCGTCTCGTCCAGCGGCGCCGCCAGCGGGTGCGGCAGGGTCTGGAGATCGGGCTCGGCGGTGATGAGCGCGGCCACCGTCTGCTCCGGCGCCACGGCGTGCACCAGGCCGGCACCCGCGCCGAAGGCGGCGCGGCCCGCCATGCGGACGGCGCCGGTCATCCCCGTGCTGCCGCCGATGACCACGATCCGCCCGCGAATGCCCTTGTGGTCCGCCGCCCGGAGGCGCGGGAGCCAGGCCGCGGCCTGCTCGTCGGTCACCACCTGGGGCCACGCGGGGTCCGCCGGGGGATGGCCGATTTCCACCACCACCACGTGGCCGACATCGTCCCGCGCCATCAGGTGGCCACGCCGGAACCCGCCGAACGTGACGGTAAGCGCCGCGGGCGCGGGATGGTACGCCGCCCCGGTGGCGAGATCGAGTCCGGTGGGTCCATCCACCGCCGCGATGGGCACCCGCAACTCGGCCAGCCGCTCCAGCAGCGCAGGCACCGGCGGCCGCGGCGCCCCTCGCGCGCCGGTGCCCAGGATCGCATCCACGGCCAGACCCACGCTGGGCCAGGGCCCGTCGGCGGCGACGGTCCGCACGCCTTCGCCTCTGGCGATACCCGAAACCTGCCGCTGCAACTCGCTCCCCTTCCCCGGCACCTCCACCACCCACACCGGAATGCCGGCGCGATGCATCACCCGTGCGATGACCCACCCGTCGCCGCCGTTATTGCCCGGCCCGGCGGCGATCAGCACCCCTTGCCGGGCGCGGTCGCGGAAGCGGCGCACGATGACTTCGGCCGCCGCCCGTCCCGCAGCATCCATGAGGGTGGCGAGGGGGATGCCGGCGTGTTCGGCACGGGCATCCCAGGCGGAACTTTGTTCCGGCGTGAGGACAGGGATTGGCATACAGGGATCAGGAACCAGGGACCAGGAATAGAGAATCAGGATGGGGACCGCTGATGCCTGATGCCTGGTCCCTGGTCCCTATTTGTGGCTCGGCCCGATCGCCCGGCCCAGCGAGATCTCGCCGTTATCGATGCGGAGATTGAACCCGCACTCCGCGTTGGTGCAGACCCAGGCCTTGTAGGTAATGGGCGCGCCGTCGCGGCCGTAGTCGGAAAGCGGGATCAGCACCCCCTGGCTGCACTTGTGACAGCTCGGCCAGTCTCGCCCTTCCATGACACCCTCCCGCGCTGAGGCCGCCTTCAGCACTCCGAAGCCCGGTCCCACACCCGGTCCGCGCTGAAGGCTTCATCGAACCGATAGATATCGGCAAAATCCTGGGGGCGGTCGCCGGGCTGAGTGATGAGCAACCCGACATCGACCAGGGCGAAGACGATGCGCCCGAAGTCGTCGGTGCTGGTGACGTTCCAGTGACCCAATACGGTGGCGGCAAGCAGCCCGTACTGCTCCAGCGCCAGGTCCCGGCAGGCGCCGGCCAGTTCCTGGCCGGTCACGTGCCGGCGGGCGGGCAGCCTGGTCTGGAGATATTCGATGGCGGCCAGCACGAAGAGGTAGGCGCGCTCGTGATAGCGCGGCTCCCGCTCCTGCAGGCGGTTCAGAATGTCCGGGGCAAACTGCAGTTCGTTCATGAGACTCCCGCGACGGCCGTCAGACGGCCGTCCTGGCGCCGGGCGCATACAGCGGAAAGGCGGCGGCCAATTCTTCCACCTCTCCCCGCACCCGGGCGATGACTTCGTTCCCGCTGTCCGACAGTACTCGATCGATCAATTCGGCCACCTGCTGCATTTCAGCAATCCCCATGCCCCGGGTGGTCAGCGCCGGCGTGCCGAGGCGGATGCCGCTGGTCACGAAGGGCGACTGCGGATCGTCGGGGATGGTGTTCTTGTTGACGGTGATCCCGGCCTGGTCCAGCCGCTGCTCGGCATCCTTGCCGGTAATGTTACGGGAGCGCAGATCCACCAGAAAGAGGTGGGTATCCGTCCCCCCGGAGACCACGGCATAGCCCCGCTCCATGAGCCCCGCCGCCAGCGCCTTCGCGTTGGCCACCACCTGCGCGGCGTAGCTCCGGAAATCCGGGGTCAGCGCCTCGCCGAATGCCACCGCCTTGGCCGCGATGACGTGTTCCAGCGGCCCGCCCTGCGCGCCGGGGAAGACCGACTTGTCGATCGCCTTGGCCAACTCCGCGGTGCTGAGGATCATCCCGCCCCGCGGACCGCGCAGGGTCTTGTGCGTCGTGGAGGTGACCACGTGCGCATGCGGCACTGGCGAGGGATAGACACCGCCCGCCACCAGCCCGGCGAAATGCGCCATGTCCACCAGGAAGAAGGCCTCGACCTCGTCGGCGATGGAGCGGAAGGCGGCGAAGTCGATGATGCGGGCATAGGCGCTGCCGCCGGCGATGATGAGTTTCGGCCGCTCCCGCCGGGCCAGCGCGCGTACCGCGTTGTAGTCGATGCGGCCGCTGGCCGGATCGACCCCGTAATGCACGGCCTTCCAGATGATGCCGCTGTGGTTGACCTTGGCGCCGTGGGTCAGGTGTCCGCCGTGCGGCAGGCTCATCCCCATGAGCAGCGATCCCGGCGGGATCAGCGCCATGTAGGCCGCCAGGTTTGCCTGGGCACCGGAGTGCGGCTGCACGTTGGCGTGGTCCGCCCCGAACAGCTGTTTTGCCCGGTCGATGGCCAGCTGCTCGATCTGGTCTACCACCCCGCACCCGCCGTAATAGCGCTTGCCGGGGTAGCCCTCGGCGTACTTGTTGGTGAGCGGCGTGCCCATGGCCTCGAGCACCGCCTGGCTGGCGAAGTTCTCGCTGGCGATGAGCTCGAGCCCATGCTGCTGGCGCCGGACCTCCCGGCCGACCAGTTCGGCGACTTCGGGATCGGCGGCGGAGAGCGGGGCGTCGTGGTCGAGAGTCATGAGATGGGGGCGGGTTCGATCCGGGCGATGCGGCGGGCGTGACGGCCGCCGGCAAAGGGGGTCTTCAACCACAGATGCAGGCACTCCACTGCGGCGGCCTCATCCAGAAAGCGCGCGGGCAGAACCAGGATATTGGCGTCATTGTGCTCCCGGGCCAGGCCGGCCAGTTCGGCATTCCAGACCACCGCGGCGCGCACGCCGGCATGCCGGTTGGCGGCGTAGGACATGCCCAACCCGGTGCCGCAGATCAGCACCCCGCGCGCGGCTTCGCCCCGTTCCACCCGCTCCGCCACCTGGTGGGCATACTCGGGATAGTCCACCGACTCGCGGGAATGGGTGCCCAGGTCCTCCGGGGCATAGCCCGCCCGCTCCAGCTCGGCGATGAGCCGCTGCTTCAGCGCGTACCCAGCGTGATCGGCGGCGATAGGGATGGATTCGGACATGATGGGTAATCTAAGGGAGAACGACTTCCTGACCTAACCCCCTGTCCCCCTTCCCTGCCGGGAAGGGGGAACCGGAAGGAAGGCCTCGCGGCTGTTTTCGATCGGTGATCTCACCCGGATCGCCGCCGTCTCAAAAGGGAATCCGAGGTTGCGTCCCCCCTTCCCAATGGGGAAGGGGGACAGGGGGTTAGGTCACCCCAGCCAGATCCCCCGCACTCCCTTCACCGCCGCGATCCGCTCCTCGGCCAGCCGGTCGGCGGCGATGTGGGTCGGGATGCCGTCGCGCTTGGCGATGTTGAACACCTGGAGGATGGTGTTGTAGACCTCCCCCGCCTTGCGCTTGGCCCGCTCCTGGGGCCAGCCGTTGATCTCGCCATAGACGTTGATGACCCCGCCGCCGTTGATGACGTAGTCGGGCGCGTAGGAGAGCCCTTTCTGCTCCAGCAGGTCGCCGTGCCGGTCTTCGGCCAGCTGGTTGTTGGCGCCGCCGGCGATCACCTCGACCTTGAGCCGCTTGAGCGTGTCGTCGTTGATCACCGCTCCCAGGGCGTTGGGCGAGAAGATGTCGGCCTTCTGATCATAGATCGCGTCCGGCTTCACGGCGGTGGCGTTGGTCTCGCTCACCACCTGCTTCACCCGCTCGGGGTCGATGTCGGTCACGATGAGCTTCGCGCCCTCGTGCTTCAGATGCAGGGCCAGGTAATAGCCCACCTTGCCGCACCCCTGTACCGCGACGGTCTTCCCTTGCAGGCTGTCGCTGCCCCAGCGGGCCTTTGCCGCCGCCTTCATCCCCATGTAGACGCCGTAGCCGGTCACCGGCGAGGGATCGCCCGAGAGGCCCTGCAGGCCGGCGACATGATCGGTCTCGGCGTGCACGTATTCCATGTCGCTGGGGCTGGTGCCCACGTCTTCCGCCGTGATATAGCGGCCGCCCAGCGACTCCACGAAGCGGCCGTGGGCCCGGAACAGGGCCTCCCGGTCGGTCCGCTTGTTGTCGCCCAGGATGACCGACTTGCCGCCCCCGAGGTTGAGGCCGGCCACCGCGGCCTTGTAGGTCATGCCCCGCGCCAGGCGGAGACAGTCGGTAATGGCCTCGTCGGTGGTGTTGTATTGCCAGAACCTGGTCCCGCCCAGGGCCGGCCCCAGGGTGGTGTCGTGGATGCCGATGATGCCGAAATACCCGCAGGACGGCTCGTAGCAGAGGGCAACTTGCTCGTGGCCGAGCTCTTTCATCGCGGCGAAAGCGTCCATGGTCTCCTCAGGAATCAGGAATCAGGAATCAGGAATCAGGAAACTCCGAGGGCAGACGGCATCCAGCCCCGGCTCCTTGTTCCTGATTCCTGATCCCTAGTAGTTATAGAATCCCTTCCCTGACTTCCGCCCCAGTTGTCCCGCCGCCACCATCCGGCGCAGCAGCGGGCAAGGGCGGTACTTGTCGTCTCCCAGCCCCCGGTGCAGCACCTCCAGGATGGCGAGACAGGTATCCAGCCCGATCAGGTCCGCCAGCGCCAGCGGGCCCATGGGGTGGGCCATCCCCAGTTTCATGACCGTGTCCACCGCCTCGGGCGTGGCCACGCCTTCCATGACGCAGTAGACCGCCTCGTTGATCATGGGCATGAGCACCCGGTTGGACACGAAACCGGGATAGTCGCTCACTTCCACCGGCGTCTTGCCCAGCGCGCGGGCGATGGCCATCACCCGGTCGGTGGTGCCCTGGCTGGTGGCCTGCCCCCGGATCACCTCCACCAGCTGCATCACCGGCACCGGGTTCATGAAATGCATCCCGATGACCTTCTCGGGACGGCGGGTCTGGGCGGCGATTTCGGTGATGGAGATGGAGCTGGTGTTGCTGGCGAGGAGGGTCTCGGGTCCGCAGAGCTGGTCGAGCTGGCGGAAGAGCTCGAATTTGAGATCGGGCTTTTCGCTGACCGCCTCGATGACCAGTACGGAGCCTCCCACCGCCTCCACCATGGTGCTGGTGGTGATCCGCGCGGGAACGTCGGTGGCAGCCTCCGCCGGCAGGGCGCCCTTCTTGACCAGCCGCTCCAGGCTCTTGCGGATGGTACCCATGCCGCGCTGCAGCATCGGCTCCGAGACATCCACCAGCGCGACTCCCCACCCCTGCTGCGCGAACACCTGGGCGATCCCGTGGCCCATGGTGCCCGCGCCGATCACGGCTACCTGGTCCATATCCCCTGCCCCTGTCCCAAGTCGTTAGTCGCTAGTGACTGGGTTACTAGTCATTAGTCACTAGTCATTAGTCATTAGACATTAGCCGCTGATTCCTTATTCCTGATTCCTGATCCCTGATTCCTGATTCCTGATTCCTGGTCCCTGCCTGACCCGATACACCATCACTGCCACCAATGTCACCAATGCCAGAGTTCCCAGGATGCCGCCCTCCGGGCCGAAGGCCCCGCCGGAGAGCCAGCGCGGCCCGCCGGGAAAGTAATCGATCAACGGCACCCGCAGGTCCAGCCCGCTGACCGGCGCGTCCAGCGCGGCCAGCGACCAGTTCCAGCCCAGGTGCAGCCCGAACGCGGCCCACATTCCCCCCGGGGAGTACAGCGCCGCTCCCAGCGCCACCCCGGCCAACCCGATGTTCACCAGGCTCAGGCTGGCCACATTGGGATTGTTCCGATGAGCCAGGGCGAAGAACACCGCCACGATCACCACCGCGGCCGGACGTCCCACCATCCGGGCGAACGCCGCCGTCGGCACCCCGCGGAACATGACCTCCTCCGCCATGGCCGCAGGAGCCAGGCTCAGCAGCAGGAATCCCACCCGCAGCAGGTAGCCGCCCAGATTGCCCTGGTCACCCAGCCAGCGGGCATGAGCCAGCGGCACGGCCAGCACCATGGCGAGCGCGGCCGCGGCCAATCCCAGCCCGAAGGCGGTGAGCCCGCCCCGCGCCGGCGGCCCCGCTCGGCGCCAGCGCAGCTCCGCCGGGCCGTAGCCCAGTCCCCGGGAGACCAGCCAGGTCGCGGCCAGAAACCCGGCCAGCATGGCGAGGCCGCTCAGCAGTGGCAGGCCGCCACTCATGGATTGGGCCCAGTGCCACGGCGCCGGGCCCAGATAATGAACGATAGAGAAGATGATCCGGCCGGCGAGCCGGAAGCCACCGTAACCCAGGAGCCAGAAGGCGACCAGCGCCAGGACCGCCTGGAGGATGATCTTCCAGCGCGGAGCCGTGGCCCCCGGGCCGGCGGTCAATCAGCCGGCGGCAGGACTGCGCCGGGCAAATCGCGCAAGCAGCAGTCCGGCCAGCGCCACCTTGACCAGGTCCACCCCCAGGAACGGCAGGGCGCCCAGGCCGATCGCCGCGGTCGCGCTGCCGGTCAGGATCATGAGCTGCGCGATCCCGCCGAGGTGGATGATGAGCATGCCGAGCAGCGCGGCGAGGGTGCAGTGACCTACAGTCGAGAGCGTCGAGGCTCGGCGCCGGGCCAGAAACCCGGTGACCGCTGCCGCTATGGGGAAGGCCAGCAGGTAGCCGCCGGTGGGGCCCAACAGGCGGGCGACGCCCGGCAGCCCTTCCGGCGCGAAGACGGGCAGCCCGGCCATGCCCGCGGCGAGGTAGAGCACCAGCGCCGCAGCGCCGGCTCCCGGACCCAGCAATCCGCCCACGAGCAGCACCGCGAGTCCCTGCAGCGTGAAGGGGACGGCCGTCCCCGGAATCGGCACCGCGATCTGCGCCGCGAGCGCCACCGCGGCCGCACCGGCTACGATGGCCACGGCGCGGCCGAGCCTCACGGTCTCGACCCTCTCGACCCTCTCGACCCTCTCGACCATCAGATCACCTCCACAGAAAGCGCCACCGCATTCCCACCGCCCAGGCACAAGGTGGCCAGGCCGGTGCGGGCTCCCCGGTCTTTCATGGCATACACCAGGGTGGTGAGGATCCGGGCCCCGCTGGCACCGATGGGGTGGCCCAGGGCCACCGCGCCGCCGTTCACGTTCACCCGGTCCCAGTCCCAGCCCAGCTCGCGGCCGTCGGCGATGGCCTGCACCGCGAACGCCTCGTTGGCTTCGATCAGGTCGTAATTGCCGATCTTCGTGCCCGCCTTCTTCATCAGGTTGCGCACGGCGTGGATCGGCGCGAAGAACAGGTCTTTGGGATCGCCCCCGCCGGTGGCATAGGCGGTGACCTTCGCCATGGGCGTGAGACCATGCTCCTTCGCGAAGGCGAGGGAAGTGACCACCAGCGCGCTGGCGCCGTCGTTCAGGCCGGGCGCGTTGCCCGCCGTCACGGTGCCGCCCTTCACGAACGCGGGCTTGAGCCTCGCCAGCGTCTCCGGTGTGGTGTCCTTCCGCGGCGGCTCGTCGGCCGACACGGTGGTGCTGGTGCCGCCCTTGCCGGGCACCTTGACCGGCAGAATCTCGTCGGTGAACTTGCCGCTCTCGGTGGCGGCCACCGCCTTGCGGTGGCTCTCCGCGGCGAAGGCATCCTGGTCCTCCCGGCTCACCTTCGCCTTCTCCGCGGTGTACTCGGCGTATTCGCCCATGTGGCAGCAGCCGAAGGAATCCCAGAGGCCGTCGTGGATCATACCGTCGACCATGGTCTGGTTGCCGGCCTTGATGCCGTTGCGCATGCCGTAGACGTAGTGCGGCGCCGAGGACATCGACTCCTGCCCGCCCGCCACGATGCACTGCGCGTCGCCCGCCTTGATGGCCTGGGAGGCGAGCATCACCGCTTTGAGGCCGGAGCCGCAGACCTTGTTGATGGTGAGCGCCGGGATGGTGCCCGGCAGCCCGGCGTTGATCATCGACTGGCGCGCCGGCGCCTGCCCCGAGCCACCCTGCACCACCTGGCCCAGGATGACCTCATCTATGAGATCGGGACTTACGCCGGCACGGCGCACGGCCTCGGCCACGACCATGGCCCCGAGCTGCGGCGCGCTGAAGGAACTCAAGCCGCCGAGATAGCGCCCGACGGGGGTGCGCACGGCGGAGACGAGAACGGGAGTAGTATGGTCGGAACTCACGATGGTGTCCGGGGTTGAGGTGGAAACCTGGCACTCAAGATAATGGAATGGGCAGAGTGGGCAGAGTGGGTAAACAGGGCGGAGCCGGAAGAAGCCTGTCACCCTGAGCGACAACGAAGGGACCGAAGGGCCGCCTCGGGGTTCGGCCCCTTCGGTCGCTGCGCTCCCTCAGGGTGACCGCCTGTCTTCGCCTCCTCGCCCACCTGCCGTCCTGCCGTCTTGCCGTCCTACGGTGCCAGCGCCTTGCTGCTCACCTCGCCGCGCACCTTCTCCAGGAACGCGTCCACGCTCATCACTTCCTGCTTCTTCCCCGCCCCGCGCACCCGGATCGCCAGGGTGCCGGCGTCGGCCTCCCGCTGGCCGATCACCGCCATGTAGGGGATCTTCTCGACCTCGCCCTCGCGGATGCGGTAGCTCAGCGTGTCGTTGCGCTCGTCCACGTGCACCCGGAGCCCGGCGGCGGCAAGCCGGCCGGCCACCCGGTGGGCCGCCTCGATCTGCTGGTCGGCGATGGGCAGGACGCGGACCTGCTCCGGCGCCAGCCAGACGGGAAAGGCGCCGGCGAAGTGCTCGATCAGGTTGCCGATGAATCGCTCCAGCGTGCCGTAGATGGCCCGGTGGATCATCACGGGCCGGTGGGGCTTGTTGTCGGCGCCGGTGTATTCCAGCTGGAACCGCTCCGGCAGGTTGAAATCCAGCTGGATGGTCGGCCCCTGCCATTGCCGCCCGATCGCGTCACGGAACTTGATGTCGATCTTGGGCCCGTAGAACGCGCCGCCCCCCGCATCCACGTCGAAGGTGATCTCCTTGCGGCGCAGGGCGTTCATGAGCATCTCCTCGGCCCGGTCCCAGGTGGCGTCGTTGCCCAGGCGCTCCTCCGGCCGGGTGCTCACCTCGAACTCCAGGGCGAACCCGAAGGTCTGCCCCACCAGCCGGTCCACCTGGTCGAGACAGAGGAAGATCTCCTCCTCGGCCTGGTCCAGGGTGCAGAAGATGTGAGCGTCGTCCATGCTGAGCCCGCGCACCCGCAGGAGCCCGTGCAGCACGCCGGATTTCTCGTTGCGGTAGACGTTGGCCACCTCGGAGAGCCGGAGCGGAAGATCCCGGTAGCTGCGCTGCCGGCTCTTGTAGATGAGGCAGTGCATCGGGCAGTTCATCGGCTTCACCCGGTAGCGCACATCCTCCGACTCCTCCGCCGCCGCGCCCATGGCCGGATACTGATTCTCGGCATAGAGCGGCAGGTGTCCGGAAATCCTGAACAGCTCCTCGCGCGTGATGTTCGGGGTATAGACCAGCTCGTAGCCCTTCGCGACGTTATCGTCCTCCACCACCCGGGTGAGCAGCCATTTCATCCGAGCGCCCTTGGGGTGCCAGAAGACCAGGCCGGGCCCCACCTCCTCCTGGATGGAGAAGAGATCGAGCTGCTTGCCCAGGATGCGGTGGTCCCGCCGGCGCGCCTCCTCCAGCCGGTGGAGATACTGCTCCAGGTCTTCCTTGCTGAACCAGGCGGTGCCGTAGATGCGCTGGAGCATCTGGCGGTTCTCGTCGCCCCGCCAGTAGGCGCCCGCTGCCGAGAGCAGCTTGAAGTGCTTGAGCCGCCCGGTGCTGGGGATATGCGGGCCGCGGCAGAGATCGGTAAAGGGGCCGTCGGTATAGACCGAAATCACTTCGTCATCGCCCAGCTCGGTGATCCGCTCCAGCTTCAGGGGATCGTCCTGGAAGCGCCGGTTGGCCTCGCCCCGGTCCACCACTTCGCGCACGAAGGGGAAGTCGCGCCCCGCCACCTCCCCCATTTTCGCTTCGATCCGCTGCAGATCGTCGGGCGTGAAGGGACGGTCGACTTCGAAGTCGTAGTAGAAGCCGTCGTCGATGGGCGGCCCGAAGCCGATGCCGGCGCCGGGGAAGAGCTCGCGCACGGCGGTCGCCAGCACGTGCGCCGCCGAGTGGCGCAGCACCGGCAGCGCGTCATGATCCTTGTCGGTGAGAATCGCCACCTCGGCGTCCCGGTCCAACGGCCGGTTCAGGTCCCAGACCTGACCGTCGACCCGCGCGGCCACAGCGGCCTTCGCCAGCCGGGGGCCGATCTGCTCCGCCAGCTCGCGACTGGTGCTGCCCGCCGGCACTTCGCGGGCGCTGCCATCGGGCAGCGTGATCCGTACCACGCTCATGGGATTGTCTCCACCGTGACCACCGGCGCGATGGGCTGCACCGACCGACCGACCACGAAAAAGGCGACCAGCCCCGCCAGAATCAGCAGCGCGGGCAGGATCCACGGAATCAGGTCCCGTGCCACTACGGGGCTGTCGTCATCCCTCATGGATAGTCCGTCTCATTCCTCGAAGTCTGCGTAAGCTGCGACCCGGAAACCCTTCGGCCATGCTCGACCCCGGTACTCTGCGGATTACCTTACGGGAGATTAACTTAAGACCTTCATCTGTGGATTCGTAGAGGAGCCTGCGGAGTGCGTACACGGACCCCGAGCGGACTGGAAACGGCCGCCTGGATACTGGGCGGGTTGGGGATCGGCCTGGTGGCCGGGCTGTTCGCGGCCGGCTGGGTGGGGACGGTCTCGCGGGCCCGCCTGCGCCGCGCCATGGACGAGCTGGGGGAACCGGCCGGGCCGCCCCTCACCACCGCGGGCGCTGCCCGGGCGGTCGAGTCGGCGCTGGAGAGTTCCGATCTCTGGGAGCATCACCTGAGCGTCGTGGCGGTCACGCCGCACCAGGTGGAGCTGCACGGCTGGGTGCCCGATCGCGCGCTCCGGGCCCGGGCCGCCCGCCTGGTCCGGGAGGTGCCCGGCATCGAGTCCGTGGTCAATCGCCTGCTGGTGCGCGGGGAGGACGACCGGCCCGGCGACGACCGGCTCCGCCTTTCCGATCAGCCCGCATGAGCGAGCCGCTACCGCCGCAATACAATCCCACCGGCGTCGAAGACACCCTCTACAGGTGGTGGGCCGGCCGGGGGATCTTCCATGTGCCCGCCGAAGGCCGGCGCGACCCGTACGTGATCATGATGCCGCCGCCCAACGTCACGGCGGTGCTGCACATGGGACACGGGCTCAACAACACCATTCAGGACGTGCTGATCCGCTTCCGGCGGATGCAGGGCCGGGCCAGCCTCTGGCTGCCCGGCACCGACCACGCCGGGATCGCCACCCAGAACGTGGTGGAGCGGGAACTGGCGAAGGAGGGGCTCACCCGCTTCGACCTGGGCCGCGATACCTTCGTCCGGCGGGTGTGGGACCACGTGCACCAGACCGGCGCCACCATCCTCGACCAGCTCAAGGCCCTGGGCGCCAGCTGCGACTGGGAGCGGACCTATTTCACGCTGGACGACGGACTCTCCCGCGCGGTGCGCGAGGTCTTCGTCCGGCTGTACGAGAAGGGCCTCATCTATCGGGGCCACTATCTCATCAACTGGTGCCCCCGCTGCCTGACCGCCCTCTCCAACGAGGAGGCGGAAAAGGAGGAGGTAGACAGCCACCTCTGGCACCTGCGCTATCCGCTGGCGAACGGCGGCAGCATTACCGTCGCCACCACCCGGCCCGAGACCATGCTGGGAGACACGGCCGTGGCGGTACACCCGGACGACGAGCGCTATCATATGCTCATCGGCCGTGAGATTGATTTGCCGCTCACCGGCCGGCGCATTCCCGTCATCGCCGACGACGCGATCGACCCCTCATTCGGGACCGGGGCGGTCAAGGTGACCCCGGCGCACGACCCCACCGATTTCGAGATCGGGCGGCGCCACCAGCTGGAGAGCATCGACATCTTCACACCCGAGGCGCGCATGGCCATCACCGCGCCCGAGGCCTACCAGGGGATGGACCGGTTCGACGCGCGCAAGGCCGTGGTGCGCGATCTCGACGCGGCCGGCCTGCTGGAGAAGACCGAGCCCCACCGCCACGCCGTGGGCCACTGCTACCGCTGCGGGACGGTGGTGGAGCCGCGACTCAGCGACCAGTGGTTCGTGAAGATGGCCCCGCTCGCGGCGCCCGCGCTCCGGGCCTACCACGATGAGCGGGTGCGTTTCATCCCGGAGCACCGGGGCGAGGAGTACGCCCAGTGGATGGAAAACATCCGCGACTGGTGCATCTCGCGGCAGCTCTGGTGGGGGCACCGCATTCCGGTCTGGTACTGCCGGGACGACGCCTGCGGCCGCATGACCGTGAGCCGCGACTCGGTTTCCGCCTGCCCCGGCTGCGGCGGCGCGGTGCGCCAGGACGACGACGTGCTCGACACCTGGTTCTCCTCCTGGCTGGTGCCGTTCAGCAGCCTGGGCTGGCCCGAGGCGACGCCGGACCTGGCCCGGTTCTACCCCGGCGACACGCTGGTCACCGCCCCCGAGATCCTCTTCTTCTGGGTGGCGCGGATGATCATGGCGGGCCTCGAGTTCATGGGCGAGGTGCCGTTCCACACGGTGTATCTCCACGGCACGGTGCGCGACACCCAGCACCGCAAGATGAGCAAGTCGCTGGGCAACGGCATCGACCCGCTGGAGGTGGTGCGCCGCTATGGGGCCGACGCCCTGCGCTATACCGTGGTCTCCGGCATGGCGGTCGGCACCGACCTGATCCTCGATCCGGGCGACCTGGAAACCTCCTTCGGACCGGGCCGCAACTTCGCCAACAAGCTGTGGAACCTGGGCCGGCTCATTCTCTCCAACCTGGACGAGCCCACCCGGCCCCTGGCCGGCGACTACCCGGATGTGGTGCGGAAAGACGAGCTGACCCTGGCCGATCGCTGGATCATCGCGCGGTGCGACGACACCGTGGCCGCAGTAACCGAAGCCAACGAGCGGTTCCGGCTCAACGACGGCGTCGCCGCCGTCTATCACTTCCTCTGGAGCGATCTGGCCGACTGGTACGTGGAACAGGCCAAGCCCAGGCTCTACGGCGACGCGCCCGGCGGCGATGTCGCCCGCGCGGTGCTGGCGGCCACCTTCGACGTGGCCCTGCGTCTCCTCCACCCGGTGATGCCGTTCATCACCGAGACACTCTGGAAGCGGATGCCCGGCCGTTCCGGCGGTGCCAGCATCAGCCTCACCCCCTGGCCCGCGCCCGACAAGCGCGCGCACGATCCCGAAGCGCTGGAGCGCTTCGCCCTGGTGCAGGAAGCGGTGAGCGCGATCCGCAGCATCCGGGCGGAATACAACGTGGCGCCCGGCAAGGCCATTCGCGCCGTGGTCACCTGCGCCGGACCGGCCGCCCGCGGCGCCTGCGGGATGGAACAACGCACCATCGAGCGGTTGGCCAAGCTCTCCCGGCTCGACCTGGGCGAACCGGCCGAGGCGGCCGGCGCCAGCGCCGTGCTGTCGGACGGCTCGTCGGTCTTCGTGCCGCTGGGCGATGCCATCGACGTGGATCGTGAATGCACCCGCCTGCGCGCCGAGGCTTCGCGGCTGGATCAGCTGATCCACTCCCAGGAGAAGAAGCTCGCCAATCAGAACTTCACCAGCCGCGCTCCCGCGGAAGTGGTCGAACGCGAGCGGCAGAAACTGGGCGACTGGGGCGAGCAGCGGAAGGTACTGGAGGAGAAGTTGGGACGGTTGGGGTGCAAGTGAAGGACGGCGGTACGGCGGGACGGCGGTACGGCGGTAGGGTTCCTGTCCACGTGGAGTCCGGTGGCCCTTTTGACCTGATTCCTTGTTTCCCCTCTGACCTGACGCCCTGTCCGCGCAAGGCGACTTCAAGGGCCGCTGGAAAGAGCATACCGCCGTACCGCCGTCCCGCCGTACCGCCGTTGATCATCCTGTTCCTTACATTTTTCGCCTGCGCCAAGATCGAGCCCCCGCCCGGCGGGCCGCCCGACAAGACACCGCCCCACCTGGTCGCCACCGTGCCGGAAAGTACGGCCGTGCTGCCGGGGTTCCATGGCGACGTGGAGTTCCAGTTCGACGAGGTGGTCTCCGAGGGCTCGCAACCCAGTTTCGGGCTGGGCACCAGCGACCTGGAAAAGCTGATCCTGGTGAGCCCCACCACCCGGGTGCCGGTCATCAAGTGGAAGCGGAGCCGCATCACGGTGCAGGCCCGCGGCGGCTGGCGTCCCAACCAGGTGTACCGGGTGGAGCTGCTGCCCGGTATCGTAGACCTGCGGCGCAACCGCTCCGACTCCGGGCGGGTGGTGACCTTCACCACCGGCGCACCCTTACCCACGGATACGCTGCGTGGCCGGGTGATCGACTGGCAGGCCGGCCGGGTGGCCGCGAAGGCGCTGATTGACGCGGTGATCCCGGGCGACAGTACCGGCTATCGCACCCTGGCCGACAGCTCGGGGCGCTTCGCCCTCGGCCCCATCCCCCGCGGCAGCTATGTCGTGTACGGGGTGCTGGACCAGAACGGCGATCACCGGCGCGCCAGCCGGGAGGCCTTCGATTCGGTAAAGGTCGGCGCCGACAGCACCGCCGTGCCGCTGCTCTGGGCATTCACGCACGATACCGCGGGGCCCCGGTTCAAAGGCTCTTCGCTGCGCGACAGCGTGACCGCCACCCTGTCGTTCACCCAGCCGCTCGACCCGTACCAGCGCTTCGACACCTCGGCGGTCCGGGTGCTGGCGCTGCCCGACTCCACTCCCGTGCCGGTGCGCTGGCTGCTCCCGCCGGCGATGGCCGACAGCCTCCGCCAGGCCGAACAGGCGCGTGCCGATTCCATCCGCGCCGCGGCCGACACCTCCGCCCCGCCGGCGCTGGATACCACCCGGGCGGCGCCGCCGGCCCCGGCCCGGGTCCCGGCCCGCCCCGGGGCCGCCGCCGAGGCCGCCGCCCGGGATTCGCTCAAGGCGCTGCTGGCACAACGGCCGGCGCTGGGCACCGACCTGGTGCTGCGAATCGCGCAGCCGTTCGTTCCTGATACCAAGTACGTGGTGGACATCGCCGGGCTGCGCAACGCCAACGGCGCTGCGGCCGACGTGCGGGGCAATATCTCGGCTCCGAAGCCGGCACCGGCCGACACGAGCGCCGCCGACACGACCGGGGCCGGTTCCATCCGGAGCGACAGCACCCGCGCCCGTCCCGCGCCGGCGGCGGACAGCCTCTTCCAGCAACCCGACACCACCCGCCGCTCGCCGCCATGACCGACCCGCGCCGTGCGCTGCCCTCGGTCGACCGGTTGCTGCAACGTCCCGCCCTGCAGGCGCTGCTGGAGCGCGTTCCGCGCGCGGTCGTGCTCGCGGCCGCGCGCGAGAGCCTCGAGGCCGCCCGGCAGGACGGTGGCGCCGCGCCCGAGGACTGGGATGCGGACGTCGCGACCCGGGTGGAGCGGCTGGTCCGCCCATCGCTGGAGCCGGCGCTCAACGCCACCGGTGTGGTACTCCACACCAATCTCGGCCGCGCCCCGCTGGCCTCCGCAGCGGTGCAGGCCATGGCCGCGGTGGCGGCCGGGTACGCCACCCTGGAAATCGATCTGGCCACGGGGAACCGGGGCAGCCGGGCGGCGCACTGCCGCGCCCTGCTGGCCGGCCTGAGTGGGGCCGAAGATGCGCTGGTAGTGAACAACGCCGCCGGCGCGCTGGTGCTGGCCCTGAACGCCCTGGCCGCCGGGGCCGACGTGCTGCTCTCCCGGGGCGAGATGATCGAGATCGGCGGCTCCTTCCGGATTCCCGAAATCATGGAAAGGAGCGGCGCCCGTATGGCCGAGGTCGGCACCACCAACCGCACCCGGCTGGAGGACTACCGGCAGGGGCTGGACCGCGGGGCGGCGGCAGTGCTCACCGTGCACCAGTCCAATTTCACCCAGCACGGCTTCGTTGCCGGGGTTGCCCCCCGGGAGCTGGCAGGGCTCTGCCGCGAGCGCCGGGTGCCCTATCTGCACGATGTCGGCAGCGGGCTCCTGGCCGACCTCGGTTCCTTCGGGCTCACCGGCGAGCCCAGGGTGCCCGACGCGGTCGCCGACGGAGCTGACCTGGTCATCTTCAGCGGCGACAAGCTGCTGGGGGGGCCACAGGCAGGCTGCATCGCGGGCCGGGGCGACCTGGTCGCCCGGTGCCGGAGCAACCCGCTGGCCCGGGCGCTGCGTGCCGACAAGATGACTCTGGCGGCCCTGGAGGCCACACTGCGCCTCTATCAGGATCCCGAGACCGCCAGGCGCGAGATCCCGGTGCTCGCCATGCTGACGCTGGCGGCCGACGAACTGCAACACCGGGCGTCCGCCCTGCTCCAGCACTGTCCCGCGGAACTGGAAGCCGGGCTGGTGGCCGGCGCTTCGGCGGTGGGCGGGGGCGCCTTCCCCGACGCCGTGCTGCCCACCACGCTCGTCGCCCTGCGCCCGCCCGGGGGCGATGCCGAGAGCCTGGCCCGCCGGCTCCGGACCGGCCGGCCGCCGCTCATCACCCGGATCGAGAACGACCGCGTCCTGCTCGACCCACGCACCCTGCCGGAGCAGCGCTTCCCGGAGATCGGGCGGTTGCTTCACGGTGCGGTCGTCACCGGGCCATGAGTTCTCCTGCCGTCCTGCCGTCCTCCCGTCCTGCCGTCTTCCTCGACCGCGACGGCACCATCATCGAGGACACCCACTTCGTCAACGCGCCGGAGAAGGCGGTGCTCATGCCCGGTGCCGCGGCGGGGATCGGCCGGCTCAACCGGGCGGGCTACGCCGTGGTGGTGGTGACCAACCAGTCGGGCATCGCCCGCGGGATTTTCACCGAGGAGACCTATCAGGCCATTGCGCGGCGGGTGGAAGAGCTGCTGGCGGTGGAGGGCGCCCGGCTGGACGGGCAGTACCACTGCCCCCACCTGCCCGAGGTGTCCGGCCCCTGCGAGTGCCGCAAGCCCGGTACCCTGCTCTACCGCCAGGCGGCGGAAGATCTCTCGCTCGACCTGCCGCGCAGCTGGTGGATCGGCGACCGGCTGCGCGATCTGGAGGCCTCCCGGGCCCTGGGCGGCCGGGGGCTGCTGGTGCTGACCGGCAAGGGACCCCGGGAGCGCGACGCGGCGCTGGAACAGGGATATGACGTGGTGGCCGATCTGGCGGCGGCGGCCGCGAAGGTGCTGGGTTCCGGTTATGACGGCGGGGTCAGGCATGCCTGACCCCTCCGTTCGGGCGCCCCTGATCCCCCCGCAGTCATGCCTGACCCCTCCGTTCGGCCCCTGATCCCCCTGCAACCATGCCTGACCCCGCCTCGTCCCCACCGCGCCACCCCATTACCTTATGCCGCCATGATGCGCCTGGCGGTGGCGATTTCGGGTCGGGGATCGAATCTCGCGGCGCTGCTGGCCGCGCTGGGCCCGGACACCCCTGCCCGCGTGGTGCTGGTGCTGAGCAATCGGCCCGAGGCCGCCGGCCTGGAGCGGGCCCGGGAACGGGGCGTCGCCACCGCGGTCCTCCGCGATCCCGCCGATGGCGGCGAGTGGCTCACGTTGCTGGAGCGGCACGGCGTGGATCTGATCGTGCTGGCGGGCTACCTCAAGCTGGTGCCCTCCCAGGTGGTTTCGCGCTACCGCGGCCGCATTCTCAACATCCACCCCGCCCTGCTCCCCGATTTCGGCGGCCCCGGCATGTACGGCCGCCGGGTGCACGCCGCGGTGCTGGCCAGCGGCGCGGCGGAAAGCGGCGCGACGGTTCATCTGGTGGATGAGGAATACGACCGCGGACCTGTGCTGGCCCAGTGCCGGGTCCCGGTGCTGGCCGACGATACACCCGAGCGCCTTGCCGCCCGGGTCCTGGAGACCGAACACCGGCTGCTGCCGGCCGTGGTGCTCGCCGCGGCGCGGGCCGGGCGGCCGGTCCGGCTGACGCCGGACGAACTGGACGCGATCTGAGGAGTACCCTGTGCCACGAGCGCTCATTTCCGTCAGCGATAAACGCGGGATCGTCACCTTTGCCCGGGGCCTCAGCGAGCTGGGCTGGGATATCATCTCCACCGGCGGCACCGCCGCCGCGTTGAAGAGTGCCGGGGTGCCGGTGACGCCGGTGGACCAGGTCACCGGCTTTCCCGAGATCCTCGACGGCCGGGTGAAGACGCTGCACCCGGCCATCCATGGCGGCCTGCTGGCGCGCCGCGACGTCCCGCAGCATCGGGAGGCCCTGGAGCGGCACGGGATCACCCCGATCGACCTGGTGGCGGTGAATCTCTATCCCTTCCAGGCCACCATCGCCAAACCGGACGTGATCTTCGAGGACGCCATCGAGAACATCGACATCGGCGGCCCCTCGATGCTGCGCAGCGCGGCCAAGAACCACGAGTCGGTGGTAGTAGTGGTGGACCCGACCGACTACGATGGCGTGCTGGAGGAGCTGCGCCGGGGCGAGCTCTCGGCCCATGCCCGGCGCCTGCTCGCGGCCAAGGTCTTCGCCCACACGGCGGATTACGATGCCGCCATCGCCGGCTATCTCTCTCCCCGGGAAGACGGTCTGCCCCGCCATCTGAGTCTGTCGCTGCACCGGGCCCAGGCGCTGCGCTACGGCGAGAACCCGTTTCAGCGCGCCGGCCTGTACGTGACCGAGGAGCCGCGCGGGATCAACGACATGACCCAGCGGCACGGCAAGGAGCTGTCGTTCAATAACCTGCTCGACCTCGATGCCGCCTCCGCCGCCGTGAGCCTCTTCCGCAACCAACCGGCGTGCGTAATCATCAAGCATACGACGCCCTGCGGAGTGGCGGTGGGCCCCACCGCCGAGGTGGCCTTCCGGCGCGCCCACTCGACCGACAGCCAGTCGGCGTTCGGCGGGGTGGTCGGGTTCAACACGGTGGTCGACCGGCAGACGGCCGAGGCAATGCGCGAGCTGTTCCTGGAGGTCATCGTCGCGCCGTCCTTCCACGAGGAGGCGCTGGAGATCCTCTCGGGCAAGAAGAACCTGCGCATCGTGGAGCTGCCGGTCGACCAGGGCAACGGGGGCGGACTGGATTTCAAGACGGTGCGCGGCGGGTTTCTGGTGCAGGACCGCTTCCAGTTCGACCGGCGCGACAACAACTGGACCATCGCCACCAGCCGGCGCCCCACCGACGCCGAGGTCCGCGATCTGCACTTCGCCTGGTGCGCGGTGGCGCTGGTCAAGTCCAACGCCATCCTGCTGGCGAAGGAGGAGCAGGCGATCGGCATCGGCGCGGGACAGATGAGCCGGGTGGACGCCGCGTTCCTCGCGGTGCACAAGGCACGGCAGCAGGGGCATGACCCGCAGGGCAGCGTGCTCGCCTCCGACGGCTTCTTCCCCTTCCCCGACAGCGTGGACGAGGCCGCGGCGGCCGGCATTACGGCGATCATTCAGCCCGGGGGCTCGGTGCGCGACGCCGAGGTGGTCGCCGCCGCCGACCGGCACAAGCTGGCGATGATTCTGACGGGGCGGCGGCAATTCCGGCACTGACAGGAATCAGGCATCAGGAATCGGGAATCAGGGGCCCTCCCCTCCCCCCATTCCTGATTCCCCGTTCCTGATTCCTTCATTCCTTCATTCCTGGTCATGACCGACACGCAAAGCGAACGTCCTCCGTACCTCTGGGCCGCGCTCACCTTCGCGGTGATCCTCGCGATCTACATCGCGACCCTGGCCCCGACGACCGCGTTCTGGGACACGTCGGAATACATTGCGGCCGCCTATTCGCTGGGCATCCCCCACCCGCCGGGGAATCCGCTCTTCACCGTGCTGGCGCATACCTGGGGCGCCATCCCCTGGGCCGCGAGCTACGCGGTGCGGATCAATCTCTTCGCCGCCGTGACCAGCGCGCTGGCTGCCGGCCTCTGGTTTCTGGTCGCGGAGCGCTGGCTGCGGAGCATCGTGACGGTGCGCTGGGCCCGGCTGGCGGCCGCGTTCGCCGGCACCCTGGTGGGCGCCACCAGCTGGACGGTGTGGAACCAGTCCACCGTGAACGCCAAGGTCTATACCGTCTCGCTGCTCACCCTGGCCTTCACCCTGTGGCTCACCGTGCGCTGGGCAGACAACGAGCCCGGACCGCACCGCGACCGGCTGCTCATCCTCATCGCCTATGTCGTCGCGCTCAGTACCACCAATCACATGATGGGCGCGCTGATCGTGCCGGTGATCGGGATCTACATCCTGATGACCGACTGGCGGGTGCTGCTGCGCCCCGGCCTGCTGGCCGCCGTGGTGGTGGCGGCGGGGCTGGGCTGGTCGCTCAACTTCATGCTGCTGATCCGCTCCGCCCAGTATCCCCCCATCAACGAGGGCGAGCCGACCACGGTGGCGGCGCTCAAGGCCGTGCTCAACCGCGAGCAGTACGGCAAGCCGTCGATTTTTCTGCGGCAGGCCGACTTCCCAGCCCAGCTGGGGAACTATCTGCAATACTTCTCCTGGCAGTTCGCGGGGGACTGCTCGCGCGGATTCAATGCGTCCTGCCTCTGGTTCAACAAAGCCGCCACCGCACTGTTCGCCGTGCTCGGCGTGGGCGGCATCATGGCCCTCTGGGCCCGCCGGCGCCGGGCGGGCATCGCGCTGGTGGTGCTGCTCTTCACCTTTACCATCGCGCTGGTGTTCTATCTCAACTTCAAGTACGGCTTCTCCTGGCACCCCGAGCGGAACCTGATCCGCGAGGTGCGCGAACGGGACTATTTCTTCGTCGCCAGCTTCGCCGCCTGGGGCCTGGCCGTGGCCCTGGGGCTCGGGGCCCTGATGCGCATCATCGTGGATTTCCTGCGCGACCGCGGGACGCCCACCTCCCGCTGGGCCGCCGCCTCGCCGGTGCTGGCGCTGGCCCTGATTCCCATTTTCGGCAATCACATTACCGCCAGCCGCGCGCACGAAACGCTGGCCCGCGACTTCGCCGCCGACATGCTCCAGTCGGTGGAGCCCTACGGCATCCTCATCACCGCCGGCGACAACGACACCTTCCCGCTCTGGTATGCCCAGACGGTCGAAGGTATCCGGCCCGACGTGACCCTGGTGAACCTCTCGCTCGCCAATACCGACTGGCACCTGCGCCAGCTCCGCCGGCGCGAGACGCCGGCGTTCAATCCGGCGGAGGCACCGGACCTCTGGAAGCCGCGCCCCGCGGAGCCGCAGCGGCAGCTGACCGATACCGGCGCGGTGGTGGCCCAGGGGGAACAGTGGCCCAAACCCACCAGCCCGGTGTTCTCCCTGACCCAGGATCAGCTGGACCAGATCCCGCCGATCAGCCTGGCCCCGTCGTCCGGCAAGTCCCAGTTCGGCAACGTGACTATCACCTATGGCAACCGGGAGCTGGAGAAGTCGGACGTGGCTGTGGCCCTGCTCATCAAGGACAACCTGGGCAAGCGCCCCATCTACTTCGCCTGGAGCGACGGCGGTTACCCCGATCAGACACTGGGGCTGGCGCCGTACCTGGTCACGCAGGGCATGGTGCGGAAGCTGAACAACGGTCTGGTACAGCCGGTGGACGATTCGATCGTGGTGAGCCGGGGCTTCGGCTACGTGGACCTGCCGACCACCGAGAAGCTGCTGTGGGATGTGTACCACTGGAAATCAGCCACGCGGGAACGCCCCCGCGGGTGGGTGGACGAACCCTCGTCGCCCATCCTCCGGCTCTACGGCATTGTGTATCAACTGATGGGAAATACCCTGCTGGCGCAGGGCGATACGGTGCAGGCCATGCGGGCCGATTCGGTCTCCCGGTCGGTCTACCAGAACCTGGAGTACCGCACCGGCCACTAGCCGGCGGGGCGCCGGGGCCTGCCGGACCCTGCCGCCGCCGGCGGCCCGGCCACCGAGACCATACGGCAGCGTGATCTCCATGCCGGCTGCCGAATGGCCGGGGTACATCGCCGCTGGTCGGGAGACAGCCGCGATGCCATGGATTGACCGGCGCAGGTCTCGAAGCTGCCGGCGGCACAGTCGACAACGATCGGGCGGCGGACGAGCCTGCCCAGGGTGATCCCGGCCAGAAGTTGCATCATGCCGGGAAGGGGCGGGGTTAGTTGTGGCGCCGGAGTAACAGTCTGGTCGAATTGGATCCGGCCAAGCAGTTACCCCCTCAACTACGCCGCAAGGGCGCTCGCAGGATGACGGACCCTCCGCCCCGTCGCGGGTACCATCCACAGCCGGCCTGAAACACCCATCCTCTTTTTCCATCGCGGGTTCGCGGCGCGCCGGCGGGACCGGAGCGATTCTTGCTTGTGGCTCTCCCGTCCCGGCACGGTCGCCGCTGTCCGGGACTCTCCTGTACAAGAACTGTTCGTGTCAGAAAATCAGACGTCCGGAGGACCCATGCCGCGTACTCAGGCCCGCGTCAAACCGATGGATGCCCACCATTATCCCCGGCTGCAACCGGATATCTGGTACGGAGTCACTCCGATCTTCCCCGGCGTCACCCAGCGGATGGTGAACCTTGCCGGCGAGCGGCTCGCCCGCCTCGAGACGCCTCCCGATTATACCACCGTGAAGGCTGAACATTTCGAGTTCCGGCAGTGGGAGGACGAGGCCTAATCCAGCTGCGGCACGGTGGGAGGATCGTTACAGAGGCTGGTCATGCTGTTGAGATCGGCGTCGGCAACGGTGAGTGTCAGGCTGGTGACACCCGGCAGGACGGGGATCTCCACCATCCAGGTAAAGTTGTCGACCGGATGCCAGGCCCAGTCGTCTCCCACCGAAGACGCGGTGGGGCCGCCGGCGACTGCCGCCACCGCGTGCGACGCCATCCGGCGATCCACCGTCTTCCGCCCCTGCAGATCCACCACGGTCGCCAGCGCGTAGGCCCCCGCCAGCGAACAGTGCAGAATCGCGGGCGCGAAGCGCACCAGCCGCAGGTTGATCAGATCGGGGCCGGTAAAGCGGCTGGCGACCGAAACGGGCTGGTACCGGACGTCGTCAATCCAGATCGAGCTGGGTTCCTGGTGTACCTGGAGGCGATAGAAGCCGTCCGGGCCCGTCACGGCAAGGGCGCCGTTAGTCCCCCCGACGACCCGCACGCCCTCCACCGGCGTTCCCAGCAGCGAGTCGAATACCGTTCCGCTCACCGCGACCAGTCCCGGCTCGATCGTGTCGGGGGCGGCCGCATCGGGCGGGCCGCCGGTGCAGGCGGCGGCAGCCAGCAGCAGGAAAACCGGGAAGCGGGGCATGGCGTCCTCCAGCGAGGCCCGGACGTCAGTATACGGCGGGAATCGGGAAGGGGGAATAGGGAACGGGGAACTTGCCCGTTCCCTTTTCCCCCCTTTCCCCTTTCCCTATCTTCCGGCCCGGGCGTGGTGGCAGAGCGGTCGAATGCAGCGGTCTTGAAAACCGCCGAACGGGTAACCGTTCCGTGAGTTCGAATCTCACCCACGCCGTTTCCCCTCTCCCCCTCCCCACCCTGTCGAGGGGTCGAGCTCCACGGCAGCCGCCCCACTCCCCTGTCGAGGGGGTCGAGCCGCTCCTCGACCCTCTCGACCCCCTCGACCCCCTCGACCGTCTCGACCCGGTTTCCCAAACGCCTCTACCGGTGTAATCTGCGGATCATGGATGACGATATTCTCGCCGAAGTCCGTGACAAACTGACCCAGCTCCTCGCCGCGTATGATGAGGAGGAGGACCCCTACACCTACGGGTTCGTGCTGCACCCGCGCGATCACGCCGGCGACATGCGCTTCGGCATCATCACCCTGAGCGGCGAGAGCCTCATGCTCTCCCGCACCCTGCTCGATGCCCTGCTCGACGAAGTCTGCTGGATCTACGGCGCCGTGCCCGTACAATTGCGCGCCCCCAGCCCCGGGCCTCCGGGCAGCGACGGCGCCGCCCTCTCCCTCTTCATCCACCACCTCGACGACACCGCCCAGGCGCCGGAGCTTTCCGCGCTGCTTCCCGGCGAGGGGCCGGTGACGCCGGAAACCCTGCGGGAACCGCTGCTGGCACTGACCCATGCCCGGCCCGAAGGGTGGCCGCCCTGACGGCCGAAGGCGCGAAGACGGTCGGCGCTGACGTGGCAGCCTCCCTCACCGACGGCGAGAGTTCCGGCACGGCCGGGACCGCGCCGCCGCCCTTGCGCCGGCGACGCGCCGCACTGCTGGCGCTGCTGGTGGCAGCGCTGGCCGTTCTCGCCTCCACTGACCGGCTGCACCGGCCCATTCTCCAGGTGCTGGCCTGGGCCGCGGGCATCATCGCCGCGCATCCCATCGCCGGCGCCCTGCTCTTCCTGCTGCTCTCCGCTCTCTCCGCCATGCTGGCGTTCGTCTCCACCGCGGTGCTGGTGCCGGCGGCGCTGCTTGCGTGGGGGAAGGCTCCGACCCTGGCCCTCCTGTGGGCCGGCTGGATCCTGGGGGGCGCTACCGCGTATGGCCTCGCGTGCGGACTGGGCCGACCCCTGGCGGCCCGGCTCGCCTCCGCCTCCACCGTCGAGCGGTACGAGCGGCGCCTGAGCCGGCATAGCAGCTTCGGTCTGGTGCTGCTCTTCCAACTGGCGCTGCCTTCGGAGATTCCCGGCTATGTGCTGGGGCTGGCGCGCTATCCCTTTGGCCGTTACCTGGCGGCGGTCGCATTGGGAGAGCTGCCCTATGCGGTGGGAACCGTGTACCTGGGGAGCGAATTGCTGCGCGGCAACGCCCTGCTGCTGGTCGCACTGGGAGCCGCGGGCCTGCTGCTCAGCCTGGGCGCGTTTCGGCTGCTGCATCAGCGCCTGGCGCGCTGAGCTACCGCCCCGGCCGGCGCAGCGAGCCCAGCGCCGCCCCTGACGCCCGGAGCGTTCCTTCCCGGAGGAGGAGGCGAACCGAGGCAGAATCCACCACGTCCGGCCCCACACCCGCGTCCGCCAGCAGCCGGTAGAGCAGGTCCTCCAGAGCCGGGCCGTAGTGATGGTAGATATCCGGATACACCATCAGGCTGTCATGGCCCACCAGCGCCACGTCATAGCGAATCTCGAGCGGCACTCGCTGCGGCAGGTCGGTCACGCGCACTTCCCCTGACGAGGGCAGCGGAGCCGAAGGGACGGAGTCCGTGCGGTTCCCGCGACGCCAGACCAGGCCGGCCAGCGCCAGAGCATCGGTGTTCGACAGCCGCACACACCCGTGGCTCGCCGGCTTGCCGAGCGAGGTCGTGTCGGCGGTGCCGTGCAGGTAGTAGTCGGGCCGGCGGAACAGCAGCTTGACCCGGCCCATCGGGTTGGCCGGACCCGGGGGGGTGATGGTATCTCCCGCCGCCCAGGGGGCGCGGGGCGGCACCCACCAGGGGTTCCAGACGATTCGCTCTACCTGGAACTCTCCCACCGGCGTGGGATACTCGGCCTGCCCCACCGCGACCGGATAGGTGGCGGCCGTCGTTCCCCGGTCCAGCACCTGGAGCTGGAAGGAGGGCAGGTTTAACCGGAGCGACAGGCCGGCGGGCGGGGCGGCTTCCTCCCGGGCGGGCTCCTCCGCATTCGCCGCCGCCGATTCCGCCGGGGCCGGAGCCCCGCAGCCGGGATCCGGCTGCGCTGCGGGTGGCTCCGGATGGCCACAGGCCCCAAACAGGAGACAGACAGCGCCCAGCGCGGCGTAGCCGCCCCAGGGGCGGACGTCCACCCGATTCACTGACCGGCTGCCTGGCCCATCGCCGGAGCGTCTCACTTCACACCTCATTCAGAGTGTCTTCAGACGCGTTCGGGTACTGTTCTCCGGTACTTTGCGGAAATGCTCGCCTTCCTCACCACTCAGGCGCCAGTCATCGCCCCGAGGACTACCGTACCAGTGATGAGCGATTTCGAGCTCGACCTCCACGACGATGCCTCCCCCGCCGGCGATCCCCCGCGGCCAACCGAGCCGGAAAACACCCATATCGCCCGCCTGCTGGAAGAAGCAGCCCGGCTGCTGGAGGAGCAAGGGGCCAACCGGTTCCGGGTACACGCCTACCGCGCGGCCGCCGCAACCCTGCGGCAGCTCGACCGTCCGGTGAGCCTGATCCTGGATGCGCAGGGCCTGGAAGGCCTGGAACGGCTTCCGACGATCGGCATAATGCTGGCGCGGGCCATCCGGGACATGTTGCGCACCGGCCGCTACCCCATGCTCGAGCGCCTGCGGGGCGAGAGCGACCCCGTCGAGCTGCTGGCCGGTGTTCCCGGAATCGGGGTCACGCTGGCCGATCGGATTCATCACGACCTGGGGATCGACACGCTGGAGGAGCTGGAGGCCGCCGCGCACGACGGGCGGCTCGCGACGCTGCCGGGGTTCGGGGCCAAGCGGCTGGCCGGCGTGGTGGACTCGCTCGCCGCCCGCCTGGAGCGGGTTCGTCGCCGCCCCGACGGAACCCGGGAGGACGAGCCTCCCATCGGCGAGGTGCTGGACGTCGACCGGGAGTACCGGCGCAAGGCGCGAGTCGGGGCACTCCCTCACATCGCGCCGCGCCGCTTCAACCCCGAGAACAAGGCCTGGCTTCCCATTCTGCATACCCAGCGGGGCGACCGGCACTATACCGCACTCTTCTCCAATACCGCCCGCGCCCATCGCCTGGGCCGCACCGCCGACTGGGTGGTGATCTATCACGACGGCGACGGACCGGCGCAGCAGTGCACCGTGGTCACCGGCCGCCAGGGGGCGCTCCAGGGTCGCCGGGTGGTTCGTGGTCGCGAGCTCGAGTGTATCGGCTACTATGAAGAACGGGCCCGCCTGCGCAGTGCCGCGGGCGGAGACGGGCCCAGCGACGACTGACCGGCCCGGCAGGAGGTACCCATGCGAGATCAGACCGCCGCACGTCAGCGCATGGTCGAATCGCAGATCGCCGCGCGGGGCGTCCGCCATGCGCGCGTACTGCAGGCCATGCGAGAGGTCCCTCGCGACGCGTTCGTTCCGGAGGATCTGGCGGAGTTCGCCTACGAGGACACGGCCCTGCCCATCGAAGCGGGGCAGACTATTTCCCAACCCTATATCGTCGCACAGATGCTGGCCGCGGCCGACCCGAGCCCGGAAGCGCGCGCGCTGGAGATCGGTGCCGGTTCCGGCTATGCCGCGGCGGTGCTCTCGCGCCTGGTGCGCGAGGTCTACACGGTCGAACGGCATCCGGAGCTGGCCCGCCTGGCGGGCGAGCGGCTGCGGCGGCTGGGCTACGGCAACGCCACCGTGCGCCAGGGGGACGGCAGCCGCGGCTGGCGCGAACATGCGCCCTATGACCTCATCCTGGTCACCGCGGCGGCGCCCGAGGTGCCGGAGTCGCTGCTGGAGCAACTCGCCCCCGGCGGGCGGCTGATCGCGCCGGTCGGCAGCCCCGAAGAACAGCGCCTGGTCCGGGTGACCCGCAACGAGTCGGGCTCGCTTTCGCGCGAGGTGCTGGAGGCGGTGCGCTTCGTACCCCTGGTAGGAAGCGAGGGGTGGCGGGAGTCCGGCGGCCGGCTGGTGCCGCCGCCGCGGCCGAGTCCCGGCGACCACGCGCTCACCCGCCTGGTGGCGGAAACCTGCCATCCGCTGGACGACATCGACTCGGCCGAGCTGGGCTCGCTGCTGGAGCGAATCGGCGACGCCCGGGTGGTGCTGATCGGCGAGGCCAGCCACGGCACCTCGGAATTCTACCGCATGCGGGCGCGGGTCACGCGGGAGCTGGTCGCCGAGCGCGGGTTCAGCATCGTCGCCGCCGAGGCCGACTGGCCCGATGCGGCCGCGTTCGACCGCTATGTGCGCCATCACCCTCCAGGGCCCGCAGGCCAGCCGCCGCCCTTCACCCGCTTCCCGGTCTGGATGTGGCGCAACGAGGAGACCGCGAACTTCCTGGAGTGGTTGCGGACCTGGAACGGCGAGCAACCGGAAGAGCGGCGTGCCGGCTTCTACGGCCTGGACCTCTACAGCCTGTACGGCTCCGTCCATGCGGTGCTGGACTATCTGGACGACGTCGATCCCGGGGCGGCCCTGGTGGCCCGCACCCGCTATGGATGCCTCACCCCCTGGCAGCACGATCCGGCGGTCTATGGCCAGGCCGCCCTCTCGCCCGGCTTCCGCACCTGCGAGGCCGGCGTGGTCGCCATGCTGCAGGACCTGCTGCAGAAGCGGCTGGAGTACATGGAACAGGACGGCGACCGGTTCTTCGGCGCCGTCCAGAACGCCCGGCTGGTGGCCGACGCTGAGCGCTACTACCGGACCATGTACTACGGCTCGGTAGCCTCCTGGAACCTGCGCGATTCGCACATGTTCGACACCCTGCGGGAGCTGCTGGCGCACCGGGGGCCGGGCGCGAAAGCGGTGGTCTGGGCCCATAACAGCCACGTCGGCAATGCCGGCGCCACCGAGATGAGCCTCCGGGGCGAGCACAATATCGGCCAGCTCAGCCGGCGCGAGTTCGGTGCGAATGCGTTCATCATCGGCTTCGGCACCGATCACGGCACCGTCGCCGCGGCCACCAACTGGGACGACCCGATGGAGGTCAAGCAGGTGCGGGCCGCCCTGCCCCGGAGCTACGAGCGGCTCTGCCATGAGAGCGGCGTCCCTGCCTTCCTGCTGCACCTGCGGCATCCGGACCGGGAGGAGCTGCGCGAGGAGCTGCTGCCGCAGCGGCTGGAACGGGCCATCGGGGTGATCTACCGTCCCGAGACGGAGCGGCAGAGCCATTACTTCGAGGCCGTGCTTCCCGAGCAGTTCGACGAATACATCTGGTTCGACGAGACTGCCGCGGTGCACCCGGTCCCCGCGCCGGTCAGCGCGGGCCTGCCGGAGACCTGGCCGTTCGGGGTGTGACGGGGAGAAAAGGACTGAGGACTGAGGACTGAGTGTGCCCGGGACACCTGTCCTCAGTCCTCAGTCCTCAGTCCTCAGTCCTCAACTGGCAGATAGCGCTCAAACCACTCCGCCGCCACCTGGGCCGCCCGTTCCAGCGTGCCCGGCTCCTCGAACAGATGGCTGGCGCCCGGGATGATCACCACCTTGTGCGGTGCACGCAGTCGCTCCGCCGCCATCCGATTCAGCCCGATAACCGGCTCGTCGGCGCCGCCCACGATGAGCAGCACCGGTGCGGTGACGCCCCCCAGGTAGCCGCCCGCCAGGTCGGGCCGGCCGCCGCGGGAAACCACGGCCCGGATACGGTTGCCCAGTTGCGCGGCGGCCACCAGCGCGGCCGCGGCGCCGGTGCTGGCGCCGAAATAGCCCAGCGGAACCCCTCCCATCCGGGGCTCGTCCGCGATCCAGTCGGTGGCCGCCACCAGCCGGGAGGCTAACAGGTCGATATCGAACACGTTGGCACGCTCCCGGCTCTCCGCCTCGGTGAGCAGGTCGAACAGCAGGGTGGCCAGGCCGTGCCGCACCAGTTCGGCAGCCACCATCCGGTTGCGGGGGCTCAACCGGCTACTGCCGCTCCCGTGCGCAAAGAGTACCAGGCCGGCTGGCTGCTCCGGCGTGCTCAGGTCGCCGATCAGCTCACCGTGCCGCAGAGGGATTCGCACCGTACGCGCCGACTCCGCCGTCAGAACCGTCATTACCTTCTCCTTTGGGAACCAGGCGACATCATGGAACCGGCGGCGTGAAGGAGGGCTGAAGCGCCGGTGAAGTCCGTGCCTGCGGAGGCTTCAACCCAACTTCACCGTCCTCTCAGGCATGCGGTGGCAGTCTTGCACACAGGTGGAGGCAACCGACAAGAGGAGAACGCCATGAGCAGCATCATCAAAGTGATCGAGGTCATCGCCGAGTCCAACGAGGGCTACGATGACGCCGTGCGGAATGCCGTACAGGAGGCCGCCAGGACCGTCCAGGGTATCAAGTCGGTCTGGGTGGACAATCTGAGCGCCAAGGTCGAAAACAACCGGGTGGTGGAATTCCGGGTCAACGCCAAGATCTCGTTCGTGGTGAACGAGTAGCCATTGCCGGCAGGAGGCCGGAATGGTCCATTCTCCTTCGCTGCAGCCCCCGCTGTTCGCGGACCGGCCGGATGCCGCCAGGCAGCTGGGGGAACGGCTGGCCCGGTTTCGCGATTCCAACCCCCTCATCCTGGGCATCCCCCGTGGGGGCATACCGATCGCGGCGGAGCTG
Source organism: uncultured Gemmatimonadales bacterium (assembly GCA_963779755.1). Lineage (GTDB taxonomy): Bacteria > Gemmatimonadota > Gemmatimonadetes > Gemmatimonadales > GWC2-71-9 > CAVZZO01. Next base: position 446,740 of record CAVZZO010000003.1, read on the forward strand.
GCCCGGCAGCTGGGCGGCAGGGTGGACGTCCTGGTGGCACGGAAGCTCGGCGCGCCCGGCGCGCCCGAACTGGCCATCGGGGCGGTCACCGCCGACGGCGGGCGCTTTCTGAACCAGGAGATCCTGGCCCAGCTGGCCCTCCCGCCGGGATGGCTCGAGGAGGAGACCGGGCGCCAGATGCGCGAGGCGGAGCGGCGCGAACGGGCCTATCGAGGCGATCGCGCACCGCCTCTGATCCGGAACCGGACCGTGATCCTGGTGGATGATGGCCTGGCGACCGGAGCCACCATGCGGGCCGCGATCCGCAGCGTGCGGCGGCACCAGCCCGCCCGGCTGATCGTGGCGGCCCCGGTCTGCGCCCCGGACACCGTGCACCTGCTCCGGCCCGAAGCGGACGACGTGATTTGTGTCGCGACGCCGGAGCCGTTCGGGGCGGTGGGCCTGTTCTACCAGGATTTCCATCCGGTGGACGACCGGGAGGTCCAGAAGGCGCTCGCGCTCCCAGCCGCAGAAAGGCCTGAGGTCTGAGGCCAGTAGCGGGATAAGCACACCGGTCCGGCTCACCTGGCCCCGAGCCGCCGCCGCACCGCCAGACGGTCCAGCTTGAGGACTACCCCGTCAATTTCGACCGGCGCCGGATATCCGCCGACGTCCCCCGCCCAGTCCTCAGTGCTCAGTCCTTTGCTCTCTCAGTAATCCAGCGGCAGCGACACCGTCCGGCCGTCCCGGGCGGAGAGATACATGCCGATCAGCAGTTCCAGCGACCGCAGCCCTTCTCTGCCGTCGGTCTGAGGCTCGGCCTCGCCCCGGAGCGCCTGGATCACGTTTTCGTAGTACAGCGGGTGGCCGAAACCGTAAACCGATGGGGTCTGATAACTGGCGTCGCGAACCGTCGCGTCTTCCGGGGCACGGTCGGCGAATTCCCAGGTCAGAATCTCATTCACCGCCACGCCCCCGATCCGCACCGTGCCCTTCTCGCCAATAACCGTAATGGACCCCTCGTAGTTCCGCGGATAGGTCAGCATCGTCACGGCCAGCGACCCCAGGGCTCCCGAGCGCCATTTCACGCTGGCCACCGCGGTGTCTTCGACCTGAATATTGCGGGCCAGCGTGGCCGTGAAGGCGCTGATGCTTTCGACCGGCCCGATGAGCCAGTCCAGCAGGTCCACATAGTGGCTGGCCTGGTTCATCAGGGCGCCGCCGTCGAACTCCCAGGTGCCGCGCCAGCGGGCGCTGTCGTAGTAGGCCTGGGGCCGGGTCCAGAGCACGTTCATCTGCACCAGGTAGATCCGGCCGAACCGGCGGGTCTCGCAGGCATGTTTGAGCAGCTGAATGGTCGAATTGCGCCGGTTCTGCTTGACGACGAAGAGCATCACGCCGGCGACGTCGCAGGCGTGCACCATCGCCTTGGCGTCGTTCCACCGCGTCGCCATCGGTTTCTCCGTTACCACGTGCCGCCCCGCCTGCGCGACCTGGATTGCCTGCTCGGCGTGGATGCCGCTGGGGGTGGCCAGGACGATGACATCGGCATCGCCTCCCGCCAGCAGGGCATCCAGCGAAGGAAATCCGGGCGCCCCGGTCGCTGCCACGGCGGCCGCCAGCGCACCCCGGTCGATATCGCAGACGCCGACCAGCTCGGCGTTCTCCCGGTGCGCCGCCAGCGCCTCGAAATGCTTGCCGGAAATCCTCCCGCATCCTACCACGGCAAAGCGGATACGGCGGCCCAGAATGCGCGCGTCGGGTGTGATCATCGACTGATCCTGAAGTGGTGGAAAGGAGCGGGTATCGAGGACGATCTAATATAGCGGGCGGGGACAGGTGGTAAGAGACAAGGGACAAGGGACAAGGGACCAGGGACAGGGGACAAGGCCTTCCTGCCCCGTGTCCCCTGTCCCTGGTCCCCTCTTCCGCGCCACGCTTTCTCCCGGAACGCGCTACGCCGCCGTAGCCTCCCCCCGCTCCGCCGCCGCATACAGGCCGCCCAGCGTCGCCCCGAAGGCAAGATTCACCAGCACGAAGGCGACGACGGGCAGCACGCCCCAGTTGATCAGGAACGGGCCGGGACGCCCGAAGCCGGGCGGAAAGGCCGGAACCAGCCACAACAGCAGGCCCAGCACGAGCATCTGGGCCACTGCGTAGCGAGCTCCCAGCTTCCAGTCGCCGTGGTGCGCCGCGTAGTGGAAGGTGGCGGCGTAGAGCCAGCCCAGGAATCCGCCCCCGATGACGAAGAGGCTGAGCCCCAGCGATCCGATCCCGCGGCTGGGCGGATGGAAGAAAAGGCTGCCGATGATGTAGGGAATGTCCACGTTGAGGCCGAACAGCCCGACCACCCAGATCACCCCGGCGGCAACCAGGCCCGCGACAGCCCCCAGAAGAAACGAGCGGGTCCAATGCATGCGTGCGCTCCTGCTGACGTGTGGCTATTCCATACGCCGTTCGCCCCGGAAGGGGCTGTGATGTAGCATACAGGAGTCGCTCGTCGCTCGTCCGCAAACGTACCTGGTCGGCGAGGCTCCGCCACGACCCTGCTCATGACCGGAGCAGCCGGCGACGAGCGACGAGCGGCGCAACCCGTAACTCCCCGAACCCCTCGACCTCGCATGCCCAGCCACCGTCTTGACTTTCCCGGCGCCTCGGGCGACCGGCTCGCCGCCCTGCTCGATCTTCCCGCCGGTGCACCGCCGGTGGCCTGGGCGCTCTTCGCCCACTGTTTCACCTGCTCCAAGGATCTCAAGGCGGCGGTCTCTATCGCGCGCGAGCTCAACCGGCACCGTATCGCCGTGCTGCGATTCGACTTCACGGGGCTGGGCGAGAGCGAGGGCGACTTCGCCGGCACTTCTTTCAGCGCCAATGTCGCCGACCTGGTCGCGGCGGCCGGCTTCATGGCCCGGGAGCACACCGCCCCCGCCATCCTGGTGGGCCACTCCCTGGGTGGCGCCGCCGTCCTGCATGCCGCGTCCTCCATCCCCTCGGCCCGGGCCGTGGCCACCATCGGGGCGCCGTTCGATCCCGCGCACGTGCGCACCTTGCTGGCCGGCACCGAGGATCTCATCCGGCGCGAGGGATCCGCGCTGGTACGGCTGGGAGGCCGCTCGGTGAGGATCGGGCGCGAATTTCTGGAGGACCTGGAGACCGGCAGGAGCGAAGCGGCCATAAGTACCCTGGGCTGTGCCCTGCTGGTGCTCCACTCTCCGGTCGACCGCATCGTGGGCATCGAGAACGCCGCCCGGATTTATCAGGCCGCGCGCCATCCCCGCAGCTTTATCGCGCTGGACGGGGCCGATCACCTGCTGAGCGATGAGGACGATGCCCGCTACGCGGCCGCCGTGCTGGCCGTATGGGCCGGGCGTTACGTGGAGAGCCCGCCGGAGGAAACGCTGGACCAGCTGCGCACCGGTTACCGGGTGACGGCGCGACTCGGCGGCGAGGGTCTGGCGACAGAGGTCATGGCGGGCGGCCACGCCCTCACGGCGGACGAGCCGGTGGCGGTGGGCGGCAGCGACCAGGGGCCTTCGCCCTACGAGCTGGTGGCGGCGGCGCTGGGCGCCTGCACCGCCATGACGCTGCGGCTCTACGCCGGCCGCAAGGGCTGGGACCTCCGGGAAGTCGAGGTGGGCCTGCACCACAGCCGGCTGCACGCCGAGGACGAGCGCGAGTGCGAGCACCGGCCGGCTCGAATGGACCGGCTCGACCGCCGGATCCGGCTGGAGGGGACCCTGACCCAGGACCAGCGCCGGCGCCTCCTGGAAATCGCCGACCGCTGCCCCGTGTACCGCACACTCGAAGCTGGCATCCAGGTAGTCACCGAGGAGGTGGCGCCGCCGGGATAGCCCGCGTGCGAAACCGGCCGCGGGCTGGAGTGCAGCCAGACACTGAAGCCGGGAAGGGGCGCTCGCCCCCTCCCGGCCTCCTCCGCTTCCCTCCGGGTCAGTACAGCTGGGCCCAGCTGTGCTCCGCCAGCGGCGTCACCTTGGCGATGCCATTCAGGGCCCGCGAGATCGCGCAGGCGGAGAAGTCCACCACGGAGTTACCGCTGAACAGTGTCACACCCAGATTGGCGTTGCTGGCCATCAGGCCGCCGAAGAAGTGACCGCCGGTGCCGGTGCTTCGCACCGTTCCCTGTACAATGACCGGCCCATAGAATTCGAACCCCCCCTGCACCGTCAAGTCTCCCTGGACCAGGAGCAGGCCCTGCCCCCGCCCGCCGGAGACATTGAGATCGCCGGGCGCGTAGATCACCGGGAAGTAATCGAAGCAGGGGCTCAGGGTATTGAGCGCATCGCCCCAGTTGAGCAGGTCGCTGGTGCGGCAGGTGACCGGCGGCCCGGCGTTGGTGGTGGGGCCGACGCCGGTAAGCGTCCCGCTGACGATCTTGTCGGCACCGGCGGCCAGCTGGCTGAAGCTGGTGCTTCCGAACTGGTTGAACGTGTTCGCGTTGATGGTGGTGTCCACCAGGATCTGGGGGCTGCCGGCGATGCAGCTGGCGCCGCTGCAGGCTCCGGAGGTCGTCACATTCCCGCTGGAGTCCCGGACGCCGGCCTGGGTCGGGCCCGGCGGGGGACAGTAGGAGCCCCAGGTCGCCGGCACGGAATCCCGCCCGTTCACCTGGGAGGACCCGCTGATGTTGATGCCGTTCCGCACCGTGATGGCCGACTGCATGTTGATCAGCGGCAGGTCAAGCCGCGAGATGACGCCGATCCTGCGCCGCGCGAACACCCGTCCCGAGGCCACGCTGTCCAGGCCTACCGCCTGGATCAGAAACAGACTGTTGTTGACCCGGGTGAGCGTGTCGGCGTAATAGCTCGTGCCTCCGAGGCTGACGGTGCCCAGCGGCAGGCTGGTTCCCACCGCGGTGCCGTTCCAGGCCTGAGCGTTCCAGTTGGCGATTGCGCTGGCGATGCCGGCCTCCGCCGCGTTGAGCGCCCGCACACTGGCGATGGTGTTATCGCCGGTCCGCTGCTCCAGCCGGGCCACATAGAAGCTCCCGACCGTGATGGCCCCCAGAATGACGAGCACGAACAGCACCAGGGGCAGGGCGATGCCGCGCCGGTTGCGAACGGTGGAGACGCGCATGGCTGGGCCTCTCAAGGATGCGGGGTATTCCGCAGAGTGATCGACGCGACGGTACTGTCCTGCAACAGGCGAACGTTGGCGCCGCCGGCGGGATGCACCTGCCGGTCGCTCACTCCGCGGATGGTAAGCTGGATATTGCGGACCCGGCCGGCAACGCCGGTCACGTTGCCCAGCGAGTCGAGATAACTGAAAACCAGACCATTGGCGTTCAGCGGGCCGGCGACCTCCTGCATCGCCTGCCCCGCGCTTACCGAGCGGGCACCCAGGAAGGTCTTGCCGCCGGCGGTGGTCGTCCCCAGCTCCATCACCTCCGACACGCGGACCGGCGCGTCGAGCACGAAGGAGGTGAGGGGGATGCCGGTGGGGACGAGGTTCACCCCGAAATGGATTGCGGCAGATCCGCCGCAACTGCTCGAGAGATTCACCGCGTTGATGGGTACCTCAATCCACTGGTCGTCGGTCGCGATCGTGGGATCGCCTTCCACGAAGATCAGCAGGTTGTCCCCCGGCACCGGGGGACGCAGGGCGCTGAACCGCGTCCGGCGGACCCGGACGTAGTCGTTCTGGATATCGCAGGCAAATCCGGTGGCCCGCAGGGCGCGATAGGTAATGGCGTTCGCGCTCATGCTGACGATATCCGAGGCCCCGCTGCTGGAAGCGCCCAGCTCCCGCAGTTCCTCCCCGGCGACGGAGGCGATGGTCCGCACCCCGCTCTGCAATCCGACCTGCTCCGTCTGGGCCGTCGAGACCCGCTGCTGCTGGTTCAGCACCCGATAGATCGCGGCACTGACGATCGCCAGAAGCACCAGGGCGACGAGCATCTCGACCAGCGTAAAGCCACGGCGGGTCATGTGCAGTCCAGGATAGTGTTGGTGGTGTCGGCGGCCGTCCCGCGGTGGGTGCGGTAGCTGACGATCACCCGCACGTTGCGCGAGAACCCGCTGCCGGTGACGGTCCAGACCTCGCTGGTGCCGTTGGTTCCGGTAGCCGAGCCGCTGGCCAGACTGCTGCAGCGGGGCGACGTCGCATTGGCGGTCCGGCGCAGCAGTTCCAGACGGTTGAGCGCCGTCTGGGCGGCAGCCGTGAAGCGCCGCCCCTGGCCCAGCATCTGGAACGAGAGGCCGCCAGACGTGGCCAGCGCGAGGATTCCCACGCTCAGCACGATGATGGCGATGAGGACCTCGACAATGGTAAAGCCCCGGCGGTCGCCCGTCATCGCTGGATTCTCCCGAAACCGGTGATCATGATCGAATCGACAATCCCCGCGTTCGACAACACGATCGTAGTGCCCAGGCGGCCGAACCCCAGGGGATCGATGGTGACCTGATTGGGCGTCGCCGCCAGCGCCACCCCATAGCCCTGGGACAGGTTGCGGACCGTGCCGATCGTATCCAGCGTGCCGCCGGCCGGCGAATTGGCGGTGATCCAGGCGCTGGTCCCGGAGACGTTCAGTGTCGTGGTGCGACTGGTCTGCACCGCCGCCGCCCGCGCCTGAGAATACAGGCTCACCAGCACCACCCGTGCGCTGCGGACGTCGCTGCGGACCTTGGCATCGCGCAATCGCGGCAGCCCGATCGCCGTCACGATGCCGATGAGCACGACGACCAGCAGCATCTCGATCAGCGAGAAGCCGCGCCGGCCGCGTACGGCGAGGGTGACTGAATGCATGGGCAGTTTCCTTTGGTGAAACTCTGGGGCCGAGCTGTGCTTGCCGCAATTGATACTTTTCGAACAGCCAGGGACGCGCTGTATCGGAATTTGGCACGCCTCAACTGCTCAACACCACGGGTGCAGTTCCCTGCTCGCGTGGTAAGAATTTCAGCCGGCCCCTCCCACTCTGCATTTTTCGGGCGCGAGTGGCACGGTCTGCACCGAAAAGCAGGTGGAGCCCCTGCCCCTGCCCGGCGGCCCGTTGCGCAAGTGCATGAGCGGCGCTAACTTCTGCGCCCGGGAGTGGTGGCCGAGAGGCTGAAGGCGCCGGTTTGCTAAACCGTTATAGGGGTCTAAAGCTCCTATCGAGGGTTCGAATCCCTCCCACTCCGTCGAGTCGCTAGTCGCTAATCGCAAGGTTTGCGAGTGACTGGCGACTTCGTCTGGGGCCATTGTCCATCGAGAAGCGACCAGCCTCATGCCTCCCCCCCGCGTCCGATTTGCCCCCTCCCCTACCGGCTATCTCCATGTGGGCGGCGCCCGCACCGCACTGTTCAACTGGCTCTTTGCCCGGCATACCGGTGGAACGTTCGTGCTGCGGATCGAGGATACCGACCGGGAGCGCAGCACCGAGGCCCATACCCAGGTCATCCTGGACGGGCTCTCCTGGCTGGGCGTCGGCTGGGACGAGGGGCCGTTCTTCCAGGGGAGCTACACCGCCCGGCATCGCGCCGATGCCGAACAGCTGCTGGCCCAGGGCAAGGCCTATCGCTGCTTCTGCACCCGGGAAGAGCTGGAGGCGCAGCGCGCCGCGGCGGGCCACGCACCCTTCCGCTACGACCGCCGTTGCCTGCGGCTCGAGACCGCCCACGCCACCGAACGCATGGCGCGGGGCGACCCGTTCGTGATCCGCTTCCGCATGCCCGACGACGAACTGGCCTGGGACGATGCGGTCCACGGCCGGATCAGCTTCCAGGGCCGCGACCTGGACGACCTGGTCATCCTGCGCAGCGACGGGACCCCCATCTACAACCTGGCCGTGGTCTCCGACGATATCGCCATGGACATCACCCACGTGATCCGGGGCGACGACCACATCAGCAATACCCCCAAGCAGATCGCGCTCTACCGCGCCATGGGTCGGGAGCCGCCCGTCTTCGCGCACGTGCCCATGATCCTGGGGCCCGACGGGAAGAAGCTCTCCAAGCGCCACGGCGCCACGGCGGTGGGCGACTACCGCAACCAGGGCATCCTGCCCGCCGCCATGCGCAACTTCCTGGCCCTGCTGGGCTGGTCGCCGGGCGGCGACCGGGAGATCCTGCCCGAGGCGGAGATGATCGCCCTCTTCTCCCTGGGGGGTATCCAGAGCAAGCCCGCCGTCTTCGATCTGGCCAAGCTGGAGTGGATGAACGGGCAGTATCTCTCGATGCTCCCCTCGGAAGACCTGGTGAATCCGGTCCGGGCCGAGCTGCGCCGGCGCGGAGTGCCGGAGCCCGGGCAGGACCGCCTGCTGGGTCTCATCACGGCGGTGAAGGCCCGCAGCCGTACCATCCTGGACATCGCGCGCCAGGTGGCGGTGCGGCTCGATTCCACACCCCCCGAGGTGGACGAGAAGGGACAGGCCCTGAAGGCAAAGATGGGGCCGGAGTTCGCCGCCAACCTGCGGCTGGTGCACGACCGGCTGGCACCCCTGGCAGGCTCCTGGACCGCCGAAGAGATCCTGCAGGCCATCCGGCAACTGGCCGGCGACGAGAACCGCAAGCTGGGAGACCTGATGCAGCCGGTGCGGGTGGCCATCACCGGCAGTACCGTCTCCGAGCCGGTGAACGAGCTGCTGGAGGCGGTGGGCCCGGAGGTCGCGCTGGGGAAGATGGCGACGGTGCTGGAAAGCGCCTGAAGAGTCGAAGGGGTCGAGATGGCTGAGGAGGTCGAGACGCAGATCTCGACCCCCTCGACCTTCTCGACCCTCAGTAGATCACCTTCCGTACTGCAACGCCGCCGAGCTCAGACCAGCAGGCCGGAGCGGAAGCGCCAGATCCGGCCCAGCAGATCGTCCAGATGGCCTTCGGTCACGAAGGCCTGGACGGCATGGGCGGTGGCGCTGACATCCATGCCCCACAGGCTGGCGCGCTTGTATTCGCTGCCGAACTCGAGCTGAATGAAGGCCCGTTCTTCCTGAGTCCAGACGGTGGGCAGGAGATCGGCAAATTGCTGGGACACCCCATTCACGCCGGGGCCCCCGATCGCCAAGGTGGGATTCAGGTGAAACAGCCGGTTCTGCAGGTACCACTCGTCGCCCACCACCACGGCGCGCCGGAAGGCGAACCCTGCGCCCCGGCGGTCGATCTCTTCTTTCAGGCGGTAGGCCAGGGGGCGGTCGCGTTCTTCGGCCCGGAGATCGGTGCCCGTAACCAGGATGATCGTCTCTTCGGTATCGATCAGCTTCATCGTGTGCCACCACTGTCGGCCGGGATGTCGGGACGGGTTCGCTGCGCCTTGCGAAAGGCGCGCTCCTGCTCTTTCCGCTCCCGGATCTCCCGGATCTGTTCCTTGAACTCGTCCATCGTCGCGGCCCGCTGCGCGGCGTGCTGCAGATCGGCGCGCATGTCCATCAGGTGATTGTATGCCCGGGCCTGATCGATATTGCCCTGCGGCAGCGGCAGGAGCGCCAGCACCACCGCCGGGATCTTGATCCCTGCAATGTATATGTTGTGCTGGTCCACCCCAAACTTCCTGCCGCCCACCTTCGCCACCCAGCTCGGCAGCTTCATGCCCCGCGCTTCCGGCTCACGCGCCAGCGAATCGAGATAGGCCTGGAGAATGGCGGTGACCGCGCTGTCCACCCTGGCTACCTCGGTGTCGGCCAGCACCTCGCGCAGTTCGCGCGGCGTCACCGGCAGCGGCCGCACCCAGAGCACGGAATCGGCCAGCGCGGGCCGCAACGAACCCGCCTCCTGCGCCACCGCACCGGCGGTGTCGCCGCCCCCCGGCAGCCCGGGCGCAGCCAGGGTATCGCCGGCGGCGGCCTCCGGAGCGACCGGCGCCGGCTGCTCCACCGGCTGCGGCGGGGGCCGCCGGGCTGGAGGGGCTGGGGCCATCGGAGCCTGGGGGCGGCGGGGCTCAGCACGGGACGGGAGATAAGGCTCCATCGCGGCCGAAGAGCGCGGCGCCCTGGGCAGCACGACGATCAACTGGCCGGCGCCGGAGGGCGGCCGGGGCGGCCGGGCCCGCACCCACACGGCGATCAGCGCTGCGTGCAGCGCCAGGCTCAGCCCCAGCGCAATCCAGAGCCACCCCCGGCGCGGGGGACGGGGAAAGAAAAGCTCAGGTGCTCGCGGCAACCGGCCCACTGCCCAGCGCGGCACGGATGCGGCCGAGCCGGCGGGCCGCTTCGGCCAGCCGCCCGGCGCCTACGGTCAGCGCGATGCGGAAGAACCCCTCCCCACCCGGCCCGAAGGCGCTGCCGGCCAGCACCAGCACTCCTTCCTCCTCCAGCGCCCGGCGGGCGAACTGCGCCGAGGGCACCCCCTCGGGCAGCGGGACCCAGAGATACATCGCGGCCTGCGGCGACTCGGCCGGGAAGCCGGCCTGGCGCAGTGCGTCCACCCCGGCATCGCGCCGCCGCTGCAGCTCGGCCACCAGCGGGGCCGCCAGCTGCTCGGTTTCGGCCACTACGGCCGCAGCGGCTTTCTGCAGCGCCAGAAAGACCCCGGTATCCACGTAGGACTTGACCCGCGCCAGCGCGGCGATCAGCTCCGGCGCCCCGGCCGCCCAACCCACCCGCCAGCCCGTCATGGAGAAGGTCTTCGACAACGAGAAGAACTCGATCGCGATCTCCCGCGCACCCGCGATCTCGAAGATGCCGGGCGCCCGGTAGCCGTCGAAGCCGATCTCGCTGTAGGCGTTGTCGTAGGCCAGCAGAATGTCGTGCTTGCGGCAGAGGCCGACGGTGCGCTCGAGATAGTCCCGGGGAGCGACGGCCGCCGTCGGGTTGTTGGGATAGTTGAGGAAGACCAGCTTCGCCCGCCGCAACACGTCTTCCGGCAGTTCGTCCAGTTCCAGCAGAAAACCGGTGCGCGGCGTGAGCGGCACCACATGCGGGGTCCCGCCCGCCAGCAGGGTCCCGCCCAGATAGGCCTGATAGCCCGGCTCCGGCACGATGGCCACGTCGCCCGGGTCGAGCACCGTGAACGGCAGATGGGCAATCCCCTCCTTCGACCCGATGAGCGGCAGCAGCTCGGCGGCCGGATCGAACCGCTGGCCGAAGCGCCGTTCCATCCACGCGGCGATGGCCTGGCGGAACTCCGGCAACCCCTGCTGAAAGCCGTATTTGCTCAGCGCGGGCGTGCCCAGCGCCTCGCGCAGCGACTCCACCGCCGCGCTGGGTGGCGGCAGATCCACGTCCCCCGCGCCCAGGTCGATGACATCCATGCCTTCCTGGATGAGGCGCCGCTTGATGGCCGGCAGCTCGGCCAGGGGGTAGCCGGGGAGCGCCTGGAGGGTGTGGCTGAACTTGATCATGGTCCGGTCTCTTGCCTGGTTATCGGTGGGGGGCGCACCGGTCACTGCTCACGCCTCACCGTATTCCGCAGCACTCCCACCCCCGACACCTCCACCTCCACCACGTCGCCGTCTTCCAGCTTCCCCACCCCGGCCGGCGTGCCGGTCGCGATCAGGTCGCCGGGCTCCAGCGTCATGATCCCACTGATGTAGGCCAGCAGGAACGGGATGGAAAAGTGCATGTCCCTGGCCGCGCCGCGCTGCCGTTCCTGGCCGTTCACTCGTCCGAGAACCTCCAGCTCGCGCCAGTCGAGCCCGCTCACCACCCGAGGCCCCACGGGGCAGAAGGTATCGAAGCCCTTGGCCCGGCCCCACTGACCATCCGTCTTCTGGAGATCGCGGGCGGTGACGTCGTTCACACAGGTGAATCCGCCGATCGCCGCCTGCGCCTCGTCCTCGCCCGCATGCCGCAGCCGCCGGCCCACCACCACGCCGATTTCGGCCTCGTGTTCCACCTGGCTGGATGCCCCGGGCAGGAGAATCGCCTCGTCGGGCCCGATGATGGCGCTGGGCGGCTTGAAAAAGAGCATCGGCTGGGACGGGACGGCGTTGCCCAGCTCTTTGGCATGGGCCGGATAGTTGCGCCCCACGCAGATGATCTTCGACGGGGTGTCGATCATACGCTCGCTCCGATTCCGTGACGGGCGAAGAAGTCTTCCACTCGAGACAGCACCTGTTGCCAGCTCCCCACGATCCGGTCGGCCCGGGGCAGGCCGCTCAGCACCAGCGGGCCGTAGCGTTTGGTAATGACCCGGCGGTCGAGCAGCACCACCACGCCCACGTCGCTGCCGGAACGGATGAGCCGCCCGAACCCCTGCTTCAACTTGAGGGCGGCGTGCGGCAGGAGGTAGTGCATGAAGCCGTCCTCCCCCTGCTCCGCCAGCCGCTCCAGCCGGGCCTGGGTGATCGGCTCGCTGGGGACCTTGAAGGGGAGCTTGGTGAGCACCAGCGTGCGCAAGGCGCGGCCCGGCACATCCACCCCCTCCCAGAAGGAGTCGGTCCCCAGCAGAATGGCGTTCCCCGCATCGCGAAAGCGCCGCAGCAGGAGATCGCGCGGGCCTTCGCCCTGCACCAGAATGGGCCAGCGGTTCCCCAGGCTTCCCTGGAGCTCGGCGGCCACGCGGCGCAGGGCGGCGTAGCTGGTAAAGAGGACGAACATCCCGCCGTCCGACGCATAGGCCAGGTCGCTCACCACCTGGGCCACCGCGGAGGCATGGGTATGCTCATCCTCCCGGGGGTCGGGCATGTCGTCCGGAATGCCGAAGAGGCACTGGGACAGAAAATCGAAAGGCGAGGGGAGGATTTCCCGGACCGTGACCGGACTGGGTTCGTGCCGCAGCCCCAGCCGCGACTCCAGAAAATCAAACTCGCCAGCGGCCGCCAGGGTGGCGCTGGTGAGGGCGACGGTCTTCACCCGGTCGAAGAGCAGCTCGCGCAACACCGGGGCCAGGTCGATGGGCACCGCCGCCAGGCCCACGTTCTGTCCCCGCGAGCCGGTCCGTTCCAGCCAGCGCACGGTGGGATCGCCGCCGGGCACCGGCCGCAGCGTAAGGTTGAGGGCATCGGAGGCGCTCTCCAGCCGGCGCACCACCGCCCGCATTTCCTGCAGCAGCTGACCCCGGCGCTCCGACTCCTCGCCCTCGGCCATCCGGTCGGCGATGGTCTCCACATGATCCTTGAGCGCGCGGAAGGCACCCAGGACGTCGTCCAGCTCGCGCCCCAGCCCCTCCGGCCAGACGGGATCGGCGGCGAAGTCGTCGCCCAGGCGAAACACACCGCCCTGCACCGCCCCCACCCGGGCATGCAGCCGGAGCAGCATGGCCTCGGTGGCCCGGCGCGCCGTGGCGAGCGAGGGCAGCAGCCGTTGCTGCAGGAGGTCGAGGCTGGCACGGCTCAGGAGATCGCCCCGGCTGGACAACTCCCAGCTGAGCGCCGGCGCCAGCCCGCGGCCGTTGCGTTCGAAGCGCGAGAGCAGGCGCCGGAGACCATAGCTCGAGAGATGCACGCCCAGGTGATTCGCGGCGACGTCCTCCAGATGGTGGGCCTCGTCCAGGATCAGCCGCTGGTAGGGCGGCAACACGGCGGCATCCTGCCAGTTGTCCTGCGCCCGCCGGACGGCCAGGTCGGCCGCCAGCAGATGGTGGTTGACCACTACGACATCGGCCTCGGCGGCCCTGCGGCGGGCGGCGAAGAGAAAGCAGCGGTCGAAGTACTGGCATTTCACCCGGCTGCAGAGATCGGCCTCGGCGCTCACTTCGTCCCACACCTCGTGGCTGGGCGTGGCCGGCAGATCGCTCAGCGTGCCGTCGGCGGTATGGCCGGCCCAGGCGGCGATGGCCGCGAGCTCATCGAGCTTGTCGGGCTCGAGCAGGCTGCGCTGGGCGCCCACCGCCTGGTGCAGCCGCAGCAGGCAGAGATAGTTCCGCCACCCCTTGAGCAGCGCGTAGGTGGGCTCGCGTTCACCGTCCGCCAGGGCGCGGCGTAGCAGGGGCAGGTCTTTTCCCACCAGCTGTTCCTGCAGATTGATGGTGTTGGTGCTGACCACGGTACGTTCGTCGTTGGCGCGGGCCCAGGCCAGCGCCGGCACCAGATAGGCGAACGACTTCCCCACGCCGGTGCCCGCCTCCAGCAGGACCACGCCCCCGTCGTTGTACGCGTCGGCGATGTAGGCGGCCATATCGCGCTGGCTGGGACGGTCTTCATACTGGCCCAGAACCCCCGCCACCGGCCCCTGCTCGCCCAGGGTGGCCACCACGCCCAGGGTGTCGAGCGGGGTGGCCCGGCGGCTGCGCGGGACCTCCACCACTACATAGAGCTCGCAGGCCTGGTTATCGATGATGCCGAACCCGATGCCGCCGTCGTGCAGCCGGGCGGCGACGCCCAGATCGGGCGGGGAGGGATCGAGCCGGCCGCTGGGGTGGTTGTGGAGGACCATTTCGCCCCGCCGGGCGATGCCCGGCAGAGCCAGGACCATGTCCACCGTGCCCCGCGCCACGGCACGCGCCCCGGTGATGACGCCATCGGCATCGACATCCGCGACGAACGAGACCTCGCGGCCGCCGGCGGCGGCGATCTCATCCGCCAGGATACGGCGGGCGGCGGGCGAGAGACGATCCATGCGGGGACAGCTTCCGGCCGGAGGGTGAACAGGCTGGGGGAATCGCGCGAAAGTTAACTCAGCCGCTGGCCGTTGTCGTGGGCAAAAAAATGCAGATGGTCACGCTGGAAGCGAAGGCCGGCACCGGTATTCTCCTCCGGTGCGCTGTCGGCGGGCGCCAGCACCCGGAGGGCGGGGATACCGGCGGCGCCCAGGTGAAGCAGGACCTCGCGGCCCAGCGGTTCCGCCACATCCACTCTCGCGTCGATGTCTCCCTCCCCCGGCGCGGTCAGCCGGATATCCGAGGGACGGACGCCCAGCGTAACCGGCCCTTCAGCCGCCGGCAGTTGGTCCAGCGAGATGTCCCAGCCGTCGGCCTGGAAGACTGACCGGCCGTCCCGTCGAACCAGCGCTCCCGGGAAGAAGTTCATGGCCGGCGAGCCGATGAACCCCGCGACAAACCGGTTGGCGGGCCGCCGGTAGACCTCCATCGGCCGGGCGTACTGCTGCAGGCGCCCCTGGTGCATGACCGCCACCCGGTCGCTCAGGGTCATGGCCTCTTCCTGGTCGTGCGTGACGTAGAGCATGGTGGCGCCCAGCCGCCGTTGCATCCGTGCCAGCTCGGTTCGGGTCTCCACCCGCAGGCGGGCATCGAGGTTGGACAGCGGCTCGTCCAGCAGAAAGCCCCGGGGCTCCCGCACCATGGCCCGCCCCAGCGCCACACGCTGTCGCTGCCCGCCGGAGAGCTGCCGGGGCTTCCGCTCCAGCAGCTCGCCGATGCCGAGCTGTTCCGCCACCCGGGAGACGCGGGCGTCGATGGCACCAGCATCCTGTTTCTGCATTCGCAGCGGAAAGGCGAGGTTCTGGCGCACCGTCTTGTGAGGGTAGAGCGCGTAGGACTGGAAGACCATGGCAAGGTCCCGCGCCTGCGGCGGCAGCGCGGTGATGTCCCGCCCGCCCAGCAGGATCCGCCCGCCGGTGGGGTGCTCCAGCCCGGCCACCAGCCGCAATGTGGTGCTCTTGCCAGAGCCCGAGGGGCCCACCAGCACCACGAATTCCCCGTCGTTCACCTCGAGATCGAGGCTGGCCACCGCCGGTACCGCGGCGCCCGGGTAGGTCTTGGCGATGTGCTCGAGGCGTATGGTTGCCATCTATGCTCCCCAACCCAGGCGGCGTCTTCCGGTGTAAGCAATCGAGTGCATGCTATCAGCCTTTCACTGCCCCGGACGTCAGCCCCTGAACGATCCGGCGCTGGAAGAACAGCACCAGCACCGCCACCGGCGCCGTGGCGACCACGGCTGCGGCGAGGATCTGCCCCCAGGGCACCTGATACTGCCCCCGGAACAGCGCGATCGCCACCGGCACCGTCTGCCGCTCCGGCCCCAGCGTGAACGACAGCGCGAAGAGAAACTCGTTCCAGCAGTACACCAGCGTCAGGATACCGGTGGCGGCAAGCCCCGGCAGCGCGAGCGGCAGAATGATCTCGCGCAAGATGCGCAGCCGGCCCGCCCCATCCATCATGGCTGCCTCTTCCAGCTCGCGCGGCAACTGGCGGAAAAAACTGGTGAGCAGCCAGACGGTCAGCGGCATGGCGAAGGTGAGGTACGGCAGCACCAGGCCGGGATAGGTATTGATGAGCCCCAGGCTCCGCAGCAGCAGGTAGAGCGGCGAGACGATCGAGATCTGGGGGAACATGGAGACCGCCAGCACGAACCCGAGCACCAGCGACTTGCCGCGGAACTGCAGCCGGGCCAGGGCATAGGCGCAGAGCGACCCCAGCAGCAGGCACAGGAGGGTCGTGGCGCCGGCCACCACCAGAGAATTGCGGATGGGAAGCCAGAAATTCCGCTGGGTGAAGAGGGCGCGGTAGTGCTCCAGCACCGGCGCCGCGGGGAACAGGGCCGGATGGGAGAAGAGGGTCGCCTCCGGCGTGACGGACGCGACGAGCATCCAGTACAGAGGGCCTGCCGCGGCCACCACCACCGCGACCGTGGCGAACCGGCGGAGGAACCCCCAGCCCGCCGAGTACGCCGAGGCGCCCGAGCCAGTCCTAGTCATTGGTACTCAGCCGGACCCCCAGCACCCTGATATAGAACACCGCCAGCAGGAACGTGATCAGGAAGATCACCACCGACAGTGCCGCCCCGTACCCGAAGCGCAGGTCCTGGAGCAACGCGGTGAAGGTGTAGAGCGACAGTGGCTCGGTCGCGGTGCCGGGGCCGCCGCCGGTCAGCACGTAGATCAGGTCGAACACCCGGAACGCGTCCAGGGTGCGGAAGATCAGCGCCACCAGAATGGCGGGCCGGAGCAGCGGCAGCGTAATGTGCACGAACTGGGCCCAGGTCCCCGCCCCGTCCATGCGGGCCGCCTCGTAGGATTCCTGGTCGATGGTCTGCAGGCCCGCCAGCAGCAGCAGGGCGACGAACGGCGTCGTCTTCCAGACATCGGCCAGGATGATGGGCACCCACGCGGCCGTGGCGTGCACAAACCAGAGGACCGGATGCGGGGCGAGTCCGGTCCCGGTCAGGACCGCGTTCGCGACGCTGTGCTCTCCGCCGAAGATGAACCGCCAGAGCAGCGCCGTCACCACGGTGGGAATGGCCCAGGGCACCAGGACCGCGGCGCGCACCGCGCCGCGCCCGCGGAAGGCCCGGTTGAGGACCAGCGCCACTACCAGGCCCAGGCACAGCTCCAGGCTCACGCTGATGCCCGTGAAGATCGCGGTATGCGCCAACGCTTCCCGGAACCGGGGGTCGTGCAGCAGCTCGGCGTAGTTGGCCAGCCCGACGAAGGGCGTGCCCCGCCAGGGCATGCGCAGATCATGCAGATGCAGCGACTCCCACAGCGCCCACGCCAGGGGGAAGATCGCCACCAGCACCACCAGTCCCAGCGCCGGCAGCACCAGCCGCCAGGCCAGCCGCGATTCGCCCCGGCCGGCGTTCATGCGGCGCTGTCCGGGCTCAGGCCTACCCGGCGAAGCAGCGCCCGCATCTCGGCGGCGGCGTGCGCCAGGGCGTCCCGGGGCTCCGCCTGGTGCGAGAGGGCCCGGTGCAGCCAGATCTGCAGGATCTGCGACAACTCGGTATAGACCGGCGTGACCGGCCGGGGCACCGCGTGCGCGATGATCCCTTCCACCTGGCCGGGCGGGATCGGCAGGGCGCCCGCCAGGGCGCTGCCGGCATACAGCGACGGCCGGGGCGGGAACTGGCCCACCGCCCTGGCCCGCTCGCTCATCTGTGCCGGCGCCGTCAGCCAGGCCAGCAGCACATAGGCCGAATCGGGATGCCGGGTGCGGGCGTTGATGGCCAGCTGTGAGCCGCCCAGCGCCGCGCCGGCCTCGCCGCCGGGCCCCGCCGGCATGGGGCTCACCGCCACCCTCCCGGCGACCCGGCTCTTGCTGCTGTCCTGCAGCAGCGGGTAGGCGTAGGGCCAGTTGCGCATGAACACCGCCTCGCTATTCTGGAAGGCGAAGCGGGTCTGCTCCTCGTGCCAGGTCAGCACGGCAGGCGGCGAGATGCTGTCGCGGTAGATCGCGTCACGCAACCAGGTGAGGGCCCGTACCGCCGGCTCTCCGTCCACCCGCACCCGCCCCTCCCGGTCGGTGATCTCACCGCCATAGGCCGCCAGAACTTCGGTGAAGACGGTGATGAGCCCCTCGTAGCGGGCGCCCTGCCAGACGAAGCCGGCGGGCGCGGAGTCGCGCGCCGCACGCGCGTCGCTCACCAGCTCCGCCAGGGAGCCGGGCGCGCGCGGCACCAGGTCGGTGCGCCGGTACAGCATGCCGGCATCCACGAACCACGGCAGGGCGTAGAGAGTATCGCGCCAGCGGTTGGCAGCCAGCGTGGCGGGGAAGAAGTCGGCGGTATCGGGGTGAAAAGCGTCGAGCGGCAGGATCCAGCCCGCCGCGGCGAATTCCGGCGTCCAGACGACGTCGAGCTGCAGGATGTCGGGCTCGCCGGCGTGCGCATTGAGCCACTGCACGTAGAGCTGGTGGCGCTGATCGGCATCATCCGGAGTGCGGCGCTGTACCACGTGGATGGCCGGATGCAGCGTCATGAACCGCGCCAGTTGGCGCTGGAGAATCTCGCTCTCGGCCCCCAGGGCGCTGCCCGGAAAGGTGAGCGTGACGCCGGACTCGCGCCGGGCGCACCCCAGGCAGAGGAGCGCAGCGATCATCACGGCGGGAGTCCGAGGCGTCAGTGCCTGATCCGGGTGGAAGGTCAACGGTCGAAGGGAGCAACCTGGGGGCAAGGAGAAGGGCCCTGATCCCCGGTTCCTGATTGCTGGTCCCTAGGTTTTCAGCTCCTTCTTCTTGGCCGCCGGGAACAGCACGTTGTTGAGGATCAGACGGTAGCCCGGCGAATTAGGATGCAGCGACAGGTCCGTCGGCGGGTCGCCGATCTGATGCTGCGGGTCTTCCGGGTCGTGCCCGCCGTAGAAGGTCCAGGTGCCCTTGCCGTGGTCGCCGTGAATGTACTTGACCCAGGGCGCGCCCGGCTCGTCGGCCAGCACCGTGACGCTGGGCTTGAGGGTGCGGCGGGTAAACGAGGTGGTGAGACCGTAGAAATCGGGCACCACCTGGCGATGGCTCTGCACCAGCATGGAAGGCACGGGATCGATCTTGGCGCTGAAATTGAACAAGCTGAACGAGCCCAGCGGCTGCCGTGCCCCCGGCACGTTGACCTGGTGCCCGTCGATATCCGAGAAGGCCGAGAGGGTCGGGTTCAGGACCAGCGTCGCGTCCTGAAAGGCCAGACTGCGGGTCCAGTCCATCTTGCGGGTGGCATCCGGATCCATGGGAGAGCCGTCGGCGTAGGCGGCGGCGATATCCACCCCGTGGCTCGCCAGCGCCAGGTCGATGGTTTCGGTGGCGGTACACATGGCAAAGAGAAACCCGCCCCGGCCCACGTAGGCGGCGATCGCCTCCGCCACGGCGCGCTTCTCGGCCGGCACGTTGGGAAAGCCCTGGCGCGACGCCATGGCGGTATTGCGGCTGACCATGTCGCTGAGCCAGGGGGCGCCCGCGTAGGTCAGGAAGAACTTCGAGTACTGGCCGGTGAAGTCCTCGTGGTGCAGATGGAGCCAGTCGTAGTGGCGCAGCGCATCCGAGAGCACGGCTTCATCCCAGACCTTCTCGAAATCGATCCCCGCGTATTGCAGGGCCATGGTGACGGCATCGTCCCACGGCGCCGCGTTGGGCGGCACATACACCGCAATCCGGGGCGACTTCTCCAGGGGCACCGCTTCCGTATTCTCCTGCGCGATCTGCGCCCGGATGGCAGTCACCTGCCCGGGATCCACCGGCTCGGTGGTGACGCCCGCCAGCGCCGCATCGCGCGCGGTGACGGCATCCGCCGGGATGAGAAACGACCCGCCCCGGTAGTTCAGGAACCACTCGGCGCGGCCGCCGCGCTGAATGACCCGATAGGTCACCCCGTAGGCCTTGAGGTGATCCTGCTGCCGGTCGTCCATGGGCACCAGCAGACTGGCCTCGGCGCCCAGGCGCGCGGCCAGCACACGGCCCAACGGCGCTGAGCCCAGCCAGGCCGCCGCCAGGCCGCCGCCGGAATGCCGGAAAAACTCCCGGCGCTTCATGTCCTGGGCACCGCCCCCCGCACCTCGTCCAGCAGGCGCCGGGCTTGCGGCACCACCGCGCTCGCCGGATAGGTGAGGATCAGCTCTTCGAGCAGCGGCACGGCATCGGCCGGCCGCTGGAGCGATACCAGGAGCCGGGCCAGCGCCAGCTGCGCGGCGGGCGCGGTCGCGGGCGCCGCGCTGTCGATCGCCGCGCGCAGCAGCGGCTCGGCCTCGGCCGGATGCGCACCGGCCGCCGCCAGCTGCCCCGCCTGAAGCAGCAGCTCGGCGCCGCCCGCGCCCGCCGCCAGCCGGTGCCCCAATGCGGCGAACTCGCTCTGGGCCCGGGCGCTGTCCCCCTGCTCCAGGGTGAGGAAGGCCAAGCCCAGCTCCGGCAGGGTGTCGGCCGTCACCTGCTGCAGCAGCGCCAGCAGCGAGGCCCGCGCGGTGGCCGCTTCGCGAGATCCGGCGTAGGGCCCGGCGGATTCCAGCAGCTTGCGCGCCCCCACCAGATCACCCGCGAAGAGATGCAGCCGGCCGGCCAGCGCCAGCCCATCCACCGTGCTGTCCCCCGCCATCGCGGCCGCCGCGCGGTCCAGTTTACCCCCACGGGCCCAGCCCAGGGCCAGCTCGCGCCTGAGCCGCTGTTGCTGGGCGACGCTCAGCGCCCTGCCTTCGCGGGCCAGCTCCTGCTCCGCCTGGTCCAGATGGCCTTCGGCGATCAGCACCTCCACCAGTGTGGTGCCCGCATCGGCCGCCATCGAGGGAGGCGCCGAGCCGTCGCGGGTGAGTACCGCGAGCATGCGGCGCGCCGCCTCCGCATCGCCCGATTCCGCATAGGCGCGGGCCGCCTCCAGCCGCACCTGCGCTGCCGGCGCACCGGTCAGGCGCTCCCCCATAGCCTCCAGCGTCATGCCGCGAACCCGTTTCGCTTCGCTGCCCGACAGCACCTGCACCTCCCGCTGGAAGCCGCGCAGCAGCTCCAGCGCCGCCGGGCCGGAAGCGGGCAGGGCGGCCTGGAGCCGCTGATAACCGGCCAGGGGTTCGCCCCAGCGCGCCTGCAGCATCGCTTCGATCTGCATGGCCAGGGCGCTCTTGTCGGCATTGAGCGCGTCCAGCACCGCCGAGCGCGCGGCGCCCGGCACCGTACTCAGCGCGTTGACCGCGGCCATGCGATACCCCGGGAGGTTCTGCACCGCCAGCAGCCATTCGTGCACCGCCCGGGGGTAGTCCCGGTCCATCAGCGCCACTTGCGCCATCTCCGGGGCCAGGACATTGTCGCGGCCCAGCCGCTGCCGGGCGATCGCGTAGATGTTCTCGGCCTCCTGCCGCCGCCCGCGTGACAGCGCCACGGATGCCCATTCGCGGTACGGGGTTTCGTCGTTGGGTTGCGCCTGCGACCACAGCTCCACCACCCGGGCCGCGCTATCCGGCTGCCCCACGGCATAGAAGGCGCGCAGGGCCACGCTGTAGACGGCATTGGCGCCGGGCCTGGCCTGCAGCGCTGCCCGCACCTGCGGCAGGATGTCCTGGATCCGGTTCATGGCGGTGAGCGCCCGCTCCAGCCCCAGCAGTCCCGACGCATCGTCGGGATGGCCCTTGAGTACCTCCCGGTACGCTGCCGCCGCACCGGCATAGTCGCCCTTGCGCTCCAGCTCGAACGCGCGGGTGAGCTGTTCCTGGGCCATGAGCCGGGCGGGGAGCAGCGCGACAAGCGCCAGAACCATGAGCATCCACGGTCTCATCCCGCGAGCACGGTCGAAGGTCGAAGGTCGAAGGTCGAAGACCGCTCCCCCCCGATTCCCGATTCCTGATTCCCGATTCCTGCTCACGGCTTCTCCGTCAATCGCCGGAAGTACTCCACTACCAGCCGCCGCTCTTCCGGCGAGAGCTGTTGCAGCGTCTCCCAGTCGGGCATCCGCAGCGTATTGTCGTCCCCCTGCAGCTTGAGCCGCAGCGCCGGCGGCAGGTGAACACTGTCGCCCGTGGCGGCCGTGCTCTTGCGCTCCTTGTTGGGATCTTCCTGCTCGCCCTGAAGCGTGCGGCCCGCATCCAGCAGGCGGCGGTAGAGCCGCTCCTGCCGGTCCACCGTCTGCCGGTCCAGCCGCCCCTGCTCCAGCTGTTGCGACAGCTGCCGCGCCTGCTCCGCCAGCTCGCCCGCGCCCGGCAGCTGCCCCTGGGCCCGCAACCGCTCCAGCCGCTCGGCCATGGCCCGCTGCCGGTCGGCCAGGGCGCGGAGCTGCTGCTGGATGGCGCCCTGGCCGGCCATCGGCAACAGCGAGGCGGCGTCCTGATTGAGCGCCCCCTGCTGCCCGGCGAGCTGCTGCATCTGCTCCAGCGCCTCCTGCAGGCCGCTGCCGCTGCCCGCCCCCGAAACCTGGTTCTGGCTCCGGGCCATCTGATACGATGCGGCATTGAGCGCGTCCACCGCCTGCTCCGCCGCCTCCGCCGCCGAGCGCGGGTCGGGAGTGGCGTTGGAGATGGCGTCCTGGGCCCGCTGCATCTGTTGCTGCGCCACACTCAGCGCCACGCTGATCTGGGGGGAGACCAGCGCGTTCTTGCCCGCGGTCTGGGTCATCTGGTCTTTCAGCTTCTGCACCCCCTCCTGCAGCGCCCCCAGCTCACCCCGCATGGCAGGCAGGCTCGAGGGGTCCTCCTCCCGCAACTGCCGGGAAAGCTGCAGCTGCCGCTCGGTGAGCCGGCTGGTCTCGCTCAGCGCGCGATCCAGCCCGGCGCTGACCTCCTGCCGCCAGGCGTCCTGCATCGCCTGCCGCTCCTGGCTCAGCTGGTCGCCCAGGGGGCCCAGCAGGTCCGACGCCTGCTGCCCCTGCCGGCGCGCCTGCTGCCGCTGGCCGCTCTGCATGGATCGCGACGCCGAGCGCATCTGCTGCCCCGCCTGCGCCGCCTGTTGCGCCGCGGCCTGGAGGCGCGCCTGCCGCGCCGAGTCGCCGGTCTGCGGCGCCACCCGCTGCAGCGCCGCCGCCAGCGAGTCGGCCCGCTGCGCCAGCTGCCGCTCACTCCGCTGGGCCTGGGTGGAGTCCATCCGGCCGGTCTGCTGGTTCCAGTCCTGCTGGTCGCGGTTCAGCTCCCGGCTTTCCGCGGCCAGGTTGCTGAGGTCGCCCTCCAGCGCGGCGCGGCGGAACAGCTCCCGGCTGCGTTCCAGCGCCTCGCGCAGCTGCTTCTGCGCCTGGGCCAGCTTCTCCAGCGCCTCGCGCGCCTGCTGGGGATCGAGATTCTTGAGCGCCTGCTGCAGTTCCTCCAGCCGCTGGCGCAGCTCCGGGGTCAACGCCCGGTCGAGCTCATCCCGGATCTCCTGCAGCCGCTGCTGCCAGACCGGATCGTTGAGCCCCGCGGCCTCGGCGCTCTTCTGCAGCTGGTCCAGCACGTCTTTCAGGTCTTCGGCCTGCTGCAGCAGCTGTTCCTGCGACTGGGCGATCGCCTGCGCCTTCTGGGCCGACTGGTAGGACATGGACTCCTGGGTGCTGCCATCCTGCCCCTGGCCGCCCTCGGCGCGCTCCCGCTCGCGGGAGAGGTCTTCCGTCTGACGCTCCAGCCGGCTGCTGCTGCCGGCCAGCGAGTCCATGCGGCTTTCCACACCGGCCGACGCCTGCCGCACCGCCGCCCGCACTTCCGAGAGCGAAGGCAGCCGCAGCAGATACTCCGGCGAGCGCCCGGTGTGCGCGGCGGGCGCGTTATCGCGCGCGGTAACCAGGTAGTGCAGCGTGTCGCCCGGGAGCAGGTTGCGGCGGCTGAAGTCGAAGTCCACCGTGAGCAGGGCGTGGTCGGGCGTGCCGCCGGGGAGCGGCACCGCCTGCTGCTGCGACGAGTCGCGTAGCCCCAGCCGGCTCACC
Source organism: uncultured Gemmatimonadales bacterium (assembly GCA_963779755.1). GTDB lineage: Bacteria > Gemmatimonadota > Gemmatimonadetes > Gemmatimonadales > GWC2-71-9 > CAVZZO01. Next base: position 470,545 of record CAVZZO010000003.1, read on the forward strand.
CGCCAGCTGGTGAGCTCCACGGCGCGGAGGCCATGGTCGTCCTGGGCGTCGACTACCAGCGGCAGCCGCATGCTGAGCGGCGCCACCGTGTCGGCGCCGGGGACCGGCACCAGCACCACGGGCGCGCTGTCCGGCACCACGCGCACCGGCAGGCGCACGGTGTCGCCCGCCAGCGGAGTGCCGTCCCCGGTGCCCAGCGCCAGCCGGTACTCCCCTGACGCCGCCGGGACGAAGCTCCCGCTGAAGGACCGCCCGCGGATGTCGAGCGGGATGGTATCGCGCTCCCGCACCCACCCACCCCGGGTGAGGGCCGCCGTCGCCTCGCCCTGGACCTCGAGCCGGGTGCCCGCCGGCAACAGCAGGGTATCGCCCGAGAGCGGCATGGGCTCGCTCTCGAGTCCCAGGTAGGCGGGATAGCGCGCGGTGACGCTGATCGCGCCAAGAAAGGCGGGGATTCGCACATGGACGCGGACCGTGTCCGACACGCGGCGCCCGGCCATGGCCAGCGCGAAGAGATCGGTCCGGAGCGGCCCCACCGGCAGGGTGGCGAGACCGGCGGTATCCAACGCGACCGCCTGCGCCCGCCAGGGCTCCCCGGGAGCGCGGAGCAACAGCGTCACCCGGCGCCGGCCAATGGCACGCAGATGCAGCTCGGCACTGCCGCCGCGGTCGACGGTATCCTGGGCGGCCCGGAGCGCCACCGGCGCCATGGTGGCTTCCCAGGCGCGGCCCGGATGCCACAACGCCGCCACCACGCCGTGGTGCGGTCCGGCGCTCACGAAGAGCAGGAGTCCCAGCGCGAACAGTCCCGCGCCGCCGGTCAGCTCCCGGCGAAAATGCTGCCGCAGGGGGCGCAGGCTCTCCGGCGCGCTGCGGACCAGCTCCGCCGCCTGGGCAGCATCAGCCGCGGCGAGCAGGGAGCTGCTGGTCCCGGGGGCCGGCGCGTCCAGAAAGCCCCGCACCGAGCCGGAGCGCCGGTGCCCCAGCTCCTCCAGCCGGCCCGCCAGCCAGGGCGGGGTAAGATGCGCCGAGGCACGGAGCGCCCACACCAGCAACGCCGCCAGCACCAGTAGCGCGGCGGTCCAGGCCAGCAGCACCCAGGCGGGGGTGCGGACCCAGCCCAGGCGAACCAGCCAGCCCAGCGCGCCCAGGGTGAGCGCCGCGGCCCCGGTGGCCGCCGCCATCCCGGCCGCCAGGCGCACGCCGCGGAAGGGGCGGGCGAGCCGGCGCACCAGGGCCCTGGTGGAAACCTCGGGAGTCATCCGCCGTACCCTACGGCGTACGCAAAGAGATTCACGCCCATGCGCAGCGCCGCCTCGTGCAATGCCGGCGGATCATGATGCACCTCGTAGTCTTCCCAGCCGTCGCCCAGGTCCGACTGATAGGAGTAGTACACGACGAGGCGCCCATCGAGGAAGATTCCGAAGCCCTGCGCCGGCAGGCCGTCATGCTCGTGGATCTTGGGAATGCCTTTGGGGAAATCGTAGATCAAGTGGTAGATCGGGTGGCTCAGCGGCACCTCCACCAGTGGGTGGTCGGGAAAGAGCCGCGCCAGTTCCCGGCGAATGGACTTGTCCATGCCGTAGTTGTCGTCGGCATGGAGGAAGCCGCCCTGGCGGAGATAGCGGCGCAGGACTTCCAGGTCCTGGTCGCTGAAGTGCACGTTCCCATGCCCCGTCATGTAAATGTAGGGGACGTTCCAGAGCTGGGCGTCCTGGAGCGTCACCACCTGCTCCCGGGCCGTCACCCTGAGCCCGGTGCGGCTCTCGATCGCCTGCAGCAGGTTGGGCAAGCTGCTCGGGTTGGCGTACCAGTCGCCCCCGCCGTCGTAGTGCAGGCGCCCGATGGTGAGCACGGGGGCGCGATCGGCGACAGCGGCTTTCAGGCGCGACGGTCCGGCCGGAGGGACCAGCAACAGCAGGGCGATCGAGCTCGCCCGGAGGTACCGCAATAGGTTCATGACTAACTATATCCGGATTCCGCAGATTCTACAGATTCCTCTCGACCCTCTCGACCCCCTCGACCCCCTCGACCTATTCTGCTCCCGCCAGCCTCATCACCACTCCGTACAACTCATTCCTCGCCCCCATTCCCTCGTTCAGCAGCCGCTTCACCACCGCTGCGGGTCGCATGCCCTCCCCCAGCAGCTCCAAGGCCCGCGCTTCCACCGACGCCCGGTTGGGTGCCCGCTCGGCCACCTCTCCCGCCCCGGCGAGCACCAGGGTGATCTCGCCGCGGGGTGCCGTTTCCTCATACCAGGCCCGGAGCTCGGACAGGGTGCCGGCGCGGATCTCCTCGTGCAGCTTGGTCAGCTCGCGCGCCACCACGGCGCGGCGTTCGGGCCCCACCGTTTGCGCCAGATCGGCGAGCAGGTCCACCAGCCGGTTGGCGGCCTCGTAGAGCACGATGCTCCAGGGCTCGGCGGCGACGCGGGCCAGAAAGGCGGACCGGGCGCTTCCCTTGCGGGGCGGGAAGCCGGCGAACAGGTAGCGATCGGCCGGGAGACCCGCGGCGGAGAGGGCGGCCGCCACCGCAGAGACACCCGGAATGGGGACGACCGGGAGGCCGGCCTCGCGCACCGCGGCAACCAGCCGGGCGCCGGGGTCGCTTATCACCGGCGTGCCCGCATCGGACACCAGCGCAACGTCCCGTCCGCTCTCCAGGTGCCGCAGAATCGCGGCGATGCGGTCGTCGGGACTGTGCGCGTGGTAGCTCAGCAGGGCGGGATGGGCATCCAGGTGATGCAACAGCCGCCGGGTGTACCGGGTGTCTTCGGCAGCCACGACCGGGACGGTGCGCAGCACCTGCGCGGCGCGCGGGGTGAGGTCATCCAGATTGCCCAGCGGAGTGGCCACGACGTAGAGCGTGCCTGCGCCGGCCTCGCTCACCACTCCACCCGCCAGGGCAGCCGGTCGTAGAAGCCGGCCGCCTGGAGCATGTAGCGGTGTTCGTAGGTCGCTTCGCGGACGATGCGGGTCGCGGCCCCGGGCGCCACCAACTCCACCTCGTCGAGCAGGGTCCGCACCCAGCGGGCCAGCGCCTGGGTGAGCGCCTCGGCGCTTACCGGCGTGTTCGCCTGCCCTTCGAGCAGCGTGCCCAGCGCCGGCTCGTCGCGGGCCAGGGCGACACTGGTGCGGTCGCTCCGCCGGCGCCCCTCCCCCGGCCACTCGGCTTCCACCGCCGCCCCGATCCGCTGGTGCACCTCGCGATAGGCGGCGACCTGCGCCGCCGACGCCTGCACCGGGATCCGGTCCAGCTCCGGCAGCACCGCCACGGACAGCTCCGGCGCAGCGCCGTCGGGCAGCGGCGCGAAGAGCGATTCCATATAGCGACCCACCGGCATCTCGGGCGGGCGATCGGAGAAGTAGCCGGTCACGAACCTGCCGTCGCTGAAGAGCAGGTAGTTGACCCGCCCGTCGGAGATGAACTCCACCACGCCGCTGAAGCGCTCGTCCGAGAGAGCGGCGAAGAAGCCCGGCGGGTTGGAGGGATCGACCGGGCGCTGATCGGCGCGGCCGGCGCAGGCGGCATACATCCAGGTGAGCTGCTGCAAGGGCGCGGTGGCGTAGCAGAGCTCGGAGCGCTCCTGCTCGGCGCGGACCCGCCGCAGGCCCTCGCTCACCACCACCGGTCCCCGGCCCTCGCTGTTGATCCCCACCGCGTTGACCAGCTCACCGCCGTCAAAGAAGAACAGCAGCACCTCGTCGGGCAGGTAGGCCGCCAGATAGGCGTCTACCCGGCCGTCGCGGTCGTGCTTGGCGAAGGCGATGAGATGATCGAGATGAACGAAGAGAGCGCGCGTCCGTCCCAGCAGCGCGCGGTCGGCCGGGAAGGTGAGCTGCGAGAGTCGGACCGACGAGAAGGGCAAGCGAGCGCTGCTCGCGCGCATAGACCGGCTCCCGATCCCCGGCGCCCCGAGAGGCGCCGGGGATCGCCCGGAGTCAGGAAAGGTGCTGCTGGATCTTGGTGTCGAGCACCGTCTTGGGCACGGCGCCCACGACGGTATCCACGTGCTTTCCGTCCTTGAAGAACAGAATGCTGGGAATCGACCGGATGTTGAATTTCATGCTGGTGCGCTGGTTGGCGTCGACGTCCACCTTGGCCACGCGCACCTTGCCCTGGTGCTGCTCGGCCAGCTGCTCCAGCACCGGGGCGACGATCTGGCAGGGCCCGCACCACGTGGCCCAGAAATCGACCAGCACCAGGCCGTTGCTCTGCTCCACCTCGGCCGAGAAGTTGTCGTCGGTAACCTGCGTGATGTTGCCGTTGATTCCGCTCATGTCTGCTGTTTTCTCCTTCGGCGCCCTGCCCGCCGGGAGCGGGGCCGATTACTTTAGCCGCACACCGGCCCGGCCGGCGGCGAACGTGTCGGGTGTCATTGTCTGGAGCGCGCTGCCATGCCCCAAACTCCTCGTATTGCCCACGTCGGGATCGCGGTACACGACCTCGACGAGGCCCTGGCCTTCTACCGCGACGTGCTGGGCCTCGAGCCCGGGCCGCGGGAAACCGCCGACGGCGCCGGCATCGTGGCCCTGCCCTTCGGCGAGTCCGAGGTGGAACTCCTCACCCCGCTGGAACCGGATGGCCCCATTGCCCGCTTCCTGGCCCGGCGCGGCCCCGGGATTCATCATATCTGCTACCGCGTTCCCGATCTCGAGGCGGCGCTGGCCGCCTGCCGGGCCGCGGGGTACCGCCTGATAGACGAACACCCTCGCACCGGCGCGGGGGGCCGGCGTATCGCCTTTGTGCACCCCAAGTCGACCGCGGGTGTCCTGCTCGAGCTCACCGAGTGAAGAACACCGCGGCGGCCCGGCGGGTTCCCGGCCCGCTCAGGGCTGGCAGGGCTTGCCCGGACTCCCGATCAGCGCCAGGTCGAACTGATAGACCAGCCATTGGCCCTGCCCCGTCCGAATGGTGGTGATCGGGACGGTTCTGGTGCAGCCGGACCGCGAGAACTCCACCTCGACGACGCGCTGGTCGTCGCGGCCATGCACCGGCAGATTCTGGACGACCCGATAATGATTGGGTTTCAGATAGGCCTGCATGACCGCGATGCGGCGAAAATAATCGGGCGGCTGGTTGGTGGCCGACGAAGGCCCCCGCGAGGTGCCCCAGAGCGCCGCCATGGCGGAGAGATTGCTGTCGGCGGCGGCCTGGAGGAATTGCTCCACCGCACTCTGGCCGGTGGTGGCAGGATCGACGGTACCGGTCCGGTGGCTGCTGCAGGCGGCCGCGAGCACCAGAAAGAGTCCGGCAACGACAGATCGTCTCACAGCAGGCATCCGGGGTTGGACTGGACTCGAAAACTAACGGCCACCAGAGGCCCGAGCAATGAGCGCCATGCGATTCTACGTCAACATTGATCATGTGGCCACGCTGCGGCAGGCGCGCCGGACCGACGAGCCCGATCCGCTCGCCGCCGCCGCGGCCGCCGAGGCGGGCGGCGCCGAGGGCATCACGGCGCATCTGCGGGAGGATCGCCGCCATATCCAGGATGCCGATGTCCGCGCGCTCGCGAGCGCCGTCACCACTGTGCTGAACCTGGAACTCGCCACCAGCCCGGAGATCGTCCAGCTCGCCGCCGGGTTGCGCCCCTTCCAGGCCACGCTGGTCCCCGAGAGCCGGGAAGAGGTCACCACCGAAGGGGGACTCCGCCTCTCCGGCGACCAGGCGCGCCTGCGGGAGACCATCGCCCGGCTGAGCGGCGCGGGCATCCGCGTGAGCCTGTTCATTGACCCCGAACCCGGCGTCATCGATCAGGCCGCCGCGCTGGGCGTGCCCGCCGTCGAGCTCCACACCGGCCGCTACGCCCACCACTGGCGCGCGGGCGACACGGCGCTCGACGAGCTGCGGCGCGCCGCCCGGCACGCCCGCGCGGCCGGCCTGGCCGTCCATGCGGGCCACGGCCTCACCTATCGCAACGTGCAGCCGGTCGCGCGAATTCCGGAGATCGAAGAGCTCAACATCGGCCACAGCGTCGTGAGCCGGGCGATCCTCGTGGGCATGGAGCGTGCGGTGGCGGAAATGAAGGCGCTGGTGGCGGGAGCGAGGGACAAGGGATAGGGGACAAGGGATCCCCGTCTCCGGTCCCCTGTCCCTTGTCCCGCTTAGATACCGTTGCCCCATACCTGCTCGTGCCCTACACTATAGTCCCAATCATGACTCTCTCCTCTCGCGCATGACCGGCTCCCCCATCGGCATGGCCGAGTACTTCAGCATGGAGGCGGGCGAATACCTCGACCGCCTGCGTACCATGCTGTCCGGTGCCGAGCCGCCCCCGGCGGATGACTTCGTGCGCTACAGCCGAGCCCTCCGGGGCAGCGCCCTCATGGCGAACCAGCAGCTGGTGGCCCGGGTCGCCGCGGGGCTGGAAGCTATTGCCAAGGGGTTCCGCGAACAGAAACGCGAGTGGGACGGCGAAACCAGCCGGCGGTCGCGGGGCGCGGTGGATGAGCTGTCGGACCTGGTGCGGCGGGTGGGCAACTGGAGTGACGGCGAATCGCAGCGCGCCGAGAAGCTGGCGCTCGATCTCGAGGTCTTTACCGGGATCGCCTCTCCCGGCCGGCCGCGGGTCACCCCGTCTTCCAACACCGGTGTCGGCACAGCCGATTCCGGGGTGCGCGCCTTCGTAGCCCGCGAGGGCGCGCTCGCGGCCGGCGCACTGGATCGCGCGGGACGCGCCTTGCGCAGCGCGCCCACGGCGCACGAGCCGCTCTATGCGGTGCTCCGCCGGCTGCAAACGCTCCGCGGCCTGGCGGCGCTGCCCGACCTGACGCCGCTCCCCGACATTCTGGACAGCGTCGAGCTGGCGGTCGGGGAGCTGACCCGCTCCTTTGCGCCGCCGCCGGGCGTCGACCAGGTCCTGGACGCCGCGGCGCAGGCCATCTCCCGCGCGGGCCGCGACGTGGCCCAGACCGGCCAGCCGGTCGCCGACAGTCCCGAGGCCCGCCGGTTTACCGACCTGCTGGTGCGGACCTTCACGGCGGAAGAGGATGTGGTCCCGGTAGAAGAGCTCTTTTTCGAAGGCGAGGAGGGCACCGTACGCCGCGGGCTGGCCCCGCAGCAGGGCCCCCTGGGCCAGCTGTCCAGCCTGGAGCTGGTGAGCCAGGGAGAGCATCTCTGCCAGGCAGCCGCCGAACTGCTCCGCGCCCATACAACCATCGAGCGCGATCTGCGGACCTTCCGGCTGGGCATCTCGCTGCGGGCGCTGGAGATGGCGGTGGGCGCGGAAATCCCCCGTGCCCTTCCCGTCTTCGCCGCCACGGCGCGCGATCTCATCGTCCGCGGCCTTATCGGCGATGCCAGCGAGGACTTCGCCGCCCGGCTGCGCGAGGCCGGCGAGCTGCTGCGCGCCCAGGCCGGCCCCGAAGGCGGAAGCGCGGCGCTGAACGAGGGCCTCCGGCGCCTCGCGCGCGAGCTTCGCGTGCTGGCCGGCCAGAGCCCCGACGTCCTGGTCTCACCGCCGGTGCCCCAGGCCCCCGAGCCTGACGAGGAAGCGGAGCCGCCCGTCGTCCCCATCGAGAACCTGCTGCTGGCCGAACCCGACGCCGCAGCTGCCGCCGAGACGCCCGGGCAGCCGGAGGAGGAAGCGCCACAGCCCGCCGCCAGCCAGGAGGCCCGCGCGGCCGAGCCTGAACTCGAGCCTTCCAGTCTCTCCCGCAGCATCGCCACGCTGGGGCGGCTGCTCCGCGAGCGCGGCCGCGGCCCCGCCTCGCTCCGGGAGTTGCTGGCCGGCGGCGCCGGCCGGCCGGAACCCGCCATCGTGGCTATTGAAGAGATCTGCTACCGGGGCATCAGCGCGCGGGAGCGGGCGGCGGCGGTGCGGCGGGAGTTGGAGGGCATCCTCCGCGCCGGCACCGACCTGCTGCGGGTTCGGCCGCTGCTGGACGAGCTGGTGGATCTGGTGGATCTCGCCGTCGGTGGCTGAACCGGACAGCCGAGCGCCCGCGGTACCCGCCGGCGGCGGCCGCGCCCAGCTCTGGCGGACGCTGCTGGCGGTTTCCCTGTCGGCCGCTTTCCTCTATTGGGCGCTCCGGGGCGTTCACTTCTCCGACGTGCTGCACCTTCTGGGCGAGGTCCGCGCCTGGCCCATCGTCATCACCGTTGCCCTCGCCACCAGCACCTTCGTGCTCCGGATCTTCCGCTGGCGCATCCTGTTGCGCGGCCCCGGCGGTGAACCGCTGCCCACCGGCCCGCTCTGGCATGCCATTGCCATCGGATTCATGGCCAACAACGTGCTGCCCTTCCGCACCGGCGAACTGCTGCGCAGCCTGGTGATCACCCGGCTCACCCGGACCCGGCTCACCAGCGCGCTGTCGTCCATCGCCGCCGAGCGGCTGTTCGACGGCATCGCGATTGTGCTCCTCCTGGCGGTCGGCCTGATCTTTTCGGGACTTCCCGCCGACGCCGGCGTGCAGGGGCATTCCCTGCGGCACATCGCGATCTCGGCCGGAGCGGTGTTCGCCGCCGGGCTGGTGGTGGCAGCGCTGGTGGTGGCCTTTCCGCGGCAGGCCGAGGCCGTGGTCCGGCGGATGGTGCCCTTTCCCCGGCTGGCTGAGCGGCTGGTTGCCCTGATCGAAGGCGTGGTACACGGCCTCTCGGTGCTGCAGTCGCCGGCGCGCATGCTGGTGGTGCTCGCCTGGTCGCTGTTCATCTGGTCGGTGAACGTACTGTCGTTCTATGTGGCGTTCTCCGCCTTCGCCATCCCGGTGAACTTCTTCGGGGCCATGCTGCTGCAGGGCATCCTCGCCTTCGCCATTTCGGTACCGTCGGCGCCGGGATACGTGGGCGTGTTCGAAACCGCCATCAAGGCGACGCTGCTGCTCTACGGCATCGGCGAAGACCGGGCGGTCACCTACGCCCTGGTCTATCACGCCACCACCTTCCTGCCCATCACCCTGCTCGGCGCCTGGTCGCTGGCCCGCACCGGTATCGGCCTGCGCTCGCTGCGGCGGGCCGCATCCGCCTGATCATGGAGCGGGTACGCATCGCGGCGCACGCCAAGGTGAACCTGCTGCTCCGCATTCTGGCGCGTGAAGCGGACGGATACCACGGGCTGGAAACGGTCTTCTGCCTGCTCGACCTGGCCGATGAGCTGGTGGCGGAGACACGGGATGAGCCGGGCGTCATCCTGCGCAGCGAAGGGCCGGATCTGGGACCGCCCGAGGAGAACCTTGCCGTGCGGGCCGCCCGCCTGGTTCTGCAAGCCACCGGCAGCCGTGCCGGGGTGGCGTTGACGCTCACCAAGCGGGTCCCGGTCCGGGCGGGGCTGGGCGGAGGCTCCAGCGATGCGGCCGCCGCCCTCCTGGCGGTGAACCGCCTGGCGGGCCATGCCGTGCCCCATCACGAACTGCTGCAGTTCGCCGCCCGGCTGGGGAGCGACACCGCCTTCTTCCTGAGCGCCGCGCCCCTGGCGCTGGCCTGGAACCGGGGCGAGCGTCTCCTGCGGCTGCCGCCGCTCCCGGCCGCGCCGGCCCTGGTGGTCGTCCCCCCGGTCGCCGTCTCCACGGCGGAGGCGTATCGCTGGGTAGACGAGGCCAGGCTGGCGGAGGGGCACCGCGGGGCGCTGGCACTCGACCTGGACGACCTGACCTCCTGGGGCAGCATCGGCCGGATGGCGGGTAACACGTTCGAATCCGCCGTGTTCGGCCGGCACCCCGAGCTGCGCCAGGCCTACGAGGCCCTGGCCGCGACCCGGCCGCTGGTCTGCCGGTTGTCGGGCAGCGGCTCGTCGCTGTTTGCGGTCTATCGCTCCGAGGGCGACCGGGAGGAGGCGCGGATGATGCTGGGACGGAAGCATGGAGCCGTCCTCAGCGTCCGCACCATGTCCGGTCCGCCGGCCGGCCCGGAAGAGCGTGAGGCGTAAGGCGTGAGGCGGGAAGCGCAGGGGAAACGGGAAAGGGGAATCGGGAAAGGTCCTGTTCCCCTTTTCCCTTTTCCCGCTTCCCGCAATTCTGTACCTTCCCTGCAGCTCTGGCCCTTCGTCCAATGGCAGGACATCAGACTTTGGATCTGAGAATGGTGGTTCGAATCCACCAGGGCCAATGAGGACGGCAGGGCATCGCTGGGGGCAATCTGGCCCCTCCTCAGCCTGCCGTCTTGCCGCCTTGCCGTCGTGCCGTCGTGCTTGACCTAACCCCAAGCAACCAGCTACTTTCTCGGGCTGTCTTATGGCCGATCTGTCGATGTCGCGCAGCCAGATGCTCCTCCTCGCCGGGTCGGGGAATCCCGCCTTGGCCGAAGAGCTCGCCGGGTACCTGGAACAGCCGCTCTGCCGGGTGACCAACCGGCGGTTTGCGGATGGCGAAATATTCGTCAAGATCGACGAAAACGTCCGGGGGCGGGATGTCTACATCATCCAGCCCACCAATCCGCCGGCCGAGAACCTGCTCGAGCTGCTGCTCCTCATGGATGCGGCCAAGCGGGCCAGCGCGGCGCGGATCACGGCGGTCATCCCCTACTTCGGGTATGCCCGCCAGGACCGGAAAGACCAGCCGCGGGTGGCCATCAGCGCCAAGCTCATGGCCAACATGGTTTCCACCGCGGGAGCGGACCGGGTGCTGGGAATGGATTTCCACCAGCACCAGATGCAGGGGTTCTTCGACCTGCCGGTAGATCACCTCTACGCGGCGCCGGTGCTGGTGAACCATTTCCGGCAGATCGCGCTGAAGGACCCGGTGGTGGTGGCGCCCGACGTGGGGTCGGCCAAGATGGCACGGGGCTTCGCCAAGCGGCTCAACGCCTCGCTGGCCATCATCGACAAGCGGCGTCCCTCGGCCAACATCGCCGAGGTCGTGAATGTGGTCGGCGAGGTGCGGGGGCGCGATTGCGTCATCCCGGACGACATGGTCGATACCGCCGGCACCATGACGGAAGCGGTCCACGCGCTCAAGCGGCTGGGCGCCAACGATATTTACTGCTGCGCCACCCACGCCCTGCTCTCGGGGCCCGCGGTGGAGCGGCTGCAGGCCAGTCCGGTGAAGGAAGTGGTGGTGACCAACACCATCGCCATTCCGCCGGAGCGCCGGTTCGACCGGCTCAAGGTGCTGTCCATCGCCGGGCTGCTGGCCAAGGCGATCGGCTATACCCACAGCGACCAGTCAGTCAGCTCGCTGTTCGACTGAACCAGGAAGGACACAGGACCATGGCGGAATTGGCGACACTGCCGGCCGAGGCGCGGCAGGCGACGGGCAAGGGCGCGGCGCGCACGCTGCGCCGCGAAGGCAGGGTTCCCGCGGTGATCTACGGCCACGGGCGCGCGGCCGAGGCGCTGGCGATCGACGCCACCGCGCTGCAGAAGGTGCTGGGCAACGCCACCATGTCGACCGTCATCGACGTCTCGCTCGACGGCAAGGAGCCGGTCAAGGCGCTGATCCGCGAGATCCAGCGCAACCCGGTCCGCCCGGCCGAGATCCTGCATCTTGACCTCTACGAGGTGCGGAGCGATGAGACGGTCACCGTCGAGGTGCCCGTGCACCTGATCGGCGTGCCCGACGGCGTGCGCAACGCCGGCGGCGTGCTGGATCACTCCCTGCGCGAACTGGAAATCGAGGTGCTGCCGGGCAACATTCCGGCCAGCATCGACATCGACGTCACCGCGCTGACCATCGGCCATTCCATCTTCGTGCGCGACGTGCAGCGGCCCGATATCGAGATCCTCAACGATCCCGACGTGCCCATCTGCTCCGTGGTGCCGCCGCGCACCGAGGAAGCCGCCGTCGTGACCGCCACCGAGGCGGTCGCCGAGGGTGAACCGGAGCTGATCCGGAAGCCCAAGCCCGAGGAGGAGGGCGAGGGCGAAGCCAAGGGCTGACCGCTGCGCGTCATCGTGGGCCTGGGAAACCCGGGCCCGGAGTACGCGGCGACCCGGCATAATGCCGGGTTCCGGCTGGCCGACTTCCTGGCGGCGCGCTGGTCCCTTCCCCCCTTCCGGCGGGAGGGGCCGGCCCGGCTCACCGAGGGCCACTGGCAGGACCGGCCGGTCCGGCTGATCAAACCCCTGACCTACATGAACCGGAGCGGGGCGGCGCTTGCCCCGCTCCGGCTGCTTCCGGACTTCGATCCGGCAAACGACCTGCTCATCCTGGTGGATGATGTGGCGCTGCCCGTGGGACGCTTCCGCCTGCGGGGGTTCGGTTCGGCGGGCGGCCATAACGGCCTCAAGAGCATCGAGGGCGCGCTGCGGAGCCAGGATTATGCCCGCCTGCGGATTGGCGTGGGGCCGGTCCCCGAAGGGCTGGATGACCTGGCGGATTATGTGCTGGACCAGTCGGACCCGGACGAGTGGGCCGCCCTGGAGGCGCTCCAGCCCCCGATGGCCGAGGCGGTGGAGTGCTGGATGGCCGAGGGAATCGAACCCGCCATGAATCGGTATAACCGCTGACGGAGGAGTCGTGACGCATCTTGCTCTCTATGCCGCCGGGGCCGGGGTCCTGGGCCTCCTGATTGCACTGGCCATCTACGGGTACGTGAAGGGCCAGTCGCCGGGATCCCAGACCATGCAGGACCTCGCCGGGCTGATCGAGCAGGGTGCCATGGCCTTCCTGCACCGGGAGTACCTGGTGCTGGCACCATTTCTCCTCGTCGTCGCCGCGCTGCTGGCCTGGGCCATCGCCTGGCAGACCGCCCTCGCCTACATCTTCGGCGGCGTCTGCTCGGTTGCCGCCGGCTTCATCGGCATGAAGGCGGCCACCAAGGCGAACGTGCGCACCAGCGAGGCCGCCCGGGCGCAGGGCCAGGGCAAGGCGCTGCTGGTCGCCTTCAACGGCGGTGCCGTCATGGGCCTCTCGGTGGCCTCGCTCGGCCTGCTCGGCATCGGGACGCTCACCTGGCTGCTGCTCGATCCCACCTCCGTGAGCGGCGACAGCTATCTCGCCTTCAGCCGGATCATCAGCGGCTTCGCCATGGGCGCGTCGTCCATCGCGCTCTTCGCCCGGGTGGGCGGCGGCATCTACACCAAGGCTGCCGACGTCGGCGCCGACCTGGTGGGCAAGGTGGAAGCCGGCATTCCCGAGGATGACCCCCGCAATCCGGCCACCATCGCCGACAACGTGGGGGACAACGTGGGCGACGTGGCGGGCATGGGCGCCGACATCTTCGAGAGCTACGTCGGCTCGGTCATCGCCACCGTGGCGCTGGCCTGCACCAGTCCCATGATCGCCGACGCCAGCCGGGCCAACGCCGTGCTGCTGCCGCTGGCAATGATCCTGGCGGGCCTCGGCGCCTCGCTCATCGGGGTCGGGGCCATGAAGCTGCTGGAACGCGGCTCGCCCGCCGGCGCGCTCCGGCTCACAACGTTCATCGCCGCCGGGCTCTTCCTGGTCGCCGCCTTCTTCCTGGTGAAGGCCCTTCCCAACGGCATGCTGGGCAAGCCGGAGCTGGGACCGTTCTACGCCGTGCTGGCGGGCACGCTGGCGGGCATCCTGATCGGCATTTCCACCGAGTATTACACCGCGGCCAAGCCCATCCGTGACATCGCCGAGGCATCGCTCACCGGTCCGGCCACCAATATCATCGCCGGCCTCGCCGTGGGGATGCGCTCCACGCTCATCCCCCTGCTGCTCATCTGCGGCGCCATCTACGTGTCCTACTGGGCGGCCGATCTCTACGGCATCGCCATCGCCGCCGTCGGCATGCTGGCCACCGTGGGCGTCACCATGTCGGTGGATGCCTACGGCCCCATCGCGGACAATGCCGGGGGCGTCTCGGAGATGAGCGGCCTGGGCCCCGAAGTCCGCAAGATCACCGACGGGCTGGACGCGCTGGGCAACACCACGGCCGCCATCGGCAAAGGCTTCGCCATCGGCTCCGCCGCGCTCACGGCGCTGGCCCTCTTCAGCGCCTATGCCACCGCGGTGAGCCCGCCCGGCGAAGTGCTCAAGCTGGACCTGGTCAATCCCATGGTGGTAATCGGGCTCTTCCTCGGCGGAACCCTGCCCTTCGTGATCGCGGCCATGACCATGACCAGCGTGGGCCGCGCCGCCGCCGGCATGGTGGAGGAGGTGCGCCGCCAGTTCCGCGAGATCACCGGCCTCATGGAAGGCACGGCCAAGCCCGACAGCGCCCGCTGCGTGGATATCTCGACCAAAGCTGCGCTGAAGGAGATGATCCTGCCTGGGGTGACCGCGGTTATCGCCCCGGTGCTGGTGGGCCGGTTCCTCGGCATCGAGGCGCTGGGCGGCCTGCTGGGCGGCGCCACCCTGGCGGGCGTGCTGCTGGCGCTCTTCATGGCCAACGCCGGCGGCGCCTGGGACAACGCCAAGAAGTACATCGAAGGCGGCGCCCACGGCGGCAAGGGCAGCGATCCGCACAAGGCGGCCGTGGTGGGCGACACCGTGGGCGACCCGTTCAAGGACACCAGCGGCCCCGCCATGAATATCCTGATCAAGCTGATGAGCGTGGTGAGCCTGGTGCTGGCGCCGTGGTTTGCGCGCATGGCGCTCTAGTCGTTAGCAGCCGTTGGTCGTTGGTCGTTAGTCATTGGTCGTTGGTCGTTCTTCCTTGCTCGGTCTTTCTTTGGCCTTGGGACTCGCTCTGCGACTTCGACTCACGTGTGAAATGAGCCCGCTCAGCATGCGGGCAATCGCCTGCACATCAGCATCCAGAAGCCTCCAGTCTGATCCGGCGAGAAACCCCAGATCGTGTGCGATGATCAACTGGCATTCGATCTCCGTTGTGGACCCCCGGGCAATTCGTAAGAACCGCTGGAGATCTCCATCTGTGCCCCGCCCGCATCCTTCCGCGACGTTTGAGAGCAGCGAGATGGATGCGCGTCGCAGCTGGCTCGAGAGCCCAAACCGTTCGTCTTCAGGGAACCGGCTGGAGACTTGGTAGATCACCTTCACCAACCGGCGGCCCCGGCGCCAGACCTCCAACTCTTTGAAATTGGCCATGTGATATGATACGGACGCTCTCGACTTGTCCCGTACCATTTTCACGCAATCATGACCATTTTCACCCACTAACGACTAACGACTAACGACTAACGACTAGCGACTAGCGACTAGCGACTCACGACTAGCGACTAGCGACCAGCGACCACCCAAACAGAGCTCCCAGCCCGTGCTCAGATTAGGCATTGTCGGTCTGCCCAATGTCGGTAAATCCACCCTCTTCAACGCCCTCACCCAGGCGGGGGCGCTGGTGGCCAACTACCCCTTTGCCACCATCGAGCCCAATACCGGCGTGGTGCAGGTGCCCGATCCCCGGCTGGATGCGCTGACCTCGATCGTGCATCCCCAGCGCACCGTCCCCGCCACGGTCGAGTTCGTGGATATCGCGGGGCTGGTGAAGGGGGCGAGCCAGGGGGAAGGGCTGGGCAATCAGTTCCTCGCGAATATCCGCGAGGTGGACGCCATCGTCCACGTGGTCCGCTGCTTCGAGGATCCCGATGTGCAGCATGTGATGAGCGAGGTCGACCCGGTGCGCGACCGCGAGATCGTCAACCTCGAGCTGGGCCTGGCCGACCTGGCCACGGTGGAGAAACGGCTGGATAAGAGCCAGCGCACCGCCAAGTCGGGCGACCCGCAGGCCAAGGTCGAAGCCCGGCTGCTGGAGAGGCTGCAGGAGGCGCTCTCGGCCGGCCGGCCGGCCCGCGCCGTCGAACCCTCCGACGAGGAGCGGCCGGTCTATCGCTCCTTCAACCTGCTCACCAGCAAGCCGGTGCTCTACGCCGCCAATGTGGCGGAGCAGGATGTGACGCAGGGCAACGAGCACGTCCGGGCGCTCGAAGCGGCCATCACGAAGGACAAGGAGCCGGCCGAAGTCGTCACCTTCAGTGCGAAGGTCGAAGCCGAGTTGGCCGAGTTGCCGCCGGAAGACCGGAATGACTTCCTGGAATCGCTGGGGCTGCACGAGTCCGGCCTCGACCGGCTGGCCCACGCCGCCTATCACCTCCTCGGCCTGCGCAGCTACTTCACCGCCGGCGAGAAGGAAGTCCGCGCCTGGACCATCCATGCCGGCGACAAGGCCCCCGCCGCCGCCGGCGTCATCCACAGCGATTTCGAAAAGGGATTCATCCGCGCGGAAACGGTGAGCTACGACGATTTCGTGGCCAGCGACGGGTGGAAAGGCGCCCGGGAACAGGGCCTGGTGCGGTCGGAGGGGAAAGAGTATGTGGTGCAGGACGGGGATGTGATGCTTTTTCGCTTCAATGTGTGAGGTTTGTTCCTCGACCCCCTTGACCCTCTCGACCATCTCGACCGCTCAAAGGGGTCGAGGGGGTCGAGAGGGTCGAGGAGGTCAAGGAAGGCTCCGATTCCCCTTCGAGCCCGCACCACCGACTCCGCCGCCCGAGCGCAGTTCCTGAAGCTGGCCGCCTGGCTGGTTCCGGCGGTGGGGTTCATGCTGGCGCTGGTGGCGTGGAAACTCTTCTCCAGCGGTACCATCGAGCCGGCCGTCTTCTTCATCTTCCTCCTGCTGGACGTCGCTAGTCAGAGGCCACCTCCCCAGAAGCAGGGTCGCGAGCCCGATGCCGAGACCTCCCGGAGCGCGCGTATGTGCCCAGGGAGAGGACTCGTACTGTCTCCGTGGCGCACTTCAGCGCGCGGAGGGAGGCTCGGCGAGGGCTCGCGAAAGACGACTGGAATTGTCGGCGGTTTGTATCGACCTCTTGCCCTCGCCCTCGGCGGGCGGGATACTCATCCCATGCGCCGGCTCGCGTTGTTTCTCCTCGTGTTGGCGGGTTCGGTCACCGCTCCCCGCGACGCCGTTTCCCAGTCGCCGGAGGTCCGGGCCTCGCTCGAGCGGCTTTGGCGGGCGAGGCATGTTTCTTCCACCTCCCTGAGCCCCCTCAGGGATTCGCTCTTCCGTCCCTCGAGCAATGCCTCCAGGCTGGCGGGCCTCTTCCTGCACCAGCACGCGGCCGCAGCGGACGGCAATGCGGATGCGCTCTTCTCCACCGAGCGCGACCTGGGACGCTTCGCCCAGGAGCATCGGGACTGGCCCTGGGCCTGGACCATGCTGGCCGAGGCGCGAGTTCAGCTCACCCAAACGGCCCGGATCAGCAAGGCCGGCCCGTTGCAGCCCGAGGGCGCGACCTGGGCCGAGGGCGCCGCCGCCGCCGCGGACCGGGCTCTCGAGCTGGACTCGCTCTTCACCCCGGCGGCGGAGGTGTTGCTGCAGCTCCTGCATACACCCGGGTTCGCCGTGGACTCCACCGCCGTCCTCTCCCTGGTCACCCGCATGACCGATGGCCCGGGGCAGGTTCCCTCGTCCCTGCTGATTGGACGCTTCGAACTGGAAGCCGCCAACGGCATCGGCCCGGCGGCAGAGAACACCTTCCGCCGGATCCAGTCCCAGCGGGGGGACAGTGCCTCCCGGGCGGCCGCCGCCGCCGCGGCGCTCGCCAACGCTCGGAAGAACCTGGTGGCCGACAGCCTCGAGCTGGCCGGAACCCTGCTGGCCGGCTATCTGGAGGCCGGCGGCGACACGGCAGTCTATGACTTCGAGGCCGCCGCCCTCTGCTTCGCCCGGGCGCTGGCCGATTCAGCGAGCCGGCTCTATTACCAGGGCGCAGGCCGCCTCGCCAGAGACAGTATGGCCCGCTCCCTGTACCGCAATGACATCCACCTGATTGGGGACTCGGCCGAGCTTGCAGCCTTCGATCTCCTCCCCCCCGATTCTCTGCGCGGCTGGCTGGAGTATTTCTGGAGCGCGCGCGACGCGCGCAGCGGCCATCCCATCGGCGCCCGGCTGGCGGAACACCGCCGGCGCGTGCTGTACGCCCGGCGCAACTATTCCCGGCCCGCCGGGGTGAAGGTTCGGAGCTGGCTCTGGAACACCCGGCCGGAGCAGCTGGAGCGAGAGACGCGTCCGGCCAGCCTGCCGGAGCAGGAAACCACGGCGGCATCGCTGCTGGACGCATTCACCCGGGTCGGGACCGCCGGGGAGCACCCGAGTGGCGTCTTCGATGACCGGGGCCTGACATATATCCGCCATGGCCCGCCCGATCGTACAGCCCGGTACGCGGGACTGGCATACCTCTACAGCGAATCCTGGCTGTATCGCCGGCCGGTCGCGCCGCTGGTGCTGCACTTCGTCACTCCGAGCCGGAATCCTCCCGATTTCCGGCTGGTGGAGTATCCGGCTGGTGACCTGATGGATGCCTGCCAGCTGGACGCCTGGTATTGCAGCCTGGCCGGCAAGCAGAGTATCGGGGCCATGACGGAACGGGACCAGTTCCGTCTGCGGGAACGGGAACAGGAGCGCATCCGGCGCGACACCACGACCGACGACTTTCCGCTCCCCCTGGCGAAGAACCTCAAGGCCGCGTATCGGGTGTACCGGCTCCCGCCGGCGCGCGGCACGGGCACGCTGCTCCTCATCGCCGCCTCGGCCGATCCCAAGGTTCCGGATTCCCGCCCGATTCATCTGGCCTACCGGGTCTCGGCGGTGTATCCGGCAGTCCGGCACATCATTCAGCTGGATACCGCCCTCACCATCCCGCCGGGAAAGCACCGGGCCAGCACCACCCTGCTGGCCTACCACTTCCCGGCGGGGCACGTGCAACTCACGGTGGCGGTGATAGACAGCGCCGCCGGCAGCTCGGCCCTGGGGGTGGAGGACAGTCTCGATCTACCCGACTTCTCCGGCTCGGCGCCGGTGCTGAGCGATCTGCTGGTCGGTCTCCCGGACAGCCGGGTCCGCTGGCAGGACGGCGGCGCAGCCTTCCCGCTCTCGCCGGGCCAGACCTTCCGGGAGGGCGCCACGGTGACGGTGGCCTATGCCGTCCGCGGCTTCAGCGGCGACGTGCGAACCACCATCGAGATTCGCCGGGGCGACAAGGCACGAACCAGCGTGTCCTTCACCGAGCCGCTCGACCCGAAAGAGCTCCTGGTTCAGCGCCGCATCGGGCTCGGCAAGCTGGGCTGGGGGAATTACACGTTGCGGGTGACCCTGACGGAGCTGGCGACGGGACGGGAGCTGAGTCGGGAGACGGAGATTGTGGTGAAGTAGTCGCTAGTGTTGCGTCTCAGAAATCATGTTAACGTCGCAGGGCTTTCTTGATGATCTCTGCGGGCGTCTTCGTCCAGATGAAGGGCCGAGGATCGGCATTCCAAGGGGCCAGGTAATGCTCAATGTGTCGAACCAGTGCGCGGACGGAGCGGAACGAGGCGCGGCGCCCGGACTGGCGCGTCAGGACGCCGAACCACGCTTCGATGAGATTGAGCCAGGACGCGCCCGTCGGGGTGAAATGAAAGTGCACGCGCGGGTGGACGGCGAGCCAGGCTTTGATGGCCGGCGTCGAGTGCGTCGACGAATTATCGAGGATCACATGCAAGGGCTGCCGGGGGTAGGTCCGCGCCAGCTGCTTGAGGAAGCGGAGGAAGTCCGCGGCCGTGTGGCGCGGGGAGCACGTGCCGGGAACGCGACCCGAGCCGACTTCGAGCGCGGCGTAGAGGCTGGTGAGGCCATGGCGGCGATAGTCGTGAGTCTGGCGGGCCGGCAGGTGCGGGCGCAGCGGCAAGAGCGGCTGCGTCCGCTCGAGCGCCTGGATCTGCGTCTTCTCATCCACACTCAGCACGACGGCATTGGTGGGCGGGGCGAGATAGAGTCCGACCACGTCCTGGATCTTGGCTTCGGCGGCCGGGTCGGTCGTGAACTTGAACGTCTCCTGGCGATGGGGCTGGAGCGCGTGGCCGCGCCAGAGGCGTTGCACGGTGCTCGGGGAGACGCCCACTCGCTTGGCCAATTCCCGGGTACTCCATTGGGAGAGCCCCGGGGGCGGCGCCTGGAGGGTGAGCGCCAAGATCCGGGCCCGTTTGGCCTCGCTCACCGTTGCGGGGCGGCCGGCGCGGGGGCGCTCGCCCAAGCCCAGCACCCCTTCGGCGGCGTAGCGGGCGCGCACGCGACTGATCTGGACCGGGGTATAGCCGGTGCGCTCGGCGATGGTGGTCCCCGGCAAGCCCTCGGCCATCAGCAACACCGCCCGGGCGCGGCGACTCAGCCCCGCCGGCGTGGTCGACGCCCGCACCAATCCTTCCAGCAGTTCACGATCGTCGGCGGTCACGGCGATAGGGCGCGAGTGATTGGCCATGCGGTTCCTCCCGGGCGCATTCCCGAGAGGCAATATATTATCATGACTTCTGACGCGCTACACTAGTTGCTAGTCGGAAGCTAGCTCGGCGCGAGGGCCGGGTGTGCGCAGGCACAACCGCACCGGAGGGTGGCGTGTGGTATGACTAATGACTAATGACTAATGACTAATGACTAATGACTAATGACTAATGACTAGCGACTAGCGACCACACCTCCCCCAGCAACCAGACCCCCGCCCACGCCGCCAGGCCCAACAGCGCCAACATTCCACCCACCACTCCACTCAGCACCCACCGGCTCGCGCGCCGCGCGTTCGCCGGATTCGCCAGGAACTGTTCCAGCAGCTTCCGGTTCCGCGTGTTCGCCTTCCAGGCGAAATCGAAAACATCGCCCAGGAGCGGGACCATGCCCACCAGGGTGTCTATCCCGATGTTGAGCAGCATCCGGAGCAGAATGGCCGGGGGTGCGCCGATCGAGACCCCCACCACGAACCCATAGGCCGAGATGATCCCGCCGGCCAGATCTCCCAGGCCCGGAATGAGGCCGATGATCCCGTCGAGCCCGATGCGGAAGCCGGTACCGGGAATCGGCACCGCCTCGTCCATGAGCCGGGCGAGTCGGCGGAAGTGCTGCAGCCTGCGGGCCAGGATCTGGCTCACCGTCCTCCCCGGGATGTTGCACTAGGTTCCTGGTCCATGGGACCCCCATTCCGCCGCCCCCGCTTCGGATGGGCGATGCTGCTGGCGGCCACTCTGGCGTTCGGCACCGGACTGCTCCAGGCGGCCTGGCTGGCCTGGCGGCTCCACGTCCGCCACCGGCTCATCTGGCGGGGTCCGGACTACCTGTGGATGTCACCCGCCTCCTATCTCCTGCCCTTCCTGGCGCTCGCCCTGGCCAGCTGGGCGGTACTCGCGCTGGTTTGGTGGAAATGGCCGGCCATCGACGGCCGGCGCATCCTGGGCGGGATTCTCCTCTTCGCCGCCACCCTGTCGCTGACGCTGCTCATTCCCAACATGCACCCCCTGGCACAGGTGCTCCTGGCCCTGGGGTTGGCCTGGGCCGGCAGCCGACTGGTATCCCGGGCGCCAGTCCGGCGGCTCGCCGCGCTGGCCCTGGGGATGGCCGCCCTGATCGTTGTGCCGGCCGCCGGAAGTGAGTTCCGCGACGCGCGGCGCCACCGGGCCGCCATGGCCGCACTGCCCGAGGCACCGCCCGGCGCTCCCAGCATCCTGCTCATCATTCTGGACACCGTCCGTGCCGCAAGCCTGAGCCTCTACGGCTATCATCGCCCGACCACGCCCGCACTGGAGCGCTGGGCCCGCCAGGGCGTGGTTTTCGACTATGCCGTCAGCCCCGCTCCCTGGACGCTCACCTCGCACGCGAGCATGTTCACCGGCCACCGGGCTGCCGAGCTTTCGGCCGACTGGACCAGGCCGCTGGATGCAACATTCCCCACCCTGGCCGAAGTGTTGCGGGACCAGGGGTATTTCACCGCCGGGTTCGTCGCCAACACCTATTACGCGGGGTGGGATTCCGGCCTCGATCGCGGTTTTGTGGAGTATCACGCCTATCAGCGCACCCTGGAACAGGTGCTCTGGTCGAGCACCCTGGCCCAGACCAATCTGGCCAAGTCCCTGCTCTGGAGCAGCGGCTGGGGCGACGTGCGGCACGCCCTGCTGCACCCCGACCTGACCATGGACCCGCTGCGCCTGGCCGACCGGAAGCGGGCGACCAGGGTTACCGACGAGTTTCTCACCTGGCAGGGGCAGCACGGGAAGCGTCCGTTCTTTGCCTTTCTGAACTACTTCGACGCTCATGAGGCGTACAAGCCGCCGCCCCGCTATCGCCACTTGTTCGCCGCCAGGCCGGACAAGCGTGATCTCTACGAGAGCTGCATCCGCTACCTCGACGACGAGCTCGA
Organism: uncultured Gemmatimonadales bacterium; assembly: GCA_963779755.1. GTDB lineage: Bacteria > Gemmatimonadota > Gemmatimonadetes > Gemmatimonadales > GWC2-71-9 > CAVZZO01. The sequence continues at coordinate 492,503 of CAVZZO010000003.1, forward strand.
CCGGCTGCTCACCACTCTGCAGCGGCGGGGGGTGCTCGACCGGACCATCGTGGTGATCGCCAGCGACCATGGCGAATACCTGGGCGAGCATGGGCTCTGGGGCCACGGCAAGGGTATGCACCTGGAGGTCCTGCACGTCCCGCTCGTCCTGCGCTATCCCGCCCATGTGCCGGCCGGCCGGCGGGTGGAGCACGTCGTCTCGCTTCAGAATCTTCCCGCCACCTTGCTGGCGCTGGCGGGCAGCCCGGCGGCGCTTCCGGGAGCATCGCTGAGCCGCGCCTGGGATAGTTCCGCGGCCCTGCCGGACTCGGCCGTCGCCAGCACTACCTACTACGAAGACGGCTGGCTGCCGCGAGCCCGCCAGCGCTGGATCGAGGCGGTCGTCACCGATTCCACCCACCGGATCATCCAATCGGACGGGAGGCAGGAGCTGTACCGCTACCGGGGTGATCCGGGGGAAGTCACGAATCTTGCACCCAGGTGATCGGGTCCCTTCAAGCTTCGACCGGCTTGCCCTGATTCCACTCCTGCAACCATACCAGGAGCGGCTGGCAGCACTCCACTACGGCCCCGGCAAGAAGGTCCCGTGGAGGGCCCTGACTCCCGATTCCTGCTCCCTGATTCCTACTGCTTGATCAGCGTAGCATCCAGTGTTGCGGCCTCGTCGCCGCTGCCGAAATCGAAGGTCAGCCCCTGGGTAAAGTGGACGGTGAGGGTGTTGCCGTTGACCGAGAAGGTACCGGAGGTCACCTCATTGGTGGCGTCGGTCAGGGTGATCGCATTGCCGTTCACCGTTGCCGTTCCGGTCGCCGTATCCGGGCTGATCCCCTGGGTGGTGGTCACGGCGGTGTAGCCGCCCGAAGCATCGAAGGTGAGTTCGATGCCCAGACCGGAGGCGATGCCGTCGATGGTATTGGACGGGTTGGCCTGAGAAGTAAGGGTGATCTGGGTTGCATCCCAGGTTCCGACCAGTGCACTCACACTGGGCCCGGTGGGCTTGTCGCTGCTGCAGGCGGCGCCGAGCAGGAGCAGGGAGGCCAGGGCAAGCCTCCGCGGAACGGTGGTGGGCATGGGGGGTGCCTCCTATTCCAGAGCTGAATTGCCGGTGCGGGCCGGCCAAGGACCGCTGCACCGTGGGGTTTTCCAACTTAGAACCCGCCCGCCCGAAAGGAAACCGGGGTACAGAACCAGGGCCGCATACGGAGCGGGCCGCCCGGCCCCCCCCCCGAATCCTGACTCCTCACTCCTCCTCCCTTGTCCCTTGTCCCTCGTCCCTCGTCCCTTGTCCCTTGCCCCCCTTGGGTTTACCTTCCCGCCCGTCAGCCAATTCTCCTCCTCGGTCTCACACCGGAACCGGGGCAGATTCACCGACCGAAGGAAGGTGTCATGACCCGCCTGTACGAGGTGGTCTATATCTTCGACAGTGCCCTCGAAGAGACCGCCATCAATGAAAAACTCGAGCGGTTCCACCAGTTGGTCAGCCTGGGCGACGACAAGGCCCCCGAGCTGAACCACTGGGGCAAGCGCACCCTGGCCTACCCCATCGCCAAGCACGAGACCGGCTATTACGTCATCGCCAAGTTCGAGACCTCGGGCGAAAAGCTCCCCGAGTTCGAGCGGGCGGTGAAGCTGGACGATGGCGTCCTCCGGTTCCTCGTTGTCCTGAGTGAAGGCGAACAGACCGCCCCGGTGGGCGGCAAGTCGGACGAGGAGGACGAGGAATGAAACGGGCCCAGAAGGTCTGCCCCATCTGCGAGACCAGCGTCCGCGTGGTGGATTACAAGGACGAGCGGCTCCTGTCCCGCTTCCTCACGGAACGGGGCAAGATCCTGCCGCGCCGGCTCTCGGGCTGCTGCGCCCGGCACCAGCGGCAGCTGAGCACCGCCATCAAGCGCGCCCGCGAGCTCGCCATTCTGCCCTACATCAAGGGCCATATCGGCTGAACGGCACGCGTCCGGCAATGGCGCCCCCCGCCCCCGTTCCTGCCCGGGCTCCGGGCCGGACGGCCGGCACGGCTCTGGCCGTGATCGGGTTCTTCCTGATCTCGCCAACGCCCCTGCTGCTGTTCGGGCCGCTGACGGCGCTGCTCCTGGCGGCGCGGCCCGTCAGCGGGCGCGAGTGGTGGTGGCTGGCCGGGTCCGCCACGGTGCTCGGCCTTTGGCTGGGGGCGCCTGCGGGGACGGTCGATCAGGTCGCCAATGCCGCCGCGGTGCTGCTGAGCGGCGCCTGGCTGGTGCTGGCCTGGAAGGGTAGCGGCCCCGCCGCCCGGCGCGTGGCCTGGGCAGTGGGATTCGCCGGCTCCGCCCTGGTCTTCTGGTGCGCGGTCTGGGGCATCGGCTGGGCCGAGATCTCCTTCTCGCTGGTGCGGGAGTGGCGCCAGTTCGCCGGGCTCCTGCTGGATCAGAGCGGGGCCGGCGGGCCCGCCGCCGAGTTCCTGCAGCAGGTGATGGCGGCGGCGGGCCCCATGGCGCGGCTCTTCCCCGCCCGCCTCATTCTGGGAGGCACGCTGGGAACCCTGCTCGCGGCGGGGTGGCATCACCGGATCTCGGCGCATCCGGTGGGGCCGGCGCCGGGAAGCTTCGGCGAGTTCCGCTTCCCCGATGCCGTGGTCTGGCTGCTGATCGCGGCCATCGCAGTGCTGGTGCTGCCGGAGACACTGCAGCACCTGGCCAATCGACCCACCGTGGGGCCGCCACCCGCCATCCGGCTGGGCGCGCTCAACCTGCTGGTGGTCTGTGCGGCCCTCTACGGTGTGCGGGGTATGGCCGTGCTGGCGCGGCTCTTACACCCCGGCAACATGGCGATCGTGTTCGCCTTTGTCGTGCTGCTTCTGTTACCTTTTACCCTGATAGGTCTGGCAGGACTGGGCCTGGCCGACACCTGGGTGGATTTCCGGCGGCGCCTGGAGCGCCGCTCGCTGGAGGATGAATGATCGAGCTCATTCTGCGGGAAGATGTCAAACACCTGGGCAAGGCCGGCCAGGTAGTCAAGGTGAAACCGGGCTACGCCCGTAATTTCCTGCTGCCGCACGGGTTGGCGTACGAAGCGACCGAAGGCAACAAGAAGCGCATCCAGGCCGAATCCCGCGCCCGGAATGTGCGCCTCGCCGCCGAGAAGAACGAAGCCGAGGCCGTGGCGGCCCGGCTCAACGAGGTCACGCTCAGCATCCCGGGCAACGCGGGCGAAGAGGGTCGCCTCTTCGGCTCCGTCACCGCCCAGGATATCGCCACCGAGCTCAACGCGCTGGGCCACAGGATCGACCGCCGGCGCATCGACCTGGAGCATCCGCTCAAGACCCTGGGCGACCACTCGGTGTCCATCCGCCTGCACCCTGAAGTGGAGGCGACCATCCGGGTAACGATCGTTCCCCAGGGCTAACCGGGCGCCCGGGTGGGGATCACCTACGTCGACGGGCCCCGCCTGGCCCGGTCGCTGTTCGCCGCGTCCGACTGGGTCGCGGCTGGCCGCGAAGAGATCAACCGGATCAACGTCTTCCCCGTCCCCGACGGGGATACCGGCACCAATTTCAGCCTGACCCTCCGTTCCGTCGCCGACGCGCTCCGCGCGCTCGGCGACGCGTCGCTTCCGGACACCGCCGAGGCCATGGCTCGCGGCGCGGTGTTGGGGGCACGCGGCAATTCGGGCATGATGCTGGCCCATTTCCTCCTCGGCTTCGCCGATGCACTCCGCACCCGCGAGACGGCGGGCGTGCAGGATATCGCCCACGCGATCCGCCGGGGGGTGGAGCGGCTCTACACCTCCATCGACGAGCCGCGGGAAGGCACCATCCTCACCGTGGCGCGCGAGGCCGCCGAGGCTGCCGAGCGGGCGGCGGTGGATGTGGACGATATCCGCATCTTCATGCGGCGCATGCTGGAGGAGGGCGAAGCGGCCCTGGCCCGCACGCCCGAGCTGATGGAAGTCCTGAGGGAGGCGGGTGTGGTGGATGCCGGCGGCAAGGGCTTCGTCCGTATGATTGAAGGCGTGGTTCGCTTCATCGAGGGCGACCCCATCCTGCCGGCCGCCGATTTCGCGCCGGAGAGCACCAGCCCGGCAGCGGAGGTCGAGGTGGCCGCCGAGCGCGACTACCAGTTCTGTACCGAGGTGCTGGTACGGGGCGAGCAGCTGCCTGCGGCCAACGAGGCGCGTCAGAAGATGCGGCAGTTCGGCGGCTCGCTGGTGGTGCTGGTGGCGGGCGACCTGCTCAAGATCCATGTGCATACCGACACCCCCGACGCGGTCTTCACCTCCGCCGCGCGCTGGGGCACCATCCAGAGCACCAAGGCCGACGATATGCGCGCCCAGCACCGCGCGCTGGGCCACACCGACCGCCGCCCGGTTGCCATCGTCACCGACAGTTCCGCCGATCTCGCCGACGCGGTGCTCGACCGGCATCACATCGCCCTGGTGCCGCTGCAGGTCATGTTCGGCGACCAGGTCTTCCAGGACCGGGTGGAGCTCAAGCCGCAGGAGTTCTATCGCCGGCTGCGGCAGGCGAAGCAGCTGCCCACGACCTCGCAGCCCGCGCCGGCCGAGTTCGTGCGGGTCTTCCGCGACGCCCTGAGCGAGGCGGACGAAGTCGTGGCCGTCCTGCTCGCCTCCCAGCTCTCCGGCACCTATCAGTCGGCCCAGGCCTCCCTGCGCGCCGCGACCCTGCAGGGCGTCCACCTGGTCGACAGCGCCAGCGCCTCCCTCGGGGTGGGCCTCCTGGCCCTGCGGGCCGCGGAGCTGGCCGAGAGCGGCTGGCGCGCCACCGACATCGCCCGGGAGCTGGAGCGGCTGCGGGGCCAGTCGGGCTGTTTCATCACGGTGGACCGGTTCGACAATCTCATCCGCTCCGGCCGGGTCACCCGGGGCAAGGCCTGGCTGGCAGGCATGCTGGATGTGAAGCCCATCCTGACGCTCGATAGCGCCGGACGGGTCCAGCCGCTCGACCGGGTGCGCGGCAAGGAGAACGTGGTCCCGCGGGTGCTGGCGCTGCTGGAGAAACGGCTCACCCCCCGCCCCAAGGCGATCCGCTTCGGCGTCGTGCATGCCGAGGCGCCGGAGATGGCCGAGCGGGTCCGCACCGCCCTGGTCGCGGCCTACCGGCCGCGGGACTGCTTCGTCTCGCTGGCCACCGGCGTCCTGGGGACGCATGTGGGGGAGGGGGCATGGGCGATATTTTACATGGTGGAGGACGGCGGGCCGTCACGGACGGCGCCCCGTACGGACTGAAGCACTCAGCGCGAACGCGGTTCGCAGGAGCACGACCATCAAGACGCCACCCAGGGAACGACATCCCATCCCGGCCGAACTGCGGGTTGCCATCGAGGCCATGGAGGACCGGAAGGCGCGGGACCTGACGGTGCTGGATCTGCGGGGCCTGAGCGATGCCAGCGATTTCTTTCTGATTGCCACCGGCACCTCGGATACCCACGTGCGCGGCATCGCCGATGCCGTACTCGACGCCATGCAGCGCCACGGCTGGCGGGCCCACCACATCGAGGGCCTCACCACCGGCCGCTGGGTGCTGCTCGATTACGTGGACTTCGTAATCCACCTCTTCCATCCCGAAACCCGGTCGTTCTACCAGCTGGAGCGGCTGTGGAGCGATGCACCGGCGTTGCAGGCGGGTGGGCGGTAACGGTATTTTCTATCGTGCCGCCCCGTAAAATCCCCTCCAGCGCCCTCGTGGCGCTGCTCGTCGTCGCCTGCCACCAGGCTCCGCACCGGAACCAGATCGTTCTGGCGAGCCCCACGGCACCCGCCTCGCTGCTGCGGCTCCCCCGCAGCGGAGGCAACGCGGTTCTCTACCATCTGCCCGACCTGAAACCCGCCGGCTGGCAGAGTCGCGAGGAGCTTCCCGAACTGACCGGCGTCCTGGGCGCCAACCTCGACCAGCAGACCGTCTACGCCCAGAGCAAGCGGCACCAGATCGTCAGCCTGGAGTTGGACAACGGGCGGACCGCCACCGTGCTCGACGGCGTCCGCTCCGCCGTGACGGGGCCCGACGGCGTCCTCTATGCCGTGCGGGACAGCAACACCGTCACCATGGTGCGCCACCGCACTCCGGTGCGCCTGCGCGGCCGGCTGCCGGCCGCGCCCGACGCCCTCTACGGCACCCTGTCCGACGATCTCATCGCGGCGATCGGCGGCAAGTCGCCCCGGCTGGTCATCCTGACCACCGACGACTCCGCCACCACTGTCGCCGTCCCCGCGGGGACCACCGCCGCCACCTACTGGGGCGACCTGGTCGCCATTGCGGCCGATAGCGCCCTGGTGCTCTACTCCCCCTCCGGCACGTCGCCTTTCCTCAGCGTCGACGCGGGAAACCACGTGCGGGGGGTGAGCTTCTCCCCCTCCGGGCACCGCATCTACGTCGCCCGCGAATCGCACGATGTGGGCGTCATCGACCGCTTCACCCGCAGGGCGCTGCATTCGATCGACCTGCCCGGCTCCCCCGTCGACTTCCGGCTCGACCCCGCCGGGCGCTGGCTACTGGCCCGGCCGGCCGGCATCGATTCGGTCTACGTGGTGGACCTCTCCATCGGCGAGTACCTGGACAGCTGGGAGACCCGCTGGACCGGCGATCTCCCCGCCGTGGCCGGCGACGGCACGCTGCTGCTGGCCCAGGGGAAGAATCTCATCGCGCACGACCTGACGGCCGACGCCTGGCCCGAGACCGGCCGCCTCCAGGGCGGCGCCGACGATCTCTGGCTGGGCCTGGCCTGGACGCCCGAAGGCGGCACCCGCCCGGTACCGGCCCAGGATACCACCCTGGCCTCGGCCGACACGACGGAGGCCCGGGTCTATCTCCAGGTGAGCAGTTCCCAGAACAGCGCCTGGGCCGAGGATCTGGCGAACAAGCTGCGCCAGGCCGGCCTGCCGTCCTCCGTGCTCGACCCGCGCCAGGAAGGCGACGGCTACCGGGTAGTACTCGGCCCCTATGCCTCTCGCGATGAGGCCGAGGCCGCGGGCAAGAAGCTCGGCCGCCCCTTTTTCATCTACCAGCCGAGCACGCAGTAAAAGGAACTGCGGTTCACCGCGAAGGCGCGAAGAACGCAAAGTTCGCGGAGAAAATGGTGGAACGTCGAGCCTCAGTTGAAGAGCATGCGAGTCCCGGCTGATCGTTTTCGTTAACCAGTCCCCGTCGCGGAGTCCTCTTGGGCTGTCTTGGCCGATTTCGCGTCTTCGCGGTACACTCTATTATCGGAACCAGCCCATGAAGCTCACCCGCCTCGAGCTGTCCGGCTTCAAGTCCTTCGCGGACACGGTCACCCTCAACTTCGACGAGGGGGTGACCGCCATCGTGGGGCCGAACGGCTGCGGAAAATCCAACGTCTCCGATGCGGTGCGCTGGGTGCTGGGCGAGCAGTCGGCCCGGCTCCTGCGCGGCGGCAAGATGGAAGACGTGATCTTCCAGGGCGCCGCCACCCGCCGCCCGGTGAATGTCACCGAGGTTTCGCTCTACCTCGACAACAGCGACGGCGACCTGCCCATCGCCTATCGCGAGGTGGTCATCACCCGCCGGCTCTCCCGTTCCGGCCAGAGCGACTATCTGCTCAACAAGGCGCCCACCCGCCTGCGCGATATCCAGGACCTGATCCGCGGGACCGGGCTCGGCAGCGACGCCGGCGTGGTGATCGAAGCCAAGATGATCGATCTGCTCCTCTCCGACCGGGCGGAAGAGCGGCGCTCGCTCTTCGAGGAAGCGGCCGGTATCGGCCTCTACCGCGACCGGAAGCAGAGCACCGAGCGCCGCCTGGAAGAGACCGGACAGGACCTCCAGCGGGTGGAGGATCTCATCTCCGAGGTCCAGAGCCAGCTCCGCAGCCTGGCGCGCCAGCGGGGCCGGGCCGAGCGGCATGGCAAGCTCACCGAAGAGAAATTCGCCGTCCAGCTCACTCTTGCGCGCCGGCTGCTGGAGGAGCTGGAAGCACGGCTGGTCTCCATCCGCGCCCGGCGGGGCGAGCTGGATCACGAGCTGCCGCGGGCGCGGGAAACCCTGGCCGAGGCCGAGCAGCGCCGCGAACGCTGCGTCCGCGAGCGGGGCGGCTACGAAACCCGGCGGACCGAAATCACCCGCCGGCTGGGCGGCGTGCGCGTGGAGCTGGGCAAGCTGGACGGCGACCTCGCGCTGGCCGCTGAGCGCCTGACCAATGCCGCCTCCCGCCGGGTGCGGGCGGCCGAGGAGCGGGGACAGATGGAACAGCGCAGCCAGCTCGCCGCTCGCGAGCACGCGGCGGCGCTGGAGGAGCGCCAGGCGGCCATGGCGGAGCACGAGCGCATCCATGCCGAGCTGGAGGGCCGTTCCGCCGCCGAGGAGTTCGTGCGCCAGCGGTTGAGCGAGCAGCGCGCCGCGGTTCGCGCCCTGGAAGAAGAGCTGCAGCGGCATGTCCGGACCTTGCGCTCCCTGGAAGGCGAGCGCAGCGCCCTGGAAAGCGACCTCGCTTCCCTGCGCGAACGCTCCACCCAGCTCGAGGGGCGGCGCGAGTCCCTGGCCAATGCCCTGGAGGAAGGCGAACGCCGGCTGCAGGAAGCCGGGGAAAGCGCCGAACGGCAGGCCGGCGAGGTCAAGCGCGCCGCCGGCGATGCCGACCGCTGCCGCCACCTGGTGGGCGAGTACCGCCGCCAGGAAGCCCACGACCGCGCCACCGTCCGGGAAGTGGAAGAACTGGTGGCCCAGCTGACCGCCCGGCGCCAGGCGCTGGAAGACCTGGAGCGCGACCGCGTCGGGCTGGCGCCGGGCGCCGCCGCCCTGCTCGCCGCCCGCGACCACTTCGGCGGCGCGGTGCTGGGCGTGCTGAGCGATTATCTCACCACCGAGCGTACCGATGCCGAGCTGGCCGAGCGCCTGCTGGGCGAATGGGTGCACGCCGTGCTGCTGCGCGACGAAGACGCCATCCCCGCCATCCAGGCCTGGCATGCGGAAGCGCAGCCCGGTGCCCTGGTCCTGCTGCCGGTCCGTCCCGGCCCCTCATTCACCCCCGAAGGCGACCCCCTGGCCGATCGTCTGCGGGCCGACGAGCCTGCCCGGGAGTGGGTCCGCGCCCTCCTCGGCGGATCGCGCGTGCTGGAGGCCGGCGGCCGCGCCCTGCGCCGCGCTAACGGGGCCATTCTCCTGGCCGGCGCCGCCGCTCCCTCCGGGCCGCTGCGCCGCCGCGCCGAGTTGCAGTCGCTGAGCCAGGAGCTGGAACAGGGCCGGCAGCGGCAGGACGCGGCCGAACATGCCCTGCGCGAAACCGCCGCCAGCCTGGAGTCGGCCGAGCACTCGCTGGTCCAGGCGACCGCGGCGCTGGAGGAGTCCCGGACCGCGGAGCGCCGGAGCCTGGCGGCGCGCGACGATGCCGCCCGGACGGCCGAGAACCTCCGCCGCGAGCACCAGGAGGCGGATAGCCAGCTGGCCGGCCTGGGGGAGCGGATCGAGCGCTCCGAAGTCCGCCTGGCCGAGATCGACACCGCCATGACCGAGGGAGAGCTGGGCCGGGTCCGCCTGGAGGAGAACCTGGGAGAATCCCGCGGCCAGCTGGCCGAGTTCGAGCGGGAACAGGAGAGCGCCCGCGAAAACCGGGTCCACTGGCAGGTGCAGGAGGCCCACGTCGCGGCGCGGGTGCAGGCCGCCGACGAGCGGCTGGAACGGGCTCGGGCAAGCGGGCACGAGGCAGAGACCCATGCCCGGGAGCTGGCCGGTGAGCTGGCCCGGCTGGAGGCCGACAGCGGTGATCTCGAGAGCCAGCAGGCCGTGTGGCAGGAGCAGCGGGCCGAGCTCCGGGTGGCCGTGCTCGAGCTGGAGGCCGCCGCCGGTGACGCCGAGCAGGAACTGGCCGCGGCGGAGGACGCGCTCCGCCGGGCGGAAGAAGATCTGACCACCGGCCGGCAGCGCCTGGAGGCCCTGAGCGAGGAGCGCCACCGGCTCGACCTCGAGCTCACCGAAGCCGACGCGCGCAACCGGTCAATCGTCGAGCGGGTGGAAACGGAATGGCGCCGGCCGATTGACGCGCTGCTGCAGGAAGCGCCGGTGCTCGATCTCGACCGCGAGACCCTCGAGTCGGAGGCCGCCCGGATCGTCGGCGCCCTGGAGGCGATCGGTCCCATCAACCCGCTCGCCGTGGAAGAGCACGCGGAAGAGAGCAAGCGGCTGGAGTTCCTGACCTCCCAGCGCGACGACCTGGTGGCCGGCCGGCAGTCGCTGCAGCAGGCCATTCGCGAGATCGACGGCACCGCCCGGACCATGTTCCAGGACACCTTCGAGGCCATCAAGGGGCACTTCACTACCGTCTTCCAGACCCTCTTCGGCGGCGGCGAGTGCGACCTGCGGCTCACCACCCCGGACGACCCGCTCGAAAGCGAAATCGAGATTCATGCTGCCCCGCGCGGCAAGCGGACCCAGCGGATCCACCTGCTCTCCTCCGGCGAGCGCACCCTGGTAGCGGTGAGCCTGCTCTTCAGTATCTACCTTACCAAGCCCAGCCCCTTCTGCCTCATGGACGAGGTGGACGCCCCCCTGGACGACGCCAACGTCGGCCGCTTCACCCGGCTGCTGGACGAGTTCAAGGGCCAGACCCAGTTCATCGTCATCACCCACAATCCCCGGACCATGCAGGCCGCCGACGCGGTCTACGGGGTGACGATGCAGGAGCCGGGGGTCTCGACCATCGTGGGGGTGCGCCTGGGGGAAACGGCGGAGGTCTAGGGACGGAGGAATCAGGAATCAGGAATGAAGGGCTCCACCCCCCGGGTGGCGGGGAGGGGCCTCCATTCCCGATTCCTGGTTCCTGATTCCTTGCTCTACCGCCCCACCCCTCCTCCCCCCTATCCTTCCGGGGTCGAATTCCGCCTTTGGAGAACCCCGCGCATGCTCGTGGTGATGCGGCAGGACGCCGGGCCGGAGGATATCCGCGCCGTGGTGCAGGCCATAGAGGAGATGGGCTACCAGGCCCGGCCCATGCCGGGCCGGTCGCGTACGGCCGTGGGGGTGGTGGGCAACGAGGGCCGGGTGGACGAGTCACGCCTCAGCGCGCTGGCCGGCGTCCGGGAGTTGGTGCACATCACCAGGCCCTGGAAGCAGGTGTCCCGCGAGTGGAAGGCCGAACCCACCGTCGTGACCCTGCCGGGCGGGCTCACCATCGGAGGCGACGGCCTGGTCGTCATGGCCGGCCCCTGTTCGGTCGAGAGCGAAGCCCAGATCCTCGAGGCGGCCCATGCCGTGCGCGAGGCCGGCGCCACGATCCTGCGGGCCGGCGCCTACAAACCGCGCAGTTCCCCCTATGCCTTCCAGGGGCTGGGCCAGCCCGGCCTGGCCATGCTGGCGCGGGCCCGGGAGGAAACCGGGCTGCTCATCGTCACCGAGGCCATGGATCCGGCGGCGGTGGATCTGGTCGAGCCGGTCGCCGATATCATCCAGGTGGGCGCCCGCAACATGCAGAACTATTCCCTGCTCAAGCGGGTGGGCCGGAGCCGCAAGCCGGTGCTGCTGAAGCGCGGCGTTTCCGCCACCATTCAGGAGTTGCTGCTCTCGGCGGAGTACATCCTGGCCGAAGGCAATCCCGACGTCATCCTCTGCGAGCGCGGCATCCGCGGGTTCGATGCCATGCTGCGCAACTTCTTCGACCTGTCGGCCATCCCGTTGGTACACGCTCTGTCACACCTGCCCATCATCGCCGACCCCAGCCATGGCACCGGCCAGCGCGACATGGTCGTTCCCGTCGCGCGGGCGGCCGTGGCCGCCGGCGCCGACGGCCTGCTGGTTGAAGTGCATCCCCATCCCGAGCGCGCCCGTTCCGACGGAGCCCAGAGCCTCTATCCCGAGCAGTTCGAGCGGATGATGCGGGAGTGCCGCCAGATCGCCGACGCCATCGGGCGGCGAATCAGCGAGCCCGCGGAGGCGGGCGCGTGAAGCGGTTCGCGGTCCTGCTGGCCATCCTGGTCCTGCTGCGCCCCGCCCCGGCCCGGGCCCAGCGCACCGACAGCCTGCTCGCCCGGGCCGCCCGAACCTACGCCGGGCTCCAGTCGTTCAGCGCCGATTTTCACCAGCTGATCACCGATCCCATGCTGGGCGACATGAAAAGCGCGGGGCACCTGGCTCAGCAGGGCCCGTCCCATTTCGCCATGCGCTTCACCGATCCGCCCCACGAGGCCATCGTTGTGGACGGAACGCACGCCTGGGTCTATACCCCCAGCACCACTCCGGGCCAGGTGCTGCGCTTCCCCGCCCCGGCGGGCGAGCAGTATGGTTTCAATCTGCTGGCCTGGCTGCTGGACCGGCCGCTGGAGCGCTACCAGGCGCACGGGGCCGGCAGCGCGATGCTCAACGGCCAGACCGCCGATGGTGTGCGGCTCATTCCCACCGACCCCGCCCTCCCCTTCGACAGCGCCACCGTCTGGCTCGGCCACCGCAGCGCGCTGCCGCAGAAGGTGGAAATCTACGGGCAGGGGCAGCGGGGTCTGTCGGGGACAGGCGTGCGCACGGTCACGCTGGACCAGATCCGCACCAATGAGCGCCTGCCGGCAAAGATGTTCCGGTTTACCGTCCCGGATGGAGTGCGGGTGGTGGATCAGTAGGTAAGGGGTGAGACGTAAGGCGGGCGGCGTGGGAACACCTCACCCCTGGCCTCTTACGCCTTACCCCTGAGGATCTCCTCCACCTGCTGCGCCCGGCGCTCGTCCAGCCCCGCCTCCCGGGCCAGCCGCAGGGTGGCCAGCCCCACGGCCCGGTAGAGCTGCCGGTCGCTTTCGCTCAGCGCCAGCAGATGAACCCGGAGCGGGGTGAGATCGCCCCGCCGGATGGGCCCGGTAAGGGCGGCCGCCGGACCCTGCGCCAGCACGTTGGCCAGCGCGCCCTCCGCCAGCGGCAGGTACATCTGCTCCGCGGTGGCGCGGTCGATTCCCGCTTCTTCGGCCAGACGCTGGGCCACCCCCAGTAAGCCCACCAGGTAGTTGGCCGCGATCACCGCGGCGGCATGATACTTTCCCTTCGCTTCACCCGGAATCACGATGGGGCGCATGGCCAGCAGGTTGCACAGCCGCCGGCCGGCATCGAGCGCGCGTTCGTCGCCTTCGAGGCCGGCCCAGGCGCCATGCAGCCGCTGAGCGGCCCGGGTCGGATCTGAGATGGTCTGCAGCGGGTGGAACGAGCCCAGCGCAGCGCCCGAAGGCTCCAGCGCCAGCAGGGCGGTGCGATCGAGGGGACCGGAGACGTGCAGCACGGCCTGGGCGGGGCCCACCGCGTCCAGCTGCGCGATCTGTTCCGCCACCCCCTCCACCATTTCGTCGCGCACACAGATGATCACCACGTCGGCCGCGCGGATGGCCGGCGCCCAGCCGTCGTCCAGCAGCGAGAACGGCGGCTGCACCGCCTCCTGCCGCCGTCCCAGCAGGGTGATGTGCTGGCCCCGGAGCGCCAGCGCACCCCCCAGGCCCCGCCCCATCCGGCCCTGGCCGATGATGGCCACTCGCATCGGCTTCACAGGCCCAGTGCCCGCCAGAGGAGACGGCCACCCATGAGGGCGAGGACCAGGGCGAAGATCCAGTAGAGCGTGGCCGTCCGGGAGGCGCGGTTGAGATAGACGCCCAGCGGGATGGTGGCGAGGGCGCCCAGCATGAGCGGCAGCCCCAGGCGCAGGTCGACATAGCCGATCATGAGATGCGACATGGCGGGCGCCCCCGAACCGGTGGCGTACCCGAGGCAGCCGGCGGCCGTGGCCAGGGCCACCGCGGCCAGCGAGCTGGGCGCGACGTTACGCACCGGCAGACTGGTGGCATACAGGAAGGTGGGGATCGCAATGAGCCCGCCTCCGATCCCCAGCAGTCCCGATACGACGCCGCCGCCGGCCCCGATGACGCCCAGCAGCAGCGGATGCCCGTGCGGGTGCCGCCCGCTGCCCCGTTCCCGGTCGCCGTGGAAGTACGCGCGCCGCACCATATCCGCCGCCGAAAACAGGAGAAACGCGCCGAACGCGCCGCGCAGCCAGACCAGATCGTGCAGGGTGGTCACCAGCCGCGCGGTCAGAAAGGCCGAAATGATGGCGGGAATGCCGTATCCCAGCGACGAGCGCCAGGCCACCGCCCCCGCCCGGCTGTAGCGCCAGGTCCCCCGCAGGGACGACACCAGCGCCACGCTGAGGCTGGTGGCGTGGGCCACCGCGGTCTGGGCCGTCAGCGACGCCGACGAATGGCTGTAGATGTAGTAGAGGATCGGGACCATGATGATCCCGCCTCCGATGCCTACCAGGGGGGCAATGACCCCCACCAGCAGGCCGGTCGCGAAGGCCGCAAGGAGTTCAGCGATTGGCGGGCTCCACCTTGCGGCCGCCCTCCTTCGTCGCCAGCTCCATCAGGGCCCGGGGGCTGGGCGCCCGCCGGAGCAGATCCATGGCCGTCTGCAGCTGGTTGTCGTCCTTCGCGCGCCGCCGCAGCTCGGCGTCGCGACCGAACACATAGCGGGCAATCTCGAAGGCGAGGTTCTCGTCCAGCATGCGGGCGGCATTGTCGGCCACGGCGTTGCTCACATTCACCCCGTTCGCCCGCATCCGCCGTGTCAGTTCATGACGCATGGCCGGCGTGACGGTGAAGTCCTCGGAACTGATGCTGTGCTGTTCCTTCAGTTCCAGCGCATACGCGGTGATGGCGTCCCGGTACTCCTGGACCTTGCTGCCCACCGCCGCGATGAAGGCCCGCTCCGCCGCCGTGGTGGTGTCCCGCCGCACCAGCAGGTCGGGCACGATGCCGCCGCCGCCCCGCACCACCCGGCCCGCGTCGGTATGATAGATCGGCGCGGAATCGGGAATCTCGGCCGCCGGCGTGGTGTCGGCCTCGGCCATCCGCAGCTGGTCTTCTTCGTCCTTTGCCGTCCGCTGGATGGTCCGGCCGCTGGGCGTGTACCAGCGCGCCGTGGTGAGCTTGAGCGCGACACTGTCGCCCAGGCTGTAGAGCGTCTGGACCAGGCCCTTGCCGAAGGTGGGCGTGCCCACCACCACGGCGCGGTCGTGGTCCTGCAGCGCGCCGGCGATGATTTCCGCCGCGCTCGCCGTCCCCTCGTTCACCAGCGTCACGATCGGCAGCTTGGGCCAGAGCTCGGGGGAGTGGTCCACGTACTCATGGTTGCTGCCCCGGGCGCGGCCCCGGGCGGAGACGATCTCGTCGTTGGGATCGAGGAACATGTCGGAGATGCTCACCGCCTGGTCCAGCAGGCCGCCGGGATTACCCCGGAGATCGAAGATCATCCCCTTCATCCCCTGGGCCAGCATCGACTTGATCTCCGCGCGCAACTCGTCGGCGGAGGTCTCGGCCACCGGGCTCATCGAGATGTAGCCGATGCCGTTGGAGAACATGATACCGGGCTGCACCGAGCGTACGTGGATCTGCCCCCGCGCCAGCTTGATCTTGAACGGCTCCGCCATGTCGGCCCGCTCGATGGTCAGCGTCACGCTGGTGCCGGGCGCCCCGCGCAGCGTGTTCACCGCCTGCTCGTTGGTCCAATCCTTGGTGGATTTGCCGTCCACCTCGATGATCCGGTCGCCGGTCTGAATGCCGGCCCGCTCGGCGGGCGTGTCCGGCAGCGGCGCGATGATCGTGATGTAGTTATCGCGCACGTCGATCTGGATGCCCAGGCCGCCGTAGTTTCCGGTCGTCGTTTCGGTGAGGGCCTGGTAGGCTTTGTCTTCCAGCAGCACGCTGTAAGGATCGTGCAACTCGTAAAGCAGGCCGCTGGTGGCGTTGTGGTAGAGCTGGCCTTCGCCCAGAGAGTCGACATAGTACTGCTGCACATGCGCCAGGACATCCTCGAACAGCCGGGCCTGCTGGTACATGTTGCCGTTCGACGCCGCGACCCGCTGCAGCAGCCAGCCGCCCGTGAAGAACGAGATCACCGCCACCAGTCCGATTACGCCCCAACGTTGCCGCATGCCGTCCTCCGTGCTCCGTCCCTAGCGGACGCCCGGCGCCGACAATTCGGGCCAGGTCTCCGCAATGATTTCCCATGCCGCATCCACCACCAGTTCCGGCGGCTGGTTCGCGTTCAGGTGCCGGATTCCCGGCCCGCTGGCGGCCCGGTAACAGGCGGCCACCCGTTCCTGAAACCCGGGATCCTCCCGGTCCAGCCGGTCCTGCGACTTGCCGGCCTGTTGCTGCCGGCTCCGCCCCACCCCCGGCGGCAGATCCAGCACCAGCGTCAGGCCCGGTGCCAGCCCGCCGGTGGCCAGCCGGTTCAGCCACTCGACCCGCTCCATATCCAGCCCCCGCCCCGCCGCCTGGTAGGCCCGGGTGCTGAGGTCGTACCGGTCGGAGAGGACCAGGCGCCCCGCTTCCAGGGCCGGCCGGATCACATGATGCACCAGGTCGGCCCGGGCGGCGGTGATATAGAGCAATTCCTGGCCGGCATCAAAGGGGCGCCCCGCATGGAGCAGCTCGTGCCGCAACGCTTCGGCCAGCCGGGTGCCACCGGGCTCCCGGACCACCACCGGCTCCCGGCCGGCGTCCCGCAGGCGGCGCTCCAGCGCGGCCACCAGGGTGGACTTGCCCGCGCCGTCCACCCCCTCCACCACCAGAAAGCGGCCGGGCGGCATTACCCGAGCGTAATGATGTTGCTCGTCGCGCCCTTCTCGATGCCCTCACTGATCTGCTGGTTCACCTTGAGCATCACCTTCTCAAAGTTGGACCGCGCCACCACGTACGCCTGGCCCACCGGACTGGTTTCCAGATCGCGCACCGCCTGCTCGTAGGACTGGGCGGTACCCTCGTCCGGCTCCTGACCGCTGGTCAGCGCGGTTTCCATCTGGCGCGCCAGCTTCTGGATGCTCTCCAGCCGGTCACGGCTCTCCTGGTCGTCCCGGAGGCTGCTTTCCGCGCGCCGCAGCGCCTTCGCCTCCGGCGTCTGGCCGATGAGCCGTCCCAGTTCCTGCGCCTTCTCCCAGATTGCGCTCACTCGCTCCTCCGTGCCAGCAGGTACCGCGGCCGGCCGTACAGGTCATGGAAAATTTGCGGACCGGCCCAGCCGGCCTCTGCCGCCGCCCGTGCCGAGGCCTCGGCCCGGCGGCTGTCCACCTCCAGGGCGATCCATCCGCCCGCCCGCACCGTCCGGACCGCCTGCCTCAG
The DNA here is from genome assembly GCA_963779755.1 of uncultured Gemmatimonadales bacterium. Lineage (GTDB taxonomy): Bacteria > Gemmatimonadota > Gemmatimonadetes > Gemmatimonadales > GWC2-71-9 > CAVZZO01. The sequence continues at coordinate 509,576 of CAVZZO010000003.1, forward strand.
GAGCCGCGCCGTGGCCTCCAGCCCGGTGGGGCCGCAGACGAGCGCCGCCGCCGGCTCCCACTCGCGCACCCCCGCCTCGAGCCCGGCGTACTCCGCCTCCGTAAGATAGGGAGGGTTGGCGATGACTGCGTCCAGCGATCCCTCCGCCACCCCGCTCAGGAGATCGGTCCGCAGCAGCCGGGGCCGGAGTTCCAGCCGGGCCGCGTTCTCCGCCGCCAGCCGCAACGCGGCCGCCGAGCGGTCGGTGGCGATCACCTCGTCCGCCAGGCCTTCCTGCAGCAGGCTGAGCGCCAGGCACCCGCTCCCCGTGCCTGCGTCGGCCATCCGGCCGCCGCTGGTCCGGTCCCGCAGCAGGTCCACCAGCCCTTCGGTTTCGGGCCGGGGGATGAGGCCGCGCTCGTCCACCCGCAGCAGCAGATGACGAAACCCGGCCACCCCCGAGGCGTAGGCCAGCGGCGCCCCCGCCGCCCGCCGCGACACCGCCCGCTCCAGCGCCGCCGCCAGATCGGGCTTCACAGCCAGTTCCTCATCCAGCCAGGCCCGGCCCACCGGCCGGCCGCTCACCCCGCTCCACAGCAACCCGGCGTCGCGCCGCGCCTCCGGCAGGCCCGCCGCCGTCAAACGGGCGGCCGCCTGCCGCAGCAGCGGGCCCAGCCGCGCCGGCGCGATCTTAATCACTCGCCGCCCACTGCTCTTCCCGGCTGGCCAGCCGCAGCGCGTTCACCAGCTCGTCCAGATCGCCGTTCAGCACGTCGGCCAGATTGTGCACCGAGAGGTTGATGCGGTGATCGGTGATGCGGCTCTGGGGAAAGTTGTAGGTGCGGATCTTGGCGGAGCGGTCGCCCGTGCCCACCATGGAACGGCGCTCCCGGCTGCGCGCCGCCTCCTGCTCGGCGATCATCCGGTCCAGCAGCCGAGCCCGCAGGACTTCCATCGCCTTGAGCTTGTTCTGCAACTGCGATTTCTGATCCTGCTGCTGCACCACCAGGCCGGTGGGCAGGTGGGTGATGCGCACGGCGCTGTCGGTGGTATTGACACTCTGGCCGCCGGGGCCGGACGAGCGGAACACGTCGATCTTGAGATCGCCGGGATCGACCTTCACGTCCACCTCTTCCGCCTCCGGCAGTACGGCCACGGTGGCGGCGGAGGTGTGAATCCGGCCCTGCGCCTCGGTGGCGGGCACCCGCTGCACCCGGTGGACCCCGGACTCCCGCCGCAGCAGGCCGAAGGCCTCGGGACCCCGCAGGGCCACAACCGCTTCCTTCAGGCCGCCCACGTTTCCCTCGCTCAGGCTGATCGGTTCGACCGACAGCCCGTGCCGCTCAGCGAAGCGGGAATACATGCGGAACAGATCGGCCGCAAAGAGCGCCGCCTCGTCCCCGCCGGTTCCGGCGCGGATCTCCAGAATGGCGTCGCGATCGTCGTGGGGATCGCGCGGGAGCAGCCGCTCCCGCAGCTCCTCGCGCAGGGCGGCGATCTCGGGCTCCAGCCGCGCGAGATCGGCGCGGGCCATGGCGGCCAGCTCCGGGTCGTCCGCCTGGGCCAGGGGCCGCGCGTCTTCCAGCTCGCGCTCCTGCCGCCGCAGCCGCTCGGCCAGCTGCACAATGGGCGCGAGCCGCGCGTGCTCGCGCCCCAGGGTCTTCAGCCTGGCCGAGTCCCGGGCGATCGAGGGGTCGGCCAGCATCCGGGCGACCTCCTCCGCGCGGGCAAGCGCCTGGCGGAGTCTGGTCTCCATGGATTATGCCTGCGTCTTGGCCGCCGTGTCTGCATACTTGCGGCGGAACCGGTCCACCCGGCCGGCCGTATCCACCAGACGCTGCTTGCCGGTGAAGTAGGGATGGCACTTGGCGCACACCTCCACGTGAATGGAGGGGTTGGTCGAGCGGGTCTCGAAGGTGTTCCCGCAGGCGCACTGCACCGTGATCTTGTAGTACTTCGGATGAATATTGGCCTTCACGTGTCTCTCCTCGACCGGGCGCGCCGGCCTGCGGCTAAGCCTTTGTCCAGAGACGGCTTGGATCTGCCAAAGCTGGGAAATTTATCCGCCCGCCCATGCCGCAGGCAAGCCGGCGCTCTCCGGACCGGCTCCCGGCCGCGAAATTGACACCGCCCCCGGGTCCAAATAACGTACCTTCACGTACTTCCGAGGCCGCCCCTTCACCCCAGCACGACGAGGCATCGTGGCACTCACCCCGCTCGAGGTCCTGAGACAGGTTCCGCTGTTCCGGGAGCTCCCCGAATCCGAACTCGTCGCCTTCGCCGACCTGACCCGCGAACGCGCCTATCCCAAGGGCAGCGTCATCCTGTTCGAAAAGGACAAGGGCGACTCGCTCTACCTCGTCGCCTCCGGGCAGGTCAAGGTGGTGCTCATCGGCGAGGACGGCCGCGAGGTGATTCTCTCCGTGCTGGGCGAGGGCAGCTTCTTCGGCGAGATGGCCCTGATCGACGACAGCCCCCGCTCCGCGCATGTCATCGCCATGGAAGATTCCGTCCTGCTCACCCTGCGGCGGGAAGATTTCCAGCAGCGGCTGCGCTCCTCCCCCGAGGTGGCCATCAGTCTTCTCCGCGAGTTGTCCCGCCGGCTCCGCCGCGCCGACGAGAAGATCGGCAGCCTGGTCCTGCTCGACGTCAACGGCCGGGTGGCCGATCTGCTGCTGCGCGCCGCCAGCGAGGAAGGGGGAGAGTGCATCAAGAGAAAACTCACGCACCACACCATTGCGCAGATGATCGGCTCCAGCCGCGAGACCGTTTCCCGGACCATGCGCGATTTCGTGGAGCGCGGCTTTATCCAGGTGACCCGCAAGGACATAACCATCACCGACCGCCCCGCCCTGATGGAAGCCGCCGGCTGGTCGTGATGCGTATCACCCCCGGCCGGTGACGGCCGCCACGCCGGGGGCGGCCCCCGCCGCCCGGCACGCTTCTCGCTTTGCCAGACGCTCGTGACGTACACCGCAACCTTCCACGGCACCCGGGGCTCCATTGCCTCGCCCGGCCCGCAGACCACGCGCTACGGCGGCAACACCGCCTGTGTGGCGGTGAGCCTGGGAGGCGATGACCTCGTCATCCTCGATGCCGGAACCGGCATCCGTCCGCTGGGACTCACCATGGCGCAGGGCGGTCGGAACGATCTGAAGGTCGATATCCTGCTGTCGCACACCCACTGGGATCACATCCAGGGCCTGCCCTTCTTCCAGCCGCTGTACACCGCGGGGAACCGGGTGCGCATCTTCGGCGCGGCCCAGAACGATGTGCCGCTGGAAGCGGTGCTCGACCGGCTAATGGATCCGGTGGCCTTCCCGGTTCCCCTGCGCTCGCTGGCGGCCGAGCTCATCGTACGGGAAATCCTCCCCGAGGACACCATACAGCTCGATGGGTTCCGCATCAGCAGTTTTCAGTTGCGCCACCCCGGGACCACGCTGGGCTACCGCCTCGAGCCGGCGGCAGGTGGCACGGCCCTGGCCTACCTGACCGACAACGAGCTGGGTCCCGGCGGGTCCTACAATGTCGGGGCGGCCTGGCGCCGGCGGCTGGCCGGCTTCCTCAAGGGAACCGGCACCCTGATCCACGACGCGACCTACCATGATACCGCCATCGCCGCCCGGGCCGGCTGGGGACACTCCAGCCCCCGGCAGGCCATAGACCTTGCCGCGGAGGCCGGAATCGCACATCTCGTGCTGTTCCACCACGATCCGGAGCACAGTGACACCTTCCTTGATCGCATGGTCGAGGAGGCCCGTAACTACGCGCAGGAAGTGGCCCCGGGCTTGCGGGTGGATGGGGCGTGTGAAGGGGACCGACTCACCCTCTAGCGAGGAACGGGTTATGCGCAGGTTTATCCTGTTGCTGTGCCTCACTTTGGCTTTCATCACCGTCCCGGCAGCCGCCCAGCAGGACGGGCGGCCCGGCATCGCGGTGTTGCCCTTCGAGAACGGCGGGTCCTACGGACAGGACAAGGAGGACTTCACCGCCCTGGAACAGGGAATTCCGGCCCTGCTGATCACCAGCCTGCAGCAGAATCCGGCCGCGCGGGTGGTGGATCGTAGTGATATTCACCAGCTGCTGACTGAGCAGAACATGGCCGCCGAGGGCCGGGTGGATGCCGCCACGGCCGCCCGGATCGGCAAGCTGATCGGCGCCCGCTATATGATCATGGGCACCTTCGTGGATTACTACGGCAAGTTCCGCATCGATGCCCGCATCGTGGACGTCGAGACGGGCGAGATCCTCAAGGTGGTCTCCGTGGGGCCCCAGGATCGGGAAAAGCTCTACCAGATGCTGCAGCAGACGGCAGACAAGATCATGGCCGGCACCAACCTGCCGCCGCTGCCGGCTGAGGTGTCCCAGGCGCGGGCGAGGAACATCCCGGCCGAGGCGCTGACGCTCTACAGCCGCGGGTTGCTTTACCAGGACCGCGGCGACCGCGACAAGGCGATCGAGTATTACCGGAAGGCACTCGCCGTCTATCCCGACTTCACCGAGCCCGGCGAGGCGCTGAAGCAGATTCAGAGTTCCTGACCCTTGCGAGCGCCGCACTCGACGGTCGAGTCCACAAGACCGCGCTAGTGGATTCGACCGATCTCTATGCCTGCCATAAGGTCCACCGTACTGCCGGCCCAGGGTCGGACCGAGCGTGCCAGCGCCGTCAGGGTGAGCGCCGTATGACCCGCCACCTGCAACCCGGCGCCGATCGTTACGTGGATCGTCGGGCCGCTGGCCTGTGATCCCTTGAGCCTCAGTGCCCAGCCAGCCCCGAGCCCGACCACCGGCTGGAGCCGACCTACCAACGGTCTGAGCCCCAACGTCAGTTCCGGCAGCAGGAGCACGGTGGGATCGGAGACCTGGAATCCACCGACGTGAACGGTGCGCTGTGCATCGAAGACTGGAAGCGATGCAGCCAGGAACACCCTGCGGTGTACAGCCCACGAGCGGTACGCGCTCACAACCGGTGCGGTGCCGGTCCCAACCAGGTCGTAGTGGCTGACTCCGGCACGAAACCCCAGAATCTGGGCGCTAGCCTCGTGCGAGCACAGCAAGGCGCTGATGACAACTCCGAGAATGAACTGGAGCCGCAGATGGACCCGGCCACGACAACCGCATGCGTTAGTGCTCCGGCCAGACGGGCGTGAAAAGCCGCTCAAGGTCGCGTTACCGTCCATATTGTCCCTGCAGTCCCGTGTAGGCCGGTAAGCGTCCAAGGTGAAACTCCAGACGAGCCTGTCGGTACTGAGAATGCACCAATCATATCGTCGTCGTTAGTGCTCCGCCAATCGAGTATTGCATCGACGACCCAGCCGGCGACAATAACTGGCAGCGGTAGGCAGTTCTCTGTGCACCTGATCCACGAGACAGATACATACACGCTCACCGTTCCAAGATATCCATAGAGCCTCTGAGTTGAGGCATCACTTGTCTCGAATGAGCACTTCGATCCATGGTCATCCTCCCAGACAATCCCGCCAACCTTGCCGCCGCCAAGGATCGCATTCGCGATGTCAAAATTGGCCCCGATCTGGACGATGCCGGTCCACAAATCATGGTCCTGGTTGAAGTAATAAGGGGTGTACAGGTCCTCGTTTGCGCATCCCAAAGTGATCGTGTGCCCCACCGAATCCGCAGCGAATACCATGATCGCAACTTCGGGCGATCCCCGCAGCCAGCCCTCATACTGCGACACGTTGGCAATGTTCATCTTACACGCCAGCAGCTTGGCCCCGGTTGGTGTCGGCGGGCAGGGATCCTCCGGAGGCGGGTCCCCACCGCCTCCCCCACCTCCACCGCCTCCCCCGGTGCAGTCGTCTAGGTCAGGGGGACACGCATCTTGCGACTGGGGCCTGATCAGGGACTCACGTGCCGCGGCGAAGTCGACCTCTGATGGGAGGACCGCAATGACTGGCGTGATCGGAGGAGATCTCGGATCCAGTACGTAGCGATGGCCTTTCGTATCGAACGCCACGGGCGCCATTCCATCGCGAACTGCCGTCGCCACGAGTACATTGTCATCACCGGCCCATTGTGCGCGATGCGCTGGGATCGGGAGGTAGACCTCGCGTGAGCTGTCCAGCGTCACCGCTGCAGAGAACTGTTCCGGTGTGGAATTGTCCGCTGCGGCGACCGCCTTGAGCGCAAGAGCGGAGGCAGACTCCAGTAACGGCTTCAACTCGACCTTGCCCTCTCGTAATGGAGATTCTCGGAGTCGGGCATGAACCACCGATCGCACATCGGGATTAGCAAGAGCCGAAGCAAGCGCTTTAGCGAGACGCTCGAGCTTGGCTTCTTCAACTGTTTCGGTGGGTGTTAGTGTGCGAGGAACTGCCGGTGCGCGACTAACTGTCTCAGGTGTCGGCCCCGTTGATTGCTGATGTTCGGCCTCGCAACCTGCCGATATAATCGAGGCGGTGAGCCCCCCCCCAAGCTACCAAGCTTCGCAGGCGCATGTTTTCCTTCTCGCTATGGAAAGGCGTAAACAGCTGGACGTATCTTGGCAGACAATGTTCTTAATCGAAGGTGAAAGGAGCCTGAAGGTCTGATGAGAGTATCGGGCTGTACGCCACATACGACCGAGCCTAGAGCTAGACTTCACACTCCAGATGCGTGGCACGCGGTTTCACGAATGTCGCACTATTGTTGATATCATCTCGATATGTGACGTGTGGACCTAGAGAATGTCGCCTACGCCCGTCACATCCATCCCTAAGCGGCATGCCGAACCATGGGTGTGAGTGTCCCAGAAGCGGCGCGGGAGCCGGTTGCTCTCGGCCTCGCCCGGAGCTTGATTGTCGCCGGATACGCCGCTTGGGCTGAGCCGTGGCCCCTTCACGCAAACCCGTTCGCAGTGGCGGATGGCTCATTTCAGAGCGCGCCGCAATACCCTGCCGGTGGTTCTGCCGGAAGCCGACCGAGAGTGCAGCTACTCGAAGGAGTGTGGACGCGCGCGGCTTCCTAGCTCACCGGGAGCTGGCGGCGCCAGACCCAGAGGCCGGCCACCAGCCCCAGATGCACCGGCAGCGCCAGCGCGAGCAGCTCGCCGTCGTGCTGGATGAACCCCGGCAGCAGCTTCACCACCAGGCCCAGCACTCCCAGCCCGAACACCGCCGTGGCCACCAAGAGGGCGCGCCGCAGCGCCGCGCGTGGGGCCGCCGTCCAGCCCAGCCGCGGCAGCAGCACCACCAGCGGCAGGGCCAGCAGGTTCCAGGCGAAGAGATTCTCGTTGCGCGCCGCCACGGCATGATCCGTCAGCGACCAGAGCCCGGTCATCAGCAGCCCTGCCACCCCGGCCAGCAGCGCCCAGAGGGTTCCCACCCCGATGAATCCGGCGCGCGCGCCGGCGCTCCGCGCCGCCCGCCAGCCCAGCAGCCCCAGGACGGCGCCGGTGATGCCCCCAACCAGCAGGAACACGCCGGTCCACCGCGGGGGGCGGGGTGGCGGGGGCAGCAGGCTGCTCGCGAACACCCGCTCTTCGCTCCGGACCAGGGGGATGCGCCCGCCTTCCGGCCCGGGCACCGTCACTTTGTCGAGATGGTCGCGCAGCGACATGGGAATGAACATGCCCTCCCAGACCGAGAGCGGCCGGTCCACCGGCTGGCCCAGGAGCAGCATGAGGCCGCTGTAGATCAGCGGGTCGCGCGCGGTGAGGCGCGCCGTCTCGGACCGGTAGGTGGTTTCCGCCGGCAGCTGCCGGGTCTGGCGCCGGATTTCACCCCCCAGCGCCCGGTCCAGGGCATCGCGCAGCCGGGTGGCGCAGTTGTCCCGGTAATAGTCGTAGCGGTAGAACTTGTTGTCGCCCTGGATATTCCAGGTGAGGAAATTCTGCAGCCGCCGCGCTTCGGCCTGGGTGAAGTTCAGCTCCTGCACCCAGATCGACCGGTCCATCCGGGTATAGAACGTCATCAGCCCGATGGCATCCTGGCTTCCCATCCAGTAGCGCATCCGCCCCTGCAGGAAATGGAGCAGGAACCCGGACTGGGCAAAATCGAACCGGCCGTAGTCGTAGGCGATGTCGGTGCCCCGGGCCGGATCGTGGATCCAGATGGCGTCGTGGCCGAACAGCTCCCACACCGCCCGGCCCTGGCCGAAGGTGATGAGCGAAATCGTGAGGCCCCGGCCGGAATCGGCCTGCGCCACCAGCGCCCCCGGCCGGTGAAGAACAGCCAGAAGAACCACCAGGAGGCGCAGCCGGCACAGTCTCATGCAATCCCTGTTCTGTGGTTGGACCACGACACGGAGGCACGGAGCCACGGAGATTTCACGGAGAGCACCGATTGGACGACATCACAATCGGCTGCCCTCCGCCGCTCTCCGTGTTTCCGTGCCTCCGTGTCGCCGGTGCAGTCCTGGAGACACTCCGTGCCCTGGCCTTGACACCACACCGGCAGCTTCACAGTGCCACGTCGCGTCCCTCGTCCGCCGAGCGGTAGATGGCGTCGATGATCGTGTGCAGGGTCAACTGCTCCTGCAGATCGATCGGCTTGGCCTCCCCGCTGATTGCGGCCAGGAAGTGGGCCCACTCCGCCCGGAAACTGGCGAAGAAGGCATTCTCGCGGCTGACCGAACCGGTGGGAGCGACGTCGGTCGGGACGCCGTGCAGCTCCTTCCAGACATGCAGCGGGTTGATGCCGGCCGACCCCTTGGTGCCGCGGAGCCCCACGCCGAATCGCTCCCCGCTGCCCACGTGGTGCCAGGTAACATCCACGAACAGAGTGGTCCCGTTCTGGCAAACCACGAACGCGCTGCCCGACTGCTCCACCCCTCCCCCGCGCGGCGGCTGCAGGCCGGCACTCACCCTTACCGGCTGCGGCGTGCCGGTGAGCCACAGGCTCAGGTCGAGCACCGACAGCCCGAGATCGAGCATGGCGCCGCCGCCCGACTGCTCGCGCCGCTGGCGCCAGCCGAGCTGCGCCCGGCTGGGCCGGAACACGTGCCAGCTGCCCCGGACGCTCTCGATGTTCCCCAGCTCGCCGCTCTGGACGAAGCTGCGGACGATCTGGGAATCGGGACGGTAGCGGTGGTTCATCCCGGGCATGAGGACCAGCTGCCGCTTCTCGACCGCCTTGAGAATGCGCTGAACGCTGGAGGTGGTGAGGGCCAGCGGCTTCTCCACCAGGACGTGCAGCCCGGCCGAGAGGGCGGCCATGATATGGGATTCGTGCAGATGGTTGGGCGTGCAGACCAGCACCGCCTCGAGCGGCTCGTAGCGCAACAGGTCGTCGATGTCGTCGAAGGCGTCGGGGACCTTGAACCGGTCGGCCAGGGCGCGGGCCTTGAGCCGGTCGTTATCGCAGATCGCGAGCACCTGGACGGCCTTCATCTTCTTCAGCACGGGCAGGTGCCCCACCTGGGTGATGGCCCCCGCCCCGATGATCCCGACCTTCAGCGGATCGCTCACCGGCGCACTCCCGGAATGTGGTAGCCGACTCCCACGCTGAACGCGACGGTCTTGAGGTCGCTCGCCAGGACGCCCCGGCCGCCCAGATTGAGCACCAGCGAGCGGGTCAGCAGCACCTCCACCCCGGCGGTCAGGTTCAGCCCCGCGCCGGCCATGTCCAGGGCATCTTCCACAAAGGTACCGTTGATCGCCTGCCCCGAGCCATTGCGGATGTGAATCCCCGCCCCCAGCCCCAGGTAGGGGCGATACTTCGCCTGCCGGGCGAACATGTACTGCAGATCGGCGTCGAACGCCAGGTCGGACCAGTGCACCGCCCCGAGATTGATGCTGAAGTCGTTGGTCGGGTCCACCACCACCTGCGAAAGCTGGTTCTCGAATTTGCGGATTTCGCTGCTCTTGAAATCGCTGCGGAAATAGGAGCCGCCCACCAGCAGCCGGAGGCCCGGCGCAAACTGCCCCAGGTCCACCCGGACGCCCACCTGGGCCGTCCCCTTGAGCTTGTCCGACGTGAGGATGCCCAACTCGGCCTGGATGCCGGTAAAGCGGATGTTGTCGTAGGAAAAGCGGTCCAGCGGCTGCTGGGCTCGCGCGGCCGCCGGCGCCAGCAACATCAGGCCAGCCAGGGCCGCAGGGCAGAGAGAAAGGCGCATGATCAGTAGAGTCGTTGGAGGTCGGTATTGGGAAAATAGGCGCGCAGGATGTCGCGGTAACCGAAGCCGGCGCGGGCCCGCCCCACGGCGCCCCACTGGCAGAACCCCACGCCGTGGCCGGCGCCGTGGCCGTCGGCCACCAGGCGGACGACCTGCCCCCGGGCCCGCGTCTGCTCCAGGCTGAATGCGGCGCTGCGCAAGGGCTCGTTCGCGTCGGCCCGCAGCACCTGGCGGATGGCCGGTCCCTGCACCGAAACCTCGCCCCGTCCCAGATCCAGGGCCAGCCGGGCCACCCGGTAGGAGGCCGTCCGGCCGGCGACCCGCACCGAGCGGATCACCGCGCCCGCGGCCAGGGGATGGCCGGTCACCGGCGGCAGGGTCTGGCGCAGGATCTGGCGCAGCCGCTCGCCGGTCCATGCCACAGTCCAATGATAGCGGGGCGAGATCCGGCAGTAGGCCTCGCCGTCCGGATCGGTATCGGCGACGGAGCGGAGATACGGCCGGTCGGCACCGGCGAAGACTTCGGTGCCGTCCGCGGTCCGCCCGCCGCAGGTGGAAAAGAAGAAGGCATCGATCGGGGCGCCGTCCCAGGTCAGGATCTGCCCCGCGGTGCCGCTCACCGCCAGCCAGCTCTCCTGCGTCTCGGCGCCCACGCCTCCATAGACCTGATCCACCACCGTGCCGTAGAAGTCGAACCCCAGCGCGCGCCACTTGCCCCGGTTGCGCAGGGCAAAGGTCCGGGACACCACCGCCTGCGCCTTCAGCGCTTCCTCCTCCTCGGGAGCGCGCTTGCCCATCTCGCTGGAGACCACGCCCGCCAGATAGTTCTCAAGCGCCACCCGGTTCACTACCGTGAGGCCGGCGGGATCGCGCAGCACCACCACCTCGCCCCGGTAGTCGCGGCCGTCCACCCGGATGAACCCCTGGGGGGATCCGGCCCGGATCAGCAGCGAATCGGCCGGCCCGCCGCCCGCCACGCTCGCGCCGCCCGGCACCGGCCGCAGTGATACGGTGGCACCCGCGGGGACCTCGGCGAGCAGGCTGCTGTCGGGCGCGGTGACGGTGAGGGCCGCGCCGCCGCCCAGCGACACCGTGGCCAGCCGGGTGCCCAGCGCCACCCGGATCCGGGGCTCGCCCGGTGCCGGAACGACGGCGGCGGGAATCCCGGCTTCCGGCACGGGCGCCGCGGGAGGCGCCTCGGCCGGCGGAAGCCCCGGAGCCGGCGCCGGCGGCAGGGGCGCCGGTTCCGGCTGGCTGCATGCGAGATAGAGAACACTCAGGACCCCGGCCAGCCACCGGGCCGGTCGGGGCATCCGGCGGGCGAGCCTCACCCGCGGTAGTTCCCGAACTGGAGCTCGGGGCCGAAGTCTTCGGCGCGGAGGAAGGCGATGACGGCCTGCAGCTCGTCGCGCGAGGGAGCGGAGACGCGGATCTCCTCGCCCTGGATGGAGGTCTGTACCTTCTTGAAGCCCTGATCGCGGATGGCGCGGCTGATCTTCTTTGAGGTTTCCTGATCGAGCCCCTGGGTCAGGCCGATCACCTGGCGCATGGTGCCGCCCGCGGCGGCCTCGGGATCGCCGGTCTTCAGGTTCTTCACCGGTACTCCGCGCTTCACCAGCTTGCCGCGCAGGATTTCCAGCAGGGCGCGGAGTTTGTAATCGTCCTCCGCCTGGAGCACCAGCTCCGCCTTGCCGCGGTCGAAATCGATGGTGGCACGGCTGCCTTTGAAGTCGAACCGCTGGGCGACTTCCTTCAGCGCCTGATTGACGGCGTTATCGACCTCCTGCAGGTCGGCGCCGGTGGAGATATCGAAAGAGGGATTGGCCATAATCGGGAGGGCAAGACGGCAAGACGGCAGGACGGCCGGACGGCCGTCCTAGGTCAGAAAGCTCTCCAGCGCCTTGGCCCGGCTCACGTGCCGCAGCCGGGTGAGCGCCTTTTCCTTGATCTGACGGACGCGCTCCCGGGTGATGCCGAGCAGGCTGCCGATTTCCTCCAGCGTCATCGGTTCCGGGCCGTCGAGCCCGAAATAGAGCCGGAGAATTTTCGCTTCCCGCTCTTTCAGCGTGGAGAGCACCTCTTCGATGGACTCGCTGAGCGCGTGCTCGAAGGTCTCGGAATCGGGCCCCGGGTTCTGGTTATCGGGGAGATAGTCCAGCAGCTTGTTGTCTTCCCCCGGGGTGAGGGGAGCGTCGAGCGAGAGATGGTTCTGCGAGATGGAGAGGGTCTTCTGGACCTCTTCCATGGAGATGTCCATGCCCTCGGCAATTTCCGAGGGCGTGGGCTCCCGCCCCAGCTCCTGCAGCAACGCGCTGGAACGCTTGCCGATCCGGTGCAGGGTCCCGGCGCGGTTGAGCGGCACCCGCACGATGCGGCTCTGCTCCGCCAGGGCCTGCAGAATGGCCTGGCGGATCCACCATACGGCGTAGGAGATGAACTTGATGCCCTTGGTTTCGTCGAACTTGTGGGCGGCGCGGATCAGCCCGAGGTTGCCCTCGTTGATCAGGTCGGCCAGGGAGACGCCCTGGTTCTGGTACTTCTTGGCCACCGACACCACGAACCGCAGGTTGCTGCGCACCAGTTTGTCGAGCGCTTCCTCTTCGCCGGTGCGGATGCGCTGGGCCAGCGACACTTCGTCGTCCTGCGAGATCAGCGGGTACTTGCTGATCTCCCGCAGGTACTGGTCCAGCGACCCTTCGTCCGACGTGGGGCCGCGCCGGCCGCGGCCGATCTGCATGGGGCGCATAAACTCAGGACCTCGACGGAGTGAACGACGGCATTGCTAACAGACCGCAGGCGCGCGTGCCTCGCCCGCGCTGATCCGGCGAAGAACTCCGCAATGCAGGAAACACATGATCATGGTGATGCATGACACACTGGACGTAGCGGCCCTCCCAAGAACCTTACCCTGCCCTCCGGCGGGGCGCAACGGGGGGCGCGCCCCTCAGACGTCATAGGTATCGATCTGTGCCCGCTGCAACGTGCCGGAGTAGTCGACGTAGCAGACCTTCGTCTCGGAATAGAACTCGTAGACTTCCCAGCCGCCCTCCCGGTGCCCGTTGCCGGTCTGCTTCACTCCGCCGAACGGCAGGTGCGCTTCCGCGCCGATGGTCGGCGCGTTGATGTAGGTAATGCCGTTATCCAGCCGCTGCATCGCCCGGAACGCCGCGTCCACGTTCCGCGTGTAGAGCGAGCTCGACAGGCCGTAGCGCACATCGTTGTTCACCGTGATGGCCTCCTCCAGGGAGCTCACCCGGATGACGCTCAGCACCGGGCCGAAGATCTCTTCCTGCTCCAGCCGCGAGCCCGGCTTTACGCCGGCGAAGATCGTCGGCTGGTAGAACCAGCCCTGCCCCAGCCGTGCGCCCCGGGGCCGCTTGCCGCCGATCACCAGCTCCGACCCCTCCTCCTGGCCGATCTCCACGTACTCCTCCACCTTGCGCCGCGCCGCCTCGTGGATCAGCGGCCCCACATCGGTCCTGGCCGCGCGGCCGTCCCCCAGCCGCAGCTTGCCGACCGCCTCCGCCAGCCGGGCGATGAACTTGTCGTGGATCCGGCGGTGGAGAATCAGCCGGCTGGTGGCCGTACAGCGCTGCCCCGTGGTGCCGAAGGCGCCCCAGAGCACCCCGTCCAGCGCCAGGTCCAGGTTGGCGTCGTCCATGACGATCTGCGCGTTCTTGCCGCCCATCTCCAGCGAGAAGCGCTTGTGCATCCGCCCGCAGCTCTCGCCGATGATCGACCCCGTGCCGGTCGAGCCGGTGAAGGAAATGACCGGTACGTCGGGATGCTCCACCAGGGCCTTCCCCACCTTGCGGCCGCTGCCGTGCACCAGCTGGATCACGCCCGGCGGAAAGCCGGCCTCGTCGGCCAGCTGCACCAGCAGATGGCCGGTGTGCGGCACGTCGCCCGAGGGCTTGAAGATCACCGTGTTTCCGCAGAGCAGCGCGGGGAACATCTTCCAGGTGGGAATGGCCATGGGAAAATTGAAGGGGGTGATGAGCCCCGCCACGCCGATGGGGCGCCGGTAGCTCATGGCCCACTTCTCCCGCAGCTCGGAGGGCACGGTATGCCCGAAGAGCCGCCGCCCTTCCGAGGCGGCGTAGTAGGCGGTGTCGATCCCCTCCTGCACGTCGCCCCGGGTCTCGGTCAGGACCTTGCCCATCTCCCGCGTCATGGCATCGGCGATCTCTTCCTTGTGATCGGCCAGCAGGTCGCCCAGCGCGCGCAGCAGGTCGCCCCGCGCCGGCGCCGGCGTGCTCGACCAGGCGGCAAAGGCTCCCCGGGCCGCGCGCACCGCCGCGCTCACGTCCACCGGATCGGAATCGGGGAACCGCCCGATCAGATCGCCGGTATCGGCCGGATTCCGGTTTTCGAAATACTCCCCGCTATGAGGAGCGACCCACTTGCCGCCGATGAAATTCTTGAAAGTCTTTGCCATTGCTCCGCTACGATTAAAGTGAAGTCCTGCCTCGGCCTCCTCGACCGTTCGACCCGCTCAGCCCTGGCACATCCACGTCGCGGCGGCCCGCGCATAGCCAATGCGCGGGAGCATCACCGAAGCCCCGATGGCCAGCCCCCAGGCCACCACCAGCAGCGCCATGACATGGGCGGCCGGCAGCCGCCGGCGCCAGGTGGAAACGGCGCCCCAGATCCCTACCAGCACCACCAGCACCGTCGCCCCAAGATAGAGGAAGAGCGGCAACCCGCAGGGGTGCGCGTAAGGCCACTGGCTCAGCCCCACCGCCAGGGCCACCCCCAGCAGCACCCGGATCCAGCTGCCCAGCACCGCGCCCCGCGGATTGGCGGGCGTCTCGGGCCGGGCGGCCTTCCCGGGCTTCGCCGGAGGAACCCCGCCCGCCTCGGGACGCGCCGGCGGCCCCGCCGCCGGGGTACCCGACTTCGCCATCAGGCGGTCGATCTCCGCCAGTTCCTTGTCCCAGTCGCGCGGTTGGTCGGGGCTCATGTCTGATCCCGGCTGAGGCCGTACCGTTCGATCTTCTTGTAGAGATTGCTGCGCGGCATCTTCAGCGCGCGAGCCGTCTCCGACACGTTCCAGTCGTGCTCCCGCAGCTTGGCCGACAGAAAGGTCCGCTCGGCCTCGGCCTTGAAACTCTCGAACGTGGTGCTCTGGAACGGCGCCGAGGCGGCCAGGCCTTCCGAAACCGGTGCCGGCGCGCCCGGCGCCGGCACCGCCCCGGCGGCCGGGGAAGCGACCCCGGCCGGCCCCAGAATCCGGTCCAGGTCGGCGGCCGTGACGGTGCGGCCCGGCGCCAGGATCAGCGCCCGCTCCACCGCGTTGCGCAGCTCGCGGATATTGCCCGGCCAGGCGTGCTGCTGCAGCCGCCGCACCGCTGCGTCGTCGAAGCGCTTGGCATGCAGTCCGGAGGAGCGGGCCAGCAGCCTGGTAAAATGTTCCACTAGATCCGGGATGTCCTCTCGCCGCTCCCGCAGGGGCGGCACCTGAATGGGCACCACGTTCAGCCGGTAGTAGAGATCCTCCCGGAAACGCCCCCCGGCGATCTCCGCCTCCACCTGCTTGTTGGTCGCCGCGATCACCCGCACGTCCACCCGGATCTGCTTGGAGCCCCCGATCCGGGTGACGATCCCCTCCTGCAGTACCCGCAGCACCTTGGCCTGGGCCGAGAGCGACATGTCGCCCACTTCATCCAGGAAGAGCGTGCCGCCGTCGGCCTGCTCGAACTTGCCGGCCCGGTCGGCGAACGCGCCGGTGAAGGAGCCTTTCATGTGGCCGAACAGCTCACTCTCGATCAGCTCGCTGGGGATGGCCGCGCAATTGACTTCGACGAACGGATCATCCGCCCGCGGCGAGCGCGCGTGCAGCGCACGGGCCACCAGCTCTTTCCCGGTACCGTTCTCGCCGGTGATGAGTACGCGCGCCGGCGTGGGACCCACCTTTTCGATCAGCTGGCGGACCGACTCCAGAGAAGGACTCTGGCCCACCATGGCGCCGCGATCGTCCACCTCCTCCCGCAGGCGCTCGTTTTCCCCCGCCAGCTCGCCCTGGCGCAGGGCGTTGCGGACGGTCACCAGCAGCCGGTCGGTGTCGAGCGGCTTCTCCAGAAAATCGAACGCCCCGCGCTGGGTGGCCGACACGGCGGTGGCGATGGTCCCGTGGCCGGAGATCATGATCACCGGCAGGCTGGCCTGCAGCACCTTGAGGCGGCTCAGCGTCTCCAGCCCGTCCTGGCCCGCCATCTTGACGTCCAGGAAGACCACCTGGGGCCGGAAGTCCGGCGTGGCCGAGAGCGCTTCGGGGCCGGAACCCACCGCGCGCACCTCGTATCCCTCGTACTCCAGCACCTGGCGCAGGGCCTCGCGGATGCCGGGTTCGTCGTCCACCACCAGAATGCGATGTGTCATGGCGCCGGCGCGCCTCCGTAGAGAGTCACCCCCGAAGGGCGGATCCGGAGTCCGCTGATCCCCGCCGGGATGGTGAAAGGAATCGCGGCAGAACCGTTTCCGCCAATCGCCCGCTGCACCAGCCGGGGGACCATGTCACGCGGGAACGGGAAGCTCCCGATGGTGAGCTGATCCACCTTCCACTCCGCCCGACCGGCGCGCACCAGGAAGATGGGGCCGCCGGCCTCGAAGCGTTCGCGCGGGTGGATCATGCCGGCCAGCGGCCCCAGCAGGTTCCGGGGAATCCGCCGCGTGTCCAGCACTCCGCCCACGCCCACCCGGCCGTCTCCCAGCACGACCTGCAGCGAGTCGATCTCCGAGCGCACCGCCGGATCGAGTCCGGCGCCCACCAGCGAGGCCATCTCATTCGCGCTCAGCACCACGGAGTCGGTCCGGGCGCGTCGCAGCGAATCCACCCGCGCCTCGGCCGTCCGCAGAGCCCGGGTGCCGGGATGACCCACCGCCGGGTCCTCCGCTCCCGGCCGGTGCATGGCGTGGCGAACCGCGGCGCCGATCCGGTCGCGGTAGAGCCAGGCGCCCAGAAGCAGCACCAGCACCAGTACGGCGGCCAGCAGCTTGAACGGCCAGGTAAGGCAACCCATGAGACCGGCTCGACCTTCTCAGCCCTCTCGACCTCCTCGACCCGGTCGAGAAGGTCGAGGGGGTCGAGAGGGTCGAGAGAGTCGGGTCCTCATGAAGCCAGCGGCGTGGTATAACGCACTGTATACATTGCACCCCCCGGAGCGGTGCGGCTCTCGTAGAGCACCAGACGGTCGGCGGCGAACGCGATCTCCGGCGCCGCCGGGACCGCCGACCAGGCATCGCGGGGTAACCGCCCGTCCCGCCTCACCCGGCCCAGAGTAATGTGCGGATGAAAGGGACGGCCCTCGCCTTCGAACCCCAGCGCCGACAGCTCCTGTTCCACCCGGTGGACCAGCAGCTCCAGCTCGCCCGCGGGCTCCAGACCGAACCACAGGACCCGGGCGCGCTGCGGATCGGGAAAGGCCCCGAACTCGGCGCCGGCCAGCGGAATGGGAGCCTGCCCCTGCCCAGCCCGGTCCATGGCCTGCCCCAGCGATTCGGTAATCTCCGGCGGCACCTCGCCGAAGAAATGAACCGTGATGTGCAACCCGTCCGGCTGCACCCACTTCACCGGCCAGTCGCGCCGGCGCAGGTCGGCCAGGAAACGTCCCAGCTCGTCGCGGGCGGGCGCGGGTACGGGAATGCCGGCAAAGGCGCGCATCAGCTCCGGACCGGTAGCAGGCTCCCGCGCCGATAGCCGCGGGGATCCAGCTCCACTCCGGCAAAACCCAGCCCGAGCAGCGTGGGCTCGATCTGCGCCCAGGCGGATCGCGCCGTGGCAAAGTGGGCGGGCAGCATCTCCACCCGCGCGCGGTCTCCCAGATGCCGCACCCGCAGGTCGCCGTCGATGCCGAGCGACCGAAGAAACTCCTCGGCCGCTTCCACCTGCCGCAACCGCTCCGGCGTCACCGGCACCCCGTACCGCAGCCGGCTGGCCAGGCAGGGAGCCGCCGGCGCGTCCCAGACGGGAAGGCCCAGCTCCCGCGCCGCGCCGCGCACATCGTCCTTGCGCCAGCCCAGCTCCGCCAGCGGCGACTGGATCTTCCACTCCCGGCCGGCGGCCCAGCCGGGACGGTGCTCGCCCAGGTCGTCGGCATTGGTGCCATCAAGCACGGCGTCAAAGCCCCACTCCTCCGCCACCATGCGCAGCCGTTGCCACAGCTCGGTCTTGCAGAAATAGCAGCGGTTCACCGGATTGGCGGCGTAACGCTCGTCCTCCAGCTCGTAGGTATCCACCTCGTGCAGCGGCAGATCGAACCGGGCGGCGATCTCGCCCGCGATCCGGTGCTGCTCCGCGGGAAAGGACGCGCTGCGGCCGATTACGGCGAGCATGCGCGCGCGCCCCAGCGCGCGCCGCGCGGCAACCGCCAGCACGGCGGAATCCACGCCCCCGGAGTACCCCACCAGGACGGAGCCCAGGGAATGGAGATGCGCTTCCAGCGCCTGCAGCTGCGACATGCGGGAAACGTAATCCCGCCCCGGGGGAGAGGGAAACATGCAGGAACCGCGACGCCGAGCCGGGAAGCCCGGAGGATTCCGTCATGCCTCCGGATCGCGGTTAGAGTCTTTCGCGCCTTCGCGGTAAATTGCCCGCATGGATGCGTCCCCTCTGGTGATCAGCACCGAGCTGGAGATTCCACCGGGCGAGCTCGAGTACCGCGCATCCCGCTCGGGCGGGCCGGGCGGGCAGCACGTGAACACCTCGTCCACCCGCATCGAACTGCGCTGGAACGTGCGGGAAAGTCCCAGCCTGAACGACGAACAGCGCGGGCTGCTGCTGCAGCGGCTCGCGTCGCGCCTCGACCGCAACGGGACCCTCCGGCTGGTCTCGGGAGCGCGCCGCAGCCAGCTGCAGAACCGGGAAACCGTGACGGAACGGCTGCAGAAGCTTGTGGCCGGCGCCCTGGTCCCCCGGCGCCCCCGCCGCAAGACCCGGCCCCCCCGGGCTGCGGTGGAACGACGGCTGGAATCCAAACGACGCCGGAGCCGGACGAAGCAGGAACGCCGGCGGCCACCGGATGAGTAACCCGCCCGCGGGGCGAAACGTCACCGTCACCCGCACCTGGCTCGAGCTGCGGGAACAGGACCGCCTCACGGGGGCCGAGCTGCCGGCCGGCGCCACCGTACAGGTGCTGCAGCCCTGCCCCGCCGCGACCTATCGCCGGCTGTATCGTACCACCGGCAGCGCCTACCACTGGCGAGACCGCTGGGACTGGAGCGATGAAACCATCCACGCCCATCTTGCACGCGCCGGCATCACACTCCACGTGATGGAGATAGACGGTGAGATCGCCGGCTGGTACGAGTTGGCCGGCGGCGAGGCGGGAGAGACGGAGTTGGCCTACTTCGGCCTCCTCCCCGGCTATGCCGGCCGGGGGCTGGGCAAGGCACTGCTGACCGACGCGGTGCGCCGCGCCCGGGCCGGGGGCGCCCGCCGAGTCTGGCTGCATACCTGCACCCTGGACGATCCCGCCGCCCTGCCCAACTATCTCCGCCGCGGATTCGTTCCCTTCAGGGAAGAGCAGTATCAGGTGGACCTGACGGACGATTGACGCCGGCCTGCCGGCGGCATTGCTTCAATCCAGCCCATGGCCTCCAGCAAATCAGACTTCCCCAGCCGGCATCCCTCCCGGAGCACCGCCCTGGTGACCGGCGCCTCCAGCGGCATAGGCCGGGAGCTCGCGCGGGTGCTGGCGGCGCAGGGTCATGACCTGATCCTCACCGCCCGGCACGACGGGCCCCTGCGCGAGCTTGCCGCCGAAGTGCAGTCCCGCCACGGAATCACCGCCCGGGTGCTGCCGGAGGACCTCGCGACTACCGGTGGACCCGGACGGCTGCATGCCCGGCTGGCCGACGACGGGCTCGCGGTCGACGTGCTGGTCAACAATGCCGGCTTCGGCGAGTACGGCCCCTTTGCCGCAAGCGACCCGGAACGCGACGCGGCCATGCTGCAGCTCAATGTCCAGGCTCTCACCCTGCTGACCCGCCTGCTTCTGCCCGGCATGCTGGCCCGCGGGCAGGGGCGCATCCTGAATGTCGCCTCCACCGCCGCGTTCTTTCCCGGCCCGCTGATGGCCGTGTACTATGCCTCCAAGGCGTACGTGCTGTCCCTGTCCGAAGCCCTGGCGGCCGAGGTGTCGGGCACCGGCGTGACGGTGACCTGTCTCTGCCCCGGACCGACACGTACCGGGTTCCAGGAGGAAGCGCATATGGAAGGAGTCCGGCTCGTCCGCCGGCCCCTCATGGATGCCGCCCGGGTGGCGCGCGCCGGCTACGCGGGCATGCGCCGGGGCCGCACCATCGTCGTTCCCGGAATGCTCAACCGCCTGATGATCCTGGCGCCCCGGTTCCTGCCGCGCCGCATGGCCGCGGCGCTGGTGCGCTGGGCCCAGGCGCCCGCCGGGGCCGGCGCATGACCGGGCCCCGCCCCGCAACGGCGGCACCGGCCCCGGACGACGCAGAGGAGACCGCCCTGGCACGGCGCATCTTCGAAGCGCAGCAGGCGCATCGGCCGGTCATGGCCGCCACCAGCGCGGGCCAGCGAATCGAGCGCCTGCAGCGGCTCAAGCGCCTGCTGCTCGAGCGCCGGGAGCAGGCCTGCTCGGCGCTGCACCGCGACTTCCGCAAGCATCCGGCGGAAACGGAATTGACGGAGATCCAGCCAGTGCTGGCCGAGCTGAACCACTCCATCCGCCACCTGCGTCGCTGGATGGCGCCGCGACCGGTGTCCGGGTCCATTCTGCTGCTGGGCACCCGAAGCCGCATCGAATACGAGCCCAGGGGCGTGGTGCTCATCCTGGCTCCGTGGAATTACCCGCTGGCGCTGATCCTGATCCCGCTCATCGCCGCCGTCGCCGCCGGGAACTGCGTGATCCTCCGCCCCAGCGAGAAAGTCCCGGCGACCGCCGCGTTCCTGCGCGAGCTGCTGCGGGCAGCCTTCCCCCCTGAAGAGGCGGCGGTGGTGCTGGGCGGCATTGCCACGGCCGATGCCCTGCTGGAGTTGCCGTTCGATCACTTCTTTTTCACCGGCAGCACGCCCGTCGGCCGCAAGGTGATGGCAGCGGCGGCCCGGAAGCTCGCGTCAGTAACGCTGGAGCTGGGCGGGAAGTCGCCGGCCATCGTCGAGGCCTCCGCCGACCTGGCGCTCTCGGCGGACCGGATCGTCTGGGGCAAGTTCCTCAATGCCGGCCAGACCTGTATCGCGCCCGATCACGTGCTGGTGGAAGCCTCGGTCGCCGAGCGGTTCGTGGCGGAAGCCGGCGCCGCCATCCACCGGCTCTACGGCGCGACGCCCGAGGCGCGCCAGGCCAATTCCAGCTTCTGCCGCATGGTGGATGCGGCGGCGTTCACCCGGGTCGAGGGGTTGCTGCGGGAAGCGACGCATCAGGGCGCCACGGTCGTGACGGGTGGAGAGACGGCGCCCGCCGACCGGTACATTGCCCCGACCCTGCTCACCGGGGTCCACCCGGAGATGAGCCTCATGCGGGAGGAGATCTTCGGGCCCCTGCTGCCGGTGCTCACCTGGCGGTCGCCCGATGAGCTCTGGCAGCTGGCCAAGCGCGGCGGCAGCCCGCTCGCGCTCTACGTCTTCAGCCGCAGGCGCGGATTCGTGGCTGAGGTAAAAAGGAACATCCAGGCGGGGGGCATGGGCGTGAACACCACGATGCTGCACTATGCCAATCCGTCGCTCCCCTTCGGCGGGATCGGCGAAAGTGGTCTCGGGGCCTACCATGGCGAATACGGCTTCCAGGCCCTCTCTCATTCCCGCGCACTGCTGGAGCAGGGGCGGTTCTCGCTGGCCGGGCTCTTCTATCCTCCCTACACCAAGAGCGTCCGGAAGCTGGTGGAGATGGTGACGGGCTGGGTGCTTCGGTAGAGGAATAAGGAACCAGGGACAAGGGACCAGGGAAGCGTGTACCAGGAGGTTGGTCCCTGGTCCCTGATCCCTGATCCCTGATCCCTGATCCCTGATCCCTGATTCCTGATTCCTGATCCCTGATTCCTGGTCCCTATCCCCCCCCTTCCTGCCTCTGGTACCGCCGTATCGCGCTGATCCCCATCGCCGGGCCCAGCGCCAGCACCGGAAAGGCCCATCGCCACCCCGCCGACTCGGCGAGATGCGGCACCAGCTCGATCGTCACCGTGGTGAGCAGAAATCCCAGGGAGGTCTGCAGGGTCAGCGCGGTCCCGACGGCGTGGGGCGGGGCCACTTCGGTCACCATGGCACTGAACTGGGCGGAATCGGCCACCACAAAGAAGCCCCAGATTACCGTGACCAGCCCCACCAGCCAGAGGGGCGCGCCGAACAGAAACCCGACCAGAAGAGAGATGAATCCGCTCACCGCCATCGCCAGGTTCACCGTGCGCCCATATCCCCACCGGCCAGCGACCCAACCACCCCAGACACAGCCCGCACCGCCGGCGGCAATGGTGAGAAAGGCCAGCACGCTCACCGGTCCCGCCGCCCGGCCTGCGGGTACGCCCGCGGCGGCCGCGCTGGCGGCCAGAAACACGGGCGCCCAGGTCCACATGGCATACAGCTCCCACATGTGCCCCAGGTAGCCGCCGATGGCCAGCCGGGTCTCCCGGTGCCGCAGCACCAGGCCAACCAGCCCCCAGTGGAAGGGACGGCGTGGAAAGGGAGCCGGGCCATCCCGATACCCGGCGAGAACGAGCAGACCCCCGATGGCAGCGGCCGTGCTGGCCGCCAGCAGCACCCCGTTGGCAGAGGCGTGGGGCAGAGCCTTGATCAGATAAGGGGTCGCCTTCCCCACCGTCAGGGCGCCGACGATAGTACCGATCGCTAGGCCTCTGCCGTTCCGGAACCAGGTTGAGATCATCTTCATGGCCGGCGGATAGACCCCAGCCAGGAAGAAGCCGGTCAGAAACCGGCCCGCCAGCCCTCCGGCCGGGCCCATCGCGAGCGCCACCCCGGCGTTGGCCAGGGCCGCGCCGAGGGCACTGGCGCCGAAATACAGCCGGGCGGGAACGAGATCGGCCAGGTTGAGCACCGCCGCCAGCGCGGTCCCCGCGACGAATCCCAGCTGCACCACCCCGGTCACCCAGGCGGTATCGGTGGCGCTCATCCCCCAGCGGCTGCCCAGGGCGCCGGCCACCGCGCTCCCCGCAAACCAGAGCGACATGCCGAGCAGCTCGGCAAGGGAAAGGAGGGCGAGGGCGGTGGACTTCCGTCGCATCACGATCCGCTTGACCCTCTCGACCCGCTCGACCCGCTCGAACGCCCAGGCAGGTGGAGCGGGCTGAGGGAGTCGAGGAAGTCGGGGTTGGGTTCCATGTGCAAGTCTCCCTTCCAGACGCATCTCCCGCCCGTCCAACAACCGGGGAGATATCCCATGTGGCGCGCTGCCTGTTTCACGGCCGCCCTGGCGCTGGCGGCGGGAAGCCTGTCCGCCCAGGGCAGGATTGACGAGGTCCGGCGTCCGATCGCGGTAGCCCTGCCGCGGCCGGCCATTGTGCGCACCGCCTCGACCGTGCGGGTCACGGTGGACGGGAGAATCGCGAAGGTGCGCGTCGAAGAGCAGTTCCGCAATGTAGGAGGCAGGATGGCGGAAGGCACCTACCTCTACCCGCTCCCGGGGGAGGCGGTGTTTTCCAATTTCTCGCTCCGCATCGGCGATCAGGACATTCGCGGCGAGATGATGCGGGCGGACGAAGCCCGGGCGGTCTACGAGGACATCGTCCGCCGCATGCGCGACCCGGCCCTGCTGACGCTCGAAGGTCACGGCCTCATTCGCGCGCGGGTGTTCCCCATTCCGCCGGGCGAGACCCGCCAGGTGGTGCTGGAGTACACCCAGCTGCTGGCCCGTGAGGGCGACGCCCTCCGGTTCCGCTATGCCATCGGCGATCGCGGCGTCCGGCAGGCCCGGGGCGATCGGGTCGTGGATGCCGGCGGCAGCTTCGCGTTACAGGTGTTCCTGCCCGACTCGCTCGGCATCGAGACCCCCTACTCGCCGACCCACACCATCCGCACCCGACATGAGCACGGCCGGACGGTCGTCACGCTGGATCCCGAAGCCTCGGGGGATGTGGAGCTGTTTCTCCCGCTCAGCAAGGGACTGGTCGGCACCAGTCTGGTCACCCACGCCGATGCCGGCGAGCGCGGCTATTTCATGCTGCTCATTGCGCCGCCCGCCGCTGCCGCCGGCCGGCAGGTGGCCCGGGACCTGACCCTGGTGGTGGACGTCTCCGGATCCATGTCCGGCACCAAACTGGAGCAAGCCCGCACCGCACTTCTGCAGGCGCTGGGGACACTGCGCCAGGGCGATCGCTTCCAGCTCATCGCCTTCTCCGGCGACGTGCGCCGGTTCCGCGCCGGCTATACCGCCGCCACGCCGGAGGCGCTGGCCGCGGCCCGCGAGTTCGTCACCGCGCTCGAGGCGGGCGGCGGCACCAACATCGCCGGTGCGCTCGATGCCGCCCTCGCGGCCACTCCCGACCCGGACCATCTGCCGCTGGTGGTGTTTCTCACCGACGGGCTCCCCAGTGTCGGCGAGCGCGCGCCGGACCGGATTGCCGATGCGGCCGGCGCCAGAATCGGCGCGCAGCGGATCTTCACCGTGGGGGTGGGCCAGGACGTGAACACCTATCTGCTCGATCGCCTGGCCCGCGAAGGCCGCGGCTCGGCGGAGTACATACCGCCGGGAGGCGATGTGGAGGTGGCCGTCGGCAGCCTGATGGGCAAGATCCAGCATCCGGCGCTGGTGAATCTCCACATCGTGCGAAGCCCGGTCCGGTTCACGCAGCCCTACCCCGCCACGCTGCCCGATCTCTTCTATGGCGAGGAGCTGGTGGTGTTCGGGCGGTATCATGGCAGCGGGTCGGGGGACGTGGTGGTGGAGGGCGAGCGGAACGGCCGGACCGAGCGCTTCCGGGTGAGCGCGAAATTCCCCGAAACGGAAACCGGCAGCGAGTTCATCCCCCGGCTCTGGGCCAGCCGGCGGATCGGCGATCTTACCCGGCAGGCGCGGCTGGAAGGCGCCTCGCCCGCGATCGTCTCGGAGATCCGCGAGCTGGGGCTGCGCTACGGCATCATGACCGAATACACCAGCTACCTGGTGCTGGAGCCGGGCGCGCGGCGGGATGAGGCGGCGACCTTCATCGACGGCATCCCGGCGACCCCAGGTACCCGCAGCAACGCGTTCGCGGCGGCACCCGCGGCCCAGACCGGCGCCGTGGCATTCGAGCGAGCCCAGGCCAGTTCCAGGCTGGTCGCCACCAAGAGCCTGGACCAGGCGGATGAGGCCGCCAGGGATCGCATGCATGTCCTCACGATCCGCGACGGCAATGCCCAGCCGGTACGCCGCGTCGGTGGCCGGATCTTTGCGCTGCGAGACAGCGTCTGGACGGATCTGGCGCACCAGGATAGCGTGCGGATAGTCGAGATCTCCCCTTTCAGCGATGCCTACTTCAGGGCGGTGCGCGCCATGCCCGAGCTGACCCCCTTCCTGGCGGCAGGCGACCGGGTCCTGATTGCCGGCCGGCGGGTGAGTATCCGGATTACACCGGGGGCGAAAGACTCATTCTCCGCCGGGGAGCTGCAGAACCTGGTGCGCGACTTCCGGGGGCAATGACCACATCGCTGGATACCTTGTATCGCGAATATCACGCGTCGCTCGTCCGCATGATCTACCGCCGGACGGGCGATGCGGATCGCGCAGAGGACCTGGCGCAGGAGGTGTTTGCCCGCGCCGCCGCCGCCCCGCCGCACAACCCGCGCCCCTGGCTCTTTGCGGTGGCGCTCAACCTGGTGCGGGAAGACGGCCGACGTTCGGTGCGGCAGGGCCGCCGGCTGCAGCTGCTCAAGGCGGAGCTGCCGCAGTCCACCCCGGCGCCGGATCAGGAATTCGATCGCAACGAAAAGACCGCCGCGGTGCGCGCGGCCCTGGCCCAGCTGACGGAGCGGGATCGCGAGGCGTTGCTGCTCAAGGCCGAAGGATTCAACTACGACGAAATCGCCGCCACACTGGGGCTGGCGAAAGGTGCGGTGGGCACCACCCTGGCGCGGGCGCGCCGGCGGCTGGTGGAAGCCTTCCGCGCGGGAGCGAAGGACCATGCAGCATCTTGACGACGGCGTGCTCAACGCCCTGCTCGACGGCGAGCTGACCGGCGCGGAACGCGCCGAAGCCGACCGGCACCTCGAATCCTGCCAGGAATGCCGCGACCGACTGGCGGAAGCGCGGGCGTTCATGGCGGAGGCCGATGGGCTGGTGGAGGCGCTGGAAGCGCCTCCAGCCAGGGAGAAACGGGAAACGGGAATGGGGAAGGATCGAGACCCCGGAATTCGTCCCAGGCGGATGGACTACCGTGCTCTGGCCTGGGCAGCCACCGTGGTGCTGGCCCTGGGGCTCGGCTATGTGGGCGGCGCGCGTCTGCACCTGCCCGTCTCCCCGGAAGAACAGCAGGCCCTGGAGCAGCCCCGGCGGCAGGCGGCCGATCGCGCCGTCACTCCGGAGCACCGCGAGGCAGTTCCGCCCGCGGCGCCCCAGCCGACGACCGAAAAGGGAGCAAAACAGTCGGCCGTCGAGGTCCCCTCACCCACGCCCACGGCGGAAGTACCCGCGACCGCGGAGCCGGGGCAGCCCACTCAAGGGAAAACCGCGGAAGGTGCTCCGCGGGGAGACCTCGCGGTCAGCCCCGAGTCTCCCGCCGAGACCATCCTCAGTATCGAGAAAGGCCGCCGCGACGAGTCGGCCGCCTACATCGATGGCGTTCCCACCAGCGCGGAATACCGGGGCAACGCCTTCGCTCCCGCGCCGTCCGCGGCCGCACGGGTACTGGCGCCCCGGGACCAGCTGGCCGGTGCCGCCCCCAGCGACGGAGGGCAGTTCCGGCGCATCACCTGGGATACCGCGATCACCGTGCTGGGCGGTGCGGTTCGGCTGATCGATGGCCTGACGCCGAACGAACTGGGCATGGCGGACGGCGGTGCCGTGGGGGGGTTTGAAACCGGCCGCCCGGTGGTGCGTATCAGGTACCTGTTCGGGGGGCGGGATACCCTCGATCTGCTCGAACAGCGGCTTTCCGCAGTGCGGCAAGAACGCAAGACAGCCATGGATTCTGCGATGGTGCTGGCCGAGAGGGCCCTCCCGGGCGGGGGCTCGGAAGTCCGCTGGCGGGCACCGGGGGGCTTCCTACTCGTGCTACGGTCTGCACTTACGGCCGAAAGGCTGGCGGAGCTGGCCGCCCGGGTCAGGTAAGTCACGCTGTGGCGCGGTTTTCGCAGAGCAGGATTCACGTCGGATTTATCGAATTCTCATGCAGTCCACGTTACATTGGCACGTCGATTGGAGTAGTGAAAGGGCTGGAGCGATGGGCACCGTTGCAATGCGCAAGAAACGAATTTCTCCCTCGTTTTTTCGCGGGCCGGTGATATATTGTCCCTCGCTTTCTGGCAGGCCGTGTTTCTGACGCGGCCTTCTTTGTAGGGGTTGCAGGGGCCCCCGCGTGGGGGCGGGCAGTTCAAACACCACCTTGACGCTGGAGGCAGTTGGTATGAAGCGCATCATGACGGCGGTTGCTGCTCTGGCCCTCGTCTCACTGGCTGGCGCCGGCGCGCTTAACGCGCAGACCCGGGCGAGCTTTTTCGTGAGCGGCGGCCTCACCAATCCTCTCGGGACCTTCAACGACATCGCGAAGCTCGGGTGGAACGGCCAGGCAGGCGTGCAGTTCGCCATGCCGAGCTGGCCGGTCGCCATTCGGGTGGACGGCATGTACGGCCAGAACACCACGGACAGCGCCGTACTTCCGGCCGGCGTGACCGGCAAAACCAAGATTTTCGCTGGCACGGGCAACTTGGTCTACCAGTTCAAGACCGCCAGCAACATCAAGCCCTACATCCTGGGCGGCGGCGGCGTGGCCAATGTGAAGGGTGAGGCGACCAGCGGCGGAACCACCTCCTCGGCCTCCGAGACCAAGGCGCTGATCAACGGCGGCCTCGGCATCAAGAGCGCCATGAGCGCGGTGGATATCGGCGTCGAGGGTCGCATCTTCGACGTCTTCACCAGTGGCAACAGCACCACCTTCATCACCGTGAACCTGGTGGTCGGGTTCGGCGGCAAGGGCGGGATGTAAGTTCCGCTCCTCCGGGAACAGAACAGCCCCGCTTTCGCGGGGCTGTTCTGTTTTTTTAGCTGCCGGCGATGCCCTCAGAACCGGGCGCCCGGCCCCGAGGGCGGCGGGATATCACGGGTCGGCTCCGGCGGCTCGATGATGATGGGTACCGACGGCAGGGGCGGCAGCGTAGACTGGCCCGGCCGGCACACCGGGCGCTGCTCCACCACCAGCACCGAGTCGTTCCGGCGGGCCATACGCCCCTTCTGGCTCAGATGAACCGTCCGGGTGCCGATGGGAGTATAAATCACGGCCTGTCCGGAGAGGACATAGGGCAGATGGGGCGGCTCGGAGTCGGGCAGGCTCCGCAGGGTCGCCATGCGGAGCGCGAGCCGGGTGGAATCGCGCATGCCGAGGGTGAACTGGTCCTTGAAGACGCCGCTGGCCACCGAATCGCCCGCCAGCACCAGGGCGATGGTCAGATCGCTCCCCTGGATGCTGAAGTCGTTCCGGTTGCAACTGGTGATGATGAGCCCCAGGGTGGGATGCTCCCCATTCCAGTCGGGGAGGGCCACCTCCGAGAGCAGAAACGTGGGATCGTCATAGAGCCAGCCCCCGAGCGGGGTACACCCCGGCAGGAAGAGCAGTAACAGGAGGCCCACATCCGCGGCCCGGCGCCTGGTAGCGGTCACCCGGAGACTTTCGCAATGAGATCAGGGTTCGTGTCGCGGCGGCCTGTCGCAGCACGATCGAGGGCCAGACCATGGGGAGACGAGCCAAGGTTCGCCTACCGCACAGCCCACCGGCAGCGCAATGTAGCGCAGGACAGCCATTTACGGCATGGCCGAGGCGGGCGGGCGCGGGCGGGCGGGTGTCGCAATTCTGGTACACAATGTCGTAAAGGGGGACTTCAGCCGGGAGAGGAAAACGCCGAGTATAAGAGGGTCAGTCCAGTCCCGCCCCATACTCGGAGGTGTCCTCATGCTGCGCGCTCGCCCGCTGGTTGCTCTGCTCCTGGTCCTGTTGGCACTCGGGTCCTCGGCCTGCGCCGATGCGACCGGTCCCCGGCCCGACAATCAGCCCTGCACCGAAGGACAGGGAACCGCGGGCAGAACCTGCCAGTAGCACCTGGACATCGAGATCCACCGCGCACGCCCGCTCGTCTTCTGGCGCGGGCGGCGCGGGCGGTCCATTCGCTATTTCCTGCTCGAGCCGGATGATCCAGGCGCCGAGCTCATGGGCTTCAGCAATCTGTATGGCGATGTTCCATTCAGCCTTCGCCTTCTCGTGGTCTCCGAATCGCCAGCACGCCAGCCCCAAACGATAGTGATAATCGGCGGCCATCGCGGGAGGCATCCGGTCCTCCCGGCCTTCGAGATTTCTGACCGCTCGATAGTATCCCAGGATATCTCCAGTGGTACTGCAGACGTCGAGCAACTCGATGGCTGCGTTGGTCTGGTCTCCCCAATCCGAGGACTCGCGCTGTACTCGGCGCAAAGCCACTGAAGCGCCACCCGTGCACCCCAGAGCACGAAGCATTCCGGCAAGGTTCCCCAGGGACCTCAACTCCTCGTCTTCGTTGGGGGCCAGACGGACGGCCTCCCAGTAGCTGATGGCCGCGTCAACCGGCCGGCCCCGGTTCTCGAGAATAGTGCCAAGATCGTTCACAGCTGCAGCCTGCAGGTCCGTAAAGGAATGTTCCCTGGCCTCGACGAGCCCCTCCTGCGCCAGTCGCATGGCCTCTGGGAGGTTGCCCCGGTACCGCAGCAGCATCACTCGCCCCAGCTTGGCCCTGATGGCTATCCACGGATCCGCACTGACCCGCGCCAGCTCCTCCACCTCCGCCCAGGCGGCGGCGGCTTCGGACCAGCGCGCTGCCTTGCGGTAGAGGCGGGCGCGCAGCAGATGGATCTGCACCAGCGCCCTGGCCGGAAGGCTCGAGCCGGCCCACCGCAATGCCGTGGCCGCCACGAGAAGCGCCGACGCTTCCTCGCCCCAGTGCTCCAGGGCGACGGCATAGGCGGTGAGAGCGCGGGCGCTCTCGCAGGCATCGTCCTGGCGGGCGGCAACCGTCAGGGCGTGCAAATAGGGAATGTCGGGGTCGGACTCGGGAGCCGCGGCCAGCTCCTGGGCCAGCTCCTCGAGGGCGGCGAGGTCCCCCGGCGGGTTCCAGAGGAGCCGAAGCGCCAGGCAGGAAAGCGTCGCCCCCTGGGTCGGGGTTCGCTGCAGGCGCTCGAGCAGGGGAGCAATATCCTGCAGCGTCGGCCGCTCCGTCGCGGCGTGGCCGCCGGTCATGCAGGCCGGCTGCCGCGTATGAAGACTGGGGCCGGCGGAGGGACCATGGCGCAATCTCCCGAATCAGGAAGCGCGTACCCAGGCAAGGCGGGCACGGCAGTCGCCTATGGAGTTAACCTCTGAATTGGGGACGCGCCAGACCCTCCCCCCAAACGATGCACCCGCACGATTCCCGATCGCAAGCCGTCCGGGAGATCCTCCGGCCCTTCGCCGTTTGGGCGACGAGAACGAAGATCTCCCGGACGCCCGCTACGCCTGCCGGCGGCTCAACTCCCCACTCGGACAGTGAAGTTCCCGTGGTCCAGCGGCAGGGGCTGCAGGTCTGCCCCGGAAGGGATGGTCCCCTGTTCACAGAAGTCCCGCCCCACCTGCGGATCTGCGTTCCGGAAGGCCAGCAGCTGGGTCGAAACGTCAGGGTCGGCGCTTGCCCCCGGACCGTTGTCGAACAACTCCATGGCAAAGGCCGTGTTTTCCATGAACGAAGAGCCGGCAGGTTTCACCTCCGAGACGAGCCCGGAGATCCTGGCCGAGTGGCCATCGGTTTCGATCGTGAGGCAATCAATCGGCCCGTGCAGGATGGTCGCGCCCACCACGATCTGCCATTGGCCGCTCACGCTGCCATCGGCCTGCTTGACGGCGGAGAAGCCAAAGGTACGCAACCCGAGACCGGGCGGAACGGGCGGCGGGAAGTATGTAATGTGCGCGCTGCCCGTCGCCGAGCCCGCCACCCCGGCGGCCCCCAGCGAGTTCACCGGCCGGCCGCCCAGGGCCGCATCCGGTGAGGCAGGGCCGAGCCGGTCGGATTGGCAGGCGGCAATCAGGATCAGCAGCAATCCGGCGATTCCGATGTGCTTCATGGCGCTCGCTCCCGCGTCTGGTAGGAAGGCCGGGCCGGCAGCGGCCCGTCATGCTTCCTGCCACGGTACCTGGCTGACGGCGGGGCTCGCTACCAGAATCTTGCTCTGCCCGGGAAAGGTGGAGGCCGGACCATGAAGCCGCTGGACTGCTATCCCACACCGCTCGACCGGGTCCTCCTGGCCACGGACCTGGTGCGTATCGGCGCGTTCCGCGCGCCGGTGGACCACCCGCTGTTCCCCGACTCCGGCCCGATCTCCGATCCCGTCTTCGTGTTTCCCCGCACCAGTGTGGAGATCCGGCATGAAGGGGAGCGCTGGTTCACGGCCGACCCCTGCACCGTCACCTACTACAATCCGGGCCAGCGGTATACCAGGCGGGCCCTGGATCCCAGGGGCGATGCCTGTGACTGGTTCGGTCTCCGGCCGGATGCACTCATGGAGGCGCTGGCCTGCGCCGATCCCGCGGTGGCAGAGCGGCCCGACCGGCCGTTCACCTTCAGCCACAGCCCCTCCGATTCTCAGACGTATGCCCTGCAGCGGCTCATCGTACGGCACCTGCGTGAGGCGCCGGTTCCCGACCCTCTGGTAGTGGAGGAAGCGACCTTGCACGTGCTCGCCAGGCTGCTGGAATTGTTACCGCTGGTCTGGCGGGTCAGCGGCCAGGCGCCAGCGAGGCGAGGGGAAGGTTCTCTGGCGCGCGGCGTCCGGACGCATCTGTTGCGGCACCTGGGGGAGACCATGTCGCTGGAGGAGATTGCGGGGGCGGTGGGATGTTCGGTGTTTCACCTCTGCCGCGTCTTCCGCCGGGAGACGGGAACCACCGTCCACCGGTATCGCCAGCAGCTGCGGCTGCGCCGCTCGCTCGAGCTGGTAGCGCAGGGGCGGGCGGACCTGAGCCGGGTGGCATTCGAGCTGGGGTTCTCCAGCCATAGCCACTTCTCTTCGGCCTTCGCCGGGACCTTCTCCATGACGCCGTCGGAGTTCAGGCGGCAGGCCAGCTCCCGCCGTATTCGGGAGCTGGCTTCGCAACTGGAATTGCCGGTGGCGGGCTAGAGCCGGAGGCGCAGAATGGAAGAGCCGGTCTGACAGACCGGACTCAGGCGCGGGAGGATCCCCAGCCGGGTTCCTGCTGGGGCAGCAAGCGCCAGATGAAGCGTTCGCGGAGATCTTCCGGGGTATCCGTAGGCTTGCCCAGCCCGGGGAGCACCCACTGCCGCCCCTCGCCCGTCACCACCCATTGCAGCTCAAATCGAGTGGCCAGCCCGCGCCAGGACCCGGCCCGCCACAATTCGGCGCGATAGGAACGTCCCGCGAGCTGGAAGGTCATGGCTGCGAGAACGGCGTCGTGCACCTTCGTAACCTCTATGAAAAACGATTGCGGAATTTGCGGCCCCCGCCGGCCCGGGGAGGTGATCCAGATCACAAAGCCGCCCCCGCCATTCGCCGGTCCAGGCTGCGGTACTGGATGGCCTCGCTCACATGCGCGGGCGTCAGGGCCTCCTCCCCGGCCAGGTCCGCGATGGTCCGGCCGATCTTGAGCACCCGGTGGTAGGCCCGGGCCGAAAGCCCGAGCCGGGTGATGGCCGACCGGAGCAGGGCCTCGACCGCATCCGAAATGCGGCAGTACTGCCGGACATCGCGCGCCGCCATATGGGCGTTGGCATAGACCCCAGGCTGGCCCCGGAAGCGCTCCCGCTGCAGCTGCCGGGCCGCCTCCACCCGGCTCCGGATGGCGGCGCTGGGCTCCTCGGCGCTGGTGGCGGCCAGGTCGCGGTAGGCCACGGCCGGCACGGAGAGGTGAATGTCGATCCGGTCCAGCAGCGGGCCGGACACCCGGGCGCGATACCGCTCCACCATCTGCGGGCCGCACCGGCAGCCATGGACGCCGTCGCCGAAGTAGCCGCAGGGACAGGGATTCATGGCGGCCGCCAGCATGAACCGGGCGGGGTAGGTCAGGCTCACCGCCGCCCGGCTCAGGGTCACCAGGCCGTCTTCCATGGGCTGGCGCATGACCTCCAGGACGTTCTTCCGGAACTCGGGCAGCTCGTCGAGAAACAGCACACCCCCATGCGCCAGGCTCACCTCGCCCGGGCGCGGGTTGGAGCCGCCCCCGATGAGACCGGCGTCGCTGATGGTATGGTGGGGCGCGCGGAAGGGACGGATGGCGCAGAGCGCCTGGCCCGGCGCCAGCAGCCCCGCCACGCTGTGGATCTTGGTGGTCTCCAGGGCCTCGTCCAGGCTCATGCCCGGCAGAATGGTCGGGAGCCGGCGGGCCAGCATGGTCTTCCCCGCTCCGGGCGGGCCGATCAGCAGGATGTTATGCGCACCGGCGGCCGCCACCTCCAGCGCCCGCTTGGCCGCGGCCTGGCTCCGAACGTCGCTGAAGTCCACCACGTCCAGCGACCGCTCGGCCATGATGGCGGAGAGATCCACCCGGACCGGCGGGAGGGGGTCCTCGCCGGTGAGGTGACGGCAGACCTCCTGGAGGGTGCGGGCGCCCCGGACCTCGATGCCGTCCACCACCGCCGCTTCGGTGACGTTGGCCTCGGGCAGCAGGATACCGGCGGCTCCGGAGTCCCGCGCCGCCAGGGTCATGGAAAGCGCCCCCCGGACCGGCCGGAGGTCGCCCTCCAGGCCGACTTCACCCAGCAGGAAATGCTGGCGCAATGGCTCCTGGGGCAGCTGCCCGCTGGCGGCCAGCAGGCCAATGGCGATAGGCAGGTCGAAGGCGGAGCCGTCCTTGCGGACGTCGGCCGGGGCGAGGTTGACGGTGATGCGCTTGAGCGGGAACCCGAAGCCGGCGTTCTGGAGGGCGGCATTGACCCGCTCCCTTCCCTCCTTCACCGCGCCCTGGGGGAGCCCCACGGTGGAGAAAGACGGGAGGCCATTGGTGATATCCACCTCGACCTCGACGGGATAGGCGTCGATCCCCAGGACGGCAGCCGAGCGCACGCGGGCAAGCATGGAGGCCAAGGTGACGCCGACCGGGCCTGCGGCGGGTACCCGGCGGATGCGCGGGGGAGCAAATATGTGCGGGCGGCAAGGCGCGGGGAGGCTGATATTCGGCGGCTGCGCAAGATGCCCGGCCGGGTGCGCAATTCTCGGGCGAATTTCTGCACTCCGACCTGTTTTCGGGCGGAAATAGCGGGCATGAAATCTGCTTCTTCCAACAGCACAGGCTGTTCACACCCCGCTCAACCGCAAGTCACTGCACAAGAACATGGCGCCCGAAAGCCAGATCCCTATCGCTCCCAGCAGCCCCCACGCCCATGCCGCGTGGCCCCTTGCCGTGATGGCGACTTTCCTGATCCTGATTACCGCCCTGACGGCGCAGTTCGTCCGAGTCACCTGGTTCGCCAACCAGACCCCTCCGGCGCAGACCACGGCTGCTACGGTGCAACGGACGGCGTTGAAGTAGGACGGCAGGACGGCCCTGAAGGACTTCCTCGCGGCTTTCGATTGTAGGCCGCTCGGTCGCAGGACGGCAGGACGGGAAGAGAGTCAGTCCTCAGTCCCTCTCTCTTTCCGCTCTTTTCGCGCCTTTGAGTCCGGCCAGGATGAATTCGGTGATCTCTTCCCGGCAGGTCTCCGGGTCGAGCTCCACGCCGCCGCACCCACCCAGCACCAGCCGGATCGATCCCAGCAGCGCCGAGTGCGCACCGAAGAGCAGGCGTTCGGGAGGCTTATCGGGAAAGAGCCCCTGCGCAATCCCTTCCTGTAACAGCTGGTGCAGCAACTGGCTCAACCCGGTGTCCATCCGGTGGAACTCCTGCCGCATGGCGTCCGGCATGCCCCGCCGAAAGTCCTCCCGCTCGCAGAACTGCACCAGACGCTGGTAGGGAGTCTGGTCCAGGTGCAGGTCCCAGAGAATCCGGATGGTCTCCCGCAGGCGGGCCTCGACCGGGAGGGAGGCCTGTACTCCACGCAGCCGCCGGAGGATGGCCTGCTGGAATTCGAGCGCCAGGCGGGCGTAGATCTCGTCCTTGCCTGCGAAGTGCTTGTAAACCGTCCCCTTGCCGATGTCGGCCGACTCGGCGATCTGCTCGATGGTGACGGTCTGCCAGTCGTCCCGGTTGAAGAGCGCCAGCGCCGCATCGAGAATGGCGCGCTCGCGCTGCCGGAACTCCCGGCTGCGGGCTTCGCGCATACCGGCCGGCATCATGGCCCGGTCGGGCCGGGGTCGGCCGGGGCGTGGGAGGGCGCCGGCGCCTTCTTCCTGTCCGAGCCCAGCACCTTCCCGATGCGTGCCCGGATGGCGTCGCGCCAGCCGGCCAGGATCTCGTAGATGGTCGGGATGACAACCAGTGTCAGCAGCGTACTGGTAATGACCCCGCCGATCACGGCCCGGCCCAGCGGCGCCCGGAAATCGGCGCCCTCGCCGTGGCCGATCGCGACCGGCACCATGCCGGCGATCAGGGCCAGGGTGGTCATGATGATGGGACGGAGCCGGATGCGGCCGGCCTCGATCAGGGCCTCCCGGAGCGGCTGCCCCCGTTCCTCCGCCCACTTGGCGAAGTCGATAAGCAGGATGGCGTTCTTCGCCACGATGCCCATCAGCAGGATCACCCCGATCAGGCTCATGATGTTCAGGGTATCGCCGGTGATCCGGAGCGCCAGCACCACGCCGATCAACGACAGCGGCAGCGAGATGAGAATCGCCAGCGGGTCGAGGAACGACCCGAACTGCACCACCAGGATGAGATACATCAGCAGCACGGCCACACCCAGCGCCGTGAAGATCCGGGTGAACACCTCGTTCTGGTCCCGGGCCTGCCCGCCCTGGGCGATGGTATAGCCCGGCGGCAGGTTCAGCTTGTCGAGCCGGGCCATGATGCCTTGCACCACCTCGTTGAGCGGCCGGTCCTGCACGTTGGCCTCGACATTGACCACCTTCTCGCGGTCCACATGATCGATCTGCGCCGGCCCCTCGCCCTGGCGGATGTCGGCCACCTGCCCCAGGGGCAGCGTCGCGGGGCCGCCCTGGGCGTTGCGGACCACCAGGGGCAGCTGCCGCAGATCGGATTCGCTGACCCGCGCCTCGGGCGCCAGGCGCACGGTGACGTCCCGGGTTTCCCCGGAGGGATCCACCCAGTCGCCCGCGTCGATGCCGGCGAACGCCGCCCGCAGCGACTGGGCGATCTCGCCCACGGTGATGCCCAGCGTGCCGGCCAGCCCGCGATTCACGTTCACCTCCAGCTCCGGCTTCTGGCCCCGGTTGCTGAGCCCGATATCCACCGCGCCCGGCACCTTCCGCACTTCCTGCTCCGCCCGGAGGGCGAGCCGGGTCAGGATGACGGCGTCGGGGCCTTTCATCTGGATCTGGATCTGCTTGAAGGCGCCGCCGAACCCGCTGGTAAAGACGGAGGCCTGCGCGCCGCCCACCCGCAGCAGCTCGTTCCGCAGCACCCGCCCGAACTCGTCCTGGCTGATGCTGCGGTCGGCCCGGGGCACCATGCGGATGTAGATCAGCGCCTGGTCTACCGACGGCGTGTGCATGGGAATGGCGGTGCCCACCTGGGTGAAGGTGTACGCCACTTCCTTGTGCTGCCGGGCGATGCGGGCCATCTCCTCGGTCTTGCGGATGGTGTAGTCGAGATTCGAGCCCGGCGGCGCCTCGATGATGACGTTGACCTCGCTGCGGTCGCTCACCGGGACGAACCCGGCGCCGAGTGGTGCGACCACCGGCACCAGCCCGATGCTCACGAAGGCCAGCGCCAGCACACCGACCACTCCCAGCAGACGGAAAGCCCAGTGCCAGGGCCGCCCCAGGACCAGGACGATGATCGCGACGGCGAGCACCAGCACTCCTGCCGCCAGGATCCCCCGCGCTGGAATCATGATCGCGGCAAAGAAGGCACCGGCGGCGATCGCCACCATGGCGGCCCGGTGGTCCAGCGCCCAGGCGATGAGCAGCTTGTAGCGGTCGGCCTGGCGGTCGAACCAGTTGTTGAAGCGCTCCAGCGTGCGGGCGACGGGGTTCCGCCGCTGGTGCTTCTCCACCTGGGGATCGGGCCAGTAGGCCGAGAGCATGGGGTCGAGCGAAAAGCTGACGAAGAGCGAGACCAGCACCGCGCAGGCGATGGTGAGCGCGAAGGGCTTGAACCACTGCCCCGCCACGCCGTACATGAACGCCACCGGCACGAAGACCGCCACAATGGAGAAGGTGGTGGCGGCCACCGCCAGGCCGATCTCGTCCGTCGCGGTGCGGCTGGCTTCGTAGTGGTCTTCGCCCAGCTCGATGTGGCGGACGATATTCTCCCGCACCACGATGGCATCGTCGATCAGGATGCCGATGGCGAGCGAGAGACCCAGCAACGACATCGTGTTGAGCGTGAAGCCGAAGGCCCAGACGGCGATGAACGCCGCCAGCACCGACACCGGCAACGCCAGGCCGGTGATGACGGTCGAGCGCCAGGAGTTGAGGAACATGAAAACCACCAGCACCGTGAGCAGGGCGCCCTCGATCAGCGCCTCCTCCACGTTCCGCACCGCATGGCTCACCCGCACCCCGGCGTTCTGGACGATTTCGAACTTCACGCCGGCCGGCAGCGTCCGCTGGATGTCCGCCACCCGCTTTTCGATCTGGCCCGTCACCAGGGTGGTGGAGTAGCCCTTGGCCTTCTTCACTTCGATACCGACGGCCTGCTTGCCGCTGAAATAGGCGGCGGTCCGCTGCTCCTCGGTGCCGTCCACCACCGTGGCGACCTGCCCCAGCCGGATGAGCTGGTCGCCGCGCTGCGCCACCACCAGCTGCTGGAACTGCTCGGGCGAATCGAGCCGGCCCTTCAGCCGGATGGACTTCTCCTCCAGGTTCCCGGTGATGTTTCCGACCGGGGCGGCCAGGTTCTGCTGCTGCAGCGCCTGCACTACCTGGCTCACGCTCACGCCCGCGGCCTGGAGGTCGGCCGGCCGGAGATCCACGCTCAGCTCCCGCTGGATGTCGCCCACCAGGTTGGCCTCCGCCACCCCCTGGACGCTGCGCAGCTCGCGCAGGATGCCGGGATCGGCCAGGCGCGTCAGCGCGGTAGCCGGCAGGGTGTTGGAGGTGAGGGCAATGGAAATCACCGCCAACTCCCCCGGGTCGATCCGGCTCAGGATCGGCTCCTTCATTTCCGTGGGCAGGTCGGCGCGCTTGGTGCTGATGGCATCGCGGATGTCCTGCGAGGCCTGCTGGATGTTCTTCTCGTAATCGAAGAACACCACGAAGGTGGCGAGGCCGTCGGTGGCGTGGGCTTCGGTCTTGGACCAGTCCACCCCGCTGATGGAGGAGAACGCCTCTTCCAGCGGATCGATGATCTCCCGCTCCACCACTTCGGGCGAGGCGCCCGGATAGGGAATGGTGACGGCGACGACCGGCTGCTGGATGTCGGGGAATTCGTCCGTCTGCAGGTTGAGCAGGGCCGCAATGCCGAACGCCACCAGCGCGAGCATGGCGGTGACGGTGACGATGGGCCGCTTGATGGCGAAATCCGAAATGAACACGTTACCCCCGGACCAGGGCCCGAGCGCCGCTCAATGCCCGACCGCCGCGGCGGCGGAATCGGCCGGTGGGGGCGCAGCGGGAGCTTCCACCTCGATCCGCGCGCCCGACGGAATGCCCTGCGCGGTCCCCGCCAGCACGGTGTCGCCCGCGCGCAGGCCCTGGGTCACTTCAATCATGTCGGCCAGATCGTCCTGCAGCCCGGTCTGCACCGGCACCCGTTCGACCGTCCCTCCCCGCACCCGCAGCACCGAGGGCGGGCCCGCGCGGGTATCCAGCGCCCGCTGGGGAACGGCGATGGTCTTGCGCGATTGCAGCGCAACGCGACCCTCGGCGAACAGGCCGGCCGCCAGCTGCCGGTCCGCGTTGGGAATGCGGACGTAGATGCGGGCCTGCCGGGTGGCCGGATCGACCACGGGGTTCACCCGCTCCACCGTCCCGCTGAAGCTGCGGTCGCCGAAGCCGGACACGGTAAAGTCCACCGGCGCCCCGACCCGGAGCCGCGCCAGCGCCGCCGCGGGGACCGAAGCCTCGAGCCGGAGGCTGGACGGATCGACGACGGTTACCAGCGCGGTCCCCGGCTGGACCACGTCGCCCTGGTTCACCGGCCGGTCGCTGACCACACCACCGAAGGGGCTCCGCGGCTCGGTATTGGCCAGATTCTTCTCCGCCGTAGCGAGCCGCGACTTCGTCTCCGCCAGCGCCGCCTGCGCGTTCTCCGCATTCGCCCTGGCCGTCTCGACATCGCGCTCGGCCACGGCGCCCGCCTGCTGCAGGGCCTGCGAGCGCTCCAGGTTGCGCTGGGCCAGGGTCGCGGCCGCCTGCGCACTCTGCACCGCCGATCGGGCCGACTGGGCCGCATCGCGAATGGCCGCGGCGTCGATGGAGAGGAGCGGCGCTCCCCGCGCCACCTTCTGCCCTTCCTCGGCATAGGTGCGCTCCACCGTTCCGCTGACCTGGGAGCGGATGGTGGCGCTGTTCTCGGCCATGAGCTGCCCCGAGAAGGAGGGCCCGCTCACCACCGTGGTCGAGTCGACCGGCACGACATTCTCCGGGCCCACCACCACCGGGGCCTGCTCCTGCTGATCGGCGGCCGGCGCGTGGCCGCCACAGGACCAGATCCCCGGCAGCAGAAGGAAAACGACCGGAAGCGTCCGGCGTGCCAGGGCTGTGACAGTTCGGGTCATCGTTCCGCCGATCGTGTTCATGGCCCGGTCTGGCCGGCGCCGGTCTGCGGTGTCACAGCAGGAGCGGTCGTGGCACCCGCCGCGCCGCTGGTGGGCGTGGTTCCCACCGCTGCCGGAAGATCGGGCAGCAGCGCCAGGCGCACCCGGGCGACCAGGAGATCGCGCGCCGCCAGGGCCCGATTGGCCTCCGCCTGCCGCAGGGCCAGCCGCGCGTCGGCCAGCTCCGTCTGGGTCGAGATGCCCTCGCGGAACCGGATCTCGGCGATGTCATAGGCGCGGCGTGCCTGCTCCGCGGTGCCCGCGCTCGCCTCCCACGAGGCTTGCGCCGCTTCCAGCGACAGAACGGCATCCCGGGTGTCGAGCGCCGCCTGCTTCTCCGCCAGCGACAGCCGCAGCCGCGCCTCCTCCAGATTGGCCTGCGCCACCATCCGCTGCCCATGCAGGCGGCCGCCCTGGAAGATCGGGACGGAGAGCCGGGCGGTGATGGTCCAGTCGGTGAGATAGCTGCTGTTGAAGGGCAGACCGGACGCGGGAAAGGTGATCTTGGCGTACTGGGAAGACACCGCCAGCGTGGGGAGCCGGGCCCCGGTGGCGGCCTGCAGCAGCCCCTCCTGGGCGCGCACGCCGGCTTCGGCCTGCCGCACCAGCACCCGGGAAGAGAGGGCGGTATCCGGCTGCGCGGGAAGCTCCAGAGGCAGGTCCGGGAGCCCCGCCTGGGTCGAATCGCCCAGCGTCGTCGCCAGGACCAGCGGCTGAGCCAGAGAAAGATTGAGCAACTGTTTGAGCCGGTCGAGCGCCAGCTCATGCTGCGAGCGGCGCTGGATCACCAGCGGCCGCTGGTTATCCCGGTTCACTCGCGCCCGCAGCAGCTCGAACTCCGGCTGGGTTCCGACTTCGTAGCCTTTCCTCGCATCCTGGTAAGTGCGTTCCGCCTGCGCCAGCGTCTCTTCGGCGATGGCAAGGAGCCGGCCGGCCAGCACGGCGTCGAAATAGGCGCCCGCCACCGTGAGCTCCAGCTGGGCGCGCTGCGAGCGCAGGACCAGCTCGGCGGCATCGCGGCCGGCGCCCGCCGCTTTCGTCTGGCCAAGGAGCGCGTAATCGAAGACCGTCTGACTCAGCGCCAGGCCGAAGTTGTAGGAGTTGGGCTGGCCGAAGGGCAGATTCTGAAAGCTGCCGAACGGATTGACGGTGGAGAGGCAATTCACCGCCTGCTCCAGGGAATCCACCCGTTCGGTGATCGGGTTGCCGGTCTGGGGGGTGAAGGTGGGGCAACTCGCCGGCCCCGTGGCAGTGCTGTCGCTCGAGCCGCTGCGCAAGCCGGAGAACTGGCTCTTCAGGGTGCGGGTGTAGGTGGCGCTGCCGGAGAGTTGCGGCAGCCAGCCGCTCCGCGCCTGCACCTGGTTGCCTTTCGCCCGGAGTACCCCGGCCTGGGCGATGCCGACGGCTTCATTCCGGCTGCGGGCCAGCTCCAGGGCCTGGGGCAGTGTCAGCCGGGCGGTATCGGCCGGCTGCTGGGCGGCCACCCCGCCGGGTACGGTCCACAGCGCCAGCATCACACTGGTGGTCTCCAGCAGTTGCCGCCCCGCGCTCCGGACACTCATGCTCGGTTTGACCCCTCGGCCCCGGGATTGATCCCTGGTTCACCTCTGTTACCGGCCCGTGACCGCCGGTCACGCCACCGGGAAAAAAAAGACCGGTCCTGACATCGGCAGCCTGTACCAGCCGGGAGCCTCCCCCGTCGGCCCAGGAGCGGGGAAGATGGAGGGGGGCAGCCGAGGGGTCAAGGCGGAATAAGGAGGGACCGGGGACGAGAAATCAGAACGCCAGGGTGAGCACCGAATCCCCCGCCCTCACCACGCCCTGCCCCTCGTGCACCAGGTTCTGCCCGAAGAGGACATTGCCGTCCGCGCGGCGGTAGGTAGCGAGAGTGGCGAGCGGTTCCTTCCCCTGCTCCGCGGTATCCTGGTTCACCGTCGTCGTCACACAGCGTTCGCAGGCCTTGGCCCGCCGGAACGACAGCTCGCCGATGCGGATCGCGCCCCAGTCGTCTTCGGCGTAGGGTGCGGCGCCCGTCACCACGAAGTTGGGCCGGAACCGGTTCATGGGAAGGGGAACGGCGAGGCGGCGGTTCAGGTCGTCGAGGCTGGCCTGTCCGATGAGCAGCAGGGGGAAGGCATCGACGAAGCTGATTCGGTGATTGCCATACTGGGGATCGAGCGGCCGGACGCTTTGGGCCGGGAGATGTACCAGGCGGGTGGGACGGCCCAGCAATCGGGTAAGCCAGAGTGACGCCTCCGGGCCGCAATCGGTCACGGAGACCGCATCATTCCACACCCGTACCGTACACGCGGGCCCCGCGCACTCACGCGGAACTTCCAGCGACGGAAGCGCAGGGGCCGAGAGGTCCAGCGTTTCGCGGCCCAGGCGGGGACGGATCAGCGCCAGCCTGGGCTCGGACCGCTGGGTCAGGAAATCGCCGGCCTCATCCACCACCATCCAGCGCCGGTCATCGGCAATGCCGAACTCATCCAGGCGGGCTTCCGTGAGGGAGAGGCCGCCGGCGGACTTGATGGGGTAAACGAAGATTTCGGAGAGTTGCATCCGGTCTCCAGGTGCGGGCGGCATTCTCAAGTAAGAGAAACCGCAGATGACGCAGATGACGCAGATTGCTTCCGCCGCGGGCGGCGCTCAGACACCAACCCAGTCACCCACAAAACAAGAAAGAAGGTTGTTCTTTGTGGCGAGACGGCAACGCTTCGCGGAGGACAGCCGGCCTCGGAGCGAATCTGCGTAATCTGTATAGATCTGCGTAATCTGCGGATCACCTAAACGGAACCAACCCCACGATACCAGGGCCGCCGGCAGGGTCCACCGCCAGACCTTTGTCCTCGGTGAGCCGGGCAGATCCGAGGTATTGATCCACAGATTACACCGATTAACCCCGATGGCCTCCCGCGACGGGGCACTGCTCCGAGTCCAACCCAGTCACCCCCAAAACAAGAAAGAAGAGTTGTCCTTTGTGGCGGCCCGGCAACGCCCCGCGGAGGACAGCCGGCCTCGGAGCGAATCCGCGTAATCTGTATCGATCGATCTGCGTAATCTGAGGTATTGATCCACAGATTACACCGATTAACCCAGATGGCCTCCCGCGACCGGGCACTGCTCCGAGTCCAACCCAGTCACCCCCAAAACAAGAAAGAAGAGTTGTCCTTTGTGGCGGCACGGCAACGCTTCGCGGAGGACAGCCGGCCTCGGAGCGAATCCGCGTAATCTGTATCGATCGATCTGCGTAATCTGAGGTATTGATCCACAGATTACACCGATTAACCCAGATGGCCTCCCGCGACGGGGCACTGCTCCGAGTCCAACCCAGTCACCCCCAAAACAAGAAAGAAGAGTTGTCCTTTGTGGCGGCCCGGCAACGCTTCGCGGAGGACAGCCGGCCTCGGAGCGAATCTGCGTAATCTGTGTAGATCTGCGTAATCTGAGGTATTGATCCACAGATTACACCGACTAACCCCGATGGCCTCCCGCGACGGGGCACTGCTCCGAGTCCAACCCAGTCACCCCCAAAACAAGAAAGAAGAGTTGTCCTTTGTGGCGGCCCGGCAACGCCCCGCGGAGGACAGCCGGCCTCGGAGCGAATCTGCGTAATCTGTGTAGATCTGCGTAATCTGTGGATCAATCTCTCCCAACCCGCCCGGCGCGAGGGGTCAGGGCAATGCCCCGAACCGGATCGTGACCGTTGTCCCCCGCTCCGGCTCACTCTCGACGTCGACTTCCCCGCCCCAGCTCTCCACCAGCCGGCGGACAATCGGCAAACCCAGTCCAGCGCCGCTGGTGGTGGTGGAGAAGCGCGGCTCGAACAGCCGCTCCAGCTGATCCACCGGGATGCCCTGGCCGTCGTCCTGCACTTCGATGCGATCCGGCAGCACCCGCACCCTGATCTGCCGGGCGCCGGCGTTCCGGGCGTTCTCCAGCAGATTGACCAGCACCTCTTTGACTTCGTCGCGCCGGGCGACCCCGGGCACCGCCGCCGGCGCCTCCAGCGTGACCGTGGTGCCTTCCCCCGCCAGCTGGTAGAGCTGCACCACTTCGCGGGTGACGGCGGCCAGGTCGAGCCGTTCCAGCGGTCCCGCGGCCTCGGCCGGCGCGCCGAAGCGGCTGAACACCCGCGCGATGGTATCCAGCCGGTCGATCTCCGCCAGGATCCGTCCCGAGGTCTCTTCCAGCGCCTGATCGAACTGGGGTCGGCGGTCGCGATACACCCGGCGCAGGTGCTGCATGCCCAGGCGGAGCGGCGTGAGCGGGTTCTTGATCTCGTGCGCCACCTGGCGCGCCATCTCGCCCCAGGCCAGCACCCGCTCCGCCCGGGAGACTTCGGTAAGATCATTGAGCGCGATCACTACGCCGCTCAGCTCCGGCTCCAGCCGTGCCAGCTCCACGCCGATCCGGCGCCCCTGCACATCCAGCTCCGCGGTGCGGCCCGTCTGCCCCTCCGGCCAGGGACTGGCCACCACCTCGAGCAAGGTCCGCCATTCCGGGCCCAGCTGCAGGTCCAGCCGGTCGCCGGGAGCCAGCGCCCGTCCCAGCATCTCGCCCGCCCGCGGATTGGCCAGGAGCACCCGACGCCCGCCGTCGAGCGCCACCACGCCGGTGGCCACTGTGGCCAGCACGGCGGCAGTGCGGCGGCGCGCCTCCTCCAGCGCCACCCGGCTGGCCTGGACGTCCGACGCCATCCGGTAGAATGCCCGGAAAACGTCTTCAAATTCCACCGGGT
The DNA here is from genome assembly GCA_963779755.1 of uncultured Gemmatimonadales bacterium. Taxonomy (GTDB): domain Bacteria; phylum Gemmatimonadota; class Gemmatimonadetes; order Gemmatimonadales; family GWC2-71-9; genus CAVZZO01. The sequence goes on from CAVZZO010000003.1 coordinate 554,282, forward strand.
AGCCCTGGGCCGGCGGCTCGACCACTTCACCCCGTCCCAGGGCGGTGGCGCTCCGCCGCAACTCGGCGACCGGCCGCGACAGCGCCCGCGCCGCGGCCTGGGCGCCGCCGACCGCCGCACCCAGTCCCAGCAGGGTGGCAAGCAGGAGGACCAGCCCGAGGTCGAGCTCCTGCTGGCCCAGTGCGGGGTCCACCGCGGGCTGGGGCGTCGCCAGGACACCGATCGCCGCCGGCTGGCCCGGCAGCACTACCCGGTACCCCACCCGCAGCGGCGGCGCATCCAGCGGCCCCTCGCGGGTGACCGACTGCTCATCCTGCAGCGCCAGCATTTCGTACGCGGCGGGATTCATCAGCGGCGAGAGCAGGCCGAGGTCGCGCAGCAACGGATCGCTGACGGAAGCCATGACGCCGCCCTGATACAGGGCCAGCTCGGCGTCGATATTCTGGCTCAGTTGCGCCAGGCCGTCCCGCAGGCGGGTGGGCGGACCCTGCAGCAGCCCGCCGGCGGCGAGCACCGCGTCGCGCAGCGTCTGGGTAATGAGCAGATCGCGGCCCCGCTGCGCTTCATTCCGCAGGCGCACGAATCCCCAGGCGGCAAAACCGATCGCGGGCAGCACGAAGAACAGGCTCAGCACCACGGTGAGCCGGCCCTGATAGCTGCGTAGAAAGCGGCGCCAGGACCAGCGCGGCGCCCGTTCGCCGTCCAGCAGCTCGGACGCGAACCACAACAGCGCCAGAAAGGCGACATCCAGCAGCACCACCAGCGTGCCGCGCACCAGGATGGGGGCGGGGCCGCGCAGATCTACCTGCGCGTGCACATGGCGCACGCCGCCGGGCAGGTCGAGCAGGCGCTCGCCGCGAACCGTCCAGTCCGGTGCCCGGCGCCACCGGATCCGCTCGCCCGCGTCATGATCGTCGGGCCGGGGCAGCAGCAGCGAAAGGGTATAGAGCGGATGCGGCGGCCCGGTCTCCCGCAGCAGGCGGCCGAGCCGGTCGGGCACCAGCAGCCGGCTGGCTGGGCCCACGCCGGTCGTAAGCACCAGGTCGGGGGTGAGCCGCTCGATCAGCAGCAGGTGGATTCCGGGAACCCGTGGCAGGGCCACCACCTCCTGGCTGTCGCCGGGCGCCAGGTTGCGGATCAGGGTGGAGACCAGGGGCGCGGGAAGATCGAGCGAATCCAGCCGCAGCTCGAGCAGCGGCTGCCCGCCGCTGGTCCAGAGGCCCAGCCGGGCGGGATAGTCCTCGGCCCCCAGCCGGGAGGAGCGCCACCGCACGTACAGCTCCGTCTCGGAGCCGGGCGGAGGCTCGGTCCGCATCCGTTCGCCAAACCGTTGCAGGGCAGCCATGGCCAGGGGATCGGGCTCGGTGCCCAGCATGGCAACGTCGCGCCGCGCCACCTGCAGCCGGCCCTCGATGACCGCGCCCCAGGTAATGAGCGCCGCCGCGCAGCCGGCCACCACCGCGATCCCGGCGATCACCGACCGGTGGCGGGCCGGGAGCGTCACCAGGAAAAGGGCCGGGGTCCAGAGGAAGGTGTACCATGGCGGCCAGCCGAATCGCGGCTCCCATACCACCAGCCCTGCAACCGATGCCCCGATGGCGATGGCCACCCCGGCATAGACCGTCCAGGGCGTGCCCGAGGCCGCCGGCCGCCGGTCGCCGCGGAAGAAGGCCGCCGCCAGCACGATGAGCGCGGCGCTGGGAAGCAGCAGCGTCAGCTGCCAGCCGATCCACAGGCCCATGGAGACGCCGATGGAGGGCGGCGTGATGCCGCGGCCCAGTTCGCGCATCAGGTAGGGCGCCAGCAACAGCAGCGCTACCCCCAGGGCCACCGTGTACCAGCGGCGGCGCAGCCGCAGCCGCCAGAGCCAGACGCCGGCAATCACGGCCAGCGCGCCGGTCAGCGCCAGCGCGCCGGCGGAGGACGAGAAGGGACCGAGAACCGGCCGGAAGAAGGTCGCCTTGGAGAAGAAGAGTCCGGCCCCGTGCAGGCCCGGCGGAGTTCGCACCACCAGCCAGAGAGTGAGCAGGAGCAGCACCCAGCGTTCGAGCGGGGAGCGGGAGGCGCGCACGAACGCGGCGAGCAGCACCGCGGCGAGCATGAGCTCCACCGCCAGCGTGGTGCGGCGCAGCGCCTGCTCCTTGGCGGTCCCCTGTTCCGGCGGCCGGGGCTGGACGCTGAAGATGATGGGCGCGGCGGCCGTGGTGTCGGCCTTGTAGTCGAAGACATCGGGGCCCTGGCAGCTCCGTGCCGGCGGGCAGAACACCAGATCCACCCCGGAGCGCTGCCGGAAGCTCTCCGCCAGCGACCCGCTCCGGTCGGGCACGGCCGGATGGGCCCAGAGCAGGACGCTGGCGACCACCGTATCGCCGCCCGCGGCGGGCCGCCGCACCTCGAGCATGGCGTAGTAGCGGGTCCAGTGCAGCGACACCGGCGCGCCCGACGGTTGCGGCAACAGCCGCTGGGAGCCGGCCCAGGCCCAGGGATCGCCCAGAGAATCGAAGACCGCCAGGCCGATTTCCAGCGGGCCCGCAGGGATGGCCCCGGCCAGATCCTCGAAGGCATCGGCCTGATCCGCCCCGGCGGCGTGCACCCCTGCCTCGGCCGCGTTATCGGCCAGTTCCTGGACCCGGCCCAGCTCGCTGGAGAGCAGCTGGAAGGCGCGGGAGACGCGCGATTCCCGGACCGCAGGCCAGTCGTTATCTATGGCATGAAGCGACCGCTCCCCCAGACCGGCGACCGCGCCGAGCAGCAGCAGCAGCGCCAGCAGGAGCCAGTCCGCCGGACGGCGGGGGTGGCGCAAAGCGAGCAGAGTGAGGAGAATACCGGCGGCGGCGAGCCCGATCCACAGGAACCCGGGACGCCGCAGCCACTCGGCGGCCGCCGCCGCGGCGAGGGCCAGCAGAACAACCCATGCATGCGAGCGATGGATCACGAACCGCGTCCCTGGCGCCTGGAAGAAATGACTCCCGCGGATGTTCGCGACCGGCTGGTGGGCCGCCCCTGGCTCATTATCCCGGTCGGAACGACGGAACAGCACGGCCCCCATCTGCCGCTGGGAGTGGACATCCTGATCATCGAACGGCTGGCGGACGACCTCTCCGCCCGCTTCGGCGTCCCCCGCGCCCCCACCCTGCCCTACGGCGTGAATACCTCAACCCGCTGGGTATTCACCGCCGGGGCGACGCTCAAGCGGAAGACGCTGCACCTGGTGCTGAACGAGCTGGTCGAATCGTGGGAGACGCTGGCCTGTGTGCGCGAATTCGTCATCCTCACCGCCCAGGGCGGCGAGGCGCACCTGGAGGCGCTGAGCACCATCCGCACCGCCTCCGCCGGCGTGCACGTGGTCGATATCTTCGCCCTGGACTTCGGCCATCTGCTGGAGCGGCCCGGCGGCCCCATCCACGGCGGAGAGCTCGACACCTCGCTCTTATTATACATCGCGCCCAAGCTGGTCCGCATGGAAGCCGCGCAGGATTTCGTCATTACCCCCCGGGAGGCGGCGCGTTACCGGCGAGGGGCGAGCCGCCCGATCCCGGTCGAATCGGAGGGGTCCGTGGGGTATCCCACCATGGCCTCGGCGGAGAAGGGCGAGCGGCTCTATCACTTCATTCTCGAACGCGTGGCCGAGCGATGTTTCTCTTTCGTGCATCCCAGCGACCCCTCCGAGTCGTCCTCCTGAGCCTGGCGTTCGCCGCCACGCTGCCCGGGCGGGGAGCGGCCCAGGCCGATTCCGGCGCCCTGGTCATCCGCCAGGCCGGCCAGGACATCGGCCGGGAGGACTTTGTGCTGCGGGACGATCGCGGCGCGGGCGTCAGCGGTTCCACCATTCTCTCCACCGCCCGCTACCCCGTGCTGGCGCCCCGGGTGTTGCTGCGCGGCCGGCTGGAGCGGGGCAGCGACGGCGGGTTCCTCTCGCTCCGGCTGGAGACGCAGGCGGGCCGGCAGTCCAGCCAGATCCTGGCCGAAGGCGGATCGCGGATCGTCACGGTCCGGGGCCGGCTACCCACGGGCGAGATCGCGCGGGAATTCCCCGGCGGCCCCACCACCATCATGCTGGACGATAGCCTGTTCGCCTGGTACGCGGCCGCGGCCGATCTGGCCACCGACGGCGGCCGGCGGCTCCAGGCGATCTATCCCCGCACCGGCCGCCGCGGGACGCTGGCGGCCAGGGTCGAAGCCGACGGGACCGGTGGGCGGCGGATTCTCCTCACCGGCGATGTGACCGGTACCATCTGGCTGGACGCCACCGGCCGGCTCCAGCGGCTGCAGTTTCCCGGGCGCGACCTGGATATCGTCCGCCTCCCGAAATAGTCCCGGCCGTCTGCCGACGCTCCCGGGCTTCCGCGCATCACTTCAAGCAGTCGAGGTGGTTCATTGCGTCTGGACCTGACATCCAGCCGCATCTCAAGTGTATACTTGGTAGCTACTTGCGATATCGTGTCGCAGGCTGAAACCTTTGGTGAACCACCCCGTATGGTGTGCGGTCGCCAACACTTACTCGCACCCCAGAGGAACATGCCAATGGGCCGCTGGCTCTTGATCGCCGGATTTGTGTTCGCTGCCCCCGCCGCGGCGGCGGCGCAGGACTCGACTCAAGCGGTGCCTCCACCTCCCCTGGCAACCCTGACCCTGCAGGACGCGCTGACGCGGGCTCAGGCCAACAGTCCGGCCTATCTGCAGACCACCAACGACGCCGGCCCGGCACGCTGGGGGGTGCGGAACGCCTATGCCAGTTTCCTGCCCACGTTCGATGTGTCGGGCGGGCTGGGCTATACCGGCAGCGGCCAGAGCAACTTCGGCAACGGCTTCGTGCGGGCCACCTCGCCGCTGGTGTCTTCCAGCTACAGCCTGGGGCTGCAGTGGACCATGAGCGGGCGGGTTCTGAGCGGGCCGGGCCAGCAGAAGGCCAACCAGCGGGCCACGGAAGAGAACATCTCCGCGGCCGGCAGCACCCTGCGCTACAACATCACCACCCAGTACCTGACGGCGCTCCAGGCATCGGCGGAGGTGGTGGCTGCCCGGCAGCAGGTCGAGCGTACCGACCTCGCGCTCCGGCTGGCCCGGGCCAAGTACAATGTGGGCCAGGCCACCCTGATCGACGTGCGCCAGGCGGAAGTGCAGAAGGGGCAGGCCGAGGTCACGCTGCTGCGCGATGTCCAGGCGGAGAACGACGCCAAGCTGGAGCTGTTCCGCCAGATCGGCGTGCAGCCGCCGGTGCCGGTAACCCGGCTGGCGCTGACCGATTCCTTCTCGGTGACCCCGCCGGCCTTTGATGAGGACGCGCTGATCACCCAGGCGGAGCAGGAGAACCCCGGCCTGCGGGCGCTGCGGGCCCAGCAGGATGCGGCGGGCTGGAACGTCAGGGCGGCGAAATCCGAATATCTGCCGACGTTGTTCGCCCAGGCGGGATGGTCCGGGTTCACCCAGCAGTACACCAACGAATCGCTGCTGATCAACCAGGCCTACACCGGCGCGCTGGGCGCTGCCCAGGACTGCGACCTGCAGAACCAGATCCGCGCCGGCCTGACCACGCCGTTGCCGCCGCTCGACTGCAATACGGCCTTCGCGACGTCGGCCCGGCAGCAGCTGGCCCCGTCGCTGGTGTCGGACATCCGGAGCAGCAACAGCGCGTTCCCCTTCAGTTTCGAGAGCCAGCCGTTCCGGGCCTCGGTGAGCGTGTCGTTGCCCATCTTCACCGGCTTCGGCCGGAACCTGCGGGTCTCGCAGGCGCAGGCCCAGCGGGACGATGCCGCCCAGGCGGTTCGCGCCCAGGAGCTGCAGGTGCGCACCAGCGTGGAATCGCGCTACCTGGCGCTGCAGACCTCGTATCAGGCGATCGGGGTGCAGGCGGCCAACCGCGATGCGGCCCGCGACCAGCTGCGGCTGGCGCAGGACCGCTACCGGCTGGGCAGCGGCACGTCGCTGGAGCTGACCGACGCCCAGACCGCCGTCCAGCGGGCCGAGACCGATTACATCAGTGCCGTGTACGACTACCACAAGGCCGTCGCCGCGCTGGAAGCGGCGGTGGGCCGTCCCCTTCGCTAGCCGAGGATAGCACATGTCGCGCCCCATGAAGTTCGGAGTCTTCGCCACCGTGGTCGTGGTCGTCGCCGGCGGCCTCTTCTTCCTGACCGCGGCCAAGCGGAACAACAAGGCGGTCGAGGTGCGGCTCGAGCAGGTCAAGCGGCGGGACCTGACCGCCACGGTGACTGCCAGCGGCCAGATCGACGCCAAGACCTCGGTCGACATCAGCGCCGACATCACCGGCCGCATTACCAAGCTCGGGGTCCGCGAGGGCGATCTGGTGCAGAAGGGCCAGTTCCTGCTGCAGATCGACCCTACGGTCTACCAGGCGGCGGTATCGCGCTCGGAGGCCCTGGTGGCGAGCAGCGAGGCCAACATGGTCCAGGCGCGGGCCACCATGGACCAGGCGAAGCGCGCCCTGGACCGCGCGCAGGAAATGCAGAAGGCGGGACAGTCGCTGATCTCGCCCGAGGCGGTGGAGCAGGCGGAGACCTCCTACCACGTGGCGGAGGCCAACTACAATGCCGCCAGGGCGCAGGTGGAGCAGTCCCGCGCCAGCCTCCAGGAGGCACGCGACAACCTCTCCAAGACCCGCCTGGTGGCGCCGATGTCGGGGCGGGTAGTCCGGCTGGCGGTGGAGGAGGGCGAGGTGGCGGTCCCCGGCACCTTCAGCCGCGAGACCGGCCTGCTCATGACCATCGCCGATCTGTCGGTGATCCTGGCCAAGGTGCAGGTGGACGAGACGGACATCGTCCGGCTGAAGCTGGGCGACTCGGTCCGGGTGACGATCGATGCCTTCCCCGACACCAGCTTCGTGGGCGAGGTCACCAAGATCAGCAACAGCGCCCGGCTCACGTCGACCCAGACGTCGAGCGGCACCAGCGGCCAGGCGGTGGACTTCGACGTCGAGATCACCTTGCGGAATCCACCGGAGGACATCCGGCCGGACCTGAGCTGCACAGCGAAGATCGTGACCGACACGCGGAAGGACGCGCTGAGCATTCCGATCATCGCCCTCACGGTACGCGACCATGCCGCGGTGCCCAACGAATCGGCCCCGGGTCGGGACACCAGCGCCAGCGCCAGACAGACCAAGGAGACCGAGGGCGTCTTCGTGGTGCGCAACAACACGGCCTTCTTCCAGCCGGTGCAGGTGGGCATCACCGGCGAGGAGCACTTCGAGGTGCTGGGCGGCCTGAAGGACGGCGAGACCATCGTGGCCGGCTCCTACCAGGCCATCCGTGACCTGAAGGACAGTACCCGGGTGCGGACGATGCCGGGTGCGAACGATACGACGAAGGCGGGAGGCAAGCAGCCGTGAGCGACATCGTCATCCGGGTGGAAGGGCTGCAGCGCGAATACGTGATGGAAGGCGAGCGAGTTCACGCGCTGCGCGGCGTGGACCTGAAGATCCGGCGGAACGAGTACGTGGCCATCATGGGCCCGTCGGGCTCCGGCAAGTCGACGCTGATGAACCTGCTGGGCTGCCTGGACACGCCCACTGGCGGGCAGTACTGGCTCAGCGGGCAGGAGGTGTCGCGGCTCTCCGACAACGCCCTGGCGCAGGTTCGGAACCGGGAGATCGGGTTCGTGTTCCAGACGTTCAACCTGCTGGCGCGCGCCACCGCGCTGCACAATGTCGAGCTGCCGCTGGTCTACGGCGGCGTCTCCGGCACGGAGCGGCGGCGGCGAGCGGAGAGCGCGCTGACCCGGGTGGGCCTGGCCGGCCGCATGCACCATCGCCCCAACGAGCTGTCGGGCGGCCAGCGGCAGCGGGTGGCCATCGCGCGCGCGCTGGTGAACGAGCCGGCGCTGCTGCTGGCCGACGAGCCGACGGGCAACCTCGACAGCGCCACCAGCGAGGACATCATGCGGGTCTTCGGCGGGCTGCACGCCCAGGGGCAGACCGTCCTGCTGGTGACTCATGAAGCGTCGATCGCGGCCTACGCGCACCGCATCGTGGTGATCCGCGACGGCCTGATCGAGAGCGATACGCCCAACCCGTCCGTGGCGGCGGCCTGACATGCCGCTGTTCGAAGCGATCCGTCTCGCGCTGGCCAGCATCCGGGCGCAGAAGCTCAAGAGCTTCTTCTCCCTGATCGGAGTGCTCATCGGCGTCACCTTCCTGATCGCGGTGGTGTCGATCGTACAGGGCATGAACGTCTACATGACGGACAAGTTTGCCAACACCGTCATCGGGCTCAACACCTTCAAGCTGCGGCAGCGGCCCGACTTCGTGACGGGCAACGTGACCCAGGAGACCTGGCGCGGCTGGATGCGCCGGCCGAGGATCACCTACGACGACGCGGAATATGTCACCAGCCGGATCAGCATCCCCGTGCAGTCGGCGATGTACTGCATGGACCGGGTCACGCTGGGCTACGGCACCAAGGTGGCCAAGGACATCGACCTCATCGGCACCGAGCCGAGCTACTTCCGGATCAAGGACTACCAGATCGCCCAGGGGCGCGCCTTCTCCACCCCGGAGGTGGAGGCCGGGCAGACGGTCGTGGTGCTGGGCAACGACGTCGCCAAGAAACTGCTGGAGGGTCTGGACCCCATCGGCAAGGAAGTGACCATCGGCGGGCTGCCCTACCGGGTGATCGGCGTGGTGGCGCCACAGGGCTCGCTCTTCGGGCTCTCGCTCGACAAGTTCGCCATCATGCCCTACAGCGCCCCGGGCCGGCGCCTCATCTGTCCCATCAACGTCCTGGACGAACTGGTGGTCAAGGCGTCCAACGAGCAGGACCTGCACTACGCCATGGGGGAGGCGGAGGCCCTGATGCGGGCACGGCGGCATCTGCGTCCGCAGCAGGAGAACAACTTCACCATCGAGACCAGCCAGGGCGTGCTCGATTTCTGGGGCAAAATCAGCCGGGTGCTCTTCCTGGCCCTGCCGGGCCTGGTCGCCATCAGCCTGGTCGTCGGCGGCATCGTCATCATGAACATCATGCTGATGGCGGTGGCGGAGCGGACCCGGGAGATCGGCATCCGCAAGGCCCTGGGGGCGCGCCGGCGCGACATCCTGGCCCAGTTTCTGGTGGAGTCCTCCACCCTCTCCACGCTGGGGGCGGCCCTCGGCATCGGGCTCGGCATCCTGCTGGCATTCACCGTCCGGGCGCTCACCCCGTTGCCTGCGGCCGTGGCCCCCTGGTCGGTGGCGGTGGGCGTCGCGTTGGGGCTCATCGTGGGCGTCACGGCCGGGGTGTACCCCGCCAGCCGGGCGTCCCGGCTGGATCCCATCACCGCGTTGAGGGCCGAATGACCCGGCGTTACGGATTGTCGCTCGCCCGCCTGATGGAAGGCGTCGGCATCGCGCTGAGCTCGCTCAACGCCAACAAGGTACGCGCCGCCCTGACCATCCTGGGCGTCGCCATCGGGGTCATGGTGGTGATCGCCATGGCGTCGATGATCACCGGCATCAACAAGAGCGTCAGCAAGATGCTGGAGGATGCCGGGCCCAAGACTTTCTACGTCTTCCGCTACTGGTCGGGCGGCGTCAATATCTCCGACGGCTCCGACGAGCTGTCGCCCTGGCGGCGAAACCCCTGGCTCAAGGTGGAGGAAGCGGACATGATCCGCCGCCTGCCGGACATCCGGGATGTCGCGGTGCAGGAGAACACCCAGGGGCCGGTGAGCTACGAGGGCACCAAGCTGGCCAGCGTGGATATCGCCGGGTTCAGCCCCAGCTGGGTCCTGGTGACCGGCGGACAGATCCAGGCGGGGCGGAATTTCACGGCGGTGGAGTACGCCTCCGGCGCGCACGTGGCGGTCATCAACGACAAGGTGGCGGAGAGCCTCTTCCCCAACCTCGATCCCATCGGCAAGGTCATCAAGATCTTCGGCCAGCCCTTTACCGTGGTGGGCCTGCACGTGGCGGCCGCGTCCCTGTTCGGGAACGAGACGACGCCGCGGCTGGCCATCCCCCATACCACCTTCCAGAAGGTGGCGGACTACTGGAAGGGCTGGATGATGTTCGTCGTCATTCCGACCGACGCGGCCAGCGTGGCGGACGCCCAGGACCAGGTCACCACCGCCCTGCGGGTGAGCCGGGGGCTCAAGCCGGCGCAACCCAACAACTTCACGGTGGTAACCCAGGACAAGTTCCTGGAGTCCTGGAACTCGATGACCGTCGGTTTCTTCGCCGTGATGTTCGCGCTCAGCAGCGTGGGACTCATGGTGGGCGGCGTCGGCGTGATCGCCATCATGATGATCTCGGTGACCGAGCGCACCCGGGAGATCGGCGTGCGCAAGGCGCTGGGCGCCACCCGGCGCGAGATCATGTTCCAGTTCCTGGTGGAGGCGGCGACCCTCACGCTGGTGGGCTGCCTGGTGGGGCTCATCCTGGGCGCGCTCATTGCCTGGGGCATCCGCAGCTTCCTGCCGGTGCTCCCCGCCACCGTGCCGCTCTGGTCGGTGGGCGTGGCCTTCGTGGCCGCGGTACTGACCGGTGTGCTCTTCGGCCTCTACCCCGCCAACAAGGCGAGCCAGATGGATCCGGTCGAGGCGCTCAGATACGAATAGAAAGGAGAAAAGAGGAAGGGACTGAGAGAAAGGTGAAGGAATGATCGATTATTATAGACTGTTCCTTCGCTTTTCTCTCAGTCCCTTGACCTTTTCTCTCTCCTGGTCTCCATGCCCGTAGATCTCCTGGCGATCGCCGCCCACCGGGACGACATCGAGCTCACCTGTGGCGGGACCCTGATCCGCGCCGCCGGCCAGGGCCACCGGACGGCCATCCTCGATCTCACCGCGGGTGAGACGGGGACCCGAGGCAGTGCCGCGCTGCGGCAGGAAGAGGCGGAGCGGGCCGCCGCGGTCCTGGGGGTGGCCGAGCGGCGGAATGCCGGCCTGCCCGACGCCCACCTCCACAACAGCGAGGAGACCCGCCGGATCGTGGTGGAGCAGATCCGCCATTTCGCGCCCCGGGTGGTGATTCTGCCCTTTCCCGTGGGCCGGCACCCCGATCATCGGATCGCCTCGGAACTGGCGCGCGACGCCTGCTACCTGGCGGGCCTGGCGCGCTACGAGGCCGCCGGAGAGCCTCACCGCCCCTTCAAGCTCCTGTACGCGCTGGCTTACCGGGAGGATCCGGTCAAGCCCACCCTCGTGGTGGACATCTCCGACCACTTCGCCCGGAAGATGGAGGCCATTCGCTGCTACGCCAGCCAGTTCGACGGCGCCCGGGCGGCCGGCGAGATCTTCCCCACCGGCCAGGACCTCTACGCCCTGATCGAGACGCAGAACGCTCACTACGGCTCGCTCATCCGCTGCCGCTATGGCGAGCCGTTCTTTACGCATGAGACAGTGCTGGTAGACGATGTGGTGGCGCTGGGGGTGCAGAGCATGTGATCTGCAGGAACCAGGAATCGGGAATCAGGGCCCTAACCGAGGATCCCTCGATCCTGATTCCTGATTCCTGATTCCTGATTCCTGATTCCTGATTCCTGATTCCTGATTCCTGATTCCTGATTCCTGATTCCTGATTCCTGATTCCTGATTCCTCCCATAGTATCTTTCGGCATGCCCGCAACACCCATCTATCTCGATCATGCCGCCACGACCCCGGTCCGCCCCGAGGTCCTGGAGGCCATGCTGCCCTACCTCTCGGAAACCGCTTTCGGCAACCCCTCGAGCGCCCACCGCTTCGGCCGGGCGGCGCGGGCGGGCATGGAGGAGGCCAAGCGGAAGGTGGCCGCGGCGGTAGGCGCCGAGCCCAGCCAGGTGATCTTTACCTCCGGCGGCACCGAGGCCGACAACCTGGCCATCATCGGCAGCGCCCTGGCCTCGCGCGACCGGGGCGGCCCCATGCGGGTGGCCGTGAGCGCCACCGAGCACAAGGCGGTACTCGCGGCGGCCCATGCCGTGCGCCATCTCGGCGGTGAAGAGGACATCCTGCCGGTAGACGCCGGCGGCAGGATCGATCCGGCGGGGCTGGATCGTGCCCTGGAGCACCGGCCCGCGCTGGTCTCGGTCATGTGGGTCAACAACGAGACCGGTACCATCCAGGACATCCCTGCCCTCGCGACGCGCTGCCAGGAGGCCGAGGTCTGCTTCCACAGCGACGCGGTGCAGGCCTTCGGGAAGATCCCGGTCTCGTTGCGCGATCTGCCCTGCCGGCTGCTGACCATCTCGGGCCACAAGATCGGCGCGCCCAAGGGGATCGGGGCCCTCATCGTGCGCGACCGCAAGGCGGTCGAGGCGATCATCCATGGCGGGGGGCAGCAGTTCGGCCTGCGGCCCGGCACCGAAAACGTGGCGGGCGCCGTCGCGCTGGGCCGCGCGGCCGAGCTGGCGGTGGAGGAGCTGGAGCACGAATCCGCCCGGCTGCGCGGGTTGCGCGACGACCTGGAGCGCCGCCTGCTGGAGGCGGTGCCCGATCTGCGGGTGAACGGGAGCGCGGACCACCGCGCGCCCCATGTCCTCAATGTGGCCGTACCGGGCGCCGACAGCGAGGCGCTGCTCATGCACTTCGACCTGGCGGGGATCGCCGTGTCGGCGGGGTCGGCCTGCAGCACCGGCGCGGTAGAGCCCTCGCATGTGCTCACCGCCATGGGCGTTCCCCGGGAGCTGGCCCTGGGTGCCATCCGGTTCAGCCTGGGGCACACCACCACGGACAGCGACATCGACCGGACCGCCGCGGTCTTCCCCGGGGTGGTCGAGAAGGTGCGCAAGCTGGCGGGGGTACTGGGACGTGGATAACAGACGGCAGGACGGTAAGACGGCAAGGGGCAGGGTGCTGGTGGCCATGTCGGGCGGCGTGGACAGCTCGGTGGCCGCCGCGCTGCTGGTGGACCAGGGCTATGACGTCATCGGCGCCACCATGAAGCTTTTCTGCTACGGCGACGAGGTGCCCGACCGCCCCTGCTGCTCCCTCGACAGCATCAACGACGCACGCGACGTGGCGCACCGGCTGGGCATCCCCCACTACGTGCTCAACCTGGAAGACCGCTTCGGCGCCTACGTCATCGACAACTTCGTGGCGGAGTATGCCGCGGGGCGCACGCCCATTCCCTGCGTCCGCTGCAACTCGTTCACCAAGTTCCGAGACCTGCTGGCCCACGCCGACGCGATGGGATGCGACTTCATCGCCACCGGGCACTACGCCCGGGCCCGGGCGGGCGCGCTCTATCGCGGGCGCGACCGCCAGAAGGACCAGTCCTATTTCCTCTGGGGCATTCAGCGCGAGGTGGTGGGACGGATGCTGACGCCGGTGGGCGATCTCACCAAGCAGGAAACTCGCGTCACCGCCCGGCAGCTCGGCCTCTCCACCGCGGAGAAGCCCGAGTCGGTGGAGATCTGCTTCGTGCCCGACGGCGACTATGCCGCGGTGCTGGAGCGGCGGCTGCCGCCGGAGGCACCGGCGCTCCAGCCCGGGCCCTTCGTGACGCCGGCGGGCCAGATCCTCGGCGAGCACCGCGGCTTTGCGCGCTACACCATCGGCCAGCGGCGCGGCCTGCCGGGCGGCGCATCGGCGCCGCGGTATGTGGTGGCGATCCGCCCCGACGACCGCGCCGTGGTGGTCGGCGGGCTGGAGGATCTGGCCGCCTCGGCCGTCGCGCTGGACGAAGTCAACTGGCTGGCGGAGCCGCTTGCGCCGGGGGCGCGCTGCCAGATCCAGATCCGCTATCGCTCCGCCCCCCTGCCCGCGGTGGTGGTATCGGCCGGACCGGATACGCTGTGCCTGGCCCTGGAGCGGCCGGGCCGCGCGGTCACCCCGGGACAGTCGGGGGCGCTGTACGCCGACGACGGCCGGCTGCTGGGCGGCGGTGTCATCGGCCGGGTGCCCGCCGGCCGCGCCGGCCGTACCCTGCCGGTCGTGGCGCTCGCCGCCGGCTGAGATGCGGCGGATGTTCCGGTGCCTCCGCGCCGGCGCGGCGGTCCTGCTGACGCTGCCGCCCATGCTGGCGGCGCAGCAGCAGCGGGTTCCCCTCTCGGTGGACGAGTTTCTCTCCCTGGCCACGCTGAGCGATCCCCGCCCCTCGCCCGAGGGCCTGCTGGTGGCGTTTACCGTCTCGACCCCCTCGCTCGCCAACGACCGCAACAGCTCGCACGTCTGGGTGGTGGACGTCGCCAACGGCCAGGTGCGCCAGGCGACCACCGGCGCCAGCCACGAGCGCTCGCCCCGCTGGTCGCCCGACGCGAAGACCCTGGCGTATATCTCCGACCGCGGCGGGTCGCCCCAGATCTGGCGGCTGCCGATCGCCGGCGGCGAGCCCCGGCAGGTGACGGACTTTGCCGCCGGCGTCACCGATTTTTTCTGGTCCCCGAGGGGGAAGGCGCTCTTTTTCACCAGCGACATCCCCTGGCCGCCGGGCGAGCAGGCGCGCCGGGACGGCGACTATCCCACCAGCGCGCGGATCTGGACCAGCCTGTTCTACCGGCACTGGAACGAGTGGCGCACGGGGCGGCGTTCGCACCTCTTCCGGGTGGAGGTGGAAAGCGGGGAGATCACCGATCTCACGCCCATCGACCGGGACATTCCCACCCTGGCGCTGGGCGGGCGCGACCTGGCCATCTCCGGGCCGGGCACCGAGCTCGCGGTGGTGATGAACCCCGATTCCTCCCTCGCGACCAGCACCAACAACGACATCTACGTGATGGGCCCGGACGGCAGCGGCCGGCAGCCCGTCACCACCAATCCGGCGAACGACCACAGCCCGGCCTACTCGCCCGACAGCCGCTACATCGCCTACCTGGCGACCGAGACCCCCGGTTTCGAATCGGACCGCCAGCAACTCATTCTCTACGAGCGCGCCACCGGGCGCCGCCTGCCGCTGACGCCCGACTGGGATCTGAGCGTGTCCGCCTTCACCTGGACGCCCGACGCCCGCGCCATCCTGGCCCAGGTGGTGGAGGGGGGCCAGGAGGTGATCTACCGGATCGAGGTTCCCAGCGGCCGGCGCACCCGGATCGTGGGCGGCGGCGTGAATACCGAGATCCGGGCGGCGGAACGGGGCGACCTGGTCACCTTCCTGCACCAGACGGCCTCGCATCCGCCCGAGGTGTGGGTGATGAACGCGCAGGGCGGCGGCCAGCGCCAGCTGACCGATTTCAACGGCCGGGCCCTGGAACGGCTGGCCCTGTCGCCGGTGGAGCGGTTCGGCTTTCTGGGCACCCAGGGCGACTCGGTCTACGGCTGGCTCATGAAGCCGCCGGGGTTCGATCCCTCGCGCCGCTACCCCCTGGTATATCTGATCCACGGCGGCCCGCAGGGTTCCTGGCTGGATGAGTGGCACCCCCGCTGGAACTACGCGCCCTTCGCCGCGCGCGGCTACGTGGTGGCCGCGGTCGATTTCCACGGCTCCACCGGCTACGGGCAGCGGTTCACCAACAGCGTCTCACGCCACTGGGGCGACTATCCCTACGACGATCTGATGCGGGGCCTGGATTACCTTGCCGCCCTGCCCTACGTGGATCGCGACCGCATGGGGGCGGCCGGGGCCTCGTACGGCGGTTACATGATCTACTGGATGGAGGGGCACACCAACCGCTTCAAGGTGATGGTAGCGCACGACGGGATCTTCAACCCGCTGAGCTTTGCCGGCACCACCGAGGAACTGTGGTTCCCCGCCTGGGAGTTCGGCGGCACCCAGCTCTCTCCCGCCGCCCGGTCGCTGATGGAAAAGTGGTCGCCTGCCAACTTCCTGAACCAGTGGTCCACGCCGCTGCTCGTCATCCACAGCCAGGAGGATTACCGGGTGGACCTCTCCGAAGGGCTGCAGGCTTTCACCGCGCTGCGGCTGCGGGGGATTCCGGGCAAGTTTCTCTATTTCCCCGACGAGGGCCATTTCGTCACCTCGCCGCGAGACCGGCGTCTGTGGTGGAACACGGTGCTGGACTGGCTCGACCGCTGGCTCAAGCCCGCCTAGGATGCGCTCGCTCTTTGTCCGCTGGCTGATCAACAGCCTGGCCCTCTACGCGGCAGTCGAGCTGCTGCCCGGCATCCATTTCACCCGGGGTCCGGTGGCGCTGCTGCTGGTGGCCGCCATCTTCGGCATCGTCAACAGCGCCCTGCGGCCCATGCTGACGATCCTGACCTGCCCCCTGCTCATCCTCACTCTCGGGCTGTTCACCTTCGTCATCAATGCGGTGCTGCTGCAGTTCACCGCCTGGCTGTCGGGCCAGTTCAACCTGGGGCTGGAGGTGGACGGGTTCGGCGCCGCCTTCTGGGGCGGGCTGGTGATCGGAATCATCAGCGTGGTGTTGTCGCTCTTTGTCGGGGAGACCAAGGTCAAGGTGGTGCGGCCGGAGGGCCATTGAGCCAGCATCGCGCCGGACCTCGACCTTCTCGACCCCCTCGACTCTCTCGACCGCTCTGAGGGGTCGAGGGGGTCGAGGGGGTCAAGGGGATCGAGAGGTTCGAGGGCGCATGCGACAGCCGATCACCGGATATCACCGCGACGAGGAGGGCCACTGGGTGGCCGAGCTGGCCTGCGGCCATGGACAGCACGTGCGCCATGACCCGCCCTGGCAGGTCCGCCCCTGGGTCACCACCCCCGAGGGCCGCGCCGGCCGCATGGGGCTGCTGCTGAACTGCCTCCGGTGCGATGCCGGAGAGCCTCCCGGCACTCCCGTGTCGCCGGCGCCGGGGGCGGGCTAGATTGAGGGCATGACCGATGTCCGGATTTCCCCGTCCATCCAGGGCGCCACGCCGGTGGCCGACCTGCGGCAGCCGGGGCTCTATATCAACCGGGAGCTGTCCTGGCTGGAGTTCAACCGCCGGGTGCTGGCGGAGGCACAGGATCCGCGCAATCCGGCGCTGGAGCGGCTCAAGTTCCTGAGCATCTTCTCCTCCAATCTGGACGAATTCTTCCAGGTCCGGGTGGCGGGGCTGAAGCAGCAGCTGGCGGTGGGCTACGCGGAACGGACGGCCGACGGGATGACGCCGGAGGACCAGCTCCGGGCCATTTCGGCGGTGGTGCGTGAGCTGCAGCGCGATCACGGCGCGACGCTGGTGAACGAGGTCATCCCGGCGCTCGCGGCGCACGGCATCGGTCTCCTCAGCCTGGACGACGCATCGCCGGAAGACCGGGAGTACATCGCCCGCTATTTCCGCGAGAATGTGTTTCCGGTGCTGACGCCGCTGGCGGTAGATCCGGCGCACCCCTTTCCCTACATCTCGAATCTGAGCCTGTCGATCGCGGTGATGCTGCGCGACAGCGACGGCGAGGAGCATTTCGCCCGGGTCAAGGTGCCCAAGATCCTGCCGCGCTGGGTGCCGATGCCCGGGACCATGCGTTACATCCCGCTGGAACAGGTGATCGGCGCCAACCTGGAGTCCCTCTTCCCGGGCGTGGAGATCCTCGGCTGGTACATGTTCCGCATCACCCGGAACACCGATATCCAGATCGACCAGGATGAAGCCGAAGACCTGCTGAGCCTGATCCAGGAGGAGATCCGCAACCGGCGCTTCGGCGAGGTCACCCGGCTGGAGATCCAGCCCGACATGCCCCGCCCCATGCGGCAGCTGCTGATCGGCGAGTTTGCGGAGGAGCAGGAGTCCGATCTCGCCTGGCTTACCGACGACGACGTCTACGAGGTAGCGGGCCCGCTGGATGCCGCCGATCTCATGTCGCTCGCCACCCTCGACGTGCCGGAGCTGCGCGATCCGCCGCTCCACGCCGTCACCCCGCCGCGCCTGGCCGGGGGCCGTAACCCGTTCGAGGTCATCCGCGAAGGCGATATCCTGCTGCACCACCCCTACGACAGCTTCCACAGCACGGTGGAGCGGGTGATCCAGGCCGCGGTGGATGACCCCGATGTGCTGGCGATCAAGATCACGCTCTACCGCACCGGGGGCGATTCCAGCATCGCCCGGCTCCTGGCCCAGGCCGCCGAGCGGGGCAAACAGGTGGCGGTGCTGATCGAGCTGCAGGCCCGCTTCGACGAAGAGAGCAATATCATCTGGGCCCAGCGGCTGGAGGACGTAGGCGTGCACGTGAGCTACGGCGTGGCCGGGCTCAAGACCCACGCCAAGGTGATGCTGATCGTCCGGCGCGAGGGCGACGCCATCACGCGCTACGTGCATATCGGCACCGGCAACTACAATCCCAAGACGGCGCGGCTCTATACCGATTTCGGTATCTTCAGCGCCGACCCGGCCCTCGGCTCCGACCTGACCGACCTGTTCAACGTGCTCACCGGGTTCGCGGTCCGGACCGATTATCGCAAGCTCATCCTGGCCCCCAGCGGCATGCGCGACCGTTTTCTCTGGCTCATCCGCCGGGAAGCCGCCCTGGCCCGCAACGGGCGCCCCGCCCGCATCCTGGCCAAGATGAACGCGCTGGTCGATCCGGAGATCATCGCCACCCTGTACGAGGCCTCGCAGGCGGGCGTGCGGGTGCAGCTGATCGTGCGCGGCATCTGCTGCCTGCGCCCCGGCCTGCCGGGAGTGAGCGAGAACATCGAGGTCCTGAGCATCGTGGGCCGTTTTCTGGAGCATTCCCGCGCCTTCTGGTTCCAGAACGACGGACACGCCGAGGTCTTCATCGGCTCGGGCGACTGGATGCCGCGCAATCTCGACCGCCGGATCGAGGTGACGGTGCCGGTGGAGACCACCGCCCACTGCGCCGCTCTCCGCGACTTGCTGGAGCTGATGTGGCAGGATCACCGGCAGGCCTGGGAACTGCGTGCCGACGGGACCTACACCCGGCGCACACCGCGCCCGGGCGAGGACGCCCGGGGGACGCATCAGTTGTTGATGGAGTTGTACCGGCAGGGGCGGTAAGGGCAGGGACCAGGAATCAGGGACCAGGAAACGAGCTAGTCCGGGCGGGAGGGGTAGGTCCCTGATCCCCGACTCCTGATCCCTGCAGTTCAGTGAGGCATGCCCGCCAGCTCGGCGAACTTCTTCAGCTCTTCCTTCTGCTCGTCGTTCAGGTCTTCGGGAATCTGGACCCGGATCTTCACCAGCTGGTCGCCCTTGCGGCCGGCCTTTTCCAGCCCCATCCCCTTGATGCGGAACTTGCGGCCCGGCTGCGTGCCGGCGGGCACCCGCAGCACCACCTTGCGGCCGTCGATGGTGCGCACCCGGATCCGGGTCCCCAGAGCGGCCTGCGCCAGGTTGAGCGGCACCTCGCTGATGAGATCGAGCCCGTCGCGCTCGAAGAAGCGGTCCGGCTCCACCTGGAAGGTCACCAGCAGATCGCCCGCCGGGGTACCCCCCGGCCCCGGCTCGCCCTGACCCCGGAGCCGCACCTTCTGGCCCGATTCCGTGGCGGACGGCACCGTGATCATCACCCGGCGGTCGGTCCGGACCTCACCCATGCCGCCGCAGGTGGGGCACTTCTCGGTGGGGATCTTCCCCCGGCCGCGGCACTGGGGGCAGGGCCGGCTCACCGCAAACCCGCCCTGGCCGAAGGTCACCGTGCCCCGCCCGTTGCACTCGGGGCAGACCAGCACCTGGGCGCCGGGCGCCGCACCACTGCCCTTGCAGGTGGGACAGGGTTCGTTGACCGGCAGCGTGACCGGCACCTTCCCGCCCAGCGCCGCGACCCGGAAGGGCACCTCGACGACGGCCTCGACGTCGTGGCCGGCGCGCTGCTCCTCCCGGCGCCCGCGACCGAAAATGGACGAGAACAGATCGCCCAGTCCGCCGATACCTCCCAGGTCGCCGAAATCGAATTGCTGCCCTTCCGGGCCGGGACCCGGCTGCCCCCGGGGCCTCCCGCCTCCCCGCATGCCCTCGAAGGCGCCGAGCTTGCGCATCTGATCGTACTGGCGCCGCTTCTCCGGATCGGAGAGGACGCTGTGGGCTTCGGAAATGGACTTGAAGCGTTCAGCCGCGGAGGGGTTGTTCGGATTCGCGTCGGGATGGTACTGCTTGGCCAGACGGCGGTAGGCTTTCTTGATCTCCTCCGCCGAGGCGCCCTCGGAGACGCCCAGTGTCTGGTAGTAGTCGTTTCCTGCCACGCTCAGGCCTGGCCCTGGTCGGAATACACCTGGACCCGGGCCGGCCGGATGAGCTGGCCCTTGAACCGGTAGCCGGTCTGGAAGGTGGCGCTCACCGTATGGTCCTGCGCCGGTTCCGGCGGCGGGACGGCGGAGACCGCTTCGTGCTCCGCGGGGTTGAACGGCTGCCCCGCCGGATCGAGACGCTCCAGGCCGGCAGCCTGCAGTTCCTTGCGGAGCTTGCGGTCGATCAACACGACGGCATCCTTGATGACTTGGTCGGAGACCTCGGTACCCTGATCGCTCACCACGCGGTCGAGATCATCCAGCACATCGAGCATCCGCATGACGAATGCGGCCTGCGCCCGGTCGCCCAGCTCGATCCGCTCGCGTGCGATGCGCTTGCGGAAGTTGTCGAACTCCGCAGCCAGCCGGAGGTGGCGCTCCTGGCACGCATCCAGCTCGCCCTGCAGTCGATCGGCACGCTGCTGGGCATTCTCCATGGGGAGCCCGGCAGTGGGATGCGCCGGCTCCGCCGCGGTATCGTCCGGCTCGATGGCGGGAGCCTCGGCGGGGGCCTGGGCACGCTCGCTGTCCGGCTGGTCGGTATCTGTAACTCTGCGTTTATCAGGCACTTCGCTGCTCACAGACGGTGAAGGAGGGAAAGATAATACCGCCGCGGAGGCGTAACAGCGGGAACCGGGAAAGGGGAAACGGGAACCGGCAACCCTTCCCTCTTCCCCTTTCCCGTTTCCCGCTGTTCTCAATCACACGGTGCCCCGCATGGCCTTCAGCACCTGCAGTAGCGCAAACTGGCCGGCCCGGGCCCGCACTTCGTGCCGGTCGCCGCTCAGGGTGTAGTGGGCGACGGTGGTATGGCCGCGGCAGGCGGTCGCGAAGCAGACCAGCCCGACCGGTTTCTCGGCCGTTCCCCCGCCGGGGCCCGCCACCCCGGTGACCGCCACCGCGGCATCGGTCCCCAGCCGGTTCGCGGCACCCTCGGCCATGGCGGCGGCGGTCTCCTCGCTGACTGCCCCGTGCGCCGCCAGCAGCCCGGCAGGAACCCCCAGCAGCGAAGTCTTCACCGCATTGTCATAGGCAATGACGCCACCCCTGAAAACCTCCGAGCTTCCCGGGACGGCGGTGAGGCGCATGCCGAGCATGCCGCCGGTACAACTCTCGGCGACGGCCAGGGTCATTCCACGGGTGCGGGCTTCCTCCAGCACCAGGGCGGCCAGATCCTGGTCGTCCTCGCCGTAGACCCAGCGGCCAGCCTTCTCCCGCAGCAGCCGGAGCGCCTCCTCCAGGCGCTGCGCCGCTTCGGCGGGAGCGAGCTGCCAGGCAGTCACACGCAGGTCGACGCCTTCCAGCCCCGGCAGGTAGGCGAGAGTCAGGGGGGCAAGTTCCGCTTCCACACTGCCCAGGCGGTCGGCCAGCGTGGACTCGGCGACGCCGGTGGTCCGCAAGGTTCGTGATCGGATGACGGCGTGTTCGGCGGGTAGGCGGCTGCCCAGCCGGGGCAGGACCTCGTGTTCCAGCAGCCGGCGCATTTCGCCGGGGACCCCAGGCAGAAGAATAGCCAGGCCGAGCCCGCCCTCCAGCCACAACCCCGGCGCGGTGCCCCAGCGGTTGCGCAGCACGGTGGCGCCGCGCGGGACCATGGCCTGGGTGCGGTTGGCGGCCGCGGGGTTGCGGCCCATGCGGGCGAAACGGGCCAGCAGGTCCTGCCAGACCGAGTCGTCGAACTCGAGTGGCATCTCGAAGATGCCGGCGACCGCTTCCCTGGTGATATCGTCGCGGGTGGGTCCCAGGCCGCCGGTGACGATCACTATCCCGGTGCGCCGCATTGCGTCCGCCACCGCGTCGCGAATGGATGGGACGTCGTCGCCGACACTGGTGCGCCGCACCACCCGGATCCCCAGGGCGGCGCCTTCACGCCCGATGTGCGCACCGTTGGTATCGACGGTGAAGCCGAGCAGCAGCTCGGTACCGACAGTGACGAGCTCGAGGTTCATACGACGGGAAACGGGAAAGGGGAATGGGGAACCGGCGGCCGTTTCCCATTTCCCCGTTCCCCCTTCCCGTTGTTCATTTCGCAGATACCGCTCACCGCTTACTGCTCGCCATAAAGAGATTGCGATAGCGATAAATGTAGATCACGAACGAATACACCGTCAGCACCGCGGCGATGGCGAGCGTCAGGGCGACGAAGCCGCCGTGGAAGGTATTCCAGAAGCGTGCGAGGCGGCTGTCTTCCCAGCCCAGCGGCTTGCGGGCATCGCGAAAGGCGAACCAGATCATGGTCGCCCCGATGAAGACGTTCTGGATGACCGTCTTGAGCTTGCCGGGGCCGGCGGCGGGAATCACCACGCCCTGGCGGGCGGCCCACCAGCGGAAGGCCGTCATGGCCAGCTCGCGCCCGATAAGCAGCAGGCAGACCCAGAGCGGAATGCTGCCCCAGACGGGGATATTGTAGAGATCGTGCCGCTGGCGGGAAATCCAGTAGATGGGAATGAGGGTGGCAAAGAGCAGCAGCTTGTCGGCGATCGGGTCCAGCACCTTGCCGAGATCGGTCACCTGGCCCCGGCTGCGCGCCAGGTAGCCGTCCCAGACGTCGCTGATGGCGGCGCCGAGGAAAATGAAAAAGGTGATGAGCTTGGGCCAGTAGCCTTCGATAAACGGCAGGAGGGCGATGACCGGAGTGAGGCAGATCCGGACGATCGTGATGGTGTTGGGCAGGGTCCAGACCGACTGTTTCACCCCAGGCTCTTCAGCACCAGCTTGCTGACCGACTTCAGGGTATCGAACACGCCTTCGCCGGTGATGGCGACGGCCTCGAAATAGGGCGCCTTCTCGATCCACTCACCTTCCATTTCGGCCACCAGCATGTCGCCCGGGTGATCAGGATCGGGCAGGGGCCGCTGGCGCATGGGCTCGGCCACGGGCCAGCCGGGATTGAGCGAGGCCTGCAGCTCGGCGACGGGCGCCGCGTTGGGCAGGTCGCGCTTGTTGTACTGAATGACGAACGGCATGCGGGTAAGGTCGTACCCGTGCTCCGCCATGTTGTCGTAGAGATTCTGCATGGATTCGATATTCGCCTCCATGCGCTCGATCTGGCTGTCGGCCACGAAGACCACGCCGTCCACCCCCTTGAGGATGAGCTTGCGCGAGGCGTTGTAGTATACCTGCCCCGGCACGGTGTAGAGGTGAAAGCGGGTCTTGAAGCCCCGGATGGTGCCCAGGTCTACCGGCAGGAAGTCGAAGAAGAGCGTCCGCTCCGTCTCGGTGGCGAGCGAGATCATCTTGCCCCGCGCACCGGGCGCGACCTTGCCGTAGACGTGTTCCAGGTTGGTGGTTTTTCCGCCCAGCCCCGGCCCATAGTAGACCAGCTTGCAGTTGATCTCGCGGGCGGCGTGGTTGATCATCGACATGCGGTGCCCGTCTCCCTCAGCCGAAAAGCCGGTCGATTTCGTCTTCGGCTTCGCCCACGAAGCCGCTCTCCATCTGCGGGCCTCCGCCTTCCTCCCCGAACATCCGCTCGAAGATGGCCGAGAGCTCCAGCACGGCCGCCTTCACCCGGAGCTTCACCAGCCCCAGCGTGGTGCGCCCGTCGAACAGCACCACCAGAATGACCCGGCGGGCAATGTCGGCCAGGTACATGGACTCCCGCTCGCCCTGGTGGAAGAGGGCGCCGAACTCCGGCTCGCCGATCATCCGGGCCAACTGGTCGTTGGCGCTGAAGTCGGCCGCGGTGAGCGAGGCGAACGCGGTCGGATCGAAGGTGGGGGCTTCCCCTGCCGTGGTGATCATCTGACCCGTCCGGTCCACGATCAGCGCCGTACGGGCGGAAGATTCCCGCAGGAACTCCACCAGCACCCCCTGGATGTGGCGGGCGTCTTCCTCGCGAAACGACCAGCTGCTTGCGCCTGGCATCGCGCTCCTTACCCGAGAGTAGCTTCCAATCGCTCCAGGATGGCCTGAGCCCGCCGCCGAAGGACCGGCTGGGGCTCCCAGACGAGATAGTCCCGCAAGAGGCGGACCGTCTCCACATCGGCCTCCCCGGCCAGGTAGCCCAGGGCCGACAACCGGCGGATCGGATGGGGGCTGAAGAGGGCGTCGCTGTGCCGCAGCATCTGCGACTGCCCCAGGGCCCACCCCGCCACGGCGCCTCCAGCCAGTCCGGTCAGAAACAGCGCGGTACGCGAGCGCATCAACGCACCTCCTGCCGCGCCACCAGCGCGTGCGCCAGTGTCGCGCCATCCACGTATTCCAGATCGCCTCCCATCGGGAGCCCCCGCGCCAGCCGGGTAATCCGCACGCCGCAGCCGGCCAGCAGCTGCTGAATGTAGGTGGCCGTGGCCTCCCCCTCCATGGAGGGATTGGTGGCCAGGATGACCTCCTGGACGCCGTCCTCCTGCACCCGCTGCCGCAGGGTGTCGAGCCGCAGGGCCTCCGGCCCCACACCCTCGAGCGGCGAGAGACGGCCGCCCAGGACGTGGTAGCGGCCCCGGAACTCGGCTGCCCGCTCGACTACCGCCACCGCCGCCGGCTCCTCCACCACGCAGAGCAGCGTGGCATCGCGGCGGGGATCGGTGCAGAAACCGCACAACTCGGTCTCGGCCGGATGGCCGCAGCGGGCACAGGGATGGATCCGCTCGACCACCGACTGCAGGGCGGTGGCCAGGCGGCCGGCCTGGTCGGGTGACTGCTTGAGCAGGTGAAACGTGAGCCGCTGGGCCGTCTTGCGCCCGATCCCCGGCAGTCTGGCAAATTCGGTGATCAGGTCCTCGATCGCGCTCACCGTCAAGGCGAGAGGTTGAACGGGAACGGCTGGACTTTCCGCATTTCGGCCTGGAGCATCTCCGCCGCTCGGCGTTGCGCCTCCGTCACCGCGGCCTGGACCAGATCGGCCAGGAACTCGGCATCGTGCTCGGCGAAGACGGCAGGGTCGATCCAGAGGGAGCGGAGGGTTCCGCTGCCGTCGGTCGTCACGCGCACCATCCCCCCGCCCGAGGTGGTTTCGATGGTCTGGCGGGCAAGATCGGTCTGGAGCTGCTGCAGACGCCCCTGCATCTGCTGCCCCAGCTGAAAGAGCTGCTGAATATCGGCCATGAACGTCTAAGTTCCAGTGCGGCTTGAAAATAGACCGCCCACCATCGGGGGACAACCGTCCCGCTCCGGCGCCGGTCTCAGTCCACGATCTCCAAATCTAACTCGTCGGCGACCGCATCGAGGGCGGGATCGCGGGACCGGAGAGCCCGCAGCCGCTCGGCCCGGGAATCGGCATCGGACATCCGGCGGTTACGGGGACGGGATCCGGCCTCGGGAGCGGCGCCGCCGGACCCGGTCCGGACCTCCAGGCGGACCTGACCGCGTACCCGGGCCCCCACCAGATCCTCGACCACCTTGCGCTGCTTGTTCAGATGGTCCGCAACGACCGGATTATCGCCGGGGATCGCGACCGTGAGCACCGGGGGGGCGACCTCGACCGGCTGCGCCGCCGCCACCGCCTCGCCCAGGAACCCGCTCTCGGCACGGGCGGCGGCGGCAATGTCTGCCCAGATGGCCTGCAGCGCCGACAGCTCAAAGGCAACGGGCGGCCCGTCTTCAGGAGGACGGGTAGAGGGCCTGGACTCCGGCTCGCCGGAGGGCTCGGCCGGAGGCGCCGCCCTGCGGCCGGCCGCCGGGGCACGCTCCCGGCGGGCGGGCGGAGGCGCGGGTGCCTGGCTCGGCGCTGCCGGCACGCCGCTCAGCACCTGGCTCAGATCCACCAGCCGGTCCATCATGGCCCAGCGGAGCAGCAGCGTCTCCACCTGGAGCCGCGGACTGGCACTGCGGCGGATGCCCGCCTCGCTGTCCGCCAGGAGCCGCAGCATGCGGAGGATGTCGCCCGCTTCCAGCCGGTCTTTCACCTGATCCAGGCGCTGGCGCATCCCCTCAGTCATTTCCTCGGGCTCGGCGCCCAACTGGAGCATGAGCAGGGCGCGCAGCGCATCGCCCGCTCCGCTCATGAACTCGGCCAGGTCGCCGCCCTGGTCGAGCAGCCTGTCCACCAGGGGGAATACATCCGCCGGCCGGCGGTCGGCCACCAGATCCAGCAGCTCGCCGTAGATCTCATCGTCCACCAGGCCCAGGAGCGAGCGGACGCCGGCCGCGGTGAGCTTCTCGTCCCCGAAACTCAGGCACTGATCCAGCAGGCTCAGGGCATCGCGCATACCGCCGTCGGCCCGGCGGGCCAGGAGGGTGAGCGCGTCCTCCTCGGCGGGGATGCCCTCGGCTTTCAGGACTTCACGAATGCGGTCCTTGATGGCGGCGGGCCCGATGCGGTGAAAATCGAACCGCTGCAGCCGGGACATGACCGGGGCCGCGGTCTGGGCAATCTTCTGCGGCTCGGTGGTGGCGAAGACGAACACCACGCCCGGCGGCGGCTCTTCCAGGATCTTGAGCAGCGCGTTCCACGCCTCCCGGGTGAGCATGTGGGCTTCGTCAACGATGTACACCTTGTGGTGCCCCTCCTGGGAGGCGGCGTACATCGCCCGCTCGCGCAGATCGCGCGCGTCGTCCACGCCGCGGTTGCTGGCGGCGTCGATTTCCACCACATCCAGGTTGGCCGAGCCGGCCCAGATCCGCTCGCAGCTGGGGCACTCGCCGCAGGGCTCCCCCGGCGGGTCGGCCTGCTCGCGGCGCTCGCAGTTCAAGGCCATGGCGAGAATTCGGGCGGCGGTGGTCTTCCCGACCCCGCGCGGACCGGTCAGAAGATAGCCGTGCCCCACGCGGCCATGAGCGACGGCGCCCCGGAGCACCGCGGCGACGTGGTCCTGCACCAGGAGCTCGGAGAATTTTTTCGGGCGGTAGCGGCGGGCGAGTGCGATGGCCATGGGGGAATATAAGACGGCAGGACGGCAGGGCGGCAGGACGGCCCTGAAGGACTTCCTCGCGGCCTCTTCCTTGGATGGCCGCTCGGTCGCAGGACGGCACGTGCTGTCACCCTGAGCGATAGCGAAGGGGGCGAAGCCGATCGAATGGTTCCGGCGCGACCTAACCCCCTGTCCCCCTTCCCTGGTGGGAAGGGGGGAACGGGGGACATGGAGCTCGCGTGCTGTCACCCTGAGCGATAGCGAAGGGGGCGAAGCCGATCGAATGGTTCCGGCCGCTTCGCTGCGCTCAGCGTGACGCCGTTCCTCGCCAGGTGCCGGTGACGAGCCCGCGCCAGCGGGCGCGGCAATCTCCCTGGGTGCGCCCCCTGCTACTTCACGACATTCAGGGGCGTGGTGCGCTCGAGTATAGTTCCGTCCGGCGCCTCGAGGGTAACGTTGAGGGTGTATTTCCCGGGACGGAGATCCTTGAGCAACAGGGCACGAACGAACGCCTGGCGGGTACCGGTGACCGTCTCGGTGAAGCTGAGCGTGATGCCCTGCCCTTTCCCTTTCGCCGGGGTGATGGCGACCCGCTGGCGGTACGCTGCCCCGGGGGTGAGGCCCGCCGCCTCGTAGTAGAGGATGGCCCGGGAGCCGGTGGGAAACGCGGCGAGGGGGTTGAGCGGCAATGGCCCGGCGGGCGATGCCCAGACCAGGCCCGAGCCGCTGCGGCCCAGGATGGGTTCGCCCAGCGAGAGGCGCCCGGTCGCCGGAATGACGATGCTATCCCGACCCACAATCACCCCCCGGCCGCCGGTCACCTCGGGCCGGGCATCCGCCGGCCGGACGCCGCTGGTGTCCGGCTCCTCGATCGTCACCCGGACGTTGACCAGGCCGGGCGGCACCGGCAGCTCCAGCAGGCCCGTCAGGTGGTCCTTCCCTTCCAGCGGCCGGGGAGTCATAAACGTCCGCAGCGTATCCAGGTCTACCCGGCGTCCCCCGTCGGGAGTAGCCGCCACGAGGTGGAAGCGGATGGGATAGCTGAATCCTGCGATGGAATCTCCCGCTGTGCTCGTCAGGCCATCCGGAGGGATGGCGAAGACGAGCAGCAGGCGACCGCCAACCGTATCCGGTCTGGCGTGCAATGCGTAGAGCTCCACCGTCGGTTTCAGGTCCCGCCGATAGAACGGCGCATAGTAATCTGTCGTGAGCGCTTCCTCTTTCATGCGCTTCAGCTCGGCACCTTGCAGCTGGACCAGCCGCGGGGTCGGCGGGAAGCAGTACCACGGGTCGTAGTCGCAGAGAGTTCCGGGAAGCGCTGCCACGGCGGGGACGACCCTGAGGTACAGGTTGCCCCTGCTGCGGCGGTAGACCCACCAAGTGCCGACGCGATAGTCGGGCGGGCCATGACGGATGTAAACCGGCCCCCTCGCATCGAACTGGTCCGTCCCCGGGAGACGATGCTGCGTGAGGAGCGAGCTCCCCCCGCCGAATCGCCGAACATCCAACCCAGCGCCATCGCCTCATCAATGGAATCGGGTGCGCCCGTCGGTACGTCGGCCGTCAGGGTCTCAATACTCGGCGTGCCGGGAGGCCGCCGGACGACGGCCCTGAAATTCTGGAACGCATATTCGTAGCGCCGGAAATGTTCCATCAGCCGCGCGCCGGCCGGCCGGCCCACGCCGGCGTCCCGCTTCGACCAGAAGCCCTCGATCCAGCCGCCCAGGGAATCGGGCGGCAGGCTATCGAACCGTGCCAGCTCTGCTGGCGTAGCCAGCAGCGCCAGATGTGCGCGGTAGGCGTTGCGTCCCTCGACACTGACACCGGCATGGGTCGCGCCGAGTGCATAGGCGGCCGCTCCTTCCGCTGTTTCGGCGCGCGCATAATATTCCCGCGCCAGCTCCAGCTCCGCCACGGCGCTATCTCCGCCGGCCGCCAGGTAGCGCTGCAACAGAACGACCGTGGAGTCGCGCACATCCGTCTCCCGCTCCAGGCGGGCGCGGGACAACAGCACCGGCGGCAAACGATCGACCGGCGTGGCGGCAGTGCGCCGCAGGGCGTCGCGGGCCTGGGTGTACGGCACCCAGGCGGGCATCAGGTCCAGCGCGTCGGACAGGTGGAGCGCGGCAGCGGCAGAAGCCGAATCCAGCTTCAGCAGCCGCATGAAGCTTTCCGCCGCCCCGCGGGCATAACTGGAGCCGATCGGCTGCAGCGGCCCCGGCTTGGCGATGGCCTTGAGGCGCGCGAGCTCGAGACGCGCGAGCCCGATGCCGAGCCAGGCCTGCACGCTGTCGGAGCGGTCGCTCGACCACGACGCGCGACCAGCAGTCGAGCTCGCGGCGGAGCGAATCGGCGGCGGAACGGGGCGCACGGCGGCGTGCAGGGGGGATGCAGGAGCCGGGTGACGCCTGGCCGTGGGGGGGAAGAGTCAGAAAGGCCGCGAGAAGGAGAACTGGGCCGGCGCGCGCAAACATGCCTTAGTATGCAGTCCGGTTGAGCGCACCGGAAGGAGGAGAATGCGCCAATTCCCGTTACCCTATTCCCTTTTCCCTTTTCCCATTTCCCCTTTCCCTCTCACCGCCCCTTCGTCACCAACAACTCCTGTTCGCGGGCGATGGTCGGCCCCTCCGGCAGCCGGATCTCCGCTCGCAGGCGGTACAGGCCCGGCCTGGTCCGGTCCAGCTTGATCGACCGGCGCACCACCAGATTCGTCTCGCTGAGCCGTTCGGTGGTGCTCACCTTGATGGCCTCCCGCGGCTCGGCTTCCGGTATCAGCGAGAGGGTGACATCCACCGCGGCATCCGGAGAGAGGCCGAGGGCCTCGAGATAGATCTCCACCGTTCCGCCGGCGGGATAGCTGTTGAGCGGGCTCAGCGGGAAGGGGCCAGCGGCGCTGGGCCAGCGCAGTTCGCTGGCCACGGAACCCAGGAGCAGCGCGCTGAGAGTGGGGCCATCGGTGGAAGGCGGCGGCACGTCCACGCCCGCCTGGAGGGTGAAGGACCCGGCCTGGGGATCCGTGCCCGTCTCCAGCGATCGGACCTCGTACCGGCCCGCGGAGACGGGCACCTCGACATAGCCCACCAGCCACTGATCCGGCCGCAGCTTGCGGGAGCCATCGTAGAGGAACGTGGTGTCGAGGGTGGCCGGTGCTCCACGTTCCGGCAAGGCGGCCAGCCGCAGGCGCAGCGGAATCGCATCGCCCGCGCGCGCGTGAATCTGTCCCAGGCCACCGGGGGGAAGGGCGAAGGCCACCAGCAACCGGCCCGGGTCGGCCAGCCCGTAGGCGCGCGTCACCGCCTGGAGGTCGCGCGCGAAATGATGCGGATCGGCATCGGTCGTCACCGCAAGGTGAATGCGGTCCACGTCCTTTTCCCGCACTGATTCCTGCAGCCGTTCCCGGTGAAGCGGGCGCCTCTCCTCGATCCACTTCGCATAGGTGGAATCGTATTGGGCCATCTGGACAGCATTGCCGTCAATCCAGATATCACCCGGCACGATCTTGAAATCACTGGAGGTACAAAAGCGATACTTGCTGATCATCAGCGTAAAGAAAGGACGAAAGTGTACGACGAGACCATGGTCAGGGCCGTCGTCGTACAGCCAGGAATAAATCGGGCAATCCAGCACACGGTCCATGGGACCCTCTCGTACTTGTCCCGGGACACCACCCGGCAGGGCTCCCCCATCCATCCCGGATAGCAGGATTCGGCTTGGCGCTCCATGCCGGATGTAAATCACCCCGCGATCGTCCACCTGATCCTGATCGCTGTGGAACGGCATGACCTTGTTGTAGTCCCGCTTCTTTTTGCGCAGGGGAAACTCCGCCAGGGCAAACCGGATCCGCTCCTCGTGCTCGGCCAGCCGGTCGGGTGGCGTGCGGAAATCGACAGCCGCGCGGCGGCCCCAGAAGGCGGCGCCCCATTGCCGGCGGCTTACCGAGTCCAGCGCCATCACGGAATCCAGGGCGTCGGCTTCCGGATCGGTGAGGAGCCAGCCAAGGTCGCGCCGGTACCCGGCGAGGGCGGAGTCACTCCGCATGGCACCGAAGCCGTCCAGCCAGGCTTGGTAGCCGTCGGCCAGCCGGCCCAGCATGAGCAGGGCACGGCCTCGCGTGAGCAGGGCGAGCGAGGTGTCGCCGCCCACGGCGAGCGCGTGGTCCGCCCGGGCGAGCGCGCTGTCCGCGTGGTGCCATTCGAGTTCGCGGCCGGCCCGGAGCAGCAGCAGGGTGGGATCGTCTGTGGCGGCCGCCGCACGCTCGAGCAGTATGGCGTCGGCCTCGTCGTCCAGCTTTGCGAGGCGGCGTAGCTCGGCGCTGGCGAGGAGCCTGGCGGCGGGAACGTACGCCGAATCGCGGCGGAGTGCTTCGCGCAGCGCCGCCACCGCGCCCTGGGCATAGGACATCCCGATCACCAGGCCCGGCCCGGCGCGCGCGATGGCGCCCTCCTTGGAGAGATCGAACCTGGCCCGGCCGGCCAGGTACCACGCCTCCACCGGCGGGTCGCGCCGGAAGAGCAGCGTGCTCAGCCGGTCCAGGCCGGCGCTCAGCTGCCCCTTGTCCCCACAGGCCTCGCCGGCCGAGATGAGCGCGCGGGCGGCATCGATGGCCTCGAGCGTATCCGTGGCCCGAACCTCCGGACACACCGGAGCCGAGGCCGCCGGTCCCTGAGCGTGAAGCGAAGCGGCGAGTATGGTGGCAAGAAGGAACGGGAGAGCGCTGCGACAGCCCATGCAGCGAATATGGCAAGGCGGGCCGGAAAGTGGTAAGGCGTGAGGCGGGAAGGCGGGGGCACGCCCGCTGGCGGGGGGTCGCAATGGCGGGAGATTCCAAGCGCATTCCGGGGGGATTGCTTCGGCGGCTGGCGCCGCCTCGCAATGACAGCATGTCCTGCCGTCCTGCCGTCCTGCCGTCCTGCCGTCCTGCCGTCCTGCCGTCCTGCCGCCCGAAAAAAGTGCCCCAGGCTCTCCGAAGCGACACCGGACATCGCTTAGCGCTGCCAAATCCGGCCAATTCTGGCGGATCCTTGCGCTTGCAGGACCCTTCCCGGAAAAGCAAGTTGGGAATCATGACTGGATTTCCCCCTCAACCCACGGAAACGGCCCGGCATCTGCCCAGATGGGTGGGCTGCGGGCTGTAACGCCCTTACCGTGCTGCTCGGGGCGTCGTCGCTTCTTGAGGGACAATCCCCGCAGCAGCGGGAGTCTCTGCTGCGCTACCAGGATTCCCTGCAGGAGATGCCTCCCGCACTGCTCCGCCGGGAGATGGACACGCGCCGGGCACAGGCCGACAGCGAAGCAACCGCAATGGCCCACCTTCGGCTGGGGCTGGCGGCGCTGTCGGTCGGGCAGAGGGTGGACCACTACCAGCTCGACCGCGCCCGGGGTGCCTTCGAGCAGGCGGCCAGACTCGAACCTGACTGGCCGTGGCCACGGTATGGCATTGGGCTCGCTCGCCGGGATGACATCTCACGCGGCGACGGCCGCGTGGCATTCCTCCGGCGTTTCTGGGGCAATCGCGACGCCTGGGCGCTGCGTGAACCGGGCACGCGACTGCTCGATCACTACAGCAGGCTTCAATACGCCCGGCGGCATTTCGCCCTCGAGGTGAACCGCCGCTTCTACCGGTTCGTGGATACGTACCGGTCCGGGAGTACGGAACTGGATGACCGGGGCATCGTCTATGTCCGGCAGGGGCCGCCGGAGAAGCGGATCACTGTACCCATCTTCGGCTTCTTTCCCAATGAAACCTGGCGATACAAGCGAGCGGACGGCGACCTTCTGTTGCACTTCAGTAGCGGGGGTGGGCAGTCAGGTGGGCACCAGATTGGAGGCGATCTGGGAGATTATCACCTCATCCCCAGTCTGCTGAACGCCGGTACACCAGGAGGCGCCACCCCGGCGGCGGGCGGCGATAGCGTGATGCTTTTTGTGTCCCGAACGCCCGTGACCGATCTCTATGCAAAGTACATGACCTGGGGCCCGGAAGGCCGGAGTCGGGCTATACGAGAAGAGCAGCGAATCGTCGCTCTGAGTACCACCCTCGCCACGCAGACCGACGCCGACGAGCTGACCTTTGATTCTGCATTGACGGTGGTCTCAGAGCTTATCGCCCTCGGCACCAACGGTAATCTGACGATGGTTCATGTGCTGGCCGGCATCCCGGTGAACGTCGGTACCGGTTCGGATCAGCGCCTGACCACGATCCGCACCAGCCTCGGGGTCTTTGACTCTTCCGGAGATCCTGTGGCATCGCTGGATACCGCCGTCATCCTCCGGCTCACCGGCCCGGTTGCGCCCGGAAGCTGGGCATTTACTCGCGCCCAAGTCGCCGTATCTCCCGGCCACTGGACGTATCGGCTTGCTATCGAGCAAGGTGGTGACCGAGGCGTGGTGTTACCCAGAGCCACCATCGCGGTCCCCAACCTCGACGGATCCCGGATCGCCATGAGCGACCTGGTGATCGCTCCTTTGCCAGGGAGCTGGCCCTGGCCGCTGGCATCGGGGGATACCGTTTATGCCAGCCCGCTTCACACCTACGGTCGTGGAGGGCGCATCAGCCTGTACTACGAGGTGTATGGTCTGAAAACTGGTGACTACTCAACCAGGATTTCCGTCTACGAGCGTAAGGGCGCGGAGTTGGGACGACGCCGGTTGTCCCTGTCCTTCCACTCGACGGCCAGGGCCACTGTCGCACGCGAACAGCGGACGATTGACCTCCGCGACCTGCAACCTGGCCAGTACTGGTTGGAGGTTCGCGCCGGTGAAGCCGTACGCAAAAAGGCGATGACGATCGTCGACACGTCGAAGTAGTGCTTGGCACCTCACGGCCGGTAGCCGCTCAGCGGGACACTCGGGTGAGGCGTGAGGTGGGGAGGCGGGGAGGCGGGAGGCAGGGCAAGCAGCGACGGGAACGCATTCCCAACGACGGAAGCAGTGTGCCTGGGTGGGTACCTCAGGAGATTGCCACGCCCGCTGGCGCGGGCTCGCAATGACGGCCATTCTCTGGCCGCCTTGCACCGCCTTGCCGCCAAAAGAAAAGTGCCCCAGGCTCCCCGAAGCGACACCGGACATCGCTTAGCGCTGCTACCGGCGAGGTCCTGACGCGGTTCGCGCGCCAGCGCCCTTCGGACCTGGGGCATCTCAAAGTTAAGGGGGAAAGGGAGAAATGGGAATCGGGAAAGGTCCGTTTTCCCCTTCCCCCCTTCCCGTTCCCCCTTTTCCCGCCCCCAAAAAACTGGAGGCACCGAGACTTTCGCCCCGATGCCCCCTGTATCGCCGGAACCATCCCCCAACCCGCCCCCCGGATGACCCCGGCGGTTTCATTCGTCCGCTGCCAATGGTTTGTCACTCATTGACCCCGGCAGCGCCGGGCGCAGACGAATGCTGAGGACGAATATGGGCACCGCAAGTGAGGGGATTGTGAAACAGGTGTGAAGGGGAGATCAGAAACGGGGAAAGGGGAACAGGGAATGGGGAAGCCCCGAATTCCCCATTCCCTTTTCCCGCTTTCCGGCTGTTATCGCCCCGTCCCCATCAGGATCGCATTGCTCACCAGCCTCGCCGTCCCTCGCCAGAACGCCCGGAAGAGCGGGTCTTCGGCGAAGAGCACCACGTGCCCGCGCCCCACGTTCTCCACCGCCGCCCAGACCGATTTCCGCAAATATTTCTCGGTGTTCCCGGGCCACGCAAATCCGGCGAGCCGCAGGCTGTCGCCGGTAAAGACGACCGGATTCTCCCCCTTTTGGGAGGGGGCGAGCGAGACCCCCTGGAGGAAGACCGGCAGCGCCGCCCGGCCATACCCGTAGGCCAGCCAGTGCAGCGTGTCCAGCGTGGCGCGGAAGACGCTCCCCTGGATGTCCTCCGGCTCCTTGTGATGCGACGCCTCCGGCGAGGCCAGCGGCACCCCCGCGACCACTGTATCGGCCGAGTCGGCTGAGGGACCCTTTCCCTTTTCTCCCTTTCCCTCTTCCCTTTCGTCCGAGCCCACCGGCTTGGCGCTGGTCAGATCCACTTCCTTCCGGCTCAGCAGTGACACCGCCCCGCCGGCCGCGATCACCAGCCCCCCGCCATTCACCCAGTCCTTCAGGCGCCGAGCCCCGCCCTCTCCCAGTTGGCGCCAGAGGCCGCCCCCGTATCCGCCCGGCAGGATCAGGACGTTGTAGTCGTCCAGCCGCATCCGCCCCAGGCTGCTCAGCCGGACAGGCACCACCGGCAGGTCCAGCTCGCGCTCCAGATAGTACCAGAAGTCCCCGAAGGCGGTGGCGCTGATCCCGTCGCCCGCCGCGAGCAGCACACGTGCGGGATGCAGCGCCTCGACCATCTCGCTGCCCACGCCGTACTGCCCGCTGTCGGGAAAGCCCGACTGGATGGCGGTCACTTCGACCCGGTCTTCAGCCGCCAGCTGCGCGATCCGCTGGTGCAACGAATCGGGGTTCCGCGCCACCCGCAGGATGAAGGTGCCGCGGGGCCAGCTGGCGCTGTCGGCCCGGAAGGGCTGGGTGGCGCTCCCCAGCGAGAAGCCTTCGCCCAGGAGGTGCAGCGCCAGACGGGCGGCATGGTCGCGGTCATCGGGAAAGACATACGCCACCCGCGCCCGCCCGCCGGACACTCCTCCGGCCTCGGCGCTGTCGGCCCCGGCGGGCACGCCCGCCACCGGCGCGGTCTCGCCGGTCCACCAGGCGTCCAGTCCGAACGCCAGCGGCAGCGACCAGGCGGTGATGTCATAGAATTCGTAGCCCTCGTGCCCGGCATCGGGGCCGCGCGCCCCGTTGCGGGCATAGCGGGCCAGCTGCGCCTGGACGAAGCTGGAATCAATGCGCGGATCGGGCTCCAGCAGGGCCGCCGCCAGGCGGGCCTGCGGCTGCGCCAGGTCCACTATCCACGCGCCGGCCGGAACGACGCGGGCGGAGGCATTGCCGCCCAGATAGGAATGTGCCCGCGCCAGCCGCAGCGGCGCCCGGGTCCGCTGCACCTCGATACCTTGGCGCTGGAGGAGCTCGGCCAGCTGGCGGGCCCGGTCGGGGTGGTCGCCGGCGGTCCACACCACCCGCCGGAGCGGGGCGCGCGCCGCATCGGCCATACCTCCCACGCGGAAATCGTAGAAGTCGCGCAGCAGCCGCTCGCGCGAGGCCGCCGCCGTCGCCAGCGTCGCCAGCGAGGCCACCTGGTGGTGCGCAATCCCGTCGCGGAAGCTGGTGACAGTGCCGTCGTCCTTGCGCAGGCGCAGCTCGGGCCCGCCGTCGCTCTCGAAGGTCATCCCCACCGCGCCGTTCAGCACGGGCCAGCTGTCCCAGTATCCGGCGTAGAACAGGTCGAACTCGTCGCGCACGTAGTAGAGCCAGCCGAAGGCATCGAACGCCGCCGCGTTGCCCCGGCCGAAGCGCTCCAGCCAGTCGCGAATGGTGCCGGGCACGTTGGCGTTGATGGGGCGGGCGTCGGGCGGGAAGAAGTACTGCGCGGTGGTGCTGTGCAGATCGGCGAAGGCCTGCGGGTGCCAGCGCAGGATGGCCCCGGCCAGGGCCCGCGTCTCCGGCTGCGACTGGGCGATGAGATCGCGGTTCATGTCGAACCGGTAGTGATTGTAGCGGCCCACCACGTCCCAGGGCTCGTTGTGCTCCAGCGAGCCCGGCTCGTCGCTGCCCACCGCCACCGAGTTGGACCAGGCGGCGAACCGCTCGTGTCCGTCCGGGTTCTGTGACGGGTTGATGATCGTCACCACGTTCCGCAGGATCTCCAGCGTGGCGGGCTCGTCGGAGGCCAGCAGCTGGTAGGTGGTCGCGAGCGCGGCCTCGAAGCCCGCGGGCTCGTCGCCGTGGATGGAGTGGGAGAGCATCACCACGGCGGGATCCCGGGCGGCGATGGCCGCGGCCCGTTCGGCGCTGGTACGGCGGGGGTCGGCCAGCGCGGCAAGGTCGGCGCGGATGCTGTCGATGCGGGCGAGGTTCCCGGGCGCGGAGATGATGATGAGCCGCATCACCCGTCCCTCGGGCGTCCGGCCGATCACTTCGGTGCGCGAGCGCTCGGGCGCCGCCTGCACCATGCGCTCCAGCGCGGCCTGCTGTTCGGCGTACATCGTCTGCCGCGATCCCAGCGGATGGCCCAGCAGCGAGTCGGGCCGCGGCACGGCGGCACGATAAGGCCCGCGGGCGTAGAAGTCGAAAGGCTGCTGCGCCTGGAGGGGCGCCGCAACCGCCAGGGATGCCAGCAGAAAACCGGCCCGGATGAGAGGCATCGGATGGTCGAAGGTCAAAGGTCGAAGTCGATCCTGCCGTCCTGCCGCCCTGCCGTCTTGCCGCCCTGCCGCCCTACGTCAACACTGCCCGCTGTTCCTTGAGCCGGTTTCGCAGATCCCAGGTTTCCGCCACGACCCCTCCCAGCAGGAAGACGATGGCGGTGTAGAAAACCCAGAGCACGAACAGGATGACCGCCAGCAGGTTGGCGTTAAAGGTCAGCTGCTCCGCCGCCACCACGTGGGCCAGGTAGAACCCGAAGAGCCGCTTGGCGATTTCAAAGGCGATGGTCGTAAAGACGGAGGCGACTACCGCCGGCCGCCAGGGGAGGCGCCGGATGGACGCGAAGCGATAGACGATGAAGAAGAGCAGCAGGGCGAAGAGAAACGCCAGCCCCTGCCCCAGAATGCGCCCCAGGGTGGTGAGGAAGAAATCCAGCGGCGCCACGACCGTTTCGCTCCGGGCCTGCAACACGCTCAGCGTCGTGGACGCCACCGTATTGAAGAAGAACAGGGCGATGGTCGCCACCACCATGGCCACATCGCGCAGCTTGCCCAGGAGCCAGGCAACGACGAAGTGCCGGCGCTTGGGCGGCCGGAGCGAAACGTCATAGAGATAGTTGAGCGAGGTACGGATACCGGCGAAGAGCCGGGTGCTGAACCAGACGAACGTGGGGATGGCGTAGAGCGAGATCTGGCCCCGGTTTTCGGCCACCTTGGTGAGCAGCTGCTCGACCGCGGTGAAGGGATCCTTCCCGCCGATCAGCACGTGGGGAGGGAGGAACGGTTCCAGCAACTGATGGACGTCCACCTGCGAAGCTGATCCCTGAAGCTGTACCAGGTAGCTCAGGAGGATCAGCAGCAGGAGGATGAATGGTACGGCCGCCAGGAGCGCGTCGAAGGTCAGCGCGCTGGCCAGGAACGGGACATTGTTCTCGTCGGCGGCCTGGAGCGTGCGGCGGACGAACCCGCGTATGGTGCGGTGCCATCCGCCGAGCGCGAGTGTGGTCAGGCCGTGGGCTCCTCGTTTTCGTTGGTGGCCGCGGCGCGGCGCGAGCGGGCTTCCTGCAGCCGCCGCTCCAGCTCCTCACGGGCATTATCCACCGCATGCCCCGCCTTCTGGACCCCGGTTTCCACCTTTTCCAGCGTCCGGTCCCGGGCCGACTCGTAGTTCTGCCGCAGGGCCCGGGCACCCTGGCTGACCTGATCGCTCAGTTCTTCGGCCTTTTCTCCGGCCGCCGCACGCAGCTTCCGGAGGCGCTTCTGCATGTCGCGGCGGCTCTCCTCGCCGCTCTGGGGCGTGAAGAAGTAGGTCAGCACCGCACCCAGCGCCGCGCCCACCAGAAACGACTTGAACACGCCGCCAGTGTCCCGTTCCACATACAGGACACGGGGTTCCTCATCGTGGTCTCGCATACGACTTCCTCCCTTCCCGGGCCGCCACGGCCCGCTTTGGTCAACGATCCAATCTAACGTCCGCCCCGGGGGTCACAAAGCAATCCGGGTCACAGCATCAGGCCTCGTCGCCCGGTTCCGCGGCGGTCGATTCTTCTTCGTAGCCCGGCCGGCCCATGGCGGCGAAGGTCAGGCGCTTCCCCAGTTCCACGCCGGGCTGATCGAAGGGATTGATCCCGTACCACACGCCGGCGTAGCCGGTGGCGATCTGATAGAACATGAGCAGCTCACCGAACGCGCGGGTGGACAGCTCCGGCAGGTGCAGACTCATGCTCATCCGGCCTGAGCGGGCCAGCGCGGCGCTGGTGGCCCGGAACTCGGCCCCCAGCAGCTCGCCCAGGCTGTGCCCCGGGAGATAGGCCAGCTCGTCGGGCACCCGGCCGCTTTCGGGGATGGGTATATCCTCGGGGTTCTCGAGGTGGATGAAGGTGAGGACCTTGTCGTGGGGCCCTTCCATGAAGAGCTGCACCTGGCTGTGCTGGTCGGTGGCGCCGGTGGCGGCCACGGGGGTGGGGCCGCAGAACACGACCTCGCCCCGGCGATCCACCCGCTTGCCCAGGCTCTCGGCCCAGAGCTGGCGGTACCATTCGCCGAATTCGCGCAGCCGGTCGCTGTAGGGCATCACCACGTGAATCCGGGCGCCGGCGGCGGTGTCGGCTGCCCACAGCAGGCCGCTGTAGAGGCCGGCCCGGTTCTGCAGCAGCTCGTCGGTCTCGCTGGCGCGCAGGGCATCTCCGGCACCGGCCAGCAGCTCGGCGATATCGATGCCCACCAGCGCTGCCGGCAGCAGCCCGACGGGCGAGAGCACGCTGTAGCGGCCGCCCACCCCCGGGGGGATGCTCAGGGTGACGATGCCCTCTTCGCGCGCCAACTCCCGCAACGCGCCCCGCTCGGGATCGGTGGTGAATACCAGGTGCCGGGCCGCCGCCTCGCCCAGGGCCTCCTCCAGCCAGTGGCGAACCACCAGATACTGCGCCATGGTCTCAGCCGTCCCGCCCGATTTGCTGATCACGTTGACCAGCACGCGGCGCGGGTCGATCCGGCGCAACGCCGCGCCGACGGAGACCGGATCCACGTTGTCCAGCACGGTGAGCCGGGGAAAGAACTCGCGGCCGTCGTCGTCCAGCTCGTTCCAGGCCGGCGGACGGAGGGCGGAGAGGAGCGCCCGGGTGCCCAGGGCGGAGCCCCCGATGCCCAGGACCAGGACGTGGTCGTGCGCCTGGCCCAGCCCCTCGGCGAAGCTGGCGATCTCGCGGACATTGGCATCCTGGCTGGCGAGGTCGTAGAACCCGTACTCCCCCTGCTCGCGCCGGGCGCGGACTTCCGCGTGCACGTCGGCGAAGCGCTGCGCCAGCTGGTCCAGCTGTGCGCGGGGCAGCCCGTGGTCGCCGTCGAGCCGATCCTGGAACATCCGTCCGTAGGACAGTCGCATCATACCTCCACCGTCAGCCCGTCATGGGCAGGGAACACACCCGGCGGGAGCTGCCCCGCCAGCTCCGCGTGCCCCGTCTCGTGGGTCAGGTGCGTCAGAAAGGTCCGTTCCGCGCCCAGCTCGCGCGCGGTATTGATCGCTTCGGCGATGCTCAGGTGCGTGGGATGCTCGCGCCACCAGAGCGCGTTCAGCACCAGGACGCGCAGATCCTGGAGGTGGGCCCGCTCCGCCTGCGCCACCGCCTTCACGTCTGTAATGTAGGCGAGGTCGCCGAAGCGGTAGCCGAAGACCCGCAGGTGCCCGTGCCGGAAGGCGAGCGGCAGCACCCGTTGCCCCGCCACGGTGATCTCCCGCCCCGGTTCCAGCGCGTGGGGCTCGAGCCGGGGCTTGGAGGTGCCGCGAAAGGCCTCGACCGAGTCGTCGAAGATGTAGCGGAAGGTGTTCCGGAGCCGGTCCAGCGTCTCGGGCGGCCCATAGACGGGCAGGGGCCGGCTGTTCCGCATGGTGAAGATCCTGAGATCGTCGATGCCGTGGGTGTGGTCGGCGTGTTCGTGCGTGTAGATCACCGCGTCCACCCGGCTGACGGCCGCGCGAACCAGCTGGAGCCGCAGCTCGGGCGGAGTGTCGATCAGGATCGCGCTGTCGCCCGTCTCCAGCAGGGCGCCGCTGCGCATGCGCGCATCCCGCGGATCGGACGAGCGGCACACCGCGCAGTTGCAACCCACCTGGGGAATTCCGAATGAAGTTCCGGTGCCCAGGAAGGTCAGCCGCATGGGGGAATTCCGCTCCGGAACACCGCGGCGGGGCCGCCCGCGGTCACAGGGTTTCGATCTTGAGCAGATTGGTGGTGCCGGGCATGTCGAACGGCACCCCGGCAGTCACCACCACCGACTGCCCCGGCTCGGCCAGGCCGGCCTCGAGGATCCGGCGCCGAGCCACCACCAGCATGGAATCGTAATTGGGCAGGTGGTCCACCAGCGCGGGGACCACCCCCCAGACCATCGCCAGCTGGCGGTAGGTGTCCTGCTCGGGCGTGACGGCGAAGATCGGGACGCGGGGACGGTAGGCCGCCACCTTCCGCGCCGTGAAACCCGAGCTGGTGAAGCAGACGATGAGCGGCGTGGCCAGCAGCTCGGCCGCATCACAGACGGCCAGCCCGATGGCGTCCTCCGCCCGCATCGGCTCCCGGCGCTGGGGCGGGGCCTCGGGGGTGTCGCTGCGGCGGCGGGCAAACCCGATGGCGGCCTCGTAGGCCGGGCTGCGCCCCCGGCTGTTAAGCTCCATCCGGCGGGCGATCCGGTCCATGGCCTGCACCGCCTCCCGGGGATACTGTCCGATGGCGGTTTCGGCGGAGAGCATCACCGCGTCGGTTCCGTCCAGGATGGCGTTAGCCACATCGGACGCCTCGGCCCGGGTAGGCCGGGGAGCGTGCACCATGGACTCGAGCATCTGGGTGGCGGTGATGATCGGCTTGCCGGCCAGATTGGTGTCCCGGATCAACTGCTTCTGAATGAGCGGAACCTCCTCGAAGGGCAGTTCCACCCCCAGATCGCCTCGCGCCACCATGATCGCGTCGGAGGCCGCGATGATCTCGGGCAGCTGCCCCAGGGCGGTGTCCTTCTCGATTTTGGAAATGAGGCGGATCCGCGAGGGAATCAGTTTGCGCAGCTCCAGCAGATCCTCCGCCCGCCGGACGAACGAGAGGGCGATGTAGTCCACCCCCAGCTGGGAGACCCGCAGGGCCTCCTCCCTATCCCGGTCGGTCAGGGCGGGCGCGCTCACGTCCACTCCCGGCAGGTTCATCCCCTTGTTGCTCTTGAGCTCACCTCCGTAGCGCACGGTACCGTATACCCGGTCGCCCTCGGTCCGGGTAACGACCACCTCGAGCAGGCCGTCGTCCAGGAGGATCCGGGCGTTGGGGATGACATCCCGGGCCAGGGCGGCGTAAGTAGTGGGGATTTCGCCGCCTCGGGCCGATTCCTGGGGGGCAAAGACCACTTCCTGGCCGACCTCGAGCGTGAGGGGGGCCGGCAGGACCCCCACCCGGATCCGAGGGCCTTGGAGGTCCACCAGGATGGCCGCGGGCGTCCCCCGTTCGGCCAGCACGCCGTGCAGGGCCCTGATCCAGGATTCCCGGATGGCAGGGGTGGCGTGGGAGGCGTTGATGCGGACGACGTCCACGCCGGCATCCAGCAGTTCATGCATCTGGGCCGGCTCGGCCCAGGCCGGCCCCAGGGTGGCAACGATCTTGGTTCGGCGGATAGGTGCGGTCACGTGCGAAGTCTAATCGTCCCCGGCTGCTGGGGGAGCCCGGAACAGCACAGGAGGAGCGGGGGAATGGGGAGTGGAAGGGGGGGCGGGGTCTGGCCCTGCGCCGGCTCGGTTGCCGCTGAATCCGGATCGGGCGCCAGTCTATCCAGAACTGAGCCCAGAACTGACCCGCGTCATATCGGCAGGCCTGGGAATCGGCGTTTTCAAGGCCCGATCAACGGCTGCCTGGCCCATCGCCGCCGCCGTTTTCCACCAGGCCCTCAACGATATCCACAGCAGGGACCGTCCCAACCTTGGCCGAATGCTGTCAAATGGATATACACAATCGGGTGTGGAAGATGGAGATTTTCCACAAGTGGAGACGTGGAGGAGGTGGAAACCTGCCCATAAGCCCATGATGTCGAAGGTGCTGGAGACTTATCCCATTATCCACTTTAAGTGAAATGCGTAACTCATTTATTCACAGTCATTAACTTGCACTACCAGATGTGGATAATATGGTGATGACACTGTCGCATCCATCTGGAATTTTATACACGCGGGGTGCATGAGGGTGTTTCTGGCACCAGAAAGGCCCGGTCCGCGCCCTATATGAGCCTGACCGGGCCCGATCTGGCAGCCCTGACAAGAAACCTTGCTCAGGCCTCTGAGGTGGCCTCTTCCCCTTCCCCGATCGCCAGCGGAATCCGGCGGGCCCTGGCCTTCCGGAGGACAACCCAGAGGGCGTAAAGGAGGAAGGGCGAAAAGATGACTGCCTCCACCAGGAATGTCGGAATGGCATGGAGGCTGAGGTATTCAGCGGCCGAGGTGGCCCCGGGAATCGGGCGCCAGGCGAAGAGCCATGTCTCGGTGGAGAAGGGCCAGAAGACCATCGGCCCGTGGCCCAAGCGGCTCAGCATGTCCAGGACGCAGTGACTTCCCACAGCCAGAAAGGTCCAGAGCGCCACCGGGCCAGGGGAGGCCCTCCGTCGCCGGGCGATCAGAGCTGCCGCCAGGGCGATCATCGCCGCGAAGAAGAGGGAGTGGGTCACCCCCCGGTGCCCCAGCGGGCCGTCCGGGGAAACGCCAAGCAGGCCTCCCAGCAGGTCGATATCAGGGAGGAGGCCCAGGAGGGCAAACCCACAGACAGCCAGCCTGGGCCTGGGGGCGTCCGTATCCTGCGCGTAGGCCGCCCCAACGGCCGAACCGACCATCAGATGTCCGATACTAGCCATGATCTCAGGAGAACCTTCAAAGAAGAGCGAAAATACGAGTTGGCCTGGCACTGGGGAAGTTCCGTGCCAGGCTCGATCAGTTGGAGAATAGCCGGATTTTGCCGGGCCGGAACCGGGGCCCGGTTCGCAGCATGCAATCCCTGCCGGGTCAGCGGCGCAGAAACCGCAGATTCAGGGTGCCACCCCAGACGAAGGGACCGACCATCCGGATCGGGGACGCCCGCAGCGCGTCGGCCAGGTCACCCTTGCCCTCAATCCGGAGGAGCCCGGCCACGGCCTGGCTGGAATCGGGCTGGAGCGACACCTCGGCCAGAGACCGGGCGCCGCGGAAGCCCGGGGTCACCCACACCTGGCGGCGGGATTCGCCCGCCTGGGCCGAATCGGCCAGATGGCCGTCCCAGATCAGCGTGCTCTTCCCCACTTTCACTTCGTAACGGTCGTCCTCGGTGCTGTCGGGCGACTTTCCCGCCTCGGCGTCTACGTGGTCGGCCCTGATCAGCACCGACTGCGCCCGCTGCCCTGCCTGCCAGTCGGAAGTCATGATTCCAGGCGTGTAGTAGAGGTCAGGGCTTCCCTGCCCCTCGTCGGGCTCGACCGCCAGGAGCCAGACGGCCAGCAGCTGCCGGTCCTGGTAGCTCCTGATCTTGTCGCGGCTCAGGACGGTGTTGCCCATGCGCAGTGAATCGCCGTAGAAGAGACAGAAATTCGAGGGAGTCCAGTTGCCGTATTCGCCCTCCTGCGCCGTCCGCTGGACGGCGGGATTGAGCCCGGTCATCCCCCGGGCGGGGCGGGGATGGTAGTCCCTGGAAATCCGCCGGGCGGCCGCGGCCGAATCGACCAGAAAGCTGATGCACAGGCCTGCGTGCAGCCCCTGAAGGCTCCACTGCTGGATTTCCTGCTCGTTCTGAGCCCTGGCCTGCGAGGCGGCCAGCAGCAGCGCACCGGCCAGCAGCGCCGGAACCCGGATACTCCTGAACAGTCTTCGCACCGCCCCCCCTATGCCAAGCCACCACAGTGAAATAGTTGTCAGCGCTCCAGGCGGGCGACCGCCTGATCCAGCGCTTTCCAGCTGGCCGCCTCGCCGGGATCGAAGCGAAGGTCCCGCCAGGCGACCCTGCCCTCCCGGTCGAGCACGAACACGGCCCTCCGGGCGTAGCCGCCGGGGTCCCGCGCTCCGTAGCGGCGGGCGACCCGAAGGTCCGCGTCGCTGAGCAGCGGAAAGGGCAACTGCAACTCGGCCGTAAAGCGCAGGTGCCTGGCCAGCGAATCCCCGCTCACGGCGGCGACGCTCACGTCCTCCCAGACCGAGGCCCGTCGGCTCAGCTCGCGCAGCAGGGTGGCGGCGCTCGCCGTGTAGTCGTATGGATAGAACGCGAGCACCACGATACTGCCGCGCTCGTCCCGCAGCCGGAAGGGTGCGCCCGCCGCCTCCACCCGGCGGCTGCGGGTCTGCGGCAGCTCGAAACCGGGCGCGGCATCCCCCGGTTCCGGGCCGGACGACAGGAACCCGGCCGGCGGCCCCTTGGGCTGCTGCGCGGCCAGCGCGGCGGCCCAGAGCCCGGGCAG
Source organism: uncultured Gemmatimonadales bacterium (assembly GCA_963779755.1). GTDB lineage: Bacteria > Gemmatimonadota > Gemmatimonadetes > Gemmatimonadales > GWC2-71-9 > CAVZZO01. The sequence goes on from CAVZZO010000003.1 coordinate 599,222, forward strand.
AAGCGCCAGCACTACCACGGCGCGGCGGACGGTGAACCGGCTCATCGCGCGGCGGTCACCTGCTGAAGGGCATCCTCGAACTTCTGGTCGGATCCTACGCCGGTATAGACGATCTTTCCCGCGCGGTTCACGATGACGACATAGGACGTGCTGGGCGGGTCGTATGCCCGCTGGCTCACGCCATCGTCGTCGTACAGCACCTGGAAGGGGGGATGTTCCTTCTGCACATAGCGGCGGACGCGCTCGGGAGTCTGGTTGACCGCGACGTTCACGCCCACAAACGCGACCTGCTTGCCGTAGCGCTCTCGCGCAGCCCGCACCCGCGGCATCATGGCCTTGCAGAGCGGGCACCACGTGGCCCAGAACTCCAGGAACACCGGCTGCCTGCCGAGATACCGGCCCAGATCCACGCGGGTGCCGGAGAGGTCGGGAATGGTCACCACCGGGGCGGGATCGCCTACTCCGGGCGGGGCGTCCTGGGCAGACAACAGCGCTGCCGGCCCCGAGAGCAGCCCCAGGGCGGCGGCCGCCGGCAGGAGAGCGTGGCGGATGAATCTCACAGGACTTTCCCCATCTGTATGAAGTAATACTCGCTCATGGCAAGCAGGATGATCCCGGCGGCTCGCTTGACCCAGAGCAGCCAGACCCCACTGCGGGGCAACGAAGCCAGCAGGCCGCTGGAGGCTCCCACCAGCACGAGAAGCGCCGTCATCCCCAAGGAGAAGACGAACAGGTACAGAAAACCCCACACGGGGCTGCCTGCGGCGGCCACGAAGGTGAGCACCGCCGCAAATGCCGGCGCGCCGCAGGGAGCGGCGACCAGGCCCGAGGTGGCGCCCATCAGGAAGGCTCCCCCGGGGGATCCTCCGGCGATCCGGCCCGCCCGGGCCAGCAGCCCGGACGGCGCCTGCAAGGTGAAGACTCCCAGGAGGGCCAGGGCGAACAGGAGCAGCAGGTTGGCAATGGTGAAGTAGGCCCAGGGATTTGAGCTGATGGTACCGAAGAGCGAGCCGGTGAGGCCGGCCAGTAGCCCCAGCGAGGCGTACACCAGGGCGAGCCCCAGCGCATAGAGCAGGCTCAACGACAGCGTGCGGCGGCGCGACTGCCCGGCGCCGGCGCCGCCCAGAATCCCGGCGGTAATGGGGATCATGGGGTAGATGCAGGGCGTCAGGCTGGTGACCAGGCCGGCGACGAAGAGCGTACCAAGGGCCACCAGCGGCTGTTGCCGGAGCGCCGATTCGAGCGACCCGAGTATCACGACTCCGGCGCTCTCAGCCGCCGGCGCGATGGTCGCGTCGCTGGAAGGCGAGAAATTCGTGGATGGCGGCCACCGCCGCGGGGTCCGGACTGCTGATACGCACCTCGCCCCCCAGGGGACGATCATGATATTCGTACTGGATGCGATCGCGCCGTTCGGCCATGACCCTGGTGCCGGGAACGTCCTGGTCGTGCACCGCGTGGGGGGCGCTGAAGTCTCCCGCGGCGAACGCACGGGTGATGGTGCGCAGATGCTGCCGGATGATCTCCACACCCGAATCGGCGCTGTCCCGTTCGAACCTGATGATGCCGCCGTCGGGGAGATCGCGGAAGTGGTGCACCGAGCTGTACTGGTCCACCCCCATCACCATGGCGCCCCGGTGCTGCATGGCGGTGAAATTCGAATCGCTCTGGTGCTGATGATCGTGTTCCTGGGCCGCGGCCGGGGACACCGGCAGGGCCGCGCAGACCAGGGCGAGCAGCACCGCAGCGTGCGCCGGCTTCATGACGAACTCGCCGGCTCGGCGGCGAGGCCGTAGTGGGACACGACGTAATCGTCGAGGATCTGCTGGAACTCCGCCACGATGTTCTCGCCTTTCAGGGTGACGAAGAGCCGTCCGTCCACATAGACCGGCGCCTTGGGCTCTTCGAAGGTGCCGGGCAGCGAAATCCCCAGGTGGGCGTGCTTGCTCTCGCCCGGCCCGTTCACTACGCAGCCCATGACGGCCACCCGCAGTTCCTCCACTCCCGGCCGCTCCGCCCGCCAGAACGGCATCCGCTCGCGGATGTGGCACTGGATATCTTCGGCCATCTGCTGGAAGAAGGTGCTGGTGGTGCGCCCGCAGCCGGGACAGGCGGTAACCTGGGGGGCGAAGCGGCGCAGCTCCAGCGACTGGAGAACCTGCTGGGCCACCTGCACCTCCAGGGTCCGATCGCCGCCGGGGGCGGGCGTTAGAGACACGCGGATGGTATCGCCGATGCCTTCCTGCAACAGCACCGCCAGGCCGGCGGTACTGGCCACGATACCCTTGGTGCCAAGGCCGGCTTCGGTGAGGCCCAGGTGGAGGGGGTAGTCGCAGCGGGCGGCGAGCCGGCGATAGACGTCGATCAGGTCCTGTACCCCGGACACCTTGGCACTCAGAATGATGTGGTCGTGCGGCAGCCCGGCCGATTCGGCCAGCCGGGCGGAGCGCAGCGCGCTCTCGACCATGGCCTCGAACATGACGTCGCGGGCTTCGCGCGGCGCGGCCAGCGCGGCATTGGCGTCCATCAGTTCCGTCAGGAGGAGCTGGTCCAGGGAGCCCCAGTTGACGCCGATGCGCACCGGCTTCCCGTGCGCCAGGGCCACTTCGATGATGGCGCGAAAGTGCTCATCGGCCCGCTTGCCGCCCACGTTGCCCGGATTGATGCGGTACTTGGCGAGCGCGCGGGCGCACTCGGGATGACGGGTGAGCAGCAGGTGCCCGTTGTAGTGGAAATCGCCGATCAGCGGCACGGCGCAGCCCGCCGCGGCCAGCCCCTCGGCGATACGAGGCACCGCGGCGGCCGCCGCCTCGTTATTGACCGTCACCCGGACCAGCTCGCTCCCGGCCTCCGCCAGGGCGCGCACCTGGGCCACCGTGGCCGCCACATCGGCGGTGTCGGTGTTGGTCATCGACTGCACCACGATCGGGTGCCCAGCGCCGACCGGCACGCCGCCGACGGTGACGGTGGGGGTCTGGCGTCTGACGGGGAGGGACATGCCCGGAATATAAGGGGCTAGGCGGTACTGAACTCTGCGCGGTCGATCGCGGCGCGGTCGTCCGCGCCGAGCTCGAGATCGGCGGACCGGGCAGCGTCCTCGGCGTGCGCGACGGTCCGCGCACCGGGGATGGCGACAACCGTTGGCCCCTGGGCCAGTACCCAGGCGGTGACCACGGCATGGGGCGAGGCATTCAGCCGCCGGGCGATGTCGCGAACCACGGGGTGCCCCGGCAGTTTCTTGTTGAGCCGGCCGCCACCCACCGGGCTGTAGGCGAGGAAGGTGATCCCCAGCTCGCCGCAGCGCCGGACCAGGCCCTCACGCACCGCTTCGCGAAAGAAGGGATTGAGGCGGTTCTGGACCGAGACCACGTCCACCAGGGCGCAGGCCGCCTCCAGCTGCGCCAGGGAGACATTCGAAATGCCCACCCAGCGGATCTTCCCTTCCCGCTGCAGATCGGCCAGCGTGCCCACGCTTTCCTCGTAGGGCACGGCGGGATCGGGGGCATGCAACTGGTAGAGGTCGATCCGATCCACCTCCAGCCGCTGCAGGCTCCCGTCGCACGCCCGGCGCAGATGCTCGGGCCGGCCGTTGCGTTCCCAGCGGCCGTCGGGCCGGGTCATGCCGCCCTTGGTGGCGACCAGGACCTGGCCGGCGGGGCCGCGCCAGCTCCGCAGGGCGTGCGCCACCAGGCGCTCACCATGGCCGATATCAAGATGAGAGGTGCAATAGACGTCCGCGGTATCGATCAGAGTCGCGCCGGCATCGAGCGAGCTGTGAATGACCCGGATGCCGGTGGGATCGTCCGGCCGGCCCTGGATCGAGAGCGGCATTTCGCCGAATCCGATAATCGAAACCGGCCGGCCGGTCGAGCCGAGAGCAAGGGTCCGCATGGATGAAACGTAAACCGTGCGGCACCCTGCGGGTACCGAGGCCAGAGGGGGGCGGGCGTCAGCCGATCAGATGCTGGTCGAGGAACTTGACGACGTCCTGACGGACCTCGTAGTAGATGCCCATGGCGTGGGCGTCGCCGGGCACCAGACGCGACTGCACCCGGGGAAGATCGCGGCTCCAGTTCCGAACATTGTCGGCCCCGCTGAAGGGGTCCTGTTCGCTGGAAGTGAGCAGCGCCGGGGCCTGCAGCGCCTCCAGATTGCGCCGGATCCGCTCCGAGCCGTCGTCGCCGAAGGCCAGGGCGCCGGCGGCACCGAAGGTCACCACGGCGCGCAGCCCCTGCATGGCGGGCGCCGCCAGCAGCACGCCGCTGCCGCCCACGCTCGCGCCCACCAGGGCGAGACGGCCGGGGTCGATGAAATTCTGGGCGGCACCCCAGCCCGCCACCCGCAGGATGTCGTTGTCGATGCGGTGGAATTCCAGCGCCTTGATACTGCTCATGAACGCGGCGCCGAAGGGCTCCAGCCCGAACCCTTCGGGCGTGTCGATTACCACCGGGCCGCCGGGGCCGTGCACACTGGCGCCGTGCCCGCGGAGATCGAACGCGAGCACGGCGGCGCCGAGGTCGAGCAGGTCCTCAATGAGGGGCGCGTAGCTATCGCTGGTGGCGGGATACTGGTGCGCCAGCACCGCCAGGGGGTGCCGGCGCCCCGTGCCCGTTTCCGGGTACTCCAGAATGCCCTTGAGGAGAATGCCGTCCGCGGTGCGGACGGACATCTCCAGCGGGCTCAGGGGCGGCAGCGAGGCGGCGCGGGGCACGGCAGGTCAGCGCAGGCCGAGCTGCTTCTCCAGCCGGAACCATTCTTCGGGGCGCAGCAGGTCGGTCTGGCGCAAGGGCGCGAGCGCCTGCTCGATTTCCTCGCGGCTGCCGCCGATACGCCGGTCGCGCAATTCACCCACCATCCGGGCGAAGCGCTGGTCGAATCCGGTGCGGTCGAGCTCGCCGTTCTTCCGCATGGCGCTCAGCCGGCGGATTTCTTCGGCCAGGCGCGTGGGGGAGATCGGTGTGAGGTCCCCGCCGGGCTGTTCGCTCATGACTGGCGCTCTCCTTTGTGGAAGACCCGCGGCAAAGCGGCGTTCGGGCACGCGCGGGTGTCACGCATAATAGAAGCCCGCGTGATCAGTCCGCCAGCCCTACCCGGCCGTGCAGCGGACTCATATGCTCGAACTCGGCCGTGATCCGGATGCTCGGGGGGAGCTGGAACACCTGCTGGAAGATATCGCGGGTGACCTGCGCGCCGCGCTCCAGGTCCTGCGCAAAGTCCACCTGGATGAACTCCGGCACCGGCCCTTCGGGCGTGACCTCCACCTGGTACGGCAGGCCTTCCCGCTCCAGCAGGGCCTTGACCTGGTCATAGTACGGTCCCGACCAGGAAGACCGGGGAAAATCGAGCGTCAGGCCGATGTGTTCTTCGTCGCGAATGTACTTGGAGAACTCCACGAAGCGCTCATCGCCCTGAACCTGGAAGACCACGAAGCCAAGGTCGTATCCCCGCTGCAACAGCGTGTCCAGACACTGCGCCAGATCCGTCAGGGCGATATTCACGCTGAGCAGCGACTGCCGCCGCTGACGGGCCACGAACCAGACCACGGCCGCGACCAGCAACAGGATGGCAAGCAGGATCAGGACCAGGGTGAGGCTCACGGATGCTCCGGGGTCGGCGGTTCACCCACAGGTGGACGGCGCCCGGCCTGGCGCCGCCGCTGAATCTTCCTCCGGCAGCGCCCCCGGTCAATGGCCCACCATCCGGGCGCCGGGGCCGGCGCCGGAGCGGCGGCCGCTCACGGAACCAGAAGCGGCAGCCCGGTCGCCTCGTCTTTCCGTCGCTCCAGAGGCGACGGCGTCTCGGTCAGGAGCAACTCGAGGGTGGGCCAGACGCGCGCCTCCAGCAGATGGCCGCCGATGGCCGAACCGTCCCGCCGGCCCACCACGGCGTGCCCGTGCACCTGGATTTCCTGACCCACCCGGGCAACGTTCCCCGCCAGGGACACGACCTCTACCTGCTCCTCCAGGGCGTTGCGCAGGTAGTCTTTCCGGTCCCGGTCGAAATATCCCAGCACCACGCGGCTGAAGCCGCCGATGGCCACGAACCCGGCGCCGCCGATACCTTCCCGGCGGGCGAAGTCCAGCAGGGCGTCGGGCATGGCATCGCCCGGCTCGCCCACCAGGGTCCAGGTCCGCCGGCCCGGTTCGCCCCCCAGCAGCCGCGATCTCACCGGCGGCGGTTCCACAGGGCCGCGGCGGCCGTTCCGGCCAGCACCGCGCCACCGGCGGCGATGAGCGCCCGATGGGTGTTCATCCACAGTTGGCTGCTGCCCGAGCGGGCGCGGGCGTCGAAATCGCCGTGGGCGCCGTGGTCCCCCGGCACCGGTTCCCAGAGGTTGTCGGGCCGGTTGGGATCGCGCGGCTGATCGGTCTGCTGTGCCGAGTAGGCGTTGGAGGCAAGGTAGTGATCGAGCAGACCCGGGGCCACCTTGTTGCCCTGGATCGCCCGGACGGTGGGCCAGCCCACCTCCAGCTCACGGCGGCGGTGATGCGCGGCCCAGTAGATGGCTTCCGCGGCCACCTCCGGCTGGTAGATGGGGGGGACCGGCTGGGCTCTGTTCGGCAGGCGGGAGCGGACCCAGCCGAACTGGGGTGTGTTGAGCGCCGGCATCTGGACCATGGTGACCCACACGTTGCTGTCCTCATGCAGCAGCTCGCAGCGCAGCGAATCGGTAAAGCCGCGGATGGCGTGCTTGGCGCCGCAATAAGCCGCCTGGAGCGGGATACTGCGCGCCGCCAGGGCAGACCCCACCTGCACGATGGTTCCGCGGTCGCGCGGCAGCATCCGCCGCAGCGCGGCCATGGTACCGTACACCACTCCCAGGTAGGTCACCTCGGTCACCCGGCGGAACTCCTCCGGGGCGGTCTCCCGGACCGGGGCGAAGACCGAGGTCATGGCGTTATTGACCCAGATATCGATAGGTCCGAACGCCTCCTCCACCGCGCCGGCCGCCGTTTCCACTTCGTCGGGATGGGCCACATCGGTGGGCAGAACCAGCGCCTCGCCGCCCAGGACCTCGATTTCATACCGGGTCGCCTCCAGGCCCTCTTCGCCGCGGGCCAGCAGGCCGACCCGCGCCCCGCGCCGCCCGAATTCCCGCGCGGTGGCGCGGCCCACGCCGGCGGAGGCGCCGGTAATGACCACCACCTCGCGCGCGCTGTGACCGTTCTGTGTGCTCATGTATTCACTCTCCTCGGTACGGGCAGCATCTCCCCGGCCCGGTCGGGGTGTTGCGCGGCCCAGAGCACTTCGGCCACGTGCGCGGCTCGCCGTGGCGTGGTCTCTTCGATCTGGGTGCGGCAACTGAATCCGTTGGCGATGATCAGACTGTCCTCCGGCGCCTGACGCACCGCCGGGAGCAGCACCCGTTCACCGCAGGCGATCGAGATGTCGTATTTGTCATGTTCAAAACCGAACGCTCCCGCCATCCCGCAGCAGCCGGAATCCAGCACCTGATACTCCAGGCCCAGCCCGCTCAGCAGCCACTCTTCCGCATCCATCCCCATGACGGACTTGTGATGGCAGTGGCCATGGACCACCGCCCGGCGGTGCAGATGGGGGGGCTCATAGCCCTCCCGCTGCAGGAACTCGCTCAGCAGAAAGGTCTGGGCCGCCATACGGCACGCGTCCTCGTCGTGGGGCAGCATGGAGGGCAACTCATCCCGGAAGACCGCCACACAGCTGGGCTCCAGTCCCACAATGGGAGTACCGGCCTCGAGCTCGGGCCGCAGCACGCGCAGCGTTCGTTGCAGCAGGTGCTTCGCCAGTCCGAGGAAGCCGTAGTCGTAGAGCGGCCGGCCGCAGCAGACCCATTCCCGGGGCACCACCACGTGGTAGCCCGCGGTCTCCAGCGCTTCCACCGCGGCGCGGCCGGTGCGGGGGTGCCAGCTGTTGTTGAAGGTGTCGGGCCAGAGGATGACCCGCGGCCTCCCCCGGTTGGCAGGCCGGTGGCGGCGGTACCAGCGGCGGAAGGATTCGGTGGCGAACGGCGGCAACCGGCGCTCGGGCGCCGCGCCGGCCAGCGCCTTGGCCACGCGGCGCAGCCCGGGGGTCTGGGTGAAGAAGTTGGCCAGGCGGGGCAGCGCGCTCCCCAGCCGGGCGCCCCAGGGGATGAGGCCGAAGGCGTAGGCATGCCGGGGGCGCAACCGCCCTTCCCAGTAATGGGCCATGAACTCGGCCTTGTAGGTCGCCATGTCCACGCTCACGGGGCAGTCCGCCTTGCAACCCTTGCAGGCCAGGCAGAGATCCAGCGCTTCCTTCATGTGTTCATCGCGCCAGCCGCCGCCGATCACTTCGCCCTGCAACATCTCGAAGAGCAGGCGGGCACGGCCCCGGGTGGAATGCATCTCCTCGTGGGTCACCATGTAGCTGGGACACATGGTCCCACCGCCTTCCCGGCGGCACTTTCCCACGCCGACGCAGCGCAGCGCGGCGCGGCTGAAGCTTCCCTGATCCTGGGGATACTGGAACCAGGTGTCGGGCTCGGGCGGATTGTACGCGGTGCCCAGGCGCAGGTGCGCATCGGAGGGATCGGCATCGATCACCTTGCCGGGGTTCATGCGCCAATCGGGGTCCCAGAGACTCTTGAATTCGCGGAACGCCTGGCAGAGCTCCTCCCCGAACATCCGGGGCAGCAGATCGCCGCGTGCCTGGCCGTCGCCGTGCTCGCCGGAGAGCGAGCCGCCGTAGGACACCACCAGATCGGCGGCGCGGCCGATAAACTCGAGGTAGGTGTTGATCCCGTCCCGGGTGTGAAGATCGAACGGGATGCGGCAGTGCACGCATCCCTGGCCGAAGTGCCCGTAGAGGGAGACCTCCCAGTCGTACTCGTGGAACAGCCCCCGCAGGTCGCGCAGGTAATCGCCCAGGCGCTCGGGCGGGACGGCGGAATCCTCCCAGCCGGGCCAGGTATCGTGCTTGCCCGGCACCCACGCGGTGGCGCCGAGCCCGGACTCGCGGATGGCCCAGACCTTTTCCTCCTCTTCCCGGTCTTCGAACAGCTTGGCGCTGGGGCCGCCGGGACCGCTCACGGCGTCGATCATGCGCCGGGCATGGCTGTCGGCTTCCTCCTCGCTCTCGCCGCCGAACTCGGCCAGCAGCCAGCCGTGGCCCTCCGGCAGGAGCGAGATATCGCTGACATTGACGCCCTTCTTTTCCATGTAGCCGATCAGTGCGGCATCGATGCCCTCGAGCCCGATGGGCCCGAATTCCATGATCCGGCAGGCGGCATCGCCGGCGGCCGCGATATCGGGATACCCCAGCACCACCAGGGTGCGGCAGGGGGGACTGGGAACCAGGCGGACCTCGGCCTCCAGCACGGTGACGCAGGTACTCTCGCTGCCGACCAGCGCCCGGGCCACGTGGAAGCCGTTCTCCGGCAGCAGCTGGTCCAGGTTATAGCCCGAGACCCGGCGCGGGATGTCGGGGTACCGCTCCCGGATGAGCGGGGCATAGCGGTCGCGCAGGGCCCGCAGGCCGGCGTAGATCTGGCCGCGCCGGCCGCCCCCGGCGATGATCCGCTCCAGCTCCTCCTCGCCGGTCGGGCCCACCCACATGCGCAGTCCGTCGTAGGTCAGGATCTCCAGGCTCTCGACGTTGTCCACCGTCTTGCCGGCCATGACCGAGTGCACGCCGCAGGAGTTGTTGCCGATCATGCCGCCGAGGGTGCAGTGGTTGTGGGTGGCCGGGTCGGGGCCGAACGTGAGATGATGCCGTTCGGCCTCGTGGCGCAGATGGTCGAGCACCACCCCGGGCTGGATGCGCGCAGTGCGCCCGCCGGGATCGATGCCGAGGATGCGGTTCATGTATTTCGAGTAGTCCAGCAACAGCGCATGATTGCAGCACTGGCCGGCCAGGCTGGTGCCGCCGCCGCGGTTGAGCAGAGGAACGCCGGCCTGCCGCGCCGCCGCCACCGCGATCTCCACGTCCGCGGCATCGCGCGGAAGTACCACCCCGACCGGCGGCTGGCGGTAGTTGGAGGCATCCGTCGCGTACAGGGCCCGGCTTCCGGCATCGAAGCGCACTTCGCCCCGGACCCTCCGGGCCAGCTCGTTGGCCAGTTCCAGCACGTCCAGCCGTTGGGTGCGCGGCTCCCGCCGCACACGGGTGGGTTCCGTCAATACCGTCGCCATACGCTGTCTCTGTCCCGGGCGGCGGCCGCACGGTCGCCGCCCACCCTGATGATTGATCTCAGACCGCGAAGCGTTCCGCGTCCGATGCCTTGAATTCGAGCCCGAGCCCCGGGCGCGCGCTGTCCGGGCGCAGGGCACCGTCTACCGGCTCCACCACGCCGTCGAACAGCATGCGCTCGATCCGGACGTGATCGTAGAACCATTCCATGTGCCGCACCGGGAGCGCCGCGCAGCAGGCGGCGAGGTGCAGTGCCGGCGCCGTATGCGAGCTCAGGGCCATACCGTGGGCGAGGCAGAGCGCCGCAACCTGCAGAAAGCCGGTGATGCCGCCGCAGCGCGTCGCGTCCGCCTGCAGCACGTCCACCGCCTGCGCCTCAAGCATGCGGCGGAAATACCAGGTGTCCCAGCCGTACTCGCCCGCGCTGATCTCCATGCCCGCGGGTGAGCGGTCGCGCAGCAACCGCAGGCCTTCCAGATCGTCGGAGCTGACCGGCTCCTCGAACCAGCTCACGTCCTGCGCGGCAAACTCCTCGGCCAGGCGGAGGGCCTGCTGCCGGCTGCAGGCGCCGTTGGCGTCCACGAACAGGCCGGTGCCCGAGCCGATGGCGTCACGCGCCAGGGACACGCGGTGGCCGTCGCGCTCCGGCTCCCGGCCGACTTTCATCTTGACCCAGGACAGTCCCATGGCCGCCCAGTCACCCAGCTGCTCGGCCAATCGCCGGTCGGAGTAGGAGGTGAAGCCTCCGCTGCCATAGACCGGCACGGTGGACCGGGCCTCGCCCAGGAGGGTGGCCAGCGGGACGTCGAGCAGACGGCCTTTGAGGTCCCACAAGGCGGCATCGACGGCGCTCACCGCCATCATGCCGAGGCCGGGCCGGCCCTTGTTCCGCAGCGCGTGCACCATGGCAAACCAGAGGGCAGGAATGCGGCTGGCGTCCCGGCCTTTCAGTACATCGGCCAGGGTGTCGCGGATCAGCACGGCGGCGGCCCGGTCGGCATAGGAGTAGCCCAGGCCGCGCTGTCCGCCGGCTTCGATCTCCACCAGCACCAGCCCGGTGGAGGACCACTCCAGCGTCCCATCTGATTCGGGGCCGTCGGTCGGCACTTCGTACGCGGAGACGGTGATGGTGTCGACCGGTACATCCAGGCGCTCGGTGAGGGTGCGCACGCCCGCTCCGTTCCGCCCGCTCAGTGGGGGCCGCCCCGGGTGGGGTGGGCCGGCCGGGATACGGCTCGAATCACCTCCGCGGAGAGCCTGACGTCGTCGTCGTCCACCGCGAGGTCGGCGAGCGAAACGATCCCCGTCAGCTCCCGCCGGCGGTTGAGCACCGGGAGCCGCCGGATCTGCTCCTGTTCCATGAGGGCCGCCGCATCGCGGACGTCCTGGTCTTCATAGCAGAACACCACCCGCGGGGTCATGGCCTGCGCCACGGTTGTCTGCCCCGCATCCCGGCCTTCGGCGGTGGCGCGGGTGACGATGTCGCGATCGGTGAGCATCCCCACCAGAACCCGCCCGTCGCAGACGGGGAGACTCCCGACCCCCAGCTCGCGCATGGTTCGCGCGGCCTCCGCCAGCGGGGTCCCGGGATCGATTACCTGGACATCACGGGTCATCAGATCGCGCAGCAGCATCGCCCCGGCCTCGTGGAAGAGTACGACCTCAGACCAGCTCACGGACCTTATCGCTCGCGATGGTGGTCGCGATCTTCATCCGGTCGGGCTCGCCCCGGGCCAGCGCCTTGGCGAAGTGCAACGCCTGCCTGGCGCTGATCTCGGCCGGCAGCGGCGGCTCGAAGGGATCGACCACGGCCTCGATCACGACCGGTCCCTCCGTATTCAGGGCCTGCTCCAGCACCGCGCCGCATTCCTTCGGATCTTCGATGTGGAACCCGGTGCCGCCGCAGGCGCGGGCGAAGGCTGCGAAGTCGATGGGCTCCAGTTCCACGCCATACTCGGGGTTGCCCAGGAGCACCATCTGCTCCCACTTGATCTGCCCCAGCGTGTTGTTCTTGATGATCACCACCTTGATGGGCAGCTTGTACTTGACCGCCGTCGCGAATTCCGCCATCAGCATGGAGAAGCCGCCGTCGCCCACGAAGGCCACCACCTGCCGCTCGGGAAAGGCGAGCTGGGCGGCAATGGCGTACGGCAACCCGTTGGCCATGGTGGCCAGGGTGCCCGACAGGGAGTGCTTCTGGCCCCGCTTGACCGGGATCTGCCGGGCAAACCAGGTGGCGATGGTTCCGCTGTCACAGGAGACGATCGCATCCGCGCGCAGCCGCTTGCCCAGTTCCCAGGCCACGACCTGCGGCTTCATGGGTGTGTCCTCGCGCGTGCCGCGCTCTTCCATCAGCTCCCACCACTTCTTCATGCCCTTCTGCGCGTCTTCCAGGAAGCTGCGATCCTTCTTGTGTTTGAGCCGGGGCACCAGTGCCTGAAGGGTCTGCCGGCTGTCGCCCACGAGCCCCACCTCGACGGGATAGCGCAGCCCCACCCGGGTGGGATCGACGTCGATCTGCACCCCGCGCGCCTTCCCCGGCTCGGGATAGAATTCGAGGTAGGGGAAGGACGTCCCCACCAGCAAGATGGTGTCGCAGTTCCTCATGGCCTCCAGACTGGGCTTGGTACCGAGGAGTCCAATCCCCCCCGTGGTGTAGGGGCTGTCGTCCGGCACGCAGGCCTTGCCCAGCAGGGCTTTCACGATGGGCGCCCCCAGAGCCTCGGCCACCTGTTCCAGCTCGTCGGTGGCGTCCAGCGCGCCGGCGCCCGCCAGGATGGCCACCTTCTGGCCCGCGTTGAGGATGTCGGCGGCGGCGCTCAGGTCCGGTTCCGGCGGCGTACCGCCATGCCGGGCAAAGACGTCGTTGGTGTGGTGCTTGAGATTCCGCTTGGAGCGGACTTCCTGCTCCTGCTCCTGGAAGTCGACCGGGAAGCAGATGTGGGCCACGCCGCGCCGGCTGACCGCGGTGCGGCACGCGATGTTGGCCACGTTCTCGACGTGGGCGGGCCCCATCACCAGCGTGCTGTAGACCGCCACGTCCATGAAGACGCGGTCGAGATCCACATCCTGCTGGCTGTGGGTGTCGATCAGATCGTGATAGTGGTGGCCGGTAATAGCCAGGACCGGCTGGGAATCCATTTTGGCGTCGTACAGGCCGTTGAGCAGGTGGATGCCGCCCGGACCGGAGGTCGCCAGGCAGCAGCCCAGCTTGCCGGTGTACTTGGCGTAGGCGCAGGCCATGAACGCCGCGGCCTCTTCATGCCGCACCTGCACGAACCGCACCTGGTCCTTGCGGGTCCGTAAGGCCTCCATGATGCCGTTAATGCCGTCTCCGGGAAACCCGAAGATCACGTCCACACCCCACTCGTGGATCGTATCGATCAGGATATCGGCCCCTGTCTGCCCCATGGTCGCTCCTTATGGCTTGCGTCGGCCGCGCCCGGCTCGCATCACTCCGGGCCGGCGAAGGCGATAGTGCTCAGCAAAGCATTGTCCGCCTGGCGGGAATCGAGGCGGGTGTGCTGGACCACGATCGGCACGTCCGATTCGATCACGCTGGCGTAATCGGTGGCGCGCGGCACCGGCTCGGGATCCTTCAGGTCGTTGAAGCGCACATGCCGCGTACGCCGCGGCGGCACCACCACTTGATACGGGCCGGCGGGATCGCGGTCGCCGAAGTACAGCGTGATCCGCACGTGCGCTTCCTGGTCGGATGCATTCAACAGGCACGCCGTCTCGTGGCTGGTCATCTGCGGCTCCGGACCGTTGCTCCAGTCCGGGATATAGCCTTCAGCAATGGCCCAGCGGCGGCGCCCAATCGGTTGCGTCATAACGTATTCCTCCCGGTACGCAGGATGTCCCGGCGGCTCACTATCTTGCCGTGCGCTAGCGCACATAGATGCACCAGCGGACGGGCGGAGAAATGACGCGGATGTAAGGAAAAACCAGCGGCGGGAAGAGTCAGCCGGTGCGAGAGCCGGGGCGCCGTTCCACCTTGTCCTGTTGTCCAACCAGGATTCCGGTGGTGTAGCCGAGAAAAAGACCGTGCCCCAGCACGGCCGGAACGGCATCCAGCGCCCCTGCCAGTGCCGCAGGATCGTCCAGGATACCGAAGTCACAATCGAGGAGATAATTGCCCTGGTCGGTGGCTACCGGCGTGCCGGACTCCTGTCGCAAGCAGGGACGGCCGCCGAGACCTTCGATGGCGCGCACCGCGGCGGGCCAGCCGAACGGCAGCACCTCGACCGGCAGCGGCCCGCGCTGCCCCAGCCGTGCGACACACTTCGAGTGGTCCACGATGATCAGGTATTCCCGGCTGGCTGCGGCGACGATCTTCTCCCGGAGCAGGGCCCCGCCGAGTCCTTTCAGCAGGTCGCCCCGGGCATCCACCTGATCCGCTCCGTCCACCGCAAGATCGAGCACCGGCTCCTGCTCCAGCGTGGTGAGCGGCAGGCCGACGCCTTCGGCACTGTGCTGGATGGCTCGACTGCTGGGGACGCAGCGCAGGCCATCCAGCTTACCCGCCGCGAAGCGCCGCCCCAGCGCCTGGACGAAATAGCCGGCTGTGGAACCGCTTCCCAGCCCCAGACACATGCCCGGCTGCACCAGCGAAGCAGCGGCTTCGGCGGCCAGACGTTTTTCGGCGTCGTGCGGCACAGCAAGCTCCTTCTTCGGCGAGCGCGACGGGCAGCACCGCCCGGCGGCGCCTGTGACTCGGGGCACAGTCTCCGCCCCCGGACCCGGCGATGTTGCCTCGGCCTGCACCATACACCGGTGGTGCGGCCGATCCCAAGCCCGGGAGGGCCCCACGAAAGACAAGCGGCCCCGTGACGCGCAGAAGACGCCGTCCGGCGGGGGCGACGGCAGCCCCAGGTCGGGGACCCGGCTCACGGCGGCGGAGATCCACGAGAACGTCCGGGTGGCCGCCGAGGAAGAGTTGCGGCGTCCCGTCTCGGAGCTCGCGTGGTCGGCGGTGGCGGCCGGCCTCACCATCGGGTTCAGCTTTCTGGCGGGCGCCTGGCTGACCACGCTGGTGCCGCCGCCCTGGCACCACGCGGTCGCGGCGGCCGCCTACCCGGTGGGATTCATCTTTGTGGTGCTGGCCCGCAACCAGCTCTTTACCGAGAACACGCTGGAACCGGTTATTCCCCTGCTCAACGACCGGAGCATGGCCAAGCTGCGCCGGGTGCTGCGGCTCTGGGGCATCGTGCTGGCCGGGAATCTGGCGGGAGCGCTGGGGTTCGCCGCGCTGATCGCGCTCACGCCCATGCTGGGTCCGGAATACCGGCCGGCATTACGCGAGCTCGCCCAGGCCTCGGTGGCGGGCGGCTTCTGGACTGTCGCCTACCGCGCGATCTTCGCCGGATGGCTGGTGGCGCTGATGGCCTGGCTGGTGGCGTCCACCCGGGAAACGGTCGCCCAGATTCTGCTGGTCTGGCTCACCACCCTGCCGATCGCGGCCCTGGGCTTCCGGCATTCCATTGCGGGCGCGGTGGAGGCGTTCTACATGGCGTTGTCGGGCGGCAGCGGGTGGGGCGATGTCCTCTGGCACTTCCTGCTGCCGGCGTTGCTGGGCAACATCGTGGGTGGCGTTACGCTGGTGGCATCGCTCAACTGGGGGCAGGTCAGCATGGCGCGGAACCCCTGGGCCAGCCGGCGGCGCCGGCGCTGACGGGCCTAGCGCCAGAGCGCCAGCAGCACTCCCATCAACAACAGATAGACCAGTTGAAAGCCCGCATCGATGAGATAGACGGCGATGGGGCGCTCGCGGCCGAAGAGATGGGAAGTGAGCCCCGTGGTCGCTACGAAGCCGAGCCAGAGCAGAAACCCCAGCCAGAGGCCGGAGAGGGCCGTGGTGGCGGCGGTGAGCGAAATCAACACGGCGTAGACCAGCGCCATGACCAGATAGCAGAGAAAGCTCAGGAAGTACGCCCGCGCCGCCGTCTTGCGCATCCGTTCCAGCTCGTCGGGCGTGTAACCGTGCGCCTCCATCCAGGCCTTCCCCAGGACCAGCGGGGAATACCACAGCGCCCCGATGGCGAAGGTGGCCACCGCGGCCACCAGGACCGCGAGGTAGTTGATCTCGGCTTGAGGCATGGAGGAAAGAGAAGGGAGAAGCGGGAAAAACGAAAGGGGAACCGCCGGTCAGGCCGGCTCGAGATCGCTGATCCGGCCCACATCCACCGTGACCGACCCGTCCGACGGCTCCAGGATATTGGTGAATCGCGCGTTCCAGCGGATCTCGTGCGGCTTGTAGGAGCTGCGGGCGTGCACCTGCTGCGAGAGGATTTCGTCCAGCCCGGTCAGCAGCACCAGGAACTCCGCGTCGGCGGCGACCAGGTCGTCGGGCGACATCTCCCAGAGCGGGCTGGAAGCATCGATAGGGTGAACCACCGTCCAGCTGAGCGGAAAGAACACAACCTTGTGCCGCTCGAGTTGGAGCTCGGCGAACTGCCGGTTGCCGGCCTGGTCGCGCCGGGTAAACAGCACCCGCGCCTGCAGCTCGATGATCTGGGTATTACGCACATTGGCGATACGGAACTCGAACGCCTTGCCGCCGCGGTAGGGCGCGATCACTGCATGCCGGCTGAAGCGGATCAGCGCCCGCGGCCGCGCGAACCGCGCAAACACCAGGCCGCTCGCCAGAGCGAAGACCAGCAGCGTGGTGACGCTTTCGGCGGTAACCAGTGCATTCGCCCAGGGCGTCACCGGATGGATGGAGCCGTAGCCGATGGTGGAGAAGGTCTGGACGCTGAAGAAAAAGGCCCGGCCGAACCTCCCCAGCTGCACCAGGCCGGGCCCGGCCAGGGCCGCCGGCCCCGACAGGAGATACAGACCGGCGAAGGCGGCGTTGATCGCCATATAAACCAGCACGATGAGGCCGACGAACGCCCGCCAGGACATCGTGAGCAACGCGTGGTAGATGTTGAGCGATTCCAGCAGGCCCAGCCCGCGGCGCCGGACGTTGAAGGAGCCCTCATGGTTCAGCAGGCGCTCCCGGCTCCGCCGGGTGACGGCCGGGCCGAACCCCAGGTCCTGGAACTCGGAAGGGGGAGCGGGCTGGTTGGAAGGAGCGGTCATCGGCACGCCGGCTGGAGACCGATCCAGTGTAGGAACAACCGGGGGAAAAGGGAACCGGGGGAGGTGCCGTAAGAGGCAAGGGGTAAGGCGAACCCTCACGCCTTACCCCCTATGTTTTGCGTCTTATCCCTTCCGTGGTTCCCCCGGCAGGTCAGAATCCCGGAATGAGCGCCACCTGCCAGAGCAGCCCCTTGCCGGGGCGGTCGAAGGGGTGCACGGCATCCAGCTCCAGTACGGCGAACCCGAGCAGATTGGCCCGGAGGGCCGCGCCTGCGCTGTAGACCGGCTTGCGGTCGCCGCCCAGGAACCACGCCTTGTGCTGGCTGTCCCAGGCCACGCCCGCGTCGCCGAAGAAGGCGAGCTCCAGCGGGAACGCGCCGTAGTACCCGCCGCCCAGGCCCAGCGCGCCGAAGAGGGGAAAGCGCAGCTCCAGGTTGCCGACCATGATGCGGCTGCCCACCAGCCGGTCGAACACCGGACAGCTCGAGCCCGTGGTGGGGACGCACTCGTTGGCGTTGAACGACCCCACCCGGTATCCACGCACCAGGCCGTCGTAGCCCAGGAACAGGGGCTGGAGCCGGGGATCCTCGGCATCGGCCCCATAGCGGCCATAGTGGAGAATGCGGCCGGCCAGGGTAAAGGGCCGGGCAATGTAGATGTACTTCCGGTAGTCGGCCAGCCCGCTGAAGAACTGCAGGCTGCCCAGGAAGGGGGTGGCCTCCAGCCGGTACCGCTGGCCGACCACGGGACTGGTCGCCCCCAGCACGGCATTATCGTAAACCAGCGCCGCGCTGCCCTCGAAGAGCGTCAGCCCGGCCGGGGTGGGCAGGTTCTGGGTCTGATCGGCGATCAGGTTGCCGGAAAGGGGATCGTAGGCGCGGGTCTTCAGCTCTTCGCTGAAGCTGATATTCTCCACCGTCGTGGAGAGCTCCACCCGCTGCACCCGGCTGAAGGGATAGGCCAGGAACCCGCCCAGCTGCCGTTCGGTTTGCCGGGCGATCAGCTCCTGCTCGATGTAGTAGGTGGTGGTATCGCCGGGCAGGGTCCCCAGGCCGGCCGCGAAGCCGCCGGTGCGATACGGCAGCTGCTGCGCCACCACCCCCCAGTTGATGCGATGCCTCAGGTTCTGATATCCCACCAGGGCCGCGATATCCTTGAAGGTCCCGTTCACCTGCAGCCCGGTCACCAGGTTACGGTTGCCCAGCATATCGCTGAAATAGAGGGCGCTGCCGCCGCCCACGTAGGTACCGAAGCGATCCACCGCCGCGCCCAGGGTGGGCTGCGCCACATAATCGAGCTGCAGCCCCGGATGATAGGCGTGGGTGTCGAAGCTTTCCACCGGCGGCAGCCCCAGATCGGGATTATGCAACAGCGCCAGGAGCGGCTCCTCGTGATGCTGCGCCGGGGGTAGTATCGCGGCGTTCACCGGCAGGGTCACCGGCGGCCGCCCCGCGAGGGTGGCCTGATCGTCGATGCGGTAGACCTGATAGCCGCCGTGACCGTAGACGCTGTAGAGCATGCTGCCGGTGCCCTGCGCGACCGACATGGCCGGGCTCAGGGCGGTGATGCCGCTGACCCCGGTATAGAGGTTGGTCACCTGGCTGGTGCTGCCGTCGGCCAGGGTGACCCGGTAGACATCGCTCTTGCCGCCGTGATCGGCGATGAAATAGAGGGCCGAGCCGTCGGGCGTCCACCGGGGATTGATGTGCTTCCCGCTGAGCCCGGTGGGAAGGGCGCGGATCTCCCCGCTGGAGGGAGTGAGCAGGCCGAGCTGATAGGCGCCGGTCTGCAGGTTGTTCAGGTCCGTGGTGAACCGGTCGGTGACGAAGGCCAGGGTGCGGCCGTCGGGCGACCAGGCCGGCTCCAGATCGGCGTAGGCGTCGTCGGTGAGCCGCACCAGGCTGTCGGCCTGGAGGTCGTACATGAAGAGATCCAGCAGGCCGCCGGCCTGGCCGCTGAACGCGATATACCGCCCGTCGGGCGACCAGCTGGCGTTGAAGGCCTCGCCCAGCGTCTTGAGCGGGACTTCCCGCGCCACGCGGCCCTGGTTCACATCGTACAGGTCGAGCACCGGCCGGCCCGCGGAGACGCCGGTAAAGGCGAACTGCGAGCCGTCGGGCGACCAGCTACCCGCCGAGGCGATGAACTCCAGACTCTGGAAGTGGGCATCGGTCGCGGTATTGGTAATGCGCCGCTTGACCTCGCCCGTATGGGCATCGGCCAGGTACATGTCGATGGAGAAGAGCCCGCGCGCGGAGAGAAACACCACCTGGTTGCCGTCGGGGCTCACCTCGGGCGCCACGTTGAGCCGCTCCGCCTCGTTGCCCGTGCCGGAAATGACGACCGGCCCGTAGCTGTCGGCCGCCCGGGTGCTGTCATCCACCGGCTGATAGGCCTCCTGGGTGGCCTCCTTCCAGCGCACCGAGAGGGTATCGGTGGACATGTGCAGGATGTCCTGCAGGGCAAACCGGACATCGCGCCGCTGTCCGCCTACCCGGAGCAGCTGGGCCACTACCTCGTCGCCGTAGGTACCGCCGATATACGACAGCAGCGCCTGGCCGTAGCGGTACGGGAAATAGCGGGAATCGTTGAGCTGGTCGACCGTGGGAAACTTGGTCTTCAGCGCGTCGCGCATCCACATGGCGGTATGCGCGTCACTGGGGCCCAGTGAGAGGTACTCGGCCATGCCCTCGATGAACCAGAGCGGCAGGTACAGCGCCCCGGGAACCCCGCCGGAGGACAGGGTACCGCCGGTCATGTCGTACTGGAAGACGTGGACCAGCTCGTGGCCCAGGACGTGGTCGGTCTCGGCCAGGGGGCCCGCCAGGGGGAGTACTACCCGCCCCTTGAGGGCCTCGGTGACGCCGCCGGTCGCCTCATTCAGCTCGCCCGGAATGGCGTTGGTCTGTTCGAAGGCGGGATGGCTGTCGTAGATGATGACCGGCACCCGCCGGGTGATCTGGTGGCCGAAGAACCGGGAGAACCGGGCGTACCACCGCTCGGCCATCCGCCCCACGTCGACCGCCGCCTGCCGCTCTTCGGGATAGTAGTAGATGCTGAAATGCTCAGTCGACAGCACCTTGAAGTCGAAATCGCGGTACTGGACCTTGTTCTGCCCGAAGTATTGGGCCTGCAGCGGGGCAACGCACAACCCGGCCAGCAGCAACAGGGCTGCCGGGAGAATCTTCTTCATGCCTGCGCACATGGTACGTTCCGTCCATCCAGAGTGATCCCGCTTAGTCGGCGTGCCGCGCCGCCGGTGCAACGATTTGTATCACCCGAGCGGCTGACACTGGCCCCCGCCCGATGTACGTTCCTGTCTTATGAACAGACTCCTGGGCGGCCATCCCCTGGACACGGGGGGCATCGACCAGGCCGTCCGGCGGGCCGGACAGGCCGGTATGGCCGCGGTGCAGATCTTTACCGCTATTCCAAAGTACTACGGCGACCGGTCGTCTATCCGCCCGGAGCGGGTGGAGCGCTTCCAGCGCGCCTTAAGGGAGACGGCTATGGAGCCCCGCCATGTACTGGTGCACGCCGCCTACGTGCTCAATACGGCCTCATCGGACCCCGAAAAGGGCGCCCGGGCCCGGGCCGGGCTGGCGAAGGAGGTCGAACGCTCGACCCTGCTCGGGGCGGGCCAGATCTGCTTCCATCCGGGTGCCGCCACCGATGGGGACCGCGAGGCGGCGCTGGACCGGGTGGCCGCCGCCATATACCCATGCACTTGAATCCACCCCGGGATCGACCCGTCTGCTGGTGGAAAATACCGCCGGCGCCGGAATGACCATCGGCCGGACGCCGGAGGAGGTGGGGGGCATTCTGTCCCGGGTGCCCGACCACCTGCGGCCCCGTACCGGCTATGGCCTGGATACCTGCCATCTGTTTGCCGCGGGGCATGACATTCATCGGTCCGCCGACGCGCTCCACGCCGTGCTCGACGCCTTCCAGGACGCCGCCGGTGAGCCACCCTCCTTCTTTCACCTTAACGATAGCGAAGGCGGCCTCGGTTCCAACCGGGACCGCCATGCCCTGATCGGGGAGGGGCAGATCGGTAGCGCCCCCTTCGGCTGGCTGCTGCACGATCCCCGCAGCGCCGGCATCCCGCTCGTGCTGGAGACGCCACAACAGAAGCTGGATATTGCGGCGGAGGACACGACGGCGGACCCCTACGACCTCAGGATGATGGCGCTCCTCCGGGAGCTGGAAAGCAAGAAGGGCTGAGAACCGAGTCCCTCCCCTCCCCACCGGCATGCCGTCGACTACAGCCAGATCCGCCGGTATTTCGCCAGGACCATAAAATAGAGCCCATAAGCAGCAAGTCCGAGCCCCACCAGGCCAAGGAGCCAGCGCCCATGGCTCTGGGCATGGATGGTGGTGAGCACCTGTTTCCACCCCTCGGCCTTCCCGGGGTCGAACTGCAGCGCGACCTGGATCAGGGAATAGCCGATAGCCCCGGAGACGATCGCCAGCGCGCCATAGCCCACGCGCCCCAGCCAGACGATGACCCTCCGCTCGACCGAGCTGATATCATGTTTCAGAATGTGCGCAAAGGCCGCCGTGATCATCAGCCGCAACTGGAAGATGGCCGAGACGATGATAACGGCGCCGGCAATCCCCACCGCCCAACGTCCCAGGTGCGGGCTCAGGACCTTCGCAGCCAAGTCCTCGGTGGAGGTTCCTCCTCCGCCTCCCCCGGAACGCAGCGTCAGTTTCACGGCCACCCACCCGAGCAGGACATAGCTCAGGCCGGTTACCCCATACGCGGCCCGCTCGGCAATCCCCTTGATCCCATTGCCCTTGTTCTCCGGATCGACGAACGCCTGGATTTCCTTCCATAGCGCATAAGCGAAGATCCCGAGGGCCATCACCGCCAGAAGGATGCGGCCGAAGGGCTGGTAAAGGATCTTCCGCAGGGCCGTGACCGGCCCGGCGGGGCCGCCGCCCAGCCCGATAACGAAGCGTACAGCCATGACCCCGATGACCACCGCCACCAGCCCCTTGGCCGCGAGCCCGAAGCGGGTCACGGCGTCGACGTAAGGCTCGACTGCTCGCTCGACCTGTCCCACCTCCCGGTCGTTCATGCCTCCACCCTGTTCCGATGATCTGGTGCAACCGACGATCAGACAAGATGTTAGGACCTGATCCCGGCTGTCGGTGAGGCAGGATGCGTTGCAGGGCCCGGCGGGAGGAGACGATGGCACCTCATGGCGCAGCGAGGCGGTAGAGATCCATGTTCCCCGATACTGCCGTATCCACCGCCGAGGCGATGAGGTCGCTGCCGTCGGGCGCAAAGGCCAGTTCGGAGATGGCCAGGCCGTAGGTTGGCACGCGAGTAACCTGCCCGTCGGAGCGCCGTATCCGGACCAGGCCGGAATCGGTCAGGGCGACGATCTCCCGGTCTCCCACCTGGGCGATGGATGGAACCCTCGCTCCCAAATCGAAGAGCGTGGTGAGGCCACCCGTCGGCTCCCAGACGAACACCCGAGAGTCTCCCGACAGCGTCAGGTAGAGCTTCCCGCCGGCCGGCACACTCTCGATGCCTTGCAGCGCGCCGGGCAGCGAAACCGGCGTGAGGCGGCGCGGCCGCACCGTCAGGTCGGCGAGGTAGAGCGCGCTGTCCGCCTGGATCGCCAGCGTGTCTTCATTGAGCCAGGCAGCACGGGCTATCCCCTGATGCCGCACGCCATCCGGGGTCATGAAGGGGATGTAGGTGACCTCGGCTGTATCGCGCAGATCCGCCAGCGGCGCTACCATCACGGCCTGATAGAACGGCCCCTGTTCGTACCTGCGCTGCCGGGTGAGGACGAACGCGAGCTGGCCGCCGGCCGATACCGCGGGGCGGGAATATCCGTCGGTCACATCGGAATCCACCACGGTGGGACAGAGCCAGCGACTGGCCCGGGCGCGCCGGGCGGGCAGCAGGGCGAGGCAGCTGCCGGGATCCGGTCCATAGCTGTACCCGAAGCTGTACACCAGGAAGGCGCCGCCGGGAGTGAAGCTGACCTGTCCGTCGAAAGCCGGGTTGACCGTGAGCCGGGCGGGTGGTCCCGGGTCCCAGGGCTGATCGGTCCCGGGATCGGCCGCGGTGAACGGCTGGGAATGGGAGCAGGCAAGGAGGAGCAGCAACAGGCAGGAGAACAGTCGGCGCATGGCATCCGGGGTAAAGGTCGATTCGGCAGACGACTGAGTGCGGAGAGGATGCACAGCCAGCGCCGGGCAGAGGCTTCAGCTGAGGGAATCAGGATTCAGGAGTCAGGAATGAAGGGGGGGCGCTGAAGCAATCCGCTCTCGCTGGACGTTGTCGCCCTCGGCAACCAGAAGGGCCAAGCCGGGGCTTCAGCCCTTGTAGGCAGAATGACAAACGGGTGAGCCAGCGCTCACCCGTTTCCCTTTTCCCGCTGCTTTCATTTCTCTCTTCCCTACTCCCTCATCCGCACTCGCTGTACCCGCACACATGGCACTTCACGCACCCCTCGGCGAACTCGAGTTGCGAGCCGCAATCGGGGCAGGCGCCGGTGAGGACGGGGCCCAGATTGGCCAGCTTGAGCTGCTGGGAGCCCTCGGTGACCTTGTGCACCACGGCCGTCTCGACCTGCGGGGCGAGCGGGCCGCCGGGCAGCAGCTCCTGCTGAATGCCCTGCTTTTCGGTCATCCATTTCTCGATGGCGATCCCGACCGCGTCGGGCACCGACAGCACCTTGTTGGCGCCGAGGCCGATGACGCGGTCGGAGCTGATGCCGCGGAGCTGGCGGTAGATCTCCTTCATCGGGATGCCCGATCTGAGGGAAAGTGAGATCAGCCGGCCCAGCGCCTCGACATCAGCCATCAACGCTCCGCCCGCCTTGCCCAGGCTCATGAATACTTCGAACGGCTGCCCGCGGTCGTCTTCGGTGATGGTCACGTACAAAGTGCCGAGCGGTGTCTCGACGCGGCGCGTGGTGCCGCGCAGCGTCTCGGGACGCATGCGCTTCTGGCGCCGCTGGAGATTCTCGGCTTCGAGATCGTGCACCATTTTCCGCAGGCGCTCGTTCTCCGCCTGCTGCTCGGCCAGCTCGCCCTGGAGATCGGCGACGACCTCCTGCACCGCCGCCTGCGCCTGGGCACCGCCCTCGGCCACCACGGCCACGAGATCGCTCCGGGCCTGGGCATGGCCGCCGGCGGTGGCCTGCTGCTGGACCTTCTTCGCCGTGCTCCCGGTGGAGAGCACCTGCATGTCGCGGCTGCCGTCGCGATAGACGGTGACGCCCTTGCAGCCCAGGTGGTAGGCCAGGCGGTAGATCTCCTCGACGTATTCCTCGGTGGCCTCGTTGGCGAAGTTGCAGGTCTTGGAGATGGCGCTGTCGCAGTATTCCTGGAACCCGGCCTGCTGCCGGATGTGCCACTCGGGCCTGATATGGTTGGCGGTCACGAACACCCGCTGCCACCTGGCCGGCACTTCAGGAAATTCGATGGTGCCGGTCTCGGCGATCTTTCGCATCAGCGCTTCGGAGTACCAGCCCTCGTTCTTCGCGATGGCGACGAAGTCGTCATTGACGTCGGGCATGAGCACGCCGGCCTGGTTGCGCATGAAGGCCACCGCGAAGAGGGGCTCGATGCCCGAGCTGCATCCGGCGATGATCGAGATGGTGCCGGTGGGGGCGACGGTGGTGACGTTGCAGTTGCGCAGCCGCCGCACGGGGCGGATCCGGTTCCCCCCGGCGTCGCGTGCGCAGGTGGCGTCGGGCCCCCAGATGCTCTGCTCCCACTCGGGGAACACGCCGCGCAGGGTGGCCAGCCGCTCGGACTCGACCTTGCCCTCTTCATCCACGAACTGCTGGATCTTCCGCCCCAGCTCCACGGCTTCGTCGCTGTCGTAGGGGATGCCCAGCTTCACCAGGACGTCGGCGTAGCCCATGACTCCGAGGCCGATCCGCCGGATGCGGCGGGCCAGATCGGTGATCTCCGGCAGCGGGTAGTTGTTGGCGTCGATCACGTTCTCCAGAAAATGAGTGGAGAGGTGAATGACCCGGCGCAGCCCGTCCCAGTCCATGGCGCCGTCCCGCACGAAGGCGCCGAGGTTGACCGAGCCCAGGTTACAGACATCGTAGGACAGCAGGGGCTGCTCGCCGCAGGGATTGGTGGCCTCGTAGGCGCCCAGCTGCGGGACCGGATTGTAGTGATTGGCCCGGTCAATGAAGAAGACTCCGGGCTCGCCCGTCTTCCAGGCGCCATGAATGATCCGCTCCCACACTTCCCGCGCCCGCAGCTGGCCGGTGACCTTGCCGGTGGCCGGGTGGATCAGGTCGTACTCCCGGTCCTGTTCCACCGCCTTCATGAACTCGTCGGTGACCGCCACCGAGATATTGAAGTTCGTCACCTTGGTGGTGTCGTCCTTGCAGGTGATGAACTCCATGATGTCGGGATGGTCCACCCGGAGGATGCCCATATTGGCACCGCGGCGGGTGCCGCCCTGCTTTACCACGTCGGTGGAGGCGTCGAACAGGGTCATGAACGAGACCGGCCCGGAGGCCACCCCCATGGTGGAGCGGACGATGTCGTTCTTGGGACGCAGCCGGGAGAAGCCGAATCCGGTGCCGCCGCCCGACTGGTGCACCAGCGCCATGGCCCGGAGGGTATCGTAGATTCCGCTCTTCCCGTTGGAGAGGCAGTCCTCCACCGGCAGGACGAAACAGGCCGACAGCTGCCCCAGCGGCCGCCCGGCATTCATCAGGGTGGGGCTGTTGGGCATGAAATACCGGTTGGCCATCAGCTCATAGAACGCTTCGGCCAGCTGCTCGACCGCCCCCTCCGAGGCGCCGTAGTTCCGGTCTGCCGCTGCGATGGTGCTCGCGACCCGCCAGAACAGATCCTCCGGTTGCTCCACGGGCTTGCCCTGGTCGTCCTTGATGAGATAGCGCTTCTCCAACACCGTAACGGCGTTGGCGGAAAGGCGGACGGCGCCCCGCGGGGAGGAGGATTGGGTCATGACGGGATCCTGTGGGTGTAAAGCTCGATGATTCGGTCGCGATGCAGCCGGGGGGCGACTGCACCTCCTGCTCAGGCGACGTGCCGCCGGCCAGACAGCACGGGAGGACCAAAGTACACCCCACAACGCATCGCTACAACACCAGCGTATTCCGCCGGAATAACGCCAAAATCCGGTATTCACATCACAAATCTGCCTGAGGGGAAATCTAACGGATTCGTGTGGAAAAAGCGGCCCCGTGCAAGCAATCGCCGATCGCTGTCAGGCTTGCCGGAGGCCCGGGCTGGGCAGCCCGTAACGGCCGGAGCGGTGCTCCTCCGCCCGCTGCACATAATGGCGCCAGGTTTCCTCGATCCGGCGGGTCAGCTCCTCGTCCACCTGCCGCACGATTCGGCCCGGCACCCCCATCACCAGCGAGCCGGGCGGCACCCGCATCCCTTCGGGAATGACGGCACCCGCTGCCACGACACTGCCGGTCCCGATTCGCACCCCATTGAGCAGCACGCTGCCCATGCCGATCAGGCAGTCGTCTTCGATGGTGCACCCATGGATGACCGCCCGATGGCCGATCCCGACCCGGTTGCCGATACTGCAGGGAACCCCCTCGTCCACGTGAACGATGGTCCCGTCCTGGATATTGGTATGATCGCCGACGGTGATCCGGTCGATATCGCCGCGCAGCACGGCGGTGTACCAGACGCTGGCCTGGGCCCCCAGAGTAACCTCACCCAGGACGACGGCGGTGGGGGCGATGAACGCGGTGGGGTGGATGGTAGGCATCGGGGATCAGGAATCAGGAATCAGGAATCAGGAATCAGGGATCAGGGATCAGGAATTGGGGATCGGGGAACCGGGATCAGGGATTGTCCCGATTCCTGATTCCTATTGCGGTTCCGGTGCAAACGACCACTGGGTCCATCCCGCCACCGGCTTGCCGTCCTTTTCCGCCGGCTTCCAGCGAACCGCCCGGGCAAAGCGGCGAGCCACCCGCTCGAAGACCAGATCGTTCGACGGGGTGAATTCCCGCACCTGTTGCGTCTGGCCCTCCGCCGAAACGTACACCAGAAGCACGGTGGGACGGGGAATCCCCTGCACTTCCGGGGGTAGCGGCACGAAGGTGGGCCCCAGCGGCCGGGGCCGGACATCATAGCAGGCGTGCTCCGCATTGTACCCGGGCCCGGGCTCGGCGCACCCGGCGGCGGCCGTTCGGGCCTGGGCCAGGCGGCGAACGGCGGTGCGCCGAGCGGTCGCGGGCGCTCCCACCGGGGTCAGCGCGGGGGTGAGGTCGAGCTGGCTGTCGGCGGCGACCCTGATGGTATCGGTATAGAACTCGTGGCGCGGCGCCGAGATGGCGAGTACGTGCGGCCCGGCCGAGAGGCGCGTGATCGGCTCGAGGACCGGTCGCTCGTCGATCAGCACGGTGCTGCCCCGCGGGAGGTTCAACACCCGGACACTGCCGCTCTCCGCCGGAGCCGCCGCGACCGCACCGGCCGCCGCGGCGAGCCCGCCGGCTCCGGTATCCGGAGCGGAGGGAGGCCCGACAATGGAGCCCCCCGGCGACTCGGAAGCGGAGCGCAGGGTGTCTCCGCGGGGCGGGTCCGGGGCCGTGGCCGACGGCAGACTGTCCGTCGCCGCCGGCGTGGCCGGCGCGGCGGCCGGTCGCAGGCCGAACCAGTAGGCGGCCCCGGCAGCCCCGGCCGCCAGCACAATCAGAAAGATCCAGACGCCGGTAAAGGACGCCTGCTGCTGCCGCCGCCGGGCCACCGGCCGGCGGGTCGGGCGGCCGATGGCGGGAGCGGGCGCAGTGGCGGCCTCCGCGGCCGGCAGCGGGGTCGTAGGCTGCGACGTCACCCGCGGGCCGGCGGCGCGGGTCGCGCGGGCCGCGGCGCCGGCATCGCTGACCGCATCGCCCGCCAGGGCGCCGATCAGCTCCTCGCCGTCGTGGAAGCGTTCGTGCGGGTCCTTGGCCATCATCTTCCGGATGACCTCGAACAACCGGCGCTCGTCGGGCGATGCCAGGTCGGGCACAGGAATCGGCTCCATGATGTGCTTGTAGCCGATGGAAAAGCTGTCTGCGCCCTCGTAGGGCACCCGCCCCGTCAGGCACTGGAACGCGACCACCCCCAGGCTGTAGATGTCGCTGCGGCCGTCGGTGGATTGCGCCCGCGCCTGTTCCGGACTCATGTAGTGCGGCGTCCCGATGGACATGCCGGTCCCCGTAAGCCGCTGCCCGCTGGCGGCCTTGGCAATGCCGAAATCGGTCACCACGCAGGCGCCGAACTCGTCAAACATGAGGTTGTCGGGCTTGATGTCGCGGTGCACCGTGCCGCGGCGGGCGGCATAGCCCAGCGCGCTGCCGGTTTCGATCAGGATGCGGCGAATCTCGGGCGGGGTGAGCCGTTCGCGGTGGTAGAGCAGTTGCGAGAGCGAGCCGCCGCGGAGGAACTTCATGACGAAATAGGTCACCCGGCCGGCGCGGCCGACGCGATAGATCGGGATGATATTGGGATGCTCGAGCTGCGCGGCGGTGCGGGCTTCGCGCTGAAACCGCTCGACGAATTCCTGGTCGAACGCCAGCGAGAACGGCAGCACCTTGACCGCCACCTCGCGGTCCAGGTGGCGTTCCCTGGCGCGGAAGACGATGGCCATCCCGCCCCGCCCCAGCTCCTGCAGAACTTCGTACTCCTGCGCCAGCGCTTCGGTGACGATATCCTGCTCGGTGACGCTGCCGTCGGCCAGGCCCCGCACCGGGGTGGTCGGCGTCAGGTCGAGACCGCAGTGGCTACAGTGCCGGGCATTATCGTCGAGGGACGTTCCGCAGCGGGAACAGAACATGACGCGAAGATTCGCCAGCGAGCGGGCAGGCGTCAAGCCACCTCTCACCCCTTCCCTATTGTGAACTCCTGCTCCCGCTCCACCGTCTGCCCTGCGGCATCGCGGATCACCACACGCAGGCTGTAATCTCCCGGGGTCAGGCGCGACAGATCGAGCGTGCGGTTGGCGCGGGTCGTGGCGCCCGCAGCCTGCTCTTCGAAGCCGATCCGGATCGCCTCCTCACTCCTGCCGAACAGCTTCTGCACCTTGCGGACGACGGTCAGCTGGGTGCGGTAGGTGGTGCCCGGCGCCAGGCCCAGGACGACATAGTCCACCGTCATGGTGGCGCCGGCGGGGAAATTGGCCGTGGGGTTGAACCAGATGGTATCGTCCGGGGCGCGGACCCACCCGGGCCCGATGCTGCGCAGGCCGAGCACCAAGGCTCCGATCGCCAGGGTCTGCGGAGGCGAGGCATCGAGCAATTCCGGCGCCAGCAGCCGGCCGGAGGAGTCGCCTACCTGCACCGCCAGCCGCCATGCCAGCCGCTCGGCCGGCACCTGGAGAGCGTCGCGCCAGGCCAGGATGCGGCCGGCGGGCGGTGAGGAAACGCGGAACGCGTGGGTCGTATCCAGAATGGCCACGGGAACGCCGTTGGCATCACTGAACACCACGCGCAGGCGAACCCGGTAGGCCGCGCTCTCGCTCCAGTCCTCCAGCGCGTTGCCCGGCACGGCGTACGCGACCTGTACGGTCGCGCTGTCCGGCGAGCGCGGCCCCAGCGTGTACAATGCCGCCCAGGCCGGAATGCTTCGGGCGAAGCGGGTGGCCGCAAGATCCTGGTCCAGTGCCAGCCAGCGCCGCGCCAGGGCGCGTTTGTATTCCGCCAGCCCCAGCCCGGGGTCGCCGCCCTCCTTCACGAACAGGCGAAACGCCAGCAGCGCCGAATCGGCGTTGCCGAATTCCCGCTCTGCGCGGCCCCACCAGAGCAGAAATGCCGGGTCCTTCCGGGCATCGGTGGTATCGGCCTCGCGCACGGCATCCAGAATGATATTGGGGCGGGGATCGTTGAGGGTGGGATTCCCCTCGGCCCGCACCAGGCCGATCGCGGCGGGCACGAAACCGGGATCGACATCGAGCGCCTGCTGAAAGAAACCGCTGGCCCGGCGGTAGGGATCGCTCTTGAAGGCTGCGGCAAGCCGGTTCTTGGTGTTGTTTACCGTGTCGCCCCGCGCCAGCTCGGCCTCGCCGCGGAGCCACCAGGCATAGGGCCAGTCCGGTTTCATCCGCGCTGCCTCGCCGAAGTCCGCCATGGCGGCCTCGGTGGCATGGCGCACCCGCAGCCGCGCCAGCCGGAGAAAGGCCAGTCCCATGCGGAGCCGTTCCATGGCGCTCTGGCCGGGGCGCCCCAGCTCGATCCGTCCGGTGGCATAGTAGGTGGGCCAGGAGGCCCGGCGCAGCTGCCGCATGGCCGCCGGCAGCGCGGCGGAATCGGTCAGCAGCGCCAGAGAATCGCGCAGCGAGTCCAGCGCGGCGCGCTGTGACGGCGTCTGGGCCGGGGACGCGGACGGGGCCAGAGACAGTACCGACAGCAGCAGGAATGACCCCGCCAGGCGGAGCGCACGCCCCTTGGAGCGGGGCAGGCTCATGAGCCCTCGTCCGGTTTGCGCAGGGCGAAGGCCGCCTCCGCATCGGCCACATGGCCGGCGGCGTCGGTAATGCGCACGCGCAGCCGGTAGTCGCCAGGTTTGAGCCGGCCCAGGCCGACGGCGCGGGACTCGCGGTCCACGCCGCCCTGGGCGATCTCGTCGAAGCGAATGCGGACGTCCTCCTTGCGGCCCTTGCGGCCGATGGTCAGCTCGGTCTGGTAGTTACTGCCGGCGCGCAATCCGTAGACTTCGTAATAGAGCCGGATGGTCTGGTCCGGGGTAAAGGAGGCGAACGGATTGAAGTACACCGTGTCCTCCGGCACCGGCATCCAGACCGGCCCACCTTTGCGCCCCAGCACCAGATCGCTCAGCACCGGATCCTCGCTCCGGGCGGAGGGAATGCTCAGCGAGTCGCCCTCCGTTACCGCGCCCAGGCTGTCCCCGGCCGATACGGCCAGCCGGGCGACGCGCCGGCCCGGTGGTGAGGCGAGCGTCACGCTCCCTCCGACCCAGCCGCCCCCTTCGCCCGACGGCGCGAGCTCGGTATCGCCCGAGGAGACCGGCTCACCCTCGGCGCTGGTAATGGCCGCCCGTACCCGCAGCGGGCGGCCGATGCCGCCCCCGGCGGTATCGGCCGGCAGGGATCGGGCCGGCACGGCCCAGACGAAGTGCACCAGAGTGCCCTCGCGGGAGCGGCCCACCGCCAGGATCTGATAGGCCAGTGGGAGGTCGCGGGCGAAGACCAGCGCATAGCGATCGCTGGTCACCCCCTCCTGAATGTCGTCCTCCGCCTGCCAGCGGGCCTCGTTGGCGTAATGGGCAAAGCTGGCCGAACCCGCATCCGCCACCGCCAGGCGCCCGAACAGTTTGTTCCAGCGGGTGATGCCGGAGAGATAGTTGAAACGGTCGGGACAGTTCAGGACCGATTCCAGCAAACGGTAGTCCTCGCCGCCCGAATGGGGGGCGAAGTGAAAATACAGGTCGCCGCCCGGGCGCTTGTAGCGCCAGGAGACGCAACTGCCCACGTCGAGCCGGTAGACCTCGGTGGGCACGCCATGGCGAATGTAGATCTCGCCCCGGTCATCGAACTCACGCTGGCTGGCGTGATAGGCTTCGAACCCCGCATACCGCCGGCGCAGGGGCAGGCGGCGGAAGTGGCGAACGGCGTAGAAGATGCGGCGGTAATGCTCCTCCAGCCGTTCCCCGTTCCGCCGCAGATCGGCCCGATCGCGGCGGCGCCAGAAATCGGCCAGGAAGGCCGCTCTCGCCCCGCCGCGCAGCGCATCGAGCCGCTCCAGGGTGGAGTCCCCGGCGATGATCGCGATGTCGCGCCGCAGCACCGCCAGGGCGGCGGAGTCGTCGCCCGCCGCGATCTCGTAGTAGTATGCCCGCCCCTCGGGGCGCCCCAGCGCCAGCAGGGTGCGGCCGAGCTCGAGCTTCCCCCGGGCCTGGTCGCCGCCGGCCGCCAGGTAGGCGCGAAAGGCGGCGACGGCCGAGTCGGGATCGCCGGCCGAGCGCTCGATGATGCCCAGGGAAAACAGCAGTTCGGGTGTGCGGGCGCCGGGCACGGCCGCCGCCCGTCGCAGCGCGGTGAGCGCGGCCTCGGGATCGGGATTCAGGCGGTCGCGCTCCACCACGCTCACCAGGGTCACCGCCGCCGGACTGAACGCGCTGTCGAGCTCGAGCGCCCGGTGCAGGTCGCGCTGCGCCAGCCGAGCCGGATCGGTGCGGAACAGTCCCCGGACCCGGGTGATCACCTTGTAACTGGTATCCATGGTGCCGGCTTCGGCCAGACCCAGCCCGTACCAGGGATAGGCCCAGTCGGGCTCGAGGTCGGCCGCCCACTGGAACTCCGAGCCGGCATCGTCGAAGCGCGAGCGGCTGCCCAGCTGCGCCAGCCGCAGGTTGACCAGCCCGATCCGCAGGTGCCGGTAGGCGTCGTCCCGGTCCACGCGGGCGGTGTCGACCATCCGGGCTTCCAGCACCGCCAGGGCGGCCGTATCCGTTTCCTGGGAGAGCGAGTCGCGGAAGCGTTCCAGGGCGCCGACGCGGGCGGACTCCTGGCCGCAGACCGGCGCCGCGCCCAGGGCCAGCAATGCGGCCAGGCCGGCGAACCGCACCAGCCTCGCGCTCACCGGCGCGACACCCGGCCCCGGTCGGAGGAGACTTCGAAACCTGCCAGCCGTTCCAGCATGCGGCCATCCGGGGCAGTGATGACAAGCCGGAGCACGTACTGGCCCGGCTTGAGCCGGTCGAGCTGTACGGTGCGGCGGCTGGGAGAAACCAGGCCCAGGCTGCGCTCCTGGAACCGCAGGCTGATGCTGGCCTTGCCGCCGCCCAGCAGTTTGCTCAGGCCGCCGGCCCGCTTGGAGATCTCGAGCAGCGTCTCGTACTGGGTGTCGCGCTGCAGGCCTCCGACCTCATAGAACAGTTCCATCTCGCCGTCGCGCGGGAAGACGCCGGTCGGGTTGAAGAACACGGTGTCGCCGGAGCTGCGCACCCAGTGCAGATTGGCATCGCGCCAGCCCAGCACCACCGAGCTCAACGAGAAGGCCGAGCCGTCGTACCGGCCCACGAAGATGGAATCGCGCGGGGTCACGGTGCCGGTGCTGTCGCCCTGTTCCACCGCCACCCGGTAGTAGAGCTCGCCGTTGGGCACCGGCAACGCCATGCGGCCCACCAGGTTCTCTTCCTCCGGTACGGGCTCCGGGCTCAGCAGATAGCGGGTGGTGTCGATGCTGCCGACGGCGCGTCCGTCACGGTCCAGCGCGGCGACGCGCAACCGCACCGGATAGACGTAGCCCTGCGGCACTTTCTGCGGCGTCAGCGCCTTGCCGGGAATGGCCCAGGTCACCTGCAGCAGTTCGAGATCCCGCTCATGCCCCACCGCCATGACGTCGGTCCGGGCCTGGAGCTGGCGCTGATACTGCAGCTCGTAGCTGTCGGTCGAGGTGCCGGTCTGGATGCTGCGCTGGCCCGTGGCGCGCTCCTGCGAGCCCAGGCTCATCAGCCCGGCCGCGCCGGCCCCGCGCAGCCGCTGGTAGATGGGCGAGATCCGGTCACGCGATTCCAGCAGCCGGTCGACCCGATTCCGCAGCACCGTATCCTCGCTGCCGTTCTGCATGCTGAGCAGCGTGCCGAAGCCAAGCACATCGAACAGGCTGGCCACCAGCTTGTAATCCTGCACGTCCTCCCGCGCGACGAAATGGAAGACCAGGTCGCCGCCGGGGCGCGCGTAGCGCCAGGTTTCGTTGGGCTCGATGCCGGGCAGCGCCAGCCGGGCCCGTTCGGTCGGTTCGCCCTGGCGGATGTAGATCACGCCCCGGTCGTCGAAGTCCTCGCTGTTGGAGCGGTAGACCTCGGAGATGTCGTAGTGACGGTGCAGGCTGGCCAGCGCGAAGTTTTCCTGCGCGTAGTGGATGCGCCGGTAGTGCTCCCGCAGCCGGGCGCCGCTCTGGCGCAGGTCGGCCCGGTCCCGGGCGGCCCAGAAGGAGCGCAGCCAGCGCTCCCGCGCCACGCCCTGCCGCCGGTCGAATTCGGCCAGCGTGGTGTCATCGGCGATATACGCCAGGTCCTTGCGGTACTCGGCCACCGCGGTGCTGTCGTTCAGCGAGGCGCCATGGAAATAGTTGGCCACCCCGGACATGCTGCCGGCGGCGAACTGGGTGCGGGCAAGCTCCAGCAGACCCAGCGCCTGGTCGGGGCCGGTTTCCACGTAGCGGGTGAACGCCGCCAGCGCCGAATCGATACTGCCGGCCAGCCGCTCCACCCGGCCCCGGACCAGCAATACCTCGGGGTTGCTCGCCGCCGCGGTTGCACCGGCCGCGCGCAGCGCTTCACGTGCCAGGTCGAGCTTGATGTTGATCCGCTGGCCCAGGGCAGTGTTGGCCAGCTCCACCAGCCCCTTCACAAAGGAAGGATCCACCTGGGCGGCGTGCGCAAAGGCCAGAGCCCCCTTGGAGAGATGGTCCTTCCCGAACAGGTTCTGCAGCCCCGCGATCAGCGAGATCTCGGGCTCGCCAACCCCGAGCTCCGCCAGCCCCAGGCCGTACCAGGCATAGGGCCACTTCGGCTGCAGATCGGTGGCCCATTCGAACTCGCTGCCGGCATCTTCATAGTGCTGCTTATCGCCGAAATCGCCCAGCCGCAAGGCGAGGAACCCGAGCCGGAGGTGCAGCAGGGTATCGTTACGATGGGTCCGGGCGGAGTCGATCAGGTGCTGCTCCAGCGTCTCCAGCCCGACGCTGTCCGTCACCGCGGCCAGCGAGTCGCGAAAGCGTTCGATCGCGGCGCGATCGTCGGGCGACTGGGCATGCAGGGAACGGAGCGGCAGACCGGCGAGCAGGCAGCAGAGCAGGCCGGCAGCCGGTGCAACGGTCCTGACGGGACGGAACAGGGGGGAATGCAGAGTCATCCGAAAATCCTTCGCCAGCCGGCCCGCCCCCGGGCCGGGGGAGGCGGATGGCTGTTGCCATACCTGAGGGTCACACCGATATCCCCGGTTGTCAATGGAAAGGCGGCTCTTCCGGCGCCCCGGAAGTCAGAAATCGGACCCGAACCCCGCCCCGACGGCCATGGCCCCCCGCCGGGTGGCCGGGCCGGGAAGCAGGGTTACCGCCCCCCAGGTGCGCACGCGCAGCGGTACATCATATAAGACGCCTAAGTCCCAGGAGACTTCCACGCCGGTACTGGCCACCCGCCGCGGGCCGGCCGTGACGGGGCGCCAGACGCGGCCTTCATCATAGAACGGCGCCAGGCTGATCCGGTCCAGCCCATACGGCAGATTCCCCAGCCCCTCATCCACCAGAGCCAGCGGAATGCGCAGCTCCAGCGAGCCGGAGGCAACCGTCCGGCCGGCCAGTTCCGATCCCTGGTATCCGCGCACCGGCCAGGTACGCTGGCTCGAGAGCGCCACCCCGGGCAACACCTGGTACGATCCGCCCGACGCCCCGCCGACACCATAGGTTTCGGCATCGGGACCGGCCGAGGTGGCGGCGGACAGGCGGGCCGCCAGCACCGGATGGGCGAAGAGGCCCAGCCCCTTGAAGGCCAGGTACCCCCGGGCGCGAAGCCGCCAGTCGTCGGACCACCCGGCCTGGTCCAGGCGCCAGCGACGGTGGTAGCGCAGGGTGATCGCGCCGCCGTCCTCCGCGCTGATGCCCAGGGGCGTGAAGACCAGTCGGGAGAGCGAAGCCGTCCCGCTGGCCCCGAGCCAGGCCGGGGTGCGGAAGCTCACCGGCGCATCGGCCCGGAAGGCATCCTGCTCGTAGTCACCCGCCACCCGGACACTCAGCGTCCTGCGCCATCCGCGCCAGCGAGCCGAGAGGCCCAGCTCGGCGTCGCGCTCCCGGCTCCGGACCGAGGCCGCCACCGGAACGGTGATGGTGCCAGCATCGCCCCAGCGCTGGTTCAGGTAGAGATCGAGCGCGTAGCGATCCCAGCGGCTGTAGACCAGCGAGAGGTTTCCTTCGAGCAATCCGGTATTGAGCCCCACCCCGGCCTGGGCCGTATAGCCCACGCGGCCGATCGGATCGCTCCCCGAGGTAAATGCGCCCAGGAATACGCCGGCGAAGCCCTTGTCGACCAGCGTCGGCAGATAGTAGTGCGGCAGCAGCGCCGCCCAGGGAGAGTAGCCCGTCTCCCGCAGGTGCAGGGTGTCGGGGTCCACCACTGCCCGGGCTCCGGGTAGCGCAAACCTGCCGGATTCCGCCCAGGACCCGCCGTCCGATTCCGACGACAGCCGGCTGGGAATGTTCCAGGCTCCACGATTCGCCGCCGCCGGCACTGGCGGCGCGGCCACCAGGGAGCGATAAGGCAGCCGCCGCAGGGCAAAACCATCGGCTTCGAGCGCAGTGAAGTAGAGCCAGCCGTCGGCCGCCAGCACCGGCCGGCTGGCGCCAGCCGCCTGGGCGGTCAGCTGCAGCGGCGGGCCGCCGGGCGGCAGGAGATACACCTGCGGTAACCCGGTCCGGTCGTTGGCCACGAGCAGGCTATCGCGTCCCGCCCAGGAGGGATCGGCCTGCAGACCCTCGCGCGGGGCGGGAAAGCCCTGCCGCACGTCCGTCGCGCCGGACTTGTCCACCACCACCAGCGACTGCAGATCCGCGGGCGGGACGCCGTCCCGATAGCCCCGCCGCACCACCACCACATTGCCGGTCTCCGGCTCCATGGCGGGGGTGGCCCAGGTGGCGGCAGGCGCGAGCGGGAGGAGCGGCAGCACACGATTACCGGTCACCCGCACCAGGCGGTTGCCGGCTGGTGTCACCTGTACCGCCACGATGCCGGCGGGCCCCGCCGCCAGGTCGGTCAGGCGGGCGTTGCGGGTGAGCCGTTCCCAGGAGCCGTTCCGCAAGCGGTGCAGGTCGGCACGGTAGTGGCTGGGATCGGTGTGGTCCAGCCAGGTGGCGTACAGCGTGTCGGCCCGCCAGGCCAGCCGCACGCCGCCGGTGGTGAGATAGCGATGCTCCACCCCGCCCTGCCGCACGACGATCTCGGGCGCGCGGCCACCCGGGGTGGAGACCCAGGCGAGGCCGCCCCCGGGCGAAACGGCCACCTGGGGGTCAGCCCGGAGGCCCGCATCGACCAGCTGGGAGGTGTCGGGCGCGAAGCCGCGGGGCGCCAGGCGGTAGCGATCGCGCAGGTCGCGCCAGAGCGAGTCCGGATCGAGTCCGCTGACCTGGCGCAGCGGCCGGCCCGTCCGGGTGGGGATCCACTGTCCCGAGGTCCGTTCCACGAAGCGCGGAATGGCGTCCGTGCCTGCGGCCTGGGCAAAGTGCTCGAGGAAGCGGGAGCCGAAGGCGTAGGGGCCCACGCCGTCGGGCCAGCGTTCGGAGAGATAGGTCGCTTCATTGGGCTTGGGCCAGCGAGCCGCCGCCGCGGCGGCGTCCAGAATGCGGGTGTGATAGCTGTCGCGCAGCCGCCCCGCCAGGCTCAGCCTGGTTTCGTAGTACACCGCCAGGCCTTCGATGGCCCAGGACGGCTGATAGGCATTGGGAAAGCTGCCGGGCGCACGGCCCAGCACATCCTGCAGTACGCTCCAGGGCCCCCGCACCCGGTCCAGGTGAAAGATGTGCGTCAGCTCGTGGGTGAGTAGCAGCGCCAGCCAGTCATCGTAATTCTGCAGGCCGGGCTGCGACGGCGGCGGCGTCAGGAGCAGGAC
Organism: uncultured Gemmatimonadales bacterium; assembly: GCA_963779755.1. GTDB lineage: Bacteria > Gemmatimonadota > Gemmatimonadetes > Gemmatimonadales > GWC2-71-9 > CAVZZO01. The sequence goes on from CAVZZO010000003.1 coordinate 637,020, forward strand.
GATGCGATCGCTGGGGAAGACGCCCGCGGCCCCGTTGGCGAAGTCGGCCGCGTTGCTCAGGACCAGGTCGACGGTTTCCCGCGGAGGAACCAGCTCGTCCGACAGCAGCAACCAGCTGCGCTCGGCGATGGTCGTGGCGCGGCGCGCCGCCACGGAATCGAGCGGCTCGAAATGCACCCGGAAATGCCGGCTGTGCAGAGTGTGCCATGACCCGGCCGGGCTCACCTGCGCCACGGCGGCGCCGGCTGTCCCGGCCAGCAGGACCAGGAAGAAGGCGCCCCCGATGATGCCGGCGCGGAACCCCGGGCGGCGGCTCACCGGCCCGGCGGGTCCTCCGCGCGCCCCCGCAGGAAGGCACGAATTCCGTCGAACACGGCTTGCGCGTACAGCTGCTGACCCTGGGGGACGCGCAGTGCATACTCCTGCTGCGGCAGCATCATGAACATCCCCTCGGTGAGCAGCGATGGCATCCAGGTGGGGCGGACCAGCGCGAGGTCGCCGCGGCCGGCGCCCAGATCGCGCAGGCCGAGCCGCCGCACCAGCTCGCGTTGGACATCCAGCGCCAGCGGAAGGCTGGGGAGGTGGTTGTAGTAGTCGCTGGTCCCGTTGTTGGCGAAGGGGTTCACGCCGTCGGGCAGTGCGTTGTTATGGATGGACACCAGCAGATCGGCATCCAGGCTGTCCGCCTCTTTCACCCGCTGGTACAGACCCACCGGCACATCCGCTGTCCGGGTCAGCACCACGCGCGCGCCGGCGTTGGCGAGGAGGTCGCGCAGCCGGAGCGCCACCGCCAGGTTGGCCTCGGCCTCCCGCCATCCGGTGGGGCCGGTCGCGCCGAGGGGAGGATGCCCCGGATCCACCACGATGAGCCGGCCCTGGAGCGGGTGATCGGGGTCGATCACCGGAGGCCGGCGGATTTCCAGCACCAGGTCGGAGCGGTCCCAGCGGGCGCGCCAGCCCCAGAGCGGCCGGGACAGCTCCACCGTGAAGCTGACCTCATCGGCGGCAGGCTGGTCCCAACGCATGGCGCGAACCAGCGAATCGAGAGGACCGTAGTGGATCCAGTTGACGTCGCCCGCCGCCTGATAGAAACGCAGCGTCAGCGACTGTTCACCCTCCTGGATCTCATACGGCACCCGGCGGCTCAGCGGCAGGCGCAGCAGCACGCGATCAGTTTCCGGCGTCAGGCTGGCACTACCGACGGTGGCACGCACCAGCGGCAGCTGGGACGGCAGGGGCTGCGCGTCGGCCGCGGGGGCCCAGGCCTCGGCATTGCGGGCGAGCCGCAGGCGCAGGTCGCCGTTCACGCGGCCGGTGGCCCAGGTGCGGGTGCCGGTGGGAAAGAACCAGTGATAGGTCGCGCCCGGCGCCGCGCGGCCGACCGTCAGGCTGTCGGTGTCTCCCACTCCGGCGGTGTCGTCGTTCAGGACCACGGGGCGGGGGACGCTATCGAGTATCCCCAGGCGGATGTGCCAGCTGGCGCGGGCGGTGTCGGCGCCCAGAATCGCCTCCACCACGGGAAACGAGTCGGCCGGTGGGACGCACTGCTGCCCTGCCGGCTGCGCCGGGGGGCAGGGCGGTGCCGCACCCAGAAGCGGGCCTGGGTCCGGCCCCAGCGCGAGGCCGCGCAGGCTGCCGGCGTAGCGGTCGGCCCGGCGCTGCCGGATGAGATGCGCCGTATCCCGGTCGAAGGCGCGGATTCCCCAGGGCACGTCGTCGTAGCCGGGATCGGCGGCCAGCGGAATCTCGGTACGGTCGGGCAGGACGATCCGCACCGTGGCGCCGGCCGCCGCACGCACCGAGACCGGCAAGGCTTCGTCCCGGGGCCACCAGACCCGGCCGGCAGGCGCGAGCGAGGTCGAGTCCACCCAGGCTCCGGAATCGGGGGGCGTGAACCGCGGCGCGCGCCGCACCAGCCAGGTGAGGGCGGCGGTGTCCCCCGGCGTACGGGCCACCAGCTCGAATGCCATGACACTGTCCGGCGGGAGCGCGACCCAGGCCAGCCAGGCGCCGTTGGGCCAGACCTTCACCGGCGCCCCGTTGATGGTAAGCGAGGCGAGACCGGTGCCGACCGTGCCGAACAGAAAACTGGAATCGCGCGCATCCACCACGTCGGTGGGGGCGGGATAGGCCACCTGGATCTCCAGGGGGCCGGTCACCAGCGGTACCGCCGGCAACGGATTCTCTCCCCCGGCAGCGGCCCGGGGAGCGGGTCCGGCCCGGGGCGGCGATGGAGTGGCGGTGCAGGCCAACAGGGAGGCAAGCGGCAAAGCGGCGGCAAGCGAGCGGAGCAGCATTGCTCCAAGGTACACGATGACTATGACTTACGCCAAGCGGCCATAAGTTGACGCTCTCCGCGGCGAGCCGTAGATTTTCGCGACCGGGCGGCCGCGCTCCCATCCCGGGGGTGACGGCGGCCGTTCAGCCCCCCGTTGATTGGCACTGATCCCCACCTGGAGGCGGCAACGTCCGATTCCGCGCCCTCACGGCCACCCGCCGGCCCCGCACCGCGGGCGCCGCGCCCGACCGACCCGGCGGGACGCTGTCCCAGCTGCGGCGCGGCCACGGTTCCCAGCCTCCCGTTCTGCGGCCAGTGCGGCACCCGGGTGGTGCCGGAGGGCGCGGGCGTCGCCTGCCCCACCTGCGGCCTGCGCTGCCAGGCGGGCACCAGATATTGTCCGTCCTGCGGCACGGTGATCGACCCGAGCGCGCCCACCCCGGCGGCTTCGGCGCGGGTGATGGCGCCGGTCGGCGTCACTCTGGTCCTGCTCGACCGCTCGGGCGCCGTGCTGCAGCAGTATCCGCTCGCCCGCGCGGTCACCTCTCTGGGCCGCCACGGGGCCGACATCAATTTCCCCGACGACGCCTATCTCTCGCCGCTGCACGCGCAGATCATCAACGCCGCGGGCGAGGTGCGGGTGCGCGATCTGGGCAGCCGCAACGGAACCTGGCTGTTCCTGGAGGAGCCGCATCGTCTGGCCGACGGCGACCTGATCCTGGTCGGAGGCCAGATGCTGCGGTTCCGCCGGCTGGGCTACCCCGGGCCACGGCCGCCGGAACAGGACCAGACGCGGCGGATGGGCAGCCTGCTACCGGGGGCCGACATTGCCTCGCTGACGCAGCTGCGCAGCGACGGCAGCTCGCGCGATGTCCTCCACCTCTCCCCCGGCCGGACGCTGAGCCTGGGGCGGGAACAGGGTGAGTGGCAGTTCCCCTACGACCCGTCGATGAGCGCGCTGCACGCGTCCGTCCGCAGCGAGGATGCCGATTTCGTGCTGCTCGACCTGGGCAGCCGCAACGGCATCGCGGTGGCCTTGCGGACCGAGGCCTCGTTGCGCAGCGGCAGCCGTCTTCTGGTGGGCGACCAGCTCCTGCGGGTGGAGTTCTCGTGAAGTTCTGCCCGGTCTGCGGGACGGAATACGCCGAAGAGGTCAAGTTCTGCCCGCGCGACGGGCACACCACGCGCTCGTTCGACCCGGCGGCCGATCCGGTCGGCCGGGGGGGCGCCGCGCCCCACGATTCGCAATTCTCCCGGCAGGTTCCGGCGTCGGCGGCGCTCCGCTGGATTCGCGAAGCCACCCGGCTCGCCCCCGCCAACGTGTATTATCAGCACGCGTTGCAGACGCTGTCGGCCACTCTCCATTGAGGAGTCCCGTGCCCACCGGTCCCGTGCAGGTCACCGTCTTCGGCAAGACCGACCTCGGTCGCACGCGCGATCACAACGAGGACACGTTCCTCGTTGCCGATCTCACCCGCGGCAAGGCCAACCTCCAGCCCGAGGTGCGGCAGCACGAGGTGGGGCCCCGCGGCTCCCTGTTCATGGTGGCCGACGGCATGGGCGGCGCGGCGGCGGGCGAGGTCGCCAGCTCCATGGCGGCCGACAGCATCTATCAGCATCTCGCGACCGCCTGGGCCGACGATCCCGACGGCAGCGGCCAGCGTTTCGCCTATCGGATCAAGGAAGCGGTGGAGCTGGCCAACCGGCGGATTCACGAATACGCGCAGGAGCATCCCGAGGTGCGGGGCATGGGCACGACGGTAACCGCCGCCGGCGTCTTCGGCGCCGATCTCTACCTGGCCCAGATCGGCGACAGCCGGGCCTACCTTGTCCGCCAGGGCAAGACCATCCAGCTCACCAAGGACCAGTCGCTCATGCAGCGGCTGGTGGAAGCGGGCGAGTTGACGGAGGAAGAGGCGGAACAGAGCGAACGCCGCAATATCATCCTCCAGGCGCTGGGCCCCGAGGCGCGCGTCAAGGTCGATCTGACCTATCAGCCTATCTCCCGGGGCGATGTCCTGGTGATCTGCTCCGACGGCCTTTCCAATCAGGTCAAGCGCGACGAGATGGCCGAACTGGTGGGCCGGCATCCCGACCTGGTGGAGCTGTGCAGCGTGCTCATCGACCTCGCCAACCAGCGCGGCGGGCCCGACAATATCACGGCCGTGGCCGCCCGGTTCGACGGCGAGGGCCTGGCGGAGCCGTCCAGCGGATCGGCCGGGTATCAGGTGTATCCGCTGGGCGAAGGCGACGCCACCACCGAACCGGTGCCGATCTACACCGGCAGCCCCCTGCCGCGCAGCCGGCGGCAGAAAATCCAGCGGGCCGTCCTGCTCTCCACGCTGGCGTTCCTCCTGGCGCTGGCCGCCTGGCTCCTGCTCCGCCGCTGACCCCGCCACCGTGAAGATCGTCCTCACCTTTCGCTCGGGAGCGCGCGCGGGCCAGAGCGAGACGCTGGCCCTGCCCTACATCCAGATCGGGCGCCACCCGCAGTGCGATGTGCGCTTCGACAGCGAACGGGATCTCGACGTCTCCGCCCGGCACGCGGCCATCGTCCGCAGCGGCGAGCTCTACCTGCTCCGCGATCTGGGCAGCACCAACGGCACCTGGATCAACGGCGAACGCCTGGGCGCCGACCACGTGCTGGCTCACGGCGATGTCATCCGCTTCGGACGCGAGGGACCGGCCCTCGAGGTCCGGCTGCAACGGCCGCCGGGCCCGGTGCCGGCCGCGGCGACTCCGGCGGCCGCGACACCGGTTCCCGGCACCGTGGCGACCCCGGCCCCCCCGTCGCACCATCTCCGCCCTACCCCCGCGGAGCACACGGTTCGGGTGGAGCGGGAAGTCGCGCGTCAGACGGCCACGCTGCGGCGCACCTCGCTCATGCTCCTGCTGTTGCTGGCGGTCCTGGGCGGCGCCTACCTCTGGCAGGGCCTACGCAGCGCCGCACGGGTGCGGCAGGAGCGGGCGCGGCTGCTGCAGGGGGTGGACAGCCTCTCGGCCGCGCTGGCCGGCGTGACGGTGCGGGTGAGTTCGCTGCAGGGCGCGCTCGATTCTGCCGCCCGGGAGACCAGCCGCCTGCGGCAGGACATCGGCCGGGGAGGCAGTGTGGAGGAGCTGAACCGGTTGCGGCGCCGGCTGGAGACGGCGCAGCAGCGCCAGAGCCGGCTGGCCAGCGCCGCCACGCTGGATGCGGCCGGCATCAGCGCGGCGAACATCGACGCCGTGTGCGTCGTCCTGGTGCAGTTCCCCGACGGGAGCACCGCGAGCGGGTCGGGTTTCGCCGTGGCCTCCAACGGCAATGCCGGCCTGGTGCTGACCAACCGCCACGTGGTGGTGGCGCCCGACGGCGGCCGGCCCAGCCGGATCGGGGTGATCTTCAACGGCAGCAACCAGAACTTCCAGGCGCAGCTGCTGGCGGTGCACGGCGACAGCACGGCGGACGTCGCGCTGCTCCGCGTCCCGGTGCGCCGCGGCGTTCCCGTAGTGAAGGGGCTGGTGACGGCGTCGCCGCCCGTCCGCACCGGCGATGCCGTCGCCGTGCTGGGCTACCCGCTGGGCTTCCAGATGGAGATGGGAGAAGACTGGCGCACCGTGGGCGTCTCGGCCGCGCTGAGCACCGGGATCGTCAGCAAGAGCCTGCCCGAGCGCCTGGTGATCGTCGGGTACGGGGCGCCCGGCGCCAGCGGCAGTCCGGTGTTCAACCGGGAGGGGCAAGTGGTGGGGATCCTCGTCGGCGGACAGGGGGAGAGCAACGGCCGCATCGTGCTGGCGGTGCCGATCAAGTACGGGCTGGAGCTGCTGCCGCGGATGGAGTGACGGGAAGAGGACGGGAAGAGGACGGGAAGAAGACGGGAGAAAGACGGGAGGAGGACAACAGGACCAGAAAAAGATTCCAGGCATGTCCCTCGTTCCCGTCGTCCTCGCCTTTCTCCCGTCTTTCTCCCGTCTTTCTCCCGTCTTTCTCCCGTCTTTCTTCCCGTCTTTCTCCCGTCTTTCTCCCGTCCTACTAGACCAGCAACACCCAGCCGATCGCCAGCGTCCCCCCCAGGATCGCTACCACCCACAACAGCCATCTCACCCCGTCCTCTTTCCACCGGTCCAGCGCGTCCAGGCCGGTACGCACCCGGGACGGTCCCCAGGCGCCGGCGGGACGCACCTTCTCGTAGAAGCGGTCCAGCACCGGTGCCGGCTCCGCCGGGGTGAGGAACAGCACCGGCAGCCACACCGCCGCCGCTCCGAAGGTGGTCACCACCAGCCGGGTACCGAACGACCAGGGCTGGAACGAGGCGTACACCGCCAGGCCCAGCCCGGCCACCAGGGCCGCGATCTCCGCCCACGCATTCACCCGCCACCAGAACCAGCGCAGCAGCAGCAGGGCCCCGGTGCCGCTCCCGATCAGGATCATGAACCGGAACACCTGGCCCACGCTCTCCATGTAGAAGGAGACGGCCGCCGCGAGCAACGTGATGCCGACACTGGCCCAGCGTGCCGCAGCCAGCAGCCGCCGCTCGTCGCGCTCGCCGCTGAACCGGGCATAGAGGTCGTGCACCAGGTAGCTGGCTCCCCAGTTCACCTGGGTGGAGACGGTGGACATGAAGGCCGCGACCAGGCTCGCCACCACCAGGCCCAGCAGGCCGGTGGGCAGATACCGTGTCATGAGCATCGGGTAGGCCAGCTCGGGGTCGGCCAGGCCGGGGAGAATCACCAGCGCCGCCAGGCCCACGAGGACCCAGGGCCAGGTGCGCACCACGTAGTTGAGCAGGTTGAAGGCATGCGCCGCCTTCCGCGCCTCGCGCTCGTCCGCCGTCGAGGCGAGCCGTTGAACGAACATCCCGCCGCCGTCGCTGTTGCGGAACGCCCACCACTGGATGCATACGTAGCCCAGGAAGGTCCCCAGGGGCATGAGAGCATCGGAGCCCACCGGCACCAGCTCCAGGCGGTTGCCCTGGCCCGATGCCCGCAACGACGAGACCAGCGCGCCCAGGCCACCCACCTCGTGCAACGCGTAGCCCATCACCAGCAACGCGCCGCCCAGCGAGAGGATGTACTGGATGAAGTCGGTGGCCACCACGCCCCAGAGGCCCGAGGCCGCGGTATAGATCAGGACGATCAGCACGATGGGCAGGATGGCCCACAGGCGTGGGTCACCGGGGAGGCCGGGCAGGCGATCCAGCACGCCCAGGGCCACCACGACCTTCCGCATGGCCAGCATGCCGTAGCCGATGCCGATGCAGTTGAGCGGGACCGCGTAGAAGAAGGCGCGCAGCCCCCGGAGCCAGGCGGCCGGCGCCCCGCCGTAGCGCAGCTCGGTCAGCTCCATGTCGGTCATCACGCCGGAGCGCCGCCAGAGCTTGGCCAGCACCACCGCCAGCAGCACGTGAGCCAGCGCGAAGCTCCACCACTCCCAGTTGCCGGCGACGCCGGCCTTCGCCACCCGGCCGGCGACATAGAGCGGCGTGTCCACGTTGAAGGTGGTGGCCGCCATCGATGTGGCCGCCAGCCACCAGGGAATGGCCCGGCCGCCGACCAGGAATTCGGCCACATTGCGGGCGCCGCGCCGGGCCATAAAGACGCCCAGCGCCAGGGTGAAGGCGAGATACCCCGCCAGGATCGCCCAGTCGAGGCCGCTCATGCCGTCCAGGCCGCCAGCCGCCCTGCGACCGCCCGTTGCATCAGCATCTGGCGATGCCAGGCCACCAGCACCGGCAGCCCCGGGGGGAAGGTCCGCGCCAGCCGCGGATGGCCGAAGAGCACCGCGAGATCGGCCTGCGCCTCCGTCACCGCCGCCGCCGCCTCGGGTGAGAGCCCCGCCCTGCCCTTCCATCCCCGGGGCTCGGCGGCAACCACCAGCACGCGGGAACCGCCGCTTCCCGGCCCGCAGCCGGCAGCGGCCAGCAGCCGGTCGAGCAGGAGGGGCGGCGAGGGGGGCCAGGGGCCGCCCAGATCGTCGTCGATCAGCTGCAGCTCGAGCGGCCCCCGAAGTGTCGGCCGGTCTCCCGCCAGTCCGGCCTTCAGCAGGGCATCGGCCATGGCAGCCGCCAGGGCGGCGGGGTCGCCCGCGAGAGGGGGGGGCGGCAGCGAGGCCCTCTCCAGGGCTTGATCGTAGCGGGACAGCGACTGCCCCAGGCGGCCGTCGGGAAGCGCCCGCGGGGCGCCCAGCGCCCGCGCCGCTGCCGCGGGTCCGTCCGGATAGAGCAGCAGATCGCAGCCGGCGCGGACCGCCGCCAGCGCCGTTTCGCCGGGCGGGCGCCCGCCCGCCGCTCCCATGATCAGGGCATCGGTCACGATGAGCCCGTCGAAGCCGTCGCGCCGCAGCCGCCGGAGGATGGGGGCGGAGAAGGTGGCCGGTGCGCCCGACGGGTCGAGCGCGGGAACGGCAAGATGCCCGGTCATCACGGCCGCCACCTTCGCGCGGATCCCCGCGCGGAAGGGCAGCAGATCCGCCGCTTCCAGCTGGGCCGGAGTTGCGGGTACGACGGGAACCTCCAGGTGCGAGTCGCTCCTGGTGCGGCCGTGCCCCGGGTAGTGCTTGACACAGGCCAGCGCTCCCGACGCCTGGCAGGATTCGACCCAGGCCGCGACGCAGTCCGCCACCGCCGCGGGATCGGCCCCGAAGGAACGGCTCTGCACGATGGGATTCTCCGGCTCGATATCCAGATCGGCCACGGGAGCCAGCACCCAGTTGACGCCCACCGACCGCGCCTCCGCCGCGGTGATGGCCGCCGCCCGGGTGACCGCCGGACGGCCCAGGGTGGCGAGCGCGCCCGGCGGCGGAAGATCGGTCAACCCGGCGAACTGCTGGCCCGCGCCGCGCTCCAGGTCTGCCGCGAGGAGCAGCTCCCGGCCGGCCCGCTCGCGCAGCCCGGCGGTCAGGGCGCGCACCGCCTCTGCCGTTCCGCCGAAGATGATGAACCCGCCGGCGCCGGACTCGAGCGCAGCGGCGATCGCTTCGCGCTCGTGCCCGAAGCCGCTCTCCGGCCGCCAGCGCAGCGCCGGAAGGACCAGCCGTCCCGCGGTCACGCGGGCGTGACCGATCCCAGCAGCCGGAACCCTCGCGCGCCGGTGGCCGACGGCAGGTTGCCGGGCTGCTCCTGCAGCAGGAGATACCCCAGCAGGGCGAACGCGACCGCTTCCTTCGCGTCGCCGGAGAAGAACAGTTCGTCGAAGCGGCGCAGCGCCGGCGGCTCGCCCCGGGCGTCGCGCAGGTGTTGCGCCAGCGACGCCATGAGCAACGGGTGGTGACAGCCGCCACCGGAGACCACCACCTCGGGTGTGCCGGGGACCCAGCGGCGGATGGCCTGCACGATGCTGCGGGCGGTCAGCTCCACCGCGGTGGCCACGCCGTCGGGACCGGGAACCCGGGCGAAGAGCGACCGCGCGTAGGCCTGGCCGAATCGTTCGCGGCCGGTACTCTTGGGGGGCGCCTGCTCGAAGTAGGGGTCGGCCAGCAACTGGGCCAGGAGCGCCTCGGCTGGCGCTCCCTGGGAGGCGAGCAGGCCGTCGCGGTCGTACGGCAGAGCGGGATCGTTGAGGCGGGCGACCTCGTCGATGATCGCCACACCGGGCCCGGTATCGAGCGCGAAGGCGCCTTCGAGCTGGCCCCGGCGCTCCACATAGGTCAGGTTGGCCATGCCGCCGACGTTGAGCAGCACCCGCGCCTGATCGTCGGCCCCGAAGAGCAGCACATCGGCCATGGGCACCAGCGGCGCCCCGTGCCCCCCGGCGGCGACGTCCCGCGAACGGAAGTCGCTGATGACGCGCACGCCGAAGCGCTCGGCGAGAATCGCCGGCTCGCCCAGCTGCCAGCTCACCAGCGGGGGCTCATGCCAGATGGTCTGGCCGGGGAAGGCGATGAACGCCAGCTGGGAGGGGGAGACCCGGCTCTCGGCCAGGAGCATCTCGACGGCCTGTGCCGCCCATTCGGCCACGTGCGCATGCAGCCGGGCCAGCTCGGGCACGGAGGCTTCGGAGACGGCGCGGAGCAGCTCCTCGCGCTCGATCGCTGCATAGGGCCGGCAGGCGTAGCGGACCAGTTCCACGTCGCCCGGGCCGCCGATCCGCACCAGCGCCGCATCGACGCCGTCCAGCGACGTGCCCGACATGAGCCCGACCGCCAGCTGGGACACCGAGCTCATGCGCGGCTCCCGGGAGGATCGCCCACCACGGGCCGGAGCCGTCCTCCCGACTGCGCCAGCAGCTGCTCCGCCTCCTCCGTGCTCACGCCTCGCCTGGCCATGACAATGGCCGTCTTGACACTGCCACCCGCCGCGTCGATGACCGCGCGGGCGCCGGCCCGGTCCAGGCCCGTCGTCTCCATGACGATGCGCTCGGAGCGGTCCACCAGCTTCTCACTCCAGGCCTGCAGGTCCACCATCAGGTTGCCGTAGACCTTGCCCAGCCGGATCATCGCCCCGGTGCTCAGCAGGTTCAGCACCAGCTTGGTGGCGGTGCCCGCCTTCATGCGGGTGGAGCCGGCGATGACCTCGGGGCCGGTCAGCACCGTGATGCAGACGTCGCAGGTATCGCGCAGTACGGCCGGGGGCTCGGAGCAGGACAGGAACACGGTGCGCGCTCCCAGGGCCTGCGCTCGCCCCAGCGCCGCGCGCACGTAGGGCGTGGTCCCGCTGGCGGCGATCCCCACCACGGTGTCGCGAGTAGAGACCCGGTGCCCGTCCATGGCGGCGATCCCGGTATTGACGTCGTCCTCCGCACCCTCGGCGCTCTTCACCAGCGCGGGAAAGCCGCCGGCAATGATCCCCACCACCATCTCCGGCGGCGTCCGGAAGGTGGGCGGACATTCCGACGCGTCGAGCACGCCCAGGCGGCCGCTGGTGCCGGCGCCGATATAGAGCAGCCTGCCGCCCTGACGGAAGCTCTGCTCGATGAGCTCGATGGCCCAGGCAATCTCGGTGCGGGCCCGGGCGACGGCGGCGGGAACGGTGGCGTCCTCGGCGGAGATCAGGTCGACGATCTCGAGCGCCCCCGCCTGATCGATGGCGCCGGTGCGGGGGTTGCGCTGCTCGGTGAGTCGCGGATCGCGGATGTCGTTCATCGGATTGATGTCCTGTCGACCCTCTCGACCCTCTCGACCGGTCTGGAAGGGTCGCGGGGGTCGAGAACGTCGAGGGGGTCAAGGTCCGGCGCGGCCGAATGGAGTCGGGTCATCCGTGCAGTCTGGGCATTACATTACCTTTGTCCGGTCCCCGCGGCAATCGCCGGTTCAGCCATCTCAACCTCTCACCTCCGAGATCCAGCGTGCGACCTGGAACTGCTTTCTCCCTGCTGCTCCTGGCCACGGCGGCATGCGCCGGCCCCGGCGCTCCCGCTCCCGCCGCCATCTCCGGCATCAACCCCGACTGGGCTCTGCAGGGCAAGGCGCGGGTCGAAGACGGCACCAACGGCATGGTAGTCTCCGGCAGCCCCATCGCGAGCCAGGTCGGCCGCGATATCCTGCTGCAGGGCGGTAACGCGGTGGACGCGGCGGTGGCGGTCGGCATGGCGCTCGCCGTGGTGCACCCCTCCGCCGGAAACATCGGCGGCGGCGGTTTCATGATCATCCATCTGGGCGATAGCGTTCTGGCGCTGGACTACCGGGAGACGGCGCCGGGTGGCGCGACCCGCGACATGTACCTCGACCACAACGGCACCCCGTCCAACCTGAGCATCACCGGCGCATTGTCCACCGGCGTGCCGGGATCGGTGGCCGGCATGCTGGAAGCGCACCGGCGTTTCGGCAAGCTCCCGCTCGAACGGATCATGGCTCCGGCCATCCGGCTGGCGCGCGAGGGATTCGTGGTGGACGAGTTCCGCAGTCATTCGCTCGACAATGACCGCGACCGGCTGTACCTCTTCCCCGCCTCCCGCCGCAACTACCTCCCGGGCGGCCATGCCCCGCCGCCCGGCTCGACCTTCGTGCAACCGGAACTGGCCCGCACCCTGACGGCCATCCGGGACAGCGGCTGGGCCGGCTTCTACCGGGGCTGGGTGGCCGACAGCATCGTGGCCGAGATGCAGCGGGACGGCGGCCTCATCAGCTTCGAGGATCTGGCCTCGTATCACGCCATCTGGCGGCAGCCGGTCCGGATCAGTTACCGCGGGTACACCATCTACTCCATGCCCCCCGCCTCCAGCGGCGGCGTCACGCTGGGCGAAATCCTGAACATCATGGAGGGCTACGACCCCCTCCCGCCCTTCGGTTCGCCCGCCCTGCTGCACCGCGAAGCGGAGGCCATGCGGCGCGCCTTCACCGACCGCAACGAATTCCTGGGCGACCCGGCATTCGTCCAGATGCCGCTGGACCGGCTGCTCTCCAAGCAGTACGCCGACTCCCTGCGGGAGACGATCGACCCCGGGCACGCCACCCGGACGGCGGCCTTCCGGCCGGGGCTCAGCACCAGCACCCAGACGACCCATTATTCGGTGGTGGACGCCGACGGCAATGCCGTCAGCTGCACCACCACCCTCAATAACAGCTACGGCAGCGCCGTCACCGTCTCCGGCGCGGGTTTCCTGCTGAACGACGAAATGGACGATTTCGCCAGCGCGCCCGGCAAGCCCAATATGTACGGCCTGGTGCAGGGCGAGGCCAACGCCATCGCGCCGGGCAAACGGATGCTCTCCGCCATGACGCCGAGCATCGTCTTCGACCCCCGGCAGCAGCTCTTCATGGTAGTGGGAACTCCGGGGGGCCCGACCATCATTACGCAGGTCTATCACGTGATCAGCAACGTGATTGATCATCACATGGGGCTGCCGGACGCCGTGGACGCGCCCAGAATGCACCACCAGGGGCTGCCGGACCGGATGCAGGTCGAGCGGAACGGGTTCCGGCCCGCGGCCATCGATCAGCTGGAGGCCATGGGCCACCACATCAGCGACCGCGGCTACATGGGCGATGTCGAGGCGATCATCCGGACCGATCGCGGCTGGGAAGGGGTAAGCGATCCGCGGTTGGGCGGAGGCGGAGCGGGATATTGAACAGCAGGGACCAGGGACCAGGAATCAGGAATCAGGAATCAGGAATCAGGGGGCCCGGAGAGCACTTCGGACCCCCTGTTTCTTGTCCCTGGTTCCAGGTCCCTGGTCCCTGCCTTACAGCGTCAGTTTCTGCGTCAGCGTCAGCACGATCCTGGCGCCCTGCGGCACGACCACATCCCGGTCGGCCGTCTCTACCGCCACGCCTGTTCCCACTGCGGCGCCCACCACACCACCGATGATCGCGCCCTTGCTGTTGCCGCTCAGGACCCGCCCGGCGATGGCCCCGGCGGCCGCGCCGGCGCCGACCTTGGCGGCGTCACCCGCCGTCACGCCGCGGCCCGCCAGATGATGCTCCACCGAGTCGAGGCTGGCGGCCAGGTCGTAACTCTGGCCATTCACCATGATGGTGGCAGGCACCAGCACGATCTTCCCATCCTTCTGGCTCTTGTTCTCCGCGGGCTCGATCTGGGTGATCGTGAGCTTTACCGTGCTGCCGGAGGGGATCACGACGCGGCCCTGATCGTCGGTCACGTTCTGGGAGACGGTGGCGTCGAGGGTCTCGCCCGCCTTGTTGCTCTTGCTGCTGATCTCGCTGTTGGCCGTGGCCACGATTTCCGAACCGGCCGGGAGACTCTGCCCCTTCGCGGTGGTCGACTGGATGCCGGTATTGGACCGGGGACTGGTGGTTCGCGCCGGCGTGGCCGCGGGCCGATCGCCGAGACGGGCGCCGGTGTCGGCCGGGGCCATCTGGAGGTCACGGTCGAGGCTGTCCGCCATGGCGCTGTCGTTCTTGGGGCGCGCCGAGCAGCCAACGACCGCGGCCGCGGCGAGTGCCGCCAGAAGAGTCCGTCTCATACTGCCTCCTTGCTCGTCGTCGATACGCTCACGTGCCCCGCGGACGGTCCCGGGTGCCCGTCACAGCCCGTCACGCGTGAGTCGGGGGGAAACCGGACAAAAGATGGGGGAGCGAGGGGGAAGCGGCTGTGACGGGAGACACAGGAAAGGCGGCAGGAGGCAGGTTGTATCCGCTGCGCCCCTGCCGCCCATGTCCGCCTGTACCGCCCTCCGCCTCAATTGAGCGCGAAGACTTCCTTCAGGGTGATCAGAATCGTCGCCCCGGCGGGGATCACCACGTCCCGGTCGGCGGTTTCTACTGCCACCCCGGTGCCGACGGCGGCGCCCACCGCCCCACCGATCACGGTGCCCTGCTTGCCGCCCAGGATACGGCCGGCGATGGCACCGCCGACCGCTCCAGCCCCGACCTTGGCCGCGTCGCCCGCCGTCACGCCGCGCCCCTTGAGGTAGTGCTCCACGGAATCGACGCTGGCGGAGAGTGGGTGGTCTTCCCCGTTGATCCGCACGCTGGTGGGGGTGAGGGCCAGCTTGCCGTCCTTGGCGCTCTTGTTCTCCGCGGGAGCCAGCTCGGCGATGGTAAAGGTGATCACCGATCCGGCGGGGATGACGACCTGTCCCCTGGCGTCACGAATATCGCTGCCCACCGAGGCGGTCATGCTTTCGCCCGGCTTGTTGTGCCGGGAGCTGATCGAATCGGTGGCCGCAGCCTGGATGACCGTCCCGGCCGGCAGCACCGAGGGCGCGGGCGCGACCGGCTTCTGCACCGGCCGGGCGGCCGGCTGTTCCGGCTGCGGCCTGGGCTGCGGTTTCGGCTGCGGCTTCCGCGCCGGAGCGGCCTGGGCCGGAGGGGTGGCCTCCGGGGCCGGTTGGTCGTTCAGGGTGGCGGAGGTGTCTGCCGGTGCCAGTTGCAGGTCACGGGACAGGCTGTCCGCGCTGGCGGACTGTTGTGCATCTCGGGTTCCGCAGGCGGCAACAAGGGCAAGCATTGCCGTTCCCGCCAGCAGTCGTGTCCACATGGGGCATCTCCTCGGGTGTCTTGTCCTGGTGTCCGGGCCCGGTGACATTTCTCTGTCTATGCGCGCACTCCGGGCCGTCCTGCCGTACATCCGACCCTATTGGAAGATCTATGCCTGGGGACTGGCCCTGACCGTCGTGTCCAACGTCTTTACCACGCTGGGCCCTCGCTTTCTGGGCCAGGGTATTGACGCACTGACCCGCGCGGAGGGCTTTCACCCGGTACTCCAGGCCGTGCTCCTCCTCCTGGGCGTGGCGGTGGCCGGCGGGCTGGCCCGGTTCGGGATGCGCCAGCTGCTCAACAGCGGGAGCCGGCGGGTCGAGTACGACCTGCGGAATGATCTCTTCCGCCACCTCACGCGACTATCCCAGGAATTCTACGACCGCTCGGCCACCGGCGACCTCATGGCCCGCAGCACCAATGATCTGCTGGCCGTCCGCATGGCAGCGGGCCCCGCTGTAATGTACTGCGTGGACACGGTCACGCGCACCTTGCTGGTGGTGCCGTACATGGCGGCCATCAGTTCCCACCTGACGCTGATCTCGCTGGCCCCGGTGGCACTGCTGCCGTTCGTGATCGTCTTTGCCGGCCAGCGGATTCACCGCCGCTCGCTGGCCATTCAGGCCCAGTTTGCGACCTTGTCCAGCTTCGTGCACGAAAATCTCTCCGGCGTCCGGATCGTCCGGGCCTATCGCCAGGAGGAGGCGGAAACGGCCCAGTTCCGCGGCCTCAACGACGAATACCTGGCCCGGAATGTCGCGCTGGCCCGCGCTTACGGGACCTTCCAGCCGATGATGGCCCTGATGGGCGGCCTGGGGGCGTTGGCGGTGCTCTATTTTGGCGGCGGTATGGTGATGTCGGGCCGGGTCTCCGCCGGGGAGTTCGTGGCTTTCGGGGTCTATCTCATGACGCTCATCTGGCCCATGGTGGCGCTGGGCTGGGTGATCAATCTGGTCCAGCGCGGCGCCGCCTCCATGGGCCGGATCATCGCCGTCCTGCGGGAGCAGCCGGCAATCCTCTCGGCCGGACACCCGGCCCCCCTGCCGCCGGCCACCGGCGCCAGGCGGCTCACGGCCCAGGGAATCTGGTTCCGGTATCCCAACGCCGCGGACCGGGGCTGGGTCCTTCGCGATATCTCTTTCGATATTGCGCCCGGGCGATCGCTGGCCATCGTGGGCGCTACCGGCTCGGGGAAGAGCACCCTGGCCGACCTGCTGGTCCGCACCTACGACCCCGACCGGGGCCGGATCCTGCTGGACGGCATCGACGTGCGGGAACTGGCGCTGGAGGATCTCCGGGGCGAGATCGGCTTCGTGCCGCAGGAAACCTTTCTCTTCAGCGAGACGCTGCGGGAGAACATTCTCTTCGGCAGCGGGGAAGACGGCCGGCTGGGGCAGGCGGTGGAGACCGCCCAGCTGACCGAGGCCCTGGCCTCGCTCCCCGAGGGATACGAAACCATGCTGGGGGAGCGGGGGATCAACCTCTCCGGCGGCCAGAAGCAGCGGGCGGCGATCGCCCGGGCGCTGGTGAAGAACCCGCCCGTCTTCGTCCTGGATGACGCCCTCAGTGCCGTGGACGCGCATACCGAAGCGCGCATCCTGCGCAACCTGCGGAGCGCGCTGGCCGGCCGCACCAGCGTGATCATCTCGCACCGCCTGGCGGCAGTGCGCGACGCCGATTGGATCCTGGTGCTGGACGGGGGCAGCGTGGTGGAACAGGGGACGCACCAGGAGCTGATCGGGCGCGGCGGCCGCTACTGGGAACTGCTCCGGCGCCAGCAACTGGAAGAGGAACTGGAGGAAGAGACCGTCCGGTGAGAAGTGAGGAGTGCGAGGTAAGAGGTATCACGTAAGCAACGAGAGCACGTCTCACGTATAACGTCCCACGCCTCACGTCTCGCTTTCAGATCCGCTCCTGCACGAATCCCGGCGTGAGCTTCTGCAGCCAGCCGCTCATGCGGGTAAAGCTGCCGGTCACCAGCAGGAGTCCCACCAGAATCAGCAGGACGCCGCTGGCCCGCTGCACCCAGGGCAGATAGCGGCGGAAGCGCTGAAACCAGTTGAAGAACGACTCCAGCGCCAGCGCCGCGATCAGGAACGGCACCGCCAGCCCGGCCGAATAGACCGCCAGCAGCAGGACGCCCTGGGAGACCTGCCCCCGGGTGCTTGCCAGGGTGAGAATCCCGCCCAGGATGGGGCCGATGCACGGGGTCCAGCCGGCGCCGAAGGCGATGCCCACCAGCATGGACCCGAGATACCCGACCGGCTTCTCCCGCAGGTCGTAGCGCCGCTCCTGCTGAAAGAACCCCACCTTGACCACATTCAGCAGCACCAGGCCGAAAGCGATGATCAGCACGCCCCCGATCCGCTGAATCCAGACCTGGTAGATATTGAGCGCCCGTCCCAGCGCCGTGGCGCCGGCCCCCAGCAGAATAAAGATCAGGGAAAACCCGGCGACGAAGAGCAGGGCATGCACCAGCGCCAGATGCTTGCGGCCGCGAATGTCTTCCGCGGTGAGGCCGGTCAGGAAGCCGAGGTAGGAGGGCACCAGCGGCAGCACGCAGGGGGAGAGAAAGCTCAGCAGGCCCGCGGTGAAGGCCACCGCAAAGCCGAGGCTCTGACTTTCCACGTCAGTTCCCTTCCCGGGTCATCGGAGACCCACTTCCCGGCCCTGGCAGGCCCGGCACACACCGTAGACCTGCACCCGGTGCCGTCCGGCACGGAAACCGTGCTCGTCGGCAATCAATCCCAGCATCCGGTCGAGCCGCTCGGCGGACACGCCGACGACGGCGCCGCAGCGCTGGCAGATGAGATGCGCCTGCCCTTCGCCCGTGGCAACGGGCTCGTAGCGGCGGAAGCCTTCACCGAAGTCATGCGTCCGCACCAGGCCGCTCTCCACCAGCAGGTCCAGCGTCCGGTAGACGGTGGCCTGGCCCACCCGCGCGCCGCGCTCGCGGAGGCGGCGCCGGATGCCGTCCACCGAGGGGCGGTCGCCGGAGCGAAGCACCGCGTCGGCCACCAGCTCGCGCGCGGGCGTCACCGGCTGGCGCTGGTCCCGGAGAAAGCGGCGGAACCGCTCCAGCAGCAGGCCGGCATCATCCCGCGGCGGCATCGTCGGAAGCCTCGAACCATGCCGCCGGGTCCACCGACTCGGGAAACTCGTCGTCGGCCCGCTTCTCTACCAGGCGAATCAGGTCTTCCACCGTCCCGGGCGGAGCGGCGCCCACCTCCTCCACCACCGCGCTGTAGCGTCCCCGCTCCTTGCCCTTGATGGTGTGGACGTACCGGGCGGTGTAGACCCGGCGGCGCTCGCCGTCCACCCGGGAAAGCACCGCGGTGCCCCACTCGCGCTGTTCGTGCCGCAGGGCGCGGAAGACCCAGACCGCGTCGACCTCACCGGCCGGGACCAGGTCCGACGCGGCGGCGGCGAGCCGTTTCCAGCCCTCGCCCAGGGGAACCTTTACGTCGTCGCGTGTAAGCATTGTTCGGTATACCCGCGCAGCACGTGCATGAAGTCCTGCGCGTTGGTCACCACCCCATAGGCCTGGTGGGTACCGCGGTCGCGCAGCTTGTTGACCACGAATTCGGTCTGGTCGACGCAGATGGTCATGAGGGGGACAGGCACACCGCCCCGGTGCGTATGGTAGGCGGGCAGCATGTTGCCCACCGCGATCGCATGCAGGGCGCTGGCCACCAGCACGGCGCCGGTGGCGCGGACCGTGTGCTCCCTCATGGCGTCCTGCGCCTGCAGAGCATCGCTGAGGACGCCGGGCAACGGTCCGTCGTCACGAATGGAGCCGGCCAGCACGTAGGGCACCTTTTCGGTGACCAGCGCATGCATGATGCCGCTCTGGATCACCCCCTGCTCCACTGCCCGTTCGATCGAACCGCAGGCGCGCACCCGGTTGATGGCCCGCATGTGCAGCCCGTGGCCCCCACGGGTCGGCTTGCCCTGGTCGGACATGCCCAGGGTGGTGCCGTAGATGGCGGCTTCGATGTCGTGCACCGCCACTGCGTTGCCCGCCAGCACCGCCTGCACGAATCCGTTCCGGATGAACCACTCGAAGTCCTGCCGGGCCCGGCTATGCACCAGCGCCGGGCCGGTGACCCAGACCAGGTAGCCGCCGGCCCTGGTTTCCTCGACCAGGCGGCCGGCCAGTTCCTCGTAGTTGACCGGCCGTTCGCGACTGACCTCGGTGGCCATGAACTGGAACTCATTGGCGCCGTGGGAGCCGCCCAGGAACCCCTCGGTATGGACGTAGATGCCTTCGCTGCCGTCTTCCGCCATCCCCATGGCCACCTGGTCGCCCTGGCGCAGGCGCCGCGGCTCGACCGTCTCCAGCACCGAACCGCGGCGGACGATGGCGCAGTCCATCCGGGGCCGCGAGGGCATCCGCCACTCGCCGGCCAGGCGCACATAGGTGGGAAGATTGGACGTGGAGAAGAAGCCGTCCGGCAGCACGCCGTCGGCGGGAAGGGGAGCGAAACGCGCGTCCGGCGCGTCGGCCAGCGGTGGGCGGCTGAAATCGGGCGCCTGGTATGTGGGTGCGGTCATATCGCGGGGGAAAGCTAGGGATGCAGAGAGGGCGATTCAAGCGAGCCGGGCTCCCGCACCGGATGCCGCTATACTCCAGCATGCGTCGAATTGCCTTCCCCGGGCTCGCGCTCGCCCTCATCCTGTGGCCCGGACGGCGCTCGGCGGCCCAGGTGCCGGCGGACAGCGGCGCCGACTCTCTCCGCTCCTATCAGCTCCCGCCGCTTACCGTAACCGTCACCCGCGCCCCCGCCCCGCTCCGGAGCGTGCCGTTCGCCGTGGGAGTGGTCGACAGCGCGGCCATCCGCCGGGCCCAGGCCACCCTGGGGCTGGACGAATTTCTCGATCGCATCCCGGGCGTGCAGGCGGCCAACCGCTATAACTATTCGCTGGACGAGCGGCTCTCCATCCGGGGATTCGGGGCCCGGGCGAACTTCGGCACCCGGGGCGTCAAGATCCTGCTGGACGGCGTGCCCCAGACCCTGCCGGACGGCCAGAGCCAGCTTACCAATGTGGACTATGGAGACCTGGGGCGGGTGGAGGTCATCCGGGGGCCGGCCTCGGCGCTCTACGGCAACGCCTCGGGCGGCGTCATCGCGCTCTACTCGCTTCCTCCCACCGGCGGGACATCCGCCGCCAGTCTGCGGACGGAGGGTGGCGCCTACGGCAGCTCGAAGGTACAGGTGCGCAGCAGTGTCCGGAACGGGCCTGTCGCCGCCGCTCTCTCGCTGGCCCGCTTTGCCTCCGACGGGTTCCGCCGCCACAGTCGTACCGAGCTGTTCCAGGCGGGCGGATCGGTGCTCTTGCTCTTCTCGGGCAGCACCACGGCAACGCTGCGGTTCGCGCATGCCAGCCAGCCGGTGGCCGATAACCCCGGAGCGCTGACACAACAGGAACTGCTCACCGACCGCCGGGCGGCGGCGCCCAATAACCTGGCGCAGAACGCCGGCAAGAACGTCAACCAGCAGCAGCTCTCGCTCACGCTGCACCACTACGGCGACGGCGAGAACGAGGAGCAGCTG
Source organism: uncultured Gemmatimonadales bacterium (assembly GCA_963779755.1). GTDB lineage: Bacteria > Gemmatimonadota > Gemmatimonadetes > Gemmatimonadales > GWC2-71-9 > CAVZZO01. The sequence continues at coordinate 657,703 of CAVZZO010000003.1, forward strand.
GCCCTGTTCGGATTCCGGCGCGGCCTGACCAATCCGCTCGCCACCGGCACGTACATCGGGATCGACCGACTGGCGGGCGGGCTGCGCGCCTCCGCCACGCGGCGGCTGGGCAGGGATTCCCTGGCGCTCCGCATTACGGCCGGCGTTGACCTGCAGCGCATGCGCGACGACCGGCGCAATCTGCTCGCCGCCGCGGGGGTGCCGACCGACAGCATTACCGTCGACCAACGGGAAACGGTGACCGAGCTGGGCCCCTTCATCCAGGCCGCGTGGCGGCCCGCAGAGCGGCTGGCGCTGGCCGCCGGGGCCCGCTGGGACCGGGTGAGCTTCGCGGTGCACGATCGCCACCTGAGCGACGGGGTGAACGACTCGGGGCACCGCGCGCTGGCGGCGCTGAGCGGCAACGGCGGACTCAGCTATGCGCTCACGCCGTCGCTCACGCCGTATATCAACATCGCCACGGCCTTCGAGACGCCGACCACCACCGAGCTGGCCAACCGCCCTGACGGCTCGGGCGGCTTCAACGACAGCCTGGGCCCGCAGCGCGCAGTGACCTGGGAGGCCGGAGCGCGGGGGCGGGCCGGCACCCGGCTCAGCTGGTCGGTAGCCGGCTATCTGGGACGCATTCGCGATGCCATCGTGCAGTACCAGGAGGTGGGCGGACGGGCCTACTTCCGGAACGCCGGCAGCCTGCACAACGATGGCGTGGAGGGAGAACTCTCCTTCGCGGCCCTGCCGGGCGCGACCCTCCATGCCGCGTATACCTACGCCCGCTATCGCTTCGCCACGTACCGGTTGGTCAACGGGGCCAGCGTCGACACGCTCGACGGCAACCGCCTGCCCGGCGTTCCCGCACACTATCTGCGGATGGATCTGTCGCTGGCGCCTGCTCCGGGCCTCTGGCTGGACCTGGAACATCGCTACAGCTCCGCCGTCTTCGCCGACGACGACAACACCCTGCGGGCTCAGGGCTGGGGTCCGGGCATCACCGCCCTTCGCGCCTCGTGGCGCGGCCGGGTTGGACGGGTCCTGGTGTCGCCCTTCGCCGGAGTCGATAATCTCTTCGATCGCGCCTATGTCAGTTCGGTGGTGGTCAACGGTTTCGGCGGGCGGGTCTTCGAGCCGGCACCGGGAAGGACGCTGTACCTGGGGATGGAGGGAAGCTTCGGGAGATAGACGGAGTGGGCAGAGCAGGCAGAATAGGCAGAGCGGGCAGAGTCGGCAGATTGAGCACCAGAGACAGGAACCAGCCATGCTTTCACTGCAGGACATCTATGCGGCCCGCCGGCTCACGGCACCGTGGGTCCGGCATACCCCGCTGGAGCGCTCCGCCGCTCTGGAAGTCGAGTGCGGCGGCCCGGTGTTCCTGAAACTGGAAAATCAGCAGGTGACGGGGAGCTTCAAGGCCCGCGGCCCCATCTGCCGGCTGCAGCGCATGGCGCCGGACGAACGGCGGCGCGGCGTGGTGGCACCGACCGCCGGCAATCACGGCGCGGGCCTCTCCCGGGCGGGCCGGGTTCTCGGCGTCCCGGTGCATCTGCATGTCATCCGGAATGCCGATCCGGGCAAGATGGCGATGCTGCGGGAGCACGGCGCCGTGATCCACCTGCACGAGGACTACGAAGCAGCGCACCGCTCGGCGGTGGCGCAGGCGGAGTCGGAGGGGCTCGTCTATGTTTCGCCCTACAGCCACCCCGATATCATCGCAGCCGACGGCGTCGTGGCGCTCGAGCTGCTGCAGGATCTGCCGGACCTGGAGGTGGTGGCCGTTCCGGTGGGAGGGGGCGGACTGGCGGCCGGCATCGCCCTGGCGCTCAAGGCCGCGAATCCGGCCATCGAAGTCTGGGGGGTAGAATCGGCCGCGAGCCCGACCTTCACCACCTGGCGGGAGGCCGGCCGCCCGGTGACGGTAACGATCGAACCGGGCATGGCGGAAGGCCTGGTCGGCTACGTCGAGCCGGAGACCCTGACCTGGCCCCTGCTGCGGCGGCATCTCGACCGGATGCTTACCGTGAGCGACGCCGAGCTGCTGGACACCATGCGCCTCCTGCTCGATGGCCACCGCCAGGTGGCGGAGCCGTCGGGCGCGGCCGGGGCCGCCGCGCTGCGGCGGGAGTCGGCATCCCTGCGCGGGCGCCGCGCGGTGGCAGTCGTCTCCGGGGGCAATATCAGCTGGGGTCGGCTGAAGCGCCTGCTGGCATGACAGGATCACGGCACCCGCGACCCTGACGATCTGTGCGCAAAGACCGCGTCATTCACCTGTTCTTCGACATCGGGGTCATCGCCAAGGGCATCGACGGTGCCCTGGAGATCGTCGGCGGTGCCGTACTGATGTTTCTCAGCAGCACACAGCTCTACGGCATCGTGCACTTTCTGACCCAGCACGAGCTCAGCGAGGATCCGCGCGACCGGATCGCCCAATACCTCCTGCACAGCACCCACTCTCTCGCGAGCGGCACACGGGTCTTTGCCGCGTCCTATCTCCTGTGGCACGGTGCCGTCAAAGTCGTGCTCGTGGCAGGGTTGCTGCGAAAGCAGCGCTGGGCCTATCCCCTGGCCATCGGTGCGTTCCTGCTCTTTCTGGTCTATCAACTGTACCGCTATTCGCACACCCACGCCGTGGAGCTCCTTGTCCTCTCGGTCGCGGACGTCCTGGTCATCGCACTCACCTGGCTCGAGTTCCGGCGGCTGGTCAGGTCGCGTGCATTCGCGTGATGCGCACCGCCGCGGCGCGCTCCTTTCCCTCCGCCCACTCGGCCCGCACTGCCGTTCTCATAGAAGGCTCACCGGATCCCGGTCGATCACCACCCGCACCTCCCTGCCCGCCCGCGTGATGCGGGGGGCGGCGTACCGCACCACCCGTCCCAGCACCTCGGATTCTCCCTTGAGCAGTACGTGCCAGCGCCAGCGTTCCTTGATCCGGGCCAGCGGGCAGGGAGCGGGGCCCAGAATGGTCAGCGGCAGGCTGTGCTTCTCCGCCAGTGCGCCGCACCAGTCGGCCAGGCCCATGGCCGCATTGCTCACCGGCCCTTCGGCCAGCCCCGAGACTACCAGGTTCACCAGCGAAACCACCGGCGGGTAGGGGGGTGCGGCGCGGTGGGCCAGCTCCTCCCGGAGAAATCCATCGGGGTCGTGCGCCGCGGCCCAGCGCAGCGCATGGTGTTCGGGATTGCGGGTCTGCACCAGCACCTGGCCGCCGCGGGGCCCGCGGCCCGCCCGCCCGGCCACCTGCGCCATCAACTGGAACGTCCGTTCCGCTGCGCGGAAATCGGGCAGATGCAGCCCGATGTCGGCGTCCACCACGCCGACCAGCGTGACATTGGGGAAGTCGAGGCCCTTGGCGATCATCTGCGTCCCCAGCAGCAGATTCACATCGCCGCGCTCCACCGCGCTCAGGATCCGGTGGTGCGACCAGCGGGTGCTGGTGGTATCGAGGTCCATCCGCGCGATCCGGGCTTCGGGAAAGCGGTCGCCCAGCATGCGCTCGAGCTGCTGGGTCCCGATGCCGCGCATGCGCTGGACGTGGTGGGCACACTCCGGACACAGCTCGGGCACCGCCTCCTGGTGCATGCAGTAGTGGCAGCGCAGCGTGACCGGCACCTGGTGCACGGTGAGGCTGATGCTGCAGTTGGGGCATTCCTGTACGTGGCCGCAATCCGGACATTGGAGGAAGGTGGCAAACCCCCGGCGATTCAGCAGCAGGAGCACCTGCTCGCCGCGGGCCAGGGTGCCCCCCACCGCGCGGTCCAGGTCAATCGACCAGGGCACCGGGCCGGTGTTGGTGGCGCGGGCGGCGATGCGTAGATCGATCAGCCGCACCGGCGGCAGCGGCCGGTCGGCCACGCGCACGGGGAGGCGCAGCAGGGTCAGGCCGGCCCCGACCCGCGCCATGCTTTCGGGCGACGGCGTGGCGCTGCCCAGCAGGAGCTTCGCCCCTTCGAGCCGGGCGCGGACCACTGCCACATCGCGGGCGTGATACCTGGGGGCTTCGCCGTTCTTGTACGTCGCCTCGTGCTCCTCATCCAGGATGATGAGTCCCAGATCTTTCACCGGGGCGAAGATCGCGCTGCGGGCGCCGACCGCCACCCGCCGCTCGCCCCGTCGCAGCAGCCGCCAGGCGTCGGCCCGCTCGCCGTCCGAGAGCCCGCTATGCAGAACGGCGACCTGCTCGCCGAACGCGCCGCGCACGCGCGCCACGGTCTGCGGCGTGAGGCTGATCTCCGGCACCAGGAGAATGGCGCCGCGGCCCGCCTCCAGCTCACGGCGGATGGCCCGAAGGTACACCAGCGTCTTGCCGCTGCCGGTGACCCCGAAGAGCAGTGCCCCCTCACCGCCCGCCAGCGCCTCGATGGCGGTGATGGCGCGTGCCTGGTCCGGGGTCAGCCGCTCCGGCGGCGGTACGCCGGGTGCGTCGGCAAAGGGATCCCGGATCCGCTCCACCAGGGCCACCGTGGCGAGTCCCCGCCGTACCAGGCCGCGCACCACGGTGTCGCTGGTCTCGAGCCGCTGCACCAGGTGGCTCACCGGCGCCTCGCCCCCCAGCTCCTCCAGCAGCTCCAGCAGGCGCCGCTGGGCCGGGGAGCGCCGGAAGATCGTCTCCCGCTCCAGCAGGGTGGGCGCGGAGCCCGCGAGCCGCAACACCCGCTCCGTTGCCGTCCCGCGATCGACCTCCGGCGGCTGGACCTCGAGACTCACCGCTCCGACCCGGGCCAGGCGGTTCAGGGCATCCCAGACCGGACGCCGGAGACTGCGCGCCAGGGCGCTCACCGGCGCTTCGCCGCCCTTCGTTTCCAGCCGCTCCAGGATCTGCGCTCCCAGCCCGCCCGGCACCAGGGCGGCATCGCGCACGCGCACCAGCACCCGCGATGCGCCCCACATGCCCGACGGCAGCATGGCCCGCAGCGTGAGGCCGAGGGGCACGCCATAATAGCCGGCGATCCATTCGGCGGTCCGCAGGAGCGCGGGTGAAAGAGCGGGCTCGTCGTCGGGAGCGGAGAGGATGTCGCGCGGGGTTGCCTGGGGCGGGGGGGCGTTGCACGCCACCACGACGCCGATCAGCTCACGGCCGCGGACCGGCACCACGACGCGCGCCCCGGGAGCCACCCGGTCGGCGAGGCCGGTGGGAATGCGGTAGGTGTAAGGCTCGGCCAGCGGCAGAGGAAGCGCCACCCGGCCGAAGCCGGCCGTCATCGGCGGGCGACCCCCAGGCCCGGCTGGGACGGCAGCTGCACCTGGCCGCCGGCGATGGTGGCGCCGCTGAAGGGATCGTCCGCCAGCAGGGCGGCCCCGTCCAGGTCGACGATATCCACCAGCGGCGTGAAGTGGGCGGCCGCGGTGATCGCGAGCGAGCTTTCGATCATGCACCCGACCATGACCATCAGGTGGTGGGCGCGCGCGACCGCAATCATCCGCAGCGCTTCGCGCAGGCTGCCGCACTTGGCCAGCTTGATATTGATGCCGTCGACGCAGCCTGCCAGCCGCGGGATGTCTTCGGCGGTGCGGCAGCTCTCGTCGGCAATGAGCGGAAGGTCGGCGCGCCGGCGGATCTCGGCCAGGCCGGCGTGATCCTCGGGCGGTAACGGCTGCTCCAGCACGGTCACGCCGTATTCCTTCAGAACCGGCAGCATGGCGATGGACCGTTTTACCGTCCAGCCGCAGTTGGCGTCCACCCGGAGCTCCTTGTCGGTCACTTCGCGGATGGTCTGGAGCAGCTCGATATCGCGGCCGGTGCCGAGCTTGATCTTCAGGATCGGATATTCCGCGGCCTCCCGCACTTTCGTCTGCATCGCGTCGGGTGTGTCGATCCCGATGGTAAACGTGGAACGCGGCGCGCGCGCCGGATCCAGTCCCCAGAGCCGGTACAGCGGCTGCCCCAGGCGCTTGCCCCAGAGATCGTGCAGGGCGGCGGAGAGGGCCGCGCGGGCCGCCGGGTTGCGCCGCATGGCGGCTTCCCAGCCCTGTTCGGCCGTCTCCAGCTGGAAGGCGTCGTCGGGAAGCACGGTGGCGTAGGTCTGCAGGGCGGCCAGAATGGTCTGCGCCGTCTCGCCGTAGAACTTCGAGGGCGCCGCCTCCCCCCAGCCTTCGAGGCCGTCACCGTCGGTGAGCCGCACCCACACGGTGTCATACTCGCTCTGCCCCCCCCGGGCGATGATAAAGGGATGGCGGGTGCGCAGCTGGAGAACTTCAGCGTGAAGGCGAAGCATGGAAGATTCCAGTTATTAGGAAAGTGCCGAGTCAATCTAACCGCGAAGACGCGAAGAACGCGAAGGGCATTTCGCCGCAGAGGCTCGAAAGTCGCAACAGGCATGATACCCATAGCCTGTGCCGCTCAGGGCGTGATTGTCTGGCCCCAATCGCAGCAGGGACTCCCAAAGCACATCCCCATCGCGTGCTTCGCGTCTTCGCGGTTAACTCGCAGCTCTTCCAGTTTTCTGCCTGTTTGCGCCAGGAATGGTTCTACCCCAAAGCCGCGATGTGGGCCGCAGCCCCCTCGGCCAGCCGCGGCGGATCGTAGCCCCCCTCCAGCAGGCTCACGATAGGCGTGGCGGGCAGCCGTTCGCGCAGGCGGGCGGTCCACTGGGCGTAGTGTTCCGGCTCCAGCGTGAAGCCCCCCAGCGGGTCGCCCTGCATGGCATCGAAACCGGAGGAGATGAGCAGCAGCTCCGGATCCCAGCGGTTGGTGGCGGCCACCACCGCCTCCCACAGCGCCTCGCGGTAGCGCTCGGGCGCGAGGCCCGGCCCCAGAGGAACGTTGAAGATGTTGCCCACGCCTCGCTCGTTCGCTGCGCCGGTGCCCGGATACCAGGGCGACTGGTGCAGGCTGACGTAGCGCACCGTTGGATCGGTCTCCACCAGGGCCTGGGTGCCGTTGCCATGGTGCACATCCCAATCGACGATCAGCACCCGCTCACGACCCAGCCGCGCCGCGTGCCGGGCCAGCACGACGACGGTATTGACCAGGCAGAACCCCATGGCCTGCTCGGCCAGCGCATGGTGTCCCGGCGGCCGTACGGCGGCGAAGGCATGCCCGCGACCCTGGTGGGCATGCTGCAGGGCGGCCAGGCCGGCACCGGCGGCACCCAGCACGGCATCGAAACTGGCGGGCATCGCAATGGTATCGGGGTCCAGGCGACCTCCCCCCAGATCGCAGAGGCGCCGCAACCCGGCGATATAACCCGGAAGATGCGGCGGTGTCAGGTCGTCCGGCCGGGCGGCGTACGCCTCATGAAGGCGGAACCGGGGGTCGTCGCCCAGGCGGTCGAGCAGGGTGGTCAGCCGCAGCGGGCGTTCCGGCGCCCCCGGCCCCGGGTCGTGCCGGCGGCAATCGGGATGGGTAAAGACCGCAACCGGAGGCGCCATGCTACTCCTTCCCGTCACCGCGCCGGAGCAGGTCCCGCAGCGAGTGTATCTGGCGGCGGAGCTCCTCGCGACCCTGCGCGATATCCCGCAGCCGGCGCTGGTGGCGCCGGTAGTAGAAGGCCGTGAAGCCGGCGACCAGGACCATGGCCGCCCCGACCAGGCCCAGGGTCATCGAATGCATCCAGGCACCGGCCAGCAGCAGCAGAATGCCGTCGAGCAGCAAAAGCCCGACGGCAAGAATGGTCATGATCCGGCCGCCGCCCCGGCGGAGCATGGGAGTCAGCGAACCGCCCGCCGGCGCCGGGGCAGGATGATCAACGCGGCATTCGGCACCACGCCCAGCTCGCCCAGCGTCCGCTCCTCCGGCTGGAGCAGAGCTCCCCGGAACTTGACATCATAGAGGGCGGGATCGCGGGGGACGTGCACCCGCTCCAGAGCCCGCCGCTTCAGCTCGGCCAGCGAGGTATCGGCCGGCAGCTCGAGCGTCACGGCGTCCCAGACATCCTGCACCATGACCCGCACCGCCAGCAGCGTCCCGGCCGTCATGCGATCTCCATGCTGGCCGAGGGCAGCGTCGAGAGGAAGCGGGTGACGGCCTGGTCGTAGAACAGGGTGGAAGCGCGCACCCGGGTGCCTTCCGGCGAGCCGGTCACCGAAAAGACCGCCTCTTCCCCGCCCTGCCCCCGCAGGGTCAGATAGCCGGGGCCTTCCTCTTCGGGAAAGGCCGCCTGCTGCGGAATCCGCTCGGTGAAGAACCGCTTGGCCCGGCGCAGCACCTCGGCGCCCTCCATGCTGGTCACGCACTCGTGTACCATCCAGACACTCCTCTCCAGGGTTACACGCCGCTCGGCGCGATGCCGGCCGGACCGAAATATAGATACGGTGGAATGGCGGCGCCTCCCGGGCGCTCAGGCCGGTTGCGCGGCGACCTCCGCCTGGAAGACCTCGGGCGGCCGGAACAGGGCCAGCAGGGAGGGCCGGCGGCGCAGGACCAGCAGCACCTCGCCCGGCGGCGCGGGGCTGAGGCCGTGGACGCTGAGGAAGGCGGGGAGGCCGGCGTCGTCCGGCGGCGCCACCCGCCAGGGGCGGCCGTGCCAGTCGAGCCTCAACTCGGCCGGGATGCGGCGGACCAGCCGGTCGAAGAAATAATCGTGCTCGACCCGGTACACACCGCGCTCTACCGCCTCGCCGTCCAGGAAGAACAGCGGGTCGAATTCGGCGCCTTCCCGGCGGGCGAAGTTGTGCTCCGCGGCCAGGTCGAGATCACCCAGCACATCGGTGCGGGCCCGCCACTCGAGGTGATGGCGGATTTCATGAGTGAGGGTTTCCCACGCTTCCTCGCGCCAGTCAAAACCGGGGTCGCGCCGGGCGAGGGCGGCAAACGAGCCGTGATAGAGGACAATCCGGCTCTGCAATTCGTCCAGGGAGGGTTCCCCCAGCAATTCGGGGATGCACTCCCCCAGCGTGTAAACGCCCTCCCGCAGGGGGTGCGGCAGCGCAGCGGGCGAGACTTCGACGGCCGTGATGCCGTCGAGAAAGCCGCTCGGCAGTTCCTGCTCGAGCCGCTGGACCAGATCCTCGAAATCCCGGAAGCGCATGCCCGGACCGCCCGGTCAGACCTGCTCGAGCGCCTGCCGGATGTCGGCGATAATGTCCTCATAGTGTTCTACGCCGACCGAAAGCCGGACCATGCCCGGCCCGATCCCCATGCGACGTTGCTGGTCGGGCGCGATATCGGCATGGGTCATGGTTCCCGGGTGCTCCGCCAGCGATTCGGTGCCGCCCAGGCTGACGGCCAGCTTGACCATCGCGAGCGCGTTCAGGAAGCGGAAGGCCCCGGCTTCGCCGCCGTCCACTTCGAAGCTCATCAGCGATCCCGGCGCCAGGCACTGCCGCCGGTAGACGGCGTGCATGGGATCGGACTCGGAGAGCAGCCCGAGATAGGACACCTCCCGCACGCGGGCGTGGCCGTCCAGAAAGTCGGCCACATAGCGCGCGTTCTTCATCTGGGCCGTCATCCGCATCTTGAGCGTTTCCAGGCTGCGAAGCAGCAGCCAGCCGGTCCAGGGGCCGGCCATGGTGCCCATGAAGGTGCGCAGCGCCCGGACCGGGCCCAGCACCCGGGCGCCGCCCAGCACGGCGCCGGCAATGACATCGCTGTGGCCCCCGATGAACTTGGTGGCGGAGTACAGCACCAGGTCGGCGCCGTGTTGCAGCGGGTGCTGCCAGAGCGGGCCCAGGAAGGTGTTGTCCACCATGAGCACGGGCGGCTCGCCGCCGGGCGCGAGGCGCCGCAGCAGGGCCGCGGTACCCGCGATGTCCACCAGGGAGTTGGTGGGATTGGCCGGAGTTTCGACCAGAGCAGCGGGAATCCGCCGGCCCTGGATACGCGCCCGCAGATCGTCCTCCAGGCTCTCGGCCGGCCGGCCGGCGGGAAAGCCCACCGGGACAATGCCGAACTCGGGCAGCACGTGGCGGATCAGGTGATCGGAGCCGCCGTAGAGGGGTTCGCTGTGCACCAGGACATCGCCCGGACGGAGATAAGCCAGCAGGCTGGTGGCGATCGCCGCCATCCCGCTTTCGAAGACGGCGCAGTCTTCGGCCTTATCCCAGAGCGACAGCCGGTCTTCCAGTACCTCGAGATCGGGATTGTTGAGGCGGCTGTAGATGAGGCCGGTCTGCTCGCCGGGTCCGGCTTCGCGCAGGCCGTAGGCCACCTCGAAGAAGGCCTTGCCCGCCTCGGCCGACTCGAAGACGAACGTGGAGGTCTGAAAAATGGGGCACTTGACCGCCCCTTCGGAGAGCCGCGGCTCGTAGCCGTAGCTCATCATCAGGCTCTCCGGCCGCAGCTCGTGACCGTCCGGCAGGCGGCGGGATGGTTTGGGGAGGGACACGGCGATCCGATCCTTCCGGGCCGGCGGCGTCAGCCGCCCAGCCGCTCCTGCAGGTAAGCCCCCAGCGCGTCCACCGCGATCCGCTCCTGCCGCATGGAATCGCGCTCGCGCACGGTCACGGTGCCGCCGGCGGCGGTCTCGCCGTCCACCGTGATGCCGAAGGGGGTGCCGGCCTCGTCCATGCGCCGGTACCGCCGGCCGATGGCGCCGGCGTCGTCGTAGAAACAGGGGAACCGGCGCCGCAGATCGTGGTAGACCCGCTGGGCCAGCTCGGGCATGCCGTCCTTCTTTACCAGCGGAAAGATCCCGGCCTTGATGGGGGCCAGCGCGGGCGCGAAGCCCAGCACCACGCGCTTCTCGCCCTCCACTTCTTCCTCGCGGTAGGCGTCCACCAGTACCGTCAGGGTGACCCGGTCGGCGCCGGCCGACGTCTCCACGATGAAGGGCAGGTAGCGCTCGTTCGCCGCCTGGTCGAAATACTCCAGCTTCTTGCCGGAATACTCCTGGTGGCGGCCGAGGTCGAAGTCTCCCCGGTTGTGGATGCCTTCGATTTCATTCCAGCCGAAGGGGAACTGGTACTCGATGTCGTAGGCGGCGCGGGCGTAGTGGGCCAGCTCGTCGGGCGCGTGCTGGTGCCAGCGGAGCCGGGTGGGAGTGAGCCCCAGCGTGTGGTGCCAGGCCATGCGCCACTCCCGCCAGCGCTCGAACCATTCCATGTCGCTGCCCGGCTTGACGAAGAACTGCATTTCCATCTGCTCGAACTCGCGGGTCCGGAAGATGAAATTCCCGGGCGTGATCTCGTTGCGAAACGCCTTGCCGATCTGGGCGATGCCGAAGGGAACGCGCTGCCGGGAGCTCTGCAGCACATTGAGATAATTGACGTAGATCCCCTGGGCCGTCTCCGGGCGCAGATAAACCACCGCGGCCGATTCCTCCACCGGCCCCATGAAAGTCTTGAACATCAGGTTGAAGTTCCGCGGCTCGGTGAGCGTGCCCTGGTTGCCGCAGACCGGGCAGCGGGTTTCGGGCGCGCCGGGCGGTCCCTTCAGCCGGGGGTCATCGGCCCGGAAGCGGTTCTTGCACTGGCGGCAGTCCACCAGCGGATCGGTGAAACCGGCCACGTGGCCCGAGGCCTCCCACACGCGGGGGTGCATCAGGATCGCCGCGTCGAGCCCCTCGATGTCGTCCCGGCCATGCACCATGGCGTTCCACCAGCGGTCCTTGACGTTGCGCTTGAGCTCGACCCCCAGGGGGCCGTAATCCCATACGGCGCCCAGACCGCCGTAGATCTCCGACGACTGGAAGATGAAGCCCCGCCGCTTGCACAGCGACACGAGCTTGTCCATCAGGGAGGTATCGGCCATGGGAGGATCGGCAAAAGTAAGGGAAAACCGGGTCGAGCCCGGCGGAAGTTAGGCCGGGGCGGTGTCGGCTGGAAGCTCTTCGCCCTTTCTTCGGACGGGCCTGCTCACGGGTTATCGTCGGGCGCATACGGCGGAGATCGGATAGCGAGACGGCGGTCGGAACAGATCCGGCCGCCGTCGTCTGCAGGAACCAGCAGTCAGGAACCGGGAATCAGGGTCCCGCCGCCCTTCCCTGATTCCTGATTCCCGGTTCCTGGTCCCTCACAAAGTGCGCGACGATCATCTCCCCGTGCTCCCGGGTGTTCTCGATGAACAGCTTGTTCGCGTCTTTCCCCGCCGCAAGCACCCCGGCGATATAGACCCCCGGTATCGGGGTCGCCAGCGTGGCCGGATCGTGCGCGGGTACGCCGGTCTCGGGATCCACCGGGACGCCGAGGGACGCCACCAGCGTGGTGTCGGAGCGGTAGCCCGTCATGGCCAGCACCGCGTCGGCCGGGAGCGTCTCCGCACCGTCGGGGCCTTCGATTTCCACCGCGTCGGGGCGGATGGCCCGAATGCGAGCGTTCCAGCGCACCCCGATGCTTCCGTCCCTGATCCGATTGGTGATATCCGGCAGCACCCAGGCCTTGACCCGCCGATCCAGCTCCGCCAGGAAGTGTACCAGCGTCACCTGGGCGCCGGCCCGCCAGCACTCCAGCGCGGCGTCCACCGCGCTGTTTCCCGCGCCCACGACCACGACCCGCCGATGCCAGTAGGCGTGGCCCTCGGTGAAGTAGTGGTGTACGTGCGGGAGCTCCTCTCCCGGCACCCCGAGCAGGTTGGGCGTGTCATAGTAGCCCGTAGCCACCACCACGCCCCGGGAGCGATAGTGGCGCTCGCCATCGCGGTGGCGCGCCGTGGTCAGGAAGGAACCATCGGCGTCCCGGCGGGCCGCCGTGACCCGCTCGCCCACGCGCACATCCAGCCTGAAATGCTCCGCGATGCGGCGGTAATAGAGCAGCCCGTCGGTCCGGCTGGGCTTGTCGCCGCTGGGGATGAACGGCACATCGCCCAGTTCGAGGCGTTCGGGCGTGGAGAAGAACCGCATATTGAGGGGGTAGCGCTCGATGGCGGACACCACCGTGTCCTTGTCCAGCAGGATACAGGAAATCCGGTGCCGCCGGGCGGCAATGCCGACCGCCAGGCCGACGGGTCCGGCGCCGACGACCAGCAGGGAGGTGGACTCGTTCGGGTCAGACACAGGGGAAACCTGGAAGCGGGAAACGGGAAGCGCCATTATTCCACGTCAATGATCTGCTCCCGTCTCGTCCCCACACTGACATACCGCACCGGCGCACCGGCCAGCTCCTGCAGCCGGTCGAGGTAGGCGCGGGCCTCCGGCGGAAGGTCGGCCAGGCGGCGTGCGTCGCCGGTGGGGCGCCGCCACCCCGGCAGCCGCTCGTATTCCGGCCGCACCCGCTCCAGGCGCTCCACATCGGACGGCATCTCTTCGCAGGCGGCGCCGTCCAGGTCATAGGCGCGCCCGATCGGGATTTCGGCAAATGCGTCGAGCACGTCCAGCTTGGTGACCGCCAGGCCGGTGAGCCCGTTGACCCGCACGGCATAGCGCACCACGGTCGCATCGAACCAGCCGCAGCGACGGGGCCGGCCGGTCGTCGCGCCGAATTCGGCGCCGGCGGCCCGCAGACGCTCGGCGTCCTCCGGCCCGGCTTCGGTGGGGAGCGGGCCGTTGCCGACGCGCGTGGTGTAGGCCTTCACCACCCCCAGGACGCCATCCACCGCCGTGGGGCCGATGCCGGCCCCCACCACCGCGCCGCCCGCCGTGGTATTGGAGGAGGTCACGAACGGATAGGTGCCGTGATCGACATCGAGCAGTGCGCCCTGGGCACCTTCCAGCAGCACGGCGCGGCCCTCCTTCAGCCCCCGGTGGACCAGCAGACCCGTGTCGGCGGCCAGCGGCAGCAGCCGCGGCGCGAGGCGCTCGAGCAGCTCGGCATGCTCCTGGTAGTCGGCTTCGGCATCGTGATTCATCAGACTCAGCAACCGATTGGCACGCTCCACCCGCTCGCGCACCATTCCCAGCGCCTTGTCCAGCCGCCGCAGATCGCCGATGCGGATGCCGCGACGGCCGTACTTGTCTTCGTAGGTCGGACCGATCCCGCGCCCCGTCGTCCCGATCTTCTGGCTGCGCTCGCTGGCCGCGTCGAGCAGCTTGTGATAGGGCAGTACCAGGTGGGCGCGATCGGAAAGGAACAGGCGCCCACGGGTGTCGATGCCGCGCCCGGTGAGGCCGTCCAGCTCGGTGAAGAACGTTTCCGGATCGAGCACCACACCGTTGCCGACGATACAGACCGTACGGGGATGAAGAATCCCGGAGGGGATCTGGTGCAGCACGAACTGGCCGTCGCCGGCCACCACGGTGTGGCCGGCATTGGCGCCCCCCTGGTAGCGGACCACGAGATCCGCCCGCTCGGCGAGCACGTCCACCACTTTGCCCTTCCCCTCATCGCCCCACTGGGCGCCCACGACGACGACGCACCGGGTCCGGGTATCGAACATTCGGCTCCCCAGGCTCCTGAGTTGGCGGCAAAAGAAAAGCCCCTTGCGGGGCGTCTGTATCCTCCGACTATCCTAGCCCGCCCCCGGGGAAAGGTCAATCCGGCGGGGCGGCCTGCAGCAGGTCGGCCAGCGCCGCGCCCGCCCGTTCGGCGGAGGCGAAACTCAGACCGTCGGGGGTATCGCGCGGGGTATGCAGCAGCCGCAGCGTTTGCCAGTCCAGGCGCGCCAGCGTCAGCGCCGGAAGGCCGGCACGGGCGAACGGCAGGCTGTCGACGAAGATGCCCAGCGGCAGCCGGTGCAGCCGCACCCCGTCCTCCCCCGGGAGGCGCCGGGCCAGCCTCCGAGCCAGCGGCGCGCCGGCGGGCCCGTGCCGCACCACCCGCCAGGGGCCGCGCTCATCGACCGTGTCCACATTGAGAATGCTGGCGCCCGCCAGCTGGGCTTTCATGGTCTGGAGAAAATACCGGGCACCCACCAGGCCGAACTCCTCGGCGCCGGTGATCAGCACCCCCACCGCCGGATCCTGCACCCGGGCCGCCGCCCCCAGGACCGCCGCCACCCCGCTGCCGTTGTCTCGAGCGCCCGGCGATTTCCCTCGCAAACGGCCCCGGTGCGCCAGCGCCCCCGCCGCCAGCCCCAGGGCGGCGACCACCGCGAGCGCCGGCAGGGTCAGCGGCGCCCACAACCGGGCGACCGCCGCTCCCAGTGCCCCTCCCACGGCCAGAATGACCACCCAGACGGCGATCAGCCGCCCGGCCATCGAGTGCCCCTGCGCCTTGGAATCGGCGTGCGCCACGAGCCAGTAGCGCACGGTGGCCCCGGGCCGGGTGGCGATCAGATTGGCATCCTCGCGCGGCGGCTGGCCCATGGCGGACCACCCCAGCCCCATGCCGGCGGCCAGCAGCGCCAGACCGGCCAGGCCGGGCAGGAGGACGGCAAGCGCGGCCCAGCCCGGAACGGCGGGAACGGCGAGCAGGGGCAGCTCCAGCAGGCCCAGCCAGCCCAGACCGGCGCCGAAGAGCGGAAAGGCGTTGAGCCCCGCGGCGGCGAAGGCAAAGGGCTGCTCGCGTACCTGGTAGCCCAGCCCGGAGAGATGACGGGCCAGGAGCGTGCGGGCGGCCTCCGCTTCGGGAGTCCCCGCCTCGCGCGGCGTCCGGACCAGCTGCCGGGTGGTTGCGGTGGCCGGGTCCTCCGGGCTCATCCCTTGTTCTTGCGGGATTTGCCCTTGCCGGGCTCCGGCAGCGTCAGAGCGGCGGAATCGTTGGCGGCGGCCCGGCCGGTTTCGACGGTGATGGTGCCGGCCTCGACCAGGTCGGAGAGATGCTGCTCCAGGCGCTGGGTCTCGTACTCTTCCCGGCCGGCCGCCAGCAGCGAGGGAATTTCATCCAGCAGATCGGGGTCCTTCAGGGCATCGCGCACGGGAGGAGTGTCGAGCAGGATCTCCAGGGCGGCGACCCGGCCGTCCTCGTCCTTGCGGGGCAGCAGCCGTTGGGAGATGACCGCCCGGAGTGAGCCGGCCAGGCGGAGCCGTCCGATCTGGCGCTCGTCGGCCGCGATCATGGCCAGCAGGCGCGAGAAGGTGGCCCGCACATCCGGAGCGGGCAGGGCGGAAAGCACCAGGTGGCCCAGCTCGGCGGCCTTGATGGCGCGATCGAGTGTGATCGCGTCGGGAATTTCGCTCAGCGCGATCACGTCGGGATCCTGGCGCAGCGCGGCGCTCAGCCCGACGGCGAAGGAGTCGGTATCCACCCCGACCTCCCGCTGCGTCACCGAGGCCTTGAGGTCGCGGTGCAGGAACTCGATGGGGTTTTCGATCGTGATGATGTGCTTGGGCAGGTTGCGGTTGATGTGGTTGATCAGGGCCGCCAGCGTGCTGGTCTTGCCGCTGCCCGAGACGCCGGTCACCAGCACCAGGCCGCTCTCCGCCTCCGCCACCCGGCTCAGCACGGCGGGCAGCTGCAGCGACTCGATGGTGGGCACGTCGAACGGGATCACCCGCATGACGATCATGAAGCTGGACCGCTGCCGCAGCACGTTCACCCGGAACCGCCCCACGCCCGCCATCCCCCAGGAACAGTCGAAATCGTGCAGGCGCTCGAGCCGGCCCCGGTCTTCCTCGCCCACCAGCTTGAGGGCAATGGCGCGGGTCTGATCGGGGGTCAGCCGCTGTTTGGTGAGCGGTACCAGCTTGCCGTTGATACGGGCGCGGAAGACGTCGCCCGCTTTCATCAGGACGTCGGAGGCGCCGCGGCTGACGGCCGCCTTGATGATCTTCTCGATCGGGTGGGCCCCGCTGCCGGTCATGATGGGGTCCGCGGGCTCGGCGCCGGCTGGAGGAATCCCATGCGCTCGCGCACCTCCTGCATGGTCTCCCGCGCGATCGCCCGGGCGCGGGCAGCGCCATCGGCCAGAATTTCGTCGACCCGGCCCGCGTGGGCGCGCAGCTCCGCCGCGCGCTCGCGGATCGGCGCCAGGGCGGCGGCCATGTTATCGGCCAGCACCCGCTTGCAGTCGAGACAGCCCCACCTGGCGCCGCGGCAATTCACCGCCACCTGCTCCACCGTCGCGGGCGGCGAGAAATACTTGTGCAGCGAATAGATGTTGCAGATCTCCGGGTTGCCCGGATCCTTCCTGGTGACCCGGGCGGGATCGGTCACCGCCGGCCGGAGCTTCTGCCAGATCTCCTCGGGGGAATCGAGCAGCCCGACGGTATTCCCCAGGGTCTTGGACATCTTGGCCTGCCCATCGAGGCCCAGGATGCGCCGGGCCTCGGTGAGCAGCGGCTGCGGCTCGGGCAGATAATCCTCGCCCCGCCCGAACTCCGCGTTCCAGCGCCGCGCGATCTCGCGGGCCAGTTCCAGATGCTGGGTCTGGTCTTCGCCCACCGGCACCAGGTCCGCCCGGTAGAGGAGAATGTCCGCCGCCATCAGCACCGGGTAGTTCAGGAGCCCGGCCGGCACGCTCTCCATCCGCTGCGATTTATCTTTGTACTGCGTCATGCGTTCCAGCTCGCCCACCGGCGCGACGGCGTTGAGCAGCCACTGCAGCTCGGCATGCTCGGGCACATGGGACTGGACGAACAGAATGGCGCGTTCCGGATCGATCCCCGCTGCCAGCAGGCCGAGCGCCATCTCGCGGGTACGCTCCGCCAGGCGGGCAGGTTCGTACGGCATGGTGAGGACGTGCAGGTCCACCACGCAGATCAGGCACTGGTGGATCTGCTGCAGCCGGACCCAGTTCTGGACCGCCCCCAGCCAGTTCCCGATGTGGAGCTCGCCGGACGGTTGGATCCCGGAGAATATGCGAGGCATGCGCGCAAGCTACCTCCCCACCACCGGAGCCGCAAGATGGCCTCTGCCTTAGACTTACTCGATCGGGCCGAGGCGGCTGCGCAGCAGGCGGCGGCCTGGCTGCGGCGGGCCCCGCGACCCGGTCCTGCCGACTGGGATCGCAAGGGACGAAACGATTTCGTCTCGGATGCCGATCGGGGAGCCGAACGGATCATCCACGAAGCCCTCGCGGCGGGGCCGCCGGGCCGGATCATCGGTGAGGAGCTGTCGCCGGAGCTGGTTGGCGAGGGGCTGGTGTGGATCGTGGACCCGATCGACGGCACCACCAACTTCCTGCACGGATTCCCCGCCTGGTGCGTGTCAATTGCGGCGGCGGTCGACGGCGTGCTGGAGGCGGGGGTGGTGCTCGAGGTTCCGGCGGGCCGGGTGTATCGCGCCTGGCGGGGCGGCGGCGCCTGGCGGGACGGCGAGCGGCTGCGGGTTTCTCCCATCACCGACCCGGCCGAGTCGCTGATCGGCACCGGGTTTCCGTTCCGCGAGGGCGAGCCGCTGGACCGCTATTTCGTCCAGTTGCGCCGGATCGTAGAGCGGACGACCGGCGTGCGCCGCCCGGGCTCGGCCGCGCTCGACCTGGCCACCGTCGCCGCCGGCGGCTTCGAGGGGTTCTGGGAGCACCGGCTCTCGGCCTGGGACATCGCCGCGGGCACGCTGCTGATCCGGGAAGCGGGTGGGAAGGTGACGGATTTCCAGGGACGGGATCTGGGAATCGAGCACGGGCCGGTGCTGGCCGGGAATCCGGCGATTCACGCGTGGCTGATGAACACCCTGCAGGACGGGTAGGCGCATCACGCCGCGGGGGGTGGCATGTCACGCCGTAGGGGCGTGGGAGCCACGCCGTAGGGGCGTGGCATGCCACGCCCCTACGGCGTGGTCAGGATCCGCGCTCCGTCCTTGAGCACCACCACCGTGTGCTCGAAATGGGCCGAGAGGAGGCCGTCGGCGGTCACGACGGTCCATTTGTCGGTGAGGGTCCGGGTGGCGGGGCTTCCCTGGGTGATCATCGGCTCGATGGCGATGGTCATGTTCTCGGCCAGCCGGGGCCCCCGCCCGGGGCGGCCGTAGTTGGGGATCTGGGGCTCCTCGTGGAACGAGGTGCCGATCCCGTGACCCACCAGCTCCTTTACCACGCCGAAATCCGCCCTTTCGGCCACCTGCTGTACCGCGTGGCCGATATCGCCTACATGATTCCCCGCGCGCACCGCGCCGATCCCGGCCGCGAGGCATTCCTGGGTCACCCGGAGCAGCCGGGTGGCCTCGGGGGAGATCTCGCCCACGGGAAGCGTGGTGGCGCTGTCGGCATGGAGCCCGTCGATGCAGACCCCCACGTCCACGCTGACGACGTTGCCCTCCCGCAGCACGCGGCGCCCTGAGGGGATCCCGTGGACGATCTCTTCGTTGATCGAGGTGCAGAGTGTGGCTGGAAAGCCGTAGAGGCCCTTGAAGGACGGCATGGCGCCCGGATGGCTGCGGATGAACTCCTCCGCGACCTGGTCGAGATCGGCGGTGCTGAGCCCGGGACGGACGGTACGAGCCAGCAGGTTCAGCGTGGCGCCCACGATGCGGCCGGCCTGGGCCATCGCCTCCAGCTCGCGCGGAGACTTGATGGTGATCACTACCGGCCCAGCACCTGCCGTACGCGGCCGGCGATCTCCTCCACGCTGCCCACGGCATCGATGACGTCCACCGTCCCGTGACGGCGGTACCAGTCCAGCACCGGAGCGGTCTGCGCCCGGTAGGCCTTGAGGCGGGTGGCCACCGCGTCCGGGTCGTCGTCGGCGCGGCCCTCCTGCGCGCGGCGCTTCTCCAGCCGGTCGATGATCTCCTGGTCGGGAACATCGAAGAACAGGATGTGATCCATCTTCCGCCCGCTTTCTCCCAGCAGCTGCTCCACCCCCTCGGCCTGCGCCACGGTGCGCACCACCCCGTCAAGGATAACGCCCTGGCGGGCGCCATCCTTGGAGAGCTCATCCCGCACCACCCCCAGGATGAGATCGTCACTGACCAGGTGGCCCGCCTCCATCACCGCCTTGACCTTCCGGCCGATGGGCGTGCCCCGCTTCACCGCGTCCCGCAGCAGATCACCGGTGGCGAATTTCGGAAGGCCGAGGCGCCGGGCGAGGAGGGCGCCCTGGGTGCCCTTGCCGGCGCCGGGGGGACCGAGGAGGAGGATGTCCATGGAGTCGCTGGTCGCTAGTCGTTAGTCGTTGGCCGCCGGGGAATGACTCGCTAGCGACTAATGACTAGTGACTAGCGACGATCGTCAGATATACCGCTGCCGCCCCCGGAACTTCACCCGGCCGGTCTTCATGAAGCTGTCGTACTTGCGCAGCTGCCGGTGCTGTTCCACCTGGGCAATGGTATCGAGGAGGGTGCCGACGACGATCAGGACGCTGGTGCCGCCGAACACGGCCTGGATGCCCAGCTTGCTGCTCACCAGGATGGGGACCAGGGCTACCACGGCCAGGAAGATGGCGCCGGGGAAGGTCACCCGCCCCAGCACGGCGTCGATGTAATCGGCGGTGCTGGCGCCCGGCTTCACCCCGGGAATGAACCCGCCCTGCTTCTTCAGGTTTTCCGCCAGGTCCACCGAATTGAAGATGATGGACGTGTAGAAATAGCTGAACAGCAGGATCATGATGGTGAAGATGATGATGTACGGCAGATCGCCCGGGCGGAAGAAATCGGCCATGCTGGTCAGAACGTCGTTCTTGGTGACGCTGGCCAGGGTTCCCGGAACGATGATGATCGTCTGGGCAAAGATGATCGGCATGACGCTCGCCGTCAGGAGCCGGATGGGGATGAAGGTTTTCTGGCTCTCCCGCACCCGCCCGCGGCCCATGACCTTCCGGGGGATCTGGATGGGGATCCGCCGGGCGGCGATCGTCATGGCGGTGGTCGCCGCCACGATGACGATGATGAGGGCGATGAAGCCCAGCGCCCCGAACAGCGACATGGCGCCGGCGCGGATGTACTGGAACATGTTGACCAGCCCGGGCCAGAGCCGGTCGAGAATCGAGAAGGTAATGAGCAGGCTCATGCCGTTCCCGATGCCCCGTTCGGTAATCTGCTCGCCCAGCCACATCACGAAGATGGCCCCGGTGGTCAGGGTCACCATCATCAGGATGCGGAAGCCGAAGTCGGGGTTGGCCACCGCCCCCGGAATGGACTCGGTAAAGAGAGCGAAGGTATAGGCCTGGGACGCCGCGATGAGGATCGTGATGTAGCGCGTCCACTGCGTCAGTTTCTTCTTGCCCTCTTCATCCTGCTGCATTTTGCCCACCGACGGCATGACCCCGCCCGCCAGCTGGAAGACGATGCTGGCGGAGATGTAGGGCATGATGCCCAGGGCGAACACCGTGGCGCGGGAGAGCCCGCCGCCCAGCATGTCGTAGAGCCCGAAGAAGCCGGCGGCGGCCGAATTCCGGAGGTAGTCCGCCAGCGCGGTCGCGTTCACCCCGGGAGCCACGATATGGGCGCCGACCCGGTAGATCACCAGGGTCAGCAGGGTGAACAGGAGCTTGCGCTTGAGCTCGTCGTCGATCGCGAGCCCGGGAACGCGGGGTGCCGTCACTTAGGCCTCGACGCTGCCGCCGGCGGCTTCGATCTTGGCGCGGGCGGAGGCGGAGACCGGCACGCCGCTGACGGCGTAGGCCCGGTCCGCATCGCCGGTGCCGAGGATCTTCACCGGGTCGGACGGCCTGGCGATCAGGCCGGCAGCGGCCAGCGTATCGGGAGTCACCTCGGTGCCTCCCAGCTGCCGCAGGGCCTGCAGATTCACGGGTTGGGCCCGTTCCCTGAACGGGTTGGTAAAGCCGCGCTTGGGCAGCCGCCGGTAGATCGGCATCTGCCCGCCCTCGAAGCCGGGGTTGGTGGAGCCGCCGGTCCGGGCCTTGTGACCCTTGTGCCCGCGGCCCGCCGTCTTGCCCAGGCCGCTGCCGGGCCCCCGCCCCACCCGCTTGCGCGGCTGGGTGGAGCCGGGCGCCGGCCGCAGGTTCGAGAGGGTGATCGGCGTTCTGGTTTCGTCCGCCATTTATCGATTCTCCGCCGGCGTCACCTGCACCAGGTGGCGCACCTTGAACAACATGCCGCGAATGGAGGGCGTGTCCGACACCTCCACCGTCTGCTGATGATGCCGCAGCCCCAGCGCCCGCAGGGTGCGCCGGTAGGTCTCGGCGTGGCCGATCTCCGAGCGCACCTGCTTCACGCGTAGCCGCGCCGCCGCCGTCTGCTCAGGCATTGGCGACCTCCTGCCGTCCCCGGAAGGGGATCTGGTCGAGCTCCAGCCCGCGCTCCCGCGCCACCTGCCGCGCGGTGATCAGGCTGGTGAGCCCGTCCATGGTGGCGCGCACCATGTTGTGCGGGTTGGTCGAGCCCAGGCACTTGGTGAGGATATCGGTGATGCCGGCGCAGACCAGCACCGCGCGCACCGGGCCTCCCGCGATAATGCCGGTCCCGCTGGCGGCCGGCTTGAGCAGCACCCGGCCCGCGCCATGATGGCCCAGGATCTCGTGCGGGATGGTGGCGCCCACCCGGGGCACCTCGGTCATTCCCCGCCGCGCTCCCTCGACCGCCTTGCGCACCGCCTCGGAGACCTCATTCGCCTTGCCGGTGGCAATCCCGACCCGGCCGCGCCCGTCGCCCACCGCCACCAGCGCGTTGAACGAGAACCGGCGCCCGCCCTTGACCACCTTGGCCACGCGATTGATGGCGATCACGTTTTCGATCAGATCGCTGCCATGTTCCCGGTCGCGGTCGCGCCGGCCGCCCCGGCCGCGGTCACCCCGCTGCCGCCCGCGCCCCCGGCCCCCGCCGCCGCCGCCTTCCCGCTGCTGCGCCGGCGGCGCCGACGGTGTCGACTGCGCCTCCCGCTCGGGCGACGCTTCGGTGGGCGTCTCTGCCGCTGGGGTCTTCTGCTCTTCGGCCATCGTCAGAACTCCAATCCGCCGGCGCGGGCGCCGTCTGCGACGGCCCGCACGCGCCCATGATATCGATATCCGCCGCGATCGAACACGACCGGGCCGTAGCCTGCCGCCTTCGCCTTGCTGGCCAGGAGCTGCCCGACCGCCTTGGCCCGGGCCACCTTGCCGGCGCCTTCCACGGCCAGCCCCTCGCTGGTGTCCGCCACCCCCAGCAGGGTCACGCCCCGCTCGTCGTCCACCAGCTGGGCATAGATGTGCTTGAGGCTGCGGAAGACGGCCAGCCGGGGGCGGGCCGCCGTCCCGGCGACCTTCTTCCGGACCCGGAGGTGACGGCGATAGCGCCGCTCCGGCCGCGTCTTGGGTGCATGAATCCCGCGCATCGGTTACTTCGCTCCTGTCTTGCCGGCCTTCCGGCGCACCTGTTCACCCTGGTAGCGGACGCCCTTGCCCTTGTAGGGTTCGGGGGGCCGCACCGCCCGCAGCTCCGCGGCCACCTGGCCCACCAGTTCCTTGTCGGCTCCGTCGATGCGGACCACCGTATTGTTGTCGACCGTGATCTTGATCCCGGCGGGGGCCTTGTAGGCCACCGGATGGGAAAACCCGACCACGAGATTGACGCCGTAGGGCCGGGGCTCCGCCTTGTAGCCGACGCCCTGGATCTCCAGGGTGCGGCTGAAGCCGGTGGCCACGCCGTCGACCATGTTCTGCACCAGGGTGCGGGTGAGCCCGTGCAGCGCCTTGTGCCGCTGCTCCTCGCTGGGCCGCTGGACCGTGACCTGGCCGTCCGCCATGCCGACGATCATGTCCCGGTGCAGGGTCCGCCGCAGCTCGCCCCGGGGGCCCTTGGCGGTGACCGTATGCCCGTCGATGGTGAGGGTCACCCCTGGGGGGATGACGACGGGCTTCTTGCCGATACGCGACATGCTCGCTCCTACCAGACGACGGCGAGCAGTTCGCCGCCGAGATGGGCCGACCGGGCGTCGCGGTCGCTCATGAGCCCGCGCGAGGTCGAGACGATCGCCATCCCCAGGCCGTTCTTGACCCGGGGCAGGTCGCGGCACTTCACGTAGCGCCGCAGGCCGGGCGTGCTCACGCGCCGCAGCTCCCGGATGACCGGCGATTCGTTGTGATACTTCAGGTAGACCCGGAGCACGCCGTGCGCACCGTCATCGAGGAGCTTGAAGTCCGCGATGTAGTGGTTGTCGCGCAGCAGCCGGGCGAACTCGGTGCGCAGTTTCGAGACCGGCATGTCCACTCTCCGGTGGCCTGCATCGCAGGCGTTCCGGATGCGGGTCAGCATGTCCGCTACGGGATCCGTCATGCTCATACGTCGACCGCTCCTTACCAGCTGGCCTTGCGCACGCCCGGGATTTCTCCCCGCAGCGCGAGCTCACGGAAGCAGATGCGGCAGAGACCGAACCGGCGCAGATACGCCCGCACCCGGCCACACCGCTGACAGCGCCGCACCGTCCGCGAGGAGAATTTGGGGGTGCGCTTGGCTTTTTCGATCCAACAGGTCTTGGCCATGATTCCTCAAGTTCCTTCAGTTCATGTACCGGGAAGAGGGAAAGGGGAACGGGGAAAAGGCCTGCCGGTTCCCACTTCCCTGTTCCCCGTTTCCCGCCGTTACCCCACCACCGCCGGCGTTTCGCCCCGGAAGGGCCAGCCGAATCCGCGCAGCAGGGCCAGGCCCAAGTCGTCCCTCGTCGCCGAGGTGACCAGGGTGATGTCCATGCCGTGGATCTTCTCCACCCGGTCGAAATCGATCTCGGGGAAGATCATCTGCTCCTTCACGCCGAAGGAGTAGTTGCCCCGCCCGTCGAAACTCTTGTTGGGCAGCCCGCGGAAATCGCGCGTGCGCGGCACCGCGATATTGATGAACCGGTCGAGGAACTCGTACATCCGGGCGCCCCGCAGCGTGACCGTCACTCCGACCGGCATGCCCGCCCGCAACCCGAAGTTGGAGATCGCCTTCTTGGCGCGGGTGATCACCGCCCGCTGGCCGGCGATGGCGGTGACTTCCTCCACCACCGTCTCCAGCAGCTTGGGGTTCTTCGACGCCTCGCCCAGGCCGACGTTGAGAACGACCTTCACCAGCCGGGGAATCTGGTGCGGATTGCGCAGGCCGAAGTCGCGCGCCAGCGCCGGGCGGACCACCTGGTCGTAGTGCGTCCGCAGCCGGGGCACGCCCTCGGAAGCCTTCGGCGCCGCGTCGGTGTTCGCGGCGGCGGCCTTGTCCCGGTTCTTCTTGCCGCCCGCGGACGGCTTCTGTTCCTTCACCTTCGCCATGGCTTATCGGCTCCTCGGGACCGGTTGTCCCGACTTCACCGCGATCCGCTCCACGGTTCCGTCCGCGTCCTTGCGGCGCCGGACCCGGGTCGGCTCGCCCGTCTTGGGATCGATCAGCATCGCCTTCGAGTGATGAATCGGCGCGGGGAACTCGATGATCCCCGCCTCCGCATTGGCCGTGGCGCTGCGATGGCGCTTCACCACGTTCACCCCTTCCACCACGATGCGGCCCTTGCGCGGCAATACCCGCAGCACCGTGCCCCGGCGGCCCTTCGCTTCGCCGGAGATGATCTGCACGGTGTCGCCCTTCGTCATGGGCAGCTTCATCGGCTGCGGCGCCGGCTTCCGCCGGCGCTGGCCGCGCGTCTTCTTGTAGACCAGCGGCTTCATATCAGAGCACCTCCGGCGCCAGCGAGACGATCTTCATGTATTTCTTCTCGCGCAGCTCCCGCGCGACCGGCCCGAAGATGCGGGTGGCCCGCGGCTCGCCGTTATCGGTGATCAGGACCGCGGCGTTCTCGTCGAACCGGATGTAGGTCCCGTCCCGCCGCCGTGTTTCCTTGGCCGTGCGCACGATGACCGCCTTGGCCACGTCGCCCTTCTTCACCTGCCCGGCCGGGATGGCGTCCTTGATGGCCACCACCACGCGATCGCCCACGCCGGCGTAGCGGCGCTTGCTGCCGCCCAGCACCCGGATGATGAGCGCTTTCCGCGCGCCGGAATTGTCCGCGATCTTGACGATCGACTCTTGCTGAATCATGACCGAATTCTCGGTTAGTGCCTTCGGTTACCGCCGGCGTGCTCCGGGCCCGGCGGGCGTTTCGCGCTACTTCGCCCGCTCCACCACCTCGACCACCCGCCAGCTGACCGTCTTCGCCAGCGGCCGCGTTTCCATGATCCGGACGGTATCGCCCGTGTGGGCATCCATCTCGTTCCGCGCCTTGACCCGCTTGGTCCGCAGCACCTGCTTGCCGTAGATCGGGTGGGCGAAGCGCCGGGTCAGCTCGACCGTCACGGTCTTGGTCATCTTATCGCTCACCACCAGGCCCACGCGCGCCTTGCGATGGCTGCGGGTGGCGGTGGCCTGCTCGTCGGACTGCGTCTTCTCTGCCATGTCGGTCTCCGTCTCCGGTTACTGGGCCGCCCGCTCGCGCAGGATCGTGCGGATCCGCGCCACGTCCCGCCGCATCAGCCGGAAGCGGGCGGTATTGCCCACGTCTTCCGTCGCCGAGCGGAACCGGAGGCGGAACCGCTCCTCGGTGATCTCCGCGAGCTTGGCCTTCAGCTCTTCGTCCGCCAGCTCCCGCAGTTCCTGGGGCTTCATCGCGTCAACCCTCCATCCGCTTCACGAAGCGGGTCTTCACCGGCAGCTTGGCCGCGGCCAGGTCCAGCGCCTTGCGGGCCAGCCCTTCGGTGACGCCCTCCACTTCGAACATGACCCGGCCCGGCTTCACCACCGCCACCCAGCCCTCGGGATTGCCCTTGCCCTTCCCCATGCGGGTCTCGGCCGGCTTCTTGGTGATCGGCTTGTCCGGGAAGATCCGGATCCAGACCTTGCCGCCGCGCTTCATTTCGCGCGTCATGGCGACACGGGCCGCTTCGATCTGCCGGTTGCTGATCCAGCCCGGATCGAGCGTCATGAGCCCGTACTCGCCAAAGGCGACGGTATTCCCCCGGGTGGCCAGCCCCCGGGTGCGGCCCTTGAACCGCTTGCGAAATTTGACCCGTTTCGGCGCCAGCATGCCTTACGCTCCCGTGCTGTACGTGCGGCCGGAGAGGTCTTCGACGATCTCGCCCTTGAAGATCCAGACCTTGATCCCGATCGCCCCGTACGTCGTCTTGGCCGTGGACACCGCGTAGTCGATGTCGGCCCGCAGCGTGTGCAGGGGTACCCGGCCTTCGTGATAGCCTTCCGTCCGCGCGATCTCGGCGCCGCCCAGGCGGCCCGACGCGCGGACCTTGATGCCCTGCCCGCCCATCCGCATGGTGCTCTGCACCGCCCGCTTCATGGCGCGGCGGAACGAGATCCGCTGCTGGATCTGGTGGGCAATATTGTCGGCGACCAGCTGGGCCGAGAGCTCGGGCCGCTTGATCTCTTCCACATTGACCGCGGCTTCCTTCCCGGTCAGCTGGGCCAGCTCGTCGCGCAGCTTGTCCACCTCGGCGCCCCGCTTGCCGATCACCACCCCGGGCCGCCCGGTATGGATGGTTACCGTCACCTTGCCCGGCCGCCGGTCGATGTGCACCTCGGCGATCGCCGCATGGCCCAGCCGCGCCTTGATGTACTTGCGGATGAGCTCGTCTTCCTTGAGCAACGCCGGCATGTCGCGGGTGGCGTACCAGCGCGACTTCCAGGGCTTGACGATGCCCAGCCGGAAGCCGATCGGATGCGTTTTCTGACCCATTAGTCGCTCTCTCTCATGCCCACCGTGATCTCCACGTGGCTGGTCCGCTTCCGGATCGGGGTGGCCCGCCCCTGCGCCGCCGCGGTAAACCGCTTGAGCGGCTGGCCCATATTGACGATGGCGCGGGTGACCACCAGCTCGTCCACGTCAAACCGCTCGTTCGACTGCATGGCCTTCTGCTCGGCGTTGGCCACCGCGCTGCGCAGCGTCTTGGCGATCTGCCGCGCCGCCAGCTTCTTGCTGAACTTCAGAATGGCGTAGGCCTCGTTCACGTCCTTGCCCCGGATCTCGTCGATCACGAGCCGCATCTTGCGCGGGGACTGGCGCACCATTCGCTGGATTGCTCTGGCTTCCATATCTGTTCTCAGTCCTCGTGACCGCCGGTTACGCGGGCTTGGCTTTCTTGTCGGCCACCAGCTTGCCGCTGTGGCCCCGGAACAGCCGCGTGGGGGCGAACTCGCCCAGCTTGTGCCCCACCATGTTCTCGGTGACGTACACCGGCACGAACTTGTTGCCGTTGTGCACCGCGAAGGTGTGACCCACGAACTCGGGCAGAATGGTGCTCGCCCGGCTCCAGGTCTTCACCACCCGCTTCTCGTTCTTCGAGTTCAGGATCTGCACTTTGGTGAGCAGAGCCGTCTGCACGAAGGGGCCTTTCTTGATGCTGCGTGACATATCGCCAATCTCGGTTGTGAGCCTTACCTCGACCCTCTCGACCCTCTCGACCTTCTCGACCACTCAGCCAGGTCGAGGAGGCTGAGGGGGCCGAGGTGGTCAAGGCCAGGCGAGAAAGCCGCTCCCCCGCTACTTCGTCGCCTTCCCGCGCTTCCGGCCCCGTACGATGAGCCGGTTGGTGTTCTTCTTCGGGTGCCGCGTCTTCCGCCCCTCGGCCTTGCCCCAGGGCGAGACCGGCGGGCGCCCGCCGCTGCTCTTGCCCTCGCCGCCACCCAGCGGGTGATCCACCGGGTTCTTGGCCACGCCGCGGACCTTGGGCCGCTTGCCCAGCCAGCGCTGCTTGCCCGCCTTGCCCACCGCGATCAGCTCGTGCTCGGCGTTGCCCACCTCGCCGATGGTGGCGAGACAGCGGCCCAGCACCCGGCGCATCTCGGAGCTGCGCAGCCGCAGCGTCACGTAGTCGCCTTCCTTGGCCATGACCTGCGCGCTGGTTCCCGCGCTCCGCGCCAGCTGCCCGCCCCGGCCCAGTTTCAGCTCCACGTTATGCACCGTGGTGCCCAACGGGATCTCGACCAGCGGCATGGCGTTCCCCACCCGGATGTCGCTGCCGGGGCCGGAGACGACCGTGTCGCCCTGCTGCAGCCCCTTGGGGTGGAGGATGTAGCGCTTCTCCCCGTCGGCGTAGACCACCAGCGCAATGCGGGCGCTGCGGTTGGGATCGTATTCGATCTCCGCCACCCGGCCCGGCACGCCGTGCTTGTCGCGCCGGAAGTCGATCCGCCGGTACTGCCGCTTGTGGCCGCCGCCCCGGTGGCGCGAGGTCAGGTGCCCCTGGTTGTTGCGGCCCCCGCTGCCGCGCAACGGCTCCAGCAGCGACTTCTCCGGGGTGTCCCGGGTGATCTCGTCGAAGCCGGAGACCATCCGGAACCGCGTGCCCGCGGTGATCGGTCGGAATTGCTTGATGCTCATCTCAGCCCTCAAAGACCGGAATCGTGTCGCCGTCCTTCAACGTGACCACCGCCTTCTTCCACCGGGCCGTGGTCCCGTGGGTGCGCCCCCGCGAGACCAGCTTGCGCCGCATCTGCATGGTGCGCACGCTGATCACCGTCACCTGGAACAGCCGCTCCAGCGCGTCGCGGATCTGGAGCTTGCTGGCCTCGGGGTGCACCTCGAAGGTGTACACCTTGCTCGCCTGGTAGGCGGCGGAGCTCTTCTCCGTCACCACCGGCCGGACGATCGTCTGGTGCAGGGTCGGCATCTACTTGCTCCCCTTCTTCTTCGCGGCCGGCTTCTTCGCCGCCTTCTTGGCCGACTTCTTCTTCGCGGCCGGCTTCTTGGCGGCCTTCTTCTTCTTCGGGGCCGCCCGGGCGGCGGGCCTGGCCGCGGCCTTCTTGCGCGTCTTCCGGGCCGGCTTCTTCTCCTCGCCCTCCGCCGCCGCCCCGGCCTTGGGGGCCTTGCGGCGCGGCTTCCGGGCTCCGCCCTGGCGCACGTCCAGCGATTCGCCGGCGTCCGTCACCTCCGGGACCTCGCCGGTGATGGCGCCCTCTTCGGCCACGATGGTTTCGGCCCAGAGAATGTCATAGGCCGCGGCCTCGGCGAAGGGCATGACCCGCACCGACTGGATGTTCCGGCCGCTCAGGTAGACCGCCTCGTTCACCCCGTGGGTGAGGATCAGCGTCTTCTTCCCGGCCAGCTCCAGCCGGGCCAGCAGCTCGGCCATCCAGGCGGTACGCGGCTTCTCGAACTGCAGGCGCTCGACCACGATGAGCCGGCCTTCGGCGGCCCGGGCGTTGAGCGCCGAATGCCGCGCCAGCTGCTTCGCCTTGCGGGGCAGCTCGGTGCGGTAATCGCGCGGGTGCGGGCCGAATACGGTGCCGCCGCCCCGCCAGTGGGGCGCCCGGATGGAGCCCTGCCGCGCGCGGCCGGTGCCCTTCTGCTTCCAGGGCTTCTGGTTGCCGCCGGAGACGAAGCTCCGGGTCTTGGTTGCGGCGGTGCCCTGGCGCTGGTTGTTCAGGTACGCGCGCACGGCCTGATGCAGCGACGGCTCGTGCACCCGCCCGTCGAAGGTTTCCGCCGGCAGGGCGAAGGCCGCGGAGCGGCGCACGCCGTGGGGCGAAAAGTGTGGCGCCTCAAGCATACCGGCTCCGTCCTCCCTGTTTCTGCACGACCACGAGGCCGTTCTTCGAGCCCGGCACCGCGCCGCGGACGAAGAGCAGGTTGCGCCCCTCGTCGATCTTCACCACCCGCAGGCCCAGCTCGGTGTGGCGCCGGTCGCCCTGGTGGCCGGGCATCTTCTTGCCCTTGATGACCCGCGAGGGATCGGTGCCGGGGCTGATCGAGCCCGGCTTCCGGTGGCGGGTATTGCCGTGGGTGGCGGGCCCGCCGCCGAACCCGTGGCGGTGCACTACGCCCTGGAACCCCCGGCCCTTGCTGCGGCCGGTGACCTTCACCAGCTCGCCCGGGGCGAAGATGCCCACGGTGACCTCCTGGCCCGCTTCGGGGGCCTGGTCGTCCCGCGCGAACTCCCGCAGCACCGCCGGCGCCGCGTCCAGGCCCGCCGCCTTGGCGTGCCCCAGCGCGGCGCGGGTGGTCCGCTGCGGCCGGCGCGCGCCGAAGCCGAGCTGTACCGCCCGCTCGCCCACCTGCGTGACGCGGCAGGGGCCCGCTTCGATCACCGTCACCGGGATCGAGCTGCCGTCTTCCGCGAAGACGCGGGTCATGCCGAGCTTCCGACCGATCAGTCCCGTCGCCATGGCTATTCGACCTTGATCTCCACGTCCACTCCCGCCGGCAGGTCGAGCTTGGTCAGCGCGTCCACCGTCTGGGGGCGGGAATCATTGATATCCAGCAGGCGCTTGTGCGTCCGCAGCTCGAACTGTTCCCGGCTCTTCTTGTCGATGTGCGGACTCCGCAACACCGTCCACCGCTCCATCTTGGTCGGGAGCGGGATGGGGCCCGACACCTGGGCGCCGGTCTTCTCGGCGGTGCGGAGAATGTCCGCGGCCGCCTGGTCCAGCACCTGGTGGTCGAAGCCCTTCAAGCGAATGCGAATGCGTCCGGCCATGTGAATCCTCAGACGGCAAGACGGCAGGGCGGCAGGGCGGCAGGTCCGCCCTCCGGCCCACCGAGTCCGGTGCTACTGCAAGATTTTCGTCACCACGCCGGCGCCCACGGTGCGGCCGCCTTCGCGGATCGCGAAGCGCAGGCCCTCGTCCATGGCGATCGGGGTGATGAGCTCGATGGTCATCTGTACGTTGTCGCCCGGCATGACCATCTCCACGCCCTCGGGCAGCTGCACCGACCCGGTCACGTCCGTGGTGCGGAAGTAGAACTGGGGCCGGTACCCGTTGAAGAACGGGGTGTGCCGCCCGCCCTCTTCCTTGGTGAGGACGTAGACCTCGGCGTGGAACTTGGTGTGCGGCGTAATGGAGCCGCCCTTGGCCAGCACCATGCCGCGCTCGATCTCGTTCTTGTCCACGCCGCGGAGCAGCAGGCCGACGTTGTCGCCCGCCTGGCCCTCGTCCAGCAGCTTGCGGAACATCTCGACGCCGGTCACCACGGTCTTCTTGTTGGCGCCGAAGCCCACTACCTCGACTTCCTCGCCCACCTTGATCTTGCCGCGCTCGATCCGGCCCGTGGCCACCGTGCCGCGGCCGGTGATGGAGAAGACATCCTCCACCGGCATCAGGAATGGCTTGTCGACCTCGCGCTTGGGCTCGGGGATGAAGGTGTCGAGCGCGGTGAACAGCTCGTCCATCTTCTCGATCCACTCGGTCTTGCCCTCGAGGGCGCCGGTGGCGGACCCGCGGATCACCGGGGTGTCGTCGCCGGGGAACTGGTACTGGTTGAGCAGCTCCCGCACTTCCAGCTCGACCAGGTCGAGCAGCTCGGGGTCGTCGACCAGGTCGCACTTGTTGAGGAAGACCACGATGGAGGGCACGTTCACCTGCCGGGCGAGCAGGATGTGCTCGCGGGTCTGCGGCATGGGGCCGTCCACGGCGGAGACCACCAGAATGGCCCCGTCCATCTGGGCAGCGCCGGTGATCATGTTCTTCACGTAGTCGGCGTGGCCCGGGCAGTCGACGTGCGCGTAGTGGCGCTTTCCCGTCTCGTACTCGACGTGGCTGGTCGCGATGGTGAGGATCTTGGTTGCATCGCGGCGGCCCTGCGACTCCGAAGCCTTGGCCACCTCGTCATAGGGCACGTACTTGGTGCCCCAGCCCTTGTCGGCCGACACCTTGGTGAGCGCCGCGGTCAGGGTGGTCTTGCCGTGGTCCACGTGGCCGATGGTGCCCACGTTCACATGCGGCTTGGTCCGCTCGAATTTCGCCTTCGCCATGGTACGCGCTTCCTGTGTTAAGGGCTGTCTGCTGTCCGCCGTCGGCTATCCAGCCCCGTGCGGCGCGGGCCGCACGGTTACTTCCGGTTGATGATCTGTTCCGCGATGCTCTGCGGCACCTGCTCGTAGTGATCGAACTCCATGGAGTACACCGCCCGGCC
This sequence comes from uncultured Gemmatimonadales bacterium, assembly GCA_963779755.1. Lineage (GTDB taxonomy): Bacteria > Gemmatimonadota > Gemmatimonadetes > Gemmatimonadales > GWC2-71-9 > CAVZZO01. The sequence continues at coordinate 690,017 of CAVZZO010000003.1, forward strand.
CTGGCTCATGGAGCGCAGGGTGGTGGAGTACCCGAACATCTCCGCCAGAGGCACCGTGGCCGCCACCACCTGGGCCTCGCCCCGCTGCGTCATGCCGCCGATCTTGCCGCGCCGGCCCGAGAGGTCGCCGATGACGTCGCCCAGGTACTCGCCCGGGGCCACGACCTCGACCTCCATCACCGGCTCCAGCAGGATGGCGCCGGCCTTCCGCGCCGCGTCCTTGATCGCCATGCTGCCGGCGATCTTGAAGGCCATTTCGGAGCTGTCGACGTCGTGATAGCTGCCGTCCACCAGCTCCACTTTCACGTCCACCATGGGATAGCCGGCCAGCACGCCGCCTTCCAGCGCTTCCTTGATGCCGGCTTCGACCGGCTTGATGAACTCCCGCGGGATCACGCCGCCCACGATCTTGTCCTCGAACACGAACCCGTGGCCCGGCTCGCAGGGCTCGGCGTTGATCACCACGTGGCCGTACTGGCCCTTGCCGCCCGACTGCCGGACGAACCTGCCCTGGACGTTTTCGATCCGCTTGGTGATCGTCTCCCGGAAGGCCACCTGGGGCCGGCCCACATTGGCCTCGACCCGGAACTCCCGCTTCATCCGGTCGACGATGATCTCCAGATGGAGCTCGCCCATGCCGGCGATGATCGTCTGCCCCGTCTCGGCGTCGGTGCGCACCCGGAAGGTGGGGTCTTCCTCCGCCAGCTTCTGCAGCGCCAGCGACAGCTTTTCCTGGTCGGCCTTGGTCTTCGGCTCCACCGCCACGTCGATGACGGGGTTGGGGAACTTCATGGCCTCGAGGATGATCGGCTTGGAATCGTCGCACAGGGTGTCGCCGGTGCGCGTGTCCTTGAGGCCGATGGCGGCGGCGATGTCGCCGGCCCGCACTTCCTCGATCTCCTCCCGCTTGTTGGCGTGCATCTGCAGCAGCCGGGCGACCCGCTCCCGCTTGTCCTTGGTGCTGTTGTACACGTACGACCCCGACTTGATGGTGCCGCTGTAGACCCGGAAATACGTCAGCCGGCCCACGTAGGGATCGGTCATGATCTTGAACGCCAGCGCGGCCAGCGGCTCCTCGTCGGAGGTGCAGCGCTCCACGCGCGTCTCGTCGTGCAGCGGCAGGTGCCCCGTAATGGCCGGCACGTCTTCCGGGCTGGGCAGAAAGTCCACCACCGCGTCCAGCAGCGCCTGCACGCCCTTGTTCTTGAAGGCGGCGCCGCAGAGCACCGGCACGATCCGCCCCGCCAGGGTGGCCTTCCGCAGGCCGCGGCGCAGCTCGTCTTCCGACAGCTCCTCGCCGCCCAGGTACTTCTCCAGCAGGGTGTCGTCGCCCTCGGCGATGGCCTCGACCAGCTCGTGCCGCAGCTCGGCCACCTTGTCCCTGAAGACGTCGGGTATCGGGCCGTCGTAAAACTTGCTGCCCATGGACTCGTCGTCGAACACCCGCTCGAACTGGCCGATCACGTCCAGGTGTCCGGTGAACAGCTCGGCCGCTCCCAGGGGCCACTGGATGGGCAGCGCGTGCGCGCCCAGGCGGTCCTTGATCATGGCCAGGCAGCGCTCGAAGTCGGCGCCGATCCGGTCCATCTTGTTGACGAAGATGATCCGCGGCACGCCGTAACGATCGGCCTGGCGCCAGACGGTTTCGGTCTGGGGCTCCACCCCGCTCACCGCGTCCAGCACGGTCACGGCGCCGTCCAGCACCCGGAGCGACCGCTCCACCTCGGCGGTGAAATCCACGTGGCCCGGGGTGTCGATCAGGTTGATCCGGTACAGCACCTCGCCCCGCTTCCAGAAGCAGGTGGTGGCGGCGGACGTGATGGTGATGCCCCGCTCCTGCTCCTGTTCCATCCAGTCCATGGTGGCCGCGCCCTCATGGACCTCGCCCATCTTGTAGTTCTTCCCCGTGTAATAGAGGATGCGCTCGGTCGTAGTCGTCTTCCCGGCATCGATGTGGGCCATGATGCCGATATTCCGATAATGAGAGAGCGGTGTTTCTCGCGCCATAAACCCCAGACCAAGTGCCCAACAGAAAAGCGGGGCGACCGAACCCAGCCCGTGCTGGTGGTATCGCTCCGCGCGCATCCGGGCCGGAGCCCTGGATGACCCTCCGCTGAGGGCACGCGTTGTCGTCAGAAGACCAGAGGTGGCGCGGGCTTGCGGGCCCGGTCACGTGATCCGATTGTTCAGCCTCACCCCGTTCCCCCTCTCCACGTCGCGGAGAGGGGGTCAGGTTACCACCGGTAGTGCGCAAACGCCCGGTTGGCCTCGGCCATCCGGTGCGTGTCTTCCTTCTTCTTGATGGTGCTGCCCTCGCCCTTGGAGGCGAGGATCAACTCCGCCGCCAGCCGCTCGGACATGGACTTCTCGCTGCGCCCGCGGGCGTAATCGATGAGCCACCGCATGGCCAGCGCGCTGCGCCGCTCGGGGCGCACTTCGACCGGCACCTGGAGCGAGGCACCGCCCACCCGGCGGCTCTTGACCTCGACCATGGGCTTGGCGTTGTTCACCGCCTGCTTGAACACCGCCACCCCCGGCTGCCCCGTCCGCTCTTCGATCAGGTCCATCGCCGAGTAGAAGATCCGCTCGGCCAGGCTCTTGTTCCCCTGGTACATCAGGTTGCTGATGAACTTGGAGACCGTCTGGCTGTCGTAGCGCGGATCGGGCGGAATGGGCCGCTTGACGGCCCGGTTGCGCCGGCTCACTTGCCACCCGCCTTGGGCCGCTTGGAGCCGTACTTGCTGCGGCTCTGCCGCCGGTCGTTCACCCCGGCCGCGTCCAGCGTGCCCCGCACGATGTGGTAGCGGACCCCGGGCAGGTCCTTCACCCGGCCCCCGCGGATCAGCACGATCGAATGCTCCTGCAGGTTGTGCCCCTCGCCCGGGATGTACGCGGTCACCTCGAAGCCGTTGGTGAGCCGGACACGCGCCACCTTGCGGAGGGCCGAGTTCGGCTTCTTGGGCGTGGTGGTGTACACGCGCGTGCACACGCCCCGCTTCTGCGGGTTCTGCTTGAGCGCCGGCGCCTTGTCCTTGGCCGCGACCGGGCGGCGCCCTCCCCGAACGAGCTGATTAATAGTCGGCATAACCTCTGGAACCGGATATCCAAAAAAGCTGCCAAAACTTGGCAGACCCCAAACATAGAGGGGGCCTGGGGTTGGGTCAAGGCGGCCACGCCGGGGGTTCCCTACCCCGCAGACCCGGCCAGGCCGGGCTCCCCCGGGGGGGGCGGGACGGGGGGCAGCGGCCGGAAGCCGGGCAGGCTGGCGCCCGGGGCGGGAAGCTGTTTCCGTAGGAAGGCCGCCGCTCTTATCCCCCATCCCAGGAGAGCAGCAATGTCCAGCGCACCGACACGCGCAGCCATGGAGCGCTACATCCAGTCGCAGCACCAGGATCTGAGCATGATGGCGGACGACGTCGTCTTCACCACCATGGCCACCGGCGAGGAGCACCGGGGCATCGAGGGGGTCCGGCGCATGTTGCACCACATCTACCACGAGGCCTTCGACGCGCACGCCGAGGTCCGGGCGCTGATCTGCGACGACGGACACGCCGCGCTGGAGGCGACCTTCATCGGGCGGCACACGGGCGAGTTTGCCGGAATCGCCGCCACCGGCCGGGAGGTCCGGGTCCCGCTCTGCGTCGTGTATGATGTCGACAATGGACAGATCCGCCGCGGCCGGGTCTATCTCGAAGTGCCGGTCATGCTGCAGCAGCTGGGCGCCGTGCCGGAGGCGGGGGAGGTGTCCCGATAATCTCCGGCGGCGCGATGGGGCCCGGGCAGGAAGCCGGGCCCATTGCGCCCCCAACCCCAACGAAACAGGGGGCCCCAAAGGGCCCCCTGCCGTGCCGTCTTCCTGCCGTCTTGCCGCCTTGCCCTCCTGCCGTCCTGGATCACTCCTCGTCCGGTACCCCCACCGGCACGGCCGCCGCCGGAACTTCGACCTGCTCCTCCTCCGCCGCCGGCGGAGGCGGCGGCTCGTAGCCCGCCGGGGGCTCGACCTCGATTTCGGCGTACCGGTAGATGCCGGTGCCCGCCGGGATCAGGTGCCCGATGATGATGTTCTCCTTCAGGCCCAGGAGGTCGTCCTTGGCCCCGCGGATGGCCGCATCGGTCAGCACCCGGGTGGTCTCCTGGAACGACGCCGCCGAGATAAACGACTGGGTGGTGAGACTCGCCTTGGTGATGCCCAGCAGCACCGGCTCGGCCTGCGCCGGTTTCATCTTCCGCTTCTGGATCCGGTCGTTCTCCTCCCGGAAGGTGAGCTTGTCGACCGTCTCGCCCTCGAGGAAGTCGGTATCGCCCGGATCGGTGACCCGGATCTTCTGCAGCATCTGGCGGACGATCACCCCGATGTGTTTGTCGCTGATCCGCACGCCCTGGAGGCGGTAGACCTCCTGGACCTCGTTCAGCAGGTACTCCTGCACCGCCCGGGGGCCCTTGATGAGCAGGATGTCGTGCGGGTTGACCGGGCCCTCGGTGAGCCGGTCGCCCGCGCGGACGCGGTCGCCCTCGTGTACCCGCAGATGCTTGCCCGCGGGCACCTCGTACAGCCGCTCCTCGCCATCCTCGCCCCGGACGAAGATTTCGCGCTTGCCGCGCTTGATCTCGCCGAAGCGCACCGCGCCGTCGATCTCGGAGATGGTCGCCGGGTCCTTGGGTCGCCGGGCCTCGAACAGCTCGGCCACCCGCGGCAGACCGCCGGTGATGTCCCGCGTCTTGTACGCCTGCCGCGGGATCTTGGTGACCGTCACCCCCTTGTGCACGGGGACCGGGGGCGAGAGGAAGACGGTCTTGTCCTTGCTCTCCTTCTTGCTCTTCCCGGGCCAGGCGACGTTGATCGCCACCTCGTCCACATGGAACTTGGACGACCAGGGATTGGCGTCATCCGGCACCTCCATGGCGCGCGTGACCTGATCGGTCGGCGAGCCCAGGATGATGCGCGACCCTTCGGCCAGCGTGTACTCCTGCGGGTCCTTGCGGTTCTTGGTGTAGACCAGCACCGAGGGATGCAGCTCCCGGTCCGGGTCGGCCATGACCACCAGCGACCGCAGGCCGGTGGACTCGTCCAGCTCCTCGCGCAGGGTCTCGCCCGGCACCAGGTCCTTCCAGCGCAGGTCGCCGTCCTGTTTGATGATGCTGGGGTCGTTGTAGGGATCCCAGGTATAGAGGATGGTCCCCCGGCGCTCCTGCCGCGGGCCGTCCACCTTGTCGCCTTCCTTGACCAGGATGAGCGCGCCCTCCGGCACCGGATAGCGGTTGAGCACCCGCTTGGGGTCGTGCTCGTCCACCACCAGGATACCCTCCTTCGCCTCGTCCGCGGCCGACTCGTCCTCGCGGGTGAGCGTCACCCGGATGGCGCCCTCGGTGCCGTCCTCGTACTGCACCGGCAGCTCGGCCCATTCGAGGCCTTCGGTGTACTTCACCACGCCGTCGGCCCGGGCCCGCCGCTCCGCCTCTTCGGCGATGCGGGCGGAGGTGCCGCCGATATGGAAGGTCCGCAGGGTCAGCTGCGTGCCCGGCTCGCCGATGGACTGGGCCGCCAGGATCCCCACCGCCTCGCCCATGTCCACCATGTTCATGGTGGCCAGGTTGCGGCCGTAGCACATGCGGCAGACGCCGCGGCGCGCCTCGCAGGTGAGCACCGAACGGATTTTCATCCGTTCGATCCCCGCGTCGTCGATCCGCTTGGCGGTCTCTTCATCCACCAGGGCGCCGGCCTGGATCAGCAGCTTGGGATCGCCGTCCTCGTCCAGCTCATGCGGATCGAAGACGTCTTCCGAGGCTACCACGCCCAGGATCCGTTCGCTCAGCGGTTCGATGACGTCTTCACCCTCCTTGAGAGCCGAGATCTCCAGCCCCAGGATGGTGCCGCAATCCTCTTCGGTAATGGTGACGTCCTGCGCCACGTCCACCAGCCGCCGCGTGAGATAGCCCGCGTCGGCCGTCTTGAGCGCCGTGTCGGCCAGGCCCTTCCGGGCGCCGTGGGTGGAGATGAAGTACTCCAGCACGGTGAGGCCTTCGCGGAAGTTCGACTTGATGGGGCTTTCGATGATCTCGCCGATACCGCCGGTGAGCTTCTTCTGCGGCTTGGCCATCAGGCCGCGCATCCCCGCCAGCTGCCGGATCTGGTCGCGGCTGCCGCGGGAGCCAGAATCGAACATCATGAAGACCGGGTTGAACCCGCCGCGACTGCGCCGCAGGTGGTTCACCATCGCCTCGGCCACGTCGTTGTTGGCGTGGGTCCAGGCGTCGATCACCTTGTTGTACCGCTCGCCGAAGGTGATCTGGCCGGTATTGTAGGCCTTCTGGAAGCGGGCCACCCGCTTGTCGGCCTCCTCCAGCAGGGTGGCCTTCTCGGCCGGGATCTCCAGGTCCTCGATGCCGATGGAGATACCGCCGAAGGTGGCGAAACCGAAGCCGAACTCCTTCAGCCGGTCGAGGAAGGCGACCGTCTCGGCCAGACCGGCCCGGCGGTAGCTCTCCAGCACCAGCTCGGAGAGGGCCCGCTTCTTCATGAGCTCGTCGCGGAAGCCCAGCTCCGCCACCAGCTGCCGGGGCAGAATGTTGTTGAACACCACCCGGCCCACGGTGGTCGCGATCCACCCCGGCTGGTTGTCCTGCGCCTCGCGGGGCGGGATGTACCAGAAGTGGATGGCGGTATGGAAGGTGACGCTCCCGTTGAGCAGCGCCATCTCCAGCTCCGCCGGGCTGCCGAAGCGCCGGGCCTTGGACCCAGTACTCCTCCCGCACCTTGTCTCTGTCTTTCGCGTCGGCCAGCTGCTCTTCCAGCTCGCGCGGTGCCTTGGTGAGGAAGTAGCTCCCCAGCACCATGTCCTGCGACGGCTCCGCCACCGGCCGGCCGTCGGACGGCTTCAGGATGTTGTTCGACGAGATCATCAGGAGCCGGGCCTCGAGCTGCGCCTCGAACGAGAGCGGCACGTGCACGGCCATCTGGTCGCCGTCGAAGTCGGCGTTGAACGCGGCGCAGACCAGCGGGTGAATCCGGATGGCCTTGCCCTCCACCAGCACCGGCTCGAAGGCCTGGATGCCCAGGCGGTGGAGGGTGGGCGCCCGGTTGAGCAGCACCGGATGGTCCTGGATGATTTCCTCCAGGATTTCGTAGACCTCGGGGCTCTCGCGCTCGACGATCTTCTTGGCCCGCTTGACCGTCTCGGCGATGCCCTTCTGCACCAGCTTGTGGATGATGAACGGCTTGAACAACTCCACCGCCATGGCCTTGGGCAGGCCGCACTGGTGCAGCCGCAGCTCCGGCCCCACCACGATCACCGACCGGCCCGAGTAGTCCACCCGCTTGCCCAGCAGATTCTGCCGGAACCGGCCCTGCTTGCCCTTCAGCATGTCGGAAAGCGACTTGAGCGGCCGCTTGCCCCGGCCGCGGATCGCCTTGGAGCGGCGGCCGTTGTCGAACAGGGCGTCCACCGCCTCCTGCAGCATGCGCTTCTCGTTACGGAGGATGACCTCCGGCGCGCGGTGCTGGATCAGTTTCTGCAGCCGGTTGTTGCGGTTGATCACCCGGCGGTAGAGGTCGTTCAGGTCGCTGGTGGCAAAGCGTCCGCCGTCCAGCGGCACCAGCGGCCGCAGGTCGGGCGGAATGACCGGGACGACGTCGAGGATCATCCAGGCCGGCAGGTTGGGCAGGTCGCCCGCCTGGCCGGAGTTCATGAACGCGTCGACGATCTTGAGCCGCTTCAGCATCTGCTTCTTGCGGTGCTGGCTGGTCTCGGTAGCGACCGAAGCGCGCAGCTGTTCCGCCAGCTTCCTCACGTCCAGCCGGCCCAGCAGCTCCCGCACGGCGGGCGCGCCGATGTCGGCCCGGAAGGCGCTGTCGCTCTCTTCCCGGGCCTTGGCCTTGAGGGCGAGGTATTCGTCCTCGTCCAGCAGCTGGTTGGGCTCGACCTCCTGCTCACCCGCGTCGATCACGATGTAGCTGGAGTAGTAGACCACCCGCTCCAGATCGCGCAGCGTGATGTTGAGCAGATTGCCCATGGGCGACGGCAGCGTCTTGAAGAACCAGATATGCGCCACCGGCACGCTGAGCTCGATATGGCCCATGCGCTCGCGCCGGACTTTCGAAAGCGTGACCTCCACGCCGCAGCGGTCGCAGATGACCCCGCGGTAGCGGATCCGCTTGTACTTGCCGCAGTGACACTCCCAGTCCTTCACCGGGCCGAAGATCCGCTCGCAGAACAGGCCGTCTTTTTCCGGCTTGAACGAGCGGTAGTTGATGGTCTCCGGCTTCGTCACCTCGCCCCAGGACCACCAGGTGCGCTGCCCCTGGAGCTCCAGGCGCTCGCGCTCCTTCGGGTCGCGGGGACCCCGGATTTCCTCCGGGGATGCGATCCGGATGCTGATATAATCGAAACTCGAGCTCTTGGGCTCGCGGCCGCTGCGGAAATCGATCATTTGGTCCCTCTGTTTGGGGCGGTCAGGCGGTCGGGCGGTCGGGCGGTCGGTGCATCCACCCTTCGCCGGGCCGCCATGGCCGGCCCTGCTCCGTGTAAAGTCTCGGTCCTGCTATGGCTAACGGCTCGGAGATCGTCGCCAGGCGTCATGCCGACCGCCTGCCCGCCCGACCGTCCGGCCGCCCTATTCGTCTCCGTCTGCCGTGGTGCCCAGCGTCACCTTCAGGCCCAACGCCTGCAGCTCCTTCACCAGCACGTTGAACGATTCGGGGATGCCGGGCTCCGGCAGGTTCTGACCCTTCACAATCGCTTCGTACACCTTGCTCCGGCCGTTCACGTCATCCGACTTGACGGTGAGCATTTCCTGCAGCACGTGGGAGGCGCCGTAGGCTTCCAGCGCCCACACTTCCATTTCACCGAACCGCTGGCCGCCGAACTGCGCCTTGCCGGCCAGCGGCTGCTGCGTCACCAGCGAGTACGGCCCGATGCTCCGGGCGTGGATCTTGTCGTCCACCAGGTGGCTCAGCTTCAGCATGTAGATCGAGCCGACCGTCACTTCGCTCTCGAAGCGCTGGCCGGTACGGCCGTCGCGCAGGAGGGCCTTGCCCCCCGGCGTGATGCCGGCGGTCCGCATGAGCTCCATGGACGCCGCCTCGACCGCGTCGGCGTCGGGCCTGCCCGCGAGCAGCCGTGCCAGCGCCGGTTTCCCGGCCGCCTCCAGCAGCTCGGCCGGCGGCAGCTCCAGCGTCTTCTCCAGTTCCTTCACCGTCTTGTGGTAGGCTTTCTGGTCCCGCGCCGAGGCCCCGTCTTCCTCCAGCTGGTGCCGGTGGAAGTCCAGGCTGTGGCGCCGCTCGGCGGCTTCCCGCTCGGCCAGCTCCTTCGCCGCCCCCACCAGGAAATCGCGCAGGTCGCCAAAGAGTCCCCGGCTCTCGGCCGAGGAACTCCTGTGTCCCAGGGCGGCGATGCCCGATTCGGGCAGGCCCTGCAGCTCGCCCGCCAGGGCCAGCTCCTTGAGATCGGCCACCACCCGCAGCAGGCGGTCGGTGGACACCGCGGGCGCCGGCGTGGCCAGCCGGAGGCCCTGCGCGGCCCAGCCCTGGCCGGCCAGGCGCAGGAGGGTGCTGATCTCGCCCTCGTCGGCGCCGCGGAAGACCGGCGTCTTGGCCTTGAAGCCGAGCAGCCGGGCGCACCAGCCCAGATGGGTTTCCAGGATCTGGCCCACGTTCATCCGGCTGGGCACGCCCAGCGGGTTGAGCACGATGTCGACCGGGGTACCGTCCGGCAGGAACGGCATGTCCTCTTCCGGCACGATCCGGGCGACGATGCCCTTGTTGCCGTGCCGGCCGGCCATCTTGTCGCCCACCGAGATCTTGCGCTTCTCGGCGATATAGACCTTCACCAGCTGGATCACGCCCGGAGGCAGCTCGTCCGGCTGGAGAATCTTGTCGATCTGGTCTTCGGCCTTCTCCTCCACCCGGGCGCGCTCGCGGTAGGCCGCGTCGATGGTGGCGCGCAGCCGCTCGTTGGCCGCCTTGTTGGTCACCCGCAGCGTCTTGAGATCAACGTCGCCCAGGTCCACATCCCTGAGGCCGGCGGCAGTGAGCTTGGTGCCGGCCGGCAGATACTCCTCCACCGTGCCGCTGCGCAGCATGAGGGCGACCTCCTGCCCCTGCAGCAGCTGGCTCAGCTCGTCCATCATGGCGGTGGTGATGCGGGACTTCTCGTCGTTCTCCACCCGCCGGACCTCGCCGATGCGCTCGCCGCGGTCCTTCTCCACCACCTGGTCTTCCACCCGGCTGAAGATCTTGACGTCGATCACGACGCCGCGCATGCCCGGCGGCACCTTGAGCGACGAGTCCTTCACGTCCTTGGCCTTCTCGCCGAAGATCGCCGTCAGCAGCTTCTCTTCCGGCGACAGCTCGGTTTCGCCCTTCGGGGTGATCTTGCCCACCAGGATGTCGCCCGGCTTCACATGGGCGCCGATCCGCACGATGCCGCGCTCGTCGAGATCCACCAGCGACTCGTCGGAGACGTTGGGAATCTCCCGGGTGATTTCCTCCTGGCCCCGCTTGGTGTCGCGGACGTGCAGTTCCAGCTCCTGGATGTGGATCGACGAATAGACGTCGTCCTTCACCAGCCGCTCGGAGAGGATGATGGCGTCCTCGAAGTTGTGCCCGTACCAGGGCATGAACGCCACCAGCACGTTGCTGCCCAGCGCCAGCTCGCCGTCCTCGGTGGCGGCGCCGTCGGCGATGATCTCCGCCTCGTCCACCTGCTGGCCCACCTGCACCAGCGGCCGCTGGTTGATGGCGGTGTCCTGGTTGGTGCGCCAGAATTTCTTCACCCGGTACCGGTCGTGCTGGGTGAGCCGCGCCAGCGGGGTCTCGCCCACCGCCTGGCCGTCGGCGCCCGCATCGACGATGATCTCGTCGGCCGTCACCCGGGTCACCGTGCCGGCGCGCCGGGCGCTGATCACGGCCCCCGAGTCGCGCGCCACCTTCTCCTCCAGCCCGGTGCCCACCAGGGGCGCCTCGGGGAAGAGGAGCGGCACGCTCTGCCGCTGCATGTTGGAGCCCATGAGCGCGCGGTTGGCATCGTCGTGCTCCAGGAACGGGATCAGGGCCGCGGCGATGGAGACCAGCTGCTCCGGCGCCACATCCATGAAATCGATCCGGTCGGGCGGCACCAGGGGGTAGTCGTCGCCCCGGCGGCACAGCACCAGGGGATTGGTGAACTTGCCGTCTTCATCCAGCGGCGCGTTGGCCTGGGCGATGTTGTAGCCCTCTTCATCGCTGGCGGACAGCCAGCGCACCGTGTGGGTGGCCCGCCCGTCCTTCACCACCCGGTAGGGCGTCTCCACGAAGCCCAGCTCGTTGATCCGGGCGTAGGTGGAGAGGCTGGTGATGAGGCCGATGTTGGGACCTTCCGGGGTCTCGATCGGGCACATCCGGCCATACTGCGAGTAATGGACGTCGCGGACTTCGAAGCCCGCCCGCTCGCGGGTGAGGCCGCCCGGCCCCAGCGCGCTGAGCCGGCGCTTGTTGGTCAGCTCGGCCAGCGGGTTGGTCTGGTCCATGAACTGCGACAACTGGGACGAGCCGAAGAACGCCTGGATGACGGCGGACACGGTCCGTGCGTTGACCAGGTCGTCCAGCGAGATCTTCTCCGGATCGCTGTTGATGCTCATCCGCTCCTTGACCAGGCGCGCCATGCGCGAGAGGCCCACGGAGAACTGGTTGGCGATGAGCTCGCCCACCGACCGGATCCGGCGGTTGCCCAGGTGGTCGATGTCGTCGGTGTAGCCCCGTCCGTCGTGCAGCTCGATCAGGTAGCGGATGATGGCGATAAAATCGTCTTCGGTCAGGACCGTCTGGTCCGGATCGGTATTCAGCTTGAGCCGGTGGTTGATCTTGTACCGCCCCACCCGCCCCAGGTCGTAGCGCTTGGGGTTGAAGAACAGCTTCTGCAGCTGCTGGCGGGCGGTCTCCAGGTTGGGCGCCTCGCCCGGCCGCAGCAGCGAGTAGATCTGCTCCAGGGCCTCGGCTTCGCTCTTGGTCGGGTCCTTGGCCAGGGTGTTCTTGATGAGCGGGCTCTCGGCCCGGCCGGCCGGCAGCAGCACCTCGACCCGCTCGATGCCCTGCTTCCGGAGCCGGGCGCGCAGCGCCTCGGTCAGCTCCTTGCCGCCCTCGGCCAGCACCTCGCCCGTCTCCGGGTCGGCCACGTCGAACGCCAGCACGTGGCGGTGCCGGTCGCGGGTGCTGGTGGGGTGTTCTTCGTCGCGCAGATCCAGGGTGCTGTAGCCGGTAAAGACCTCGACCGACTTCACGCCCACGTGCCGCATGGCGTTGAGGCGCTCCGGGGTGAGCTCATCGCCCACCAGGCCCAGGGGCTCGCCCGCCGGGTCTTCCGGGTTGGACACGTCGGCCGCCAGCAGGGAGCCCATCACCTCGCGGCGCTCGTGGCGCGCTTCCAGCTTGCCGGTGATGTCCAGCGCCTTGGTGGCGAAGAAGAGCCGCAGCACGTCCGCGTTGCTGCCGTAGCCGAAGGCCCGGAGCAGCGCGGTGGCGGGGAACTTCTTCTTCTTGTCGATGTGGACGTAGATCACGTCGTGGATGTCGATGGTGAACTCCACCCACGAGCCCCGGAAGGGGATGATCCGGGCGCTGAACAGCCGCTGCCCGTTGGGATGGGTATCCTCCTCGAACACCACGCCGGGCGAGCGGTGCAGCTGGCTCACCACCACGCGCTCGGCGCCGTTGATGACGAAGGTGCCCAGCGGGGTCATGACCGGCAGCTCACCGAGATAGACCTCTTTCTCGATGATGTTCTTCGGCCGCCGCTGCCCCTCGACCTCTTCGAACACGACCAGCTGCAGCGTCGCCTTGAGCGGCGCGGCGTAGGTCATGTCGCGCTCGATGCACTCCTCCACGGAGTACTTCGGGTCGCCCAGGTTGTAGCGGACGAAGTCCAGGCTGTACTTCCCGTTCACGTCGGTGATGGGGAAGAGGTCGCGGAAGACCCGGTCCAGGGAGACGTCCTGGCGGCTGCCGTCCGGCCCTTCCGGCGTCAGCAGCGACCGGAAGGCCTGGGTCTGGATGTCGAGGAGGTGCGGCATGGCCATGCCGCCCTCGAGCTTCGAAAATGTGACTACGGGTTTAGTCTGCGGCATTGCGTACTCCAGCCCAGCACAAAGGGCCCCGTGCGCTCCCCTCCGCCGATTGCGGAGGGGCCTCGCGGGGCTCGCGCGTTCCTGATGTTATCGGTTGCGTCGTCCGGTCATGTCGTCCACTGAAGAAGCGTCGGCCCGGCCCCGCTGGTCCGGATGACCAGCGGGGATGCGCCCGCGCTACTTCAGCTCGACGGACGCGCCCTGCTCCTCGAGCTTCTTCTTGATTTCCTCGGCCTCCGCCTTGGTGATACCCTCGCGCACGTTGCTCGGCGCGCCATCGACCAGGTCCTTGGCTTCCTTGAGCCCCAGGCTGGTGACCTCGCGGACCACCTTGATCACCTGGATCTTCTTGGCCCCGGCCTCCTTGAGCACCACGGTGAACTCCGTCTGCTCCTCGGCCGCGGCCGCCCCCGCCCCCGCGCCGGCCGCCGGTGCGGCGGCCGCGGCCACGGGCGCGGCGATGGTCACATTGAATTTGTCCTTGAAGGCCTCGATGAGCTCCGAAAGCTCCATCACGGTCTTGTTCCCGATGGCCTCGAGGATCTCCTCGTTGCTGAGCGTGGTAGGCATTGCTGTTCTCCGTCGTGTTATGACCCAGCACCGCGCTGGCTATGGAGCGCCTCGAGGGCGCCGACTACCTGCATGAGCATCGCATTCATGGCCCCGGCAAACTCCGCCAGCGGCGCCTGCAGCGTTCCTGCCAGCTGGCTCAGCAGCGCCTCGCGCGAGGGCAGCAGCGCCAGCTGTTTTACCTGGTCGGCCGTGACCGACCGGCCCTCCACCAGCCCCATCTTGATGGTGGGGCGGTTTTCGAACTCCCGGGCGAACTCCGTCAGCACCTTGGCCGCGACGACCGGGTCGTCGCCCGCCAGCACGAACCCGGTGGGGCCGGCCAGGAACTCCGACACGCCGCTCACCTGGTTGGCCTCGAGCGCCCGCTGGGCCAGGGTGTTCTTCACCACCAGGTAGCGCAGCCCGGCGGTCCGCAGCCGCCGCCGCAGCTCGGTCATCCGGCCGACATCCAGCCCGGTGAAGTCGGTCAGGTAGAGATTGGGAGACGTCTGGAACTGCCGCGCCAGCGTCTCGACCGTATCCTGCCGCTCGGTTCTGCTCATCGGTACCCCGCCGTATCGAGCCGGACGCCCGGGCCCATGGTGCTCGAGACCGTGGCCGACCGGATGTACTGCCCCTTGGCCGCCGCCGGACGCGCCCGGACGATCGTATCCATGAAGATCTGCAGATTCTCCGACAGCTGATCCAGCTCGAAGGAAACCTTGCCGATGGGCGCGTGGACGTTGCCCGTCTTGTCTACCCGGAACTCGATCTTGCCGGCCTTGATCTCCCGCACCGCCTTCGCCACATCCATGGTGACGGTCCCGGCCTTGGGGTTCGGCATCAGTCCCCGGGGACCCAGGATCCGGCCCAGCTGCCCCAGCTGCCCCATGACGTCGGGCGAGGCGACGATCACGTCGCACTCGAGCCACCCGTCCTTGAGCTTCTGGATGTATTCCACCCCCACGAAATCGGCGCCGGCCGCCTCGGCCTCGCGCACCCGCTCGCCCTGGGTGATCACCAGCACCCGGACCGACTTGCCGGTGCCGTGGGGGAGCACCACCGTGCCCCGGACCACCTGGTCGGCGTGGCGGGGATCGACGCCCAGCCGCACCGCCACGTCGACGGTTTCGTCGAACTTGGCGAAGGCGGCCTCCTTGACCCGCAGCAGCGCGTCCCGCCCGGCGAACGACTGCCCGCCGTTCACCCGCTCCAGCGCCGCGCGAAACTTCTTCCCGTGCGCCGGCATCAGTCCACCACCTCCAGGCCCATGGAACGGGCGGTGCCCGCCACCATGCGCATGGCGCTTTCCATATTGGCCGCGTTGAGATCGGCCATCTTGAGCTGGGCGATCTTGCGCAACGCCTCGCGGTTCACCTGCCCCACCTTGGTGCGGTTGGGCTGGGGGCTGCCCTTCTCCACGCCCGCTTCCTTGAGCAGGAGATTGGCCGCCGGCGGCGTCTTGGTAATGAATGTGAACGTCCGGTCGGCGTAGATGGTCACTACGACCGGGATGATCATGCCCGCCTGGCTCTGCGTCCGGGCGTTGAACTGTTTGCAGAAATCCATGATGTTCACGCCGTGCGGCCCCAGCGCCGTTCCCACAGGCGGCGCCGGATTGGCGGCGCCCGCCGGGCACTGCAACTTGACCACGGCGTTGATCTTCTTCGCCATGCTGCTCCCCTCAGTGCGTGGGCCGGCTTCTCCGGCCTACTGCCGCAAATCCGTGCGGTCGCGGAACCTCACCCCCGTTCCCCCTCTCCACGTTGTGGAGAGGGGGCCAGGGGGTGAGGTCTAGTGCCCCCTCAACTGCAAATAATCCATCTCCACCGTCGTGGGGCGCCCGAACAGGCTCACCGCCACCCGGACCTTGCCCTTGTCGGCCAGGACCTCTTCCACCGTGCCGCTGAAATCGGTGAACGGGCCCTCGGTGATCTCGACCACCTGCCCCACCATGAACGGGATCTCTTCCTTGGGCGCCTCTTCGGCCACTTCCTCGGCGATGCCCAGCAGGCGGTTGACCTCGTCCTGCCGCAGCGGCTGGGGCGCCTTGCCCGATCCCACGAATTTGATCACGCCCTGGATGCTGTTGACCACATGGAGCGCTTCCTGCCCCATCTGCATTTCGACCAGGACGTAGCCCGGGTAGAGCTTCCGCTCCACCTGGACCTTCTTGCCGTTCTTGATCTCGACCACTTCCTGCACCGGCACCAGCGCCTGGCGGATCAGCTTGTCCTCCGCCGGCCGGGGATCGTCTTCGATCCGCTTGGCGATCAGGTTGCGGACCTTGTTCTCATGGCCGGCCGTGGTCTGGATCGCGTACCACCGGTAGTCCATGCCGTTACCGCGCCAGCAGGGCCACACCGTCGACCAGGATCTTCTGCAGCAGCAGATCCATCCAGCCGATCAGGAGGCCCAGAATGATCGAGAGCACCAGGATCATCCGGGTGGCCTTGTACAGTTCCTCCCGGGTGGGCCAGGTGACTTTGTCCATCTCGGCCCGGGTCGCCCGGAAGAACTCGATCGTCCTCCGGAACCAGGGACCGACGCCGGTGTCGGCGGCCTTGTCCTCGCCGCGCTGCGCCACGGCCATCCTACTTCGATTCCTTGTGCAGCTGATGCTTGTTGCACCGGGGACAGTACTTCTTCCACTCCACCCGCTCCGGATGCTTCCGCTTGTTCTTGTCCTGGAAATAGTTCCGACTATGGCAGTCGGTGCATTCCATGATGATTTTATCTCGAGGCATCGTCAGTAACCTGTGTGAGCCATGCGTCTCTGCCCTGCTCAAGCTCGCGACCGGGATCGAACCGGTGACCTCATCCTTACCAAGGATGCGCTCTACCGACTGAGCTACGCGAGCGATCTCAGACGGCAAGACGGCAAGACAGCCAGTACAGTCCATCCCAGCATGTCCGCCGCGCGCAGCCCTGCCATCCACGGCTCGGGCCTCCCCTGACGGACAGAATTCACCGGCCGTCCTGCCGTCTTGCCCTCCTGCCGTCTTCAGAGCGGGCGACGGGGCTCGAACCCGCGACCCTCAGCTTGGAAGGCTGATGCTCTACCAACTGAGCTACACCCGCGAGCAACGGACGACAGGACGGCCAGACGGCAGGTTCAATACAACCTCCAACCTGTTTCCCGCCGCCAGCCACCGAGGACGCCTCCCACCTGCCGTCTTGCCGTCTTGCCACCCTGCCGCCCTCATGGTGGGGGTAGGATTCGAACCTACGTAGGGCGAAGCCCGGCAGATTTACAGTCTGCTACCATTAGCCACTCGGTCACCCCACCGACAACCCTCCCGGAGAAACAGAACCCCGCCGCCTCGCGGGGTCGTCCGGTTTGCTCGCTCCGGCACTGCATCGCGGAGCTGACGGAGGGAATCGAACCCTCAACCTGCTGATTACAAATCAGCCGCTCTGCCAATTGAGCTACGTCAGCAGGCCAGCCAAAAATGACAGACCCATATAATAGACAGGGGGTTAGGGCGCGTCAACGGGCTCAGGGCGGGAAGCTTGACGGGCGGCAGGACGGGAAGCGGTTCAGCCTCCCGCCTTGCCGCCTTCCCACCCTGCCACTTTCCATTTCGTCCCTCCCGGCGTGTCCTCCACCACCACCCCCCGCGCCTCCACCTCCGCCCGGAGCGCGTCGGCCCGGGCAAAATCCCGGTCTCGCCGGGCCTGCTGCCGCTGATCCAGCCGGTCCTCCACCCACCGGGCCAGCTCCGGGTCCACCGCCCGCTCGGTGGGCAGGATGTCCAGGACCTCGACCGCCAGCCAGTCGAAGCTCTCCAGCACCCCGGGCGACACCCGCGCTCCCTCATCCAGCGCCCGGTGGCCCGCGTTCACGAAGTCGAACAGGGCCGCCACCGCCCGGGGGGCGTTCAGGTCGTCGTCCAGCGCCGCCCCCGCTGCCAGGCGGAGGGTCCGGGCGGCATCCTCCAGCTCGCCCGTCGCCGCCCCGGAGCGGGCCTGCAGGTCGGCGGTGGGCGCCGGGAAGGGCTGCCCCAGCCGCTGGCGGAACTCACCCAGCCGCGCCACCGCGCGGCCGGCCGCGGGGAGGGCCTCGTCGGTCAGGTCGAGTTTCTGACGGTAATGCGTCTGGCACATGAGCAGCCGGACCGCGGCGGCGTCGACACCGTCTTCCCGCAGGTCGCGGGCGGTGGTGATGTTGCCGAACCGCTTGGACATCTTCTGGCCACGGATGTTCAGGAACTCGCCGTGCATCCAGATCCGGGCGAATTCCGGCTGGCCGGTATAGGCGCAGCTCTGGGCGATTTCGTCTTCGTGATGGGGAAAGATCAGGTCCACCCCGCCGGCGTGGATATCGAGCACATCGGTGCCCCACTCCTTCCCCAGGAGTTCCAGTGCCATGGCCGAGCACTCCAGGTGCCAGCCGGGGCGCCCCCGGCCGAACGGGGTGTCCCACGCGGCGCCCACGGCTTCATCTACCGGAGTGGCGGCCTTCCACAGCACGAAGTCGCGGGCGTCCTCCTTGGCGTACTCGTCGCTGCTCACCCGGCCGCTGGCCCCGGTCCGCAGCTCCCGCCGGTCGAGATGCGACAGTTTTCCGTAGGCGGGAAACCGCCCGATGGCGAAATAGACCGAGCCGTCCTCCCCCCGGTACGCGGTCCCGTTGGCCAGCAGGCCCTCTACCAGCCGCGCCATGGGCTCGATGAACCGGGTGGCGCGGGGATAGGCATGCGCCGGGCGGATCCGCAGATAGTCGCGGTCTTCCAGAAAGGCCTGGATGAAGGGCGCCACGT
The DNA here is from genome assembly GCA_963779755.1 of uncultured Gemmatimonadales bacterium. Classification (GTDB taxonomy): domain Bacteria; phylum Gemmatimonadota; class Gemmatimonadetes; order Gemmatimonadales; family GWC2-71-9; genus CAVZZO01. Next base: position 708,427 of record CAVZZO010000003.1, read on the forward strand.
GCTGCTCCAGCGACACCCCGCGCTCGGCGGCGGTCTTGATGGTCCGGTCGTCCACGTCGGTCAGGTTCATGATGTGAAAGACCCGATACCCGCTGGCTTCCAGCCAGCGCCGGAGCAGGTCCTCGAAGAGAAACGTCCGGAAATTTCCGATGTGGGCGTAATTCCACACCGTGGGCCCGCAAGTGTACATCGACACCCGGCCCGGCTGCAGCGGTTCCAGCGGCACCACCGACCGCGACATGGTATTGAACAGGCGAAGCGTCATGCCGAGCCTCCCAGGGCCCGCGACGCGGCGCCGGTCAGGCCGCCCAGGCGCTCGTCATCCAGTCGCAGGTGCATGGTGCGTTGCGGGAAGGGGATCTCGATGCCCTCGGCGTCGAGCCGGTTCTTGATCCGGCGGCGGAACTCGCGCGCGGTTTCCCACTGGGCGCCCGGAACCGTCTGGATCATGGTCCGGATGACGACACCGCTGTCGGCCAGCGACTCCACCCCGGCGACCACCGGCTCTCCTTCGAGCCGCGGCCGCCATGCCGGATCGGCGGCCAGCCGGGCCGCCTCGTCGGCGAAGACGGTGAGTGTGCGGTCGATATCCGCCCCGTACGCCACCGCGATTTCCAGGACGGCGCGTGACCAGCCGCGGGTCTTGTTGCTGACCACGGTGATCTGGCCGTTGGGAATGGTGTGCAGCACCCCCTGCAGGTCGCGCAGCTGCACCACCCGCAGGGTCATGCGTTCCACCGACCCGCTCTTGCCGCCCGCTTCGATCACATCGCCCACCGCGAACTGGTTCTCCAGCAGGATGAAGAACCCGCTCAGCACGTCTTTCACCAGGCTCTGGGCCCCGAAGGAGATGGCCAGGCCGAGGATGCCCGCCCCGGCCAGAATGGGGGTGATCTGGATGAAGGTGTTGAGGGTAAGCAGCATCGCGAGCAGCACCACAACCACGCCGCCCACGCTGCGCAGCAGCTGGGCGATGGTCTGGCCCCGCTTCTCCCGCAATGTGAGGGTCCCCTCGCCGGCGTGGACCGAAGCCACGATGCGCCGGGCCATCGCGCGGATGACCCACATGGCCAGCCAGGCGCTGATCCAGATCACCACCACCTGCAGTGCCCGGCCGACCAGCTGCGCGGTGTCTATCCGGAAAAAGCGGGCGAGGTTGTCGATGACATCACGGAGCGTGGGCAGGTGCGTCACGGCGGTCATACCTGTATCGGTCGGGGAGGCCCGCGAGAGCGCGAAAACTATCCTCCGGCCCGGCACCCTCCAAGGCCGCCTCGAGCCCGGGGTAGACGACGGCGCTGGCCTCCACCCGCCAACCCGCCGCGAGCCAGGTGGAGAGGATCTCCTCCGGTCTCAGCGCCGCCAGGGGCAGTTCCGCCTCGACCCGCCCTGCCCCGAGCGGGCGCACCAGGCCGGAGCGGCCAAAGGGGGGATGCCCGGGGCCGCTCCCCACGATCCGCAGCCGGGCCGCCCGGCGCCAGGGCCGGCAGCTGGAGCGGACCAGGCCGGTGCGGCCGGGGAGGAGCAACGAGTCGCACCAGGCGACCAACGCGCGCGCCGGCCAGCCCAGCACCCCGGCTCCCGCGCCCGCCGCCAGCGCCCGCGCCCGGCAGAGCCATTCCTCGCCGGGGGGCCGGAGGACGCCGGTGAGCAGATAGCGCCGGCGGGCCCGCGGCCGCCGCAGGCGCAGCAGGTCCGGCGGGCTCAGAATGGTGAGGTCGCCGCGCGGTTCCCCGACCTGCGGAAGGACCCGAGCGGGAATCCCCAGCAGTTCCCCGGCGTGCAGGTGGGGCAGGATCGCGCGCAGCGGCAGCGGCGGAAGGAGCACAACGGCCATCCGGGCGAAGATGGCCCCGCGGCACGAAACCGCGGCACCACCATCGCCCGGCACACGGCAAAAGAGTGCGGTACTACCAGCGCACCCGGCCTCCCGCGAGCAGGGCCATGAATGCCGGCTGCCCCGCACCGCCGCTGTTCTGCAGGCTGGCGTGCCAGCGTCCCTCCAGGATCAGGGCCCAGCCCTCTCCCGCCGGGCTCCAGGCGGCCCCCAGGCCGGCGCTGCCGCTGAAGAGGTTGATCCCCACCGGGCCGCGAAACTCGCCCTGGGCCAGGCCGCCCACGGCGTAGAGCGACGGCGCGGTGCGAAGCAGCCGCACCCGTACCACCCCGCCCAGCATGGTGGCGCGGCCGTCGCCCCCGAAGTGGTAGTAACCCACTTCCGGGCCGAGAGTGAGCGGTCCGAGGACAAAGGCAAAGCTCGCCGCCCCGCCCAGGGCGCCGCCCTGAATCGGCCCTCCGGCCGCCCCGGCGTAGCCGCCGGCAACCGACAACTCGCCGATATGCCGCTGCGCGGCCACCGAAGCCGGCAGGAGGCCGAGCAGCAGCAGGAGCGCAATCCGGCGGATGGCACTCATGGGAACCGCAACCGCCAATGCGGAATGGCGGCGCCAATGACCGCGCCCACCAGGCCGCCGCCCAGCGCCCCGACCCCGACTCCCACCAGGGTCGCCCCGGCAATCTGGCAATCGGACGATTCACAGGCCACGCGGGCGACGATATTGAAGAGGACTCCGCCGCTGACGGCGCCGGCGATCCCGCCGACGATCGCGCCGGTTCTGGTGCTGCGCTCCCGGACCCACACCCGGCCGAGTTCCGCGGAGGCGACCCTGCGCTGGGCATGGTCCTGGCGAAGGGTGAGTGCCACTTGGTCCTGAGAGACCAGCAGCCCCTGAACCCGTTCCCCACCCGACAACTCCGCCCGGAGTACCGCGCCCGGGCGGAAGATGGGAACGGAATCGGCCCGCTGGGCGGACAGCGCCGCCGGAACCAGCAGCAGCAGGAGCGCCGTGGCCGGGACAGAGTGAAATGGTCGTCGCATGGCATCTCCAGCCAGGGTTGGGTCGGTTTCCTGGCCCACAGTACCCGGCTGCCGTTACTCCGGCGTGACCTGGCGGGCCGCGGCGGGCTCCTCCCCATGGCCGCCCATGACCAGAACGGGGACGCTGGCCCCGCGCACGACCTTGTCTGTCACACTCCCCAGCACCAGCCGGCGCATCCCCCCGGCCCCATGCGTGGCGATGGCAATGAGGTCGCACCCCGCGCGTTGGGCCTCCTGGTCGATCCGGCGCGCCACCCGGTTGTCCACCACGCACCTGGTGGTGACCACCTGTCCGTCGCAGCGGAGGGTGCCGGCCAGCCGCTCGAGATATTCCTGGCTGCATTGCTCCATGGAATCGAGCGCCTCCCGCACCAGGTCCGCCGGATAGCTGATGCCCGGGTCGCCGATGGGAACGATCGGCTCCACCACACTCAGCAGCACCAGCTCGGCCCCGGCGAGCTTCCCCAGCGCCACGGCCGGACCGATGGCCGATTCGGCCAGCGGCGAGCGATCCAGCGGCACCAGGATCCGGCGTGGCAGCGCCGTCGGGGGAAGGTGCCCGTTCCCGGAGCTGTGGATCAGCAGACGGGGAACCGTCAGATGGCGCAGGAGATAGTCGGCCACACTGCCCAGCCACATGCGGCTCAGCGGATCGCGACCGTGGGTGGTGAGCACGACCAGGTCGATGCCCAGCTGCCCGGCATGCTCGGCCAGCCGCGGCCCCGCCGGGCCGTCCAGAAGCGTGATCTGCACTCGCAGACCGTCCGACTCCAGCTCGACCGCCTTGCGCCGGAGATAGCGCCGCTCCTCTGCGCGTTCCTGCTCTTCCAGGGCCGGATCCAGCAGCGGCACCCCCGGTACCGGCGCATACTGCAGCAGCGTCGGATGCACCCGGGCCAGATGCAGCATGGCACCGGAGCACTGCGCGATACGGCTCGCCAGCGGCAGGGCGCGCTCGGCGAACTCTGAGCCATCCAGGGGCACCAGGATATCGTGGAACATGAGACCTCCTTCTACCATCCCCACCAGAGCCCCAGGCCGCTGGCGGCGATCAGCGCGATCAGGCCCACGGACGCTACCCGGCGGAATGTCGGGGCCCCGAAGACCAGGGTCAGAATCAGTTTGAGCACACCGTTCGCCAGCACGGCAACCGCGATGGCGCGAGCGGCCAGAGCCAGCATGTTGGGTACGGCCGCCAGCCGGATCATCGACAGGGTCAGCGCGTCCGTGTCGGTAAGGCCAAGCAGGGCGGCGGACGTCAGCACCCCGGAGGAACCGAAGTGCAGGCGGACCCAGGCGACGGCGATGAGCACCAGCTGGAACGCCAGCGCCATCCGGATGGCCGACCAGAACTGCAGCGGGTTGTCCAGCTCGGCGTCCTCCTGCCGGTCGCCGCCCGGCGCGCGGCGCAGCGCGAGGACCACCAGGAGCGATCCCAGCAGGAGCGGGGGCAGGAGGAACGGGATCAGGGCCGCGGCCAGCCGGGCATGGAGCAGCAGGGTCACCACCCCGATCCGGGGCAGCAGCATGGTGGAAGCCGCCAGCACCCCGAGTCCCAGGGCCGGCGCCAGGCCGGCCTGCTGGCGGCTCTGCCGGCTGAAGCTGAAGGTCACCGCGGTGGAGGAGATGAGTCCTCCCAGCAGCCCGGTGAGCCCGTACCCGCGGCCGGGACCAACCGCCCGTCGCGCCAGGTATCCGGCGAAGTTGATGCCGGTGAACAGCAGCACCACGGTCCAGAGGGCGCGGGGCCGGATGGTCCCGAAGGGGCCGAAGGGGCCGCTCGGCAGGAGGGGAAGAATGACCAGTGCCAGCACGGCGAACTGGAAGGCTGCCCGCAGTTCCATTTCGTCGATGCGCTGCAGCAGCCGGCCGACCAGGTCCTTTTCGGAGAGAGCGAAGACCATCACCGCCGCTGCGCCCCCGGCCACGCCCAGGTGTCCGAGCCCGGCCGTCGCCGCCAGGGCGATCACCGCCAGGGCCGCGGCCTCGGTAGTGCCGTCCACCCCCGCGCCGGAGCGGACCGCGACGGCATAGGCCGCGATGGCGAGGGCGGCGCCGCTCGCCAGGAGCACCGCCGCGGCTGCGGTCCAGCCCAGCGAGAGCAGCCAGCCGGCCACTCCGCCTTGCAGACCCAGAATGAAAAAAGTTCGAACGCCGGCGAAGCGGGCTAGCGGGCCGCTGGCGTGTCCCGAGCGTTCGCGCTCGACCCCGACGGCGAGCCCCACCAGTCCGGCGACCGCCAAGCGGCCGGCGGCCTCCAGCTCGATCGAGGCCATGATCTCGCTCCCGGGGAGCGCCGGCCGGGGATGCCGGCGCTCCCTCTTGCGGGGTCAGTCCCCCGGCTTGGCGCCGGCACTGTCCGGTGGCGCCTGCTTCATCATGGGGCATTCCCCCATGCCCTTCCCCCCGTCACCCATGCCCATCCCGCCGTGCATCCCCTGACCCTGCATGCCTCCCATCCCCATCCCGCCATTGCCCCCCATCCCACCCTGCCTGTGCTGCATCATCATGGCGCGCATGGCGGCCCGCTGGCTCACCAGCTCGTTGATGACCGCCGCCATGGCTTCCACCTTCTGGTTCCCGCGGGCCGCGTTCATGGCCGCCATCTTCCCCGCCAGCACCCGATCCAGCGAGTCATGCCGCGCCATCATGCCCGCCATACCCCCACCCTGGGCCCCCGTGCCGCTCGCGGCGCAGCAACCGGCCGCCTGCGCCTGCGCCTGTCCAGCCGTTGCCGAAGCCACCAGCAGCGCCGCGGCCAGCAGCAGCCCCCGCCATTCGATTCGCATCGTGTTCCTCACCGTTGGTTCAGGTTGCCTGAAAAGCCAGCACGTCTTCCACCGGACGGCGGGGCGTGCCTCGCGCCTGGACTGGCGGATACCCCAGCCGCAGCACCATCTGCGGAAAGCCACTATGTCCCAGGAGCTGCATCAGGCGCTGCCGCAGCCCGGGAACTTCCACCGGCTGGTTCAGGAAGGACGCAGCGACGCCTTCTGCCTCGGCCCGCAGCAGCACCAGCGACAGGGCGCGGCCGGTCTCCAGCCAACTCCGAGGGTCGTCGGCCGCGGTGCCCAGCACCAGCAACAGCGGGGAGTGCAGCGCGAGTTCACGGCTCTGTGCCGCGCGGCCGTCGCCCAGATCGAACGTGCGCACCACCAGCGGCGCCGCGAACGAGGCCAGGGTACCCAGGCCGACGGCGTAGCCCGGCATGCCGTCCCGGCTGCGGGTGCGGTTGGGATGCAGCCACGCCGCCAGTTCGCGGCGGAAGGCCGGGTTATCCATCTGCAGGTGATCGCCTTCCGTCACCAGGTCCGCCAGCGCCAGCCGGGCCGATTCCCGGTGCACTACATCCAGCCAGGCGCCCCGGCCGGCCGCCAGTCCGGACAGCTCCTGAACCAGCCGCTCCGGCACCGAGCGATGCTCAAAGCTGAACCGCGCGGTATGGCGCGTCTGCATTGCGGCAAAGAGCCGGTGATCCTCCTCGTCGGGCTGCCGGAGGGAGCCCAGTTCGAAGCTGGCCACCAGATCGGGCCATGCACGATCCGGCAGGAGGGACACCTGCCCGGCGTAGCTGAAGTGGCGCGCGGCCACCTCGAGATGATGCAGCGCGCAGCCGCAGCTGATCAGCAACTCGCGGTCCTCGGGGTCGGTCACCGGCAACGCCCGGGTCCGGTCCGCGTAGAGGTCCAGCCGGTGGTTGAGAATGCGGAACAGCCAGGGTTGGCTGTTATGGCTGGAGGGCGCCAGCACCGCGGATCGCACCAGGGCCCGCAATTGCTCGGCCGGCGTGCCGGCCAGGGGAAACTCGCCAAGGGCGATGGTCCAGGGCTCAAGCATTTTCTCGGCCATAGAAACCTCCAACCCGCGAACGGCCCGTGCGGGGCTCAGGTTCGCACCACGTTACCCGACGGGGATTGAGCCGAGTGTGAGCGGACTGTGAAGATCCGCTCAGTTCAGAGCGGAACCGTGAGGACGCAGCAGGGAGCGGTATGGACCAGGCGGCGCGCGACGCTGGTGCCGTCCAGCACGCCGGGAGGACCGCCGCGGTGATAGCCGATCACCAGCACATCCGCGTGGCTCTCCGACAACTCGGAGGCGATCTCGACCACCGGGTCGCCCCGGCGCACGTGCAGGCTGGTGAGCGGGTGTTCCGCGATCCCTACCGCGGCGCTATCCTGGTCCGGCGCCTGCCCGCGCTGCAGCAACTGGTGCAGCCGCACGGTGCGGCCGCTCGGGACCTGCCCGCCCGTGGCCGACGACTCGCCCGCCGACCGGGGCTCCACCGTAACCAGCCGGACGTTGCGGCGCAGCATCCGCGCCAGCTCCGCGGCCCGGCGGTACACCTGGAATCCCCGGTCGGTACCGTCCAGCGCCGCGACCAGATACTCGATGGACTCGCAGTCGAGGGGCACGAAGAGACAGGGAATCCGGCTGCGCCGCGCGGCGGAGTCGGCGGTATCCCCCAGGAAGAACCGGGCCCGCTGGCTCCGCCGCTTCCGGCCCAGGATCAGCAGGTCGGCGCCGATTTCATCGGCGCACCGGGGGATTTCCACGTGTGGAAGGCCGCTGCGCACGACATATTCCACGGGGATGCCCGGCGCCTGTGCGGCAATGGCAGCGCCGAGCCACTGTTCCAGGGCGCGCCGGGCCTCCAGGAGCTCGCCCTCACTGGCGACCGGCCCCTCGAGCCCCGCTACGACCCGGAGCACGACCAACTCGGCGCCAATCCGCGAAGCCAGCTGGGCTGCGATGCTCGCGGCATGGCGGCCCTCGTCGGATCGGTCGGCGGCGATTAGGATGGTATGTAAGGACATCCGCCTACATTCCTGGGGAAGAACACGGGGAAATCTTAGGTCCCGTGTTCTGAGCAAATCGTGAAGGCATCAGGAAGCCCCCTTCTTGCACCTGACTCGACCAGACCGATGACGACCTCCGAGCCACCCTTCCCTGTCCCTCAGGAACGTCTCGAGCGGCTCCTCGACGTCAGCCGGTCGCTGACGGCGGAGATGTCGCTGGAAGGGGTGCTGCAGCACATTGTCGATGCCGCCCTCAGCGTGATCGGGGCGCGTTATGCCGCGCTGGGCGTGCTTACGCCTGACGGAAACAGCCTGGAGAATTTCGTGACCGCGGGCATCAGCCCGGAGGTCCGCCTCAAGATCGGCGCCCTTCCACGGGGCAAGGGCATCCTGGGCCTGCTCATCCGGGAACCCCGCGTCCTCCGGCTGAAGGACCTGGGCGAGCATCCCGCCTCTGCCGGGTTCCCGCCCAATCATCCGCACATGCAGGCCTTTCTCGGCGTTCCCATCCAGGGCCGCCGGGGGACGTTCGGCAATCTCTACCTGACCGAGAAGGTGGGCGCGCCGGAGTTCTCGGACGAGGATGCCCACCTGGCCCTCCTGTTCGCCCACCAGGCGGCGGCCGCGGTGGACAACGCCCGGCTCCATGAGGAGAGCGCCCGGCTGCTGGAGGAGGTGCAGCTGCTGCACCGTTCGCGGGAGCGCTTCTTCGCCATGGTAAACCACGAGCTGCGGAATGCGCTGGCCGCGACCTATGGCTGGGCCGAGATGCTGGTGCGCCGCAAGGACCCGGAAACGGTGCCGGTGGCGGCGTATGAGGTGCTGGATTCGGCGGGTCAGGCGGTGTCGCTCATCAACGACCTGCTGGACTTGAGCCGTCTGGATGAAGACCGGCTCAAGCCGGTCCTGCGGGAGGTCGATTGTACCGCGGTGATCAACCGGGCGGTGAGCCGCGCCACGCCGGGGGCCCAGGCCAAGAACGTCCGGATCGAAACCATCTTTCCCGCCGGAACCGGCAGCTGCCAGACCGACCAGCACCGCATCGAACAGATCCTGGGGAACGTGCTCAATAATGCGGTGCGGCACGCGCCCCCGGATTCCCGGGTCCAGATCGCACTGGAGCACGACAACGGCAAGGTCCGCATGGTAATCGACGACGAAGGGCCGGGGGTGAAGCTGGACGAGGTCGAACAGATCTTCGACATTTACGTTACCCGGCCGGGCGAGGAGGGCCACGGGACCGGGCTGGGCCTGCCCCTGTCCCGCCGGCTGGCCCGGCTGCTGGGGGGCGACCTGCGGGCGGTGGCCCGGCCCGGGGAGGGCGGCCGTTTCATTCTGGAGTTACCGGGGTAGCTCCGGCCTGAAGGAATCTTCATGAAAGGTTCCTCCCCGATTCACCGCGCTTTCCTAGGTTGACGATCATGAAGATTCTCGTCGTGGAGGACGACCGGAAGGTCGCCGGGTTCATTGAGCAGGGGTTGAAAGAGGAGGGCTACGTGGTCGATGTCGCCCCCGACGGCGATGAGGCGACCATGCTGGCCCACGTCTACGACTACGATGTCATCCTGCTCGATGTCGTGCTGCCCAAGAAGAACGGGTTTCAGGTGGCGGCGGAGCTGCGGCGGGAAGGCCGCAATACCCCCGTCCTGATGCTCACCTCGCGAGACAGCACCGAAGACGTGGTGCGGGGGCTGGATGCGGGGGCCGACGATTACCTGGCCAAGCCGTTCAAGTTCGACGAGCTGCTGGCGCGCATCCGCGCCCTGCACCGTCGCGGCGGCGCGGCGCGGGTGGAGGTGCTGCAGTTCGGGCCCATTGCCATGGACCGCCTGCGGCATATCTGCACCGTGAACGGCCAGCAACTCGACCTGACCCCCAAGGAATTCCAGTTGATGGAGTTCTTCCTGCTCCATCCGGAGCAGGTGGTCCGCCGGACGACCTTGCTGGAGAAGGTCTGGGACATGCACTTCGATCCCGAAAGCAACGTGGTGGATGTGCATGTCGGAAATCTGCGCCGCAAGCTGGCCCAGCTGGCCGGCCGGAATCTGATAGTGACGGTGCGTGGTGTCGGCTTCTCGCTGCGCATCGGCGCGCAATCGGGCAACGGCAGGGACGCCGCCGCAGAGGAGAGAGCGGCCGCCGCACGCAAGTGATCCGCCTGCCGCGCGCGGCGCTCTGGCCCGCCGCGGCAATCCTCTTCCTGGCCGTGGGCGCTTCCGCCTACGGCCTGTTTGCTGCCCCCGCCGCCGCGCAGCGCATCTGGCTTGCCGGGCTCATCCTGACCGGGGCCCCCGTGGTATGGCGCACCGCCCGGGGCGTGCTGGCCGGCCGGTGGGCGGCCGACCTGGTGGCCGCCCTCGCGATCGTCGCCGCGGCCGCCATCAATCATCCCTTCCCCGGGCTGATCATCGTCCTGATGCAGACCGGCGGCGAGGCCCTGGAACGCTTTGCCGAGGGCCGCGCCTCCCGCGCCGTGCGGGAGCTGGAATCCATGGCTCCCCGTACCGCCCACCGGATGGACAGCGGCGGGGTTACCGATGTGGCGGTCGAGACGGTACAGGCCGGCGACCGGCTGCTGCTCCGGCCCGGCGAGATGATCCCCTGCGACGGCGTGGTGGTGGACGGCCGTTCCCATGTCGATGTCAGCCGCATCACCGGCGAACCGGTGCCGCTCACGGCCGTGCCGGGCGTCCGGCTGCTGAGCGGCAGCCTCAACCAGGAAGGCGCGCTCACCTTTCAGGCCACCGCCCGCGCCGGCGAGAGCCAGTACGCCCGGATTGTCGAGCTGGTGCGGACCGCGCAGGCCAGCAAGTCGCCCTTCCAGCGCATGGCGGACCGTTACGCGGTGTGGTTCACGCCGTTCACCCTGCTGGTCTGTGGCGTCGCCTACGCGCTCTCGGGCGACTGGACCCGGGTGCTGGCGGTGCTGGTGGTGGCCACGCCGTGTCCCCTGATTCTGGCGGCGCCGGTGGCCGTGATCGGGGGCATCAACCGCGCGGCCCGGCAGATGATAGTCTTTCGCACCGGCGGCGCGCTGGAGCAGCTGGGCCGGGTAACCCTGGCGGTCTTTGACAAGACCGGCACCCTGACGGTCGGCCATCCCAGCGTCGCCAGCATCGAGCCGGCCAACGGGTTCGCCCGGGACGAGGTCCTGCGCTACGCCGCGGCCCTGGAACAGCAGTCTTCGCACGTGCTGGCCACCCCGGTGGTCCGGGCGGCCGTGGGGATGGGCCCTCTGCCGCCGGTCCGCGAGGTACGCGAGTCTCCCGGCGAAGGCATCAGCGGCGAGGTCGAAGGCCGCCCGGTACGGGTCGGCGGCTGGGCCTTCCTGGAGCATCACGACCCGGCGGCCACCCATGCCCTGGCGGGAATGAAGGACGGGGACGGGCTCCGGGCCTACGTCGCGATCGGCGGGCGGGCGGCCGGGGTGATCACCTACGCCGACGCCCTGCGACCGGGTCTCCCCGGGTTCTTCGCCGAGCTCCACCGGCTGGGAGTGCGCCGGACCATCCTCCTCTCGGGCGACCGGCAGGAGAACGCCGACGCCGTGGCGCGCAGCCTCGGGCTGGATGAGGCGCGGGGCAACCTGCTGCCGGCGGAAAAGGCACAGCTGGTGGGCGACCTGCAGGCAGCCGGTGACCGGGTGGTGATGCTGGGAGACGGCACCAACGACGCTCCCGCGCTCAGCACGGCCCGGGTAGGGGTGGCGCTGGCCTCCGGCGGCGGCGGCATCACCGCCGAAGCCGCCGATGTGGTCATCCTGGCGGACGATCCCACCCGCCTCGCGGCGGCGATCGCCATCAGCCGCCGCACCCTGGGGATTGCCAGGCAGAGCCTCTGGGCCGGCATGGGACTCAGCATGGTGGCGATGCTGTTCGCCGGCGCCGGTCACATTCCGCCCACCGCGGGCGCCCTGCTGCAGGAGGCCATCGACGTGGCGGTGATCGTCAATGCGTTGCGGGCGGCGGGGTCGGGCCGGTAGCAACGTCTACCCATGCGTCCCTCGGCGGGCGCGGCGATCATCGCGGCTATTGCCTGCTCCGGCCCGCGGTGGGAGATTTGCCCGCTGATACGCTGCGGAAGCCCCGGTTCACACCTTTACTCCTTCATTCCTGAGTCTTCCATGAATCTCTCCCCCGCGCATCTCCACATCATGATTAACCACCTGCCCATCATCGGGATGCCCATCGTGGTACTGATCCTGCTGATCGGGCTGCTGCGCCAGTCGGCCGAGGTCACGAAGCTGGCGCTGGGGCTCACGGTGCTGCTCGCTCTGGGAACGATTCCCGTCTATCTGACGGGCGACCCGGCACACGAGCAGGTGGAAAATGAAGCCTGGTATCCCCGGCAGATCGTGGAGGAGCACGAAGAGAAGGCGGAAACGGCCTTCATCGCCGTCCTGGTCACCGGCGGTATCGCGGTGGTGGCGTTGTGGCTCATGTGGCGCAGCGCGCGGCTCCGGAACGGCGCCGCGCTGCTGGTCCTGGTGGCGCTCTTGGCCAGCTGCGTGCTGCTGGCCCTGGCCGCGCTGGAGGGCGGCGAGATCCGGCATACGGAGGTGAGGCCGGGAGCGGAGGCGCCGCAGGGATTGCCGCCGGCGGAACCGGCAAGCTGAGGGGTGAAGCGTCAGGGGTGAGGCGTGAGGCGTGCCACGCCTGATCCCTCACCCTTTACCCTGTTGTGCCCTCCCCACCAGCATCCCGAACAGCTCCTTCCAGCGCGTGGGCGCGTAGTGGCCTCGGAGCCAGTCCCGTGCGTCGGGCGCGGCGCCCAGCCGGCGCAGGAACGCGCGGTAGCCCGTTTCGCCCAGGTGGCCGAAGACGAAGCGATTGGCGAAGGACGCGCGCAGCAGGCCGCCACAGCGGGTCTCCCACCACTCCCGGTAACGCGCGGGCTCTCCCTCCAGCAACGCGCGCGCGGCAAAATGCCCCGTGAGCATTGCCATCCGGAGCCCGAACCCCCAGAGCGCGTCCTGGAATCCGGCGGCCTCGCCCACCACCAGGCGGCCGTCCTCCCGCCAGCGGGGGGCAGACCGCACATGCCCGGTGCCGCCGAAGCGGCGCGCGCCGTCCAGGCTCACGTCCGTTCGCTCCTGGAAGAAGCGGACGGTACGATCGAGATAGACGGCGTAGCGGGCGCAGTCCTGGAAGAGGCAGGTGGCCAGCGTGGCCCGGCCGCGGCACACGACCAGATAGGCGTACCCCTTGGGCGCCAGGCGGTCGGAGAGCACGCCCAGGACCATATCGGGCAGCGAGGTGGGAAAGAGGTACCCCACTACGATGGCGAATGAGCCCCGCGGCCCGGTGGCGAGAATGCCGGGCTGATCCGGCGGCATGGCCTCGCCGAAGCGCACCTCGACTCCGGCATCGAGCGCCTGGCGCAGCAGGCCGGCATCGAGCCGCCCCGGCTCCGCCCCGCGGCGGATCATGTAGAACAGCGGTGACGATGACCGGTAGGCCCATGCCCGTCCGCGCCCGTCATAGATGCAGGCCTCGCGGAACGGGGTCACGTCGAAGGCGGCGGTGATCCCGATCCGTTCCAGCTCCTCCAGCGCGTCGTCGCGGGTGGAGTAGTTCTCGATGCCCTGGAAGTCGCCGTGGAAGCGGGCGGCCAGCCGGGGCCGCCGCTCGTGGATCAGCGCGGGGACGCCCGCGCGGGCGGCGGTCAGGGCCGCCGAGATGCCGGCGGGGCCGGCGCCGCCGATATGCAGCAGATCGGGCGCCGGCGCCCGCGCCATGGTCAGGTGGTCCGGCTGAGCGAGGCCCGGCGCTCCTGGTAGGTGTCACGCGCGGCCACGATGGCATCTACCAGCGGCTCGTTGCCGAACCGGACCGGGTCGGTGGCGGGGAGTCCGGTGAGCCGGGTGGCGTCCTCGCAGGCGCGCCGCGCCTGGGCCTCGGAGAGGTCATACGTATTGAGGCTGATGCCCAGCACCCGGGATGGGTGGACCATGCCGGCCGCCTGCTCGTACCACTCGACGTAACGGTCCAGCGGCGGGATGGCCAGCCAGGCCGCGGCACGGTAGTCGCCGATATGCTGGCGGCTGGGCTGATGGCAGAGAATCATCCCGTCGGGGCAGCTGCCGTGCAGCAGCCCCAGGGTCACACCCGAGTAGCCGGGGTGGTTGATGCTGCCTTGCCCCTCGACCAGGACGATGTCGGCGTCGCGGCTGCCTTCCAGGACCAGGCGTTCCGCCGCGCCGGCGATGAAATCGGCCACAACCGCGTCCACCGCGATGCCCCAGCCTTCGATCATGATGCCGGTCTGCCCGGTGGCCACGAACCGGGTCCTCACCTGCCGCCGGTTGAGCTCGCGGGTCAGTTGGAGCTGGGCCGTCATCTTCCCCACGTTGCAGTCGGTTCCGACGGTCAGGATCACGTAGGGGTCCACCGCCTTGGCCTTCCCCGAGGCCACCGCCAGGTCGGCCGGCGGGCGCCGCAGGTCGTGCAGGGTGACGCTCCGTTCCCTGGCGCGGCGGGCGATCTCCGCATCGTCGGCCAGGAAGGTGTGCAGCCCGCTCCACAGCTCGCAGCCGGCATCGACCGCTTCCAGCAGCCAGGCGCGCCACTGTTCCGGCAGCCGCCCGCCCACCGGCGCGATCCCGATGAGCACCGCGGTCGGCCCCAGGGCCAGGGCTTCCTTCATGGTGGCCACCACCGGGATGGGACCGCCGAAGCCCAGCACGTCCTGCGCCGTGCGGCCCGCCTTGCCGTGATCCACCACGGCCACGACCCGGTCGGGGAGATAGCGGATGACGGAGTTGGCCGTCTTGGAGAGGAGCGGATCGAAATCGCCGTCGGCGAGGATGACGTAGCGTGGGGGCATGAGGGATGAGGAACCAGGCATCAGGAATCAGGGATTCACTTCGAAGCCGCAACGGGCGCAGCGGATACCGCTACCAAGATACCCCTGGCGGCAGTCCCTCGCGTCCTTCGCGGCTTCGTGGTTGGCCGTTACCCACTACTTCTCTTCGTGCTCTTCTTCCACCTCGGCGTCGTGCACGTCCTCCGCGCCCTTGCCGAGCTGCTTGGCTTTCTCGCCGCTGCTCAGCATGCCCATCTTCTGCTTGAGCTCGAGCAGTTGCTGGTCGGCGCTGCCGTGATATTCCAGCGCCTCGAATTGGCGGCTCAGCGAATCGCCGGAGAACTCTTCCTGCAGCTCCGCGGCGGCCAGCGCCTTGCGCTCGGTGGCTTCGATCTTCTCCGCCATGCGTTCGAACGATTCGAAGGCGCTCTTGTCGGAGAGGCCGGACATGGTCTCCTGGATGCGCTGCTGGGCCTCGGCTCGTCGCGCCCGCGCCACCAGGATGTTCTTCTTGCGCTTGGCTTCCTCGATCTTGTCGTTGAGCTGGCGTAGAGAGCCCTTGAGCGCTTCGGTTTCCGCCTTGTGGCGCATCCAGGTCTCGTGCAGCTGCTGGGCGCCCTGCATGGCTTCGTTGTAGCGCAGCAGCGCCTGCTTGGCCAGATCGTCGCGGTTTTCCTGCACCGCCAGCATGGCGCGGCGCTCCCAATCGTCCGCCTGTTTCTTCATGGTGGCGGCGTCGGCCTGAAGTTTCTTTTCATCGGCGATGGCGGAGGCCACCTGTTGCTTGGCCTTGGCCAGCTGGCCCTTCATATCCACGATCAGCTGGTTCAGCATCTTCTCGGGGTTCTCGGCCCGGGAGATGAGATCGTTGAGATTCGACCGGACCATTGTCGAGAGACGGTCAAAGATCCCCATGGCTTACTTCTCCCGGTAGGGCGCCAAGGCGCTCAGGTGCGATCCGAGGGCGAGGGTCATGGAATCGAAGCTCGCCTCGAATTCGTTGAAGTCCAGATTTTCCAGCTCGAGGGTGTCGGTCAGCACGACCTTGTTTCCCTCCAGGCCGTAACTGCCGTGGACCAGGTCGCGGACGTTGAACTCCAGCAGCTGGCGGTAGAGTTCGCCCCGGCGCGGCTCGCCGGCGGGGAGCTCCATGACCTGTACCCGCAGGAGCACTACCGGCGGGGCATAGTTCACTACCACCTCGGCACCGCTCTGGGTCTTCAGCAGCCAGAGGTTGGGCTCCAGCTCCTGCACCTCCACGGTTCCGCTGTCCAGGCGGCCGAGGTAGGACTCGAGATCATCTTTGGTGATCATCGTTCGCGCTCCTCTACAGGATGCTGCGTATGGGCTCCGTCGGTCAGGAGAATCTAATAGGAGCCATCGGCTCCCAGCTATCAGCATCGAACGGGCGGCCTCAGTCCTCGGGCCTCTTCCCCGTGGTTAGCATTCGCTCGGCGAAATCCACCCGCTCCTCCAGCTCCAGCAGCCGGGCGCGCTCCGCCTCCAGCTCGGCCACCTGGCCTTCCAGGGCTGCGAGCCGCTGCTGCACCTCCGGCCCGATCTTGCCCGGCTCCCCCTTGATCCAGATGGCCCGGGTAGCGGCGATCGCCGCGTACGCGCCCACGGGAATGAACACGACCGCGACGGCGATGATCAGCAGCTTGACCAGGGTCTCGAACTCCATGCGTTCAGTCCTTCTTGCCGGCGGCGAGCAGTCGTTCGGCGAAATCGATCAGCGTGGTGGTAGCCACATCGGCCATGATGGGATCCATGGCTCACCCCTCTCCCCGGGGGACGGCGGCGCTGTCCCGACCCCGCGCCAACAACCGCTCCGCGAAATCCACCCGCTCCTCCAGCTCGACCAGCCGGGCCCGCATGTCCTCGATTTCCGCCGCGTTCTCTTCCGGAAGCTGGCCGGCGCCTCCCCGCGCCGAGCCGTCGATCCACCGCGCCAGCGCCTTGCCTACCGGGCCGCGCAGCGTGATGGTGGCGGCAATGGCGGCGGCGATCATGGCCGGGACCGCAAAGTCCTCGCCGATCACCACTGAAAGGGCGATGAAGGCGCCGATCAGCCCCAGCCCGATGGCACCGACGGCGAAGCCGAGTCCCGAGGGCAGTTGGCGGTCCATATGCAGTCTCCGGTCCTCAGTCCCCGGCCTTCACGGCATTACGCGGCTGCGCCAGAAGGCGCTCGGCGAACTCCAGCCGCTCTTCCAGCTCGTAGACCCGCTGCTCCAGCCCCTGCATCGCCTCCACCCGGCCGTGCAGTTCCTCCAGCTCGGTGCTGACGGCCGGATCGCCTCCGCCCCGCTTACCCCGCACCCAGGCCTCGACCGCCCGCCCCAGGGGGCCGCGGAGGATCAGCACCGCGGAGGCGCACACCGCAAGCATGGTGGTGACGAAGACAGGCGCGATATCTCCAGGCGGCATGGGGGTTCTTCTCAGTCTTCGGGTTTCGTGGCCTTCGGCGGCTGTGCCAGCAGACGTTCGGCAAATTCCAGCCGCTCTTCCAGTTCATAGACCCGCTGTTCCAGCTCCTGCACCGATTCCAGCCGGGCCCGCATGTCCTCCAGCTCCGGTTCGCTCAGGCCGGCGCCACGCTTCCGCCCGCCCAGGAGGTTCTCCAGCGCTCGGCCCAGCGGGCCCCGCAGGACCAGCACCCCCGCGGTGCACACCGCGATCAGGGCGATCACATCTCCCGGTTGCATCGTTGCCCCCTCCTGATCAGGGCTCGAGCTGCCTGGGCCGCGGCTCCCGGGCGAGTATCCGTTCGGCGAACTCCAGCCGCTCCTCCAGCTCGGCCACCCGCGTCTGCCCTGCTTCCAGCTGCGCCAGACGGGCCCGGAGATCTTCCAGCTCTTCCCGCACATCCTGATCGCCGGGATGCCGGCCTTCCAGCCGGCGGCCGATGGCCCGGGCGATGGGCCAGAGGATGAGCAGCCCGGCCACAATGGCCACCACGATGAGCAGGGCCGTGGTTCGCGGATCCATGGGCAGGGAGGGGACCGGCGGCACCTGAACCGTTTGCAGCGTCAGCATGTGAATCCCCCGGCCTCAGTCCTGCACCCCGGGGAGCTGTTCCGGCTCCCGGCGCTGGGTCAGCAGCCGCTCGGCGAAATCCATTCGTTCATGCAGTTCGTTCATCTCGCCACGCAACCGGTCCAGCTCTTCAATCACGGCGGGATCCTCCGCCGGGGTTGTCCCATGGCGAAGCCGCTCCGCCAGGGCCTTGCCCACGGGGCTGTACGCCAGAAGCAACGTGGTCCCCCCGCCGAAGATGAAGATGATCGCGAGTATTCCTTCCATCAGTGCGGTCCCGGAAGGCGCTCGGGCTGGGCGCGCTGCGCCAGCATCCGCTCGGTGAAATCCAGCCGTTCCTGCGTGTCGGCCAACTGTCCCTGCACGTCCTCCAGCTGTTCCCGCATCCAGGCCATTTCCTGCCGCAGCTCGTCGTCGTCCGCCGTCTTGCCCTGAAGCCTGCGGGCCAGCGCCTGACCCACCGGGCCGGTGGCGATCTTCACCACGCCAAAGGTCAGACCGGCCATCATGAGGAGCCCGGTGATCATGCCAAAAATGGGGACCATCGCATCAGGCATCGCTCTCCTCCAGTTCCAGGACCCGCAGGAGCCCTCGGGAGGGCGGCACTCCTCCTCCCAGGGACCCCGGAACGAGGGACCATACGGAAGGGTTGGTATAATGTTTCATGGAGAAACGGCCGGCGCTATTTCTGCCTGGAGCCCTTGAGCTGGATCAGCCGGTCTCTGGCCAGTTTCCGGCCGGTTGGGGTGGCAGCGAGCCCCCCTCCGGCCGTTTCCCGGTAGCGGACATCCATGTTCCGGCCGATTTCGCCCATGGTGTCGATCACCTCGTCCACCGGAATGGGAAATCCGATGCCCGCGAGCGCCATCTCTATGCCAGCCATGGCGATGGCTGATCCGGTCGCGTTCCGGTAGACGCAGGGGACCTCGACCAGACCACCCAGCGGATCGCAGATCAGGCCCAGGGTGCCCTGCATGGTGAGCGCGACGGCGTGGCCCGCCTGCTCCGCACTGCCGCCCAGCAGTTCGACACCGGCGGCGGCGGCCATGGCCGCCGCCGCACCCGTCTCCGCCTGGCAGCCGCCCTCGGCGCCCGAGAGGGAGGCCCGCACGGCCACCACCGCGCCCACCAGTCCGGCCGCCGCCAGGGCGAGCACCAGAGCCGTGTCGTCTGACTTCCGCTCATCCCCCAGGGCAATCAGGACCCCCGGCAGGACCCCGGCCCCGCCGGCGGTCGGGGCGGCGACGATCACCCCCATGGCGGCATTCACCTCCTGCACCGCGAGCGCATTGGCAATCGCCCGGGTGAAGACCGTCCCGGCAAGCGGGCCACCAGGACCGCTCATCCGGGCGGCGTCGCCCCCCACCAGCCCGCTCACGCTGTAGAGATCGCCGGCCAGCCCCCGGCGAATCGCACCACGCATAACGTCCAGCGCGCGCGCCAGCCCCGCTTCCACCTCCTGGCGGGTGCGGAGGCCTTCGGCCGCCTCGGTCCGGAGGGCCAGTTCCCCGAGCGAGATCGCCTGAGCCGAGGCCTGCCCGATGGCTTCGCCCAGAGAGTCGAACATCAGGCCACCCGGTCGATGGCGCGGACCACCCGGACGGCGGGAAGGTCGGCGATCGACTGCAGGGCCGCGGGAGTAAGGGGCGTGTCCATTTCGTATACGTGGATGGCTTCGCCGCCCTTCTGGCGGCGGGAAACCCGCATGGTGGCAATGTTCTCCCGTTCGCGGGACATGATCCCGCTGACGGCCGCGACGATTCCCGGCTCGTCTTTGGCGACAAAGACCACGGTGGGAAGGGCGCCGGTGACCTCGACCGGGTAGCCATCGATACCGGTGATGACGATGCGGCCCGCCCCCACCGAGGAGCCCACCAGGGTCGAGTGGCGGCCCTCGCGGCTCACGGTCAGCCGGGCGGTGTTGGGATGATGGCTGCCCCGCAGCTTGGTGTTCGAAAAGGCCAGGTCCATCCCCGCCTCTTCCGCCAGCCGGATGCTCTCGCGCAGCCGTTCATCGTCCGGAGGGAAGCCCAGCAGGCCGCCGGCGATGGCCCGGTCGGTGCCGTGCCCCTGGCCGGTGCGGGCAAAGGAGCCGTGCAGCTCTACCCGGGCCTTCTCCGGCTGGCCGCCGGCCAGCCCCCGGGCAAAGAGGCCGATCCGGCAGGCTCCCGCCGTATGGGACGAGGAGGGGCCGACCATGACCGGGCCAATGATGTCGAGGAGTGAGACCATGCCCGGAATCTAGTGCTGAACGGGGAGCGGTCGAGAGTCTCGAGAGGGTCGAGTAGATCGGACCTCGACCCTCTCGACCCCTTCGACCCCCTCGACCCAGACTAGATCACCTCGACCGCCCGGACCGCGGCCAGCGACACCACGATCTCGGTCTCCTCGTCGCCCGCCGGCTTGAGATAGACCTCATGGGCGGCGACCTCAGGATCGACATTGGTGGGAACGCCGCTCACCGACTGACCGTCGGCGGTCTCAATGCGGACGGGCTGATCATTGTCACAGGCGTAGGTAAGGACGCGGATGATGTCGTCGTAGGTCATGGCGTCAAACCTCCCGGGTTAGCGGGAACGGGGAAAGGGGAAAGGGGAAAGGGGAAAGGACGCTTCCCGCTTCCCCATTCCCTTTTCCCGCCGTCTACTCCCCGCCCAGATGCTCCTCGATATATCCCGTAATCAGCTGGAAGAGGTGCACCCGGGTGTTCCCCCCGCTGATGCTGTGGGTGCGGTTGGGGTATTCCATCATCTGGAAGGGTTTGCCCGCCGCGACCAGGCTGTCTACCAGGGTCTGGGTATTCTGGTAGTGCACGTTGTCGTCGCCCGAGCCGTGGATGACCAGCAGGTCGCCCTTCAGTTGCCGCGCCAGGCCCAGCGGCGAGCCCTCCCGGTAGCCCTTGAGGTTGGTTTGCGGGAGCCCGTTGTAGCGCTCGGTGTAGACGTCGTCGTAGAAGCGCCAGTAGGTGACCGGCGCCACCGCTACCGCCATGCGGTAGACGTCGGGATGGCGGAAGATTGCGTTGAGCGTCATGAACCCGCCGTAGCTCCAGCCCCAGATGCCCACCCGGCTGGAATCCACGAAGGACCAGCGGCTGATGGCCCGCGCGGCCGCGCCCTGATCATGCGATTCGACCACGCCCATGTGGCCGTGGATGATCTTGCGCCAGTCGCGGCCCCTGGCGCCGGTGCCGCGATTGTCCACACTGGCAACGAGATAGCCCTTCTGCGTCAGCATCAGGTGCCAGAGATATTGCTGGCCGCCCCAGGAATCCACCACCGTCTGGGAGCCGGGGCCACCGTAGACCTGGAAGAGGATGGGATACTGCTTCGTGGAATCGAAGTCCGCCGGCTTCATGAGGTAGCCGTTGAGCCGGATGCCGCTGTCGATCGCCACCTGGAAAAACTCGGTGCTGCCCCGTTGCAGCCGGTCCAGCCGGGCGCGCAGGGTGTCGTTGGCTACCAGGGTGCGCGCCACACGGTGTTGCGGCAGCCGCACCAGCGTCAGCACCGGCGGATGTCCGAAGCTGGACCAGGTATGGAAGGCCCAGCGGCCATCCGGCGAGATGTCATAGCCGTTGACGCCCGTCTGGTCCCGGGGAGTGACCCGTTCCGGCTTGCCCTTCCCATTGAGCCGGACCCGGTAGAGATAGCGCTGCGCCTGATTGTCCGGCGAGGCGAGGTAGTAGAGCCAGCCGGCCGTGGTATCGACGGCCTCTACCCCGAGGAGGTCTGAGGAGCCGGGAGTCAGGAGCTGCAGGGCTCCACTCTCCCTGGTCCCGAGATAGGCGTGATTCCACCCGTCGCGCTCGCTGAGCCAGAGGAAGCGTTTGCCACCCTCCAGCCAGACCATGGGATCCACCAGCTCGACCCAGGTGGAATCGCCCTCGGTGAGGATCGGCCGGACCGGTCCGCTGGCGGCATCGGCCAGGAAGAGCACCAGGGTATCCTGCAGCCGGTTCAGCTGCTGCACGTACAGCTCGCTGGAGTTCGCGGCCCAGTCCATCCGGGCGGGATAGTGGTTGCGGGGATCGCCGGGCAGATCGAGCCAGCGGGTCTCGCCCGCCCCGTCGGCATTCACGACCCCGATACGTGCCGCCGAGTTGCTCTCGCCCGCCTTGGGGTACTGGACGGGGACGATGTAGGAATAGAGTGAATCGGTGTTATCGATCAGGTCGAAATTGCGGACGCTGTCGGCGTTGAGCTGCCAGAAGGCGATGTGCCGCCCGTCGGGGCTCCAGCGCCAGCCGTCGCGCAGGTCCAGCTCCTCCTCATAGACCCAGTCGAAGGTGCCGTTGATGATGGTGCGCGAGCCGTCGCGGGTGAGCCGGGTGATGGCGCCGCCGGCCAGATCCTCCACGTACAGATCGTGCGCCCGCACGTAGCCCACCCGGTTCCCGTCGGGCGAGAACTTGGCGAACATGAGGGTCGAAGGCTCGGCGTCGGGGCCGCCCAGCCGGCGCAATTTCCAGCTGCCGAGGTCCAGCACCCAGTAGTCGCCCCGGGTGTTCTGCCGCCAGACCCGCTTGGAGTTGGTGTAGACCAGAAGCCGGCTCCGGTCGGGCGACCACTGATAGCCCTGCACCTCCAGCGGGACGGAATCGCCGGCGGGAACGAGCCGGGCGGCCGGGACCAGCACCGTTCTGGCGCCCGTGGCGCTCTCGTACCGGACCAGGTCCTTGCCCTTCCCGCTGTCCGGCTTCTCCAGCGTGGTGTACGCCTTTCCCCCTTCCAGCCAGCGCGCGGGCCCGAACGACTGCGGGTTGAACTCGCTGGAGCCGTAGATGCGGGAGACGGTGAGGCGACTGGAGTCGGTCTGCTGGGCGAGTGCCGGAGCGGCGAGCAGGCAGAGAAGCGCGACGATGGTGGAGGTGCGCATGGTCAGGAAGGTCGAAGGTCGAAGGTCGAAGGTCCGAGGTCAGAGGTCTGCGCCGATCCCAGGCCGTGCTCGACTTCGACCCTGGACCTTTGACCTTGAACCGTTTCTCACGCCGTCTGCCGCGCCCTGGCCCCCGGGCCCAAGACTTTTTTCAGGAACCGCCCCGTATGACTGGCGTCCACCGCCGCCACCTCCTCCGGCGTTCCTTCCGCCACCACCTGCCCGCCGGCATCGCCGCCCTCGGGGCCCAGATCGATGATCCAGTCGGCGGTCTTGACGACATCGAGGTTGTGCTCGATGACGATGACGCTGTTGCCCTTGTCCACCAGCCGGTGCAGCACCTCCAGCAGCAGCCGCACATCCTCGAAGTGAAGCCCTGTGGTGGGCTCATCCAGAATGTAGAGCGTCCGGCCGGTATCGCGCTTGGCCAGCTCGGTGGCGAGCTTCACCCGCTGCGCCTCCCCACCCGACAGCGTGGTGGCCGACTGGCCCAGGTGGATATAGCCCAGGCCGACGTCGTTCAGGAGCTCGAGCCGGTCGGCGATGCGGCGCTGGGTGGAGAAGAACTCCAGCGCGTCCTGGACGGTGAGGTCCAGGACATCGGCGATGCTCTTTCCTTTATACCGCACCTCCAGCGTCTCCCGGTTGTAGCGCCGGCCCTTGCAGACCTCGCAGGGCACGTACACATCGGGCAGGAAGTGCATTTCGATCTTTACCAGGCCGTCGCCCTGGCAGGCTTCGCAGCGGCCGCCCTTCACATTGAAGGAAAATCGCCCGGGTCCGTAGCCCCGGAGCTTCGATTCCGGCAGCTGGGTGAACAGCTCCCGGATGGGAGTGAACAGGCCGGTATAGGTCGCCGGGTTGGAGCGGGGCGTGCGGCCGATGGGGCTCTGGTCGATATCGATGACCTTGTCGATATGCTCCAGCCCCTCGAGCCGGGTGTGCGCGCCCGGCAGCACTCGCGCCCGGTAGAAATGCCGCGCCAGCGCGCGGTAGAGAATATCCGTTACCAGGCTGCTCTTGCCCGACCCGCTGACGCCGGTCACCGCCACAAACAGTCCGAGCGGGATATTCACCGTCAGGTTCCGCAGGTTGTTCTCCCGCGCACCCACTACACGCAGCGTGCGACCGCGCCCGGGCGCTCGGCGGCCCGAGGGCACCGGCACGCGCAGCTCGCCGCGGAGGTAGCGCGCGGTCAGCGAGGTGGGATGCCGGAGAATATCTTCGATGCCGCCTTCGGCCACGACGTGCCCCCCGAAACGGCCCGCGCCCGGCCCCAGGTCGAGCACATGGTCGGCCGCGCGGATGGTGTCCTCGTCGTGTTCCACCACGATGACGGTATTGCCCAGGTCGCGCAGGTCGCGCAGCGTATGCAGCAGCCGCTCGTTGTCCCGCTGGTGCAGGCCGATGCTCGGCTCATCCAGGATATAGAGCACCCCCACCAGCCGGCTGCCGATCTGGGTCGCGAGCCGGATGCGCTGCGCCTCCCCACCGGAGAGGCTCCCCGCCCCGCGGCCCAGGGTGAGATAATCCAGGCCGACATCGCAGAGGAACCGCAGCCGGTCGGAGACTTCTTTCAGGATGGGGCCGGCCACCTCGGGGTCGAGACCCGCTTGGCCGGCCCGCCGGAGCTGCAGCCCGCCGAAGAACTCCAGCGCGCGGTTCACCGGCAGGTCTACGATCTCGCCGATACTCTTCCCGCCCACCAGCACCGCCAGACTTTCGGGCTTGAGCCGCCGGCCGCCACAGGTGGCACAGGGCTGTTCCACCATGTAGTCGTCGAGCCCGGACCGTACCGAGTCGCTGGCGGTCTCGTGGTAGCGCCGTTCCACGTTGCGCAGCACGCCTTCCCATTCCGACTCGTAGCGATCGCTGCTCTTCGAGCCGCGGGTGGCGAAGCTCAGGGTCTTGCCGGGCAGGCCGTGGAGAATGGCTTTCCGCGCCGCCGCCGGCAGCTCGCCCCAGGGGGCGGCGAGATCGATTCCCAGCTCCTTCGCCAGGGTCGGCAGCACGACCTTGCGGAGATACCCACTGGGCTCGCCCCAGGGGAGTATGACCCCCTCCAGAATGGAGATCCGGTCGTCGCCCAGCACGAGGTCGGGCGCCACTTCCCGGCGGGTCCCCAGGCCGTGGCAATCGGGACAGACGCCGAAGGGCGAGTTGAACGAGAACTGCCGGGGCTCCAGCTCGGGGAGCGAAAGACCGCACACCGGGCAGGCGAAGCGCTCGGAGAAGACGAACGAGTCCGTATCGGAATCGGCGGGGCGGCGGTACGGCGGTACGGTGGTCGCGGCGCTCTCGCCCTGCCGTCCTGCCGTCCTGCCGTCCTGCCGTCCCCCGTGTCGCACCACCTCCACCACGCCGTCCGCCGCCTTGAGCGCCGTTTCGATCGAATCGTTGAGCCGCGAACGGTCGGCCGGCCGCACCACCAGCCGGTCAACCACCAGGGCGATGTCGTGATTCTTGCGGCGGTTCAGCTTCGGCACCTCGCGCAGCTCATAGACTTCGCCGTCCACCCGCACCCGCACGAAGCCGCGCTTCTGCGCGTCCTCGAAGAGGTCGCGGAACTCCCCCTTCCGTCCGCGCACCAGCGGCGCCAGGATTTCGATCCGCGTCCCCTCGGGCCAGCCGGCGACCACATCGCTGATCTGGCTGGCGCTCTGCCGCTCGACCGGGGTACCGTCGTTGGGACAATGCGGCACGCCGGCCCGGGCCCAGAGAAGCCGGAGATAATCGTAGATCTCCGTCACCGTGCCTACCGTCGAGCGCGGGTTCTGGCCGGTGGATTTCTGCTCGATGGAAATGGCGGGCGAGAGCCCCTCGATCGCATCGACATCCGGCTTTTCCATCAGGCCGAGGAACTGCCGGGCATAGGCGGAGAGCGATTCGACATAGCGCCGCTGGCCTTCGGCGTAGATGGTATCGAAGGCCAGCGAGGATTTCCCCGACCCGCTGAGGCCGGTAATGACGGTCAGGCGGTCGCGGGGGATGGCTACCGTGATGTTCTGGAGGTTGTGCTCCCGGGCACCACGAACGACGAGGGCGGCATCTTCGGACATAAGAAGGGAAACGTAGCGGTGGGATGCGATGGGATTCAAGACAGGCGGGGCGGCGGCGCAGGGGCGCAGCGGCGAGGCATGCCGCCCCTGCGCCCCTGCGCCGCCGCCCTCCCACCTTCCCACCCCCCCGCCCTATCTTGCACCCATGCGACGTACCCGACATTCCCGCGCCGGCGGACGCGAGCAGGCGCTGCACGAACTCTTCTCTACCAGTGGTCTCGAGGCCGAGCCGGCCTCCCGCCAGGTGGATTCCCAGTTTTCGCTCCGGCCCTTCGCCGCCGCCACGGCGGGCGACGGGACCATGGCCCCGGAACCGGTACCCGAAGGCAGTCCCGCCGACCAGCTCTACCAGCGCGCCCGGGATGCCGCGGCGCGGGGCCGCCGGGCCGACGCCGTCCAGCTCTATCGCGACCTGCTGTCGCTCGATCCCCGGCATCTGGGCGCCCGGAACAACCTGGCGCTCCTGTACGAGGAATCGGGCGATGCCGACCTTGCACTGGATGAGCTCAATGCGGCGGTACGGTTCCATCCGGACCAGGTCGACCTGCTGGTCAACCGGGGGGCGATCCAGGGCGCGATGAAGCGTTACAACGAGGCCGAAGCCGATCTCCGCCGGGCGCTGCGGCTGGTGCCGGGGCACCCCGGGGCGCAGTTCAACCTGGGGCTGGTCCTCTGGCGGAAGGGCCTGGCCGAGGAAGCGGCGCTGGCGTTTCGGCGGGCGGTGGAGCTCGATGCGGGCAACCCCGCCGCCTGGTACTATCTGGGCGATGCGCTCAACCAGACCGGCGAGTTGGCCGATGCGGTGCAGGCGCTGGAACGCGCCAGCCAGCTCGATCCGCGTTCCGCCCGCCCCTACAACCTCATGGGCCGGGTACTGGATCGGATGAACCGGCCGGGAGACGCCATCGAGATGTACCGCCGCGCCCGGCAGGCCGACCACCCATGATCGAGGTGACGGTGGATGACCTCGCATTCCTGGATGTGGAGGCCATCCTCCGTCCGGCGGGAGACCGGTTGCAGGCGGTCACCCCGGCGATCGCGCGGCTGGACGAACGGGGCGGCGAGGCGTTCGCGGGGCAGCGCCGGCTGAACACGCCGCTGGAACCGGGCGCGGCCGTGGTCACCGGCGGCGGCGACCTGACCGCCCGGCTGGTGGTACACGCCGTGGTCCAGTCCGCCGACCGTAATCCGGACCGCGACACCATCCGGCGCGCGCTGACCTCGGCCTGGCAGCGCTGCGGCGACTGGGGCATCAGCGCCCTCGCGGTTCCCCTGGTCGGTACCGGCGCCGGCCAGCTGTCGGAAGAAGAGGCGCTGTCGCTCCTGGTCGAGACCTTCCAGAGCCACCGGCAGCGGAGCGATCACCCCGAGTCGCTCACCATCGTGGTGGAACGGGCGGACGAACGCGCCCGGCTGCTGGCTCTCCTCGAGAGGCTTCCCCTCTGACCCGTCGCGCGGTCGCCCTGGTCATCCTGCTGGTGTGGGCGGCCACGCTGAGCTGGCTCACCTGGCGCACCTACGGTCCCAACCCGATCGGGTTTGCGGCGACGCGGGGGCCCCTGCTGTCTCCCGACGCCTTCTTCTACAGCGTGCACGCGGGGCCCCGGCAGGTCGGCATCGCGTCGCTCACGGTCGACACCGTATCCGACGGCTACCGGCTGGTGGAGCGGATCGGTCTCGATCTGCCCATCCAGCCCACCAGCCCGCGCAGCCAGTATCTGCGGGAATTCACCCTCGATTCTGCCCTGGGCCTGGTTTCCTTTCGCATCGCGCGCGACCTGACGGGCGGCACCGAGACGTTGACGGGCATCCGGGTGGGCGACTCCCTGCTGGTGGTCACCTCGGAATCCTCACACGGCCGCTATACCTGGCGCGTCCCGGTGCATAACCCCATGCCCGCCATTGCCGGGCCGATGCGGCTGGCGCGGGAATCCCGGCTGCGCCGGGGCACCCACCTGCGCTACACCTATTTCGACCCGCTCGCGGTCCGGCTCCGGAGCCGGGATCTGGCGGTGACCGCCGAGTCGTCGTTCGTGGTCTCCGACAGCGCCGTGTACGACTCCGCGGCGGCCCGCTGGTTCGCCGTGCACGCCGACACTCTCCGGGCCTGGCGGGTGGACCAGGTGGACGGGGGCGCCAACGCCTTCGTCTGGGTGGACGGCCGCGGCCTTCCCTTGCGCGGTGGCGCGCCCGGCGGGCTGACGCTCGATCGTGCCGCCTTCGAGATCGTCAATCTGAACTATCAGCGCCGGCTGCGGGGCCGCCAGGCGCCGGACCCGCTCTGGATCGTCCCCCGAACCGCGCCGGCCAGCGGCGTTCCGTTCACCGGCTCCGGCCCCGATTCAATGCTCGTCCGGCTCATCGGCGCGGCTCCGGTGGCGCGCATCGGCCCGGTGATCGCCGGGCCTTTCCAGGAACTGCGGGGCGACACGCTGGCCCTGCATGTCGCACGGCTGGACAGCCTGACTCCCGGTTTCACCCTGCCCGCCCGCGATTCGAGCCGGCGCCAGTGGCTGGAGGACGAGCCGCTGCTGGGCCTCGGCAGCCCGGAGGTGGACAGCCTCTCCCGCGCCATCCTGGCGGGCGAAACCGATCCGGTGCGTGCCACCGTGCTCCTGACCCGCTGGGTCGCGCGGTCGATTCAGCCGGCGGCCGTGGCGGGAGTCGTGGCCGCCCCCCGGGTGCTGGCGCAGCGCCGCGGCGGGGTGAACGAGCATACCCTGGCCTTCGTGGCCCTGGCGCGGGCCGCCGGGCTTCCCGCCCGGGAGGTCAGCGGCGCGCTCTTTGCACGGGGACGGTTCTATCTTCATTCCTGGGCCGAGGTCTATCTGGGGGAATGGGTTCCGGTGGATCCGTCGGCCGGGCAGGCGCCGGCGGACGCCGGGCATCTGCGATTTGCCACGGCGGAACCGGCCGATCCCCTGGAGCTGTTGACCCTGATCGGCGGCCTGCGTTTCGAGCCGCTCCACCCGACGAGCCGATGATTCGCCTGAATCACCTCACCAAGAAATACGGCCGGTTCACCGCGGTGGACGACCTCACCCTGGTCATCCCCGAAGGGCAGCTCTTCGGCTTCCTCGGCCCCAACGGCGCCGGGAAGACGACGACCATGCGGATGATCGCCGGAATCCTGAAGCCTACCGCCGGCACGGTGGAGATCTCGGGCGACGACATCCAGGCGCGGCCGCTCGCGGCCAAGTCCCGCCTGGGCTACATCCCCGACCGGCCCTTCGTGTACGAGAAGCTCACCGGCTCGGAGTTTCTCCGCTTCGTGGCCGCCATCTTCGGGCAAGACGGGCCGGCGGTGGAGCAGCGGGCGGACGAGCTGCTGGAACTGTTCGAGCTCACCCCGTGGAAGAACGAGCTGGTGGAATCCTACAGCCACGGCATGCGGCAGAAGCTCATCATCGCGAGCGCCCTGGTACACCGGCCGTCGGTGATCGTAGTGGACGAGCCCATGGTGGGCCTCGACCCGCGCAGCGCACGGCTGCTGAAGGACCTGCTGCGCGGTTTCGTGGGCCGGGGCGGCACGGTGCTGATGAGCACCCACACGCTGGAAGTGGCCGAGAGCATGTGCGACCGGATCGCGATCATCATGAAGGGCAGGATCGTGGTGGAAGGGACGCTGGATGAGCTGCGGGCCCAGACCGCCTCCGAGGGCCTGGGCCTGGAGGAGCTGTTCCTGAAGGTCACCGGCACCGCCCCTTCCGCCGACCTGGACCCGGTGCTGGATTCCTGATGCCGGCCGACCTCCGCGCCGGCGCCCCGCCGCAGCCGGCGCTCTGGACCATCATGCTGCCCAAGTGGCGCAGCGCGCTCACCCGCGCCGCCCAGGGCCGCAGCGCCACCCGGCTGGGTCTCCTGCTCCTGGTCGCCGGCTTCTTCTGGGCCGCCGCCTTCGGCATTCTCTACCGGATTCTCCGCTACTTCCGCGGCGTGGAGGATATCGGCACGCCGGTGGCAGCCAAGCTGCTGGGGCTGGTGCTGCTTGCCTTTCTCTCCATCCTGCTGCTGTCGAACCTGATCACCTCGCTCTCCACCTTCTTCCTGGCCAAGGATCTGGACCTGCTGGTCTCGGCGCCGCTCGACTGGCTCCGGGTCTATCTGGCCAAGCTGGGCGAGACGATCGTCCACAGCTCGTGGATGGTGCTGCTCATGGCCATCCCGATCTTCAGCGCCTACGGCGTGGTCTACGGCGGCGGCCTGCTGTTTCCCATGGTCGCCGCCGCCGCGTTCATACCCTTCCTCATCCTGCCGGCGGTGGTGGGAATCGCGCTTACGCTGCTCCTGGTGAACATCTTTCCTGCCCGGCGCACCCGCGACCTGCTGGGGCTCATCGCCATCGGGGCAGCGGGCGGGCTGGTGCTGTTGCTGCGCGTCGCGCGGCCGGAGCGGCTGGCGCGGCCGGAGGGGTTCCAGAACCTGATCGAGTTCATCGGGGTGCTGCGGACGCCCACCAATCCGTACCTGCCGAGCGAGTGGACCAGCAACATGGTGATGAACTGGCTGCTGCGGATCTCCGATCCGCTGCCTATCGCCCTGCTCTGGACCACCGCGGCGGCGTTCGTGGTGCTGGGCGCCTGGTTGCACCGGCGGCTCTATGCCCGCGGCTACAGCAAGGCCCAGGAGGGTGCCGAGCGATTCGTGCGTGGGGCCACCCTGCACCGGCTGGGGCAGCGCCTGTTCGCGGGCCTGGGCCCCAGCCGGCGCGAGTTCCTGCTCAAGGACATCAAGCTCTTCTTCCGCGATACCACCCAGTGGAGCCAGCTCATCCTGCTGGCGGTGCTGGTGATCGTCTATCTCTTCAACATCACCGCCCTGCCGCTCTTTACCGGGGAGCGGGTCCCGTTCTTTCTGGTGACGCTGATCGCGTTCCTCAACATGGGGCTGGCGGGGTTCGTGCTGGCGGCCATCGCCGGGCGGTTCATCTTTCCGTCGTTTTCGCTGGAGGGAAAGCAGATGTGGCTTCTGCGCTCGAGCCCGCTCGACCTGCGGGCGCTGCTCTGGAGCAAGTACTGGATCGGCACGGCGCCGCTGCTGGTGCTGGCGATCGCCATCACCATCGCCACCAATACCCTGCTGCACGCTTCCGCCTTCATGATGGGCGTCAGCCTGGCGACCATCCTGCTCCTCACCTTCGCCATCAGCGCGCTGGCGCTCGGGTTCGGGGTGCTCTACCCCCAATTCGAGACGGAGAACGCCGCCCAGATCCCCACCAGCTTCGGGGGCCTGGTGTTCATGATGACGGCCGTCAGCCTGCTGGGTATCGTGATCATGATCGAGGCGCGGCCGGTCATGGCCTACCTGCGCGCGGTACAGAACGGCCGCCCGGCCAACCTCACGGCCGAGCTGCTCCTGGCTGGAGGGATTGTCGTGGTCATCTGCGCCCTGGCGACGATCCTGCCGCTGCGCATCGGGCTGCGACGGATGGAGGAGATGGAGTTCTGACCCTTCCCCGCCCCGGCTCCTGGAATCAGGAATCAGGCACCGGGGACCGGGGACCGGGCGTACGACAGGGCACTACCTGGTTCCTGGTCCCTGGTCCCAGATTCCTGGTTCCCGATTCCGATTCCCCATTCCCGTTTCCCAATTCCCCTGACCACGATGACCTCTCCCCGACTCGTCGACCTCTTCTCCGACACCGTCACCCGCCCTCCCCGCGAGATGCGCGCCTTCATGGCCGCAGCCGAGGTGGGGGATGAGCAACGCGGACTCGATCCCACCGTCAATCTGCTGCAGGAGATGGTCGCCGACTTGCTGGGCAAGGAGGCCGCTCTGTTCCTGCCCAGCGGGACCATGTGCAACCAGATCTCCTTCGCCGTGCACTGCCGCGCGGGCGACGAGATCATCATGGATGTTCTGGCCCACCCGTACAACTTCGAGGCGGGAGGGCCCACGGCCCTGGTGGGCGCCGGCGTCCGGACGGTCGCGGGAGACCGCGGCCGCTACACTGCCGCGCAGGTCGAGGCCGCCATCCGCCGCGACCATAATCATGATCCGCGTACCCGGGCGATCTCGGTGGAACAGACCACCAATATTCACGGCGGGGCTATCTGGCCGCTGGCCCAGGTGCGCGAGGTCTGTGCCGCCGCCGAACGGCGGGGGCTGCGGCGGCATCTGGACGGTGCCCGGCTGCTGAATGCGGTGGTGGCCACCGGCATTCCGGCGCGGGAATGGGCCGCTACCTTCGAGTCGGCCTGGGTGGATCTCAGCAAGGGGCTGGGTGCACCGGTAGGCGCGGTGCTAGCCGGGAGCCGCGACTTCATCGAGGCGGCCTGGCCCTGGAAGCACCGGCTGGGCGGGGCCATGCGGCAGGCGGGGATCATCGCGGCGGCGGGGGTGTACGCCCTGCGGCACAACGTGGAGCGGCTGGCGGACGATCACGCCAACGCGAAGACGCTGGCGAAAGGGCTGGCGGAGATCCCGGGGATACGGCTCGACCCGGCGACCGTCGAGACCAATATCGTGGTGTTCGACATTCGCGGGACGGGTCTCCGCGCCGAGGACGCCGCCCGGCGGCTGGAGCAGGCCGGCGTGAGCTTCAGCGTCGTGGGACCCACCATGCTCCGGGCGGTGACCCACCTGGATGTGAGCGCAGAGGATGTGCAGTACGCGGTCGAAGCAACCGCACGAGGACTAGGGAGTGAGGCGTGAGTGGGACGGACAGGCGGCAGGACGGCAGGACGGCAAGGCGGCAAGGACGGCAGGACGGCAGGACGGCAGGACGGCAAGGCGGCAGGACGGCAAGAGCGAGCCCGAAGCCGATGCCTCCCGGAGCGCATGTCAGGAGCGCCCGCCGGTGGATGGTGGATCTGATCGCCGCGAAGCGATCCGTCGGCGCGCGAAGGGAGGCTCGGCGAGGGCGAGCGAGAGCGAACGGGCTGAGACGTGAGTGGGACGGCAAGGCGGCAAGACGGCAAGAGCGAGCCCGAAGCCGATGCCTCCCGGAGCGCGCGTCAGGAGCGCCCACCGGTGGATGGGGATCTGATCGCCGCGAAGCGATCCGTCGGCGCGCGGAGAGAGGCTCGGCGAGGGCGAGCGAGAGCGAACGGGCTGAGGCGTGAGTGGGACGGCAGGACGGCAAGACGGCAAGAGCGAGCCCGAAGCCGATGCCTCCCGGAGCGCGCGTCAGGAGCGCCCACCGGTGGATGGGGATCTGATCGCCGCGAAGCGATCCCTCGGCGCGCGGAGGGAGGCTCGGCGAGGGCGAGCGGTAGAAGGAAAGGACTGAGAGAAATGACTGGGAGAAAGGACCGAGCGGACGCGCTTAATCCGGGCCGTACCCGATCGCCATGGCAATGGCAATGGCAAACATCGCGATGAACGGGGTGAGCCCGAGGAAGATCCCGCCTGCCTCGCGGTTGGAGGGAGTGAGGGAATCCACCTGGGATAGCGGGAACTCGACCCGACAAGTGTCGCATGCCGAAGGTTGCCAGTACGGCACGCCGCTCACGGTATCGGCGCTGATCCGCAGGGCATGAAGGGTCATGTGCCCGTTGCGAGACCAGACCTCCACCTGGTCATGATCGGGCAGGGTATCCGGTGCCAACGGAACCGGCTGAGCCCGGCCCGCGCACCCGGATGCCAGCGCCCAGCCCAGAATGGCAAGACCCCGCCTAATAGAGCGTGATACCCAGCGACAGTACATAGGATGTTTCCTCCACCCCCCTTCCCGTCAGCAGGTGATGGAATCCAATCTCACCCACACGGCTGTGGCGGACGGTGAATGTCGGCGTAACTCCCACGCTGGAACTCAGCCGCAATCCATAGCCCGCGCCCGCTAACACCGCCCATCCATCGCCCTCCTCATTCGGCCCGTCGGGAGTCTGGCTGTCGTAGCGTGAACCGCCGACGCCGGCCTTCAGG
Organism: uncultured Gemmatimonadales bacterium; assembly: GCA_963779755.1. Lineage (GTDB taxonomy): Bacteria > Gemmatimonadota > Gemmatimonadetes > Gemmatimonadales > GWC2-71-9 > CAVZZO01. The sequence continues at coordinate 741,747 of CAVZZO010000003.1, forward strand.
AAGAATCCTTCCCGGCCGAACGGGGCATAGACGGCAACAGCTGTCAGGCTCGCAAACTGGTCGCCCACCGTTTCGCGGGTATCCGTATCCACCTCCATCCCGACGCGCCAGGAAGGGGACAGCACCAGGCCCGCGGCCAGCAGATAGCCCGCAGCGGGACCACCGCCCGCCCGGGAGCAATGGTCGCAGCGAAGGTGGAGGCCGCCATAGCCGAAGCCGGCGCCGAACCAGGCGTGGCCGGGCTGATTCTTCTGCGCGGCGATGGGGGAGGATGTCGCCACCGCGAGGACCGGGAGGACGAAAAATGCGCGCATCCGCGAACCGATCCGTTCGAAGACGCACCCATACTCGCAGGCCGGCGTGACCCGCACGTGACCTCAGTTCTCGTCCCGGTGTCGCTCGCCCTCGCCGAGCCTCCCTCTGCGCGCTGACGTGCGCCACTGGGAGAGCTCCCATCATCTTCCGATGGCACATACGCGCGCTGCGGGAGGCATCGGCTTCGGGCTCGCGTCAGCTTCGCCTCAGTCCTCAGTCCTCAGTCCTCAGTCTCCTTCTCCAAGGATGCCCGCATACACGCCCCGGTCAATATTCCCCCCGCTCAGCACCACCCCCACCCGGCGGTCCCTCATATCCTCCTTCTCCTTCACCAGCGCGGCCAGCGCGGCGGCGCCCGCCCCTTCGGCCGCATTGTGCGTGGCGGCGAAGTAGAGCCGGACGGCAGCCCGCATCCGTTCCTCCGAAACCGTTACCACGCGGTCCAGCCCGTGGAACATCACCGCCAACGCCTGAGGGTCAGGCACGCGGCAGGCCAGCCCGTCGGCGAAGGTATCGGCCGTGCTGGTGGTGAGCAGCTCCCGGTTGCGAAAGGAAAGGGCGTAGGCCGGCGCATTCGCGGCTACCACCCCGACGATTCTGGTGGAAAGGCCGAGCGCGTTCCTGGCCCCGATCACGCCGCAGGCCCCCGAGCCCATTCCGATGGGGACATACACCGTGTCCAGGTCACTCACCGCACGGAGCAGTTCGAGCGCATAGGTGGCGACGCCGCGCACCAGGAGGGGATGAAAGGAAGGAATCCGGTGCAGACCACGCTCCTCCGCCAGTTTCGGCCGGCGAACTCCGCCGCCGCCTGGAAGTCGTGCCCTTCCTCGATCAGCTCGGCCCCCAACGCCCGCATGGACGCGTTCTTCTCCCGGCTGTTGCCGTGCGGCACCACGATCACGGCCGGCAGCCGAGTGCCGCCTGCGGCGAAGGCGACACTCTGCCCGTGGTTGCCGCGGGTGGCGGTGAGTACGCCCGATGGCCGCTGCTTTCCCGCAGCCAGGGCCTCCAGGTACACCAGCCCGCCCCGCACCTTGAAGGCGCCGACGGGGGTGTGATTCTCGTGCTTGACCCACACCTCGCATCCGCAGGCTTCCGCCAGGAGGGGCCAGGCGATCTGCGGCGTGGGAGCCATGGCGCCGTAGACGAGTTCCGCGGCGGCTTCGAGTTCGGGGAGCGAGAGCATATTGAAAGGTAAGAGGTAAGGCGTGTGACGTGGTTTCGCCGCCGTTCGCGCCTTACCTCTTACGCCTCACCTCTGGAGTTCCCCTCTGCCGCTCGCGAATTCGCTCGCCGTTCCGCGTATTCCCGGTGCCGGCCGGAATCCGCCCCCCTCCTAGCTTGGCCTCCCCTCATCACTGGGAGGCCCCATGCCTCGCTGGAAATCACTCATCCTGCTCGCCGCCGCGAGCGTCCTCGCCGCCTGTGCTGGCCGAGACGCCCCCACAGGCGCCTCCGGGGAACGCGGCCTCAACGCCGCGGCGCCCGCCTCCGCCGCCGATGCGGCCCGGGAGCGACTGACCCGCCGGTTCGCCCTGGCTCTGGCGGACCCGGTATTCCGGCGTTACTTGAAAGACAGCCTGGACCGGTCGGGATACCGTGAGCACAAGCTCTACCTGCAGCGGCTGCTTCTGAGAGACGGCAATCACGTGCGGCGTGCGCTGGCGCGGGCAGCCGGCGATGCCGACAGCGCGGTGGAGGCCGACGCCACCCTGGCGGGTCCGCTGGAAGTGTACCTCCCGGTGCCGGAACAGCGGCGTGCATGGCAGGGAGACGCCAACCTGCTGGTCGCGACCGCCCTGCGGGATCACGACGCGCCGGTGGCGTTCGACCTCGCGGGCCGCCGGCGGCGGCTCAGTGCCGACGCGCCACCGGCCATCCCGGTCCTGGCGGTCGTGCCGGCAGAGACCAATTTCTCCCGGGCGCCGGCTCCCGCTACCTGCACTCCGGAAACCTGCGACAGCGGGGGCGGAGGCACCGGCGGGGGCGGGGGCGGCTCGGGCGGCGGCCCCAGTGGCGGGTCGCCCGCGCCCGGGCTGTACATGACGTATTCGCATTTCGTGCAAGACTTTGAAGGCTGGTTGAAGGGCAGCCCCGAATTTGAAATCCACATTCTGGGCCAGGCCGGGGCCAGCGACTCCCTGACCGATTACCAGTGCGCCGGAGAGCACGCCGGCGGCCCCTACACCTTCGACCAGAACAACCTGGACTGGAACGGGTCGGTGCTGCTGTTCAGCCAGGCGCAGCTGGACAGCTACAAGGCCCAGCACCCCAACCAGAGCATCCGGGTCTTTGCCCTGGAGGACGACGACACGCCCTGCGTGATCAAGACCGGCCAGAAGGCGCTGGAGAATATCTTCGCGGTGGTGGATGGCATCTATAACCTGGCGACCGGCGGCAAGGACACTACCACCGGCATCACCAGGATCTACCACCAGGCCACCATCCTCCAGAAGCTGTGGGCGGCGGCGGCCGGCCTGATCAAGACCAACGACGACCTGATCGGCAACGCCGTGGAGGATGTGGTGGTGGGACAGTATTACCCGGGAGCCAACTGGATCGTGAAGGGCAGCAACAACGTGACCAACGGCTGGCTGAAGCTCGTGATGTACTGAGCGGGGCCGTCCACCCTCAACATCGGAGGCATCGTGCAATCGAGGCTGCTGATCCTGCTGGCGCTGGCGCTCGCGACCCCTGCCGGCGTGTCATCCGCCCAGAGCCGGTGGGTGCTGACTCCCGAGATCGGACTGGCCAGCTTCTCGGGAGCATCAAAAGGGACGTCCGGCGGGATCGAGGTCGGGGGGCATCCCTCCGGGATGACAAGCGCCGGCGTACGCCTCGAGAAGGAAACCGGCGGCACCCACCTGGCCCTGGGCCTGCTCTTCGGGAAGCCGGGCTTCCAGGCGGGCACCACCGAAGGGCTGACCGTAACGCTGAACGACCAGTTCACCATGATCGAGCTGCGCCCGGAACTGACGCTGCCGCTAGCCCGGGTCGGGGGCGAAGGCACCCTGCGGGCGGCCGTAGGCCCCCTCGCGATGGTCTCGCGCATTACCCAGGGCCCCACGCACCTGCTCTTCGGTGGGCTGGCGGCCCTCTCGCTCGTCATTCCCTTGAGCCCCCGCGTAGCCACTGATGTGCGCTACGAGGTGGCGCTTACTCAATCACCGCTCCGCGCGGACGACCTGCCGCCCGAGCTGAGCAGCAAGCCCATGTGGCGGCGGCGCCTGGCGCTGGGGGTGCGGTTGGGGCTCTAAGACAAGAGAAATGAGGAAAGAGGAAGGAGAAAAGAGAGAGGCCCTGAGCCCGCCGGTGCCGATCCCCTGAGCGAAGCGGACTGCTCAGCAGCACCGAGCGAACGTCGCAGCGGTGCCGACGGGCATGGGGAGCCCTGCCTGAACCGGAGACCTCCTGAAGAGGTCAAAGGTCGAAGGTCGAGGGTCGAAGCGAAACAGGGGACCGGGCTCCGCACCCGATCCCCCGAGTTCGATCCCCCTGAATCCTGACTCCTGAATCCTGACTCCTCTACGCTGCCACCGCGTGCCCGCAGACCTCACAGAACTTCACCCCCGGCTGGAGCGGCGAGCCGCATCCCAGGCAGGCGGCGCCGGTGGGCAGGCGGCCGCCGCAGGAGGAGCAGAACACCGCGTTGGCTTCGGGCCGCGGCCCGCAGGCATGGCAGATCCGTCCGGCCTTGCCGCCGGCTCCGGTCCGCAGTGCCTGCACCTTGGCGGCCACGATGGCCTCGACGTCCGACCCCGCCGGGGCGTCCTGGCCGGCCTCCTCCGCCCGCAGGGCCTCGACCGCGCGAGACTGGTAGCGGGCGTAGAGCTCCTGGAAATCCGCATCGGTGAGCTTGCCCGTCTCCCGGTCGAACTCGATCTCCCGCAGGGCGGCGAGCGCCCGGTTCTTGGGACTGTCGTCGTCCAGATCGTCCAGCGCCGAGGGCGCATTCCAGGCCAGGGCGGGCCGGGCTCGCAGCAGCGGCTGGAAGATCAGGGCCAGCACCCCCAGCCCCACAATCACGGCCAGCAGAATCTCGAGCAACATCAGTCGTCGAGCTCCCGCAGCGCCTCCTTCAGGCGCCGCATCTCGTCGTCGGTCGGTTGCGCCGGGGCGGGGGATTCCGGCACGTCCGGTGATACCGCCCAGCCCGACCCCCCGGCCGCTTCGGCCGTCCGCAGCCGGCGCCGGTTGAGCCAGACGGTAAGGAAGACCCCGAAGGCGAGGATGACCGCGCCCGGGACCAGGTAGCCGGCCAGGTTGAACCCCTCGGCCGGGGGAGCCATGAGGGCCTGCTCCCCGTACTGCTTGACGAACTCCTGCACGATCTGCGCTTCGTTCATCCCCGAGTTGCTCAAGGCGAGGATCTCCTGGTGCAGCCGGGGCGAGGTGGTGCAGCTGAAATCGGTGGTGCGGCAGGTAAAGATGTCGAGATTGCAGCCGCACTGGCACTTCAGCTTGTGCTCCAGGAGCTTGATATCTTCGCGGTTGTCTTCCGCCGTGGCGGGGGCGCGGGGACGCCCCGCCGCCTGCGGGTCGAACAGGGTCCCGTTGGCGCCCCGGCCGGCCAGCGAGTCGGGGACGCCCTGCGCCGCGGCCCGACCGGGCCCCGCGACCAGCAGGGCCAGGCCCAGCGCGGCGGCGGCCAGCTGGATGCGTCCGGCGTGGGTCATTCGGCCTTCCCTGCCCCGACCAGCGCCACGCCGTAGCCGGCCTGCGCCCGCCGCTCCGCCCCGGTGATCCCGCCGCCGGGCCACATGGTGATGACCGCGCCGATCACCAGGATGACGCCCCCGTACCAGACCCACCAGACCAGCGGGTTGATGGTGATACGGTAGACGGCTTCCTCGGTGCCGTTCACCGCGCCGGCGAAGACGATGTAGAGATCTTCCTGCGCATTGCTGCGGATCCCGACCTCGGTGGACGGCTCGAACGTGGGATTGCCGAAGCTGTCCACGTGCTGCCGCTTCTCGGATTTCATCACCCCGAGCTTCTTGCCGTCCTTCTGGACGTCCAGTGTGGCGGCGGAGACGATCCGGTTCAGCGCCTGGTACTGCGAGACGCCCAGATGGGTGAGGTGATAGGTGTGGCCGTAGGGGCTGCGCACATCCACGCTCTGCCCGGGCTTGAGCGTGGCTTCCCGGTCCACCCGGAAGGCCATGCCGCAGAAGCCGACGAAATAGGTGATGATGCCCAGGTGGACCACGTACCCGCCGTAGCGCCGGCGGTTCTTCGCCACCAGCCGCAGGAAGGCGCGCAGCCATCCTTCACTGTACATGTGGTGGCGTGCCCGGGTGCCGCGGTAGAACTCCTGGAGCACCGTTCCCAGCACGAAGCCGCCGATGCTGAGCGCCACGATGACGTAGAAGTCGCGCATGCCCGAGCCCACCAGCCCGGCCGCCACCAGCAGGCCCAGCATGACCGGCGCCAGGAACTGGCGCTGCAGGTTGCGGGTGGAAGCCTTGCGCCAGGCGATGAGCGGCCCGATCCCGGTGAGCGCCAGCAGCAGAATACCCAGCGGGATGTTCACCTTGTTGAAGAAGGGAGGCCCGACGGTGATCTTCTCGCCCCGGACCAGCTCGCTCAGAATGGGGAAGAGCGTGCCCCACAGCACCGAGAAGGCGATCCCCACCAGCATCAGGTTATTGAACAGGAAGGCCGACTCGCGGCTCACCATGTTCTCCAGCTGGGCCTCCGGCTTGAGCAGGGGCCAGCGGGTGTAGAGCAGGGTGTAGGCGATGATCGCCGTGGTCACCAGGAAAGCGAGGAAGAAATACCCCACGTTCGACTGGGTGAAGCTGTGCACGCTGGAGATGACGCCGCTGCGGGTGATGAACGTGCCGAAGATGCTGAGCAGGAAGCTGCCGATCACCAGGCCCATGTTCCAGCGCTTCAGCATGCCCCGCTTTTCCTGGATCATGACGGAATGCAGGAACGCCGTCATGGTGAGCCAGGGCAGCAGGCTGGCGTTCTCCACCGGGTCCCAGGCCCAGTAGCCGCCCCAGCCCAGCTCGACATACGCCCACCACATCCCCAGGGTGATGCCCACCGAGAGGAACAGCCAGCTCACCAGGGTCCACTTGCGAATGGCGTGGATCCAGCCGGTATCCAGCCGCCGGCTGAGCAGGGCCGCGATGGCGAAGGCGAACGGAATGGTGATGCTGATATACCCCAGGTAGAGCATGGGGGGGTGGATCGTCATCGCCACGTTCTGCAGCTGCGGATTGAGCCCCCGGCCGTCCGGCGGAATGAAGGGCAGCCGTTCGAAGGGGTTGGCCGCGAACAGCATCACGCTGAGGAAGAACACCACCACCGTCGACGTCACCCCGGCCACATAGGGCATGAGGTAGCTGAAGCGCTTGGGCGTGGTGAACTGGGCCAGAGCGGCGAAGAGCGACAGCACCAGCGCCCAGAACAGCAGCGACCCCTTCTGCCCCGCCCAGAAGGCGGCCAGGATGTAGTAGGTCGGGAGGTTCCGGCTGGTATAGGAGGCGACGTATTCGATGCCGAAATCGTGCGCGAACAGACCCTTCCACAGGGCGAACGCCGCCACGATGAGTAGCGCGAAGATGCCGTACACCGACCGGATCAGCGCCTGGGTGAGGTCGGGCCGGCCGCGCCAGCGGCCGGAAAACGAGATGACGGCGCTCCAGATCCCCACCAGGAACGCCGTCCACAGCACAAATTGCCCGAGGAGGGTCATCGCTAGGCTTTCTTGCTGTCGTACTTGGCCGTATAGCGGGAGCCGCACTTGGCCAGAAGGGTCGTCGCGTGGAAGATCCCGTCGGTGCCCAGCCGGCCTTCCACCACCACCTCGATGTCCTGCGTGTCGGTGAAGGTATCCGGCGCCAGGCCGTGGTAGGTCACGGGATATATCTGCTTGCCGTCGGTGACCTGGAAATCGATGGTCTGGCTCGCGGCGTCGCGCCGGATGGAACCCGGCACCACCTTGGCCCCCATCTTCACCCCCACGTTATGGAACGTAGGGTCGGTCGAGATCTTCTGCGCCAGCTCCGTCGGGGTATAGAAGTAAGTCCCCGTCTGCTTGACTCCCTCGAACATGAGGTAGCCCACGCTGGCGACGATGATCGTGGCTCCGAGCAGAAACTTGGTTCCAGCCTTCATGATGCACTCCCCACGGTTGCCGGATCCTCCAGCCGCCGGGCTTGCCGGCGACAATCAAGATATCCGCGGTCCCCTTTGCCGACCTGAAGAAAGTCTGAAGACTTCTTGAATCTCCCGGCCCTCAGCTCGCCTTGGTGGCCTGGAGGGCCTGCTGACGGAACTCCTCGACCGACCGCTCGTGCTCGGCGTACTCCTGCCGGCCCGCCTTCATTTCGCTGTCATAATGGGCCAGGAAGTCCTTGTAGGCCTGCTGCAGGTTCTGGTCGTTCTTCTCCCACCGCGCCACCGTCCCCCGGATCATGTAGCCGAACAGATGCCCCGGTTGCTGGGCCAGAATGGTATCGGCCAGCGCCGTCGGGCCCGCCATGTCTCCCGTATGCGCCTTGAGCAGCGCCAAATGATAGCGGGCGTCGGCATCCACGGTATCGAGCATGCTGTAGGCCGTAATGGCCATCGGCGTGAAGGTCGTCACCGTGTTCTGGTCTCCCGACTCCGCCGCCTGCATGACCCGATTATACAGTCGGTCAAAACGCTCCCGGGGGGACATGCTGCTGATGTCTGGCGCCGCGCCGGAGGCGGCGTTGGCGAAGGGCGCCGAGGCCACCGGACCAGCCCCCGCCTGGTCGGCGGCCGTGGCCGGCCTGCGCGTCATCAGAGCTACCAGCGCAATCACCAGGCCAACCCCCGCCACCCCGGCAACGATCCAGGGGAGCCGGTCGCGCCCCGAGCGGCCGCCCCCCGCCGGAAGGGAGAAACCGCAGCTGGCACAGAACTTTGCAGCGGAACGAACCGAAGCACCGCATTTCGGGCACGAAGCCTGGCCCAGACCGGCGCCGCAGGAGCTGCAGAACTTGCCACTCGCTGGCGCCCCACAGGAGGGACAGGTGGCCGCGTTCGGGGTACTCATGGGACGAAAGTGCCTCTTGGGATATAAGGAGGCGCGGAACCCTTTTCCGCACGTGGGGAGGATATAGCCACTGCCGCGCTTTTGGGAGGGGGATGCAGAACTTCACCGCAGAGGCGCAGAGGCGCAGAGGCGCGGAGAAACGGCCTCTGCGCCTCTGTGGTAATATCTCACTACTCTCCTAGCAGATGCGGGGCAGCTGATCGCCGGGGAGCATGTCCACGATGCGCGAGCCGCCAACGGCGGTGCGCATGGTGACCAGCCCGGGGTGCGCCGGAACCACCCGGCCGATGGCCACCGCGCCCGCCCCCAGCCGGTGCCGCCGCAGCGCCCCCAGGGCATCGTCGGCCAGCACGGCGGGGACGAAGGCCACCAGCACCCCCTCATTGGCCACGTAGAGCGGATCGAGCCCCAGCATTTCGCAGGCGGCGAGCACCGGCGCCGGCACCGGAATCGCCTCCTCGTCCAGCTCGATCCCCACCCCGCTCGCGGCGGCGATCTCGTTGAGCGCGCTGGCCACCCCCCCACGCGTCGGGTCGCGCAGTACGTGCACGGCCCCACCCAGGTGCTCCCGCAGCAACTCCACCAGGGGATACAGCGTGGCGCTGTCGCTCTCGATCTGGGCCTCGAACTCCAGCCCTTCGCGCGCGGCCATGATGGCCATGCCGTGGCGGCCCACCGGCCCGCTCACCAGCACCACGTCGCCCGCGCCGGCCCGGTCGGGGGCGGGCAGGAAATCGGGCCGCAGCAGGCCGATGCCGGTGGTGTTGATGAACATGCCGTCGGCCTTGCCCCGCTCCACCACCTTGGTATCGCCGGTCACCAGCGGAACGCCGGCCGCCCGGGCGGCCCCGGCCATGGCGGCGATGACGCGGTCCAGCACGTCGAAGGCAAGTCCTTCCTCCAGCACGAACCCGGCCGACAGGCTGTGCGGCGCCGCGCCCATCATGGCGATGTCGTTGAGCGTCCCGTGCACCGCCAGCGAGCCGATATTGCCTCCGGGAAACTCCAGCGGATGAACCACGAAGGTATCGGTGGAGAGCGCCACGCGCTCGCCTCCCAGCTCCAGCACCGCCGCATCTCCCAGGCGGGCCAGGGTGGGATTCTCGAAGTGCGGCAGAAAGCGATTCTTGAGCAGCGCGGCGCTCATCTTGCCACCCGAGCCGTGCCCCAGCTGGACCCGGTCGGTGGCGACGTGCGGCAGGGCGCACGTGATATTGGCGAGTCCGGACGAGGCCATGGTCACACCTCCCGCGGCGCCGCGTGGCGGAACCGGCCGTAGTTGTAGTAGGCGGCACAGGCGCCCTCCGAGCTTACCATCGGCGCGCCCAGGGGACGTTCCGGAGTGCAGACCGTCCCGAAGGCGGCGCACTGGAAGGGCTTGAGTTGCCCCCGCAGCACCTCGCCCGCCCGGCACGCCTCGGGCTCGGCCACCCGGATATCGTCCAGCCTGAAGCGCATCTCGGCATCGAAATCGGCATACTCCTCGCGCAGGCCCAGGCCGCTCCGGGGGATCTCGCCGATGCCCCGCCACTTGCGGTCCACCAGCCGGAACACCTTCCTGACCAGATCGCGGGCCGGTTCGGTCCCGTTGCGGCGCACCGCGCGGACGTACTGGTTCTCGACCTCGTAGCGTCCCTCCTCCAGCTGCCGCACGGCCAGGTAGATGCCTTCCAGCAGATCCACGGGCTCGAAGCCGGTGACGACGATGGGCACCCGGTAGTGGGCCGCGATCGGCTCGTACTCGGTCCAGCCCATTACGGTGCAGACGTGCCCCGCGGCGAGGAATCCCTGCACCCGGTTGTCGGGCGCGTCGAGGATGGCGGTCATGGCCGGTGGGACGGTCACGTGGGAGACCAGCACGCTGAAGTTGCCGATGCCCAGCTCGCGGGCGCGCCAGACGGCCATGGCATTGGCCGGCGCGGTGGTCTCGAAGCCGACGGCGAAGAAGACGACCTGCTTCTCCGGGTTGCGGCGCGCCAGCTCCAGCGCATCCAGCGGAGAATAGACCACGCGCACCTGGCCGCCGAGAGCGCGGATCTGCTGCAGGTCGCACTCGCTGCCCGGCACCCGGAGCATGTCGCCGAAGGAGGTGAAGATCACGTCGGGCCGCTGGGCCAGCCGCAGCGCCTTGTCGATCTGCTCCAGCGGGGTGACGCAGACCGGGCAGCCGGGGCCATGAATCATCTCGACCGCGCCCTCCAGCAGCTCGTCCAGCCCCTGCCGCACAATCGTATGCGTCTGTCCCCCGCAGACCTCCATCAGCACCCAGGGCCGCGTCGCGGTCGCGCGGATCCGGCCGATGAGCCCCCGGGCGATGTCGCCGTCGCGATACTCGCTGAGATATTTCATGGCTCGACCTCCGCCGCGCCCAGGCTCTGTTCCGCCACCTCTTTCATCCACTCCAATTCGTCGAGCTGGCTCATCTCCCGCAGCGCCTGGAAGGTCTTGCGTGCTTCTTCCTTGTCCACCAGGCTGATGGCGAAGCCGACATGGACGATGGCATAATCGCCCACCTTTGCCTCATCGGCCACATAGGCCAGACAGACCTCGCGGCGCACGCCGCCGAAGTCCACCATCCCCATGGGGAGGCCCCGATCCTCACGGATCTCTAGAATGCGGCCGGGGATGCCAAGACACATGGGTCCTCCTCACTGTGGGGAACGAGGCCGGCGCCGGCCCGGAGCCGGGCCGCCGCAATGGCTGCCTGGCCGTAACTGATGGCGCCGTCATTGGGGCTGAGCCGCCGGGGGAGCAGCACTTCCAGGCCCTGGTCACTGAGGCGCCGCCGGACCGAGGCAAGCAGCCGGGCGTTCTGGAACACGCCGCCCGCGAGCGCCACGGTCCCGAGCCCGCTGATTTCGCAGGCACGCTCGACCATCCGGGCGGTGGCCCAGGCGACGGTCGCATGAAAATCGGCCGCGAGATCGGCGGGGTCGGCGCCGCTCTGCCGCCGCGTGCCGAGCCGGGCCAGGAGCGGCACCGGATCGAGCAGCAGCATGCCGTCCTGCTCCTCCAGGCGCAGCGGCAGCTCGGACGCGATCCGCCGGCCCGCCAGGCTCTCCAGCTCCATCGCCGCCTGGCCTTCGTACTGGCCGGCGCGGCGGACACCGATCACGGCGGCGGCCGCGTCGAACAGCCGGCCCAGCGACGAGGCCAGGGGCGCGTTGATGCCGTGGCGCCCCTGGTATTCGGCCAGGGCCCGTTCGCGCGGGTCCACGCCCTCGAACGCCACCTGGAAGGCGGAGGCTACGTGCGGTTCCAGCAGCAGATACCCCAGCGCCGAGCGCCAGGGGTTCCGCGCGGCCAGGTCGCCGCCGGGCAGCGGCGCATAGCGCAGGTGGCCAACCCGCCGGTAGGTCAGCAGCCCGGCAATGAGGATCTCGCCGCCCCAGATATTGCCGTCGTCACCGTAGCCGGTCCCGTCGAAGGCGACTCCCACCACCGGCCCTTCCCGCCCGTGCTCCGCCAGCACCGCGGCGATGTGGGCGTGGTGGTGCTGCACCGCGAGCACCTGACTCAGTCCGAGCTCGTCCGCGATGCGGGTCGAGAGATAGCCGGGGTGCAGGTCGCGCACCGCCACGACAGGATCGATGCGGAAAAGCGTGCGGTACCGCTCCAGGGTCGCCCGGAACTGCTCCAGCGTCTCCAGATTTTCCAGGTCGCCGATGTGCTGGCTCACCCAGGCGCGGCCGTCCTGCGCCAGCGTGAGCGTGTTCTTCAGGTGGGGGCCCACCGCGACCAGCGGCACGGGGGCGGGCACCGGCAGGGGCAGCGGCAGCGGGGCGTAGCCCCGCGCGCGGCGCAGCATGATCGGCAGTCCGTCGGCCACCCGCAGAACCGAATCGTCGTAGCGGGAGATGATCTCCCGATCGTGCAGGAGGAAGGCGTCGGCGACCATTCCCAGCCGTTCGCGCGCCTCCGCGTTGCCCATGGCAATGGGCTCTTCGCTCAGGTTGCCGCTGGTCATGACCAGGGGGCGGCCGGCCAGATCCAGCAGCAGGTGGTGCAGCGGCGTATACGCCAGCATCACCCCTACCCAGCCCAGGCCGGGCGCCACCGACGGCGCCAGCCCGGCATCGGGCCGCCGCCGCAACAGCACGATGGGCCGCTCGGGGCCGGTGAGCAGCCCGGCCTCGAGCTCTCCAACCTCTCCCAGTTGCCGCGCCTGCTCCAGCGTGGCCACCATCACCGCCAGCGGTTTCGCCTCGCGGAGCTTGCGGCGTCGCAGCCGGCCGACCGCCGCCTCATCGGTGGCGTCGGCCGCCAGATGGAACCCGCCCAGCCCCCGCACCGCGACCACCCCGCCGCAGGCCAGGAGATCGGCCGCTGCACTGAGGGCCGCGTCGCCCCGCTCAGCCACCCCGTCCCGGCCGGGGTATTCCAGCCAGAGCCGGGGGCCGCACACGGGACAGCTATTCGTTTCCGAGTGATAGCGGCGATCGCCGGAGGCGTGGTACTCCGCCAGGCAGGCGGGGCACTGCTGGAAGGCCCGCATGCTGGTCCGCTCCCGGTCGTACGGCATGGCCTCGATCACGGTGAAGCGGGGGCCGCAGTCGGTGCAGGTAATGAAAGGATAGCGGTAGCGCCGGTTGGCGGGGTTGCGCAACTCGCCCCGGCAGGCGCCGCAGAGCGCCACGTCGGGCGAGACCGGCTGCCGGCGCCCGGGCTCGTCCACGCTTCCCAGGATTTGGAAGCTGCCCCGACCCTCCGGCTGGCATGCCTGGGCGGCGATCTGCTCGATCTGCGCCAGGGGCGGCGCCCTGCCCCGCAGGTCGCGCACGAAGCGCTCCAGCGCGCCGGCCTCGCCCTCGATCAGGATCTCCACGTCGCCGGCGGCGTTGCGCACAAAACCGGCCAGCCCATGCTCCAGCGCCAGCCGGTGCACGAAGGGGCGGAAGCCCACCCCCTGCACTACGCCTTCGACGTGGAGGCAGAGCGCGCGGGCGGCGTTCAGACTGTCGCCGGCGTCCGGACGGACCGCTTCAGGAAGTGGTACCACTGATCCAGCCCTTCGCCGCTGACCGCGGAGGTGAAGAAGAACACCAGATCGGGATTGATCTGGCGGGCATAGGCCACGGCGCGCTCTACGTCGAACGGCACGTAAGGCAGCAGGTCGATCTTGGTGAGCACCGCGTGCGACGCCTCGCGGAACATCTTGGGGTATTTGAGCGGCTTGTCCTCGCCCTCGGTGACCGACAGGAGAACGATCTTGCCGTCCTCGCCCAGGTCCCAGCTCGCCGGACAGACCAGGTTGCCGACGTTCTCGATGAAGAGCAGCCGCGTCTCCTCGAGGTCCATGGCGCTCAGCGCCGTCTCGATCTGCAGGGCGTCCAGGTGGCAGGCGCCCCCGGTGACCACGGCCTGCACCAGCCGGTCGGTGTGCCGGGCGAGCCGGTCGGCGTCGTTCTGGGTCTGCACATCCCCGGTCACCACTGCGATGGCCAGGTCGGGGCCCAGGTCCGCCAGGGTACGCTCCAGCAGGGCGGTCTTTCCCGACCCCGGCGAAGACACCAGGTTGAAGGTGGTGACGCCGGCCGCCCGGAGCCGCTCGCGCACCCGGGCCGCGTATTCGTCGTTCTTGGCCATCACCCGTTCCCGCACATCGATGGTCTTGACCGCCATGCCTGCCTCCTCAAGACAGCGGCCGGCCCTGGTACGGGCCGGCCGCGGGTATACCCGGTTACCGGCTCTGGTCCTTCACCACCAGCCGGTAGGTCGTATGACAGGCCACACACCGGTAGGTGATAGTCGCCAGCCGTGCGATCACGCTGTCCTGCGTCAGGCCGCGCTGGGCATCCGCCGCCAGCGCGTCGAACGCCTGGTGCGTACCGACGCCCAGCTCCAGAAATTCGCGCGGCAGCGTGCGCCGCACGCCGGGGTCTCCTTCCATGGCGGCGCTGCGGCCGGCCGAGGCGGCGGCCTCACTCACCTGGGTCTGGTTCCCCGCGGTCAGCCCCTCCAGCACCCCGTGGGTGGCGGCCAGAAGCCCGCGCATCTCCGCCAGCACCGCGTTGCGCTGCGCCTCGCTCAGTTCCACCGGCGTCCGATAGTCCGCGGTGTCGGCCGGCACGGCGCTGGCCCGTCCCGGCTTGCTCCCGGCCAGCGCCAGCGCGCCGGTGGCGATTCCCAGCAGGAGCATTCCCTTCATTTCAGGCCGCAACATGGGACTCCTCACTTTCTGAGGCGGTTTCCGGCCGCCCGTCGTCCAGTTCGAGCCAGGCGAGCCGGAGCACGTCCCCGGGCAGACGCTGGATCAGGGGGCGGGCTCCCCGGAACGGGGGCTGGTGCAGCAAAGCCTCCAGGCAGAACTCGAAGTTCGCCGGCTCCAGGCCGGTGTCGTCCCCGATCTCGACGGCCACAGTGACCAACTGGGCCAGCTGGTCCGGCGTGAGCCGCTCCTCCGCCATGCGGCAGACCTCGAGCGCCAGGCTCATCTCATGCACGGACCGCCGCCTCCCGCGGCCGGCAGGGATGGCCCCAGGCGTCGAGGCGCGCGACGGCCCGTTCCACCAGGGCATCGATCCTCGACTCCAGGAGCGGACTGAGACTGGTAGACATCTCGATCAGGTCGGGTTGGAGGCCGAGAGCCACGATGCGCTGCGGCAGCGTGCCCCGCAGCTCCATGAGCGCCAGGACCTCGCGCAGGTCGATCTGGTGGGGCGACAGTTTCAGCGAGAAGTACCTCGGCAGGTCGGCCCGTTCCAGCGTGATCTCCGTCCCCGGCGCCTGCCTGGCGTTGATGGCGTCGAGGAACAGCACCGCCTCCGCCTCCTCCAGCTGGTGGAGGAGATTCATGCCCCAGGTGCCGCCGTCCACCAGCTCCACCTCCGGCGGGACGACCCAGGTCTCCTCCAGGCGCGCCAGCGCCCGGAGTCCCACGCCGTCATCGGCCATGAGCGGATTGCCCAGGCCGATGACGAGCGTGCGGCGTCCGCCATCCTCACTCATCGATGAACTCCTCGTCGCTCGGAATCCAGCGGCCGCCGCTGATGATCGACGAGACGGCGCCGGTACGTTCCATGAGGTCGGCCCGGAGCGCGAGATAGACGTGAATCGGAATGAAGATGAGGAACGCCCAGGTCAGCACGTGATGCAGGAAGCGAACGTTCTGCATGCCGCCCATGAACGGCCCCAGCCAGCCGAATACCTGGAAGAAGAACCCGCCGGGATTCGACTGGCCGTACAGGGCAAAGCCGGTGACGGCCATGACCAGCGCCAGCAGATACACGCCGGTGTAGCTGAGCTGCTGCAGCGGATTGTGCCCCAGATAATGGGGCGCCTTCTCCGGCCTGATCATCAGGTAGAACTTTACCTGCCGCCACATGTTGGCCCAGTCGCGGCCGCGGAGCGGGAACAGGGCGCGGAGCCGTTCGAAGCGGTTCCCCGCGAACAGCCAGTAGACCCGGACGATGCCGGTCGCCACCAGCACGGCCGCCGCGGAGAAGTGAATGAACCGCATCCACCCCATGAGGTAGTGGCTGCTGGCTTCGCCCGTGGTCAGGAAATAGGGCTTGCCGATATACAGGCCGGTCACCACCAGCGCCACGATCGACGCCACCGCGGCCCAGTGCATGGCGCGGATGGGCCAGCCCCAGAGATACACCCATTCGTACCTCCCCTGGCGATGCGCCAGGGGACGCCCCAGATGCAGATGCTCCGGCGGCGGCGTGGCCTGCCGGGG
This sequence comes from uncultured Gemmatimonadales bacterium, assembly GCA_963779755.1. Classification (GTDB taxonomy): domain Bacteria; phylum Gemmatimonadota; class Gemmatimonadetes; order Gemmatimonadales; family GWC2-71-9; genus CAVZZO01. The sequence continues at coordinate 757,781 of CAVZZO010000003.1, forward strand.
CTCCTGGCTCATGGTGGTCATTGGATCTTGACCTCCGTGACCGGATTGCCCGATGCGTCCAGCACGTGCACCCCGCAGGCGATGCAGGGATCGAACGAGTGGATGGTCCGGAGGATCTCCAGCGGCTGATCCGGCTTCACCAGCGGATGGTTATCCATCAGCGCCGCCTCGTACGGGCCGGGCTGGCCCTGAGCATCGCGCGGCGACGCGTTCCAGGTGCTGGGCACCACACACTGGTAGCGGGAGATCTTGCCGTCATCGATCTGGACCCAGTGGCCCAGCGCGCCCCGCGGAGCATCGAGGTAGCCGTATCCCTGGGCCGTCTTGGGCCAGGTGGACGGATCCCACTTGCTGGCGGTAAAGGTCTGGGTGTCGCCGCTCCGGATCCGGGTCACCAGCGCGTCGTACCAGTCGTTCATCTTCCGGGCGAGGAGCACCGTTTCGATCCCGCGGGCGGCGGTACGGCCCAGGGTGGAAAAGAGCGCCGCCGGCCCGACCTGCAACCGCCCCAGCGCTTCGCCCACCAGCGCCTTGGCGCCCTCATGGCCCGAGGCGTAGGCCACCAGCATGCGGGACAGCGGCCCCACCTGCATGGGCTTGCCCTCGTAGCGCGGCGACTTCATCCAGGTGTACTTGTCCAGGTCCTGCAGGTACTGCCAGGGCGGCGGCGGCCCGGTGTACTTGGCCTTGGTCTCGCCCTCATAGGGGTGCAGCCCCGCCTCGGCGCCCTTGGAGTACTCGTACCAGGAACTGTGGATGTACTCCTTGACCTTGTTCTGGTCGTAGGGCACGACCTTGCTGAGGTCGTTGTTCAGGATGATGCCGCGGGGGAAGTACAGGCTGTCGAGGTCCCGTACGTCGGTTTCGGGGAACTCGCCCACCGCCAGATGGTTCGGCACCCCGCCCCCGATCGCCCCCCAGTCCTTGTAGAAGCCGGCGATGGCCAGCAGGTCGGGCCAGTACACCTGTTCCACGAAAGTCTGCGCCCGGGTGATCATGTCCCGGATGTCGGTGAGCCGCTCGGTGTTGATGGTCTCGGTGTCGTTCAGGTTGATGGCCGAGGCCATGCCGCCCACCAGAAAGTTGGGGTGCGGATTCTTGCCCCCGAAGACGGTGTGCAGCCGGATGACGTCCCGCTGCCAGTCCAGCGCCTCCAAGTAGTGTCCCACCGCCATCAGGTTGGCTTCCGGCGGCAGCTTGTAGGCCGGGTGGCCCCAGTAGCCGTTGCTGAAGATCCCCAGCTGGCCGCCGCTCACGAACTTCTTGAGCTTGTCCTGCAGCGCCTGATAGTAGGTCTCGGAGTTATTGGGCCAGGGCGAGACGGACCGCGCCAGGCGGGAGGTGGCGGCGGGATCGGCGCTCAGCGCGCTCACCACATCCACCCAGTCCAGCGCGTGCAGGTGATAGAAGTGAATGACGTGATCCTGGATAAACTGCATCCCGTGGATCAGGTTGCGGATGGTATTGGCGTTGGGTGGAATGCGGATATCGAGCGCATCCTCCACCGCGCGGCAGGAGGCGACGGCGTGGACCACGGTACACACGCCGCAGATGCGCTGGGTGAAGGCCCAGGCATCGCGCGGGTCGCGGTCCTGCATGATGATCTCGATACCCCGGAACTGAGTGGCGGAGGCCCAGGCTTTGCCGATCATGCCGTTCTCGGCCTGCGCTTCGATCCGAAGATGCCCTTCGATCCGGGTGATCGGATCCACGACGACTTTGGTCTTGGCCATGGCTTCGGATCTCCCTTACTTGTCGCTGACGTTGCCCGACGGACCGGCCGGCGGGCGGGGGGTACTATCCACCACGGGAAGCTGGCGCCGCTGGCGTACCTGGTGCACGCCGGTGGCGATCGCGTGAGCGGCCACGCCGCCCGCCGCGCCCAGCGCCAGCGCCGCGCCCAGGAAGTCCACCCGGCTCTCGACGCCGAACCCGCCCACGTTGGGCAGGCGGCCGTAGAACGGGGTCATCGAGTCCCAGAACCCGACCTCGGTACACCCGATGCAGGGGTGGCCCGCGCCGATGGGCCAGTTGGTCCGCGTATTCCACAGGAAGATGGGACAGGGCGAGAAGGTGGCGGGCCCCTTGCACCCCACCTTGTAGAGGCACCAGCCCTTCCGGGCCGCCTCGTCGTCGAAGGTTTCCACGAACTGGCCCGCGTCGAAGTTCGCGCGCCGCGTGCACTGGTCGTGGATCCGCGAGCCGTAGGCGAACTCGGGCCGGCCCTGCGCGTCGAGCGCCGGGAGGCTGCCGAAGGTGAGATAGTGCACCAGGGTCGCGGTGATGGTATCGGCAATCGGCGGGCACCCGGCGATGTTGACCACCGGCTTGTCCTTGACGACACTGCTGACGCCCACCGCCCCGGTGGGATTGGGCCGCGCCGCCTGCACGTTGCCCCAGTGCGCGCATGCCCCCACCGCCACCACGGCGGCCGCCCCCTTGGCCCCTTCCTCCAGAATCTCCTTCGCCGTCCGCCCCGCGATGGTGGTGTAGATCCCGCCTTCGTTGAGGGGCACCGAGCCGGTGACCACCAGCACGTACTTCCCGTAGTTGTCCTTCATGGCGGCCTGCAGCGCCGCTTCGGCATGATCCCCCGCCGCCGCCATGAGATTCTCCTGGAAGTCCAGGGAGATCAGATCCAGCACCAGATCACCGATCGTCGGATCGGCGGTGCGGAGGACCGACTCGGTGCAGCCGGTACACTCCTGCAGGGAAAGCCAGACCACGCTGGGGCGCTTCACGGCCTGCAGCGCCATCGCCATCCGGGGCGCGGCGGCACTGCTCAGTCCGAGAATGACGCACATCTCCCCGCAGAAGGAGAGAAAGTCACGACGGGAGACGCCGCGCTTCTCCAGATGTTCGCCGAGGGTCTCCCCCTCGGTCCAGGGATCGCTGCTGATCGAAAACATCGCGTGTCCTCCGGTCCAGAAGCCTGATGGTTGGACCGGCGGCGGGAGGGGGCCGCCGTCGGGGCCCGATACGCCAGCAAGGCGGATGATCGGCGAGCGCAAACATGACCGCCGCTTCATGAAGAACTTCTTAATTCGGGGTTAATTAATCGTTCCCGTGCTCCGGCGAATATTCCCCAGGCCCGTGGGCTCCACGGTCCGCGGCGCGGGAAGGGAACATGACGAACCACCGGAGGCGCGGCGCAGCAGGCCCGGTCGCACCACAGGACCTGGACCGGCTGATCGAGGCGGAACGGTCCCTGGCGTCCCGGTTGCAGCAGGCCCGGGACGAGGCTGCTGCCTTGGTGGCCGCGGCGCGGGAGGAGGCCCTGGCCCGCCGCCGGGCCGTCGCCGACGCGGCCGCCGCCCGGCGGCGCGAGGCGGAGCGGGAGGTTGCCAGGACTCGTGAGCAACGGCTGCGCGAGATCGCCGGGGAGTGGCAACGCCGCGCCGCCTGCCTGGAGCAGGTGTCGAAACCCCGGCAGGCGGAGCTCGCCGACCGGCTCATCCGGCAGGTGCTGGCCGGATCCGCCGGACGGGAGGCTCCGCCATGATCCTCCCCATGGCGCGGGTACGCATCATGGGCCGGCGCGGCGCGCTGCCCGGGATCCTGCGGACGATCCAGGACGCAGGCGTGGTGCACCTCTCCCCCGCACCGGAGCTCCCGTCGGTGCCGCCGCGCGAGCCGGCCCCGGCGGAGGCGCGCTGCCGCCGGAACCTGCTCCGCCTCCTCGATGATGTCGACGCCGCCCTCGCCCTCATGGGAAGCCCGCCGCCCGCCGGAACCGTGCCGGGCGAAGCGGACCAGCCGCTGGGCGCCTGGGCCCGGCTGGCCCGGCGCACCCGGCGCCAGGCCGCTACGCTGCAACAGACCCGCAGCACCCTGGAGGAGGAGCAGGCCCTCATTCTCAAGTACCGCGGGTTGTTCGCGGCCTTCGAGCCCGCCCTGCGGGCCGACCACCGCTGGGAGCTGGGCCGGGCCTACATCGTGGTGCTTCGCCCGGGCCAGTCCGGCAGCATCCCCCGCCTCCAGGAAGGCCTCGCCCGCGCCGTAGGCGATGGGTTCGAGCTGCGCTCCCATACCCTGGCCGGCGGGGAGACCGCCGTGCTGCTGCTGGTTCCCGCCTCGGCTGCCGAACATGTCGAGAAGATCCTGGCCGAGGCCGGCGCTCAGGACATTCCCGTCCCCGCCGCATACGGCGGCCGGTCGCTGGCCGAGTCGGTGCCCCGGATGCTGGAGCGGCTGGAGGTCATTCCGGGGGAGCTGGCGCGCGTCGAGTCCGAGCGGGACCGGCTGCGCGCCCGCGATGGACGGACCCTGGCCACCGTCAGGCAGGCGTTGCACGACCGGCTGGCCCGCCTCGAGGCCCTCGACTATTCCCGGGTCACCGACCACGCCTGCGTGCTGGAGGGCTGGGTGCCTGCTCAGCTTCTCTCCCGGCTGGAGGGCCGGCTGGAACGCGACCTGGACCAGACCGTCACGCTCGAGGTGGTAGGCGAGGACCACTGGTCGGGCACCGAGCCCCCGGTGGTGCTCTCCAACCCGCGGCTCTTTCAGCCCTTCGAGCTGCTCATCCGGCTGATGCCGCTGCCCCGTTACGGCAGCATCGATCCCACGCCGTTCGTGGCCGTCTTCTTCCCCATGTTCTTCGGCCTCATCGTGGGCGACGCGGGCTACGGCGTGGTGCTGGCCGGCCTGGGACTGCTCCTGCACCGGCGCAGCCGGCCCGGGACCGTGCTCCGCTCGGCGGCCCGGATCGCCGGCGCCTGCGCCGCCTTCTCCATCATTTTCGGCCTGCTGTACGGCGAAATCTTCGGCGATCTGGGCCGCCGGCTCCTGGGACTCCGTCCGCTCTGGTTCGACCGGGAAGAGGCCGTGGTGCCCTTCCTGGGACTGGCGGTAGCGCTCGGGCTGGTGCATGTGCTGCTGGGACTGGGCCTGGGAGTGGTGAGCGCCTTCCGCGGCCACCGGCGGCAGGCGCTCGGGCGCGGCATCTCCATGCTCATGGTGGTGCTGCTCCTGCTGGCCCTGCTGGCGGCCCTCGAGGTGCTGCCGGGCGCGCTCCTCACCCCGGCGGTGATCGCCCTGCTCGCCGCATTCCCGGTGCTGGTGATCGCGGAAGGCATTGTCGCCCCGGTCGAGCTGCTGTCCACGGTCGGCAATATCCTGTCCTACGCCCGTATCATGGCGCTGGGCACGGCGTCGGTCATGCTCGCCGTGGTGGCGAACCGCATGGTGGGCGCCATGGGGAGCGTCGTGGTGGGGGTCATCTTCGCCCTGCTCTTTCACGTGGTGAACTTCGCCCTCGCCCTCTTCAGCCCCACCATCCACGCACTGCGTCTCCACTACGTGGAGTTCTTCGGCAAGTTCTACAGCCCCGGCGGCGTGGAGTATCACCCGCTCACTCACTGGAAACCCGAGACGGCCGCGCACCTCGCACCGGCCGAAAGGAGCCATGCATGAACGTCGTATGGATCACCCTGAGCGCCGCCCTGGCCATCGGCATTCCCGCGATCGCCACCGCCTGGGCGCAGTCGCGCATCGGGCCCGCGGCGGCGGCCAGCCTGGCGGAGAAACCCGAGCTGAGCACCACGGCGATCATCATGCTCGCCATCCCCGAAACCATGGTGATCCTGGGCTTCGTGGTTGCCGTGCTCATCATGCTGCGCGCGGGAGGCTGAGCGTGCCGCTGGAGCAGCTGCTGCGGTCGCTGGCAACGGAAACCGAGGACGCCGCCCGGCGCCTGCTGGACGAGGCCCGGGCATCGGCGCGCGCCCTGGTCGACGCCGCCGAGACGGCGGCCGGCCGGCAGGCCGCCGGGGCGCAGGAACAGGAGGAAGCCGCGCAGCGCGAGGCGTTGGAGCGGGATCTGGCCGCCTGTCGCCGGGAAGGACGCCTGCACTGGCTGCGCGCCCGCGCGGAGCTGCTCGACCGGATCTTCGCCCTGGCGCACGCCCGGCTGCCCGAAATTGCCGCCGGCGCCGACTATGGCGCGAGCATACCCGCCGAGCTGGATCTGGCGCTGCCCTTCCTGGAAGACACCGCCTGCGTGGTGCACTGCCCGCCGGCGCACGCCGCGGTGGCGCGCCGGCACCTGGCCGGCCGCCCGGAGATCCGGGTCGAGGCCGACCTCCCCGACGGCCTGCGGATCGTGGCGTGCGACGGCAGCGTCGAGGTGGATCGTACGCTGTCGCGGCGGGTGGACAGTCTTCGCGTCCCGCTGAGTGTGAACCTGCTTCAGGAGCTGTACGCCGAATGCGACCAGTCTGGGACGACGTAATCGCGCGGGTCAGGGGTCTGCGAACCCACCTGCTCACCCGGGAGACGCTGCGCGATCTGGCGCGGGAGTCCCGGCCGGCGGGCGTGGCGCACCGCCTGGCCCAGGCCGGCTATCAGCTGGACCCCGGCGCAGCCTCCGCCGGAAGCCTGGAGCTGGCCATCCGGCGGACGGCGGCCGGCCGGATGGGCACCCTGGCGCGCTGGTGCCGGGCGCGGACCGCGGTGCTTCGCGTGGTATTCGAGGACGAGGATCGCCGCTCCCTGCGGCAGATTCTGCGCGGCATGGTGGACGGGTCGGCGCCGGACCTGCGGCTGGCCGGACTGATCCCGACACCAGCCCTCCCGGAACGGGCCCTGGAGGAGCTGGCGCGGTGTGACACCGTGGCGTCCGCCGCCGCGCTGCTGACCGCCTGGGGACATCCCGCCGCGCCGGTGCTCCTCGCCGCCGGGGCCGCCCGCCGGCCGGCGCTGCTGCCACTCGAGGTGGCGCTCACCCGCCGCTTCGCCGGACGCGCACTCGCGGCCGCGCGGAAGGACGGCACGCTGCGCGGATTTGTGCGCGAGGGCATCGACCTGGAAAATGTCTGGACCGCCGCGGTGCTGGCGGGCAATGCCCCCGACCTCGATCCAGCCAGCTGCTTCGTCCCGGGCGGGGCGCGCATCACCCCCCAGCTGGTGTGCGAGGCCGCCGCCCTGCCCGACGCCGGATCGGCGCTCCGCCGGCTGGCGGCGGAGTTGGGACGTACCCGCCTGGCGCAGGCGCTGCTCCAGGCGGCGGACCGGCCCTGGGATATCGAACAGCTTGTGCTGGCCGCACGCGAACAGGACCAGATCGACCGTATGCGGCTCATGCCGCTCAGCCTGGCGCCGGTGCTGAGCTACGTCCTGGGAGTCCGGCTGGAGGTGATGGCCCTCCAGCGCATCATCTGGGGCGCAGAGCTGGGCGCGCCCGGCGCGGCCCGCCTGCTGGAAGAAGCCCTCGTATGAAGGCGCAGGTGCGAGTGCTCTGCCGCCCCGGTACCGCTGCGGGCTTCGCGCTGGCGGGTCTCCGCCCGGTCGAGGCGGACGATCCCGCCAGCGGCGCGCTGCGGCTGCTGGAACTGCTGCGGCAGAAAGACGTCGGCGTGGTGCTGGTGGAAGACACCATCCACGACGCGCTCTCGCCCGACATCCGCCGCCAGCTCAGCCGCCGACCGGTGCCCATGGTGGTTCCCTTCCCCTCGGCCCGCTGGGCCCCGCCGGCAGAGGAAGCCGACACCTACATCGCGGAGCTGCTGCGCCAGGCGATCGGCTATCGCGTGAGGTTGCTGTGAACCGGGTCGCGCACATCTCGCGGATCACCGGCACGCTGGTGGAGGCGCGCCCCCTGCTGGGGGCCGGGCTCTACGAGCTCGCCCGCGTCGGCGCCGGCGGCCTGCTGGCCGAAGTGATCCGGGTGGAAGGCGAGATGGCGACATTGCAGGTGTACGAGGAAACCACCGGGCTGCAGATCGGCGAGCCGGTCACCTTGTCGGGCCATGCGCTCACGGTGCAGCTGGGGCCGGGGCTGCTGGGCGCGGTGGTGGACGGATTGGGCCGCCCGCTGGCCCATCTGGCCCGCGCAGCCGGCAGCTTCATCCAGCCGGGCATGGACGCGCCCACGCTCGACAGCGCGGCTCTGTGGGAGTTCCGGCCGGCGGTCCAGCGGGGCGACCGGGTGGCCGAGGGCGACATGCTGGGAGACCTGGAAGAACGCCCCGGCTTCATGCACCGCGTCCTGGTGCCGCCCGGGATGGCCGGCACGGTCCGGACCATCCACGCCGGTCCCTGCTCCATCGCCGACGTGATCGCCGCGCTGGATGAGGGCGGCGAGATCGGCCTGGCGCAGCACTGGCCGGTACGCCGCCCCCGCCCGGTCGCGCAGCGCCTGGCCGACGACCGCCCCTTTGTGACCGGGCAACGGGTCTTCGACTTTCTGTTCCCCGCGGCGGAGGGCGGGAGCGTCGCGGTGCCCGGCGGCTTCGGGACGGGAAAGACGGTGATCGAGCAGTCGCTGGCGCGCTATGGCGCGGCCGATGTCATGGTCTACATCGGGTGCGGCGAGCGCGGCAACGAGATGGCCGAAGTCCTGAATGAATTTCCCCGGCTCACCGATCCCCGCACGGGCCGGTCCATCATGGACCGCACCGTCATGGTGGTGAACACCTCCAACATGCCGGTGGCGGCACGCGAGGCCTCGGTGTACCTGGGGGTGACCATCGCCGAGTACTACCGCGATATGGGCTACCGCGTGGCGGTCATGGCCGACAGCCTCTCCCGCTGGGCGGAAGCGTTGCGGGAGATCAGCGCCAGGCTGCAGGAAATGCCGGGCGAGGAAGGATACCCCACCTACCTCGCCAACCGGATGGGACAGTTCTTCGAGCGCGCCGCGCGGGTGCGGACGCTGGGATCGCCCCCGCGCGAGGGCGCGCTCACGCTCATCAGCGCCATCTCCCCGCCGGGCGGAGATTTCTCCGAGCCGGTAACCCAGGCAGCGCTGCGGGTGGTGGGAGCGGTCTGGGCGCTGGATCCCGACATGGCGCACCAGCGCCAGTTTCCGGCGGTGGACTGGGAGACCAGCTACAGTCTCTATGCCGAGGGGGTCGCGCCCTGGCTCGAGCGCGAAGGCGGCCCCGGCTGGTCCGGCCTGCGGACCGACCTTCTGGCCCTGCTGCAGCGGGGCCGCGAGCTGCGGGAGATCGCCGCACTGGTGGGAGCGGAAGCCCTGCAGGACCAGGATCGCGTCACCCTGGAGACGGTGCGGGCCATCCGGGAAGCCGTGCTGGGCCAGAGCGCCTTCGACCCGAATGACGCCAGTTCCCCGTTGCGGAAGACCTGGTTGCTGGCCCATCTGGCCCTGCGGTTCCACTCGGCGGCGCTGCGGGCCCTGGAGGCCGGGGCCACCTTTGCCGCGCTCGATCTCAATCCCTCCCGCCACGCGCTGTATGCCGTGCGCGACGCGGGGCCCGAGGACCTGGAGCGCGCCGCGCAGCAGGCGGAGACCGTGCTGGACCGGCTGGCGCCCGCGGAGAGCGGCGTATGAGCCCCGTTGCCGGGGTCGCCCGGGTGTATCACGGCGCCGATCGCGCCGCGGGGCCGCTGCTGTACGTCCCGCGGACCGGCCATGTGGCCATGGGCGAGTGGGTGACGCTCCGGATGCCGGGGCAACCCTCCCGCCGGGGCCAGGTGATCGACGCGGGAGAGACCGTCACCGTCATTCAGGTGCTGGAGGAAACGATGGGGCTGGCACCGGCCAGCGCCGAGATCACCCTGACCGGGGACGTCGCCCGCGTGGTCGTGGGCCGCGAGCTGCTGGGCCGGGCCTTCAACGGCGTGGGGGAACCCCTCGATGGCCTGCCCCCGCCCCTGGGGGAGGACCAGCGCCCCGCCTGGGGCGCCCCGATGAATCCCTCCGAGCGGGTGCCACCCGCCGAGTTCATCGAAACCGGCGTCTCGGCCATCGACGGGATGAACACCCTGGTGCGGGGACAGAAGCTCCCGATGTTCTCCGGGCCGGGGCTGCCCGCGCTGGAACTGGCGGCGCAGATCGTGGAAGGCGCGCGGGCTCCCCGGGGAGAACCATTCGCGGTGGTGTTCGTCGGGGTGGGCATTACCGCCCGGGAGTCGCGCACCTTCCTCGACCGATTCGAGCGCAGCGGTGCCCTGGAGCGAAGCGTGCTCTATATCAATGAAGCGCGCGACCCGACCATCGAGCGGCTGCTGGCGCCACGCGTGGCGCTGGCCCAGGCGGAGTACCTGGCGTTCGAGGCCGGGATGCACGTCCTGGTGGTGATGGCCGACATGACCCCCTACTGCGAGGCGCTGCGCGAGATCGCCACCGCCCGCGAGGAAATCCCCGGCCGGCGGGGTTTCCCCGGCTACATGTACACCGACCTGGCCACCATCTACGAGCGGGCCGGCATCCTCCGCGACCGCCCCGGCTCGCTCACGCAGTTGCCGATCGTGACCATGCCGGACGATGACATCACCCACCCCATCCCCGATCTGACCGGCTACATCACCGAAGGGCAGATCGTGCTGAGCCGGGACCTGCACCGGCGCGGGATCTACCCGCCTATCGATGTCATGCCCTCACTCTCCCGCCTGATGAACGCCGGGACCGGCGCGGGGCGCACGGTGGCGGAGCACCGGAAATGGGCCGACCAGCTCTATGCCAGCTACGCCCAGGGGCGCGAAGCGCGCCTCATGTCGGCCATCGTGGGCGAGGCGGGGCTGGGGCCGGCCGACCGGCGCGCCCTGGCCTTCGCCGATCGATTCGAAGCCGAATTCGTGGGCCAGGGACCGAAGCGGCGCACCCTGGAGGAAACGCTGGCCATGGGATGGGCGCTGCTGGAAACCCTGCCCCGGGAGGATCTCAGCCGGATTCCGGACGACGTCTGGGCAGCCCGGCAGGCAGGGGCGCCATGAGCAGCGCCCTGGGACCCTTGGCGCCTACCCGGCAGAACCTGCTGCGGGGCGAACGGTGGCGCGCCCGCCTGTCCAAAGGGACGGACCTGCTGCGGCACAAGCGGGAGACCCTGGTAACGGAGCTGTTCCAGCTGGCCCGGCCGGCCACCGATGCGCGAGCCGGCATCGCCACTGTCGCGGCGGAGGCCTATCCGGCGCTGCTGGGCGCCATGAGCGCCGGGAGCCGCGCCGGACTTCGTGGCGTGAGCTGGCCATTTCGAGACATCGAGGTGGACCTGCGGGTGGGACAGGTCTGGGGGGTGCCGGTGACGGACATCGTCCAACGCCCCCGCATGCGGCGTACGCCGGCCGCCCGGGATGCGGCGCCCGGCCTGGTCGGCCCCGCTGCAGCGGTGGCGGCGAGCGCCTTCGAGAGGCTGGCTGACCTGCTGCTGGAGGCAGCCCCGCGGGAGATGCTGCTCCAGCGGCTGGGGCAGGCGCTGGCAGCCACGTCCCGCCAGGTGAACTCGCTGGAGTATCGCATTACGCCTGCGCTGGTGGCCCGTCTCGGCAAGATGCGGCGGATGCTGGATGAGCGGGAACGGGAGGAGAAGGTGCGGCTGGCGCGGCTGCTCCATCAGCGTGCTCGGCGGGCGAAAGCATGTGACGAATCTCACAAGCAATCGGCTGGGGCCTCCCAAGGGACTGTCGGCAAAGCCGTTACCGGGCAGCAAGTTATAAAATCACCGCAAGAAAAGATGAAGAAAAAGCAAAGAACGTAACAATCGCTGCGTATAAACCCGGATGGACATTGCGCAGATGTGCGGATGGGCTAGAATAGTCCTCGTATCTGAAGGCGTGGGTTGTTTGAACTCCAGACCAGGTAAAACCTCTATGCTGCCTCGAGCCACCATGAATCGACTCCTCCTGGGTCTTGCCATAGTGGGGCTCTTCGTGCTCGCCGGCTGTACCAACGACAAGATCGTCTATCGTGACCGGCCGCCGTTCAATCCGCCGCCCGATGCGTCCAGCGGGTTCCTCGGCTACTTCACCGTGAGCTCCAAGCAGACCACCTGCGGCAACTGCCACGTGGGCGTCCAGGCCTCCTGGGAGAACACCAAGCACGCGGAAGCGTGGGCGGATCTCCAAGCCTCCGGCCATGCCCAGAGCTACTGCGAACCCTGCCATACTGTCAGCAGCTACGGCAATCTCGCCACGGGTCCCGCCGGCTATGAGCAGGTCGCCGACAGTGCCTATCACGATGTACAGTGCGAGAGCTGCCACGGTCCCGGCTTCACCCACGTGCAGGCTCCCACGGCGGCCAACGAACCGCTGGCCTCCATCCAGGCCGATACCGGCCTGCTGGTCGGCTGTGGTGCCTGCCACACCGGCGTGCATGAGCCGTTCGTGGATCAGTGGGTGCAGTCGGCTCACGGCTCCGGCTCGGCGCTGAGCCATGCCGGCGGCAACGCCTCCTGCGCCCCCTGCCACGAAGGCAAGGCGGCCATGGAAGTGAAGTTTGGCGTGACCGGCAACTTCCTGGAGAAGGACAGCACGACGCTCTATCACATCGTCTGCGTCGTCTGCCACGATCCGCACGGCAGCCCCAACACCGGGCAGCTGCGCGCTTCCATCTCGGAGCCGACCACCGACAATCTCTGCATTACCTGCCACAGCCGCTCAGGCGTTCCGCCCTGGGGCACCGCGGCGGCGGGCGGGACCGCGCGAGGCGCGCACGGCGCCCAGGGACTCCTGGTGCTGGGCCAGAACGTGGGCTGGATTCCGCCCGGGTTCACCTACGATACCAACAGCATCGTGAGCAGCCACGGCACGGCGGCCAATCCGAAGCTCTGCGCGACCTGCCACGTCGCCCAGACGACGATTACCGACCCGGCGACCGGCGCCTTCGTTCTGCAGAGCGTCGGCCACCTGTTCGACGCGATTCCCTGCACCGATTCGACGGGCGTGCCGAACGCCGACCAGAGCTGCCTGCTGGCGGAGCGCGATTTCAGCGCCTGCGCCACCTCGGGCTGCCACCTGAACCAGCAGGCCGCCCGGTCCGCCTACATCGCGGTCGAGGGCCGGATGGACAACCTGCTCGACCAGATCTGGCTGGATAGCGACAGCAACGGCGTCATCGACGCGACCGACGGCGGCCTCATCCCGCAACTGCTGGCGCGGGGCACCGCGGCCGATTCGGCCGAGCTGGACTTCAGCAGCAACGTAACCACCGTGGCCAAGGGCACCCTGTTCAATGCCGCCCTGGCCGCCACCAACAGCCGCCCGCAGTTCCTGAGCGGCCAGGTGCTGGGCGTCACCTTCGCGACGCACATGGCCAGCGGCAACGGTGTGCACAATCCCTTCCTGCTGGAGGCGTTGCTGACGTCCTCCATCAGCGCGCTGCACTCGACCTACGGGTTGACGCCGCCCGCACCGCTGGACCTGCAGGTGAAGGCGATCCGGCCTCCCGGTGTCCGGGTCCGGGTTAGCGCGAGATAGTCCGGTAGTACCCTCGGTCTGGGCGGGGCCGGTCCCGGTAGCTCGGGGCCGGTCCCGCAGGCCGAAACACCCCCAGTGACCCCGGCGCGGCTGCCGGCACCCACTCGCAACCCGCGGTCCCGGAGTGTGCGCATGAACCCCTCGATGCCGGGTGCTGAGACTACCCGCTGGCAGCCCGGCTTCAACGAGTACATCATGGGCGGCATCGGGCTGCTCTTCTTTCTCGGCATCGTCATCGTCGGCATCGTCTATCTCTTTCCCCCGGCGCACCTGCAGCTTTCGGAGCTGCAGCCCGCCTATCGGGTCACGGCCGAAAGCAACTTCCCCGTCAAGGCCAGCCGGGTGGTGAACTGGGGCGACGAGATCATCCTGGTGGTGCGGACCGACGAGCAGGCCTTCGTCGCGCTGCAGGGGGTGGCCCCCAGCGACGGCTGTATCCTCCGCTGGGACCCGACCTCTCTGCGGGTGCTCTCCCCCTGCAGTTACCTGGTGTACGATCTGCACGGCAACGTGGTGCGGGGCCTGACGACCGTGCCCCTCCGGCGGTACGCCGTCTTCGTACGCGACGGCGTCGTCTACGTAGCGAGGTCCTAGATGACGGCAGAGGACAAGGGCGGATTCCGCGGCTGGTGGGCCCGGTTCCGGGACGACCTCAAGGCCAGCACCGACGCCAGCCTGCTGGGACTGCTGCGGTTCCTGGGCATCCTCTACGGGCCCATCGACACCCGGCTCCCCATCGACCAGGCCTTCAGGAAGGCGCTGCGCAACCGCATATCCCGCTATGCCGGCTGGCGCCAGGCCTTCGGCGGGATCACCTATCTGCTGTTCATCATTCTGGTGGTCACGGGCGTCCTGCTGTCCTTCTACTACCGGCCCTCGGCCGAAGAAGCCTATCCCAGCATGCAGCACATCGTCTCCGGTGTGCACTTCGGCTGGCTCATGCGGGACCTGCACGTCTGGGGCGCCAACCTGGTGGTCCTCGGGGCCCTGGTTCACATGGGCCGGGTCTTCTTCAGCGCGGCCTACAAGCCGCCGCGGGAAACCAACTGGCTGATCGGCGTCCTGCTGCTCTTCCTCATCTTCGCCTTCGGCGCGACCGGTTACCTGCTGCCCTGGGACCAGGGCGCATACTGGACGGTGACCGAAGGCCTCGGCGTGGTGAGCCGGATTCCGCTGCTGGGCGGCAGCGTGACGGAAATCCTGCGGGGTGATCCCATCGTCTCGGGCGCCACCCTGAGCCGGTTCTTCGCGCTGCATGTCATTGTGCTGCCCTGGATCGCTCTGGCCCTCCTGGTGCTGCATTTCACGCTGGCCCGCAAGCACGGTGTCGCCCCGCCACCCGATGTCGTCGGCGAGTCGACCCCCGTGCGCGACGGCCCGCCCTTCTGGCCGCACTACGCCATCCGCTCGCTCATTGTCGCCGTGCTGGTGGTGGCTCTGGTCACCACGGTGGCGATCCTGCTGCCGCGGCCTACCGGCGCGGCCGCTGATCCGGGACAGCCGCCCAATTACCTCCTGTCGACCTGGATCGTGGCCGACGTCTCCCGGGCGCTGATCTACTATCTCGGTTCCTGGGGCATGGGCCTGTTCGTCCTGCTCGGGCTGGCGCTGGTCCTGCTGCCGCTGTTCGACCGGACGCCGGAGCGTCGCCTGCGCCGCCGCCCCGCCGTCGCGGCGCTGGGGATCGTGTTCTTCCTGTCCTTCGCCCTGGCCTGGGCCGCCGGGTGGCGGCTGCGCACCGTCCCGGTGGCCACGTCGGGTGAGCTGACGCCCTTCACCACTCCGGTGGATACCGTGCCCGGCAAGCCGCTGCCCACCTTGAACCCCGAAGCCCCGCCCATGCCCGCCACCGATTCGCTGAACCGGGGAGGGCAGCAGCCATGACCGGCATGACACGACTCGCCCTGGTTTTCGGCGTCCTCCTGGCCCTCGCGCCGGCCGCGGCCGCGCAGTCGCCGCTGCGCGGCGGGATGCCGCCGGCCGACACGGTGAATAACTGCCTGCTCTGCCACGCGGAGCAGCGGCAGGCGGCCGAGGAAGGGGTCCATTCGGAGCACGGCATCCGGTGCATCACCTGTCATGGGGGCGACGCCACGGCCCGGGTGCTGCCCGCCGCCCACCAGGGTCGCTTCCGGGGCAAACTGGACAAGGTCCAGACCGCGCAGTTGTGCGGCTCCTGCCATTCGGATCCGGACAAGATGCGGGAATTCGCGCTGCCCACCGGGCAGCTGGCGGAGTTCCGGACCAGCAAACACGGGCAGCTGCTCTTCGGCGCCCATGACGGCAACGCCCCGACCTGCACCGATTGCCACGGCACCCACATCATCTACCCGCCGGATGATGCCCGGAGCCACGTCTACCCGACCAACATCCCCGGCACCTGCGCGCACTGCCATTCGGACGACAAGCTGATGGCGAAGTACAAGCTGAAGACGGGGCAGTTCGAAGCGTTCCGGAGCAGCGCGCACGGCAAGGCCCTCTACCAGCAGCAGAACTTCGCCTCGCCGACCTGCGTCGGTTGCCACGGGGCGCACTCGGCTCTGCCGCCGACGGTGACCGAGATCGCCAACGTCTGCGCCCGCTGCCACGCCCTGGTGGGGCAGGCCTTTGCCTCGGGTCCGCACGGCGCCGCGGCGCGGGCCGGCCGGATCGACGGATGTCTGGCCTGCCACAGCAATCACGGTACCGAGGGCGTGCCGGTGGATTCGATCAGCGCCACCTGCGACAAGTGCCATGCGTCCGACACTCGCCTGCACCAGATGGGGGTGGACCTGCAGCGACGGCTGACCCAGGTCTCGGCGGACATGGAGTCCGCCAGGCGGGCCATCGCCGAGCTGCAGGTGGCGGGGGAGCGGGTGGGTGACTACCGCTTCCGCTACCAGAGCGCGCTCACCTCCTACCTGGAAGTGGGCCAGGTCCAGCACAGCCTGGACTTCACCCGGCTGGACGATCTGGAACGGAAGGTCCGGTCCATCTCGGTGGATCTCGGAGCCGCCGCGGAGGTCAACAGCGAGCAGCACTGGGAGCGGAAGCTGCTGCTGCTGCCGGTCTGGTTCCTGGCGCTGTCGGCCGCGCTGCTCGGCTGGCTGGCGTTGCGGGCGCTCAAACGGGCGGGCGGGGATCGGGAGGTCTGACCCATGGCATCCCGGCCCGACCGGCGCTGGTCGCGGTTTCTCCGCATCCTGATCCCCGTCGTGATTCTCGCGATCACGCTCGGGGCCGTCGGCACTGTCGGCTTTGTGCAGCTCTCAAGCCAGCCCGGCTTCTGCAAGAGTTGCCACATCATGAAGCCGTACTACCAGTCCTGGACCACCTCCACCCACCGCGACGTGCCCTGCATCGAGTGCCATATCGCGCCGGGCATCAAGGCCGAGGCGATGACCAAGGTCCAAGCGGCGAACATGGTGGTGAAATACTTCACCGGCGCGTACGGCACCCGCCCCTGGGCGGAGATCGACGATGCGGCCTGCCTGCGCTCCGGCTGCCATTCGGAGCGGCTGATCGAGGGCGAGGTGGACTTCAAGGGCGTCCGCTTCGACCACACCAAGCATCTGGGCGAGCTGCGGCGCGGCATCCAGCTGCGCTGCACCAGCTGCCACTCGCAGATCGTCCAGGGGACCCACATCGCGGTTACCGAGGGCACCTGCTTCCTCTGCCACTTCAAGGACCGGCCCCAGGGCAGCCCGGTGGCCGGCTGTCTCGGCTGCCATCCGTCGCCGCCCCGGGTCACCTCGAAGGAAGGCTACGTCATCGACCACTCCCAGTACGTCAAGGACCGGGTCGACTGCCTCTCCTGCCACAACCAGGTCACGCACGGCACCGGGGACGCCGACCAGGCGCGCTGCGTCAGCTGCCACAACGAGCCCGCGCGTCTGGCCGAATTCAAGAACCCGACCCTGCTGCACCAGGTGCACGTCGCCGACCACCACGTGGCCTGCATCCAGTGCCACACCCCGGTGGAGCACCGGGTCGTCTCGCTGACCACCGACATTCAGCTGGACTGCGCCAGTTGCCACAAGGAAGTCCACCGCGACCAGCAGCGCCTGCTGGCGGGGGTGGGCGGCCACGGCACGCCGGTTACTCCCAGCTCGATGTACCTGGCCCGGGTTTCCTGCGTGGCCTGCCACGACGAAGCGAAGAAGCTCCCGGCACACGACACGGTCAAGGTGGCCGGCGAGGCCTCCTGCCTCTCCTGCCACGGCATCCGCTTCGCCAACGTGCTGCCCCGCTGGGAGCAGGAGATGCAGCGCAAGGTCCGGCTGGTGGAGCCGGTGGTGAACGCCGCGCGGCAGGCGGCCACCGCCATGCCCATGCGGCGGCGCGCCGAGGCCGACAGCCTGGTGGGCCTGGCGCAGGAGAACCTGGAATTCGTGCGGGAGGGCAAGGGTGCCCACAATATCGTCTACGCCGACCGGCTGCTGCGGGCCGCGCTCGATCTCATCCGGCAGGCCTCCCGAGCCGGGCTGCCCTACCGCGCGCCCGCGGTCAACCTGGGGCCGCCGGTGAGCGAGAACCAGTGCCTCCAGTGCCATCTCGGCATCGAGCAGCAGGCGGGGACCTTCCAGGGCGTGGCTTTCAATCATACGGCGCACGTGCTGGGCGGCGGGCTGGAATGCACCACCTGCCACACCTCGTTCGCCAACCACGGCGGGACGACCCTCCAGTCGCCGACCGCGTGCAACAGCTGCCATCACCCGCTGATCGCACAGCGCAACTGCGCCACGTGTCACGCCGGGCAAGGCGGCGCCCCGGCGCGCACCTTTGCGCTGCCGGCGGGCAACTTCTCGCACCCCGAGCATGTGGCGGCCAACCTGGCGTGCTCCGCCTGCCACACCGCGCCGGTCATGAATGCGCGGGACCTGCAGTGCGACAACTGCCACGAGAACCACCACCAGCCCACGATGGACTGCCTCAGCTGCCACCGGGGCGGAGCGCTGGCCAAGCACAAACGGGACAACCACGTCGCCTGCGTGCAGTGCCACACGAGCGTACCCGATATCGACCGCTGGACGCGGCCGGTGTGCACCTCGTGTCACGCGGAGCAGGTGAATCACTACCCCGGGCGGGCCTGCGAGGTCTGTCACAAGGTCCCGCCCATGGGTCACGCGCGCCAGGCGGCACCTCCGAAGCCGCCGGCGGCCGGTTCCTAGCAGGAGGAGCGTCATGCGCACGATGATCCGCGTCGCCTGGATCCTGGGTGCGCTCGCCGCCGGCGCGGCGGGCGCCCGGCCGGTGTCGGCCCAGGAAGCCCAGCTCGTGGAATGCGCAAAGTGCCACACCAACCGTGACTTCCTCGCCAGCAACGCGACGAAGCCGGGCCAGGATACCCTGCTCTACGTGTCGCCCCACGCCCTGGACAGCACGGTGCACCGGAGCCTGCGCTGTGTGGATTGCCACCGGGGCTACGGTGAGGGCTATCCCCACCGCGCCGACATGGTCGCGGTGCCCTGCCAGACCTGTCATGAGCCGCAGGGGCACGACTGGGACGCGTCGATCCATGCCACCAACGCCGAGACCCGCGGCGACGCACCCACCTGCGTGGGCTGCCACGGGTCGCACAAGATCTACAGCGCGAGGGACCCGCGCTCGCCCACCTACAAGCTGAACGTCGCGGGCCTCTGCGGCCGCTGCCACAGCGACGCCAAGCTGATCGGTCGTTACTTCTCCGGCCCGGGCAAGGAAGCGGCCCGCGTCGCCGCGGTCGATTTCCCCAATAGCGTCCACGGCATCGCGCTCACCCGCGACGGGCTGGTGGTCTCGGCGACCTGCACCGACTGCCACACGGCCCACCGGGTGCTCCCCGCCGATTCGGCCAGCTCGACCGTCAGCCGGAAGAACATTCCAGCCACCTGCGGCAAGTGCCACGCCGGCGTGGTCGCGGTCTACGATTCCTCCGCCCATGGCCCGCTCTATCCCGAGCAGGCCGGCGTGGGGGGAGGGCACCCGCGCCCGGTGTGCATCGACTGCCACTCGGCGCACGAGATCGTCCGGGCGGACCAGCCCGAATGGAAGTTCAGCACGGTGGCAAAGTGCGGGAACTGCCACGAAGAGCTGTACGAGACCTACTTCGAGACCTATCACGGCAAGGTCAGCCGGCTGGGCTCGGCGCTGGCCGCCAAGTGCAGCGACTGTCACACGCCCCACAACATGCGGCCGGCCAACGACCCGCAGTCGTCGGTGTTCGCCGGGAACCTGGTGGCGACCTGCGGCAAATGCCATGAGGGCTCCAGCGCCAACTTCGCGAAGTACTATGCCCATGGCGACCCCACCAACCGGACGAAGTACCCGCTGCTCTACTGGCCCTACCTCCTGATGACGGGCCTGCTGGTGAGCGTGATGACCTTCTTCGGGATTCACAGCCTGCTGTGGCTGCTGCGCACGCTGATCGACCACCGCCGGAGAGCCGGCGCGGCGCCCGCCGGAGGGAGCGCCTCATGACCCCACGCGCAATGAACGCCGCCGATCGCGGCGCCGGCCCCTACGTCTGGCGCTTCTCGGGATTCAACCGGGTGCTGCACGTCCTGGTGATCATCTCGTTTCTCGGCCTGGTGGCCACCGGTCTGCCGCTCCGGTTCTCCTATGCGGGATGGGCCCGCCCGTTGATGGCCGTCTTCGGCGGCCCGGTGGCCGCCGGCCTGATCCACCGCTTCTGCGCCATCATCACCTTCGGCTATTTCTTCGCCCATATCGGCAATCTGGCCTGGCGTTTTATCAAGGGACCCCACCGGATGCGGTTGCTCTGGGGCCCCGACTCCATGGTGCCCCAGGCCAAGGACGTCCGCGACGTGGTGCAGATGTTCAAGTGGTTCATCGGGCGCGGGTCCCGGCCGGACTTCGAGCGTTACAGCTACATGGAGAAGTTCGATTACTGGGCGGTGTTCTGGGGCGTGGCCATCATCGGGACCTCGGGGCTCTTTCTCTGGTTCCCGACCTTCTTTGCGCATTTTCTGCCCGGCTGGGCCTTCAACATCGCCACCATCATCCATGGCGACGAGGCGCTGCTGGCCGCGAGCTTCATCTTCACCATCCACTTCTTCAACGTCCATTTCCGGCCGGAGAAGTTCCCTATCGATACCGTGATCTTCACCGGCCGGGCCACGGCCGACTATATGAAGGAAGAGCACGGCCTCGAGTACGAGCGGGTGTCGGAAGCGGGCGCCCTGGAATCCCGGGTGGCGCCGCCCGCCTCGCGCGCAGCCTATCTCTGGTCGGTGGTCATGGGCTTCGCCGCCCTGGCGGTCGGCGTCTTCCTGATCGTCCTCGTGCTCTACGCCTTGCTCCGATGACCGCCATACATCGTCCGTCGACCGGCGCGGTACGGCTGGGCCGCCTGGCCGCCGCCCTGCTGCTGCTGGCGGCCGTCGCTCCCGCCGCCCGGGCCCAGGGATACCGGCTGCGGCTCGATTCCCGGCTTCAGGCGGTGTCCTTCCGGGGCATCACGATGGACAGTATCCCCGTCACCGACACCGTCACCGGCCCCACCGGCGGTCCGGTGTCGCCCGACGGCATCGAAGCCCACTGCTTTCAAGGCGTGGCTTATTGCACGGTGTTCCGGCCGGGCCCCGTCCGGCATACCGGCCCCTTCGTGACCAGCGCCGACCTCACGATGTGGGGCTTTGGCGTCCACGGCCTGAGTCTCCGGGTGAATACCCGCGTGGGCACCGACCTGGGCTCGGGCTCCTACTGGCCGGGCAACGATCCGGCGGTGCAGCTGGTGGAGGGCTATCTCGAGTACGCTGCCCCCCGCTATACCATCCGCGCCGGGCGTCAGATCCAGGCCGGACGGCTGGGCCTGACGGAATTCGACGGAGGCCGGGCCATCGTCCGCGATGCCAGCCATGGGCTGGAGGCCAGCGGTTATATCGGCCTGGGTCTGGGCCTGGGGTCGGTGCTGCCGGTGACGAGTCCGGCCCTCAATCCCCTGGACGAGTACCGGCCCAACCGCCGCCAACTGGTAGCCGGCGCCACCCTGGGCTGGCACGGCGCCTGGGCCGATGTCGGGGCGGAATACCAGCGCGAGGTGGACCGGCGCTCCAAGTATTTCTGGTCCGAACGCGTGGCGCTCAACGCCGACGTGCACCCGCTCCCCCGATGGTCGCTGGTGGGCGGCGCCGAATACAACATGGCCGAGGGCTGGCTGGGCAGCGCCGACGCCAGCCTGCGCTACACCACTCGCGCGGTCACCGCGCTGGCGGGCTACCGGCGCTATCGCCCCTTCTTCGAACTGTGGACCATCTGGGGCGCGTTCAGTCCCGTGCCCTACAACGCCGTCGAAGGCGGCGTGTGGGTGACGCCGCTGCCCCAGCTCCGGCTGCGAGGCCACGCCGAGCAGTATTGGTTCGAGCAGAGCGACGCCTCGACCCCCCTCGTGACGGTCGAGGACAACGGCTGGCGCGTCTCTCTGGGCGGCACCTACACCTTCTCGCCCCAATGGAGCGTCGACGCCGGTTATCATGCGGAGTTCGGGCCCGGGGCCGCGTCCCGCGGCTACGACGCCGCCGTCACCTGGAACCCGACCGCGCTGCTCTCCCTCTCGGCCCATGGCGCCACCCTGGACCGCCCGCTGGAATTCCGCTATGACGATGCGCGGGTGCGCTGGTACGGCGTGGAAGCCGAGGTGCGCCCCCAGGACCGCATCCGGCTCTCCGCCTCGGCCGACCGCTATGAGGAAAACCGGCGACGCCCCGATGCGGGCGGCATCGACTGGAACCAGTGGCGGCTGAGCGCCCGGATCTCGCTGTACTTCACCTCCAACGCCGACCAGCTGCCGCTGCCGCCCGCCGTGGGCCGCCGCCACAGGAGCCCGGGCCGATGAGACTGCAACGTTCGGGATGGCTGCTGGCGGTGGTGCTGGGCTTCCTGCCTCTGGTGGCCACGCGGCCCGCTCCGCGCAGCCCGGATCACTTCGATCATGGCCGGCACGCACGACTGTTCCTCCAGTGCACCAGTTGCCACGCCGGCGCCGCCGACAGCACGGCGTCGTTCTATCCCGCGCCCGAAAGCTGCGCCACCTGCCACGACGGAACGGTGCAGCGCACGGTAGACTGGCAGCCGCCGGCCGAGGCGCCGCGGCCCACCAATCTGCGCTTCACCCACGCGAGCCATGGCCGCCGGGCGGCACAGCACTACGGCCAGGATTCCTCCCTGGCCTGCATGACGTGCCATGCGCCGCAGGGCGCGGGCTGGATGCAGCAGGTTGAGCTGGCCGCCCTGCCCCGCTGCTTCGACTGCCACGGCGTGCAGGCGACCGCCCACCTGGCCGCGCCCGACACGGCCTGCGCCACCTGTCACCTGCCGTTGCCGCAGGCGCAGGCCTTGACCCGGCAGGACGTGGCGAACTTCCCCAAGCCTCCCAGTCATGAACAGGAGGGCTTCGCGCTGGGCGGCCACGGCAAGCTGGCGGGACCCGTTTCGGGGCCGCGAGGCCAGTTCGAGGTTTCGCCGAGCTGCGCCACCTGCCATGCCCGCGACTTCTGCATTCGCTGCCATGTGAACGCGCCCGAGGTAAAGCAGATTCAGGCGCTCGCGCCCGATCCGCGGTCCCTGGCCCTCGAAGGGCAGTTGCAGGCGCCCCCCAGCCATCGGGCCGAGGGATTCGCGACCAGCCATGGCGGCCTGGCCCGCAAGAACATTCAGGCCTGCGCCACCTGCCACACCCGGGAGAGCTGCCTGGCCTGTCACCGGGGCCAGCTGCCGGTCTCCCAAGCCCTCTTCGAGGCGGGGCCGGGCCGGGGGCCGGGCGCGCAGGTCACCCGTCATCAGCCGCCGTCGCACGGCGCCGATTTCGCCGATACCCACGGACCGGTCGCGGCCGCCCAGCCGATGGTCTGCGCGACCTGCCATACCCGCGCGGAGTGCCTGGAATGTCACCGGCCCACGTCGGCGACCAATCCCAACGAATACCATCCGCCCGCGTTTCTGACCCGGCACCCGGCGGCCGCCTACGCCCGGGAAACGGACTGCAACACCTGCCACAATCAGCAGGCGTTCTGCACCGCCTGCCACGTGCGGGCCGGGCTCTACGCCAAGTCGCCGCTGCGGCAGGGCTTCCACGATGCCCAACCCGGTTTCCTGTTCGGACATGGACAGGCGGCACGGCAGAATCTGGAGAGCTGCACATCCTGCCATGTCGAGCGCGATTGTCTCACCTGCCACTCGGCACAGGGCGGCCGGCGGTTCAATCCGCATGGCGCCGATTTCGACGCCAAACGGCTCAAGCGGAAGAACCCGGAGATGTGCACAGTGTGCCACGGGCAGAACATTCCCTGAGGGGAATCAGGAATCAGGAATCAGGAATCGGGAATCAGGAATCAGGAATCGGGAATCGGGAATCGGGAATCGGGAATCAGGATTCAGGATCCGGGGATCGGGGGTCGCGATTGCGGCCCCTTCGTCGTTCCCGGCAATCCCGAGAGGCGGCGCGTTGAGCACACGATGCGGTTTCGGGATGCCGGAGGCCGGAGTAGGTTTCAGCCGGTTCTCACCTCCTTCAGGCGCACATGCCACAACTGGGCACAGCCGAATCTCCCTTGCGGGTCGCTATCGTCGGCGCCGGGCCGTCCGGTTTCTTTCTGGCCGAGAAGCTGCTCGGGCGCGACGATGCCGTGGTCCATGTCGACCTGTTCGAGCGCCTGCCGGCGCCCTACGGCCTGGTGCGCTTCGGCGTGGCGCCGGATCACGAGAAAATCCGCAACGTGACGCGGTCGTTCGACAAGGTGGCGGCCCGCCCGGGGTTCCGCTTCTTCGGCAATGTGGAAATCGGCTGCCATCTCTCGCTGGACGATCTGCGCGGCTACTACCACCAGGTATGCTTCACCACCGGCGCCCAGACCGATCGGCAGATGGGCATTCCGGGAGAAGACCTGCCCGGGAGCCATGCCGCCACCGAGTTCGTCGCCTGGTACAACGGCCATCCCGACTACCGCG
Source organism: uncultured Gemmatimonadales bacterium (assembly GCA_963779755.1). Taxonomy (GTDB): domain Bacteria; phylum Gemmatimonadota; class Gemmatimonadetes; order Gemmatimonadales; family GWC2-71-9; genus CAVZZO01. The sequence goes on from CAVZZO010000003.1 coordinate 781,859, forward strand.
ACCGGACGTTCGATCTCTCCGCCGAGCGTGTGGCGGTGGTGGGCGTCGGCAATGTGGCGGTGGATGTCGCCCGGATGCTCTGCCGGACGCCCGAAGAGCTGGCGGGCACCGATATCGCCGACTACGCGCTGGATGCTCTGGCAGAAAGCCGGGTGCGGGAGGTGTATCTCCTGGGCCGCCGCGGGCCGGCGCAGGCCGCGTTCACCAATGCCGAAGCGAAGGAGCTGGGCGAGTTGGCGGGGGCCGACATTCACGTCCTGCCGGAGGAGGCGGAGCTCGATCCCCTGAGCCACGCGGAGGTCGAGCGGGAGAATGATCGGCTCACCCGCAAGAAGGTGGAGATCATCCAGGAGTTCGCCCATCGCCCCGAGGAGGGCAAGCTCCGGCGGCTCACCATCCGCTTTCTGGTCTCGCCGGTCGAGGTACTGGCGGGCGAGGCCGGACGCGTGGCGGGCCTGCGGCTGGCCCGCAACCGGCTGGAACCCGGTGGAGGGGGCAGGCTGAAGCCGGTCCCCACCGGCGAGTACGAAGACTTGCCGGTGCAGCTGGTCTTTCGCTCGGTGGGCTATCGCGGCGTGAGGCTGGAGGGGCTGCCCTTCGACGAGCGCCGTGGCATTGTGCCCAATGAGCGGGGCCGGGTGATCGACCCCGACGGAGGCGAACCCTTTCCGGGCGTGTATGTCAGCGGCTGGATCAAGCGGGGCCCGTCAGGCGTCATCGGCACCAACAAGCCCGATGCCGCGGAAACCGCCGAGGCGATGCTCCAGGATGCCGCGCGGGGGGCCGTCTGGCAGCCCGAAAGGCCGGAGCCCGATGCCGCGCTGGCCCATGTGCTGGGCTGCCAGCCGCACTGTGTGCGCTACGAGGACTGGCTCACGCTGAGCCGGCTGGAAGCGGAGCGGGGCAAGGCGCAGGGCCGGCCGCGGGTGAAGCTGACCAGCGTCGAGGAGGTGCTGGCTGAGCTGAAGAGGGGGCAGGAGGGGGCGTAAGGGATGGGGCCCTGGTCCGCCGCATGTGGAATCTTGGCAGCGGTAGCCGCACTCGAATGCCCGTCCACCGGAATTGCGACAGCAGCTCCGGACCGCGCCTGGGCCCGGGGGATGACGGCTTGCTCCCCTGATCACGGCGCCCCTTGCGGATGGCTCGTCCGGACTGCATGCTCAGGGTGATCCTCGTCAGAACGCCTCCTCCCTCATGTCCCGATCCCTGAAATTGTCACAGGGGGCGTGGATGTTGGGGGATGCGGACCACACGGACATTCACCCGGTGCAGGGGGACCAGCATGAGCCACACCTTCGCCGTCAGGCCAACCGGCGAGCGGGAAGGCGCCCCGCGAGCGCGGATGCTCCCAGGCACGGTGTTCGTGGGGCACCACGGCCCACCACTTGTCTTTCGCCTGCTTCGGGCGGGACGACCTCCGCTCCGCCTGGAGGATGCCGGCCAGGTGCTCGCGATCTGGCGCCGGGCGTTGCAGGCGCGGTCGGTGCAGCCGGTCCCGGAGATCATCTCGGGGCATCCGCCCGGGAGCACGCGGGCGGCGCCGCGGCCCAGCGCGCGGGCGCACCTCGCATTGCTGCCCTGGCCGCAAGCGGATGGCACCGGCCGCCTGATGCTGGGCGGCGTTGCCGCTTCTCTTCCCCGCAGCACCTCGGCCGAGGATCGCCGGCTGGCCAACCACGCACTGGCCGTCGTTCGCCGGCTCACGTTGGGCAGCCTCGGCGTCTGGGACCTGGAGCCCGTCGCGAGGGAAGATGGTGCCCAGTCAGGCAAAGGGCCTTCGCGCATCTGGACTACGCTGACGCCGTTCGTCTTTGGCCGCTATCCGCGGGACCCGTGGGGCGCGAAGGCCCAGACGATGGTAACTGAGGCATGCGGGATCGCCGGCCTGCCCGAGCCGGTGCGGGTGGAGACCGGCCGGCAAGCCTGGCTCCCCGGCGTGCCGCCGGCCTCCGGCTTTCCGCCGCTCTGGCACCGGCCGGGTCGGCCGCGGTCGTTTCATGTACACGTGCGGCTGGAGTTCGCTGAGCCGGTGGAGGGACCGGTGCTGGTGGGGGCGGGGCGGCATGGGGGGTATGGGGTGTTCGCCGACTACGATCGAAGGGTGATTCCATGAAGGTGCCCGATCAGCTACTGGTGGCCGGGCAAGAGTCCGCTCGAGCGCGTGAGCACCTCCTCGAAACCGCGGCGAGGCTCGAGGTTGTCGCGCCGATTCAACGGATGTGGTTCGTCCCCAGGAGCGGTCCATGGTTGAGCTGGCTCCAGGTTGGGGCTGACGCATGAATCAGTTAGGCTTTGATGAGCGCTTCGCCGAGCTGACCGGCCATCAGCCGCTCAGCTGGCAACGGCGCCTGTACGAGGAATGGGCGACCAGCAATCACATTCGCGAAGCCATTGCACTGCCCACTGGCATGGGCAAGACGATGGTGATGGCGATCTGGCTGATCGGCCGGGAAAATCACCCCGACAAGTTCCCCACGCGGCTCATCTATGTTGTCGATCGCCGCACCGTCGTGGATCAGGCGACCGATCTTGCGTGCAAGCTTCGATACAATTTCGGCGAGGACAAACTGGCCATCTCCACTCTCCGCGGCCAGCTGGCCGACAACCGCGAATGGTCTGCGGACCCCTCGCGCCCGGCGATCATTATCGGCACCGTGGATCTCATCGGTTCGGCGCTGCTCTTCTCGGGCTACCGCTCCAGCTACAAACGCCGCCCGCTCGAAGCCGGTCTGCTCGGGCAGGACTCGCTGCTGGTGCTGGATGAGGCACATCTGTCCAGACCGTTCGAGAAGCTCATCATCTCCATCTCCACTTTTCAGAAATCCAACCACAAGGCGATGCGTGCTATTCGCATGTCGGCGACGAATGGCGAACCTTCCGGCGGAGGGACGTTCAGGCTCGAAGACTCGGATCTGAAGGACGAGACCGTCAGCGAACGGTTTAACGCGAAGAAGCGATTGAAGCTCGTTGAGCCGGTGAACACAAAGGATGTCAAGAGTGCGCTCTTCAAAGAAGCCGTCGCGCTTGCCGGTGACACGGAGCGGCGGGGCAAACGCATCGTCGTCTTCGTTCGGAGACCCGACGACGCGCGTTGGATTGCCGCCGCGATTCGCAGACATGGGGCAAGAGTGAGCTCCCTTGCCCCATATGCGAACGCCGTCGAAGTTCTCACGGGTACGATACGCGGCTTCGAGCGCGACGGCCTTGTCGCGAAGCCTGTCTTCAAGGATCGCTGGCTCAATGGCAATCTGGAGCCGGATGCTCCTGCCAACCAGAAACCCGTCTTCCTTATCTCCACCAGCGCTGGCGAAGTCGGGTTCGATCTCAACGCCGACCACTTGATTGGCGACGCGGCACCGCTCGACTCATGGATTCAGCGGCTGGGGCGAGTCAATCGACGTGGCAAGGGTGACGCCACAGTCATTCTCGTCAAAGAAGAAGCACCCGCCGACAAGACCGACTTCGACAAGGCCTGCATCGCCACATCCAACTTGCTCGCCGACGGAATGGATGTCAGCCCCAAGGCCCTGGCGGCATTCAACCATGGTCTCACGCCCGAGCAGATCGACCAGGCATCGTCTCCCAAGCCAACGACGGTCGATCTCACCGACATCCTACTAGATGCCTGGAGCATGACCAGCATCATCGAGCCGATCCCCGGCCGGCCGGTAGTTGGCCCGTGGCTGCGTGGCATCGACAGGGAGCAGGCACAGACGACGGTCGCATGGCGGACGGAGCTTGAATCGTTTGGGGACGACTCGACGCCGGAAACGGCGCTACAAGCCATTTTCACCAAGCACGCCATTCGTCCCCACGAGGTATTGACGGTCAACACCGGATATCTGCTCGAGTTCATCAAGCGGATTCCGAAGCTCAAGGACCGCCCTCACGATGTGATGTCAACGCGAGTCGCCATCCGGTTCCCACGCGGGCAGGTCGTGTGTCGCACGCTTCAGCAACTCAGTGACGACCCAGGCATCCTGTATGCGGACTCAACGCTCATCCTGCCCGCGCAGTTCGGGGGCCTCGACCATTCTGGGATGCTCGATGCCGAAGCCATCCCGAAAACGCGAAAGGATGACGATCCCGAGCCACGCTCCTACGATGTCGCGGATCATAGCGGTTACGAGCACACCGATCAGGCTCGTGCCCGCCTGCGCATCTTCATTGGTCGATCCGACGATGGATCGTGGACGCCCAAGCCTCTTCCGGGCCTGACCCTTCCCGAAGACCTCACGCTCGAACCGAGCTATGCCACATCGACCGCGCTCTTCAATGATCTGAAAGACGTCAGCTTTCGCGTGCGCCTCGTGCGGCCTGTCACACTAGACGACGAAGGCGATGCGCTTCAATCGCTAGTCGTGCTTGCTCCCGCACCGAGAAAGAAGGGCAAGGAAGACCAACTTCTGACCGATCACGTCGGCGCCGTGGAGTCAGAGGCACTGAGAATCGCTGACGCGCTGCATTTGGCGAAGGACGAACCCAGTCGCATTGCGTCGCTGTTCGCCGCTAAGTGGCACGATGAAGGGAAGAAGGCCCGCATCTGGCAGGTCTTCGCCAATAATCCCGATCCCGGCCGGCCGCCGCTGGGAAAGATGGCCCAATCCCGCGACCCGAAGTCGCTGCGCGGCTACCGTCACGAGTTCGGCTCGCTCCTGCGAATCCAGCATCCCGAACGCTGCGGGACGCCTGGCTGCGACCTATCCCTCGACTCCGACGCGCGCGAACTGGCCTTCCACCTGATCGCCACACACCACGGTGCCGGGCGGCCTCACTTCGCGCCGGCTATCTACGATCCCTTCACTGACGCCGAGCGTGACTCCATCCACGGGGAATGCATCCGCCGGTTCGCGCGTCTCCAGCGCAAGTACGGCTGGTGGCACCTCGCCTGGCTGGAAAACCTCCTGCGCTGCGCCGACCAACTCGCCAGTGCGGATGAGGAAGTGACCGAGATCGACGAATCGGAAGCGGGCGAGCAATGAGTGATGCTAACATCACGATCCCCGTTGATCTGACCAATCCCGGCGAGTTCTTTGCCTGTTGCGGGGTGCTGGAACTGGCCGCTCGCCTCTGGCCGGGCGCGGAGGGATGGTTTGAGGGAAACGCTTTCTTCACGGCGACGCTTGGCGGACGGCTCGAGGCCATCACCGCGGCGCTGCAAGCCTGCGCCATCGTCAACACGATGACGCCCGCACAATCGGCCCGGCTCGAAGCGTTGTCCGCGATCTCGAAAAGGGACCGAGCAGCAGAGCCGGGGCTCGAAGACGAGAGAAGGGCTCTCCAATCGCTTCGGCGTGAACTTCCGATCGTAATCAAGGGCCCCCTTTCCTTTCTGGTCGACTGGTTCACGGACGATCTCGCCGGTGGGTCGCGTTTCAAGACTTGGGCGGGTCAACAGTCGGTGCTCGACATCGCAACGGCCATGCACGGCGGTATGAGTGATGCCGAAGGGCTCTGGGATAGCGTTCGTCGTATCGGTCTGCCGTTCAATCTCGACTCCGACCTTGGCGGGCAGGGCTCGGCCCTCGACATCGGCTTCAGTTTTGATCCGCTGGCCGGCAGCGAAGCCACGCGAATCGAAGGCACCTGCAGGCCCGCGCTCGAACTGCTCGCGTTCATCGGGCTGCAGCGCTTCGTCTGCGCGAAGTGCCGCGTCAGAACCGATTCGTCTTCACCGCGTGGCACACGCCGCTCTCGCCTTCGGCGGCATCAGCCGTCGCGTGTGGCGCCGTGACCCTACCGAGCGATGCGCAGTACGAGTTCAAGCTCCTCTACCGAACCAAGTACCTCAAGAGTTTTCTGCCGCCATTCCCTATCATGGAGACGATGATGAGTGATCTAAATAGGTACGACGACTGGCTGACGAGCGACACCGCTGCCGCAATCGTCATTCGCGAACCGCTATGCCGATTAGGGCTGAACGGCGCGTTCTCCTGCGACGTTCGCTGCGGCTGAAGACAGAATGTCTTCCTGGGGATACAACTTGACCGCTGACGAGTGAAAAGAACGTCTGCTCGTCGACAGCGTGGGCTCGCAGCGAATCAATCGACTGATCTTCGCTGCCTGAATACGCTGGCTCGTCCGCGGTGGTCATCCTGCTGGCGAGGGATCGGTGAACCTGCTCGAAGCTGATCACTGCGCTGGCGATGCGATCGTCGATGCCGGCGTTGCAAAGAGATTTCAGATGCTTCAAATCTGTGCTAAGGGGAACGCCTGGCGATGGCAAGATCGCGCTGACATCGCTCGTCTTCGGCGTCTGGGACTCCGCGACCGCGGCAACTCCCCGGCTGGTCGCTCACGATCCGCGCTTCGACGTGCAGAACTTGACTCGATCGGCGCGTTTAATCGTCGCGGATTACATCGGCTCGGGTTGCTTGAAGACCGACTGACAGAAGCTAAGAGATGCTTACGCAACGCGATTTATCCGTCCAGCCTCGGCTACCGGTGGCGCGGTCGCTAAGGGCGGCTCCGTCGCGACGTCCCTTCAACTTGCTGCTCTCCGCCTACTGGCTGCTGGCGATGACACAACGCTCGCGCTGCGCTGCTACGTGCTGGGCTCTCGCTCGTCGCTTTGACTGCGCCCCCCACCCCTGACAAGGCTGCACCTCGTGCCGGATGTCGAGAACCCCCGCCGACACGCTCGTAAATGCCGACGGCCGCGTGCGGAATTCGCGCTCTCGCCGAGCGGCCATCGCGTTTGCCACGCTCGCCGCCAACGATTCGGCATCGGCGAATCGGATCTGTCAAGTTCGACCCGAGCTGGCAAAGAAGGACATCGCCGGCGAAGGCAATGTCACCTCGACAAAGAAGGGACTGGCGCGGGCAAAGGGCAAGGCAGCCTCTTCCGAGACCAAGTCGGAGTAGCTCATGAATCATCGCTCTGCATCAGCTTTCGATTCATACAGCCTTATCCGCTTTTCCACGGCCGCGGTGATGGTAACGAGCTGGAATGGCCGCCCTCGCCTCTGCGCGCGTTCCAGGCGCTTATCAACGCGGCCTGTCTTCGCACGCGTGGATGTCTCTTCTCCGGGAAGTGCGCTCGCACTTAAGGCAATCGAGCACGTGCATCCAATGGTCGTCGCACCGCAAGCCGCACTAAGCGCCTCCGGATATCGCGCTTATGTGCCACACAATCAAGGCGATCTCGTCGCTGCCGCATGGTGCCGGGGGAACTTCGACGCCAGCATAGCCCTGCACCGGGTCGAAAAGGATCATCGCCCTCATCGTATCAAGGTGGTCGATGAAGACCTACTGCCATTCATCACGGTACCGCTCGACGCCACTCGGTCGATCCGGGCGAACTGCTTCGGGCGATCCGGCCGCCGACCGTTCGATTTACTGTCTCGGCTGGAGCATCGATCAGGTCATCGCCGATGCCACGCTCGTCGAACAACTTCCCAGCAACTCCCGGTCGAACGCTGGACGCCGACTCGACGGGGCGGCAGACGGCTGCGCGTACATCGCATCGGCTCGCTTGACGCGCTCACGCGCGCCACCGAAGGTTCCTCTCTCACCTGGTGAGCGGCGACTGGACGACCGTTCCCCCGTTAGCTGCGATGGATCAGATCCGCACCGGCGCGTGTTGATCTCATCTCCCGCCCTCATGCCGTTTTCAAGCTGATTGACGAAAGCGATGACACCGTCACCTATCCGCGATCCAAGCTCGTCCACATCGCAGGCATGGTGAAGCACCTGGCCATCGAGACGATGAAGACGAACTCGCTGCGCGACTGCGCGGGCGGACGCCCGATGAATGGGTCGATCCATACGTCGCCGGACACCGATCGAAAGAGAGCAAGGCCTGCGGCACCCGCACACACAGTTCTCTGACATCCCGCTGCATCGATCGGCAATCCGAATACCGATCCAGCGTTCGGCGCGTGATGATCGTCGCGCCGGTCGGCGACGATGCCTGGCTGGAACACCTCGCAGCTCGGCTCGACGGCGCTCTTCTCGAGCCGCTGCCTGGCACGAAGCTCCCAGCCGGCACGCGCCTGGAACGCATCGACGGCCATCGCAGGGACGGCGTGCCCGATGCGCATCTCCGTGTGTCCGCTAGGTAGGCCACCGTCACACCGGTCATTTTTCAAGGTCACGATGATCGGAAGCTGGAGAAGACACGATCGTTGCCCTCAAAGCCATGCAGCATTCCGGCATCGAACAACTTTGCACGTTTGAGTGGTGCGCTTTCAGCTGTTTCCGCAAAATGCTCCCCGCCCATAGATATCGAAAGGATCCGAATGATAACGATGAAGACGCTCATTAACTACGTCCGCTCCGATCACTTGCTCGACGAGACCGTCGTCCACGTGATAGTGACTTTCGCGAACGGCCTCGAAAGCCCCGGTCCCGTCACCCTCGGCGCCGCCCGGCATTGCGGCTTCGGCCTGATGGCGGCGATTATCTAGTGCGAACGCTGATGACCAGCTTCCCCCTCGGTGTCGCTGCGTCTTCGGACAGACCTCCGCGGTGAAGACGCGCGGGGCGGTGATCGAGAGCTGTCGTGTGAAGTCGGATGTTCAGCGGGTGAAGCTGCGCATAAGGGCCGGCCTGTACACCCGCCCGTCCGGTCTAACCGCCCCGCGCAGGCTGCCGCCCGCGGGCGAGGCGTCGCCGACTTCCCCCCCTGCCCTCCCGCCGGGAACGCACTGTTGCCACGGCATCCGTCTGATCGGCACGGTCGCCGGGCTCGTCTCCGGTGCCGCTGCCATGCGGCTCTACCCGCCGCGCTGAGAGGACACCTGCTCTTCGCCGCCGAGTTCACGCTCCGCCGCCGGGCTCTGCACAAACCGCTCGCTCAGGGGCTCGTTCCTGAGCCAGGCGCTCGCCCGACAGCATCGGGATCTGCCCGCCATCACCCCGGAACAGGACGCTACCGTTACGGCTGACCGCTTCCACGCCGCCGAGTGGCGGATGCCGCCCTTGACGACCACTGGATCGGCGAACTGCTCTGGCGCTATCCAGGCGGGCGGCGGCCTCGCGTCCAGATCCATCGCCGCGCTCGCCCGCGCGGAGCAGCTGCACCAGAACCTGCTGGACGAGATGATCGGCCTGCGGCCCGCCACGGCAGTGCGCGGAGCCACGGGCCGCCGGTCTGGAACGGCGCATCGCCGCGCTGGAAAGGCTGATCCGCGACGCTGTCGGCTTTCGCCAGAGCGAAGGGGAAGGGGCCGAAGGGGCGAGGCCAGAATCCGGGGAGATAGAGGAAGCGGTGCGTGAGAGCGAGGCCGGGGCGAGCCTCGCCGCGGTGGTGCGGCGGGCGGCGGTTGCCGACGATGACGCCCTGCTGATTCTGGACGATGCCCTCACCGCTGCCGAGGAGAGCCCGTACGAGGATGCGGAGCGGTGGCTGCCGTCCTGGATGCGATGGCCCTGGTGGCCCGCCGTCGCCAGGCCGGCAGCCTGGGAACCTCGCTACGGGAAGCGTTTCGCGAGCTGGGGCTGGAATACCAGGGCGGCATCTCGGCCAACACACCGGCGCGGTTGCGGAGCAGTACGTCATTCGCCTCGGAGGCGAGGTACTGGAGGCCACGGAACATGTCGTCCTGGGCACCAGCTACGACCCGCACCATTGCCTGCGGATCTATTTCACATCCCGCGCACCGGCGGAGCCTGGTTCGTGATCTCCTATGTGGGGCGGCATCGGGAGGTCATGACGACGAGCCGAGATCTGCAGTCCCGGAGATGGCCCGGCTGCGATTCGGGTACGAGCGGCCGGCACCAGCCGGTCAACCCGCTCCTGGACCCTGCTATCCACAGTGACGACGACTTTCGCCTCAGGCATATCTACCTTCGGGTAGGATAATACATCCTGCCTCGATTGACCCGCAGGATCAGATCGGAAGTGCGCCCAGGTTGGCGCAGCCAGGGAGACCCTGGTCCAGGGCCGCGTCTACATCCGCGCGGAATCGTGCCGCACCAATCCCTGGAGCGGTGCGGGCCGTCTCCGCGATAATCGCCCGAGGCACGAAGCGCAGTCATGTTGCGTCGGAGCCCTGGTGGCAACTACAGCCCTGCCGCCCCCCTCATCCGCTGGTCCGCCGTCAGCAGCTCCACATCACCGAGCCGCCGCCGAGCGGTGAGCCAGGTGGCGAGATGCAGCGCGTCGAGTGTGCGCAGGGACTTGTCGGGCGCCAGCGTGGCGGCCAGGTCGCACACCGCCGCTGTCAGCTCCCACACCTCGCATCGGGCGAAGAGAGCATCCAGATCCCGGCCGGCCTCCGCCAGGGCAGCTTCCGGCGCCGTACCCTCGCGCCGCAACCGCAGGAGCGCGCGCGCCGCTTCCACCAGGACCAGACGCGAGACGATCAGGGCATCGGCAGCCCTGACCCTGTCGGTAAAATCGGACCGTGCCCCCTGTTCCAGTACGGCCTGGAGGATGGCCGAGGTGTCGAGGTAGAGCGGTGGCGCCACGAAGTTACCGCCCGCCGCCACGGTCCGAGCGCAGATCATCCAGCAATGCGCCCGCAGTGCCCGGAGGAAGCCGAAGCCCACGCGGGTGCCAGGACCAGCCGGCCTTGCCCAGCCGCGCCCGGGTCACCTCCCCTGCAGCAGCCAGGTTGTCGAGCGCCTGGTCGGGCCCCTCACGCGGCGCGGGACGCGGCACCGGAGGCCGCAGCTCGGCCACCACCTGGTCCCGGTCGGTCACCAGGAAGGTTGCTCCCTGTCGCACGGCGCGCAGGTATTCGGACAACCGCGACTTCAGTTGGCGCACTCCGACGACTCGCATGCGATGAATGTAGTCACATGTAGTCCTGAATGCAACCGCCCCGGGATGCCACGCGGTCCTGGGGGAACGGCCCGGGCGGCCCGATTCCTGCATTTCCTGACCATCCCGTCACCCGGGAACTCCTATGACTGCCCCGACCGATTCGGCCCTCCCGGACCTCATCCCGGCCAGGATGGTCAACGAATTCGTGTATTGCCCCCGACTGGCCTACCTCGAGTGGGTGCAGGGCGAATGGGACGATAATGCCGACACGGTCCACGGGAAGTTCGTGCACCGGCGGGTGGACCAGGAACCGGCCAGCGATGTGCCAGCTCCCGAGCAGGCGGAGGCCGCGGAGATCATCACCCGCTCCGTCATGCTCTCTTCCGAAGAGCTGGGCGCCATTGCGCGGGTCGATTTGCTGGAACTGGAGGGGAAGCAGGCGGTTCCGGTGGACTACAAGCGGGGGCCGCTGCCGCCGAACGGGCGCCCGCCCTACGATCCCGAGCGGGTCCAGCTCTGCCTCCAGGGTCTTCTGCTGCGGGGCGCAGGCTATGAATGCCCCTTCGGCATCCTCTATTTCAGCGCCTCGAAGACCCGGGTGGAAGTGCCCTTTGACGACGAACTGGTAGCCTTGACGCTGGAGTCATTGGCGGGAATCCGGGGCATGGCACAATCTTCCCGCCTCCCTCCGCCCCTGGTAGACAGCCCCAAGTGCGTGCGCTGCTCGCTCGCGGGTATCTGTCTGCCGGATGAAATCAACCGGCTCACCCATCCGGACATTCCCACCCCGCCGCGGCAGCTAATGCCGGCGCTGGAAGAGCGGCAGGCGCTGTATGTGCAGGAACAGGGATCCCGGGTAGGCAAGGACGGCGAGCGGCTGGTGATACGCTCCCGGGAAGGACCCGAACAGAAGGTCCGCCTGCCGAATCTTTCTCAGGTGGTCCTGCTGGGGAATGTGCAGGTCAGCACCCAGGTGGTCCAGACGCTGTGTGAACGGGAGATTCCGCTCATCTATGCCAGCCGGAACGGCTGGTTCTACGGCATGGCACGCGGGTTCGACCACAAGCATATCGAGCTGCGCATCCGGCAGCACCGTCTTATCGAAGCCGGCGCCGCGCTCCCCATCGCGCGGGCTATCGTGAGCGGCAAGATCCAGAATCAGCGCACCCTGCTCCGCCGCAACCTGGAGGAACGGGATTCCAGGCTGCTGGGAAGATTGGCACTCTACGCCCGCCAGGCCCGGCATACGGAGGCGGCCGAGTCGCTGCTGGGCGTCGAAGGCATCGCGGGGCAGCTCTACTTCGGGGCCTTTCCCCGCCTCTTCCGCGGCGCCGGCGCCTGGGCGGGGGAGGTCTTCGCCGCCGAGGGTCGCAACCGCCGTCCGCCCCGGGATGAAGTCAATGCGGTGCTGTCGTTTCTCTATTCCATGCTGACGAAGGAATGTCATCTCGCCGCCCATGCGGTCGGCTTCGAGCCCTACCGCGGGTTTTATCACAGCCCCAAGTACGGACGGCCGGCCCTGGCACTCGATCTGTGCGAGGAATTCCGCCCGCTCATCGCCGACTCGGTCTGTCTCACCCTGTTCAACCAGGGGGAGTTGGGGCGGAGCGATTTTGTCCGGCGCGCGCGGGGGGTGGCGCTCACCGCGCCGGGGAGGCGCACCGTGCTGGCGGGGTTCGAGCGCCGGATGAACCAGACGGTGAGCCACCCCGTCTTCGGGTACAGCCTCAGCTATCGCCGGACGATCGAACTGCAGGCTCGGCTGCTGCGGGCTGTGGTGCAGGAGGAAGTGCCCCGCTACCGGCCGTTCACCACCCGATGAAGAGCACCCGGCGCCGGCGCTACCTGGTGGCCTATGACGTGAGCCATCCCAAACGGCTGCGGCTGGTGTACCGCAAGATGCTGGGGTATGGGCATCCGCTGCAGTATTCGGTCTTTCAGTGCGACCTGTCGGCGGTGGAGAAGCTCAAACTGATCGCGGAGACCGGGAGCATTATCAATCACGTGGAGGACCGAATCCTGATCGTGGACGTGGGGCCGGTACGGGGCCGCGGCGGAGTCGCGTTCGAGTATATTGGGAGGCAGGATGCGGCGGCAGATGACGATGGGGACGCGGTTATCGTCTGAGCAGGTCCGGCGAGCAGCTGGGTGGTGCGGGCGCCCGGGTGGCCGCTCGACCTGGCCTAATGCGATGAGAACGGTCATCTTAGCGAAGGAGTCAGCCGTGGGTCGCGACGGTTGGAGGGCCGCCGAAGCAGGGTGTTCGCAATCTGGCTTGCAAGTAGCTGGTATCCGGAGGGTTAGACCACGCGGCATTTCCGCGGCTCATTCGCCGCGGCCCCATTGAAGCGATCGTCGCTGGCCCAGTGCGGCTATCCGCAGTTGACGCCGATAGCATGCCAGTCCGATTTCCGCGGCTCATTCGCCGCGGCCCCATTGAAGCCGGCCGGGATCTGCGGCGGCTCGCCATCGTGTCGGTATTTCCGCGGCTCATTCGCCGCGGCCCCATTGAAGCAGGGTGCGACGTGCCTCGGATTTCCGCGGCTCATTCGCCGCGGCCCGATGAAGCAGTATGAGTCCACTGCCAGCATTTCCGCGGCTCATTCGCCGCGGCCCCATTGAAGCGCAGCTTTCGCCGAGGTATTTCCGCGGCTCATTCGCCGCGGCCCCATTGAAGCGTATCCGGCAAGCCAGTACATTTCCGCGGCTCATTCGCCGCGGCCCCATTGAAGCCGCGCAACGTACGCCTGCTCGCCTCGAATCTTCTCCGCGTCATTTCCGCGGCTCATTCGCCGCGGCCCCATTGAAGCATGCGGCCGCCGCTTCTGCGAGCATGTAGCCGAGAGGCCTCCATTTCCGCGGCTCATTCGCCGCGGCCCCATTGAAGCGTGGGCGACCGCAGCGTGGGCAAGGATGGGAAGCGTCCGGATTTCCGCGGCTCATTCGCCGCGGCCCCATTGAAGCAACCACGGCTGGGATCACGCCCTGAATATCGGCGGCGACATTTCCGCGGCTCATTCGCCGCGGCCCCATTGAAGCGTCGTTGAGATGACACCAGATGAGCGCCGGCTCCGGCATTTCCGCGGCTCATTCGCCGCGGCCCCATTGAAGCTCGGTCATGCGGAACACCAACCGACGCGCCGGCATATCATTTCCGCGGCTCATTCGCCGCGGCCCCATTGAAGCGTCCAGACGCCATCCTCACTCCCGACAACTACGCTTGATTTCCGCGGCTCATTCGCCGCGGCCCCATTGAAGCCGATGGTTTCATCGGAGGGATCCGTCCGCTCCTTGAATTTCCGCGGCTCATTCGCCGCGGCCCCATTGAAGCGCGTCCGCGTTCATTTGGGTGAATTCCACGAACATGATTTCCGCGGCTCATTCGCCGCGGCCCCATTGAAGCGGCCCGAACGCGCACCTGCCGCCGGCCGAGCGCCCGTTATTTCCGCGGCTCATTCGCCGCGGCCCCATTGAAGCGGCCTTTTCGGTCGCCGCGTGAGTCCGGGTCGTCTCATTTCCGCGGCTCATTCGCCGCGGCCCCATTGAAGCGTTCTCGGACCCGGCTTCTCGCTGCGCGTCTGGCACATTTCCGCGGCTCATTCGCCGCGGCCCCATTGAAGCGCCGGGTAGATGCGCAGGTAAATGGTGTTCCCGACGATCCCATTTCCGCGGCTCATTCGCCGCGGCCCCATTGAAGCATCCCCGGCAACGGGCCGAAACAGCGGCCGCGGGTGCATTTCCGCGGCTCATTCGCCGCGGCCCCATTGAAGCGGCCGACTGGATGTCGTTGAGCGGATCGACCCAGGGCCATTTCCGCGGCTCATTCGCCGCGGCCCCATTGAAGCTTCAGGCTGACGTAGGAGAACTGGCCCGCTACAGCTATTTCCGCGGCTCATTCGCCGCGGCCCCATTGAAGCTCGGTGGCCGCCGGCCAGCGGATCGTGCGGGTGCGCATTTCCGCGGCTCATTCGCCGCGGCCCCATTGAAGCTGCCCGAAACTTCGCCCCGAAACGCGGCATAACTCGGTTATTTCCGCGGCTCATTCGCCGCGGCCCCATTGAAGCCTACATGGCGGGCGGTGGCCTGTTCTCCAGCATCGGATTTCCGCGGCTCATTCGCCGCGGCCCCATTGAAGCCCGTGGGATTCTGCCAGTACGACGCGGCTGGCGTCAATTTCCGCGGCTCATTCGCCGCGGCCCCATTGAAGCGCGCTGGACGGCCTACTCAGTGCGACTCAATTACGAAATTTCCGCGGCTCATTCGCCGCGGCCCCATTGAAGCGCGGCCGCCGGGCCAATAGGCATCGACCTCAGCCGGGATTTCCGCGGCTCATTCGCCGCGGCCCCATTGAAGCTCAGTTGACTGCAGAGCATCCATGTCCATCGACGTCGATTTCCGCGGCTCATTCGCCGCGGCCCCATTGAAGCAATCTAGTACAGATCAGACCACGCCATATACGCTGAATTTCCGCGGCTCATTCGCCGCGGCCCCATTGAAGCCGCCTTTCGGCGGTGATTCGTCTTGCGGACCCCACGCTTATCGCGCCGATTTCCGCGGCTCATTCGCCGCGGCCCCATTGAAGCGAGGGCCGGCGACGTCGACCACCGCAAAGGCGCGCTATTTCCGCGGCTCATTCGCCGCGGCCCCATTGAAGCCGATTTTTCACCCTCGCACACGTGAGGCATGCCCGACATTTCCGCGGCTCATTCGCCGCGGCCCCATTGAAGCAGGCCGAGCCCGGACTCGCCGTCCCCGACCTCGCCATTTCCGCGGCTCATTCGCCGCGGCCCCATTGAAGCGGCCTCGGCTGTGCGATACTTCTCGCCGAGCGGCGCATTTCCGCGGCTCATTCGCCGCGGCCCCATTGAAGCTTGACGCCGGGGTCGGCGTGCGCGTCCGTGCAGGCCATTTCCGCGGCTCATTCGCCGCGGCCCCATTGAAGCCAGATGCCAGCGGGCGACACCGGCCGCCATGATCGCGTCATTTCCGCGGCTCATTCGCCGCGGCCCCATTGAAGCAACACCCGACTGGCGGAAGCGCGCGCTGAGACTCATTTCCGCGGCTCATTCGCCGCGGCCCCATTGAAGCGCGTAGATTGTCACGGTGTGATACGTGTTGCCGTATTTCCGCGGCTCATTCGCCGCGGCCCCATTGAAGCATGGTCTGAATCCTCTCCCGTAATCTACCGCCCCGTCATTTCCGCGGCTCATTCGCCGCGGCCCCATTGAAGCAAGGGGACCGGCGGCAGCCCGGGCGGGCCACACAACATTTCCGCGGCTCATTCGCCGCGGCCCCATTGAAGCGCTGCGGAGAGAGGCCATGTCCACGATGCCGTCTGGATTTCCGCGGCTCATTCGCCGCGGCCCCATTGAAGCAGGGGTAACTCGCAGACGAAGGCCCGCGGGCCAAGTAATTTCCGCGGCTCATTCGCCGCGGCCCCATTGAAGCACCCGATACGATGTCCAGGGAGATTACAACCTGTACATTTCCGCGGCTCATTCGCCGCGGCCCCATTGAAGCGTGGGCTTGTGGTTTACAGCATTATAGTTTGGGTAATTTCCGCGGCTCATTCGCCGCGAATGAGCCAAAGAGGATCATCCCGGAGTTTGACCAGGAGCGAAACGGCCTTCGCATGCACCAGCGGCAGGCCGGCCTCCTCGAGCATCAAGGGCGCCAGCTCGCTGCGCGGTGAGCCAGGGCCTGGATCTGGTCCGCCGGTCGAGGTGCTGGCGCGCTACGAGGACTGGCTCACCCTGAGCCGGCTGGAAGCGGAGCGGGGCAAGGCGCAGGGCCGGCCGCGGGTGAAGCTGACCAGCGTGGAGGAGGTGCTAAGGGCACTGAAGAGGGGGCCGGGGTAAGGGGATGGTCACAGTTTCACCCGCTTGAGAAGTTGCGCGTTGACCGCCACGACGACGGTGCTCGCCGACATCAGGACCGCACCCACGGCCGGGGTAAGCAGCACACCCCATGCCGCGAGCACGCCGGCGGCGAGGGGAATCGCGACGATGTTGTAGCCCGCCGCCCACCAGAGATTCTGCAGCATCTTCCGGTAGGTGGCGCGGGATAGCGCCACGATCCTGGGGATGTCGCGCGGGTCCGACCGCACCAGCACGATATCCCCCGCTTCCACCGCGACATCCGTACCCGCGCCGATCGCGATCCCGATGTCGGCGGTGGCCAGGGCGGGGGCATCGTTTACCCCATCGCCCACCATCGCCACCTTCTTTCCCTGCGCCTGCAGCTCCCGCACCTTCGACGCCTTGTCCCCCGGGAGAACCTGGGCGAACACGGTGTCGATGCCCAATTCCGCCGCGACCGCGTCGGCCACCGCCTGCGCGTCACCGGTGAGCATCGCGACTTCGATACCGCGCTCGTGGAGGGAGCGCACCGCCTCGCGGCTTTCTTCCCGGATGGCGTCGGCCACCGCGAAGACCGCCACCGCCCTGCCATCCCGAAGCAGATACACGGCGGCCTGCCCCCGGGCGGCCGCCGCCTCGGCCGCCTCCCGAAGCGCGCCCGGTACCTGCGCCTCTTCTTCCTTCAGCAGCGCCGGGCCGCCGATGCGATACTCCGCCCCGCCGACCGAAGCGGCAACACCCCTTCCGGGGAGCGCACGGAACCGGTCCGCGGCAGGCACGTCGAGCTTCCGGCCCTCGGTCGTCTTCACGATTCCCCGCGCGATGGGATGCTCGGACTCCGACTCTACTCCTGCCGCGATGCGGAGCGCCTCCTCGCCGGACCAACCGTCCGCCACTGCCGTCGCTACCACGCGGAACTCCCCGAGCGTGAGAGTTCCCGTCTTGTCGAAGATCACGGTGTCCAGGTTCCGGGCTTCCTCCAGTCCACGCCGGTCTCGCACCAGCAGACCGTTCCTGGCGCCCAACGTCGTCGAGATGGCGACCACCAACGGCACCGCCAGCCCAAGTGCGTGCGGACAGGCGATGACCAGCACGGTCACGGCCCGAACGATGGAGAAATCGATGTTCGCACCCAGCAACTGCCAGACGATGAGGGTGAGAATACCCGCCAGAATGGCCACTCCCGTCAGGATCTGCGCCGCGCGGTCAGCCAGCAGTTGCGCTCGCGACCTGGACTTCTGGGCGTCCGCCACGAGTCGCATGATGCCGGACAGCGCCGTCTTGTCCCCGGTGCCCGTGATCTCCACGCGGATCGAGCCCTCGCCGTTGATGGTCGCGGCGATGACCACGTCGCCCTCCTGCTTCTTCACCGGCCGCGACTCCCCCGTGAGCATCGACTCGTTCAGGGCGCTCTCCCCCTTGCGCACGACCCCATCCGCCGGGACGCGTTCGCCCGGTCGGACCAGGACGATGTCGCCCTCGTGCAGCTCGCCGACGCTGACGGTCTGCTCGGTATCCCCCGTGATGCGGGTCGCCGTGTCCGGCAGGAGCTTCGCCAGCTCCTGCAGCGCGCCCTGGGCCTGCTGGATCGAGCGCATCTCGATCCAGTGGCCGAGCAGCATGATCGTGACCAGGGTCGCCAGCTCCCACCACAGCGCGTTCGCCTCAATGAGCCCGAGCTGCACCACCCAGGAGAAGGCAAAGGCGACACAGATGGCCAGGGAGATCAGCGTCATCATCCCGGGCAGCCGCGCCCTCAGCTCCCGCCAGGCCCCCTGCAGGAAGACCAGGCCACCGTAGAGGAAGATGGCCGTCGCGAGCACCGGAGGGATCCACGACGAACCGGAGAACCCGGGTGCCCGGTAGCCCAGCAGATCCTCGATGTGGGCAGACCAGAATACCACCGGGAGAGTGAGGACGAGCGAGAGCCAGAACTTGTCCCGGAACATCCCGGGACTGTGGCCCGCGTGCCGGTCGTGGCCCTGGTGGGCCCCGGAACTCTTGCCGGCCCCCTGATGGCCGGGGGGCGGCTCGACTCCGTGGCCGTGATGGTGAGAGGCGGCCATATCCATCGAGGCGCGCCTCAGTCCCGGCCGGCCTGGGAGCGCCCCCTCCGGCGCACCACCTGCGGAACCCCCGCCGCCCGGGCCAGCTCCCGGTGGATCTTCGCCACCCGCTCCACCTGCCCCTTGGCGGGAAAGCGCTCATAGAAGCCCTCGGCCCGGAACGTTCTGGCCAGTTCGCTCCAGGGCGCCAGCCGCTCGGCCCAGCGGCGCACCCGGCCCTCCTCGGGATCGGCGTCCGACCGCGGCCAGATCGGCACAGACCCGGATCATCGCCTTCAGCGTGACCGAATTGGTGACGAAATAGTCCTGGTGGCCCCAGACACTGCCCCAGGCCTGCTGTGCCGCCTTCAGGAAGTCGCGGACCACCCCGTAGAACCGCTCGGCATGGCGCCGGTCGGTCCCCTGCCGCTCGATCGCCTTCCAGTCGGCGTGGATCCAGCGATGCAGCTCGTTGTACAACTCCGCCTGGAGAATCCATTTCACCTGCCTGCTGCGGCCGCCCAGCCGGTTGATCCGGTAGCGCAGCGGGCTGTCGCCCGGACCGCTGTAGAGATAGTCCACGATCCGCGCGGCGAATTTCTTGTCGGGCGAGGTCCAGGAGACCTTCTCGTAGAGGTCCACCAGGTGGCTCTTGTTGATGCGCGTCGGGGTGGAATTGATGATGACGAACATCTCGGTGGCGAAGTTTTCGCTCTTCCCGTCGAAGATGATGCAAGGCACATGCATGCTGCGGACGGCATCGGGACGGTCGGCCTGGTAGAACTGCAGCGCCGCCAGCCGGTGCTGGCCGTCGATGATGATGAACTGGCCCCCGGGCTGGGTGAGCGAGCCGGTGGTGCCGTCGGCCGACATGGGCGTGAACCGCAGCGGTTCGCTGGTGAAGAGCAGGACCGTCCCCGGAATGGGCGGCTGGCTCTCGGCCGTCTCGTAGAAGTTCTTGATGGCCCGCACCTTGGCCTTGGAAAGCTGGCGCTGGAAGGCCTGGTCCGTCCGTTCGATGCGCGAGATGAACGCCGCGATCTCATCGCCCTCGGGCACCGGCTCCGGCGCGATCTGTTCGCCCTCGCCGTAAAACCGGCTGATGAAACGGACCTTCTCCAGCAGATCGGCAGCGGGATAGGCCACAAAGTAGAAGACGCTGTCCTTCTGCCGGACCTGGGTGGCCATCATGGGAACGACCTCCTCGGGATGGGGACCCCGCTAGTCTGGCGGCCTCCAGCGGGGATCGCAAGAGGAGCGGGCAGAGGCAGGCCAGACTGGCGCCGGCGACCGGGGCGGTTCAGTTTCCCCGGAGAAAGGACCGCATGACCGAGCCGCCAGTCTCCGGGTTTCTCCGCCGCACGCTCTCTTCCCTCCGGTCCCGCAACTTCCGGCTGTTCTTCCTCGGCCAGACCGTCTCCAACACCGGCAACTGGCTTACCATGGTGGCGCTGACGCTGCTGGTGCTGCACCGCACCGGGAGCGGCACCGCGATCGGCGTGCTGTCCGCGTGCCAGTTCGGCCCGATCCTGCTGCTCTCCCTGCCGTCCTGCCGCCTTGCCGCCTTGCCGTCCTGCCGCCTTGCCGCCCACCTTCCGTGCACCAAAGGGAGGCGGACACCATGGCGATTGCGACCATCAACCCCGCGACCGGGGAAACGCTGAACACCTTCGATCCGCTGGATGACGCCGGCCTGGAGCGCAAAATCGCGCTCGCCGCGTCCGCCTTTGCCGACTACCGCCGTACCAGCTTCGCCCGGCGCGCCGGCTGGATGCGCCGGGCCGGCGATATCCTGGAGAACGAAAAGGACCGCTGGGCCCGGATCATGGTGACCGAGATGGGCAAGCCCATCAGGTCGGCCGTCGCCGAGGCGGAAAAGTGCGCCTGGGTCTGCCGGTACTATGCCGAGCATGCCGAACAGTTCCTGGCGCCGGAGCCGGTCGAGACCGATGCCGCCGCGAGCGGCATCCGCTACCTGCCTCTGGGGCCGGTCCTGGCGGTAATGCCGTGGAATTTTCCCTTCTGGCAGGTCTTCCGTTTCGCTGCCCCCGGCCTCATGGCGGGAAACGTGGGGCTGCTGAAGCACGCGTCCAACGTGCCGCAGTGCGCCCTGGGCATCGAAGAGATCTTCGAGCGCGCGGGATTCCCCGAGGGGGTCTTTCAGGCACTCCTGGTCGGATCGGACCGGGTCGCGGGGATCCTACAGGACCGGAGAATTCGCGCCGCCACCCTGACCGGCAGCGTGCCGGCCGGCCGGAGCGTTGCGGGCGAGGCCGGGCGGCAGATCAAGAAGACCGTGCTGGAGCTGGGCGGAAGTGATCCGTTCATCGTGATGCCCAGTGCCGACCTCGGCGCCGCCGTCGAGACGGCTGTCCGGGCCCGCATCATCAACAACGGCCAGAGCTGCATCGCCGCCAAGCGGTTCATCGTGCACGAGCGGGTGGCCGAGGAGTTTACCCGCCGCTTCGTGGCGGGCATGGAGGCCCTGCGGATCGGCGACCCCATGGACCCCGACACGCAGCTCGGCCCCATGGCCATGGAGCAGACCCGGGCGGACGTGGCCGATCAGGTGGAGCGCTCGGTGCAGGCGGGCGCCCGGCTCCGCTGCGGCGGGACGCCGCTGGACCGCAAGGGGTTCTTCTACGCCCCGACGGTGCTGTCGGATATCCCTCCGGATGCCCCGGCCGCCCGCGAAGAGATCTTCGGCCCGGTGGCGTCGCTCTTCCGGGTGAAGAATATCGATGAGGCCATCCGCCTCGCGAACGATTCCGACTTCGGGCTGGGCAGCAGCGCCTGGACCGGCGACCCGGTGGAACGGGACCGGTTCATCCACGAGCTGGAGGCGGGGATGACCTTCATCAACAGCATGGTGGCGTCGGACCCGCGGCTCCCCTTCGGCGGGGTGAAGGACTCGGGCTACGGCCGCGAGCTGGGCGCGCTGGGGATCCGGGAGTTCGTGAATATCAAGAGCGTGTGGGTGGCGGGGGACGGGCAACCGGCGGGAGGGCGAGTCAGGACGGAGTAAGCGGGTGCGGGACGCCCGCGCCGCCCGGCGGTCTTGTTGGCCGCAGGCGGGGCGGGCGGACAGGCATGCGAGACGCTGGAGCACGGCGCCGGAGGCGGTTTGTTCCCTGCGCGAGGGCCCGGGGCGTTGCTGCCCCCGAACGGTCGCGGGAGTGACTCAGGCGCCGGCCGTCTATTGCTCGTGGAAGGGGTTCCGGATTCGCAGGCCGGCAAAGCGGGCGAAATCCCGGTCGCCGGAGAGCAGCTCCGCCACCCCGTGCTCCAGGCAGAGCGCCGCGATATGGGCGTCGTGGATCAGGTTGCCGGTGACTCCCGACTGCTGCAGCACCGCATCCATGACCTCTGCATGCCGATCCGTTTCCGCCAGCAGCGTCAGCGAGGGGGAGCTCAGAATGTGCTGCAGATCTTCCCGGGCGAGTTGAAGCGGGACCGGCGGATGGAACACCCGGGGATGGGTCACCACCCGAAGGAATTCATACACGCAGGGCCAGGGAATGGCCCAGGCCACCGCCCCCTGGGCCAGGGACCGCAGCAGGTCCCGCGCGCGGCCGTGGTGAGGGCTGGTGAGAATCTCGGCGTACACCAGGACGTTGGTGTCCACCGCTACCATGGCTCAGCGCCCATCCATCAGGTCGAAGAGCTTGTCCCGGTCGCAGAGGTCTACCCCGGGCTGCTCTTCAGCCGACCAACCCGACAGCGAAAGGGTGTAGGGGGGGGCCTCCCGCGCGCTCAGGCCCTGCCGGAGCAGCTCGTTGGCCACCGCCTGGATGGAGGTGCCCTCGCGCGCCGCGCGGAGCTTGAGGGCGCGGAGGACCGCCGGGTCGAGGCGCAGGGTGGTGCGTTTCATACCTGAAAAACTGCCTGGTTGTCATCAAAATGTCAACTATACAGCATCAATATGCTACGATCCTCAGTCGCCGCGGCTCCATTGAAGCATCATCGCCGGTAGGGCTTGCCGGGGGGCCGGCTATCGCGTACCGCCCCCCTTCGAGGGCACCACGGTCAGCGTCAGGGCCGACGGGTAGCGTCGCGAATGGTGCACCCGGTTGTGCGCCGCCAGCCCGCCGGCCTCGTCGTAGTTGTTCCCCCCGGTATTCAGATTGCGGTCGAACCGGGGGAAATTGCTGCCGGACACCTCGATCCGGATCCGGTGCCCCGGCCCGAAGTAGTTGCTGGTGTTCATCGGCTGGACCGCCACCCGGTAAGTCTTGCCGGGCTCCATCCAGGCGAGCGGCCGATCGTAGCCGTCGCGGTAGCGCAGCCGCTGGATGGTCTCATCCAGGTTGAAGGCGCGGCCGTCGGGGTAGACGTCGATCAGCTTGACGGTGATATCGGTGTCCTTGCGGTCGGAGGAGACGTACACGGTGAAGTCCACCGGCCCGCTCACCTCCACCCCCTCGGTGAGCGGCGGCGTGGTGTACACCAGGATGTCGGGGCGTTGTTCGACCGTGCGCTGGTCCATCGCCCCGCCGGCCAGCCCGGGCTGGCAGCACACGTTCCCGCCGTGCGAGGGCACCGGGTCCATGGGGTCATAGGTGAGACTGTCGGGGTGGTCGGCGGCAGGCGCCTTCAGGTCCAGCACGCCGTCGCCGTCCAGAGTATTCGCGTGCCCGCCGCTCGCCAGAAAGTAGGTCGTCCGCTTCGCGCCGGCGGGGGGCCAGGTGTCCGAGGATTGCCACCGGTCGAGCCCCATGGTGTAATAGCGCACCCTCGGCAGGGTATCGAGCAGGTGGTTGTCAACGCCCTTGAGGAAGTGGTCGAACCACGCATCGGTGAGCGCCTCGTAGTCGTACCGGGCATCGCCCACCGGGCGTTCTCCCACCACCGTGTTCTCCGTGGCGCGCGTGTAGGAGCAATGCAGGGTGGGGGCGATGATCACGTACTGCTGCGCGCCCATTGCGGGATCGGCCGTCCGCCGGACCTGGTTGTATTCCGCGAGGTTCGGGCCGATGGACACGTCATACCACGACATGAAGTAGAGCGCGGGAATATTGATCTTCATGTCGTCATGCCACAGGCCGCCGCGATACCAGGCGGAATCATTGGGTGTCCGCCGGATCATGGCCCCACCGGTGGCGATGCCGGGCATGGAATCCGCGAAGATGCCTCGTGGTCCTCCCACCGACGCGAGCAGGTCCATCTCGGGCAGGTGCCGGAACGCCTTCGCCCAGTCCACCGGCGGCATCTGCGGCGCGAGGTCGTAGAGCTTCGAGGCGTTGATCAGGTCTTCCTGGGAAGTCCCGGGCGGAAAGGCGGGGCGCACCTGATTCTGCTCCCCGTACAGCCAGTCGATGAAGAGCATCTGCACCGCGCCGCCGCGATACCAGTTGCCTTGCTCGTAATACGGCCCCACCCGGCCCACCCCGGCACCGAAACCCTGGGGAATCATGGTGGCGAGGCCGGGCGGGCTCAGGGCCGCAACCCCCGACTGCCATTCCGCGGTGGAGGAGCAGCCGATCAGGCCCACCTTGCCGTTGGACCATGGCCGGGAGGAGATCCAGGCGATCTCGTCGTATCCGTCCGTGCGGGGCGGGCCCAGGATGTCGTAGTTGCCCTCGGAGAAGAAGTGCCCGCGCTCGTTCGCCAGGACCAGCGCGTACCCGCGCCGCACGGTTCTGATGGCACGCGTCATATCCGCGGGCGCCCCGACCCGGACGTCCCACCAGTTCATGTTGTAGGGCGTCCGGATGAAGATCGCAGGCACCTTCGCCTCCCCCTTCGGCCGGTAGATGTCGAACTGCATCCGGGCGCCGTCCCGCATCGGGACCATGACCCGGCGGTCCACCACGGCGATCGAGTCCAGCACCCGATACAGCGAGTCCCGATAGGTGCGGAGCGAATCGAGGTTCTGCGGCAGGCGCCGCTGGGCACGGGCGGTCGAGGGCGCGGCGGCCGCGAGCAGTCCCAGCGCCAGAAGCCCGGCCAGCACGGACATGATGCGACGGTGCATGATGATTCGCCTCCGAAACCAGGACATGGACCGATCTTCCCGCCGGAGCATTCCGGCCCCCCTCGCTAGCATACCCGCCCGGCCCGAAAACGCCAGGCTGGACGTGTCCCGACCCTAGCTAGCGGATCGTCACCGCGATGTTCCGCCACTTCCCCTGCCGGAACCGGCCGATGCTCAGCACGCACCGGGTGAAGTGCCCCGCCAGAATGGCCAGCCAGATCCCCATCGGCTCCAGCCGCCCGGTTTCCCGCAGCACGAAGCAGATGCCCAGCGGGATGATGATCTGCGAGACGATCGAGATATAGAGCGGGCTCTTGGTATCGCCGGTGCCCTGGAGGCCGCCGGTATAGGTCAGCGCCAGGGCGATGAACAGGCCGGAGAGGCTCAGCACGTGCAGCAGCTGCACCCCGAGCTGGATCACGTCCGGCTGGGTCATGCCGAAGATGCCCAGCAGCTGCCGGGGAATGAGCAGAAAGAGCGCGCCGATCACCAGGGCGGTCCCGAACCCGATCCGGGCGGCGACGTGAACCGCCGCCGCCGAGCGGTCGGGCCTCCCCGCCCCCAGGTTCTGCCCCGCCACCGCCGCCGCGGCGCCCATGAGGCCGACCGACGTCCAGGTGATGAGCGAGAACAGTTCGGTGTAGGAGATGGCATACGCCGCCTGGGCCGCAGCGCTCTGCGCCAGCGAGCCCACGAACGACAGCAGCAGCACGCCGCCGATGTTCATGGCGATGCCCTGGATGCCGGTGGGCAGCCCGAAGCGGAACAGGGCGCGGATGATGCCGCGATCCGGACCGCGCGGCCCTTGTCGCGGGAAGCTCACTACCCAGCCGCCGTGAATCAGCCGCCAGAGCGCGTAGAGGCCGACGCTGCCGGTGGCGATCACCGTCCCCATAGCCGCGCCCCTGGTGCCGAAGGCGGGGATGGGGCCCAGACCCCGGATCAGGATCACGTTGAGCACGATGTTGAGCCCGGTGACCAGCAGCCCCAGCCGCAGCGGTGTGCGCGCGTCGCCGGCCGAGCGCAGTGCGCCACCCAGCATGAAGAACATCATCATGCCGCCGCTGAAGACGAACATGATCCGCAGGTACGGCAGCGCCTGCTGCTGCACCGCCGGGGCGGCGTTCACCAGGTTGAGCAGCGCCGGGGCAAAGAAGTAGCCTGCCGGGGCGAGAATCCCGAAGGAAAGAAACGCCGCCGTCAGAAAGGCCTGATAGATGGTCCGGTCCACCTTCTCGGCTTCGCCGGCGCCGGCGAAGCGCGCCACCAGCACACTCATCCCGGTGAAGAGCGAGGAGATGAAGACCACCACCACCAGGAAGATCTGCCAGCTCACCCCGATCGCGGCGTTGCCGGTGAAGCCCACATAGTGGCCCACCATCACGTGGTCCACCATTCCCTGGAGGCCGCCGATCATGTTCTGCAGCATGGTGGGCCAGGCCAGTTTCCAGACGGCGGGCAGCAGCGGCCCCTCGATGAGGGAGCGATCGTAGCGCCGTCTGGGCGCCGGCGGCGGCTCCAGCGGCTCCGCCCCCGCGGCCACCGGCGCGGCCGCACCACGCTGCTGGCCTGGTTCTCTCACGGTTCCTGCCGTCCTGCCGTCTTGCCCTCCTGCCGTCCTGCCCAGAACAGCGCCGTCTCCACCGCCCGGGCCCACTCCGCCCGGCGCCGCGCCCGCTCCTCCGGCGGCATGGCCGGCTCGAAGCGGTCGAATCGCCGCCCGGCCAGGACCGCTTCGATGCTGTCCCAGACACCCAGCGCCAGTCCCGCCAGGGCAGCCGCCCCCAGCGCGGTCGTTTCCACCATGTCGGGCCGCTCTACCGGCAGTCCGGCGATATCGGACTGGAACTGCAGCAGCCAGCCGTTGGCCGCGGCGCCCCCGTCCACCCGCAGCACCGAGATGTCGGCGCCGGCCTCGTGCTCCATGGCCGCGATCAGGTCGGTGCTGCTGAAGGCCATGGCCTCGAGCGCGGCCCGCACCAGGTGGGCCCGGCCGGCGCCGCGGGTGATCCCGGTGATGGTCCCCCGTGCCTCCGGCTCCCAGTACGGGCTCCCCAGCCCGACGAACGCCGGCACGAAACTGACTCCCGCGCTATCGGGCACGCTGCGGGCCAGCGCCTCCGTCTCCTCCGCGCGGGCGATGAGGCCCAGCCCGTCGCGCAGCCATTGCACCGCCGCTCCCGCGATGAAGATGCTCCCTTCCAGCGCGTAAGCCGGCTCGCCCTGCGGGCCGCAGGCCATGGTGGTGATGAGTCCCCGTTCCGAGGGCGCCCGGCGGCCGCCGGTGTGGGCGAGCAGAAAGGCCCCGGTCCCGTAGGTATTCTTGGCCTGCCCCGGACGCACGCATCCCTGCCCGAAGAGCGCTGCCTGCTGGTCGCCCGCCAGCCCCGCGATGGGCAGCGGCCGCCCGAACCAGTGCGCCTCGGTTTCGCCCACCACGCCGCTCGAGGCGACCACCTGAGGCAACACGCCCTCGGGAATGCCGAAGAGCCGCAGCAGGTCGTCGTCCCAGGCCTGCCGGTCAAGATTGTAGAGGAGTGTACGGGAGGCGTTGGTGTGGTCGGTGGCGTGCACCTTGCCGCCCGTGAGCCGCGCCACCAGCCAGCTCTCGACCGTGCCGAAGGCCAGCGCCCCCCGCTCCGCCCGGCGGCGGCGATCCGGATCCTGCAACAGCAGCTCGAGCTTGGTGGCGGAGAAATACGGGTCCAGCACCAGGCCGGTGCGCTCCCGGATGAGAGGCTCGATGCCCTCCTCCCGCAACTGCTGGCAGCGGCCGGCAGTGCGCCGGTCCTGCCACACGATGGCGGGGGCCACCGGCTCCAGCGTCTGCCGGTCCCACAGCACCACCGTCTCCCGCTGGTTGGTGATGCCGATGCCGGCCGGCGCCTCGGCCCGCGCCAGCGCCTCCCGCGCGGCCTCGACGGTGACCGCGACGATTTCCTGCGCGTCGTGCTCCACCCAGCCGGGCCGGGGAAAATGCTGGGTGAATTCCCGGTACCCCCGGGCCCGCACGGTTCCGTCGCGGCCGATCAGCAGCGCCGTACTGCCGGTGGTTCCCTGGTCGAGGGCGAGGATGGATGACATGGATGACATGGAGGAAACAGGAATCAGGAATCGGGTATCAGGGCCGGAAAGGCCTCGCTCACGCCCCCTCGGGAGCGACCTCGTCCGCGTCGCCGCGGCGGCTCAGCAGCACGCCGGTGACGATCAGGCCCGCGCCGGCCAGCTGGGTCGCCACCGGATGCTCGCCCAGCAACATCCAGGCGGCCAGCACCGCGACCAGGGGTACGATACTATTGAAGATGGCCGTACGCCCGCTGCCCAGCATCTGCACGGCGCGGTTGAGCGCGATGTAGCTCACCACCAGCCCCAGCACCGTCGCATACGCCACGGCGGCCCAGGCCGTCGCCGACACTCCGCCCCAGTCGACCCGGTGGGCCTGAGGCAGCCCCAGGAGCAGCAGCCCCGGCGTCCCCGCCGCCATGGTATAGGCCGTGAGCCGGAGGGCCGAAACGGGCAGGGCGAACGCCCGCACCCCCACGGTGTAGGCCGCCCAGCAGCACGCCGCGCCCAGCACCGCCACATCGCCCATCAGCGCCCGGGCGTCGAAGCCCGGCCCCCGCACGGTGAGCACCAGCGTCACGCCCCCCACGGCAAGGAGCACTGCCACGATCATCCGCCCGGCCAGATGCTCGGTGCCGGTGACGGCACCCAGGATCAGCACCAGCACCGGCGTGCTGGAGATGATCAGCGCTCCGTTCACGGCGGTAGTGCGGCTCATGCCGGTCATGAACAGCGCCTGATAGGCGGTGTGGCCCAGCAGGCCGAGCAGCAGAATGCGCCACTCTTTCCCGGCGGGGCGGCGCAGCGGCCCCTCGCGCACGCGCAGGAGCAGCAGCAGCAGGGTGCTGGCGGTGGTGAACCGGAGGGCGGCATAGGCAAAGGGGGGTATCTCCCGCAGTGCCAGTTTGATGAAGCTGTAGTTGCCGCCCCAGATGAGCACCACGCCCAGCATGGCCAGCTCGGCGCGCAGCACCGCGCGCCGGGACGCGCTACCCGGCGTCTCGCCCGGACTCAGCGGGCGGCCACGCGCGTGGCAGCCAGCTGGGGGCCCAGGTCGCCCGCCCGCAACAGACCCGCGTCGGTGATATAGCCGTGGATCAGCCGGGCCGGCGTCACGTCAAAGGCCGGATTCCAGACCGCTACATCGTCCGGCGCCAGCTGGCGCCCGCCCAGCTCGGCGATTTCCTCGCGCGCCCGTTCCTCGATGGTGATCTCCGCTCCCGAAGGGGTTGCCCGGTCGTAGGTGGAGCGCGGCGCGGCCACGTAGAACGGAACGCCGTGGGCGGCCGCCAGCAGCGCCACGCCGTACGTCCCGATCTTGTTGGCCGTATCGCCGTTGGCGGCGATGCGGTCGGCCCCGGTGATCACCAGACTGACATCCCCCCGCGCCAGCCGCGAGGCCACCATCCCGTCGGTCAGCACCGTACAGCGGATGCCCGAGCGGCTCAGCTCCCAGGCGGTCAGCCGGCTGCCCTGCAGGAGCGGCCGGGTTTCGGGCGCCAGCACCTGCACCCGGCGCCCTGCCTGGTGGGCCCGATAGATGGGGGCCAGCGCGGTACCGATTCCGCCGGTGGCCAGAACCCCGGCATTGCAGATGGTCATCACCGTGGCCCCGTCGGCGATCAGTCCCTCGCCCGCCGCGCCGATGGCCGCGCACATGGCCCGGTCTTCGTCCCGGATGGCATTGGCTTCGTCGACCAGGGCGATCCGCAGGGTGGCGGCATTCACCGCGGTGGTGCTGCGGGCGCGGTGCCGCATCCGCCGCACCGCCCAGCTCAGATTCACCGCAGTCGGCCGGGCGGCGGCGAGCAGGGCACAGGCCCGTTCCACCGCGTGCATGAGGTCGATGGTCGTGTTGGCGTCGGGGGCGGCCAGCGTCACCCCCATGGCAGCGGCGATGCCGATGAGCGGCGCTCCCCGCACCCGCAACATGCGGATCGCCTCGGCCATCGCCTCCGGCGTCCGCAGCTCGAGGTAGACTTCCTCCGCCGGCAGCCGGGTCTGGTCGAGCAATCGCACGGCCCCGTCGGGAGCCCAGGAGATCGGGTCAGGGAGCATGGGGAGTAAACTAGGCGGTACGGCGGTATGGCGATACGGCGGTACGGCGGTACGGCGGTTACGGCGGTACGGCACGGCGGTACGGCGGTACGGCGGTACGGCGGTACGGCGGTACGGCGGTACGGCGGTACGGCGGTACGGCGGTACGGTATTCGGTTACCTTCCCTGCACAAGGAACCGATCCCTGGTCCCTGTCCCTGGTCCCTGACTCCTGATTCCTGATTCCTGATTCCTGATTCCTGCTTCCTGCTTCCTGCTTCCTCATGCCCTACACTACTCTGCTCTTCGAGATCCAGGACGGCATCGCCACCGTCACTATCAACCGCCCGGACAAGCTCAACGCACTGAACGACCAGGTCATCGCCGAGCTGGGACGGGCGGCAGACCAGATCGCCGGCGATGCCGGGATAAAGGGTGCCATCCTCACCGGCGCCGGCGCCAAGGCGTTTGTGGCCGGCGCCGACATCGCCGAGCTGTCCCGGCAGGATGCCGAATCGGGCCGGCGGCGGGCGCTGGCCGGCCAGGCGGCCTTCCGGCGGCTGGAACGCTGCGGCAAGCCGGTCATCGCGGCGGTCAACGGCTTCGCGCTGGG
Source organism: uncultured Gemmatimonadales bacterium (assembly GCA_963779755.1). Lineage (GTDB taxonomy): Bacteria > Gemmatimonadota > Gemmatimonadetes > Gemmatimonadales > GWC2-71-9 > CAVZZO01. The sequence goes on from CAVZZO010000003.1 coordinate 812,160, forward strand.
CGGAGGCTGCGAGCTGGCCATGGCCTGCCACCTCCGCATCGCGTCCGAGAACGCCCGCTTCGGCCAGCCGGAAGTGAAGCTGGGCCTCTGCCCCGGTTACGGCGGGACGGTCCGCCTGCCCCGGCTGGTGGGCCGTGGCCGCGCCCTGGAACTGTTGCTGGGCGGCCAGATGATCGACGCGACGGAAGCCTGGCGCATCGGCCTGGTGAACCGGGTGGTCCCGGCCAGCCGGCTGCTGGAGGAATGCCGCACCCAGCTTCAGACCATGCTGGAGAATGCCCCGCTTGCCCTGCGGGCCTGCCTGGAATCGGTGGATTCCTCGCTGCAGGTGACGCTGGACGAGGGGCTCCAGATCGAGGCGGCGCATTTTGGCCTGCTCTCGGCGACGGGCGACATGCGCGAGGGCACCGCGGCCTTTCTGGAGAAGCGCAAACCTGCCTTCCGCGGCCACTAGCTATCTGGTTCAGCCATGGGGGCTTAGGTCGCCTCCGTTCCCCTGTGATTCCGGGGGCCGGGAGGCTAGATTAGAGGATGGAATTTGAGCACTTCCGGCGGACGGTTCCAGCCTTGAAAACCACGCTCGCGCTCCCCTTGCTGGCGGCCCTGCTGGCCGGAGGCTGCGCCCAGCGCGACCGGCTCACCTTTCCGGTCGCGCCCACCGGCCCGGGGCCGCAGGTGACGATCGAAGTCCCCACGGCCGACACCGTCGTGGCGCCGGGGCCCGCGCTGCTGGTAAGCGGCCACGCCACCGGAGCCAACCCGCTCGACACGGTGTATTTCGATGTGGTGGGCGGCGTCAGTTCCTTTTCGCCCTATATCGCCGATCCCGGGCAGGACACGGTCAGCTTCCAGCTTCCGATCACCACGCAGGGACTGTCGGGAGACACCATGTTCGTCCAGGTCCGGGCGGTCGATGTGCTGGGGCTGCGGGGCAGCTCGGTCCAGCGTCGGGTGGTCGTGCAATAGTGCGCCTCGAGCGGCTGGCGGTCCGCGGCTTTCGCAACCTGGAGGATCTGGAGCTGGATATCCCCGCGGCCGGGCTGGCCCTGCTGGGCGAGAACGGGCAGGGCAAGACCAACCTGCTGGAAGCCATCTACTATCCGGTCCTGTTCCGCTCCTTCCACGGCGCGGCCGATCAGGAAGTGGTGCGCTTCGGCGGCATGGGGTTCCGGATCGAGACCGGCTTTCGCACCGGCGGCGCGCCGCAGCAGGTCGAGACCACCTATCTCGCCACCGGGCGCAGGAAGCGCGTCAGCTTCGGCGGAGAAGAATGCCCCCGCCTGGCCGACGGCGTGGGCCGCTGGCTCGCGGTGGCGTTTCTGCCGGAAGATCTCCGGCTGGCCTCCGGGCCCGCCTCCGAGCGGCGGCGTTACCTCGACCGCATGCTCTCGCTGGCCCATCGCGGCTACCTCACGGCTCTGGGGCGGTATCGCTCCGCGCTGGCCCAGCGCAACGCGGCCCTGCGGCAGGCGCGTCCCGACATCGTCCGGGCCTTCGACCGCCCGCTGGCGGCGGCGGGCGCCCAGGTGGTGAGCGCGCGCCTGCGGTGGGTGGAAGCCGGAGCGCCGGCCTTTGAACGGGAGATGCGCCAGTTGGGCAATGTGACGGCCGGCCTGCACTACGCCGGCAACCCCGCCCTGGCCGATGAACAGGCCTGGCCCGCCGCGCTGGCCCGCTCATCCGAGTCGGACCAGAGCCGGGGAGCCACCGGGGTCGGGCCGCACCGCGACGACCTCCGGCTCCAGCAGGACGGCCACGAGCTGCGCGCCTACGGCTCCACCGGCCAGCAGCGCACCGCGGCCATCGCGCTCAAGCTGCTGGAGCTGGAGACGCTGGAGCTGGCGCGCCGGGTTCCGCCCGCCCTGCTGCTCGACGATGTCTTCGCCGAGCTGGACCGGGGCCGCCAGGAACGGCTGGCCGACCGGCTCCGGCAGGCGGGAGACCGGCAGGTCTTCCTGAGCTCGCCCCGGGCGGAGGAGCTGCCCGGCAACCTGGAGCTGCCGGTGCGGCACATCCGGAGCGGCGCGCTGGAACCGGCGGTCGTATGACCGAGCGGCGCGAGCCCAGCCTCATCGGCGAGGCGCTGACGCACTTCCTCCGGCGGGCCGGACTGGAAGAGCGCATCGGGCAGGCGCAGATCGTGGCCGAGTGGCCGACGCTGGTGGGCCCGCAGATCGCCGCCGTCACCGACCCGGAATCGGTCTCCGCCGACGGCGTGCTGCGGGTGCGGGTGAGTACCGCGCCCTGGGCGAATGAGTTGAGCATGATGACTCCCCGCATCCTGGCGAAACTGAACGCCGGGCGGCGGGGACGGATCCGTGAGATCCGCTGGATGCCGGGCCCGCTGCCCCGGCAACGGCCTTAACCACGACGAGGACATGGCCAAGGACACCCCGCAGGAGCAGAACCAGTCGAAGTACGGCGCCGATTCCATCCAGGTTCTGAAGGGACTGGATGCCGTCCGCCGCCGCCCCGGCATGTACATCGGGTCCACCGGCGAGAACGGGCTGCATCACCTGGTCTACGAGGTGGTGGACAACTCGATCGACGAAGCGCTGGCCGGGTACTGCGATACCATCTCGGTCACCCTTCATCCCGACAACTCCCTCACCGTCGTCGACAACGGCCGCGGCATCCCGGTGGATATCCACCCCACCGAGAAGCTGCCGGGCGTGGAGCTGGCGCTCACCGTCCTGCACGCGGGCGGCAAGTTCGACAAGCAGAACTACAAGGTCTCGGGCGGCCTGCACGGGGTGGGCGTCTCGGTGGTGAACGCCCTGTCGGAAGCGCTGGAGGTCTTCGTCGACCGGGACGGGCAGCGCTATCACATGGCGTTCCAGCGCGGGCACACGACCTCCAAGCTGAGCGTCAAGGGCAAGGCCCGCAGCACCGGCACGACGGTCCACTTCAAGCCGGACCACGAGATCTTCTCGGTGCTGGAGTTCGACTACGGTACCCTGGCCGACCGGCTGCAGCAGCTGGCGTTCCTCAACAAGGGCGTGAAGATCACCCTGCGGGACGAGCGCAAGGACCCCGTCCAGGAAGAGACCTACTACGCCAAGGGCGGCCTGATCCAGTTCGTGGAGTGGCTCAACCGCAAGAAGAAGCCGCTGCACCCCAAGCCGATTCCCATCACCGTCACCAAGGACGAGGTGGAGGTCGATCTCGCCCTGCAGTACGAGGACGGCTATAACGAGAACACCTACACCTTCGTCAACAACATCAATACCCACGAGGGCGGCACCCACCTCACCGGGTTTCGCTCGGCGCTCACCCGGATCATCAACGAGGTGGCCAAGCGGCGGGATTTTCTGAAGAAGGAAGGCTTCACGCTGAGCGGCGACGACGTGCGCGAAGGGCTGACGGCGGTGCTGCACGTCAAGGTCAAGGAGCCGCAGTTCGAGGGGCAGACCAAGACCAAGCTGGGCAACTCCGAGGTGGAGGGCATCGTCAAGCAGGTGGTCTACGAGTACCTCGGCGCCTACCTCGAGGAGCATCCGCCGGTGGCGCGGAATATCATCGAGAAGGCGGTCAGCGCCGCCCGCGCGCGCGAGGCCGCCCGCAAGGCGCGCGACCTGGTACGCAAGAAGTCGGGCCTCGAGGGCGGGGTGCTGCCCGGCAAGCTGGCCGACTGCTCCAACGCCGACCCGGCGCTCACCGAACTGTATCTGGTGGAGGGGGACTCAGCCGGCGGCAGCGCCAAGCAGGGACGCGACCGCGCCTTCCAGGCCATTCTGCCGCTGCGGGGCAAGATCCTCAACGTGGAGAAGGCCCGGATCGACAAGATCCTCTCCAACGAGGAAATCCGCGCCATCATTACCGCCATCGGCACGGGCGTGAAGGACGATTTCAAGCTGGACGACGCCCGCTACCACAAGATCATCCTGATGACCGACGCCGACGTCGACGGCGCCCACATCCGGACGCTGCTGCTCACCTTCTTCTTCCGGCAGATGCAGGAGCTGATCGAGGCAGGCTACGTCTATATCGCGCAGCCGCCGCTCTACCGGGTGGCCAAGGGCAAGGAGGAGTTCTACGCCTACACCGAAGACGAGCGCGACCAGTACATCAAGCGCATCGCCAACGGCGACGGCGCCAAGGGCAACGTCAACGTGCAGCGCTACAAGGGCCTGGGCGAGATGAACCCGGAGCAGCTCTGGAGCACCACCATGGACCCGTCCCGCCGCACCATCCTGCGGGTCACCATGGAGGAGGCGGTGCACGCCGCCAAGCTGTTCGAAGAGCTCATGGGGGACGACGTCGAGCCCCGCCGCCTGTTCATCGAGAAGAACGCGAAGTATGTGAGTGTGCTGGACGTTTAAGGGGGGACAGGGGAGAAGGGACAGGGGACAGGGAGAACGAGACCCCCTGTCCCCTGTCCCTTGTTCCTTGTCCCTTCCCCTTAGTTCTTCATCAACCGTTTCAACAGCCCGATCTGTCCCGTGTGATACGCGTCGTGCGACGCCAGGCCGTGCAGCGAGGCGGCCACGGTCCAGCGGCGCCCCAGCGGGCGGTCGAGTGTGGTGTCGGAGAGCCCGGTGACGACCTGGCAGAGCCGGTCGTGCTGCTCGTCCAGCAACGCGAGGTCTTCGCGCCACGCCTGCTGCGTGATCCGCTCCGGGAGCGGTGGCCAGTTGCTGCGCCCCCGCGCGAAGCCGCCCCGTTTCCCGCCCTCCAGCCGCCGCCGCATGGCGTACTTCCAGTAGGCGGCATGGAGTAGCAAAGCCCAGCAGCTGTTCCGCCCCGGTCCGGGGGTCCACGCCGCCTGACGGGCGGTGAGGCCCCGGAGCGAACCGCGCAGCGATGTCCCCTGCCAGGCGTTGCCCCGGTAGTTCCGCTCCAGGAGATCGAGCAGGAGTGCCACTCTGCCCCTTCCCGCGGCGCTCACGCGGCCCTCCCGGCCGTCCCGCCCTCCGCCAAGGCCCGTTTCACCAGCCGGAGCAGGTCCTCCAGCGGCAGCTCCGGGTCGGATGCCACCGAGAGATGCCCGCCCGGCAGCGCCAGCACCAGATGACGGCAGCCGCGATACCCCACCACGACATATTGCAGCTCCCCCGCCCCCAGCAGGGCTCGCTGGCCCAGCAGGGTCAGCAAGGTGGGATGCACGATCAGTTCTTCATAACTGTCCGACTCCTCCGAGGTCATCGCCCGGATCCCCGTGGCGCTGTGCATGTCCAGCCGGCCGTTCTGATAGAGCGCGGCGTAGCGGATCCGGGGTGAAAGAGCCAGCAACCTGCCGGGCAAATCGGCCATGGTATCCTCCGGGGCCTCAGGCCATCCAGGCCCGATAATGGGTTACGGTCGGCTCGAGCTCGAGCAGGTAGTCGCGATCCTCCGGGTAGTAGCGCGCGCGGGTGATATCCCCGCCAGCAAACGCCGCGATGGCCTGCTCCGATTCCCACAAGGAGAGAAAATGGAAATGCGCCACGTCCCCCTCGACCCGGCGCAGGACCACCACGCCGCGGTTCCCCGGCGTGGACCGGGCCTCCGCCACTCCGGTCCGCTGCAGGTAGGCGAGGTAGTCCCCGGCACGCGCGGCCGGAACCATGCCGTGCCACAGCCGGCCAACCCGCGGTGGGTGGGGCTCCTCCGTGCCGACTCCAGAGCGGCGCAAAGGCGCATCCAGCCCTCCCGCCTGCTGTCGGGAATAGGCCACCCAGCCCCAGGCCCATGCCCGGAGCAGCCGGGAGGCAAGCCCCGGGATTCCTGCCAGCAACCCGGAGGGACGGAGCCCTTGCTGGGGCAAGGCGATACGGGGGGAAGTCATATGCTCACCATGACGGTCAAGTAACCTGTATATCCGCCTAAGCTGGTTATAAGCTACGATTGCCTTGATAACCTGTCAAGGCTATTTTGAAGGTTATGACGCTGCATGAGGATATCCGCTCCATCCCGATCGTGGGGGGGTGGCTCGCCCTGGATTTCGCCAACACCACCAGCGAGCGGCATGGCGGAGCGCCGCACGAGCGTCTGGTGGACTACCCGGCCCTGCTGGTTTGGGCCGGCCGGGTCAGTCTGCTGAGCGAGAAGGACATGGCGCGGTTGGGGAGGATGGCTGCAAGCCATCACGAAGCGGCCCAGCAGGCCCTGGCAGCGCTCCTGGCCTTCCGGGAGACCATCTATCGGGCCTTCTCCGCCCTCGCGGCGGGAAGCGCGCCTGCACCCGCGGATCTGGAACGGCTGACGCAGGCAAGGCGGGAGGCCGCCGTTCATCATCGTCTGGCGCCGGGGGGAGAAGGCTACGCCTGGACCTGGGAAGGAAATGACGGCGACCTGGCCGGGCTGTTGCACCCGGTGGCGGAAAGCGCCGTCCAACTGCTGCTCTCCGGCGACCTGGAGCGGGTGAAGGAGTGCACCGGGGAGGACTGCAACTGGCTCTTCATAGACGCCAGCCGGAACCGGAGCCGGCGCTGGTGCGACATGCGCGACTGCGGCAACCGGGCCAAGGCGCGCCGGCACTACGCCAGGGTCCAGGGGAAAGGACGGAGGAATGAAGACTGAGTGGTCCTCAGTCCTCCGTCCTTTTCATCTGATCGCGGTATATCCTCCCGGCGCCAGGCTGGTGGCCAGCATGACGCTATTGATGTCCTCGTGCTCTCGCCACGATTCGGCGGCCTGATGCGCCGGATCGAGCCAGAAGGACTCGATGCGCCGGGCCAGCTCCAGCCAGGGCCCCATCACGTCGAACCCCGCGGCGGCACGAAGCCCGATCGCCAGCCCCAGCTCGCGGAAAGCCAGCCGCGTGTCAGCCGGCCGGTCGAGCGGTCGTTGGGCGAGCCAGGCCTTCAACCCTGCCAGCGCCGCCTCCAGCAGCTCGCCCGCCAGGGCTTCGGCGTCCAACCCGGGCGCATCCAGCCGGACCAGCTTCTGTGCGTCCTCCAGCAGCCCGCCCAGGCCCAGAGGATCGTCGGTCCACCACCGTGTCCCGCCGGAGATCTCCCGCAACTCGGCGATCTCGCGGCCGAGTGACGGCCCGGCCGGCTCGTTCCCGCGGTGGGCCTCGAGCTGCAGGCAGGTAATCCAGCCGTCGAGCGGATCGTGCTGCCCCATGCTGGCGACCAGGGGCCGGCTCAGATCAACACTCATCTTCCAGTACATGCGGCGCAAACCGCCGCCGGGCGGCTGATAGACAAACGCGCGGTGCGCCCTTGCTGCCAGTTCCCTGGCCCACCGGTTCGGCTCGGGATCTTCATGAACACGCGAGACCTGGTCCAGCGCGTGCATCCACCGGGTGAGATAGTGGTAATACTGGCCGTCGCGCTCCCATTCGAGATCGGGATCGAAGGGTTCGCCCGCGGGCCGCTCGGGGAGCGGCTTGCCGATGCGGAGCCCTCCGCCCGTGGGGTGGAGCCGGGCGGCCTGGTCATCCAGGCCGCTCAACCAGCCGGTGCGCGTATCGTCGGGGCGGTAACGACCCAGGGTGTGATGGACCTGCTCCACCAGCCGGAACGCCATGCCGGCGCTGGCGCGATCGCCGGCGGCCTCCAGCCCCAGGAAGTTGCAGACCGCGAACGCATCGGTCCACAGGTAGCGGCGGGGTGCGCGCCCGGCATCGCTCAGCCCGGTGCGCCGGGCAAACCAGGCCATGAGCTCCGAGGCAGCCCGTTGGCGATCGGCCGGCACGGCCCTATCCCTGCCGGGGCACGCCGGGCCCCCAGTCGGAGCCGGGATAGTCTTCGTCCGGATTCTGGTAGGTACCCAGCTCCTTCACCTCCTGCTCGGCGGCATCAGTCTCGCCGGGATCGTCGTCCGGGTCCCAGGTGCGGGCCCTGGCCGGGGGCGGCCGCCGGCTCAGCAGGAGCCAAGCGAGCAGCACCAGCAGGGCGGCGACGAAGACGAACGCGCCAATCACCCGGCGAGCTCCTCTACCCCGGCCCCGGTGACCCGGTGAGAGACCAGCGGCAGGCAACTGGCCGGCCCCTCACCGATGACGATCGCCTGCTCCAGGGCGCGCCGGGCGATCTCCACTCCAGCGGCGTCCCGGGCGAAGAGGGACGCTACCGGCTCGCCCGCCTCGACCCGATCGCCCGGCTTGACCCGGATGTCGAAGCCGACGGCGGGGTCGATCGCCTGATCGACCCGGGTGCGTCCCCCTCCCAGCTCGACGACCGCGCGGCCGATGGTCCGGGGTTCGACCCGTAGCACCGTGCCCCCCGCCGGTACCTGATAGAGCTCGACCATCTCCGCCCGGGGCAGAAGCCCGGCATCATCCAGCACCCGCGGATCGCCGCCCTGCGCCTCGATCAGGCGGCCGAAGCGCTCGCGCGCCGTACCGGCGCCGATGGTCTCCTCCAGCCGCCGCCGAGCGTCCACCCGATCGCGGGTGACGCCGCCCAGCAGCAGCATCTCGGCGCCCAGGGCGAGGGTGACCTCCATGAGATCCCGGGGGCCCTGCCCTTCCAGCGAGCGGATCACCTCCTCCACCTCCAGCGCGTTCCCCACCGCGCGTCCCAGCGGCCGGTCCATGGCGGTGAGCAGGGCGACGGTGGGACAGCCCCGCGCCTCGCCCAGCCCGATCATGGTCTGCGCCAGCTCCAGGGCGCGGGGCAGCTCGGGAAGAAACGCGCCCGATCCGGTCTTCACGTCCAGCACCAGGCCGGTCAGCCCCTCGGCCAGCTTCTTGGACATGATGCTGGCGGAGATGAGCGGAATGGATTCGACCGTGGCGGTGACATCGCGCAGGGCGTAGAGTTTCCCGTCGGCGGGCGCGATCTCGGGCGTCTGCCGCAGCATGACGCAGCCCAGCCGCCGCACCAGCGTCTCCGCTTCGCGCAGGGAAAGGGAAGTGTGAAATCCGGGAATGGATTCGAGCTTGTCCACGGTCCCGCCGGTGTGCCCCAGTCCCCGGCCGGACATCATGGGGACGGCCACGCCGCAGGCGGCGACCATGGGAACCAGCAGCAGCGAGACCTTGTCCCCTACCCCCCCGGTTGAATGCTTGTCCACCCGCGGCGTGTCCCATCCGGTGAAGTCCAGTCTGTCCCCTGAGCCGGACATGGCCTCGGTGAGCGCGTCCAGTTCGGCCGGCTCAAGGCCGCGCCAGTAGACGGCCATGAGGAGTGCCGCCATCTGGTAGTCCGGCACGTCCCCTGCTGTGTACCGCTCGATGAGTGCGGCCCATTCGGCGGGCGCCAGGGCGCCGCCGTCGCGCTTGCGTTCGATCAGGGCAGGAATCACCATTAGGGTACCTTCCAGGGACACCCGAAGACCTATCAAGGAGCTCGCATGCGAAGCGCGAGTCTGCTGTTCACCGCGGTGCTGGCGCTCGGCGCCGCCCCGGTGGCGGCGCAGACGGTCGACCAGCATATCGCCGCCGGGCGGGAAGCCGCGGATAACCGCGACCCCCGCGCGGCCCTGCAGCACTTCCAGGAGGCGCTGCAGCTCGACTCCACCAACTACCAGGCCAACTGGCTGGCCGCCAAGGCGCTGATCGACATCGGCAAGCAGACGCCCGATTCGGTCAAGAGCCCCGAGCGGGACTCACTCTACAACCTGGCCGAAACATACGCCCGCCGGGCGGTGACGGCAGACCCGGACAGCGCCGATGGCCACTACATCCTGGCGGCCGCGATCGGCCGCGCCTCGCTCACCAAGAGCAAGAAGGAGCGGGTGCGGCGGGCGGCGGAGATCCGCAGCGAAGCGCTCCGGGCGCTGGAGATCGACCGGGACCACGGCGGCGCCTACCACGTGCTGGGACGCTGGAACGCCGAGATCATGCGGCTGAGCGGCCTGACCCGCTTCTTCGCCAAGAACTTCCTGGGCGGAGCCATCTTCAGCCAGGCCTCGTGGGACAACGCCATTGAGAACATGAACTACGCCATCCAGGTGGATCCGACCAACATCTATCATCGCCTGGACATGGCCGAGATACTGGTGGACGTGGGGCGCTACAGCGAAGCCCGGGAACAGCTGCAGAAGATCGCGGGGCTCCCGGTCAAGGATGTGATGGACCCGCAGTACAAGAAGGACGCGGCGGCGCTGCTGCAGCGGATCGAGGGGAAGGAGGATAAGAAGTAGGGAAGTCTTTCTCTCGCGTCCTGACTTTCTACGACCCCCTCGATCGCTCTGAGTGGTCGAGGGGGTCGAGGGGGTCAAGACGGAGCTCGCGACGCGACTCGCGGCCCACGGCTCAGATCTGGGGCGTTGGCCGGCTCAAAAGGGCACAGGGGCCGGAGAGGACCGAGCGGACATTCGGGAAGGTCTCCAACCAAGCCGGTGCGGATCTCCCCTGATTCCCCACCCGACCGGTTGGCCCAGTCGGGACAGACGTATCCCCAGCGGCGGAGGGTAGCCTCCAGCATCCATTCCCAGCCGGGGATCTCAACCGTGTTTCGGAAGGACTCCAGCCCACACAGGTCCACCCACCGGCGTACCGTCCTCGCATCGTGTCCGGAGCAACTGGCGAGAAAATCCACGGAAGCTCCCGGCATGAGCTCGGCTCGAAACTTCAGCCGGATCAGCGCGCCAACTCTGCTCCATTGCGTGCGTGTCAGGCAACCGAGCTCGCGTACTCGACGCACCCGGGTTCGGGAAGAAGACGAATACCCACTCAGCTGTATCGGCTCCTCTGGCGCGAGGAAGCACTCCGCCGGGCAGCGCAATCGCGGTGAACGCCCCGGGAAGCGGAGCGATGGTCCGGAGGAAGAGATCGGTGGATTCGTCCGGCTTGCTCTTTACCACCAGACACACCGGACACCAGGGCGCGGAGAGGGCGGCGGGCAGTACCCCGGCGGCCGCGGCGAGAACGTCACCGCCCTCTACCAGAAGAATGCTGCCGTTTGGCGGGGCGGCGGTCCCGAGAGGGCCTGCCTCCCAGGACGGCGGCGTTATGCACGTCACCTGCAGGGACATGCCAGACTCGAGATCAAGATACGTGAGCATGCAGCCCGGCTCCTGCCCTGTCAAGGCGTGCAGGAATCGGCCACGAATGGCCTGCGGTGGTATGGCAGCCGACTCTGAAGATCGCCAGCTTGAACCACCTCCACCAGGATCTCCTGCATGGGTCGGTGTCTGCGAGGGACTGCACTGTTGCTTGCCCTGGCTCCACCGCCTGCGGGACCGCCGGGCAGCAAGCCCGGCTCGATCGCTTATCCCTCCGGGTGGACAGCCTGGCCCGCACGCTCACGGCCGTGGTCGCCGCGCAACGCGGCCAGGGGGCGGCCGTACCCGGCACGGCCGATGTCACCATCGGCGCCCTCCCGATTGCCGGCTCGCCGGCCGCGCCGATCACGATCGTGGAGTTCACCGACTACCAGTGTCCCTTTTGTGGTCGGCACGCGCGGGAGACACTGCCGGTCATCCGGCGGGACTACATCGCGCGCGGGCTGGTCCGGTATGTCGTACGCGATCTGCCCCTTCCCATCCATGCGAATGCTCAGCCGGCAGCCAGGCTAATGCGATGCGTGGCCCGGCTTGATCCCAAGGCCTTCTGGCCCCTTCATGATTCGCTGTTCCATCCCCGACATGAGCTTTCGGACTTGCTCCTGACCTCGTTTGGGAGGCAGACCCGTATCGCTCCGGGGCTGCTACACGAGTGTCTTGTGGATTCCACGGTGGAACAAGGCATCGCGCAGGATGTGAACGATGCGACGGTGGCCGGGCTCCGGGGTACGCCGTCCTTTGTGATCGGGTGGACCCGGGAAGACGGGCAAGTACGAGGGCGTACGATCTCGGGGGCGTATCCCATTGAGGTCTTCCGGCAGTTGCTGGATTCACTGGTCGCCGCCCAGCGGACGGGGGCCCAGACTGGCAGTCGTTCATCCACGCCCAACAACAGGGGCCTCTATGTATCGAGCAATCCGGAGTGCCGCAACGGTCTTTGCCCTGGGACTCCTCCCGATCCTGGCGGGTTGTGAAGGCAGCGCCGGCGCGCCCACAGCGGAGTCCCCTCCCATTCCCACCCTTGACGGACCCGGCACCGGACGTCAGAGTCTGGTGATAGGTGGGCCGGGGTGCCGTCCCGATTCGTGTAGAAAATTGAAATGGCGTATGCTTCCGGGATGATCGAACCCCGATCCGCCGAAGTGCGGATCTAACCCGGAGGCATACGCCATGAGAGAAGTTACGGCCACGGAGCAGGGGTGGGAAGCACTGGTCGGGGCGGACCCGCTGACGGCGGCCCTGCGCCGCGAAGCGCGGCGCTGGATTGAGCGCATGTTGCACGAGGAATTGGCGGCCGTCTTGGGCAGCGGCCGGCATGAGCGGACCGCCGCCCGGCAGGGATATCGGCACGGCACCCGGCGGCGGCGGGTGACGACCAGCCTGGGCCCCGTGGATCTCGCCATCCCGCGAGGGCGGGTGCAGGCGGGCGCCGAGCTGCGGGAATGGCAGAGCGGGCTGCTGCCGCGGTACGCGCGCCGAGCCCGGGCGGTGGATGCGGCGCTGGTCGGCTTCTACTGCGGGGGCGGCAATCAGCGGCGGCTCGCCCGGGCGCTCCGCTCGCTGCTGGCCGACGGTCCCGCCTCGCGGAGCACGGTCTCGCGCGTCGTGCGGGGGCTGCGGCAGGGCTACGAGGCGTGGCGCGAGCGCCCCCTGGGGGAGTTGGGGGTGCAGTATCTCTATCTGGATGCGATCCACCTGCATGTGCGGGTGCTCAAGCGGGTCGAGCCGCTCCCGGTCCAGGTGGCGGTCGGGGTGCGGCCCGACGGGCAGAAGGTGCTGCTGGATCTCCGGCTCTACGTCGCGGAGAGCGCCGCGGCCTGGGGCGACTTCGTGCGCGGGCTGGTGGAGCGCGGCCTGGTCGCGCCGGCGCTGGTGATCACCGACGGCAGCAAGGGTCTGCGCCGGGCGCTGAGCGAGATCTGGCCGCAGGCTGCGGTGCAGCGCTGCACGGTGCATAAGCTGCGCAACCTGGCGGCCCACTGCCCGCAGCGGCTCTATCCGGCCGTCAAGCGCGACTACCACGCCATCGTGTATGCCGCCGATGCGGAGGCGGCGCGGCGGGCCTGGGGGCGGTTTACCCGCCGCTGGGGCCGGGAGCTGCCGGGGGTGGTGGCGAGCCTGGAGGAGGCGGGCGAGGAGCTGCTCACGTTCTATCGCCTGCCGAAGGCGCAGTGGAAGAGCCTCCGCACGACGAATATCGTCGAGCGCGTGCTGGAGGAGGTGCGACGGCGAGTCAAAACGCAGGGATCGTTGCCCAGCACCGACGCCGTCCTGGTGCTCGGCTACGGTCTGATCGCGACGGGGCAACTGCCCTTGCGGCGGATTGCCGGCTGGCGAACCTTGCCCCGTGTCAGTAACCGTCAAGCGGCTGCATGAGCGCCTGACACGCTTGGAGGCCCGGAGACAGCGCCCATTGATTTTCTACACAACTCGGGACACGACCTGGGCCGGATCTCCCGGCCCAGTGCGCCGAGTGGCACTGCGAGAGCGGCATCTGTGGGAACGATACGGCCATCTATGGTGCGTGCTGCACCCAGGCGGTGGACGAAGAACATCCCTATCCGGAGCCTCGCCCCTCCTGCCAGAGCACGCAGTCGTACTGCTATCAGTATCCGCAACGGTGTGTGGAATCCCCGGAGTGCAATTCCATGCTTGCCCCTCAGTATTGTTATCATGCAAACGCCCCAGACGCCTGCATGGACGGAGCGTTCCCGGACAGCCTCCGTACAATGCCGTGCCGGTACTTCACCTGGTACGATATCTCCCAATGCACGTGCGGCATTTACTAACAAGCAACAAGGGCGCTGAAAGACACTGCGACGGGCCTGAGGCCATTCTCTCGAAGTTCCGCACCAGAATGGGTATCCTGACGCTGGCATTCTTGGCGGCTCCTGCGACCGGCCTGTGGTGCCAGACAGCCCCCACCCATTCAGGCGAAGCTCGGTGCGCCAGAGCGACAGGGATCCGGACGAATGCAGCGAAGGAAGCCGACTCCCTTCGAAGTGAGCTTGCCTGCTGGGAGCGCGTCGTCTTGGAGCGGAATCGGGACAGTGCCCAGGCTTGGCTCGGGATCGGTCTTGCACGGCTTGGCCTTGCTCGGCTGAAAGAGATCGCCAAGGAGGGGCCGCTCCAGCCGCTGGGGTCCAGCTACGCGCGGGGAGCCGCGGAGGCTTTCATGCGCACATTGGAACTGGATTCCACCCGGTCCGAGGCGGCCATCAACCTTCCCAAGGCTCTCGACCTGCTGCCGGCCTGGGTCCCCTACACGCAGGCTCGCGACGCCCTCCGGCGGACGACCGGGACAGAAGCAGGCCAGGTTCCTACGGTCCTGCTTGCGCGAGCTCAATACGAGCGCGAAACCAGGGAACGCGATTCCACCCGGATACTTCTCAAGCGGTTTCTTGCCTCGGGCAGCGACTCGTCCATAGCCGAACTGGAGTTGGCGAGGGAATACTATGCTGTCGGAGATACCGCCGCTGGTGCGGGTGCCTATGCGCGCGGCGCAATCGCGGCCGGCCGCACGGCACCCGGTCACCAGGCTTACCGCGAACAGCTTGCACTGGTGGCCTCCCCGGAAGAACTCGTTCAATTCGATTCAGTGCCGGCCGATTCCCTTGGCCCTTGGATAGCTCGGTTCTGGTCACGCAGGGATGACGAAGCGGGCCGGCCTGCAGGCGATCGCCTTGCCGAGCACTTCCGCCGGTACGAATACTCGATGAAGAATTTCCGGGCCATCGTGCGCCGCCCACCGGGGGCACCGCTGGTCAGCGTGATGACGGCAGACGTACAGACCGGGGCTATTGATACTCTGACAATGGATCAGGCACTGGACCAACTGTACGGCGATTCCGCGGGAGGAAGCACGCTTCTCCGACAGCACCAGCTTGCCGGAGCCGGAGAAATGGACCCGCGGGGGCCGGTATACATCAGGCTCGGGCCGCCAGACGATCGTGCTGGTTCATTCTGGGCCTACTACCGGAGCACAGGCAACCTGTATCTGGCTGTGGACCCTCAGGGGCGCCCCGGGTCACTCTGTGATCTTGACGTATGGTTCTGCTTCCCCGGGACCGACCGGCTTCGCCAGTTGTGGCATAAGACATTGGCGCATATGGCAACGAAAGCAGCGCAGGTTGACGAGTACCTGCCGCGCTACCGGCACTCCATCCACCCGACGGTCCAGGTGTATGCGGTCCAGAGCCCGGCGGGAGACAGTGCAGGCTGCCTGCTCGCCGTCTTTGCGGTCCCGCAGGATGACCTCGTCAAACCGGATAGCAGTGACGGTTTTGCCTATCCCATTCACCTGTATCTGGTGGCGAGCGCCCCTGACGGCAGCCGGCGCGCCGACCTGGACACGCTGCGCACATTCGTCACCCCAGAGCCCCTCCAGGGCGACGAGTACCTCACCGGCCTGCTGGAGCTGCCGGTGCCGCCCGGACTGGTCAATGTCCGGCTGACCATCACCCAGCCCGATTCCGTTCACGCCCGGCCCGCGGATGCCCGGCCGGAAGTCACCGGCGACCGGGGCGCTGTGGTCGGGCTCGACAGCGTAAGAGTCCCTGATGCGGAGCGTTTCTCCCTGAGCGACCCGATTCTGGGCCGGAGCGGCGCCGGCCTGGTCTGGCAGTCGCCCGAGGGGCCCGTCCCCCTCAACCCGCTCGGCGCCTTCCCTTCAGGCTCCCGGGCCAGCCTCTACTACCAGGCGGCGGGGCTGCACCCGGGAGCCACCTACCGGCAGCAGGTCGCCATCACACCGGCCAAGGGGAAGGGACCCGGCATGACGCTGAGCTTCTCCGAACCCGCCACGGGAAGCCGACAGGCGTTCCTCCGGGCGCTCATTCTGAAGGACCTGCGGCCAGGTAAGTACACGCTTGCAGTGACGCTGGAGGCGCCGGACGGGACGCGTGTCGAACGAACCACGCCGCTCAATGTGACGCGGTAGGGCGGGACTCGGGGCACATTCGCCCTTCCAGAAACAGCCGAAGCCCCGCTCGCTGGACTGTGAGCGGGGCTTCAACATCAAGGCGCGCACGAACCGGCCAGGATTGGCTCCGAATGGCATGGCAGGGCTCTGTGAAGTTCCGGAGATTGTGCCGTCCGGCCTCCGGGACACCCCGGCCTTTGTGATCGGGCCCACTCGGGAGGACGGCCGGTACTGGGGCGTACGATCTCCGGCGCCTATCCCATGGAGGTCTTCCGCCAGTTGCTGGATTCACTGGTCGCCGCCCGGCGGACGGGGGACCAGGCTGGCAGCCGTTCATCCACGCCCAACGACAGAGGCATCTATGCATCGAATAATCCGGAGTGCCGCGACAACGTTTGCCCTGGGGCTCATCCCCCTGCTGGCGGGTTGTGAGGGAGGCGGAGGCACGCCGACTGCGGAGTCGCCTCCCATTCCCACTCTTGACGGACGTGGCACCGGGCTTCAGAGTTTTGTGATAGGTGGGCCGGACCTGCCGGCCGATTGTGCCGAGTGGCATTGCGAGAGCGGCATCTGTGGCAACGATACGGCGATCTATGGTGCGTGCTGCACCCAGGCGGTGGACGAAGAGCATCCCTATCCGGAGCCTCGCCCCTCCTGCCAGAGCACGCAGTCGTACTGTTACCAGTATCCCCAGCGCTGTGTGGAATCCCCGGAGTGCAACGCTATGCTGGCGCCTCCGCATTGTTATCACGCACAGCCCCCAGAGGGCTACACATGGTACGATTTTCCGGAGTGCCTGTGCGGATAGGCGGCGAGAAGGGTAGCGCATAGAGCATGTGGAATAGTCTGCCCTCCACGCGAGCACTGCTCTTGGCTAGCATTGGCGCTGCTGTCATTGCGACCTTTGCGGCAGCGCCAGCCCACAGTCAAGCTCGGCCTGTTCAGGCAGCATCTCCTGCGGAGGACGCTCTTGGATCCACAGACCGTCGCACAGCGGATTCGCTTCGAGCCATGCTTGACGGCTGGAGCAGAGTGGTCAGAGAGAAGAATCCTGAGAGCGCCGAGGCGTGGCTGGCGATCGGGCTCGCACGACTAGGCTTGGCAAGACTCGGCGCTTATGCCAAGGAAGGTCCCCTCCAGCCGATTGGCTCCACTTACGCCCTTGGGGCGGCGGAGGCGTTTATGCGGGTGTTAGCCCTGGACTCGACCGAGTCCAGGGCCGCCGTCAAACTGCCCGCCGCACTCAGTCTGGTCCGCTCCTGGGTTCCTTACACCCAGGCCCGTGATGCGCTCCGTCGGACGGCGGGAACGGAATCGGATCACATCCCTTCGGTGCTGCTTGCCCGGGCGGGATACGAGCGGGAGACTGGGGAGCGTGATTCGACCATCGCTCTCCTCCTGCGGTACCTGAAGAACGGCGGAGACTCGGCCGTGGGAGAGCTTGAGCTCGCCCGGGAGTACTACGCCAAGGGTGATACCGCCGATGGGGCCGTCGCCTATGCCGGTGGAGCCCGCGTCGCGGGGCGCACCCCGGAAGGCCGGGAAGCTTACCGGTCGCAGATGCGCCTGGTGGCCTCGCCAGGGGAACTGACTCGCTTTGACTCTCTGCCGGGCGACTCCCTGGGACCCTGGATCGAGCAGTTCTGGTCCCGCCGGGATGCCGAAACGGGACGAGCGGACGGCGAACGCCTGGCGGAACATTTCCGCCGGTACGAGTACGCGATGACCAACTTCCGGGCCATCGTGCGGCGGCCACCCGGTGCACCGCTAGTGGATGTCATGACTGCGGATGTGAACACCGGGGCGTTGGATTCCATCACGGAAGCGGATGCGCTCAGCTTGATGTTCGGGGATTCGGCCGGCGGGAACACGTTACTCCCTCAGCATCAGATTCGCGGGGCCGGCGAACTGGACCCACGAGGCTCCATCTACATTCGCCATGGTCCGCCAGACGACCGCGCAGGAAGGTGGTGGGCCTATCACCGAGCCGGCGGCAACCTGTATCTCCTGGTAGTACCCCTGAATGCCATGCTGCCCGGCACCCCCTGCGACCTCGACATCTGGTTCTGCATCCCGCCAACACCTCGCCTGGTTCAGTTGCAGAAGCAAGCGCTGGATCGAATGGCCGAGACGGCCCTGCGAAGCGACGAATACTGGCCGTCCTACCGTCACACCATCCACCCGACGGTCCAGGTGTATGCGATGCAGGGGACCGGTAAAGACCGTGGGGGTCGCCTCCTCGTGGTCTTTGCCGTCCCCCAGGATGATCTGGCGAACCCGGATACCAGTAACGGGTTTGCCTATTCCATCCACCTGTATCTGGTCGCCAGCACTCCTGACGGCAGCCGGCGCGCCGACCTGGACACGCTGCGGACCTTCGTCACCCCACGGCCCCTCCAGGGCGACGAATATCTCACCGGGCTGCTCGAACTACCGGTGCCCCCCGGTTTGATCAACGTCCGCCTGACGATCGCCCAGCCGGATTCCGTCCATGCGCGCCCCGCCGACGCCCGGCCCGAGGTGACTGGAGACCGCGGCGCCCTGGTCGGTCGGGACAGCGTACGGGTCCCGGCGCCGGAACAGTTCTCCCTGAGCGACCCGATTCTGGGTCGGAGCGGGTCCGGGCTGGTCTGGCATTCCCCCGAGGGGCCCGTCCCCCTCAACCCGCTCGGCGCCTTTCCCACCGGCGCCCGGGCCAGCCTCTACTACGAGGCGGCCGGGCTCCTTCCGGGAGCCACCTACCGGCAGCAGGTGGCCATTACCCCGGCACACGGCAAGGGACGCGGTATGACCCTGAGCTTCACCGAACCGGCCACCGCTCCGCGCCAGACGTTTCTCCGGGCGCTCATCCTCAAGGACCTGCGGCCGGGCAGGTACACGCTGACGGTGACGCTGGAAGCGCCGGACGGGGCCCGCATCGAACGGACAACGCCGCTCAACGTGTCGCGATAGGGCGGGGCTCGGGCACATTCGCCCTTCCAGAAACAGCCGAAGCCCGCTCGCTGGACCGTGAGCGGGGCTTCACCATCAAGGCGCGCACGAACCGGCCACGATTGGCTCCGAATGGCATGGCGGCCCTCTGTGAAGTTCCGCAGGTTGAGCTGTCACCCATCGGATGCGTGTATGGCCCGTGGTCTCCAAAGCACCTCGCTGCTGCTGGCCCTGGCACTTGCCGCCTGCGGAACCGGGAGGCAGGAGGCCCGCCTCGATCGCCTGGCGCTCCGGGTGGACAGCCTGGCCCGCACCCTCACGGCCGTGGTCGCCGCGCAGCGCGGCCCCGGGCCTGCCGTACCGGAAACGGCCGACGTTACCATCGGCACCCTCCCGGTTGCCGGCTCGCCGGCCGCGCCGATCACGATCGTGGAGTTCACCGACTACCAGTGTCCCTTTTGTGGGCGGCACGCACGGGAGATACTGCCGGTGATCCGGCGGGACTATATCGCGCGCGGGCTGGTCCGCTATGTGGTGCGCGATCTTCCGCTGCCCATCCATGCCAATGCCCGGCCGGCAGCGAGGCTGATGCGATGCGTGGGCCGCCTCGACTCCGCCTCCTTCTGGCCGCTCCATGACTCCCTATTCCATGCCCGACGTGAGCTTTCGGAATTGACCCTGACCTCATTGGGGAGGCAGACCCATGTCGCTCCGGTGCTGCTGCACGGGTGTCTGGCAGACCCAGCGACGGAACAGGGCATCGCGCAGGATGTGAAGGATGCGACCGCGGCGGGGCTCCGGGGCACGCCGGCGTTTGTGATCGGCCTGAGCCGGGACGACGGAATGGTGCGTGGCCGCACAATCGCAGGCGCATATCCAATGGAGGTCTTCCGGCAGGTGCTGGATTCACTGGTAGCTGCAGAGGGTCAGCCGAACCGCAGTGGCAAGCGTTCATCAACGCTCAACGAGCGAGGCGAAAATGCATCGAATAATCTGGAATGCCGCAACGGTCTTTGCCTTGGGCCTTCTTCCCCTGGTGGCGGGTTGTGAGGGAGGTGCGGGCGCAATGGCGACGGAATCGGAGGAACCTGCAGTACCCCAGTTCGCGAAGGCAGAAGGAACCTGCGCAGTCTGGAGCTGTTCCTCCGGGGACTGCGCGAAGGACCCGGCCTTGTATGGAGCATGCTGCATTGAAGTGGCAGAACCGGGCCAGACAGGAGCACCCAAGCCGTCCTGTGGAGGGGGAGGCGGAGGGGGGGGTGGAGGGGAGCCTAACCCGACACTGGCATATTGCTGTAACCCAGCAAACTACTGGGATCCCTACTGTTATATCCCCTTCGGCTGCGGCTTCGAGCCCAACGGCCCACCACCAGAGCAAACAGGCTGCATCACGCCCATCTGTATCGAGTACTGATGGCAGGGCGCCAAGAACCGGCATCACTCAACAAGAACGCCGGTTCACCTTTCCGGGTGGTGGCGGCTCCCCCGCCACGGTAGGACAGCTCTAGCTCGGAACTCCAGCGAGGCCTAGGTTAGAGATATGCTGTTTCGCTCTGTGGTCCTTTGCATAGTACTGCCGCTGGCCTGGAGATCTGTCGCCACGGCTCAAGGCCAGGCTCATCTGACCGGAGACGTGCTCGAGATGCTCCGCGCCTATGGCAAGCAGACGCCTGAGCAGGTGACCACTCTCGCAGATTCTCTCGCCTTGAAGGAGCGCAATACTCTCACGAGGGGCGTGCTTCTTTTTCGCTGTGCGCAGTTGACCGGGCGGATAGCTGAGTATGAGCGTGCCCTTACGGTCCTACACCACGCCGTTTCCGGGGACTCAGGCAACGCCCAGACGTGGTTTGCCGTGGCGCTCGTACGGCAGGCAATGGGTGACTCGGGCTTTCTGGCACGCCCAGGGCCATTGCAGCCCGTTGGGGCCAGCTGGCACGATGGAGCGGCGTACGCCTACCTGAAGGCACTGGAAGAGCAGCCTGACTTGGAGGCCGCGGCCGATTCGTTAGCCGCTTTGCGGGATCGGGTGAGGTTACACCTTGACAGCAAAGATATCGTGCGCGGGCTGATATCGGCGGCGGCTCTTGAGGCCGCGAACCCGTCGCCGGGCCTGCTCCTGTCGATAGCCAGGGTCGAGGCCAGACTTGGCCAACTCGCGGAGGCGCAGGAAACCTACCGGCGTTTCCTCCGGGCTGGAGGTGACACAATCCCCTTCACCCCGAACATCAGAGATGCCGACGACAGTAAGCGCCTCGCGATCTTCAGGGCCGATACAACGACTCATCCTCTTCCCGAGGTCCTCTACAGGCGTCTTCGCCTGGAAACCGATCTCAGGAACGAGGATTCAGCGCAGGCTGTCCTGAAGCGATACCTGGCGATGACCGCCGATACTGGCGTGGGGCTGTTCTTCCGCAGCCGCCTGGCCTGCCTTCTAGGAGACAGTTCCAGCATCGTTCCTTACTACTTCGCTGGTGCCGCACATATACGCAGCGAATGGGCACGCAGTCTCTATCGCGAGGACATCAGCTGGATCGCCGACCCCGCAGAGCTTTCGGCCTTTGACGGGACTCCCGCGGACGGCCTCTCGTCCTGGCTCCAGAGGTTCTGGAATCGGCGAGACGTTGCTGATGCCCAATCCCCAGGCAGCCGCTTGCGAGAGCATTGCCGAAGATACTTTTACTCGATGGAGCACTACCGGCGCTCCCCCAGGTCACGCACCCCAGCATGGTGGACTGTTCAGGGTAGAGCACTAGGCGAGGATACTAGCTCGGACGCTCCCATCGATGATCCGGCTCTCGCTGACCACTTGCCGAAGACGCTTCAATCAGCCGGCCCCCTGGTTGATGACCGTGGACTCGTGTATATGCGCCACGGTCAGCCGGATCAGATCCAGATTGAAGTTGTGGACCACCTGACCGCAACCGGCATCGGGGGGGCCGTCGTCTGGCGCTATTTCCGCCCGACTGGGGATCTTATTCTGCAATTTGCGGATGTGCCATTCGATGGCAGCGCTGAGGCGACAGCTCTTTCACCCCTGATCGTCGCGCCCCATTCCCTTTGCGCCATGACCGGGGGCCTCGCCTGCAAGCTCACCTTGCCACGAGGCTCTCGCATTACAGCAAGCGACCTGAGCAGGGTTCGTCGGAAACTGTTGCAGAGTATCACCACTGCTCTCACGTCAGACGACCTCCGGCCGCACTTCGAGAAGAATGCTGCACCAGTCTTGGAGATCTATGGCGTTGGAGGAGACAGTTCAGGCGGCAGACTTCTTGCCGTCTTTGCAATGCCCGCGAAGGCGATTGTCCCCTCCAAGGTACCAGATGGCTATCTCTATCCGCTGAGGATCCGCCTTACCGGAGCCTCGCCCGACGGAAGCAACCTGACCAGCATCGATACGACAAGGTTCTACTTCGTCTCGGCACCGTTGAAAGAGGACCAATACCTCTCCGGCTATCTCGAACTATCGGTATCGGCGGGGAGGTACAACACCTCATTGACCTTGTCTGATTCGCTGGGGAGAGTCGGGAGGGCGGTCACCTATGACGGCGTATCCGTTCCTAATCTGACAACCAAAGAGATCGTCATGAGTGATCTGATCCTGGGCCTGGCCCCGCCACCGCTCTTCTGGTCTTACGAAAAGCAGCGCATCCCCCTGAACCCGCTGAATGCCTGGCCTGTTCACGGGGTGTTGGAACTCTTCTACGAGGTGGGAGGGCTAGTAGTCGGGCAGGGTTACACTACGGCAATCGAGATCCGGAAGGAAGGGCGCCCTCGTATCAGGGTCGAGTTCACCGAAGAGGCGGCAGCAGACCGGCAAGTCTTCCGCAGGACCATCAAGCTGGGGGACCTCTCGAAAGGCGATTACATGCTCGTAGTGACACTGAAGGATGAGAGACACCGTGAGGTGTCTAGCCGGGAACAACAGGTACACGTTCGGTAGGACCGACGTACTTCAGCGATCCCGGCTGTTCTCGACAAGCGGCGCGTGTCGGAGAATCGGGGCCATGTGCGGTCGCAGTCGCGGCAGAGTGGCACGCCGCGCTTGATATGATTACGCAGGATGCCTCTTGTTCTACTACAGATAAGCGCCAGCAGGGAAGGAGGCGCAAGATGAGCGGGAGTTGTCCGCTCAAGCAAATGCTGGCCTGCTTTTCGCTCAGGTTCCTTCTCTTGCCTGCTGGCATTGCGAGAGCGGCATCTGTGGCAACGATACGGCGATCTATGGTGCGTGCTGCACCCAGGCGGTGGACGAGGAGCATCCGTACCCCCAGCCGCGCCCATCCTGCGGCAGCACGCAACCCTACTGCGATCAGTATCCTCCCCGCTGTACCGCCGGGCCAGAGTGCCGGAATTTATTGGTCCCCTCCTACTGTTACCATGCGAACCCTCTTGAAGCTTGCCTCGAGAAGGGGGAAGGGAACTACAACTACTGCCGCTTCAGAGTCTGGTATGATTACCCGGAATGCTTCTGCTAAACCAGGCCTAAGCACCAGCATGAGCAGGGCAGGACAACAGCAGCTGAGCCGGGGCTATACGCTCAAGCGACTGCTGGTCCGCCTTTCCCTCGGGTTCCTGCTCTTGGTTGGTAGCTGGGGAGGGCAGCTATCGGGGCAGGCCATCCCATCCCCGGACGGCTTGGGACAAACCCAATCAACACAGGAGAAAGCCAGGCTCCGCAGAGCAGCTGATTCGCTTCGCCAGGCCTTGGCTAGTTCCGCGCGGGTGTTGGAGCACGACCCGGACAATGCTGAGGCCTGGCTTCTTTTAGGTGTTCGCCGCCTGGCACTTGCGCGCCTCAGGGGCCCACGCGATACCCGGCCCTCTCCAGCCGGTCGGATCAAGCTATGCCAGAGGGGCTGCCGAAGCGTTCTTGCACACGCTGGAACTGGATTCGACCCAAAGTGAAGCGGCGCTCAACCTCCCGCTAGCGCTCGACTTGCTTCCTGCCTGGGTACCGTATGCCCGGGCACGGGATGCGCTTCGTCGGACCGCGGGAACGGAATCGGATCACATCCCTTCGGTGCTGCTTGCCCGGGCGGGATACGAGCGGGAGACTGGGGCGCGTGATTCGACCATCGCTCTCCTCCTGCGGTACCTGAAGAACGGCGGAGACTCGGCAGTGGGAGAGCTGGAGCTCGCCCGGGAGTACTACGCCAGGGCCGATAGCGCGGAAGGCGCTGCGGCATATACACGTGGGGCTCATTTAGCGGGACGAACCCCGGAAGGCCGGGAGGCGTACCGAGCGCAACTGAGTCTGGTCGCCTCACCGCCTGAACTGGCTCGATTCGACTCTCTTCCGAGCGACTCCCTTGGCCCCTGGATCGAGCGGTTCTGGTCCCGCCGGGATGCTGAAGCGGGGCGTCCGGAGGGCAGTCGCCTGGCGGAGCACTACCGCCGTTACGAATACGCGATGAAGAACTTCCGGGCTGTTGTGCGCCGGCCACCCGGCGCACCGACGGTCGATGTCATGACCGCCGATGTAAACACCGGGGCATTGGATTCCATTACCGAATCGGATGCACTGAGCCAGATGTTTGGGGACTCCGCTGGCGGGAATACGCTACTGTCGCAGCACCAGCTTCGCGGGGCAAGTGAACTTGACCCCCGAGGGCCGATCTATATCCGGCATGGCCCCCCGGATGATCGCGCCGGCGCTTGGTGGGCGTACTACCGCGGAGGGGGCAACTTCTATGTTCACGTGGTCCCCCCGAATGCCATGCTACCAGGCACCCGCTGCGATCTGGACCCCTGGTTCTGCTTTCCACCGACACCGCGACTGATCCAGTTGCAGAATGAGGCGCTGGATCGAATGGCCGTAAAGGCCCTGCGGACCGACGAATACCGGCCCTCCTACCGCCGCGCCATCCACCCAACGGTCCAGGTGTATGCGGTCCAGGGCCCCCCAGGAGACGGTGGAGGCCGCCTTCTTGCCGTCTTTGCCGTTCCGCAGGATGGCCTCGCCAAGCCTGATACCGTTAACGGCTTTGCCTATCCCATTCACCTGTATCTGGTGGCGAGCGCACCCGACGGGAGCCGGCGGGCCGACCTGGACACCCTGCGGACCTTCGTGACACGACAGCCCCTCCAGGGCGACGAGTACCTCACCGGGGTGCTGGAGTTGCCTGTGCGGCCCGGGCTGGTCAACGTCCGCCTGACCATCGCCCAGCCGGATTCCATCCATGCCCGGCCCGCCGACGCCCGGCCCGAGGTGACTGGAGACCGCGGCGCGCTAGTGGGGCGGGACAGCGTGCGCATCCCCGATCCCGGACGTTTTTCCCTGAGCGACCCGATCCTGGGCCGGAGCGGCGCCGGGCTGGTCTGGCATTCCCCCGAGGGGCCCGTCCCCCTCAACCCGCTGGGCGCCTTTCCCACCGGCGCCCGGGCCAGCCTCTACTACGAGGCGGCCGGGCTCCTTCCGGGAGCCACCTACCGCCAGCAGGTGGCCATTACCCCGGCCAGGGGCAAGGGACCCGGCATGACGCTGAGCTTCTCCGAACCCGCCACGGGAAGCCGACAGGCGTTCCTCCGGGCGCTCATTCTGAAGGACCTGCGGCCGGGCAGCTACACGCTGACGGTGACGCTGGAGGCGCCGGACGGGGCCCGCATCGCACGGACTACGCCGCTCAACGTGACGCACTGAGCCGGCACCAGGGCCGGATTGCTCGTGAAGACAAAGCCGAAGGCCCCGCCCCCCGGTCAAGAGAGGCGAGGCCTCGGTTCTCCAGGCGTCGGCAAACGCCCGGTGCCGGCTCAGCTGGTGATGCTCTCCAGGGCCCGCCGCGCCTCGCGGGTAGCCCGGTTGAATTTCTTCTTGGCCTGACGCTGCCGCCGGCGGAACTGGTGACGGGCCGAATCGGTCCACTCAGTCACCTGCTCGCCGGCTTCATCGCGCAGATGGCGCGCCCCTTCGGCCAGCCTGCGGCGGGTCCGGTCGCCGCTGTCCGGGGCGAACAGCAGGGCCACCACCGCCCCCACCGCCGCGCCCGCCAGCAGCCCGAAGATCAGGTTCCGGGTGCCGTGGCTTTCTTCTTCCTCAATGTCCAGCTCGTCCTGCTCGTCGTCAGTGCGGTCTTCATGGTCGCGACCCATAGGCCCTCCTTTGGTCTCGTATGTGGAAGCTAGGCGATCGCCCCCGGGGTGAAAAGCGCCCCGCCGGGCCGCCTCGTAGCGTTCCTGGCGATCCTGGATAACTTTATCTTCATATCTCTCAATCCTGACCGGGCCTATGACCACCGTCACAACGGGCGCTTCCGAAGAGAGCGAACGGCTCAACGCGAGAATCCACGCGCTGGAACACGAGCGGAAGCATCTCCTGGCCATCATCGAGATCCTGCAGGAGATCTCCGGATCCCTCCATTTCACGGACATCGCGCAAACGGTTGCGCGAAGACTCGGTGAGGCCTTCGGGCTCGACCGCAGCTCGATCTTCCTGGCGGAGCGGGGCGGCCGCACCGTCCGACTGGTGGCGAGCTACGAAGATCCCAGCATCCGCAACTACATAGTGGACCTGGAGCGATACCCCGAGCTGCGCCGGGCGCTGCACACCGGCCAGACCGTCTTCATCCCCGATGCCGCCACCGATCCCGCGCTACAGCATATCCGCGGGGCGCTGGCCAACCGGAAGGTGAAATCCATCACGGTAGTGCCCATCACCTGGCGGGGTGTTGCCATCGGGGCTATCTACCTGCGCACCTTCCGCGATGGCCCCACGTTCAGCGATTCCGATGTGCGCTTCTGCCAGGTGGTGGCCAGCCTGACGGCCAAAGCGCTGCGCAACGCCCATCGCTTCGAGCGGCTGCAGGAGCGCCGGGGCGACGCCACGGGCGACCGCATTCGCGAGCGCGAGCGGGTGGCCCTGCTGGGCTTCGTCCGCCGGCTGCTCAACTCCTTCGCCACCAAGGAAGGCCCCTGGGACGAAGGCCTGCTGGCGCGGGCCAGCGCCGAGGAGATCGACCGCCTGGTCGGGGTGGCGATGGCGGTGATCAGCCAGGAAGCGTCCGGACGGTGAGCGGTGAGCAGTAAGCGGTAAGCGGGCGGTCCCGCTCACCGCTTACCGCTCACCATCACGATCCCCTGCACCACTATGAACCCTGCAGCACGCGCCGCCGCCCTTCGCGCGCTCCTGGACCGCGCCAACTACCAGTATTACGTGCTCGACACGCCGGAGATTTCCGACGCCGAGTACGACAAGGCCATGCGCGAGCTGCAGGAGCTGGAGTCGGCCCATCCGGAGCTGCGGACCCCCGACAGCCCCACCCTGCGGGTGGGGGCCGAGCCTGCCAACTCGTTGCGCAAGCACACCCATGCCCGTCCCATGTACTCGCTGGCCAACGCCTTCAATCCGGAGGAGCTGCAGGCCTGGGAGGAGCGCAATGCCCGGCTCAACCCCGACGTGCTGAGAAGCGGGTATACCACGGAAATCAAGATCGACGGCGCCGCGATCAGCCTGACCTACACCGGCGGCCGGCTGACCACCGGCGCCACCCGGGGGAACGGCATCATCGGCGAGGACGTGACCGCCAATCTCCGCACCATCGCCGACGTCCCGCTGGTTCTCAAGGGGACGGAGCACCCGGCGCTGATGGAGATCCGGGGCGAGGTCTACCTGCCGCACGCGGCCTTCACGCGGGTCAATCAGGAACGGGAGCGCGAGGGCGAGCCCCGCTTCGCCAACCCGCGCAACGCGGCCGCGGGCGCATTGCGGCAGCTGGATCCGTCCATCACCCGCCGGCGCCGGCTGCGTCTCTTCGCCTTTCACGTCGAGGTGATCGAGGGATTGCTGGACGCGCGTTCGCAATGGGAGGTGCTGGACCGGCTGGAGCAGTGGGGCTTTCCGGTGGAACCGCACCGCGCCCGCCTGCCCGACCTGGACGCGGTGCAGAAACAGGTGGCGGAATACGAAGCCCTGCTGCCCACGTTGGGCTACGAGGCCGACGGGGTGGTGGTGAAGCTCGACCGCCTGGACCTGCACGAGGACCTGGGCGTGATCGGGGGCCGGGAACCGCGCTGGGCCGTGGCCCGCAAGTTCGCGCCCGAGGTCGCCGTCACCCGCCTGCTCGACATCCGCATCAACGTCGGCCGCACCGGGGCGCTCAATCCCTATGCCGTGCTGGAGCCGGTGCAGGTGAGCGGCGTGACCGTCTCCAATGCGACCCTGCATAACGAGGACATCATCGCCCAGAAGGACATCCGGATCGGCGACTGGGTGGAGGTGATGCGGGCCGGCGAGGTGATCCCCCAGCTGGTGGGGCCGCTGCGGGAACGGCGCACCGGTGACGAACGCGTCTTCCGCATGCCCGACCGCTGCCCCGCCTGCGGCACGCCGGTGGAGCGGTTGCCGGACGAGGCGATGCGCTTCTGCCCCAATGCCTCCTGTCCCGGCCGGGTGCTCGAGTCCATCGTGCACTTCGCCTCGCGCGACGCCATGGACATCCGCGGACTGGGCTACGAACGGGTGCGGCAACTGCTGGACCAGGGCCTGATCCACGATGTGGCGGATCTCTACCAGATCACCGCCGAACAGCTGGAGGCGCTGGAACGCTTCGCCCAGCAGTCGGCGCGCCAGCTGGTGGCGGCCATCGACGCCTCCAGGGCCCAGCCGCTCTCGATTCTGCTCTTCGGCCTCGGCATCCGCCACGTGGGGAAGACGGCAGCGCAGCTGCTGGCGCGCCATTTCGGTTCCCTGCCGGCGCTGCGGCAGGCGGGCGAGGAGGAGATCAGCGCCATCGCCGGCGTCGGTCCCACCATTGCGGCCGCGGTGGTGGAGTTCTTTCGCCTGCGCCAGAACGCCGAGCTGGTGGACCGGCTGGCGGCCGCGGGCCTCACCCTGACCGAGCCCCGGGCGGTGGAGGCCGGCGGCCCACTGGCCGGGCAGGCATTCGTGATCACCGGGACCCTCCCGACCCTGAGCCGCACCGCCGCCACCGAGCTGATCGAACGGGCCGGTGGCCGCGTCACCGGCGGGGTCAGCAGGAAGACCACCGCCGTGGTGGCGGGGGCGGAACCGGGCAGCAAGCTCGACAAAGCCCGGGAACTGGGCATTGCAATCATCGACGAAGCCGAACTCTTGCGCCGCGCGCAACTCAACGGATAGTTTGAGCCGACCTTCTCCCCGGCATCTCATGAACGCGAGCAGCCTGCTGGTCACCCATCATTGTGTCGGCCTGAGCCGCCAGGCGCTGCAGCAGCTGCGCGCCAGTCTCGAGCGCGGGACGGGGGTCCAGAGCGCCGCCTTCCTGCAGGAAGCCGGCTTCGCAGGAGGCGCCTCGGTCTATGCTGCGTTCGAGGAATGGGTCCGGGCGCGTTACGATGTCGAACCCGCCGGGCTCGATATCCAGTTCCTGGGCGACGCGCTGGGCGGGTTTTTCCGCGAATTCGGCTGGGGGTCGCTCACGCCCGACCAGCTGGTCCAGGGCGTCATGTCGCTGGAGTCGTCCGACTGGGCCGAGGCGTCCGAGGACGGCGGCGCCCAGTATCCCTCCTGCCACTTCTCCTGCGGCATGCTGGCCGATTTCCTGGGCCGGCTCTCCTCCGGCCTGGTGGGCGTCATGGAAGTCGAATGCCGCTCCCGGGGCGACGCGCGCTGCCGCTTCCTCGCCGGCTCACCCGAAACCATGCACGAGATCTACAGCCGCATGGAGCAGGGCCAGTCCTATCAGCGCGCCCTGGGCCTGGACGCCTGACCGGCAGCACCCACTTCGGACATGCGGCTGCGCTTCCTCCGCGAGCTGGCCGAGCTGGCACTCGGCACCGCGCTCGGGGTCGGTCTGGTCTGGCTGGTCCACCGGCTGTGGCCCGGTCTCTTCGGCATCACCCATCTGGCCTATCATCAGTGGCAGGTGCTGGGCGGCGCGGCCGGGTTCCTTGCCGCGGTGGCCTGGAGCACCGGCCGAGTAGAGCGAAGCATCGACCATCGTCTCCCCCTGCACCAGCGCCCCCGCCCCTCCTTCCGCAACGGGCGCCCCTTGGGAGTGCTGGGCTGGCGCGCGCGCGATGCCTGGGGTGAATACCTGCTGCTGGTGCTGGCGGTGCTGGTGATGGCGGTGATCCTGTGGCTGGTGCGGACGTATTTGCCGGCCGTTCGCCTCACCCCCCGCTCACCGCTACGCCCTCGATGACCATCGCCGGTGCCGCGACACTCCCCATCCACTGCAGATCCTTCCCGACCCCGGTGACGCGGCGCAGCAGCTCGTAGACCGATCCCGCCACGGTGGCGCGATGGACTCGCCCCACCACCTCCCCGTTCCGCACCCGGTAGGCCAGGGCGACCGGATGGGAAAAAGCTCCGCCGATCACGTTGCCCTGCCCCACACCCAGCAGCGCGTCCACCAGCAATCCATCCGGCATCAGCGCCAGCAGCTCATCCAGGGAGGCGCTGCCCGGTGAGACGACCAGGTTGGACCATGACGCCTGCGGCTTGCCGAAGGTGGTGCGCCGGCCGTGCCCCGTTGGCGGCACGCCGCCCTGGGCCGCCGTCTCCAGGTCGTAGATGAACTCGCCCACCACCCCGTGCTCCACCACCGCCAGCGGCCGGCAGGGCGTACCTTCATCATCCACCGGTCGGGACCCGCTGTGCCCGTCCAGCAGGGGCTCATCCCGCAGGGTGAAGGCGGCATCGAACCGCCGGGCTCCCTGCTGGTCCGCCAGCGGCGAGATCCCCTGCAGCACCGACTTGCCGCGGCAGGCAAGCCGGAAGGGAGCCAGCAGGACCGCCGTGCCGGGAGGGGTGAAACAGACCGGGCAGGGCCCGGCCGGCGCCGCCGCCGCCTGCCGGGCCCATTCGAGCCGCCGGGTGGTGCGGGTGACCAGCGACTCCAGTTCGGGCATCCCGGGCAGATCGGCGCCGGCGATATGGTCGTCCACGATGGTGACATCGTCGCCCACGACGCGGGTCACCTCTACGCCGATGCTCACGGTGGAGACATCGTATTCGGCGTCGGCCCCGAGGGTATTCGCCGCGCGCACCGAGCCCACCGATCGCTCGAGGACAATGGACACCTGGCGGTTGTCGGCGCCGAGGCGCTCCTGCAGCATGCGGCCCAGTTGCGCCAGGTCGGCGGCCGAGGCGGCCGCGGCGCGGGGATAATGGGTGAGCACCCGGGGAAGCTGGGCCGGGCCGGGCAGCCGGAGGGGAATTGCCTCGCCCACCCGGGCGCTGGCGAAGGCCGCGTCCAGCACCGCATCGAGGTCGTCGGTGGTGGTGCCCGCGAAACCGACCCGGCCGCCGGCCAGCACCCGAAGGTTGATGCCCCGCTCCTCGGCCACCGCGGCCGATTTGAGCCGGCCGGCCTCGAAGCTGAGGGTCAGGGTCTCGTCCGTCTTGAGGGCGGCATCGGCGGCCTCCGCCCGCCGGCCGGCCTGTTCCAGGAGTTCGATGATCACCCGGTGTCTCCGCCGACCAGCGCCTCCTGCACCCGGACATGAGGCGCCCCTTCGGTCACGGGGAGCGGCACCTGGTAGCCCTTGCCGCACCCGCCGCCGGCCTGATTCCAGGTAAAATCGCCGGCGATCCGGTCGAGGGCGCCCAGGGTATGAAACAGGTTGCCGCCGATGGTGACGTCCCGGACCAGCTCGGCCAGCTGCCCGTTGCGGATCATGTAGCCGTAGCCCGCCGTGAAGGAAAAGTTATCCAGATAGGTCTGTCCCCCCTGGGCATCCACCGCGTAGACGCCCAGATCGATGCCCTCGAAGAGCTCCTCCCGGGTGCCGGAGCCGTTGGCAATGTAGGTATTGGTCATGCGGACGATGGGAGGATGCCGGAAGCTCAGGGCGCGGGCGTTGCCGGTGGGACGCTCGTTGAGCCGGGCCGCCGTTTCCCGGGAGTGCAGCCGGCCGACCAGGACACCGTTCTGGATCAGGATCGTGTTCTGGGTGGGGGTGCCTTCATCATCGTAGGGCAGCGTGCCACGGAGTCCCGCGGCGCTGCCGTCGTCGCCGATGGTCAGGTGGTCGGGTCCGAAACGGCGGCCCAGCTCCATCATGGCCCGGGCCTGCGGGTTCTCGTAGATGAAATCGGCTTCGCTCAGGTGGCCGAAGGCCTCGTGAACGAACACGCCGGCCAGCTTCGGGTCGAGCACCACCGGATAGCGGCCGCCGCGCACGCCGGGCGCCTGGAGCAGCTCGATGGCGCGCCGGGCCACTCCGCGGAACATCTCTTCCCGGCCCTGCACCGCCCGCCAGCCCTGCCGCAGGCCCAGGGAATCGATGGCCCGTTGCAGCTGTCCGTTCTCCCGCCCCAGGGCTACCGCCGAGAGCGTCACTTCAGGCCGCAGCTCGTAGAGCGCGGTCCCGTCGGAGTTCACATACCAGTAGTCGGTGACTTCGTCGCGGTAGGCGGCCTGGGTGTCGACGATGCGGCGGTCGTGCTCCAGCAGCAGGCGATTGAGTCCTTCCAGCAGCGATTTCTTCTGGTCCAGCGGGATGCCGCGCGGATCATCCTCCAGCGCAGGCTGGACCAGATCCTGCCGCACCGGCACCCAGGCCAGCGTGATAGGGCTGTCCAGCCGGATGCCCAGCGAGAGCTCGTGGGCCCGGGCCAGCATGGCGGGCAGCCGGTCGAGGCTGGTGAAGCTGGCCACGCCCCACCCATGGCCCCGGTTGAGGCAGCGGACAAAGCCGCCGGCGTCCAGGCTGGCGTTGGCGCCCTCCTGCCGGGCCCCGCGCCAGGCCACCATGCTGGTCCAGGAGCGCTCCAGGCGGATCTCGGCGTAATCGGACCGGCAGCGTCGCAATGCATCCTGCAACCGGTCGAGCACGTCGGCGGGATTGCCGCCGGTCGCGCGCAGGGCCACCCTCAGCCCTTCAGGCGGGCGGCGTACTCCGGCCGCAGGATCAGCTCCCCGCCCTGGACGATCTCGCGGTCCCAGGGAAGGATGATGAAGTTGTCGGTTTCGAAGGCATGAAAATCGGGGGCGTACTCGCCGGTCTTGAAGGCCACGGCAGCCTGCACCTCGGCGGGCCAGCGGGCGCGCACCTCGTTCAGCGCCACGCGCATGGTGGCGCCGGTATCGCAGGTCTCGTCGACCAGCAGGACCCGGCGGCCCTGGATGGTGGCCGGCGGCCCGGCAATCAGCACCGGGGTCTCGTCGGCACCGGGGCGGGAGACTGTCATGGACACGAACTCGCACTGGAGAATGGAGGCCACCACCACGCCGGGGATCACGCCGGCCTTGGCGATCCCCAGCACCACCTCCGGCTGGTAGCCCGACCGGGCCACCCGCAGCGCGAGCGCCCGGCAGATCTCGCCAAAGAAGGGCCAGTCCACTTCCAGCGTGCCGCGGGGACCGGTAGCCGGCGTGCGTTTCATAGGGGCCTGATCTCCAGAACGGTGAGCGGGACGCGCGTACTGCAACCTAATGTGGGGGCGATTCCGGCAACAACCGCGTTGCGGCCCCCCCGCGCCGGAGCTATTTTGGTGGCAGCAATCGAGTTAGACCGTGTCCCTCCTCCGCCGTGGTGAATTCCGGATCTGATGACTTTCTGGCGGCGACTGTTCGGCCAGCACGAGAGCGAGTTCCGCCCCCAGCGGCTCGACTATCTGAACGAAGCCCTGGCACTGGAACGCCAGGGCGACTATGAGGCCGCCCTGACGTCCTATCGCCTGGCGTTGCGCGACAGTCCGGGCGACCCGAAGATCCTGCAGAACATCGCCATCGCCTACACCAAGACGGGCCAGCCCGAGGAGGCGATCCGCCACTACAAGCGTGCCCTGGAGCTCGATCCCGCGCTGGTGGGCGCGCATTACGGGGTGGCGTTCCTGCTGCTCAAGCGGGGCGAGGTGGGCGAGGCGGCGCAGCACCTGCGCTCGTTCCTGAGCCAGCCGCCGCGGGGCCCCGATGCCGAGCGCTGGGTGCGCCACGCCGAACACGCGCTGCAGCAGATCGACGCCTCGGCGGCGCCGGAAGCGATGTGACCATGCGGCCCCGGTTGCGGCCCGCCCTACTCCTGCTCGCGGCCGCGGCCTGCAGCAAGTTGTCGGGCGACAGCGGGGTGCCGGTGGCGCTGGAGGTCCGCGTCCCCGCCGCCACTCAGGTGGAGGTGGGCGACACCATCCAGCTCACCGCACGAGCGCTCAATCAGCAGGGCGACAGCGTCGATGCGCCCATCACCTGGCGGACGCCCGACACCCTCACCGTCGCGATCGACAGCCTGACGGGACGGCTCACCGGCGTGACGGCCGGGACGGGACGGATCCAGGCGCGCAGCGGGTCGCTGGTCTCGAGCTTCGTGAGTTTCACCGTGCTGGCGCGGGTGGATACCCTGCAGATCATCCCGCCCGATTCCAGCCGGGTGGCGGCCGGGGTCATCGCGTCCGGCCCGCTGGTGGTCGAGCTCGATTCGCTCAACCCTCTCGGGCCGGTGGCCGGCCGCCCGGTGATCTACGATGTGGTGCTCCCGCTGTTCGGCCAGCCGGGCGACACGGTGGCCCTGAACGGCAAGGGCCTGACGGCAACGGCGATCACCGGAAGCGACGGGCAGCCAACCAGCCCGGTCACGCTGAACCGCGTGGCCGGGCAGCCGTCGCCCGACAGCGCGCAAGTCGAAGTGCGGGCGCAGCGGCCCAGCGGGGCACCCGTCCCCGGGTCCGGCCAGCGCTTCATCATCCGGTTCGACTAGCCCCCCCGAACCGGGCCAGGCGGAGCGTGGCGGCGGCTCCGTGCAGGGATATGGCCGCCAGCACTACGAAGCGAGGAGGGCCCGGTGCCGGATCCACAGACGCTCACCGAACTGTTTTTCAACGCCATCGAACACTTCCACGACCGGCCCGTCGTCATGCGGCGCAAGGCGGTCAGCACGTGGTCACCCCTCAGCTATCAGGAGCTGCTGGAGCAGGTCCACGCCTTCAGCCTGGGCCTGCGCGAGCTCGGTATCGCTCCCGGCAGCGCGGTGGCGATTCTCTCGGAGAATCGTCCCGAATGGGCCGTCGCGGACTACGCCTGCCTGGCAGCCCGCTGCCTGGACGTGCCCATCTACCCCACCCTGCCCCCCAACCAGGTGGAGTACATCCTCCGCGACTCCGGCGCAGTGGCGATCTGCGTCTCCAGCCGGGCACAGCTGGACAAGCTGCAGGAGATCCGCGGCCGCCTGCCGGCCCTGCGCCAGGTCATCGTCTTCGAGGCGCCGGGAAGCCCGGGCGACACCCGGACCTTCGATTCCATGCTGGAGCTGGGCCGCGGCGCGCGGGAGAAATATCCCGACTGGCGCGAAGAAGCCTGCCGGGCCGCGCCGGACGACCTGGCAACCATCATCTACACCTCGGGCACGACCGGCGATCCCAAGGGCGTCATGCTGACGCACGGCAACATCACGTCCAACGTGGTGTCGCTGTTGACGGCCCAGCCGTTGCTGGACAGCGACGAGTGCCTCTCCTTTCTGCCGCTGTCGCACATCTTCGAGCGGATGGTGGGGCACTACACCATGCTCCACGCCGGGATCGTGATCAACTACGCCACCAGCATCGATAACGTAGCGGCGGAGATGACCGAGGTCCGGCCCACCATCGTGGTTTCGGTGCCGCGGCTGTACGAGAAGATCTACGCCCGCGTCCTCGAGGGCGCGCTCTCCGGCTCGGCCATCAAGAAGCAGATCTTCTTCTGGGCCCGGAAGACCGCGTTCGAATGGGCCGACCGCACCCTCGCGAACGAGACCCTGCCGGCCGGCCTCGCCTTGAAGAAGCGCATTGCCGACAAGCTGGTGTTTTCCAAGCTGCAGGCCCGGACCGGCGGCCGGCTGCGCCTCTTCGTCTCGGGCGGAGCGCCGCTCTCGCCCGAAATCGCCCGCTTCTTCTATGCGGCGGGCCTGCCGATCCTCGAGGGCTACGGGCTCACCGAAACCTCGCCGGTGATCGCCTGTAATACCTTCGCCCATTTCCGGCTCGGCACGGTAGGCCAGCCGATTCCCGGGGTGGAGGTGCAAATCGGCCCCGACGGCGAGATCCTGGCCCGGGGCCCCAATGTCATGCAGGGGTACTACCATAAGCCCGAGGCCACCGCCGAGGCCCTGGATCCCGACGGCTGGTTCCACACCGGCGATATCGGCGAGCTCGATCCCGACGGCTACCTCAAGATCACCGACCGCAAGAAGGACCTGATCGTCACCGCGGGCGGCAAGAACATCGCCCCCCAGCCTATCGAGAACCGGATCAAGAGCAACAAGTACGTGGCCAATGCCGTCATGCTGGGCGACCGCCGCAAGTTCCCCATCATGCTGGTAGTGCCCAACATGGAGAATCTGCGGGCGTGGGCCCTGCGCCACCACATGCAGTTCGTGGACGATGCGAGCCTGCTGCGCAACGAGAAAGCGGTGCAGAAGGTGGAGCGGGAAATGATGAAACACCTGCGGGATCTGGCCCAGTTCGAGATCCCCAAGAAGGTGCTGCTCATCGCGAGCGACTTCAGCATCGAGAGCGGCGAGCTGACCCCCACCCTCAAGGTCAAGCGACGGGTGGTGGAGAAGAACTACCGGGATCAGATCGAAGCCCTGTACGCCGAGCCGGAAGGCGGGAAGCACGACCTGGTCGAAACGGCCTAACGGATGGCCGCAGGGGGCGACGCGGGGGGGGGCGACGCATGCGTCGCCCCCTGCCGTGCGTCGCCCCCTGCCGTGCGTCGCCCCCTGCTGTGCGTCGCCCCCTGCTCAGCCCTTCGCCTTTCTCCCCACCCACCAGCCGCCGGCGCTCGCCAGCACCTCGACGGTCTCCGGCGCGGCGTCCGGGTTCCCCTGCGCCACGATCTGCAGCCCCGGGAGCACCGCCTGGACGGCCTGGCGCAGCCAGTCGCCGCGGCCGGCATAGTCGCCGCCCACCGCCACCGAGCGCATGCTGCGCCGTTTGACCGGCAGCGCGGGGCCGCGCAACAGGCTCAGCATGGGGCCTTCCCGCTGGTCCTCCGGCGCATTCACCCCGACAAGATGCACCCCCGGAACGCGCTCCGTCAGCTCCGGACCCAGAACCGCAACGTTCCCCACCAGCGCGGCATACCCGCCCGGCCCGCGCAGGCCGAGCAGGGCGTGCAGGCCCTCCGCGGTGAGGCCGGCCAGCCCCGGGGCGGGACGCAACGGATCGCCGCCGGAGCCGAACACGGCGACGCCGTCCTGAATGGGATATTCGCGGTGGCAGACCGGACAGCCGAGGTGGCCGCTCCGCACCGAGCGCTGCTCCACCACACCGGGCACGAGCACCAGGTATTGCTCGTCATGCGGCGCGGGACAGCGGAGGTGGTCGGTCAGCTCGATGAACATGCCTGAAACCCGGTGAGCGGTAAGCAGTGAGCGGTAAGCGGGCGGGAGCTTCCGGCCCCGCTCACCACTTACCGCTCACCGAAATACCACCCACGTCACCATCCCCTCCTCCACATGCACCCGCCGGAAGACTTTCCGGCCGTTGATCTCCGTGCCCAGTACGTAGTCGCCGGCGGGGACGTCGCCGACGGCGAAGTTCTCGTGGTAGAGCGGATGAGCGTGGGCGCGGGCCCCGTAGGTTTCGGCGTAGGAGAAGGGCGTCTCCGCGGGGGCCGCCTTGCGCAGCCCGTAGATCCGTGCCTGCTCAACCGGCTGGCCGTCGGGACCGATCACCTGCCCGGCGACGATACCGGTGCCGGGCAAGGACTTGATCCACAGCTCGGGATTGGTGGTCCAGGGCGGATACCGCTGCAGCGAATCCACGATGGCACCCACGGAATCCACGGGAGCGGCGTGGACCTCGAGATGCAGGTGATCGTTGGTGGCGCGTCCGGTATTCCCGACGCGGGAGATGACCTGCCCCTCCTGCACCCGCTCCCCCACCTGCACCAGCAACGCCGAGTTATGATAGTAGACGCTGTAAATGCGCAGCCGCTTTCCGCCGGGAGCGCGCAGCGTGGAATCGTGCCGGATGGCCACCGTCAGCGCGCCCGCTTCGGCCCGTCCGGCGTAGACCACCACCCCACTGCCGATGGCGTGCACCGGCGTGCCGTCGGCGTTGTTGAACTCCACCCCCTGATGCTGCTGGAAGTTCCCTCCCATGGTGGAGCCGTAGCGGTACGTCTGGTCGATATACGAATTGTCTACCAGATCGATCGGCCGGCGGAACCAGCTGGTACGCGGCGACCGGGGCCGCCGCGCCCGGGGGGCGCCCGCCCCGGCATAGCAGGGCTTCGCCGCCCGCGCCGGCGGGAGCAGACCACAGTGGGATGCCACCAGCCGCGCGCCCCCCACCACCAGCGTCTGCTCGGTCGGAAAATCCGCGGGCCCCTCCAGCGGCACGCGTTGCCAGCCGTCGCTGGTGGACTCCAGCCGCTCCGCTCCGTGGGGCGTGCGCACCGCGAGGCCGCCGCGATCCCACTGGAGACCGGTCAGGTACTCGTCACCCAGCAGGATGAGGGCGGTGTCGGCCGGCCCCCGGGTGGGCGGCCCGGTGGAATCGCCCACGGCGAGCCAGTGCGCGCCGTCATCGGTGGTGATCTGCAGTCCGTCGGCGGTGGCGATGACGGTCGTATCGCCGCGGGTGGCAATGCCTCCGGGCGCCACATACTGCCATTCCGGCCCCAGCTGGCCGAAGGTCCAGTTGTGCCAGGTCCGGCCGCTGTCGGTGGACAGCCCCCAGCCGTTCCCTACCGTCCCGTACCACACCTCGCCCCGCGGCCCGAATCCGAAAGCATTCACGAAGTCCCAGGAAAGCGAGCCCGCCACCGTGTCGGCATGGATCCAGTCCCAGCGGCCGGCGCCCGGCGCGAGCCGATAGATGCCGCGGCCGTAGGTGCCCACCCAGATGGCACCGTCGGGGGCGCGGGCGGCGGCGAGGACATGGACCCCCCAGCCGGTCGAATCGGGGAGAGGCGGAAGCTGGGCCCCCAGCGGGGCCGGAGCGAGGGCGACGACGGTCAGCAGAGCCAGGACTCGGCGCATGGAACGATCCTCAGGCAGGGCCCAGCCGCATCCAGTCGAGCACGACATGGGGCGGACGGGTGGCGGCGAACACCACGGCCTCGGCCACATCGGCCGGCCGCAGCATCCGCGCGCGAGGGGTGAAGCCGGGCCGGCGATCGGGATCCACCGGATCCCACACCGCGGTGTCGGTGGGGCCGGGAGAGATCAGGGCCATCCGGACGCCGGTGCCCCGGTACTCCGCCAGCAGGGTTTCGTGCAGCCCGCGCAGCCCGAACTTGGCCGCGGCGTAGGCGGCGTTGCCGGGGAAGGCGGCGTGATCCGCGATGCTGCCGATGGTGATCAGCTGTCCCCGCCCGGCGGAACGCATCGCGGGCAGCAGGGCGCGGGCGACGGCGAACGGCGCGCGGAGGTTCAGCGCCAGCAGCGCCTCGAACGCCTCCGGGCTGGTTTCTTCGAAGGGTTGCAGCAGGAATCCACCGGCGTTGTTGACCACCAGGTGCGGCGGGCCGAACTCGGCCAGGACTTCATCGGTGGCCCGGCGCAGCAGCACCGGGTCGGTAAGATCGCAGGTGAGATCGAAGAAGGGGCCGTCTTCGCCGTCGGCCAGGCTGCGGGCGAGCCGGACGACCGTCGCGCCCTGGCCGGCCAGGGCGGCGGCGGTGGCCGCCCCGATGCCGCGGGAGGCGCCGGTCACCACCGCTACCTGTCCCGCGAGCGGGGTCATTCGCCGGCGCGCACGCCGTGGACCAGCCGGAGGAACTCGTCCCGGGTTTTCTGGTCGTCACGGAAGGCGCCGCGGAGCGCGCTGGTGACCGTCCGGGAGTTCTGTTTCTCGACACCCCGCATCGCCATGCAGAGGTGGTTGGCTTCGATCACCACGCCGACGCCCTGGGGCCGGAGCACATCCATGAGCGCGTCGGCGACCTGGTCGGTCAGCCGCTCCTGCACCTGCAGGCGGCGAGCGAAGACCTCGACGATCCGGGGCAGCTTGGACAGCCCGATGATGCGGCCGTCGGGAATGTAGGCCACGTGCGCGCGGCCGAAGAACGGCAGCAGATGGTGCTCGCAAAGCGAATACAGCTCGATGTCGCGCACCAGAATCATGCTCTCGTGGTTTTCTTCGAACACCGCGTCGCCCACGACGTCGGCCACCGAGAGGCTGTAGCCCCGGGTGAGCCAGCGCAGGGCCGCCTCCACCCGGGAGGGCGTCTTGACCAGCCCGTCCCGTTCGGGGTCCTCGCCCAGCGCAGCCAGGATGGCGTGCACGTGCTCGGCGAAGGGCGCGGCGGCCGGCGCGATTCTACGAACCTTGATACTCGACATAGCTCCTCGGTGTCTCCCAGAGACGCAGGGACAACGTCAGGCCGGCCGGCAGAGCGGGCGCCAGCTCCTGCCAGCAGACCACCGCAATGTTCTCGGCCGACGGGATTCGCTCCCGGAACCAGGGCACGTCCAGATTCAGGTTGCGGTGATCCAGGTGCCGCAGCAGACGTTCCTCTACCAGCTCCCGCAACAGGCCCGTATCCAGGACATAGCCGGTTTCGGGACTGATTTCCCCCTCGACGGTCACATCCAGCTCGTAATTGTGGCCGTGGTAGTTGGGGTTGTTACAGGGCCCGAACGTGCGCTGGTTCCATTCGTCGGACCGGGCCGGATTGTGCAACCGGTGCGCGGCGTTGAAGTGCACGCGCCGCGTGACTCGGCATCTGGGCATGCTCGAATTCCGATCGGCTACGGGTCCGCGCATCAATACCCCGGGAGCCTGCCATCGGTTCCCTGCCCGGAGCAATAAACGAGAAAGCGCCGACCCGTAAGATCGGCGCATTCATGAAGAACGGCAACGGAGGGGTTTATTGAAGCCCGAATCGAATGCTTGGGGCCCTCACCGTAACGTCTGTCTTCCCCCGAGGGGCGTGGCATAAGCTACAGCATGTGGGTCCCATGACCGGACCTGTTGGCTCAATAACGGTTCCCCCGCTGCCGTCCGGGCACCAAGATAGAGATCGCGCACCGATGCGTCAAGCAACAAAAAGCCGCAACACGGGGTCGGAAATCCGGACGTGACCCGACGGCTACTGAGTAAGTGCCCACCAACGGACCAGCAGCGTCACGCCGGCCGCCAGCAGCAGGTGAATGGCGCCGACCCCCACCGGGGTGATGAAGCCGAAAATGACCCAGGCGACCAGCAGCGTCAGCGCGCCAAGGAGAGTGAGCCGCACGACGAACCTCCAATCGGTATGCTGGAATTGTAGTGGGGTACCGAGCGAATCGCAGTGGCGGGCGGCCGGCTGTTCCTGCCCCGTCCTCGCGGCGTGTTACCATTGAAGATGCCCGAGTCGCGCTCCCGGGCCCGGACGTTCGCCGTCCCGGCCCTCGCCCTGCTGCTCTTCGCGGTGATGCTCTACAGCACGCGGGAGATCCTCGCGCCGCTGGTGGTCTTCCCCGTGATCCTGCTGGCCTTGTGGCCCCTGCGGCAGCGGCGCGACGTCGGGCGGGTACTGGTGGCGAGCGCGGCGCTCACCCTGGTGTGGTTCATCCAGCGGTACCTCGCCCTGCTGGGGCCGTTCTTCGTCGCCGGGCTCATCGCCTACCTGCTGGCCCCGGTCGTGGGCTGGCTGGAGCGCCACGGGCTGCGGAAACGCCCCCTGGCCATCCTGACCACGCTGCTGGCCGGCCTCCTGCTCATCGCCCTGGTGCTGTTCATCACGCTGCCCCGGGTGTGGGACCAGCTGGTCGAGCTGATCGGGCGGCTGCCCCAGGTCGCCGAAAAGATCCTGAACCTCCTGAAAGGCGGGAGGGAACAGCTCGCCAACCTGCCTTTCCTGAACCCGGCGCAGCGCGAAACCATCCGCAATCTGGACGAACAGAAGCTGGCCGAGTTGCTGCAGCAGAACGGCGACCGCATTGTGGGCCAGCTGGGGCAATGGGCGCTGGCGATCCTGGGCAAGCTCTGGAGCCTGTTCGGCCTGCTCGGCTATCTCGTCATCACGCCGGTGGTGGCGTACTACCTGCTGCGCGACTGGGGCGCACTGCTGGGCCGGCTGGAGAGCGGCATTCCTCCACAGCGGCGGCCCGGCGTGATGGCCTTTCTCCGTGAATACGACCGGCGGCTGGGCGGCTGGGTGCGGGGACAGCTGACCGAGGCCGCCCTGGTCGGCGTGCTGACCAGCGGGGGACTCGCCCTGCTAGGCGTCCCCAACGCCCTGCTGCTGGGCGTCATCTCCGGGCTCTTCAACGTGATCCCCTATATCGGCCTGGTGATCTCGGTAGTCCCGGCGGCGCTGGTGGCGCTCACCCTGCCCGACCCGGTCTCCGGCGCGTGGCGGGTCGCCCTGGTCTACGGCATCGTGCAGTTCATCGACGGCAGCATCACCGGGCCGCGCATCGTGGGGGATGCCGCCGGCATTCACCCGCTCTGGATCATGCTCGCGCTGGCCATTGGGGGCGCGCTGCTCGGCTTCTTCGGCCTGGTCCTGGCCGTCCCCCTGGCCGTTCTCGCCACCATGCTGGGACGGATTGCGGTCCGGTCCTACCGGAAGTCGGCCGTGTACCAGGAGCCGGTGGAGCCGGTGACCCGCTGAGCCCTCAGGCGGGCTCCACGATCACCGCCGTCCCGTAGCACAGCACTTCGGTCACTCCATTCATGACTTCCGTCGCATCGTAGCGGATGCCGATGATGGCGTTCGCGCCTGCCGAATCGGCGTGGGCGAGCATGATTTCGAACGCCTCGACCCGGGTGTGCTCGCACAGCTCGGTAAAGAGGGTGATGTTGCCGCCCCGGAGCGTCTGCAACGCGCCGCCCAGGGTGCCAAGCACCGAGCGGGAGCGGACGGTAATGCCCCGGACCACGCCAAGGTTTTCCCGGACCCGAAAGCCGGGGAGCTCGAACGCGGTGGTGGTGAGAGCGGGATCCATAGGAGGAATGAGGAATGAGGAATCGGGAATGAGGAATGAGGAATGAGAATCGGGCCTTGCCGTCCTGCGACCGAGCGGCCCTCCAGGTGCGAGGCCGTGAGGAAGTCCTTTAGGGCCGTCTTGCCGCCTTGCCGTCTTGCCGTCGTCGTCAGATCTCCCAGTTCGACCAGATCAGTCCCCGGGGCAGGGTGGGTTCATCGGCCCCTTCCAGGGTCATTCGGAGGTCAGTCCAGTGGACGCGGCCGCCGGCGGCGACCAGCCGGGCGTAGCCGGACGGATCGGCGGTCTGGGCGCGGTAGGAAACCCGGCGCACTCCCTCGCGTACGGCGGAGGCGTCGATGGTGCCGAAGAGCGCGGTAAGGGCATCGTCGTCTTCGGCGACCAGCTTGAGCACCCGCAGCTCATCGCGGGGGCGGCCTTCCGCCAGCGCGGCGGTATGCCACAGCGCAAACCCGGTGAGGCGCCCGTCGCGCCGGATGAGACAGGTGTCGCCCACCGCCAGGTC
The DNA here is from genome assembly GCA_963779755.1 of uncultured Gemmatimonadales bacterium. GTDB lineage: Bacteria > Gemmatimonadota > Gemmatimonadetes > Gemmatimonadales > GWC2-71-9 > CAVZZO01. The sequence goes on from CAVZZO010000003.1 coordinate 855,176, forward strand.
GCCGGTCAGCTGGATCTCCCGGGTAAAGTCCACGCCTCCGCCCAGCCGGCCGCTGAGTTCCCGGCACTGGGCCAGCGCGAGGGCGCGCGCTTCGCCGGCCCGGGAGAGCAGCTCGACCAGGGGCACCGGCCGCCGCGGCACCTCGCGCACCAGAGTGACGGTGAGATACCGCGGCCGGAACCCCAACCCGCTGTAGAAGCCGATGTTATCCACGGTGCGGGGCATGGTCTCGAGCCCGATGGTGGTGGCGCCGCGCGCGCGCAGCCAGTCGATGCCTGCCTGGACAATGGTCTTGCCCAGGCCCTCGTTCTGCCGGTCGGGCCGGACGGCAAGGGGCCCCATCCAGCCTTCCCGCCCCGACTGGTGAACCATATTGAACGCCGCGGGACGACCGTCGGCATCGCGCCAGAGGAAGGCGCCTTCTCCCGCATCCTCGATGGCGTAGCGCCAGATGGCCGGATTGAGATAAGGAACCCGCACGCCGATCATGCCGTCCCGCCGGTAACGGTCGGTAAAGGCCTCGGCGAAAATGCGGTTCAGCGGCTCGATATCCCGCGGCCCGGCCCGGTCGGGGCCGTGAATACTCCGGTCATGCAGCCAGGCCATCACGCCCTCCAGGCTCATCACGCACCAGCGACGACCCGCGGGTCAGGTCGAAATCCACCCGGATGACGCGGTCAAAGCCGTCCCGGATGCTCTCAATATGCGTAATGAGAACCACCTGCGGAAAGCGGTCGGCGAGCCCACGGAGCAGCTCCAGCACCCCGCTGCGGCGCTCTTCGTCCAGCGAGCCGAAGATCTCGTCCAGCACCAGCAGGGAGAGGGGCTGCCCCGCCCGCTCGGCGATCATCTGGCTGATGGCGAGGCGCAGCGCCAGGTTGGCGACGTCCTCCTCCCCGCCCGAGATCACCACCTTGCGCTCGCCCTCATCCACGATGGTGGGCACATAATCCTCGTCCAGTTCCAGCTCGGTATAACGCCCCGCGGTCATGTCGCGCAGGAAGGCAGAGGCGATCTCCGAGAGATCGGGCCGGAGCGTGGCGTTCAGGTCGGTCCGCAGATCGCTGAACGCCCGGTCCAACTCGTTGTGCAGCGCCAGGTCGCCCGCCACCTGACGGGTCTCGGCCTCGCGGCGACGCCGCTCCTCTCGCCGCCGCCGCGTGGCCGCCAGCGCCTCTTCCGCCGCCCCGTGCTCGGCCCGCGCGCGCACCACCGCCAGCTCGGCCTGCCGGCGTTCCGCTTCGACCTGGTCGCACTCGCGCTGCAAGGCGGCGAATTCCTCCTCCTGGTATCCCATGCCCACCAGGCGCTCACGCAGGCCCCGGGCGTGCAACTCCCGCTGGCTCAGCGTGCGCTCGGCCACCTCCGCCTCGCGGACCAGCATCTCCGCCCGTTCGGCCAGGGAGCGCAGCCGCTCCGCCTCGAGCGCGGTCGCCTCCAGTGCGGCAACCTCCCGGCGGCGCGCCGCATGGTGGCTGGGGTCGTACGGCACCGCCGAGGCGGCCAGTGACTGCTCCAGGTCGGCGATCCGCCGGGCCAGCGTCTGCTGCTCGTCGCGCAGGGCCTTCTCTTCCCGGGCCTGGGTCCGGAGCTGGGCCAGCCGCTCGGTGAGCGATCGGATATTGCGGTCTGCCTGATCCCGCTCCTGGTCCGCGGAGGCGAGATCGGGGGGCGCCGTCTCCAGCTGCTCGATCCGCTGCTTGTAGAAGCTGCCGTTGAAGGTCACCTCCTCCAGCTGCCGCTGCAGGACCTGCAGCACATGCCCATATTCGTCCCCCAGCGGCCGGCGGCAGGTGGGGCAGGCGCCGTCCTCGCCGGCCTCGGTGATACGGAGACGCTGTTCCCGGATGTCCTGGTACTGGTCCAGCAGGGTCTGCCGCTTGGTTTTGGCTTCCTGCACGTCGCGCACCCAGCCGGTGCGCAGCTCTTCGGCCCGCGCGGCGAGCGCGGCGCGGCCGGCCTGCAGACGGTCCAGCTCCTGTTCCACCTCGCGGACCGTGTCGGGGGCCGGCAGGAGCGCCAGCCGCTCCATCACGGCGCGTTGTCGTGCCCGGAGATCCGCCAGCTGCGCCTCGTACCCCTGCCGGGCCGCCACCGCCTTCTCCTGCGCCTCCAGCAGGGTGATCTCCTGCTTGAGCCGGGAGAGGGGCTCGAGCTGCGCCGTCAGGCCGTCGAGCCGGTCACGCGCGCTCAGCGCCTCGGCCAGCTGACGATCGAGCTGTTCGTGCCGGTCGCGCGTCTCGGTAACCTTGTGGTCCGCCAGGCGCAGTTCACCATGCAGCTCCGCCACGGCTTCTTTCAGCCGCTGCATGGCCTCGAGCCGCGGGCGCAGCTCGGAATGGCGTGCCTCGGCAGCCGCCATAACCGCTTCCGCTCCGGTGCAGGCCAGGGCGGCGCGCTCCAGCCGGCCCAGCACGGCGCTCTCCTCGACTTCCAGTTCCGCCGTGTCCGCCAGACTGCTCTCCAGGACCTGGTGCCGTGCCCGCAGGGTGGAGCGGCGCTCGCGCAGGCGCTCCTGCGCCGTCCGCAGCCGCTCGTAGCCCAGCACCCGGGAGAGGAACTGGGCCCGCTCGGGCGCGGACATGGCCGCCATCACCGCCAGCTCTTTCTGGCCGGTGAAGTAGGTGTTGAAGAACTCGTCGCGGCTCATGCCCAGCAGCCGGGTGAGCCGCTCGGTGACGGCGCCCAGGCTGGTGGCGATCGGAGCGGGATCGCCGTCCTGGCGCAGCTCGGCGTTGCTGAGCGAGCGGGTCACCAGGTAGCGATGCGCCCCCAGGCTGAACTCCAGCTCCACCCGGACGGGAGTGCGGCCGCCGGCCCGGCGCCGGCGGATGGTGTCGCGGTTCCCCCGGGCGGCCGGCGTGCCGTAGATGGCGAACGCGACGGCCTCGAGCAGGGTGGATTTCCCCGCCCCGTTCGGCCCCACGATCCCGGTGAGGCCCGCGCCCAGAACCAGCTCGGTATCCTCATGCTGCCGGAAGTTCACCAGGCGGAGCCGGTCGATCCGCATCAGCGCTCGGCCTCCTCCCGTTCCACTTGGTCGAGCAACCCGACGCCGAGGCGGACGAACCGCTCCCGGTCCATCGTCTCCGGCAGCGGGCGCCGCTGCAGATAATCGGACGTCAACTCCGGCAGGGTGCGGCGCCGGCCCGGGGCGCCCACCCCGGTTTCCCGCGCCGCCTCGGGCCGCCGCAGGTCGAGATGAAAATGCAGCGCCTCGGATTTCCAGGCGCGAATGGCCGTATGATCAAGCTCCCGGCCCACATGGCGGGGCACGTTCCACACCACCAGCCGCACGATCTGATCCGCCAGGCCGCCGTCGATGGCACCGAGGCGTTCGGCGATGTGCCGGTCGATTTCTTCCGCCGCCAGCCCGGCGGCGTCCACCGGGTCGAGATCGAGCACCCGCCGCGCCAGCGGCACCGGCATGAACTCCGCCTCGCCGCTCTCCAGGTCGGCGAGCAGCCATCCCTTCCCCTCGATGCCGCGGCTGTGCTCTTCCGCCAGCTCGCCCCAGGGATTGGAACTGACATACTCCAGCGCGCCGGAATACCAGACCCGGGGCGCCACCCGGGTCTGCACGTGGTAATGGCCCAACGCCACATAGCTCCAGCGCCCCTGCTCCAGCTCGCCGGGGCTCAGCAGCACTCCTCCGTATTCGACACTGGTCCGGTCGTAGGGAAACACCCCCTCCACCTCCCCGTGCAGCACCAGGACCTGGTGCGGCATCTCCCCTTCGGGCCGCATGGCCGGGCGGGGCACCTCCCGCAGCGCCTGGTCAGGCACACCCATGATGCTGAGCCCCAGCTCGGGGAAATCGAGCCGGCGCGCCTCCTCGGCCACGACATGGACTCCCAGCGATTCGAAGAGCCGCAGAATGCTGCCGGTCTCGGAGGAGCGAGGGGTATCGTGATTGCCGGCAATGAGCACGACCGGCGCCTGGGGCAGCGCCTCGCGCAGCCGCTGCAACTGGTGGAAGGCAAAGAGAATGGCCGGATTGCTGGGCCGCACCGAATGGAAGAGGTCGCCGGCAATGAGCACCGCCGCCGGCGCCGCGGCGATGATCCCGTCCAGCGCACGCCGGAAGGCATTGCCGATATCCGCCTCCCGCTGGTTCAGGCCATGCGGGGTCTGGCGGTGATATTGCCGGAATCCCAGGTGGGCATCTGCTATGTGCGCGATTTTCACCGCTTTAGAATGGCTGGGGGAGTAGCCCAAGGCAAGGAGGGAATATCACGTGATCCAGTACCCGGCGCCGGGGGTGCGCCCACCCTAACTTCCCGGGCATGCCCACCCTGGAACACGCCCTCGCCCTGGCGGCCCATGCCCACGCGGGCCAGCAGAAACGGGGACGCGAGCCGTTCATCCTCCATGTGTTGCGGGTGGTTCTCCGGGTGGACACTCCCGACGCCCGCATCGTGGCCGCCCTCCACGACGTCGTGGAGAAGACCGACTGGACGCTGGGGGATCTGGCCGAGGAGGGGTTCGCCCAGCCGGTGCTCAACGGCGTTAACGCAATGACGCGGCGGGAGGGCGAGAGCTGGGAGGCTTACGTCGGGCGGGCCGCGGCCGACCCCATCGGCCGACAGGTGAAGCGGGCGGATGTGGAGGACAACCTCGAACATACGGCTGAGAGCGATACCGACCGGGTGAGACGCTATCGCGAGGCGCTGGAGCTACTCGGGTAGTCCCGGGAGGCGCCGCCCGGGTCGGGGTCAGGCATACGGATCATCGAACCGCTTGAGCGCCGGCACCGCCGCCGGGGGTGGTTCGGCCATCCGTGGCCGCACCCGCCGCCCCAGCTGCGACCGGAAATAGGCCAGGGGATCGTCGGGCCGCGCCCGCCGGGTCTGGTGCAGCGCCCGCAGGACCTCATCCTCGGGCAGGCCCTCCACAATATCCTGCACCGATTGCAGCGGGATGCCGTGGTCGAGCCCGCGCAGCTGCCGCGCCACCGCGTCGGCAAAAGGCAGCTCGGCGCTGGGCGGGAACCGCTCCACTCCGGCGCGGCCGGTGAGCACCGCCGGCCGGGGAAACCGGAGGAACACCGGCTGGGTAAAGTGAGGATGGCGGACCATCAGCTCGCCCTTGGGCAGTGTGGCCAGCTTGATCCGGGTGGCGGGAGAGAGCGTACCATAGCCCGGCGTGGCCAGTTCATCCATGTCCATGCGGCCGAACACCGCGGTGCCCGCATTGCCGATCACGCGCCGCTGCACCTGGGAACGAAACTGCTGGGCCGAGAACAGCACCAGGCCGAGGTAGCGCCCCCGCTCCGACAGGTCGAGCAGCATCTTGCGGACGTAGGTTTCCGGCCCGTCGGCCGGCGCGTACTTGTTGAGTTCGTCCACGAAGACAACTACGTGCTCCACGCCGAGGTCGCGCCGCTCCAGGTGCTCCCGGAGCTTGGAGACCAGCCGGGCGAAGACCAGGTCCTGCGCCAGCGGATCCAGCCCTGCGATATCCACCGTGTAGATGGCGCGGTCCTCGAAGCGCCCCCAGGGCAGGTCGTTGACCCGCCCATCGTCGGTCACCAGCCCCTTGGAGCGCACGCTGATGTTGCCCAGCCGGTTCCGGACCTTGCGGATGGTGGCAACGTGGTGGGTGCGCCAGACCTCCCCTCCCTTTCCCAGCTGTTCCATGAAATCGAAGATGGCGCGGAAGAATTCGTCCAGCTCGGCGAAGCTCTGCACCCGGAAGGGCTGGTCCCGCAGCGCGGGGTCGTGGAAGGGCTTGCCCACCACCCGGTCGGCCAGGAAATCGATAAACGCGTCGGCCTTGGCGTCGATGTCGTCGCGGTTCAGCACCACCTCGGCATAATCCAGCACCTCGCGCAGGCCCCAGATGAGCGGCTCCGTGTTCGCCGACAGGGCGTCATGGGTGCGCAGGGTATTGAGGTTCACGCCGTCGGGCTTGTGGGGCGCGTAGTAGCGCACGTTCCCGAAGGGTTCCGGCCTGAGCCCCAGCCGCCGGTACAGGGCGCGGTCTTCCTCCGCCAGTTCCACCGGCTGGTCGAGGAAGAGCAGATCGGGCCCCTTCACGTTGAAGCAGAGCGCGGCCACGGACCCCTTGTGGACGGGGAAGGTCTGGAAGATGCTGGTGAGGAGAAACTCTACCGCGCTGGTCTTGGTGGCCAGGCCGGACACGCCGGTGATGTTGAGGTGCGCCGCCTCGGGCCCCAGGAGAAAATCGGCATCGAGGTACACCGGGGCATCCATGCCCCCGCCCCGGTAAACACCCACCGGAATGCCGGTGGGCCGCTCTCCTCCGGTATAGGCATCCATCCGGAGCGCCACCGCCACGTCGGCATCGCCGGCGAGCCAGACCGGCGCCAGCGGCACCGGCTGGAGCGGCTCCTCCGGCTCCTGCCGCAGCACCGCCGCCGCGTAGAGACGGATTTCGGTCCGTTCGGTGGGCGCGGCATCCGCCAGACCGGGCTCACCGTCGGCCGCGATCACGTCGTGCAGCGGCGTCGGCAAATCGGAATAGGCGAAGCCTTCCGTCACGATGGCGTAGACCGTCCGCGCCGGCGATTCCGCCCGCACGATCGCCCCGATCCCCACCGGCGACTCCCGCGCGGTCCAGAAATGGAACTGGTGGGGCGTGGAGGGCTTCATCTCGGTGGCCACGACGCGGCCGACGGGCGGCGAGGCGGATTCGAACGTCATACTGCTCCCTTGGAGGAACCGGGAACCAGGAACCGGGAATCAGGATCCTCCCACGCCGCCGCCGCTCCCGGCGCCTCGTTCCTGGTTCCTGATTCCTGCTGCCCCGTTCCTGCCCGCAGAAAGATCTCCACATCGCGGAAGCCATACAGCAGCCGGTCCCAGCGCGCATCCGGCGTGCTCAGCGGCGCACGCTCGGCCAGCAGGCGGCGGGCGAGCTCGCCGGCCTCCGCCACCGAGCGCGCGCGGGGAGCGCACTCGACCCGGATGAGTCCATGGAAGACGTCGCGGCCGCCGGGATCCCACAGGCGCAGCGCCCAGGAATAGACCGGCGCCACCACGCTGGGCGCGGGTGCGAAGACGCTGGTCCGGTGGGCCGCCGGCAGGCGGAGATAGCGCACCAGGTCGTCGCCTTCGAAGGGCAGCGCGGCGTGGCTCTTCACGATGCCCAGCATTTTCGGGTCCGCCGCCCAGGCCGGGGTGACGCCCAGCGAGCCGTCCACCAGCAGCCACTGGTCGGACTTTTCGCGCCAGGCGGTGCCCGCCGCCTGCTCGAGCCGCCCCCGGGCGGTGTCCACCAGCCGGCGGATGGCCTGCAGTTCGCGATGGGGATGGCGGGGCACGTCGTCGGGAATGCAGGCCTGGCTCAGCCCGTCCGAAGCGCCCGCCAGCAGGTCGAGCACCTCCCGCCGCCCGGCAATGAACTGCCGCCGCAGATGCACGGCGGTGCTGAAACGCCGCGCCCGGCGCACCCGGACCGCGGCACCCAGCTCCACCCAGGCCACGGGTGAGCAGCCGCCGTAGGCGAAGATGCGATACCGCTGGGTGCCGTCGAGAAAAGCGACCGGCTCCCGCCAGGGCTCCGGATCACCCACGGGGTGGATCGCCAGCCCCGGATCCTCGACCACCCGGGCCGGGTGGGCGCTGATCTCCTCCAGCCGGCTGTCATGCGGCGGCGGGGACACATCCACGGGCAGGAGCCCGCGTGCCACCGCGGCGCGCCGCAGGCGATTGAGCAGGGGATGCATGCGCTGGAAGCTAACGGTGCGGCGTGACCCTCTCGACCCTCTCGACCCCCGAGAAGGATCGAGAAGCTCGAGCCACTGTGACGCACCCCTCCAATCATGTAATTTCCTCGACCCCTTCGCACGGATCGAGGATGAACCGCCGTTTCGGACTGCTGGCGCTGCTATGCACCCTGCCGGCCACCCTCCAGGCCCAGGGCCTCTACCGGGATCTCCACGAGTACCTCAAGTCCAGACCGGCTCCGGTCGTGGCCGATTCGGTCCGCTGGCGGGCGGGTGGCGAGCTCTCCTTTACCGACGTGAGCGGCAACAAGTCGCTCTCGCTGCTCACCACCGGGCTCAACCTGCGCCGGGACGGCGGGCACACCTGGGCGCTGACGACCGGGATCGGCGTGCGTTACGGCCGCAGCGACGGCCAGCTGGCCGCCGAGAGCTACGATGCCCAGGCCGATTTCCGGGTATTACCGCAGGCCGGCATCTCGCCCTTCGTCTACCTCAAGGGCTCGCGCGACGAGGTCCGGAACCTCAACCTCCGCCTGGCGGCGGCGGTCGGCGCGGAGGCCAACGTCTACCGCCACGGCGGGGGCCGGGTGTCGCTGGGACTGGCGCTGCTGCAGGATTACGAAGCGCGCGACATCCCGGACACCAGCGCCGCCCCGCGTACCGTCAGTCTCACCCGGTTCAACCTCCGGGCCTCGGCAACCACCACGCTGCGCCGGGACGTCGTGGCCGAGCACCGCTCCATGCTGGAGCCGGCGGCGAATGATCTGGGCGACTACCTCTTCACCTCCACCACGTCGGTCCGGGTGCTGCTGGGCAGCGGCCTCGCCCTGCAGACCTCCTACATCTACAACCGCGACGCGACGCCGGCTCCCGGCGTGCTCTTCAAGGACGACCGGACCCTGACGGTGGGGTTGGTGGTAAACCTGGCGGGAGGGGGAGTGTAGACGGCGGGGAAAGGGAAACGGGCTACTCCGTCGCGAACTCCTGCTCCGCCGGAAAGGGCTCGACGTTGAGCAGCCAGAACCCGGCCAGCCGCCGCGTCCGGTCGACCTCGATCAGCAGGTTATCGGCCACCCGTACCACCTCCACGGGCCGCTTCTCACCCAGCCGCAGATGAAAGACGCTTTCCCGGGCGTTAGTCGAGACCGACAGGGCGGTATCCAGCTCCACTGAAGCTGCCGCCGACGGGGAGTTCCGGCTGGGCAGCAGCACCCGGCCGTCCCGGGCCGGTGAGGGGGGAACAAGATCGGGCAGCGTGGTCACCTCCGGCCACACGACCATGTCGACCCCGCGAATTACTCCGCCCACGACATCCACGACGGCCACCGAGCCTTCGGCGTCGGTCAGCTCGAGTGTGCCGGTGACACCGGTGGCCGCCGGGTCGCGGAACGACCCGGAAAGGATGTCGGTTTCGGGATCCCAATGAAAGCGGATAGCCGGCAGACCCCCGGTCAGGGATTCGATGGTGGCTTCGATGGTCATGCGCGGGCTTCCTCGGCCAGACGAAGATCGGCGTGCTGCCGGTAGTCGCGAATGAAACGGATCACGCGGTCCAGCGCCCGCTCCAGGTCCTCGCGGGACACCGCGTAGCTGAGGCGCACCCAGCGGTCGTCGCCGAAGGCGGCGCCCGGGACCAGGGCCACGCCCTCCTGCTGCATCAGCAGATGGCAGAAGGCCTGCCCGACCACCGGGCGGGCGGCCTCGATGCCGTCCACCCGGAAGAAGAAGTAGAACGCGCCGTGCGGCTCGACGAACTCGACGCCGGGCACGTCGCGCCGGAAGCGCTCGACGACCAGGTCGCGCCGGGCCCGGAACTCCGCCACCATGCGGGCCAGATCCTGCTGCACCCGTTCGTCGCCGAAGGCGGTGGCCGCCGCCCACTGCGCCGGGTGATTGGCGCCCGTCGTCGTGTGGGACTGGAGCGCCGCGATCGACCGGGCGAGCCCGGACGGCGCCAGCGCCGCGCCGATGCGCCAGCCGGTCATCGCGTAGGCCTTGCTGGCCCCGTAGATCAGGACCATCCGCTCCAGCAGCTCGTCGGGCAGATCGAGAAACGAGGGCGCCGAGCCGGTACCATAATGGATATGGCGGTAGATCTCGTCGGCGACGATCCAGATCTCGTGCTTGCGGGCCCACTCGGCGATCGCCTTCAGCTCGGAGCGGGTGTATACCGCGCCGGTGGGGTTGCAGGGCGAGCAGAGAATGATGCCGCGCGTGAGCTTGTCGGTCTGGCGCTCGAGATCGGCGACGCTCACCTTGAGGCCCCACTCCGGCTCCCCCGCCACCGCGACCGGTTCCGCCCGGCAGAGATGCACGATCTGGGGGTAGGACACCCACGCCGGCGAAGGAATCAGGACCTTGTCGCGCGGGCCAAAGAGGCAGAAACAGGCATTGAAAATCGCCTGCTTCGACCCGGAGCTCACAATGACGTTGTCGGGATTGACCGCGCGGCCGCCGGAGAGCAGCGAAAGGTTCCGCGCGATCGCGGTGCGCAGCTCCGGGATCCCGATGTTGGGCGGGTAGCGGGTCTTGCCCTTCTGGATGGCCTGGATGCCGGCCTGCGCCACCAGGGGCGGCGTGTCGAAATCCGGCTCGCCCACGCCCAGGTCCAGCACGTCCTCCCCTGCCGCCCGGCGCCGCTTGGCTTCGGTGCTGATCGCGACCGTTTCCGACGCGCGCAGATAGGCGATGTTGGCGGAGAAGGAATCGGCCATGAGAGACAGTGCCTGTCAGGAAGACCTCGGACTCCAGCTGATGCGGCGCACCAGCCGAGGGACAGGAAGAAAATCCGTAACGTACCATGGGAAGTCAACAGGCCGCGCGCCATGGCGATCGCCCCGGCAGGCGCTTAGCTTCGAGCCTCGCAGCCTGGCGCTGTTTGACAACCGAGGGAGCCATGACGTTTGACGAATTGCCTGTGATGCCGGCCCTCGCCGCCGGCCTGGAACGCCTGGGATACCGACCCGACGAGCCCCTGGTGCGGGATACCATCCCGACGGCCGCCCGGTCCCATCCGCTGGTGCTGGTGGCACCCCCCGCGGCCGCGTACGCCCTGCCCGCCGCCGCCGGCCTGCTGAGCTCGGCGCGCGAGGGCACGCGCCTGGTCCTCTGCCCCGCCGCCGCCATCCCCGAATGGGAGGCCGGCCTGCGGCGCCTGACCGAGGGCAGCGGCCTTCGCCTCCACGCCGCCACCCGGCCCGGCCGCGCCGCGCGGCTCCTGGCGGAGAACAGCGTCGACCTTCTGGTCACGGCTCCCGAAACTGCGCTGGCGCTGCTCCAGCGCTCGGCACTCGGACGCGAGCGGGTCGGCGGAGTGCTGCTGGCCTGGCCCGAGGCCATGCCGGAACGCGACACCGCCCTCGCGCCGCTAATGCAGGAACTCGGCAGCGACACCCCCCGCCTGCTGGTCACCTCGGCACCCGCCCGCGCCGCCGATCTCATCGAGCGGTACGCGCATCGCGCCGTCACGGTCACGCTCCCCGTCACCCCCCTCGAGCCCCGGCCCGGCGTACGCACCGTGGTCACCGGCTGGGACCGGCGCGAGGCCTCGGCGGCACTGGCGATCGAAGTGCTCGACCCGGCGCGGGTGCTGCACTGGCACCTCGCCGATTCCCTCCCCGGTTCGCCCGAACCGGGCGCGCCGGGTCCCGACCTGGTAATCGCCTGGGACCTGCCGCTCCCGGCGCGCTTGCTGGAGCTGGCGGCCCTGGCGCCGGTTGTGCTGTTGGTCCCGCCCTGGGCACTGCCCTGGGTCAGCGGTATCGCGTCGGTCCGCCCGCTCCGGCTCCCCGGTGAGAGCGATGAGGCGCAGGACCGCGCCGCGCGCGACCGCGCGGCGCTCGCCGCCCTGGCCGCGGATCCGGCGATCGAGCACGGGCTCTTCGCCCTGGCGCCGCTCTTCGACCGCTACGACCCGGCGGTGATCGCCGCCGCGGCCTACACGCTGTGGCGCCGGAGCGGCACGCCCGAAGCCGCGCCGGTAGTGCCGCCCCCGGCGGCGACGACGCGGGTGTGGATCGGCGTGGGACGGAAGGACGGCGCGACGGCGGCCGATTTCATGGGCGCGCTGACGCGCGAACTCGGGCTGGACCGGACCCAGGTGGGCCGGATCGAGCTGCGGGAACTGTTTACGCTGGTGGAGCTCCCGGCAGCCCTGGCTGAAGACACGGCGCGGCGGCTCACCGGACTCAACATCCGGCGCCGCCGCGTGACCGCCCGGGTGGACCGGCCGGCCACCCGGCCCGACCGCCGTCCCCGCAGCCGGCCTACTTCTGGTTGAGGAGGTCCTTCAGCGCCTTGCCCGCGCGGAACGCGGGCACGGTGGACGCCTCGACATCGATGGTGCCGCCGGTCCGGGGGTTGCGGACCTGACGGGCGGCGCGCTGCCGGGCTTCGAAGTTGCCGAAACCGGTGATCTGGACCTTGCCACCCTTCTTCAGCTCGGTGCCGATCACACCGCCGGGCGCGAACAGCGTGTCGATGATCTTCGCGGCGTTCGCACGCGAGGTTTCCAGGCGTTCGGCGACGGCCTCCACCAGTTCCTGCTTGGTCACGCGCGGCTCCTTGCGGAAGAACTGCGTTCGTGGCATCCTAACGGCGGGCGAAGGGCCGCAATATGAGTCCCCTACCCGAGCCGCCGCAAGATGTCTAGCTTGACGTCTGCCCCCGCGCGACAACTTCCGGTAACGTAGCAGCCGGCCGGTCCGGCGCCTCCAGGCGGCCGACCGGCGGCGGAGAATCCGAACGATGTATCACGGCGCCCGGCCCGGCTCGATTGAAGTCATCTGCGGCGTGATGTTCAGCGGCAAGAGCGAGGAGCTCATCCGCCGGGTCCGCCGCGGCATCATCGCCCGCCGCCGGGTCCAGGTCTTCAAATCCCACCTCGATACCCGCTACCGCGGCCTCTTCACCGTTGCCAGCCACGACGGCTCGGAGTTCGAGGCCTCGCCGGTGGACAGCGCCGCCGAGATCTTCCGGCTGATCCGCCCCGACACGGAGATCGTAGCGGTGGACGAGGCCCAGTTCCTGGACGAGGGCATCACCGAAGTCGCCACGGTGCTGGCGGGCCGCGGCGTGCGCGTCATTCTCGCGGGGACGGACACCGATTTTCGGGGCGAGCCCTTCGGCCCCATGGGGGCCCTGATGGCGGTGGCCGAGCAGGTGGACAAGCTCAATGCCATCTGCGTGGTCTGCGGCGATCTCGCCTGCCGCAACCAGCGCCTCATCAACGGCCGCCCCGCCCGCTACGATTCGCCCACCATCATGGTCGGCGGCAGCGAGGCGTACGAAGCGCGCTGCCGGCACTGCCACCGGGTGCCACGGGAGGACGAGGACCAGACCGCGCTGCTGTAGGAGTTGGCAGCTCACCGGTAGAGCCCTCGACGCCCTTGACCTTCTCGACTCCCTCGACCGTCAAGGCAGATCGAGACGGTCGAGGGTGTCGAGAGCACAGCGGGCCTCCTGCACTACTATTCCCCCCATGCTCAACGTCGCGCTCACCGGCAATATCGCGGCCGGCAAGTCCGCCGTCCTCAGCCTCTTCCGGGCCTGGGGCGCGACGGTCATCGACGCCGACCAGCTGGTGCGGGAGGCGCAGCGGCCCGGCACCGAAGTCCTGCAGGCCATCGCCTTCCGGTTCGGCCGCGACGTGATCCTCCCCGGGGGCGAGCTGGACCGGGCGGCCCTGCGCGGCAAGGTCGTGGGCGACGAAGACGCCCTCGCCGCGCTGAACGCCATCGTGCATCCCGCCGTCCGCCGGGAACGCGCCCGGCTGCTGGCCCGGGCCGAAGCCCGGGGCGACCTCATCGTCATCAATGACATCCCCCTGCTCTTCGAGGCGGCCGATCCCGCCGATTTCGACCTGGTGGTTCTGGTCGATGCCCCCGAGGACGTCCGCCGCCGCCGTCTCCTGGAAATCCGGGGCCTCGCTCCGGTGGAAGCGGAACTGATGCTCCGGGCGCAGCAGCCGGCCGGCCCCAAGCGGGGCCGCAGCCAGATCGTGATCGACAACGCGGGGAGCCTGGACGCACTCCGGGTAGAGGCCCACCGGGTGTGGCGGCGCCTGCGCCGCGAAGCCGCCACCCGCGCAGCCGAGCCCGGCCTCGGCGCGGTCCTGGTGCTCACCGCGGCGCTGGACGCGCCCCTCCCCTGCGGCACCCTGGCCCGCTATGCCGCCGCCGGCGTGTCCACCCGGGTGCTGCTGGCGACCGGCAACCCGCCCGAGGCCGTCTCCTGGGCCGAGGCACTGGGTGTGGCGGAATTGCGGCTGCTGCAGCGGCAAGCGGAGAAGCTGGCGGATGATGACGCCGGGGCGGTTGGCCTGGTGCGCGAGCTGCTGGCACCGGCAGGCGCCACCGCCGTGCTGCTGCCGCCTCGTGATCACCCCGCATCCTCCATCCTCGCGGCCTGGGCGCAGCGCGCCACCGGCGAGGGGCCGACCACGCTGCTCACCCAGCGCCTGCAGAATCAGGAACGCGCCACCGTGCGGCTCGATGTCCGCCCCTGGGCCGACATCTGCGCCGGAGCGCCGGGAGCGCCGCCGGACGCGGCCGCGCCCACCGGGGCCGAGTGCTTCGACGATCCGTCCCGCCCGGCCGGGCGCCGCTTCCAGCTGCTGCAACGCGCTTGATTTCGGGGCGCAGCGCATCTATCCTCTGCCCACGGCAAACCCCACGGAGCATCCCGTGTCGAACGTACCCGAGCAGCTTCGCTACACCGATGATCACGAATATGTCCGGCCCGGCGACGGCGCCGAGTTCACCATCGGCATTACCGACTACGCGCAGGGCGAGCTGGGCGACGTGGTCTTCGTCAGCCTGCCCAAGGTGGGCGAGCGCTTCGAGGGGCACGGCGTCTTCGGCACCATCGAAGCGGTCAAGGCCGTCTCCGAACTGTTCTGCCCCCTGGCCGGCGAGGTCACCGCGGTAAACGACGCGCTCGACGGCAGCCCGGATCTGGTCAACAAGGACCCCTACGGCGAGGGCTGGATGATCCGCCTCCGCGCCGACGACCCCGGCGCAGCCGACACGCTGATGGATGCCGGTGCCTACAAGCAGCATATCGGGGAATAGGGTCCGGCGGTGCACCTGACGGTCGTTTTCGAGGCGCCCCGGGCTGTCGCTCCGGGGCGCCTTTTCCGCGCGGCGGTCGGCCGCGCTTCCCAGAGCGGAGTCTGAACCGAGCATGAAGCCAGAGACCTTTGCCTCGCGCCACATCGGCCCGCGCGATGCCGATATAGAAGAAATGCTGCACACCCTGGGCTATTCCTCCCTGGATGCCCTGATGAAGGCGGTCATTCCCGCCGGCATCCGGCTGCGCCGCAAACTCAAGCTCCCCGCCGCCCGCTCCGAAACCGAGGTCCTGGCCGGCTTCCGCGCCATGGCGGCGAAGAACCGGATCTGGCGCTCCTACATCGGCATGGGTTACGCCGATTGCGTCACCCCGCCGGTCATTCTCCGCAACGTGCTGGAGAATCCCGGCTGGTATACCGCCTACACGCCCTACCAGCCGGAAATCGCCCAGGGCCGGCTGGAAGCGCTCCTGACCTACCAGACGATGATCGCGGACCTGACCGGTCTCGAGATCGCCAATGCCTCGTTGCTGGACGAGGCCACCGCCGCCGCCGAGGCGCTGCACCTCACCGTGGCCTCGGTGCGGCACGAGGGAACGCCGGTGTTCCTGGTTGATCGCGCCTGCCATCCGCAGACCATCGCCGTGGTCCGGACCCGTGCCGAAGCGCAGGGCATTACCGTGCGGGTGGACGATCCGGCCGCGTTCCGCTTCGAGCCCGGCGTCATCGGCGCCCTGGTGCAGTATCCCGCCACCGACGGGGCCGTCCGCGATTTCCGCGAGCTGTGCGACGCGGCCCACGCCACCGGCGCCCTGGTCACCGCCGCCGCCGATCTGCTCAGCCTGGTGCTGCTCACGCCGCCGGGCGAATGGGGCGCCGATATCGCCGTGGGCAACACCCAGCGGTTCGGGGTGCCCCTGGGTTACGGCGGCCCCCACGCCGCCTACTTCGCCACCCGCGACGCCTACAAGCGGAATGTGCCGGGGCGGATCATCGGCCTGTCGAAGGATCGTGCCGGCCGGCCGGCCCTGCGCATGGCGCTGCAGACCCGGGAACAGCACATCCGGCGGGAGAAAGCCACCAGCAACGTCTGCACCGCGCAGGTGCTGCTCGCGGTGATGGCGGGCATGTACGGCGTGTATCACGGCCCCGACGGGCTGCGCCGTATCGCCGAACGGGTGCACGGCCTCACCGCCCTGCTGGGCGAGTCGCTCCAACGGCTGGGCGCGCGGCTGGCGCACCCGGAGTATTTCGATACCCTGGCCGTCATCCTGCCGGAAATCGAAGTCGACCGGGTGCTGGGGACCGCCGCGCGCAAGAAGATCAACCTGCGGCGCCTGGGCGCCGACCGGCTGGGCATCACCCTGGACGAAACCACCACCGCCGCCGGCGTGCGCGATCTGGTTGCACTCTTCGCCCACGATGGCAAGGCGCCGGTCTGGTTCCGGGACCTCCAGCAGAAGCCGCGGCCGCGCGCCCTGCCGCCGGCGCTGGAGCGGAGCAGCGGGTTCATGGAGCACCCGGTCTTCCACCGCTACCGCTCCGAAACGGAGATGCTGCGCTATCTGAAGCGGCTGGAAGACCGCGACCTCTCGCTCACGTCGGCCATGATCCCGCTGGGCTCCTGCACCATGAAGCTCAACGCGACCACCGAGATGATCCCGGTCACCTGGCCCGAGTTCGGGGCCATTCACCCCTTCGCCCCGCCGGCCCAGGCCGCCGGATATACCGAGCTGTTCAAGCGGCTGGAGAAGGCGCTGCTGGAGATCACCGGCTTCGCGGCCATCAGCCTCCAGCCCAATGCCGGCAGCCAGGGCGAATTCGCCGGCCTGCTGGTCATCCGTGCCTGGCATGCCTCGCGCAACCAGGCGCACCGTGACATCTGCCTCATTCCCCAATCGGCCCACGGAACCAACCCGGCCAGCGCCGTCATGGCGGGCCTGCGGGTGGTGGTGGTGAAGACCGACCAGCACGGCAACATCGACGTGGACGACCTGCGCGCCCGCGCCGACGAGCACCGCGACCGGCTCGCCGCCCTGATGGTAACCTACCCCTCGACCCACGGCGTCTTCGAAGACCGGATTCGCGAGATCTGCGAGATCGTCCACCAGGCCGGCGGACAGGTCTACATGGACGGCGCCAACATGAATGCACAGGTGGGACTCACCCGGCCCAGCGAGATCGGCGCCGACGTCTGCCACCTGAACCTGCACAAGACCTTCTGCATTCCACACGGCGGCGGCGGCCCCGGCATGGGCCCCATCGCGGTGGCGGCCCACCTCGCGCCCTTCCTGCCGGGGCATCCGGTGGTGGAGCTCGACCACGAGCAGGCGTGCGGCACCGTGGCGGCCGCACCCTGGGGCAGCCCGTCGATTCTGCCGATTTCGCTGGCCTATATCGAGCTCATGGGCCCCGACGGACTGACCGATGCAACCCGCGTCGCCATCCTGAACGCGAACTACATCGCCAGGCGGCTGGAAGGGCACTACCGGCTGCTCTACAGCGGGAAGAACGGGCTCATCGCGCACGAGTGCATTCTCGATACGCGGCCCTTCAAGGCCTCGGCGGGCGTGGACGTGGAGGATATCGCGAAGCGGCTCATCGACTACGGCTTCCATCCGCCCACCATCTCCTTCCCGGTGCCCGGCACGATGATGGTGGAGCCGACGGAGAGCGAGTCGAAAGAAGAGCTGGACCGCTTCTGCGACGCCCTGATCGCCATCCGCGAGGAAATCCGGGAAATCGAAGACGGCCGCGCCGAGCGGGGCAATAACCTGCTCAGCCATTCGCCCCACACGCTCCAGGACCTGCTGAGCGATGCCTGGGACCGGCCCTACAGCCGGGAGCGGGCGGCCTTCCCCACCGCCGCCGTGCGGGAACACAAGATCTGGCCCACCGTCAGCCGGATCGACGCGGCCTTCGGCGACCGCAACCTGGTGTGTACCTGTCCGCCGACGGAGGAATACGCGGGTGCGATCGCCGGCTGAGCCGGCATCCGCACCGTCGGAGGTCCGCCCCGGTCCGCAGCGGCCCGCCTGGACGCTGCTCCGGGACCAGCCCCGGCCGGGCTGGGAGAACATGGCGCTGGACCAGGCGCTCCTCGACGCGGCCGACGCGACGGGAGCGGCCTGGCTCCGGCTCTATGGTTGGGATCCCTGCTGCCTCTCCTTCGGCCGGCACGAACCCGCGGCGCGCCGCTACGACCGCGCCCGCATCGCCGCGCTGGGCCTGGATTGCGTGCGCCGGCCCACCGGCGGCCGCGCCGTCTGGCACGCGCAGGAGCTGACCTACGCCGTGGCGGCGCCGGTGGCGGCGTTCGGTTCGCTGGCGGACGCGTACCGCGCCATTCACGAGACTCTGGCGGGGGTGATCCGCGCGCTGGGCCTGCCCGCCCGGCTGGCGCCGCCGCCCGACGGCGCCCTGGGCCTCGAAACCGGCGCCTGCTTCGCGCGCCCCGTCGGCGGCGAAGTCCTGGTTGACGGCTGGAAAGTGGTGGGCAGCGCCCAGCTCCGGCAGGGCGATGCCTTCCTGCAGCACGGCAGCATCCTCCTGGCCGGCAATCAGGATGTGGTCCGGCAGGTGACGCTCGGCGCCGCGGTGCCCTCGGGCGAACGCGCCCTCGCGGACTTATTGCGGCGCCCGCTCACCAGCGGCGAACTGGCGGGCCACATCGCGGCGGCCGCCGCCGACTGGCCGGGACGCTGGCGCGAGGAGCGGCTGCCGCACTCGCTCGCCGCCGGGGCGGCACGGCACGCCGGGCGGTTCCGCGGCGAGGCCTGGACCTGGCGGCGCTGATCCGGGCCTGACACGCCGTTCCGGAATCCGTATCTTCCATTCAGTCTTTATTCCGGGAGCCATTCGTGCATCGTAGCCGCTCCGGGGCGTACGCCCTTGGCCTGATGCTGCTCACTCTTCTGGCCGCCTGCGGCCGGGGCGAGCCCTCCGGCGATACCGGCGGCAGCATGGTTATCGCGATCGGCGATGATCCCGATGCCCCCATTCCCACGCTTCCGCTGAACGGGGCCGACCTCGAGGTCGAGGATCTCCTCTTCCTCCGTCTGGCCGATATCGGCCCCGGCCTCAATACCCTGGGCGACAGCGGATTCGTGCCCAGGCTGGCGCGCCGCTGGGAACGGCGCGACAGCGTCACCATCGCCTTCACCATCGATAGCCGCGCGCGCTGGCATGACGGCACCCCGGTAACCGCCGGCGATGTCGCCTTCACGTTCGAGCGGGCCCGCTCCACCAATCCGCAGCTCGCGACCGCGCTGCACCGGGTTGCCTCGGTCACGGCGGAAAACGATTCCACCGCCGTCTTCCGTTTCGTCGGGGCCTATCCCGAGCAGATGTACGATGCGACCTACCAGCTGCTGCCTCTGCCGGCACACCTGCTGCGCCATGTGGCGCCGGACAGCCTCGCGACCTCGGACTACGCCCGGGCCCCGGTGGGCGACGGGCCCTACCGCTGGGTGCGCCATGTGCCGGACCAGCTGCTCGAGCTGCAGGCGGTCGACAGTTTCTACCTCGGCCGCCCCGCGCTGCGCCGTGTCATCTTTCGCGTGGCCAAGGACCACGAGGCGATGCTCAACCTGGTGTTGAGCGGCGAAGCGGATGCGGCGGAGAACCTCACCGTCAGTGACCTCCCCAGAGTCGAGGCCGATTCCCAGCTGCGGGTGGCGGCGGTGCCCTCTTCCTACCTGACCTACATGTTGTTCAACCAGCGCGCCCGGAGGGATCGGAGACGTCCCCATCCCATTCTGGCCGATTCGATGGTCCGCCGCGCCCTGGTCCTGGCCCTGGACCGGCCGTTGATGGCCGAGGCGGTGTACGGCGGTTATGCCACGGTCCCCACCGGCCCCCTGCCGCAGACGCTCTCCTGGGCGGCCGATCCGGCCCGGAGCGTGGAGCCGTCGGACACCGGCGCCGCCCGGGCGCTGCTGGCACAGGCCGGCTGGATGGACCATGACGGCGACGGCATTCTGGACAAGAGCGGCCGGCCGCTCGAGCTCACCGCCAATATCCCGGCCCAGTCGACCACCCGGGTGCAACTGGCGCAGCAGATCCAACAGCGCCTGCGGGGGCTGGGCATCAAGATCAACCTCTCCACCGTCGATTTCCCGGTCTTCGTGGCCCGGCGGAACGCAGGAGATTTCGACCTCGACTTCGGGGCGGCCAACATGGATCCGACGCCGTCCGGCCTGCAAAACAGCTGGACCTGTGCCACCGCCGGCAAGGCGGACCAGAACGTCGCGAGCTACTGCGACCAGGCGGTGGACTCGCTGCTCGCGCGGGCGGGCAGCGCCGCGGGAGGCACCCTGGGCCTCTATCGCGCGGCAGTCACCCGGATCGACCAGGACCGGCCGGCGGCGTTCCTGGCTGCCCCGGCGACGCTGGTCGCCGTGCACCGGCGCTTCCAGGACGTCTCCTTCTCGCCGCTGTCGCTCTGGAGCGAAATCTGGCGCTGGAAGGTGAAGCCCGGGGCACAACTCCGCCGGGACGGGAGCGGAACCCCCTGACGTGATCCGCTGGCTCCTGGGCCGGAGCGCGCAGGCGGTGGTCACCATGCTGGTGGCCATGACCTTGCTCTTCTTCCTCATGCGCGCCGCCCCGGGCGATCCCGTGGCGCTGCTGGCCGGCGAACGGCTGGCCACCCCGGAGGAGCTGGCCCGGCTGCGCGAGCGGTACGGCTTCGACCGGCCGGTGCTGGCCCAGTTCGCCACCTTCGTGGCCCAGGCGGCCCGCGGAAATCTCGGCACCAGCGTCAAATATCATGGCCGCCCGGTCACTGCCCTCATCGCCGAGCGACTGCCCCGCACCCTGCTGCTGGGGGTGACGGTCCTGCTCTTCAATTTCACCGTGGGGATCTGGCTGGGGGCCTGGCAGGCGGTGCACAAGGACCGCCCCGGCGACCGGCTGCTCAGCACCGTGTCGCTGGTGGGCTATGCCATGCCGTCCTTCTGGCTGGGCCTGCTGCTCATCTGGGTCTTCGCGCTGCACTGGCGTCTCCTCCCTACCCAGGGCATCATCGACCCGCTGCTGTCGCCCGATGCGGGCACCCTCACCCGCGCGCTGGACGTGCTCCGGCACCTGGTGCTTCCCGCGCTGACGCTGAGCGTCGTCAGTGTCGCCGCCACCATGCGGCACCAGCGCAGCGCCATGCTCGAGGTCCTGCGGCTGGATTTCGTGCGTACCGCCCGCGCCAAGGGGTTGCCGGAGCGGCAGGTTCTCCGGCGGCATGCCTGGCGGAACGCCCTCTTTCCCGTCCTCACGCTCTTCGGCCTCTGGCTGCCGGTGCTGGCGACGGGGTCGGTCTACGTCGAGTACGTGTTCAGCTGGGCCGGGCTGGGGCAGCTCGCCGCCGAGGCCATCTCCTGGCGCGACTACAACGTGCTGATGGGCACGGGGCTCCTGGTGTCCGCCCTGGTGGTGCTGGGCGGGCTGCTGACCGATGTGGCCTATCAGCTGCTCGATCCCCGGGTGCGCGCCCGATGACCGGCGCCCTGCTGGAGGGAATGCGCCGGGCCTGGCGCTCGCCCGCGGGGCGCGCGGGCGCCCTCCTGCTCCTGGTCATGATCCTGCTGGTGCTCCTGCTGCCCTTCTTCCTCCCGGATCCGGCCGCGCAGCCCTGCCTGCTCTGCCGGGCCCAGCCGCCCAGCCTGGCACACCCGTTCGGCACCGACCAGCTGAGCCGCGACGTGCTGTCCCGGGTCATGTGGGGCGGGCGCGTCTCGCTCAGCGTGGCCCTGCTCGCCGTGCTGGTCGCCATGAGCCTGGGCGCCCTGGTCGGTCTTCTGGCCGGCTACCTGGGGGGCTGGCTCGACGTGCTGCTGATGCGCCTGGTGGACGGCGCGCTGGCGGTGCCCCGGCTGTTTCTGCTGCTGCTGGTGCTGGTCGCCTGGGAACGGGTTCCGCTGGGGGCGCTGATTCTCCTGCTGGGCATCACCGGATGGTTCGGCACCAGCCGGCTGGTGCGGGGCGAAGTGCTGCGCCTGCGGGACGAGGCCTTCGTTCAGGCCGCCGAAGCGCTGGGCGTGCGCCGGCGCCGCATTATCTTCCGGCACCTGTTGCCCAACACCATGGGCCCGCTGCTGGTCGCCGCCACCCTGGCGGTGGGAGACGTCATCCTGCTGGAAGCCGGCCTCTCCTTTCTTGGCGTCGGCATCCAGCCGCCCCGGCCCTCGTGGGGCGGCATGATCCTCGACGCCAAGGGCGCGCTGCTGACGCAGCCCTGGACCAGTGTCTTTCCCGGCCTGGCCATCGTGCTGGTGGTGCTGGGCGTGAATCTCTTCGGCGACGCCCTGCGTGACGCCCTCGATCCCCGGAGTGCATGACCCCGCTGCTGGAAGTCTCCGATCTCCGCGTCACCTTCCCCGCCGGGGGCCGCCGGTCCGTTCCGGTCGACGGCGTGAGCTTCCGCATCATCCAGGGGGAGATGCTGGCCCTGGTGGGCGAGTCGGGTTGCGGCAAGAGCCTCACCAGCCTGGCCCTGCTCCGCCTGGTGCCGCCCCCGGGACGGATCGAAGAGAGCAGCCGTATCCTGCTCGACGGGCGCGACGTGCTGGCGCTGGACGACGCGGGGCTGCGCAACGTGCGCGGCCGGCACATCGGCATGGTCTTCCAGGACCCGATGACCAGCCTCAACCCCGTCTTCCGTGTGGGCGAGCAGATCGCCGAGGGGATTCGCACCCACTTTCCCGTATCGCGCCGCGAGGCCATGGACCGCTCCATCGCGCTGCTGCGGGAAGTCGGCATTCCCGATCCGGCCGGCCGGGCCCGCCAGTATCCCCACCAGATGAGCGGCGGTATGCGGCAGCGCGTCATGATCGCGATTGCGCTCGCCTGTGAGCCCGACCTGCTTATCGCCGACGAGCCGACCACCGCGCTGGACGTCACCGTCCAGGCCCAGATTCTCGAAATTCTGGACCAGCTGCGCCGGGCTCGTGGCATGGCCGTCCTGCTCATCACCCACGATCTCGGGATCGTCGCCGGCCGGGCCGACCGTGTGGCCGTGATGTACGCGGGACAGATCGTAGAGCAATGTCCCACCCCCCAGCTCTTCGCCCGGCCGTCCCATCCCTATACCCGGGGCCTCCTGGCCTCGGTGCCGAGGATTTCGGGTGCGCGGCAGCGGCTGCAGCCCATCGGCGGCACCGTCCCCACGCCCGATGCGTGGCCGGAGGGCTGCCGGTTCCGCCCCCGCTGTCCCAAGGCCTTCGAGCCCTGCATCACCCAGCCCCCGCCGCTCGAGGTCGAGCCGGAGCACTGGATGCGCTGCTGGCTGGCGAACCATCCGGAGGCCCGGTGACCGGCGCGGAGGCTCCCCTGGTCCAGGTGCGCGGCCTGGTCAAGCACTTCGGCAACGCCACCGGCCTGCTGGGTCGGCAGGGGCCGCCGGTCCGCGCCGTGGACGGCGTGAGCTTCGAGATCGCGCGGGGGGAAACGCTGGCGCTGGTGGGCGAATCGGGCTGCGGCAAGTCCACCACCGGCCGCACCATTCTGCGGCTGCTGGAGCCGACGGCAGGCCGGGTGTTGTTCGAGGGCCACGACATCTTCTCCCTCGAGCGCGGCGCGCTCCGGGCGCTGCGGCGCCGGATGCAGATCATCTTCCAGGACCCCTACAGCTCCCTCAACCCCCGCATGACCGTGGGCGCCGCCATCGCGGAAGGCCTGGAGATTCACCGGCTGGCTCGAGGCAGGGAAATCGGCCGCCGGGTGGGGGCGCTGCTGGAAGAGGTGGGGCTCGACCCCTCCTTCGCCGGCCGCTATCCCCATGAATTCTCCGGCGGCCAGCGCCAGCGGATCGGCATCGCGCGCGCCCTGGCGGTGGAGCCCGCGTTCATCGTCTGTGACGAACCGGTGAGCGCGCTCGACGTATCGGTCCAGGCGCAGGTATTGAACCTGCTGGCCGATCTGCAGCAGCGGCGCGGGCTGTCGTATCTGTTCATCGCCCACGACCTGGCGGTAGTGCGGCAGATCGCCCATCGTGTCGCGGTCATGTACCTGGGGCATATTATCGAAACCGGCGCGACCGATGCCCTGTTGAGCGAGCCGCGGCATCCCTACACCCAGGCGCTGCTCTCCGCCGTGCCCGAGCCCGACCCGGACCGGCAGCGGGAGCGCATCGTCCTGACGGGCGACCTGCCCAGTCCGGCCGACCCGCCCTCCGGCTGCCCCTTCCATACCCGCTGTTTCCATCCCCTGCGCGACCAGCGCTGCGTGGACCAGGTGCCGCTGCTGCGAGCGGTGGGCCGCACCGAAGCGGCGTGCCATTATGCGGAGGTCGTTCCCGAGGTCGCACGGCCCGCGGCGCCGTAGCCGGACAGGTGCGCCCGGCGGCCATCTTGCGCCCCGGCACTCGGCCCCACGATGTTTGCTGACTCGCCGGAGGATTACTCATGCCACGCCTCAATGTACCGGCCGGCACCCAGTGGGAATCGGTCGTGGGATACAGCCGGGCCGTCCGGGTGGGGAACATCATCCACGTTGCCGGCACCACCGGCCTCGGCCCCGACGGCAGCCTGGTGGGCATCGGCGACCCTTACGCCCAGACGGTCCAGGCGCTGAAGAACATCGCCGGCGCTCTGGAAGCCGCCGGTGCCGGCCTGGCCGACGTGGTCCGCACCCGGGTCTTCGTGACGGACATCAGCCGCTGGGAAGCGGTCGGCCGGGCGCACGGCGAAGTCTTTGCCAATATCCGGCCCGCCAGTACCATGGTCGAGGTCGCGGCCCTCATCAGCCCCGAGATGCTGGTGGAGATCGAAGCCGACGCACTGCTCCCCGCCTGACCGGAGACCGCATGGCCCAGTCGATCGTCACCGTGGATGCCTTCGCCGATCACCGGTTCGCCGGCAACCCGGCCAGCGTCTGTCTGCTCGACGGACCAGCCGACGATCGCTGGATGCAGGCAGTCGCGCAGGAGATGAATCACAGCGAGACCGCCTTTCTGCATCCCGAAAACGACGGGTTCCGCCTCCGCTGGTTCACACCGACGGTCGAAGTCGACCTCTGCGGCCATGCCACCCTGGCCAGCGCCCACCTCCTGTGGGAGGACGGCGTGATTCCCAAAGGGCAGCCGGCGCGCTTCCATACCCGCAGCGGCCTGCTCACGGCGGCGCGCGAGCGCGGCTGGATCAACCTCGATTTCCCCGCTGAGCCCCCGGCCGAAACCTCCGCGCCGCTCGAGCTCACCGAAGCGCTGGGCCTGGCCATGCACTACGTCGGCCGCAATCGCTTCGACTACCTGGTGGAGGTCGACAGCGAAAAACTGGTGCGCGATCTGGAACCCGATCTGAGCCTGCTCGAGTCCATCACCGCCCGCGGGTTCATCATCACGGCCGCCGCCGCCGAGGGCGCCGCCCACGACTTCGTCTCCCGCTTCTTCGCCCCGGGCGCCGGCGTCCGCGAGGACCCCGTCACCGGCAGCGCCCACTGCTGCCTCGGCCCCTACTGGGCGGAACGGCTGGGCCGGCAGGAGCTCATCGGCTATCAGGCCAGTACCCGCGGTGGCATCGTCCGCGTGCGCATGCAGGAAGATCGCGTGATCCTCGGCGGCCAGGCCGTAACGGTCATGCGGGGTACCCTGGTGTAAGCCCATTCTGCCCACTCAACGGACGTCTGCATCTCAATCGACATGGAAGGAGTCGCGGGGGCGGTGGAGTTTGCCCTCACGGTGCACGCCGACATCGCGCCGGTGCCCGGGCCGGGCTACTGCGGCGGTGCGATCTCCTGGGTATAGATCGCCACCGGCTCCAGGCTGTTGGAGCGCGAGCCGTTCCCCAGCTGACCGAACCCGTTCCACCCCCAGCACACCGGTTCTCCGCCGGTCGTCAGCCCACAGGTATGATTGCTGCCGGCCCGGGCCAGCCGGAACCGGTCGCCGCCGGTGACCGCCATCGGCTTCACCGTCGCGACCTGGCTCCCATAGCCGAGCTTCCCATAGGTGTTCGCCCCCCAGCAGTACAGCGTTCCATCGGAGGCCCACGCACACGCGTGATAGGACCCGACCGACAGGCCGCTGAACAACTCATTGGTGGCGACGGTTGTGGGCTCGAGCGCGTAGGTGGTCGAGCCGGAACCGTTCCCCAGCTCGAAGCTGATGTTGGAGCCCCAGCAGTAGGCGCGGCGGTCCTCACCCAGTGCGCAGGTGTGGAAACTTCCCGCGCCGATTTGCGTGAAGCGGCGGGTCCCCTTGATCACGGTGGGTACCGAGCGCGCGTTGAGGTCGCCGGTGCCGAGTTCTCCGTAGAGGTTGTTACCCCAGCACCATGCCTGACCCGCGGCCGTGAGGCCGCAGGTGTGAAACAGGCCCGTGGTAATGGTCTTGAAGCTCAGGCCCCCGGCCACCTGCACGGGGGCCGGCTGGTTGGTACGACTGCCGTCGCCCAGTTCCCCCTTCAGCCCCGATCCCCAGCACCAGGCGTGCCCCTGCGTATCCAGCCCGCAGGTGTATCCGGTACCGGCGCTGAGTTGGGTGAAATGCAGCCCGCCGACGACCGGCACGGGGGCCACGGCATGGACGGTGGTGCCGCCTTCCCCCAGGGCGCCGGTGGCGTTCGCACCCCAGCAATACGCGTCGCCGTTCATCACCAGCCCGCAGGTGTGGCCGCTGCCGCCGACGAGACTGACAAAATGAAGGTTGCCCGACACCGGCTGCGGCGTGGTCCGATCGACCGTTTCGCCGCTGCCCAGTTGGCCAAACGCGCCGCTGCCCCAGCACCAGGCCTCGCCCTCCCGTGTGAGCAGGCAGCCGTGGTCGTCACCCACCGTGAGGGAGACGACGTCCGTGGGAGACAGCTCCCCGGGTCCGGTGCTGTCGCTGCAGGCCAGGAACAGCGGAGCAGCCAGCAGCACCCCGAACCGGAGGGGGCGACACAGGACCATGAGCTGGCGGCTGGCGGGCATGATCGCTCCGACAGAACGGGGAGATATTTGCAAGCTACAGCGCGGCCCCAAGTGCGCCATACGCCGCCGTTACGTTCTGGAACAGCGGCACGAAACCGGGACTCGTTTCCTGGGGGACGCGCGTCCAGAAGCGGCGGCCACACATTGCACTCCTCTTCCCCTTGCGGAAGCCCAGTCCCGGAGTAGGCTAATGGGAAGCCCCCTGGGTCTTTCCGTCATTTCCGAGTCAGAGGCATTCCCCGTATGACCTTCAATCGTCCTGGCATCCGTCATGGGCCGAGGATCGGGCTTGTCCTGCTCACGACCGGATTGCTGGCCGCTCCGCTCTTCGCTCAGCAGTTCGTTACGGCACCGCCGGACAGCGCCGTCACTACGGTACGGCGGCTGGATGGCGCATTCATCGGCGACCTGCCCGCCGACAGCCTGGAGGATGCGTTCCTGCTGCTGCCGGGCATCACCGGCAGTCCGGCCGGCGAGTTGTCATTCCGGGGCGGGGCGCCGGGAGGCGCCCGCGTGTATGTGGACGGCATTCCTGTTTCCCCGGGCTTCAGGCGCGCCCCAGCGGGAGGAGGTCTGGCAGAAACCGTCAGACCCGCACTGGGGATCGGCACCAACGCCATCGACCATGCCGACATCGTCCTTGGCCCGATAGGAGCCGACTACGGCAATGCCAGAGACGGGGTGGTGCTCCTGCATACTCTGCGTGCGCCCGACCGTTGGACCGCCGGACTGTCCTATCAGACGGGCGAGGTGTTCGGTGCCGCGCACGATCCCGGTTCCAATCGGCTGCAGGGCACGGTCGGCGGCCGGCTTGGCGGCGGTTTCCAGCTGAGCCTGGCCGGAGTACTGCAGGGGCAGCGCTCCCCCGACAGCGGCCCGGGCAGCAACCAGGTCCCCATCTTTATCCAGGCCGGCATCGATACCACGGTGGCCGTGCCCAGCGCCATCCTCGACCCACTCGCCGATACCACCTACGTGCCGATCGCCAAGTTTGCGGTCTACCGTGGCGACTGCGGAATGTTCGCCGGCAGCAGCAATGCCGACATCGCCGCCAATGCCGGCCGGAGCTGCCACGGCATCCGCCTCCCGGAAGCCCAGCGGACGGACTATCAGACCCTGGGGAAGCTCGATTATCAGATCGGCGCCGGCTCCCGCCTCTCGCTGCTCGCCCTGGCCAGCCAGCACCAGGCCCGGGAGTTCGACTACGATCTTCTCTACAACCCGGTCGCCTGGGCCGGCACCCGTGAGTGGAGCCGGATGCTGGGCCTGGTCTATGACGGCGCGGGCCGGCTGGGCAGCCACCCGGCCGCCTTCCACGCCTTCGCATCCTGGCAGACGGACCGCGCGCTCTCGGGGCCGCTCGGGACCCGGCCGACACCGGTGCAGGGGTGGATGGTCGGCGGGCTCGATTTCCGCTGGCATTTCTCGAACTTTGCGCTGAACGATCAGCTGATCACCAACATCCGGGAGAACATTCCCAACAGCCGGCGCAGCCCGTACGACCTGGAAAACCGGGACCAGTACTCCTACATCGACCAGTACCGCAACGACGCCTATGGCCTCACCGGCTTTGTGGAAAGCGGCGGCCCCCAGGGCCGGCTCACCATGTTGCGGGAGAACCGCACGCTGGTGGGCGGCTCGGCGGCGCTGGGACTGAGCGACGCGCTGACCCTGCGGGCCGGCGGCGAATACACCGGGAGCTCCATCGACAACTACAGCCATGCCCTGGTCAGCCAGACCTTCGCCGAGGCCTGGCTGGAGAACCCCAATCAGGCCGCCCTCTGGGTGGCGCCCCGGCTGCATACCGCGGGAATCACCCTCGACCTGGGTCTGCGCTACGATCGCTTCAACTCCGGCGCGGCCCGGCCCTATATGCTGGACACCGTCGGCACCAGCCCGGGGTTCGGCACTTACAGCTACTTCCCCCGGCCCAACAGCTACGGCACGGGCGGAGCGACCCTGGGGGGCAAGCCGCTGGTGCTCTACGTACCGGACCAGGCACACAGCGCCCTGAGCCCCCGGTTGCGGCTGGCCGCCATGATTCCCGGGGCGATCCATCTCCACGCCGGCTATGCGCGCCAGACGCAGATCCCCCGGTTCCAGGATCTCTACAGCGGCCTCAATACCGATCTCTCGATCACCAGCGTATTGCATCCCTACGGCACGGACCTGGGGTTCGAGCGCCAGGATGTGATGGAATTCGGCGCCGCCCACCGCCTCGTGTCCGGCCTCACGCTGGACGCGACGGTCTACCACAAGAGCCTGGACCGGGTCGTCACGGCGGCGCTGCTACCGCTGGCCGACCCGCAGCGGCTGGGCGCGTCCGTGGACCTCCGCCAATTCGTGCTGCTGGATGGCGGAAGCGTTACCGGGGCGGACCTCGCGCTGCGTGGCCGGACCGGCCACCTGCACGGCATGATCGGCTACAGCTACGCCGACGCGAAGACGGCGAACGACACGCCATCCGGCGCGAGCCGCCCCAACAGCGTAGCCGGTGCCCTGGCGCTTACCCTCCCCGCCGACTGGCATGCCGGCAGCCTGCCCGGAGCCCTCCTGGGGCATACCGACATGACGGCAGCCTTCCGCTACGCCAGCGGGGCGTACAACGGTGGACTCGTCGGGAGCCGGCTTCCGTCGTTCAGCCGGGTGGACCTCCGCCTGGTCCGCGGGTTCACCGTGGCGGGCCACACCCTCAGCGCGTTCCTCGACGTCCGGAATCTGCTGAATCACGTCAATACCCTGGCGGTGTTCGCCACCACCGGCACCACCACCAGTGCGGAGGCCCTTGACCTCGCCTGGCAGGTCGACAGTTCCAATTTTGCCAACGAGGGGAAGGCCAACGGGGTCTACGATGTCGCCACCGGCGAGATCAATCTGACCTTCGGCGGAGCCGCAGCCAGCGGGTGCGGCAACTGGGTGAACGCGCAGAATGAGCCCGCCGCGCCGAATTGCGTGTACCTGATCCGCGCGGAAGAGCGCTTCGGGAATGGCGACGGGATCCTGAGTCCGGGCGAGCAGCAGCGCGCCTCGGATGCGCTCGCCCGGGTCGGGCTGGGCAGCTACAATCTGGAAGGACCGCCGCGCCGGCTCCGCCTGGGCCTGCAGGTCGGGCTCTGACGCTCAGGAACCGGTCTGGCCCGGCGTGGGCCCGGGCCGCGGCAACATTCGCGGCAGGGGAGCGTGGCGGCCTCAGCCCGCCGCGGGATGGGGCAGCGCGCCGAACCGCCGCTCCCGCGCCTGAAATGCCTGCAGCGCGATGCGCAGATCCCCCTCGCCGAAGTCGGGCCACAGCACCGGCGTGAAGTACAACTCGGCGTAGGCACATTCCCAGAGCAGGAAATCGCTGAGCCGCTGCTCGCCTCCCGTGCGAATCAGGAGGTCCACGTCGGGCGCGGGGCCGCGGTCGTGCATGGCTTCACCCAGCGCCTGGGCCAGATGCTCCCGGGTCGGGGAGCGGTCCAGCCGGGCGGCGGCCGCCACTATCGCGTCGCGCGCGGAATAGTCGATCGCGATCCGCAAATGCAGCCGCGATCCTCCCGCGGTATCACGCTCGCCCTGTGCGATGGCCGCCCGCAGCGTCTGGGGCAGCCGGTCACGCCGGCCGATCACGGTGAGGCGCACCCCGTTGCGCCGGCAGGACTCGACCTCCGAGCGCAGAAACCGGTGGAATAGCCGGAGCAGCGCTTCCACCTCCCGCCGGGGCCGCTGCCAGTTGTCGGCGGAAAAGGCGTAGAGGGTAAGCAGGCTGATCCCCTCCCCCGGCGCCGCGCGCACCACCCGGCGAACCGCCTCGGCCCCGGCGCGGTGCCCGGCCGACCGGGGGCGTCGGCGCGCTACTGCCCAGCGACCGTTCCCATCCATGATGATTGCGACGTGCAGCGAAGGACTTTGCATAGTAAAGTCAGGGTGCAAAAAAAGAGAGCGCGGTCTCAGCCGCGGGTGGCGTGAATCAGGGCTTCCATGTGGTCGAGGTAGGCTTCCAGGGCGCGGCGGCCCGCCGCCGTGAGACGATATTCGGTCCGGGGGATGCGGTTCTGGAAGGACTTTTCGCAGGCGACGTAGCCCGCCTCTTCCAGCTTGCGCGCGTGCACGCTGAGATTGCCGTCGCTGGTCCCCAGCAGCTGCTTGAGATCGTTGAAGCTGAGCGACGCGTTGACCGCGAGCGCGCTCACGATAGCCAGGCGCATGCGCTCGTGAATGACGCGGTCGAGCGCCAGCGGCGCCTCGGCCACGCCGTCGCCCCGCACACCCTGGAGCGCCGGCCGGGGCGTTTCCTCCGGGTCCTTCCGGCGAGCGGTTCCCGGTTTAGCCACCGTACCTCCGTGCGATAATCGTCCCGAAGAGCAGATGCAGCCCGCCGAAGCCCCCGGCCATGAGCCAGTCGTTCCAGGCGGCCGGGGTGAAGAGCGCCGCCGCGCCCAGGGCCATGAAGCACAACCCCAGCACCGGCACCGCCGGAATGGAGAAGGTGCCCGCGGCGAGGACACCGGTGCCATAGAGCAGCAACCAGACGCCGGGGATGGCCTGGGCCAGGCCTCCGCGATAGAGCACCAGGGTGAGCAGCGCTCCGACCAGCAGGGCCGGTACCAGGTTGAGCGCAAACCGCCGGCCCGGGCCGCTCAGGAGCGGCACCCCCGCCCGGGCCGCTTTCCGGCGCAACGTCCAGGCGCCCACCACGATTGCGACGGCACCTTCGACCAGCCAGACCACCAGCCACCGCTCCAGGCTGGGCTGCGCCCCCGCTACGGCCGCGGCGGCTACCGCCGTCAACCCGACGGCTACAGCCCCCCACCCCGGCACCGCGGTAAACGACCCCGCGCGCTCCATGGTCTCGCGGATGAACTGCAGATTGTCCATCGCCCGGTGATGCAGCGCGGGCGATTCCGCCGGTTTCCGGAGAGGGTGGACGGACATGGTCCCAACGGTACCGCGGTAATGGGGCAATGTCAAGTACTTTGTGGTACAAAGTTAGCAATCGAGCAGGGACAAGGAAGCAGGTGATCAGGATAGAGGCGACCCATCACCCCTTACCCCTCTCCGCTCACCCGGCTCTCATGCCGCCGGCGGCCGCTGCACCACCAGGTGCAGGCCGTGCGCTCGGGGTTCGAGCTGAAAGCCCCGGGCTCGCAGCTGCGAAAGATCGTGCTGCGAGAGTCCACGCTCCGCCAGCTCGAGCGCCAGCGCCCGGGCCAGCGCGCGGGCTGACGCTGCATCGTCGCCATCCGCCGGAGCGCAGATGCCGATGTCCAGCATGCCATAGCCGAGTTGCTGGAGATACTCGGATGCTCGAGGGGGGTCGCCGCCCAGCCTCCGCCGTTCGTTCCCACGGTACCGGCCCATCCCGTCTCCTGGGAGAATCGTCCTTCCGAAGATGTCCGGCCCGCGCGGGCGCGGCTGTGACCTGGATTCCCGCTGGTCAGGACTGGCCGGCGGGCAGCAGCTCCAGGTCGCCGGCGTAGAGCAGCGACTCCACCCCGGTGGTATCCAGCGGGACGGCGAGCAGGTAGCCCTGGCCCCAGTCGCAGCCCAGCTCGCGCAGGCAGCTGAACTGCGCTTCGGTCTCGATCCCTTCGGCCACGGTCCGCAGTCCGAGATTGCGCGCCAGGGTGACGATGGTCTGGATGATCTCCCGGCTTTCGGCGTCCTGATCCAGGCTGCTCACGAAGCTGCGGTCGATCTTCAGGGCGTCGATATCGAACCGGTGCAGGTAGTTGAGGGAGGAATAGCCGGTGCCGAAGTCGTCGATCTGAACCTGGATGCCGGCCTCCTGCAGCAGGTGCAGCGTCCGTTCGCTCGCCTCGGCCCGATCCATGAGGGCGCCCTCGGTAATCTCCAGTTTGAGAGCGCTCGCGTCCAGGCCCGCCTGCTTCACCACCGCGGCGACCCGGTCGTGAAAGTCGGGAAGCCGGAAGAGCGACGCGCTCAGATTGACACTGACCGACAGCGGTGCGCAAACCGGGTAGCGGGCCTGCCAGGCGTGCATCTGGCGGCAGGCCTGCTCCAGGACCCACCAGCCGATGGGCGCGATGAGCCCGGTTTCTTCCGCCGTTGCGATGAACTCGCCCGGCGGCACCAGCCCGCGCTGGGGGTGCCGCCAGCGGATCAGCGCCTCGAAACCGATGACCCGCCGATCCGCCATGCGCACCACCGGCTGATACTGCAGCTCGAACTCGTTCCGCTCGGCAGCCCGGCGCAGATCGGTCTCCAGCTGCAGCATGGTCAGCACGTCGGCGTGCATGGCCGCATCGAAGACCTCATGCCGCGCCTTGCCTCCGGCCTTGGCCTGGTACATGGCGGTGTCGGCATCACGCAGCGGCTGTTCGGCCCGCTCGTAGTGGGCATCGCCGAAGGCGATCCCGATGCTCGAAGTTGTAAAGACCTCCTGCCCGTTGAGATTAAACGGCGTCCGCAGGGCCTCGTTGATCCGCTCGGCCACCTGAATCGCCTCGGATGGATCGGCCAGGTCCTCCAGCAGGATGGTGAACTCATCGCCGCCCAGGCGGGCCACGGTATCCTCCGGACGCACACACCGCTCCAGCCGCCGGGCAAACTCCGTCAGCAGCCGGTCGCCCAGGATATGGCCCAGGCTGTCGTTGATCATCTTGAAGCGGTCGAGATCCAGAAACAGCACCGCAAAGGTGATGTCCGGCCGGCGGCGGCCGCGCGCCAGGGCGTGCTCCAGCCGGTCCATGAAGAGCGACCGGTTGGAGAGGCCGGTCAGGGCATCGTGCAGCGCGTCGTGCTTCAACTGCTTTTCGATGTTCTTGCGGCCGCTGATGTCGGTCTGGCTGCCGGCGATGCGGACGGCGTTGCCCGCCTCATCCCGGACCACCAGGGCCCGGACCAGCATCCAGTGGTAGGCCCCCGCCGCGCCGCGCATCCGGTATTCCCGGGCAAACTGGGACTTGCCGCCCGTCAGGTGTTCGGCGATCAAGATGCGCAGCTGGGCGGCGTCGTCCGGGTGCACCCGCGAGAGCCAGTCCTCCGGATCATCCCCGACGGCCGGGCCTCCGAGGCCGAGCATCGCCTTCCAGCGAGGCGAGTAGTAGATGCGGTTGGTGCGCAGGTCCCAGTCCCAGAGACCGTCGTTCGCCGCCTCGGCTGCGAGCGCGTAACGCTCTTCGCTTTCCCGCAGCGCCAGCTCCACCCGCTTGCGGCTGGTGATATCCCGGTAGCTCCCGTAGACGGCAACCTGGTGCCCGTTCACCAGGACCGGCGTCCCCAGAATGGAGACATCCACAAGGCTGCCGTCCTTCCGCCGCCGGCGCGTCTCCAGGCTCACCCGGGCGCCGTGCGCCGCCTGCTGGGTCAGGACCTGCGCTTCATCCCGCATGTCGGACGGGACCAGCAGCTCGTCCACCGAATGACCCCGGGCTTCCGCGAAGCTGTAGCCGAAGAGCCGGCTGAAGTCGGAATTCACCCGCAGGATCCGGCTGTCGTTGTCCACCAGCACGAGCGCATCCGGCGCGCTCTCGAAGAGTTGCTCCAGTGACGCCTTTTCCAGGGCGAAGCTGGTGGTGGATTCGTTGGATTCGGTCACGAACCGGTCGAGCGAGACGACCGAGAGCAGGGCCAGCGCTCCGATGAGCAGGGTGGCGAGCGCCGGCAGGGTGACTTCATCCCAGGCGGTAGCGCCGGCGAAACCGGTGGGTAGCGACAGCAGGCCGGCGGCGATGAGGGCGGCGAGCAGCCCCGACACGAACCCCATGCGCCAGTCCCGCTGGCGGAAGGCCACCGCCAGCGAGAGCGCCAGAGCGGCCAGGTGGAGCAGAAAACCGAGGAAGAGAACGACGCTCACTGATCGCGCCTCACGGAATCCCGGACGGGACGAAGCTGCCCGGCGGACAGGCCGGGAGACCGACGCATCGCTGCGTGTGCCGGACCGACCAGAAATGGTTCAGCAAGGGATGGGCCACACGGGGTGAGGACCCACCAGGCGTGCGGCGGCGGGACAGCCGACGGCGGGAAGAGTGGTTTCCAGCGACTTCCTTAATAGGAAGGGGCTGCAGATTGTGGCAGGTCTCTCAGCCCGCCGGAACGCCGGGACTCCGGCGGCTCAATTGCGCAGGTATTCGATATCAATCACGAGGCCCGGAGTCGACGGCTCGCGCCCGGCGGTGGTCCTCGGCGTCGCGGGACGCAGGGAAACCCGCGCCAGCGATGTGCGCCGCACGATGGGGCCCTGGCTGCGCTGCACCCACTCGTGCATCGCAGTCGCCGCCGCCGAAAGACTCTCGCGGTCGCGCGGGACGTGGTGAACCCGGGCCACCGCTCGCAAGCTGCCAGAAGCCTGCGCCTGGAGAACCGGCGCGAACGCGAGGCTTCCCGCAGTCAGGCCCGCCAGCAGCAGTGTTAACCGCATCAGGGATCTCCCCAGAGCTCCGTAGTTCCCCGGAATACACCTCCGCCCGGGGGCCAGACCTAGCAGGGCGCGTGCTGGCTCTGACAGATCAGGATAACTCCTTTCTGTCGAAGGCGTTAGCGATCTTGGGGATGCCCGGTCGCAGCACTCGTGGCCGTCAAATTATACGACGATCAGCAAATTCAGAGTTTTTGGCTCCCCGTAAGGCGCATCCTCCGATTGTCTTAACTACATACGTCAAATTACATGACGCATATGTAAATATTGTTCACGTTGGCACAACGCTTGCCCCCCTCCCGCCGACGTCGGGGATGGCACTCCCGAAGTCCCACGTCACGCTCGGCATCAACCCATTACCACCAACAGGAGAAGGGGAAACATGCGTCGTCTTTCGATGGTATCGGCCGGGCTGGCCGCGATCTTGAGCCTCGGGGCAGTCACCGCCCAGGCGCAGGTCAACAACGCTTCGGTGAATGCCACCGCCAACGTGCTCCAGCCGATCAATGTGACCGGCGCCAAGGACCTGGACTTCGGTTCGGTGCTGCCGGGGCTGACCTACACCGTGGCCACCAATGACGGTGGCGCCGGCCAGTTCGATATCGCCGGTGAGCCCAGCAAGAACGTCAACCTGACCTTCACGCTGCCCGGCAGCCTGAGCGGTCCGGGCGCGAACATTCCGCTGAGCAACTGGGTGGCGGAAGACGTTTCCGGCCCGGCAACCGGCGCCAGCTACACTCCGGTGGACGGCGTGCCGCACGCCTCGGCCCTCGACGCGGGCGGCGTCCTGAACGTCTACGTGGGCGCGCAGATCACGCCGGCGGCCAACCAGGGCGCGGGCGCGTACTCGGCCGGCATCACTCTGACGGTCGACTACTTCTAAGCCCGGCAAGGGTGAATGCAATGCACGCCGGCCGGGGACACTATCTTCCCTCGGCCGGCGTGCGCATTTCCCCTCACGATGTGAGTCATGCGAGTCCTCGGTCTTCTGGCAGGCCTGCTGTTCGCCACGCCGGTCACCGCGCGAGCCCAGCTCCAGGTGGTCGGCGTGCGCGACCTGAGCTTCGGCTATGTGATCGCCGGCGTGCCGGCCTCGGTCACGGCGGCCGATCCGGTCCAGAGCGGCCTGTTCAGCATCACCATGCCCGGAGGATTCGGCCCAGCCCGTCTCAACCTGGTGCTGGTACTGCCGCCGCGGCTGATCAGCGGCAGCGGCACGACCATGCCGATTGCATTCAGCAAGACCGACGGCCTCATCGTCGAGGGCAACAAGGCCATGAAGTTCGATCCCGGCAGGGCCAGGAACTACAACCCCAACAACAAGAGCACGCAGGTGGACGTTCATCTCGGTGGCACCGTCAGCCCCCTCGCCGGCCAGGCGCCCGGCGCATACCAGAACGCCGTCATTCTCTGGGTGGTGGTCCTGTGAGCCGCCGGGCGCTGTACCTGGCACTCGGTCTCCTGCTCGCCCCGCGTGTCCTGCCCGCCCAGGGCGTCCTGGTGGCGCCCCACGCCGTCTTCATGGATCACCGCACCCGCGGCGGGGCGGTCACCCTCTTCAATCCCGGCAACGACCCGGTGGAGGTATCGATCGGGCTGCTCTTCGGCTACCCGGTCACCGACTCGGCCGGCGAGTACATGCTGCGGACGGTCGAGACCCCGGACTCCACCCTGCCCTCCGCGGCCGGCTGGATTCGCGCCTTCCCGCGCCGTCTGGTGCTCGGACCCCGGGAGCGGAAAACCGTCCGGCTCCTGGGCCAGCCTCCGGCCGGGCTGCCCGACGGCGAGTACTGGGCCCGGCTCGCCGTGCAGGCCAAGGCTGGCCAGGTCCCGGTGCAGAACCTGGGCGATACCACGGGGATCACCGTCGGTCTCTCGCTCGAAGTTCGCACCGTCATTCCGGTGAGCTACCGCAAGGGCTCGGTAACCAGTGGCGTGGCGATCTCCCGGCTCGAGGCCCGCATCGAAGGCGACAGCCTGGTCGCCCGGGCCCGGCTCGAGCGCACCGGCGACGCGGCCTACCTGGGCACCGCCCGCGGGACCCTGGTGGATTCCACCGGTAAGGTCGTGGCCAGCTTCGAGGAGCCGGTCAGTGTCTACTTCGATGTGGCGCCGCGGTTCACCGCGCCGTTGGCCAGGACCGGACCGGCACCCTACCGATTTCGTCTGGAAGTCACCGCCGAGCGGGAGGATCTGTCCCCCGACCAGCTCCTGCGGTCCGCCCCCGCCCGCGATTCCCTGGTGCTGGCGAATCCGTGAGGCTCACCGCCGCTCTTCCGTCGGTCGCGGCCCTGCTGGGGCTGGCGCTGCTGGGCCCCTCCCCCGGGGCGGCCCAGGCTGCGCCCGCCGGTCAGCCCGATACGGCCGAAGCGGTGCTGGTCGAACTGGAGCTGGGGCGGATCACGTCGCGAACGGTCGATGCCTTCCGCCTGCACGATGACGTCCTGGTGCCCCTGGCCGAGGTGCTCGAGCTGGCCGAAGTGCGCCACAGCGTCTCCGATTCGGGAGTCATCGAAGCGGATCTGCAGCCGCAGAATCTCCTGCTTCGGCTCGATCCCGCCGCCGGGACGCTGTACCTCGGCAAAAAGCGAGTCCCGCTGAGCCCCGCGCTCCTGCGGATGCAGGGCATCCGCGCCTACGTCAGCCTCGAGCTGCTCTCGCACCTGCTGGGCCTGGACCTCGCCACCTCCTGGGGCGATCTCCGGGTGACCATCCTGAACCCGGAGGCACTCCCCATCGGCGCCCGGGTGGCGCGGGAGGAAGCCCGGCAGCGCCTGGCCGCCAGTCGGCCCCCGCAGCCCGACCTCGACCTGCGGCTCGACCGCCGGCGCTGGAACGGACTCACGGTCGAATACTCCATCATGAGCCCCAGCTCAGACCCGGTGGGCAGCGGCGCCTATACCACGCGAGTGGGCAGCAATGCGCTGGGCGGCGCGCTGGAACTGGGACTGGCGAGCCAGGCGGGGGCCGGGCCGCGGGCCGAGGCCTCCTGGACCGGCGTCTGGCGCGAGCAGCGTTACCTGCGGCAGGTCCGGCTGGGCGATGGCCTGGCCACCGGCCCCCGGCCGCGCAGCATGGAGGGCGTCTCCCTCACCAATGCTCCCTATCTCCGGCCCACCGCGCTGGGCCAGATCACCTACGCGGGGGATCTCGGGCCCGGTTGGCAGCTGGAGGCGTACCGCGGCGGCCGGCTGATCGGATTCGACTCCGTCAATGCGCTGGGCCGGTTCAGCATGGACGTGCCGGTACAGTACGGCGACAACCCGGTGGACTTTGTGGCCTACGGGCCCTTCGGCGAGGTAAAGCGCTTCGACCGCAGCTATCGGGTGCTGGATGATATTCTGCCCGGGAACCGGTTCGAATACGGGCTTTCCGCCGGCGCCTGCCGCACGACGCGCTGCCAGGCCACCGCCAACCTGGACCTGCGCTACGGACTGAACCAGCGCTGGACGGTGCAGGCCGGCATGGACCAGTTCTGGCGCGCGGCGCTGCCCAGCCTCTTTCATCCCTACCTGGGCATCACCGGGAGCCTGGGGAACGCCTGGGGCGTGCAGCTCGAGGGGGTCCTGCACGCGGTCGCGCGCGCGGGGCTGCTCTACCAGCCCTCGGCCAGTTTGCAGACCACGCTCGAGTACAACCGGTTCGCCCGGAACGTCGAGCAGCCGATCCTCACCCCCGACGGGCGGCGCAGCCAGTGGACCGCGACGGCCTCATACCTGCCGTTCTCCCAGTCCAGCTCGCTGACCCTGGACGCGAGCCTGGACCGGATCAGCGCCCTCAACGGCCGCAGCACCAGCGGGCGGTTCGGCATTTCCTTCTTCACCGCCGGGATGCGGATCCTGCCCTCCCTGCGACTGCAGCGGGATGCCCTGACCAATGGCGTGCAGATCGATCACAGCTATCTGGGTATCAACACCTTCATCCTGCCCCACCCGGCACTGGGCTCCTTTCTGGGGCGTTTCTCGGCCCGTACCACCCTGGAAACCGAGGGCATGCTTCGCCCCGTCTCCGCCTCGCTGTACCTGGCGCGCCAGGTCAGCCGCGGCGTCCGGGTGGAAGGGGGCATGGGCTGGCAGCGCGGGGTAGGGCCCACGCTGCTGCTCACCGTCTCGACCAACCTCTCGGCCTTCCGCGCCTACTCCACCCTCACCGCCCCGCCCAGCGGACCGGCCAGCGCCACCCAGTACCTGCAGGGCTCCGCGGTGTATGACCGCGCCCAGGGCGGAGTGACGTTCATGCCCGATCCGGCCATCGAACGGGCCGGGCTTTCAGGTCACGTCTTCCTGGATGCGAATGCCAACGGACGCTTTGACGCCGGCGAGGAGCTCCTCCCCGGCGTCCGGGTCCGGGCGGGCTACTCCAGCGCCGTCGCCGATTCCAGCGGCGAGTACCGGATCTGGAATCTGGTCCCTTTCGAGCCGGTGCTGCTCACGGTGGATACCCTGAGCCTGCCGTCGCCGCTCTGGGTGCCGGCCTTTGCCGCCGCCCGGGTGGAGCCGGGCCCCAACCAGTACCGGACGCTCGATATCCCGGTGGTCCCGGGTGGCGTGGTCGAAGGCCGGCTGGTCCGCGAAACGCCCACCGGGCCGCAGCCGATGGGCGGGGTGGAGGTGGTGCTGCGCGAGCTTTCGACCGGCCATCGCCGCACCCTGGTGACCTTCTCCGACGGTGAGATCTACGGCATCGGTATCCGGCCCGGACGCTACGAGATGACCGCGGACCCGGAGCAGCTGCGCCGGTCGGGGTTGCGCAGCGTGCCGGTTCAGTTCACCCTTCCGGCATCGATCCAGGGCGCCACCGTGGAGGGCCTCGAGCTCCGTCTGGTATCCGGCAACAACTGACCGGCGCCGGTGCGCGCGAGCCTCCGCTGTCCCCGGTGCCTCCGCCCCGGCGTTCTCCCCTCTTTCCACCCCGCGTCACCGATGAACACGACTCCCGCCCTGCTCCTCCTGCTGCTGCCCGCGACGGCCGCCGCGCAGACGCCCTCACATGATGCCCGGGTGGACAGCGTCGCGCAGGCAGTCCGGCCCGGGCGGCTCGAGGCCGATCTCCGCACCCTGACGGGATTCGGAACCCGAAATACCTTTTCGGACACCCTGTCGTCGCGCCGGGGGATCGGCGCAGCCCGCCGCTGGGTGAAAGCGACCTTCGATAGCATCTCCGCCGCCTGCGGCGCCTGCCTCCAGGTGCGGTACCAGTCCCGCCTGGTGCGGGCCGACAGCGGCAACCGCCTGCCCCGGGACGTGATGATCGTCAATGTGCTGGCCTCGCTGCGGGGCGGCACATCGCCGGACTCGCGGGTGCTGATGACGGCGCATCTCGACTCGCGCGCCTCCAACGGACTGGACAGCATCAGCGACGCCCCCGGAGCCAACGATGACGGCAGCGGGGTTGCCGCGGTGCTGGAGGCGGCGCGAGTGCTGAGCGGCCGCCGCTTCGGCAAGACCATCGTCTTTGGAGTCCTCTCCGGCGAAGAGCAGGGGCTCTTCGGCGGCACCCAGCTGGCCCAGCTGGCGCAGGATTCGGGCTGGACCATCGAAGCGGTGCTGAACAACGACGTCGTGGGCAATCGCGCCGGGATGCTGGGCCGTCCCAACCGCGATACCGTGCGGGTCTTCTCCCAGGCACGGCCCGTCGCCGACGACGACCGCACCCGCGGGCGCCTGCGGTCCTATGGCGGCGAGGTGGACGG
Organism: uncultured Gemmatimonadales bacterium; assembly: GCA_963779755.1. Lineage (GTDB taxonomy): Bacteria > Gemmatimonadota > Gemmatimonadetes > Gemmatimonadales > GWC2-71-9 > CAVZZO01. Next base: position 895,887 of record CAVZZO010000003.1, read on the forward strand.
GCCCTCGCGGGAGCTGGCCCGATACGTGGCCCGGATCGCCGACTCCTATGTTCCCGGGTTCCACGCCCTGCTGATCTACCGGCTGGACCGCTTCGGGCGCGGCGGCGACCACCGGCCCTTCAACGACCGGGGATTCCCCGCAGTGCGCCTGACCGAGCAGCACGAGAACTACACCCGGCAGCACCAGGACGTGCGCGTCTCGGGCGACACCGCCTACGGCGATGTGCTGGAGGGGGTGAGCTTCCCCTACCTGGCGCGGGTCACCGCCCTGGATGCCGCGACCCTGGCGTCGCTGGCGTGGGCCCCGCGGCCGCCCGAGCGCGTCATGCTGAGCGGCGCCGTTCGCCCCTCCACCACCGTCCGGTGGACCGCTGCGGACGACTCCGCCCACCGCACCCGGGTCTACTGGCGACCGACCAGCGCGCCCCAGTGGACCCACTGGCGCGACGTGGCCGCCCCGGCGGATTCGGTGACCCTCGAGGGAGTGGCGATCGACGATTTCGTCTTCGGGGTCGCCTCGGTCGGCCCCAGGGGCGATGAAAGCGTGGTTCGATTCCCGTGGTGAGCCTGGCCCGGTATGCCGCAGTGCGGCACCGCGGCTCGGCATGATACCGGGCTGCACCAGCTGGCCCGCCTCACCGGCGGGCCCTTCGAGGTGATGCGCATGGGCCCCATTACCCTGTCCTGAGTTGCCGCCGTTCCGGTGTGCACCGGAACGGCGGCCCGTTCGTCTCCCACCCCGGAACCGCTCTCTCCTCCGGGCTCCCGACAGCCGGAGGCCGCGGGAGCGGCCCGGGATGGTATACTTCCCGGGTTCCTGAAGCCATATTCCTGGCTCCTCATCGGGCGGCGCCGCACCGCCCAGCCAGAACAGTCCGAACGCCTTTGCCGAGGCCGCATGCCGCCAGGCCGTCCTGCACACCTGAGGGCGTCGTCTTGTGCTGATCCGTCGCGGTACACGCGGCGCGTTCTGCTCCTTGCCGCTGGTGGTGTCCCGAGTCAGGCCGATCTCCCGACTGTGGATTACCCATGACACGTGCGACGACGATCCTGCCCGTGATCACCCTGCTGCTGGCCGCCGCGGCCTGTGACCATACCGCGCCCTTTGCTGCCGGTGCCGGCGCTGAGGGGCTGGATACCACTTTCGGGAGCGGCTCTCCCCGGCAGCTCACGTTCAATCTGGGGACGGATCTGACGCCGGCCTGGACGTCCGACGGCGGCTCCATTCTCTACGCCGCCGAGCGACCGACCGGCGACCGCGACCGCTGCCTGGTGCGGCTCCCCGGGACCGGCGGCACCATCCAGAGTACCCTCTGTGGCAACCAGCTGGGTGGTCTCGACAGCACCGATGTCTGGGCCTGGCCCGCGGTGGCCGGGGATGGCCGCCTGCTGTACACCCGGGTCTGGTCGGGCATCGGCAGCATCAATCCCGCCGGCGGCGCGCTCGAGCTTGCCAGCGTCGACCGGCCCGACGCGGCCAGCATTCTGCGCACCTTTCCCTATAGCGCCGCCGGGGGCCAGGTCCATCAGGGCATCTCCAATGTCGGCTGGCTCGATGCGAATACGGCGGTCTATATCGGTGAACGGATCGACTATCCGCGGGACTGCTCCTCCTGTCCGCCTGACACCCTGGCGACGGGGCTCTCCCTGGTCCAGGTAGACCTGGCCAGCACGCCGGCCCAGTTCAGCCTGGTGCCCGGCACGGGGGGCATTTCCTCCGCGGCGCCGTTCGGCTCCTCGGCCGTGCTGGCCACCACCGAGGGCAGCGCCGTCGTCAACCAACTCGACCTCGGCACCGGAGCGGCCATCCCCATTCACGACTTTGCCGCCGAGGGCATTGCCCGCGATGTACAGACGGCCGGGGGCCGGATGGTCGTGGTCGTCGGCGGGAAGGTGAGCTACACCGTCGATTCTGCCCTGGGGCCGCTTCAGCGGGATGAAGGCGGCCTGCTGCACGTCGTGAACCTGGCCACGGGGGAGGATCAGTCCTATATCGTCGAGAGCATCGATTCCGCCACCGGGCAGCGTACCGGCCTCCTGTTCCGCCACCCCGCGCTCCGCCCCGACGGCCACGCCGTGGTCGTGGAAGGCTATCCGTTTCTCCGGAATGTGATCCGGGACGCCAACGGAAACGTCATCGCGGTGGACACCGTCGTAACCCACACCTCCGATCTATGGCTCTTCGATCTTCCCTGACGCTGGCCCTGCTGGCCGCCTGCACCGCCCTCGCCGGTGCCCGCTCCGCGCACGCCCAGAGCACCGGCGACATTGCCGGCCAAGTCAGGGACCAGACCTCGCGCGAAGGCATTACGCTGGCGCGCATCGTGGTAGACGGCCGCATCCGGGCCGAAACCGATACCGCCGGGCGCTATCGCGCCCGCGGCATTCAGAGCGGCTGGCACCGGGTCACCGCCAACTTCATCGGCTATCGGGCGGTGGTCCGCGACAGTGTACTGATCCGCGCCGGCGCCACTACGCTGCTCGATTTCGACCTGCCACGCGCCCCGACCCCGCTGGAGCCCCTGGTGGTGCAGGCGGTGGACTCGATCCTCGACCCGCTTGCCACCGCGACCACCCAGCGGATCACCGCCGAGGACCTGCGGCGGCTGCCGGTGAGCTCGCTGGATGAGGCGCTCGCCTTGCAGGCGGGTGCCGTAGGCCAGAGCTATCGCGGCGGGCGGCTCGGCGAGCAGTCGTTCATTCTGGACGGCCTGGGAGTCAAGAACCAGCTCGACGCCTCCACCGGCACGCTGGGAATCCGGCTTCCACCGGAGATTCTGCAGGAGGCCTCCCTCACGACCAACGGATTTTCCGCCCGCTACGGCCAGGCGCTCTCCGGTCTGGTGAACGTGGTAACCCGCGACGGCGGGGAGCGCTGGAGCGGCCGCGCCGCCTATGAGACCGACCGCCCCTTCGGCAACGGATGGGACTACGGCCTGGACCGGATGCTGTTCGAGGCCGACGGGCCGCTGGTGGGGGGCGTGCGCGTCCTCGCGGTGGTGGACGCCAGCGGGCGGCTCGATGCCGATCCGGTCAACGCCCCCTCCTCCGGACTGCCGCGCGACCCGCGCACCGACGCTCCCTGGATGCTGCCGCACAACAGCGGCGAGCAGCTGGATTTCGGCGGCAAGCTCACCATTCCGCTGGGGAGCCGGCAGACCCTGCGCCTCTTCGGGCTGCGCTCGGTCAACCAGCGGTTGCTCTACGATCCGGCCTACAAGTACAACGAAGCCCTGGCCCCGGGGCAGCGGGTGGGCGGCACGCTGCTCAGCGCCCACCTGCAGAACTCGTTCACCCTGAGCGGTTCCCGCGCGTTTATTCTCGACCTCCGGCTGGGGTACTTCGGCCGCGAGTTCATCCGCGGCCCGCTGATCGACCAGCCGGACTACAAGTTCGGGGCGTTCACCGCCAGACCCTTTCATTTCCTCGGGGAGACCATCGCCCGCAACCAGGATACGCTGGCGGCGATGAACGCCGTGCCCGGCTTCCACCCGCCGGTGGCCAGCAGTTCGACGCCCTGGGGCGTTCCCGCTCTCTTCCTGGCGGGCGCGCCCCGCGGGGACCTCGGCTGGAACAAGTACCGCGAAATGCGCGGGCAGCTCGACGCCACCCTGGGACTCAGCCAGAACGTGGACCTGATGTTCGGGGGCCAGTTGGCGGGCGAGCGGGTGCAGACCTTCCAGCGGGTCCTGGCCTATCTCCCGGTGGGCGACAGCGTGCCGCCGCCCACGGCATCGAACTTCTCCCCCACGCTGTGGTCGGCCTACACCGAGGGCCAGATACGCGGAACGGATCTGGCGCTCACCGCCGGCGTCCGCGCCGACCATTTCAGCGGCGGGTCCGACCTGAACACGCCACAGACGGTCCGGGGCCGCTTCGGCGCCCGCACCACGCTCAGCCCCCGCTTTGCCGTGTCGACCGTCCTCAAAGGGGCGACGCTGGTCGCGAGCTTCGGCAAGTTCAGCCAGCCGCCCGATTTCCAGTATCTGGTGGATGCGGCGTTCGACGACACCACCCGCACCGGCCGGTTCCGCCGCGGCAACCCCGATCTCGGGTTCGAGACCGCGACCCAGTACGAGCTGAGCCTGCGGATCCGGCCCACCAACGGCACCGCCATCCGGGTAGGCGTCTACTCCAAACGGCTGGACGGGCTGGTCGCGTCGGTGCCGCTGGGGGTGAATCCGGATTCGACCATCTTCGCGCTCACGGATTACGGCAGCGTCCGCGGCCTGGAAATCCTGGCCGAGCGCCCGCTGCGGAACGGCTGGGGCGTTCGGGTGACCTATACCCTGCAGAAGGCGACGGCCACGTCGTCCAACGCCTTTCAGCTCCGGCAGTTCATCATCGATCCGGTGACGGGCGACACCACCGTCCCGGCGCGGGTGGAATTCCCGCTCGACTACGACCGGCGGCACAGCCTCACCGGGATCCTCCAGTTGCAGAGCAATCCCGATTTCGGGCCCGGCATCGCGGGCGCGCGCCCCCTGGCCAATCTGGAATTCGCCTCCATCCTCCGGTACAACTCCGGCCTGCCCTTCAGCCGGGTCATCAACGACACCCTGGTGGGGCCGCCCAACGACCTGCGGCTGCCCGCCACCACCACCGTTGACATGCTGCTCCGGCGGCCGCTGCGGCTCTTCGGGACCTCGGCCGGGATCTACCTGGATATCCGCAACCTGTTCAACCACCGCAACCAGGTGGCCGCGCGCCGCGATACCGGAACCCCGGGCCCCACCGAGGCGGTGCTGCAGAACAGCGCGGACTCGCTCTACCAGCTGCATCCGGAGCCCATTCCCTACGAGTCCCCCCGCTATCGGGGATGGGCCGACCTGGACCACAACGGGTATGTGGATGGCCCCACCGAATTGAAGCCGCTGTACCTGGATGCCGCCCGCGACTTCACCCAGCCGCTGTTCGTGTACGGTCCGCCGCGTCAGGTGCGGCTGGGGGTGGAGGTGCTTTTCTAGGAATCAGGAATCAGGGAGCAGGAATCAGGATTCAGTATCCGGGGACCGAGGGAAATGATCAGGTATGGACGACAAGGGGACAGGTCGGGCATCCCGGCCTGCCCCCTGATTCCTGATTCCTGATTCCTGATTCCTGATTCCTGATTCCTGATTCCTGATTCCTGATTCCTGGTCCCTTGTTCCTTACCCCCGATTCCCTATCTTGTCCTATCCTTTCCCCGCCAACCCCATGCATCTCCTTCCGCTCGACTGGGCCGTCGTCATGGTTTCGCTGGTGGTCGCCTTCCTCCCGGCGCTGCTGATGGCGCGGCGGGCCGGCCGGAGCACGGCGGAGTTCTTTACCTCCGGGCGCGCGGCCCCCTGGTGGCTGGTGGGCGTCTCCATGGTGGCGACCACCTTCAGCACCGATACCCCCAACCTGGTGACCAACCTGGTCCGCGAGAACGGCGTGGCGGACAACTGGGTCTGGTGGTCGTTCCTGCTCACCGGGATGCTCACCGTCTTCTTCTATGCCCGGCTGTGGCGGCGCTCGCGCGTGCTCACCGACCTCGAGTTCTACGAGCTGCGCTACAGCGGCGGCCCCGCCTCGCTCGTCCGCGGGTTCCGTGCGGTCTATCTCGGCCTGTTTTTCAACTGCGTCATCATGGCGACGGTCAATCTGGCCGCCGCCAAGATCGCCAATGTGGTGCTGGGCTGGCCCATGAGCCGCACCCTGCTCATCTGCGCGGCCATCAATATCGTCTTTGCGGCCACCTCGGGGCTCTGGGGCGTCCTGGTGACCGATTTCATCCAGTTCGGCATTGCCATGACCGGATCGGTCGCGGCGGCGGTCTACGCCCTGCGGCAGCCCGAAGTCGGTGGGCTGCACGGCCTGGTCACCCGCCTCGACCCCCAGACCCTCAACCTGCTGCCCGATTTCGGGAACTGGAGCCTCACCCTCTCCATTCTCATCATCCCGCTGACGGTGCAGTGGTGGTCGGTGTGGTATCCCGGCGCCGAACCCGGCGGCGGCAGCTATATCGCGCAGCGGATGCTGGCGTCGCGGTCGGAAAAGGACGCACTGGCAGGCACGCTCTTCTTCAACGCGGCCCATTACGCCCTGCGGCCCTGGCCCTGGATCCTGGTGGGCCTCGCGTCGCTCCTGGTCTATCCCCACCTGAGCGATATCGCCCATACCTTCCCCTACGTGGATCCGGCGCTGCTGGGGCACGATATGGCCTACCCCGCCATGCTCCGCTTCCTGCCCCACGGGCTGCTGGGGCTCATGGTCGCCGGGTTGCTCGCCGCCTACGTCTCCACCATTTCAACCCACCTGAACTGGGGTACCTCCTACCTGGTCCACGACTTCTACCGCCGCTTCCTGCGCCCCGAGGCGGAAGAGCGGCACTACGTGCTGACCGGCCGCGTGGTCACCGCGCTGCTGATGCTGCTGGCCGCGCTGCTGACCCTGGTCCTCGACACCGCGAGGGAGAGCTTCAATCTCATGCTCTCGGTGGGCGCGGGCACGGGGCTTATCTATCTGCTGCGCTGGTTCTGGTGGCGGGTGAATGCCTGGTCCGAGATCGCCGCGATGATCAGCTCGTTTCTCATCGCGCTCGCCTTCTTCGTGGCCGGGAAACAGGGCCATCCCGTGCCGGCCCACATCTCCCTGGTGCTCACCGTGGCCGCCACCACCGTCGTCTGGGTCGCGGTCACCTACCTGACGCCGCCCACCGACCGTGCCACCCTCGTCGCCTTCTATCGTCTCATCCGCCCCGCGGGCAGCGGCTGGAAGCCGATCGCCGCCGAGGCGGGGGTGGCGCCCTCGCCCGACAGCCTGGCCAACGCGGTGCTCGGCTGGATGCTGGGATGCACCGCCGTGTATGCCGCGCTCTTCGGCACCGGGAGCTTCCTCTACGGGCGCACCACGCAGGGATGGGTCTGGGCCTCGATCTTCGCCGTCAGCAGCCTCATCCTGGGACGGCTGTTGGGGAGGATGTGGGGGGAGAAAGGACTGAAGGCCGAGGACTGAGAGGAAAGCCGACCGCCGCCTCTCAGAGAAGTGCCGCCTCCAGTTCCGCCTGCCGCTCCTCCAGGGTTTCCAGCAGCCGCAGCTGGGTGCGGCAGCGGCGGAGATTCTGTTCCGGGTCGGTTACGCGGTAGTACCCGTCCCCCGCGAGGTAGTCCGCCAGGAACCGCACCGCCTGCTCGTAGGTAATCACGCGTCCCGCCGTCTCGAGGTGCGCCCGCTCGGCCGGCGTGAGCAGTCCGCCGGCCGCCTCGAGGTAGCCTCGGGCCAATGCCCGGTAGAGCCCGGGACGCACGGCCACTCCAACCAGATCGGCCTCATCTTCGGCGGTGGGGCTGGTACAGCTCCGGACCAGGTCGCCGAAATCATGCAGGATCGTCCCCGGCATGACCGTGTCCAGGTCCACCACGCACAGGGCCTCCGCCGTCGCTGCGTCGAACAGCACGTTGGCGACCTTGGCGTCGTGATGCGCGATGCGGACCGGCGGGCCGCCGGCGCTTCCCGCCGGTGGTATCCCCCGCGCCAGCTCCCGCCGCCGCAACAGGGCCGTGCTCTCCCGGCGGGCGCTCGAGGCGCGGCCGGCGGGATCGCGCGCCAGGACATCCTCCAGCGTCCGCACCCGGGCCGGCGTGTCGTGGAAACCGGGCAGCGTGATATCGAGCGGCGGCCCGGCATAGTCGGCCAGCAGGCGGGCGAACTCGCCGAAGGCATGGCCGGTCTCGTAGGCCAGGCCGGGATCCTCCACCCGCTGGTGCGATACCGCCCCTTCAATGAAGTGGTACATTCGCCAGACGGCGCCGTCGTCGCTCGTCAGCCAGAAGGCACCATCCCGCGCCGGCACCAGCCGGAGCGAACGACGGGAATCGGCCGCCGGTTCGCGCCCCCGATGTTCGGCCAGATAGGTAGTCACCAGCACGATATTCCGGAGCACGCCGGCGGGATGGGGAAAGACGCGGGTGTTGAAGCGTTGCAGGAGATAGCGCCGGCCGGAGGTGGTCTCCACCCGGAAGGAGCGATGGATGTGGCCGCCGGGCAGCGGCTCGCAGGCCTGGACGGGGGCATCCAGCTGGAAGCGGTCGGCCGGGAGGTCCGGCATCAGGCCCAGAGCCGCTCCGGATAGACCCCCTGCGCAACCAGTTCGGCCATGGCGCGCTCCACACCGGGGCGGTCGGCGGCGTGGGTCAGCCCCCGCCAGTGGCCGCCAGGCGCGGCCATGTCCACCCGCAACACCCCGGCGCGAAGCAGCTGGCGGATAACCTCCGGCAGGAGAAACTCGCGGTCCCCTCCGCCGGGCTCGGCGAGGAAGGCCCCGAAAGCCTCATCCAGAAAGGGAAAGATCGCCGGAGTGAGGCCCCAGAGGTTCATGGACACGAGTGCGGAGCCCGGGAGGGTAACCGCTCCGCCGCGCCCCAGGCCGAGGTAGCGGTCATCGTCCCCGCCCTGGATATCGTAGATCTCTTCCAGGTCGCGCAGCTGGCCACCGCTTCCGGGCCGCAGGACGGCGCGGTTCACCGGGCCCGCGTCCGAGACCGTGTCGCGCAGCGGATAGCCCGGTAGCAGCGCGCGGCGTTCACCTGCTGCCACGGCGGCCAGGAACGCGGCGACCAGCTCCAGCGCCTCCCGGCCGTAGAAATCATCGGCATTGAGCACGGCGAATCCGCCGGGCACCTCGGCGCGCGCGGCGAGGACCGCCTGCCCGGTTCCCCAGGGTTTGCGCCGCCCGGGCGGGATCAGTCGCGGATCGGGCACGTCCTCCAGCCGCTGCACCGCCGTCCGGACCTCGATCCTGCCGGCAAATCGCTCGCCAGCCCAGTCGAGGAAATGGCTGGTCATTTCCGGGCGGATCACGAACACCGCGCGGCCGAAACCGGCCCGCACGGCATCATAGACCGAGTATTCCATCAGCGTGGCGCCCCCGGGGCCGACGGCAGCGAGTTGCTTCAGACCGCCGAAGCGGCTGCCCATCCCCGCGGCGAGCACCACCAGAGAACGAACGGGGGCCTGGATCATGGTAGCGAAAGCTACCGCGGGCCGGCAAGAAACAGGGAGGCGCAGCCGCCGGCCGCGCGCTAGACTTGGGGATCACCCGCTACCGCGGAGAGATCATGTCCCTGGGCACCCGGTGGAACGCCAGGCGGGCCGATGCCGCCGGATGGGCCGCGGGACGGTCCTGGCAGTGGCGCCTGCCGCTGCTCCTCTACCTTGCCTATACCGGCCTGCGAACGCTGGCCGATCCGGAGTATCGCGGCCTCTTCGGCGGAGTCACCTTCGGCGTCCACGAGCTGGGGCACCTGGTCTTCGCACCGCTGGGCCAGTTTCCGGGCGTGGCCGGAGGCAGCCTGAGCCAGGTCCTGCTGCCGCTCGCCGTGGCCCTGCTCTTTCTCCACCAGGGGGAATATTTCGGGATGGCGGTGGCCGGAGTGTGGGAGGCGACCAGCCTGTTCGACCTGGCCCGCTATATCGCCGACGCCCGCGCCCTGCAGCTCGACTTGGTGAGCTTCTCGGGCGAAGGCAGCATCCACGACTGGAACTACCTCCTGGGCCGGCTCGGCTGGCTGAGCCACGACCTGCAGATCGCGGGGCTGGTACGGCTGGCGGGGCTGGTGGTGCTGGGATTCTCGGTCTGGTGGGGCCTTTGGCTGCTCGGAGGCATGCGAGTACGGCGTGAGGCGTGAGGAGTGAGGCGCGCCGTTCTTCAGCCCGAACGTTCCAGCCTCCGGATCAGCCGCTCCGCCTTCCGGCGCACCCGCTGCCGGTCTTCCGGGACCGGCAGGGCGGTCGCGGTTTCCCGCAGCACCAGGGTCGCGTGACGCAGCAAGACCGTGTGAACATCTTTCCGGCGGCTGCAGCGGGCGATCCGCTCCAGCGTGCGGAGAATCCGGAGCAACACCTCGGCGTTGGACCGTCCGTACTGCCGGATCAGGTTGAAAGCGGTATCGGCCAGGCTGCGGAATCCGACGGGGCGGGCGATGACCCGGAGTGTCGCCTCCCGGTCGTAGCGGAAGCGCGAGGGCGGGTTCCGCTCCGCCACGCCGCACAACGCCGCGCCGATCCGGTCCAGGCAGGCCATAGCGGTGAACGGATCGTTGAGCGACGGCGAGAGCGCGCGAACGGCGATTTCCACGATCTGGCGCAGCGCGGCGTCGGCATCGTGCAACGGCGTTCGGGTGTCGCCGAGAAAGAAGAGCGAGGCCACTTTCCGGCATTCCTCCCGGCTCAGACCCTTGCCGTAGACTCTCGCCAGCGGCTCGCCTTCCAGGACAAAGTGCCCGGGCGAGCGGCGCACTTCGATCACCACGTCTTTCTCGCGGGCCAGGCGCAGCAGAGCGTCGCCGTCCAGGGCCTGCACGTAGCCGGCGCGGTCCGCGGGGATCCGGGTCGCCGCACGGCCCAACGTGAAGCGCTGCGGCGGCGGGCCGGCGCTGCGCTCGCGGCCGATCGTGCTGGGGAAGAGCGGATCGAGGGCGGAGCGGGCATCGCGGCTGGCGGTGGCGACGATGTTCTCCACCTGGATCAGCTCCGCCACGTGGTGAAGGAAGTAAATGAGCACCGCCAGGCTCAGCATCGCGAGCACGGCGCCGCCGGTGACGGAGATATTGGGTACGAACTGCGCGCCCGGCGGGCCGCGCACCGCCCGCAGCACGATGACGCAGTAGAGAAAGGTCGCGATGAAGGTCCCCAGCACGAACTGGTTGCCGGTGTCGCGCAGATAGTTCTTGATAATGCGGGGACCGAACTGGCTGGACGCGAGCGAGAGTACGACGATGGTCATGGAGAAGGTGACCCCGCCGACGGTCACCATCGAGCTGGCCACGGTGGAAAGCAGCGACCGGGCGCCCTCGGCCGAGCCGCCGTAGAGCCAGGTAATGGTCCCGTCGGCGCCCAGTGACACCCGGTGGTCCAGCTCCAGCATGATGATGGCGAGCACGATCGCCGCCGCCGCCATGATGCTGGGGACGAACCAGTAGCTGGAGCGGACCCGCTCCCAGAGGAGCTGCAGCTTGCCGCTCACGGCGCCCGCCGCTCCTCGCCCCTCAGGCCCCCCGCTCGATCAGCACCTGGTAGGCGGGCAGGGTAAGGAAATCGGTGAACTCCCGCCGGGTGACCAGGTCGTCGAAGATCCGGGTCGCGGTGGGGAATTCTCCCCGGGCGTACGCCTCCTGGCCCACCAGCTCGCGAATGCGCTCCAGTTCCTCCTCGACCGTCTTCCGGTACAGCGCCGCCGTGACCGTGCGGCCGTCGGCCAGGGTGGCGCCATGGCGCACCCACTGCCAGAGCTGCGACCGGGAGATCTCCGCCGTGGCGGCGTCCTCCATCAGGTGGTAGATGGGCACGCAGCCGATACCCCGCAACCAGGCCTCGAGATACAGCAGCCCCACATTGATGTTGTGGCGCAGCCCCTTTTCGGTAATCTCGCCCTCGGGCACCGTCAGCAGGTCCGCCGCCGTCACCGTCACATCGTCGCGCTGCCGGTCGATCTGGTTGGGACCCGGCATGCCGGCATCGAAGATCGCCTTCGCGATGGGCACCAGGCCGGGGTGGGCCACCCAGGTGCCGTCGTGGCCGTCGCCCACCTCCCGGCGCTTGTCCACCTCCACCTTGTCGATGGCCGCGCGGTTGGCCGCGTCGTCGCCCTTGATGGGAATCTGGGCCGCCATCCCGCCCATGGCATGCGCGCCGCGGCGATGGCAGGTCTGGATCACCAGCAGGGTGTAGGAGTGGAGAAAGTGGCGATCCATACCCACCGTCCCGCGGTCGGGCAGCAGGCACGCGGGATCGGCCCGGAATTTCTTGATGAAACTGAAGATGTAGTCCCAGCGGCCGCAATTGAGCCCGCTGCTGTGCTCGCGCAGCTCGTAGAGAATCTCGTGCAACTCGAAGGTGGCCAGGATGGTTTCGATCAGCACCGTCGCCCGGATCGAGCCCCGCGGCACGCCGGCCGCGTCCTGCGCGGCCAGGAAGACGTCGTTCCACAGCCGGGCCTCGAGATGACTCTCCAGCTTGGGCAGGTAGAAGTAGGGGCCCGATCCGCGCCGGAGCAGCTCCCGGGCGTTGTGGAAGAAGTAGAGCCCGAAATCGAAGAGACTGCCCGACATCGGCTCGCCGTCGATCAGCACGTGCGCTTCGGGCAGATGCCAGCCCCGCGGCCGCGCCAGCAGGGTTGCCACCTTCTCCCTGAGCCGGTATTCCTTCCCCTCGGGCGAGCGATAGTCGATGCGCCGGCGGATGGCATCGCGCAGATTGAGCTGCCCCTGTACCAGGTTGGCCCAGGTGGGCGTATTGGCGTCTTCGAAATCGGCCATGAAGACGTTGGCCCCGGAGTTGAGCGCATTGATGACCATCTTGCGGTCGACCGGCCCGGTGATCTCCACCCGGCGGTCCCGCAGATCGGCGGGCGGCGGCGCCACCTGCCAGTCACCTTCACGAATACTGCGGGTTTCCGGCAGGAAGTCCGGCCGCCAACCCTGGTCCAGACGCGCCTGCACCTCGCCCCGCCGGGCCAGCAGCTGGCGGCGCGTACCGTCGAAACGGCGGTGCAGCATCGCCAGAAACTCCAGTGCTTCCGGCGTCAGGATTTCCTCAAAGCCCGGGAGCATCGGGCCGCGCAGCTCCATCCCTTCGGGCACTCGCACTCCCTCCGGGGAGGGAGCGCTCTGGCGATTCGTCGGGGCAGCCATACCATCTCCTTCCGGTACACGGAACACAGCACAGATTCTCCGTAGTATAGTTCCCCCCGCCGCGGCCCGCGCCAGTGGCCACCCCGTCCCCGAGGTTCCGGCATGTCCCTGACCGTCACCAGCCCGGCGTTCGCCGACGGGTCCGCCATTCCGCCCGGCTTCACCTGCGACGGCGAGAACCACTCTCCGCCGCTCGCCTGGACCGGCATACCGGACCATACCGGCGCGCTGGCCCTGGTCTGCACCGATCCCGACGCCCCCGGCAAGACCTGGGTTCACTGGCTGGCGTGGAACATTCCCCCCGGCAGCCCCGGCCTGCCGGCCAACGTTCCCCAGAGAGCAACCCTGGAAAGCGGTGGCCGCCAGGGCCGCAACGACAGCGGGCACCACGGCTATGACGGCCCTTGCCCCCCGAAGGGCGGCCCCCACCGGTACTATTTCAGCATCTTCGCGCTGGATGAGCCCCTCCCGCTCCAGCCCGGCGCGTCCCGGCCCGAGCTGGAAGCCGCCATGGACGGGCACGTTCTCGCCACCGGCCGGCTGATGGGCACCTATCAGCGGCACTCGTAAGCCGTGCTGCCCACTCTGCCTCTGCCCACTCGGTAATGCCCGATCTCCTTGCCGCCCGCTCGCAGATGGCCATCTCGCTGGCCTTTCACATCATCTTCGCGGTGATCGGGATCGGCCTGCCGGCGCTCATGGTGATCGCCGAGTGGCGCTGGCTCCGCACCGGCGACGACGTCTACCTCGACCTCGCCAAACGCTGGGCCAAGGGGGCAGCCATTCTCTTTGCGGTCGGTGCGGTCTCCGGCACCGTGCTGTCGTTCGAGCTGGGACTCCTCTGGCCTTCCTTCATGCGCTTCGCCGGTCCCGTCATCGGCATGCCATTCTCGCTGGAAGGCTTCGCCTTCTTCACCGAGGCGATCTTCCTGGGGATCTATCTGTACGGGTGGAAACGGGTCTCGCCCCGGATGCACCTGCTGGCGGGCGTGCTCATCGCGGTGAGCGGAGCCCTCTCCGGCATCTTCGTGGTTATCGCCAACGCCTGGATGAACGCGCCGGCGGGGTTCCGCCTGGTGGCCGGCCGGATGGTCGACGTCGATCCGATCGCCGGCATGTTCAACCCCGCCTGGTTTCAGCAGACCCTGCACATGACCCTGGCAGCCTATGCCGCCACCGGACTCGGCGCCGCGGGCATTCACGCCCTGGTGCTCCGCCGCCGGCCCGGCAGCCTCTTCCACCGCCGCGCGCTGGTGGTCGCGCTGCTGGTGGGCGGCCCCGCCGCCGTGCTGCAGCCGCTCTCGGGCGATCTGAGCGCGCGGCATGTCGCCCGGGAGCAGCCGGCCAAGCTGGCGGCGATGGAAGCGCATTTCCGGACCGAAGCGCCGGCCCCGCTCATCATCGGGGGCTGGGCGGACATTGACGCCCGCACCACGCGCTGGGCCGTCCGGATCCCCGCCGGGCTCTCCTTCCTGGTGCACCACGACTTCCATTCCGAAGTCACCGGGCTGGACCGGATTCCCAGGGATGAATGGCCGCCGGTGCCTTGGGTGCACCTGGCGTTCGATCTCATGGTGGGGCTGGGAGTCTACATGGCGGGGATCTCGCTGGTGGCCGGCTGGTATCTCCTGCGCCGCCGGGAACTGAGCGGCCACCGCTGGTTGCTGGGCGCGCTGGCGGTGGCCGGGCCGATGGGCTTCCTGGCGGTGGAGGCGGGATGGACGGTGACCGAAGTGGGACGCCAGCCCTGGGTCATCCAGGGCGTCCTGCGGACGGCCGACGCGGTCACGCCCATGCCGGGACTGATCGTGCCCTTCACCACCTTCACCCTGCTCTACTGCTTCCTGGGGATCATCGTGGTCTGGCTGCTCTTCCGCCAGATCCGGGAGAGCCCGGGCGCCGGGGAGGAAGGACATGGCTGACTTCGGCCTGGCGGACCTGCTGGCGGGCATCCTGCTGCTGGCGCTTACCGCCTATGCCCTGCTGGCGGGGGCCGACTTCGGCGGGGGCGTCTGGGACCTGCTCGCCACCGGGCCGCGGCGCGCGAAGCAGCGCGAGGTGGTGGCCCACGCCATCGGGCCCATCTGGGAGGCCAATCACGTCTGGCTCATCCTGGCCGTCGTGCTGCTCTTTACCTGCTTCCCGCCGGCCTTCGCCACGCTCGCCATCCGGCTGCACATTCCCCTCACGCTGGTCCTGATCGGAATTGTGCTGCGCGGCTCGGCCTTCGTCTTCCGCACCTACGACACCCCCGACAACCCGCGCCAGCGCGCCTGGGGGCGGGTCTTCGCCGTCGCCAGCCTCATCACCCCGGCCGTGCTCGGCGCCTGTATCGGCGCCATCGCCTCGGGCGCCCTGGGTAGCGGCGGCGGCGGCAGCTTCACCGCCACGTACCTCGCGCCCTGGCTGGGGCCCTTTCCCCTGGCGGTCGGGGCGCTGGCCCTGGGGCTCTTCGCCTTTCTGGCGGCGACCTACCTGACGCTGGAAACCACCGACCCGGCCCTGCGGGAAGACTTCCGGTTGCGCGCCCTGCTGACCGGCGGGTTCGTCTTCTTCGCGGCCTGGATGGCGCTGCTGCTCTCACCCAGCGAGGCGCCGCGCATGCAGCGGCTGCTGACGGAGCCGCGCGCGCTGGTGCTCCACGGCATCACCGCCGCCGCCGCCCTCACTGCCCTGGCGGCGCTCTGGCGGCGCCGCTGGAAACTCGCGCGCCTCGCCGCGGCGCTGCAGGTCGCCTGCATTCTCTGGGGCTGGGGCCTGGCCCAGTATCCCTATATCCTGCCGCACCGGCTGACCATCGACCAGGCCGCGTCGCCTGCCACCACCCTCCGGCTGGTGCTGATCGGCCTGGGGGGCGGGACCCTCATCCTGGCGCCGTCGTTGTGGTATCTGTTCCGGGTGTTCAAGGGCGAGCGGAGCGCCTTCGAGGAGATGGGGTAAAACCTGGAAAGGGAAAAGGGAAAAGGGAGGGAGGGGAAAGGGGGAAAGCGGCGTGCCTTTCCCGTTTCCCGGTTCCCCGTTTCCGCTGTCTGTCGTCGGCCCCCATCTACCCCCTGGCCAGCATCCTCCGGATGGGCCGCACCAGCAGGAACATGACCACGCTGGCGACGAACGCGAACGCGGCCACCGCGCCGAAGATCTGGGCGAGCGAGAACGACTCGTAGAAGCCGGTGATGCGGCCGGCGATCAGATTGCCCACCGAGGCCGCGAGGAACCACACGCCCATCATGAGTCCCTTGACCCGGTCGGGGGCCAGCTTGGTCATGGCGGAGAGGCCCACCGGACTGAGGCAGAGCTCGCCGATGGTGTGGAACAGGTAGGTCACCACCAGCCAGAGCGGGCTCACCCGCACGCCGTGGGCGCTGGCGGAGGCGGCCCCCACCATCACCACGAAGCCCATCCCCACGAAGAACAGGCCGAAGGCGAACTTCGTGGGGCTCGAGGGGTCACGCGGGCCGAGCTTCACCCACAGCCAGGCGAACACCGGCGCCAGCGCAATGATCATGAGCGCGTTCACCGACTGATACCAGCTGGAGGGATAGGTCAGCCCCAGCACCGAGTTATGCGTGTTGTCGCGGGCAAAGAGGTTCAGGGTGGAGGCCGCCTGCTCGAAGGCAGACCAGAACACCGAGGCCGCGAGGAACAGGACCACGATGACGATCAGGCGCTTGCGTTCCTCGCGGGTCCAGTTGCCGAGGCCGAACAGCAGCCCGAAGAAGACCACCACCACCACCGCATAGAGCCAGGTGAAGGCGTCGGCGATGTCCTGCACCGTAAACATGCCGCGCGTCACCATCAGCACCACCGCGATGACGACGATCGCCAGGGCGCCGACCCCGAGCCAGAGTTGCCGCCACACCTTCCGTCCCTCCTGGCTGCCCCGGGGAATGCTGGGCTCCTTGCCCGCGTCGCCCAGGTGCTTCCAGCCGAGGACGTACTGCACCAGGCCGAAGGCCATGCCGGCAGCGCCGACACCGAAGCCCCAGTGCCAGGAGGTAGTGGGCGAAATGCCCACGCTGGTCAGGACGCCCTTGAACCAGTCGCTCTGCGCCAGCAGACCGACGATGAGGGGGGAGATGAAGGCACCGAGGTTGATGCCCATGTAGAAGATGGAGAACCCGGCATCGCGCCGCACGTCCTCCTGCCCGTACAGGTCGCCCACGATGGCGCTGACGTTGGGCTTGAGCAGGCCGGTGCCCAGGATGATGAGGAGCAGGCCGGGATAGAACAACGCCGACCCGGGAACCGCCAGCGACATCTGGCCCAGCATGATGAGAAAGCCCCCGATCAGCACCGACTGGCGCAGTCCCAGGAGCTTGTCGGCCACCCATCCGCCCGGCAGGCCCATCATATAGACCAGGGCCACATAGGTGCCGTAGACCGCGCCCGCCTTGGCCACATCGAAGCCGAGGCCGCCGGCGGCCACCGAGGCGGTCATGAAGAGAATGAGAATCGCCCGGAGACCGTAGAAGCTGAAACGCTCCCACATCTCGGTGAAGAACAGGGTGGAGAGGCCGCGCGGATGCCCGAAGAACCGGGTATCCATGGCCACCGCGCCCGCACCGCCCTGCTGCCGGGCGGCCTCTTCCCCGCCGGGGCCGATCGGGAACTCCTCTGGGGTATCCTTGGGCATGACGATCCTGGAGAGAAGGATTAGTTGGCCGGCGTGTGCTTCCGCAGAATGTCCTGCAATACGACCCGGTCAATCAGACCGTCCATCCGCACCCGTACGTCGTAGTTCTCCCAGTACATGAAATCGCGCAGGGCCTCGAGAAAGGTCCGGTTCGCCGCCCCCTGGGGAGCGGCAAGCCATTTCTTCGTCTGGCCGGCCGGTTCGCGCAGCAGAATCGGCTCCAGCTGCCCCACGATGCGGGGCGTGATGGGCACCAGGTCGGCCGGGTCGCTGGCGAAGAAATGCAGCTTGTGCAGCCGCAGCAGGCGGTCCAGTTCCGCGATCGGGTCGGGGGCGTCGTAGACCCGGATGTCGATGTAGCGGTCGTTGGCGCCCAGATAGCCGCCGTGCGCGCGCACCACCAGCAGCGCGGCCGACTCCATCCCCCGCTTGTCGCCCCCGCCCGCCTGACCCGCCTTGAGCGCCGCCAGCAGGCGGTCGGCCAGCGGCCCGCTGGAGGTGACGAACGAACGGGCCATGTTCTTCACCGTCTGGTCCGACACCATGATGTTGGCCTGGGCGGCGAAGCCGTGGCCTACGATCACCTCGCCCTTGCCGCCCAGAATGGTGCAGAGCCCGGGCCCCACGGAATCCACCCGGCCGCCGCTGCCGCCGGCGCAACCGACCCGGCCGCCGGCCCAATCGAAGGTGGAGGTACCGGTGAAGCTGGCCGAGTTCCCCTGCGCGTCCACCATGCCGACCTGGCGATCCTGCGGCATGGTATCGCCACGCGTGACGATGCGGAGCGCCTCGGCGGCGCTGGCGCCCAGCGCCATCAGCCGCAGCCCCTCGTCGCCATAGGCGGTGTTGGCCAGGCTCTGGGTCGCCACGGCGCCGACCCCGGCCCGCGCCCAGGGGACGATGCCGCCGACATTGGGAAATTTCGACTGCACCGCGATGCCCAGATCGCCGGTGACGGAGTCCCAGGCAACGATGCTGTAGGTATGGGCGAGCTTGTGTCCGTGCGCGGGCGGCATGATCGGCTGCTGGGCGGCGAGCGGGCCGGCCAGAAGCCCGCCGGCCGCGAGCGCGACACGCCAGCCTCGGGCCTGCCTCACGGGCGCTCCTTGCCCAGTTTGCGCTTGAGGTGCGCCAGCTGCGCCTCGGCCGCGGCCTCGCGGGCCGCGCGGTCCAGGTCCGAACGCAGCAGCTCCGACTCCAGGTCGGTGTCGGGGCGCTGGCCCCCGGCCGCCTCGATGTCCCGCCAGGCCGCCTGCGCCGCGCCGGAGGGCGCCTGCCGGGCGGAGCGCAGCTGGGCCATCATCTCCTGCAACTCGCGATCCGCCAGCGCCAGCTCCTCGCGCTGCACCACCAGTTTGCGCTCGAGCACCTGCGCGCGGTCGCGGTGCCTGGCCGCGAACCGTCCGGCCACCTCGGCCGTCTCCGTGTCCTGAATGCCGGCGGCCAGCCTGCCGCGCCGTTCCGCGTTGTCCTGCTGCCGGCGCTCGGCGGCCAGCTCGCGTTCGGTGCGGGTGAGGGCGTCGCGCATCTGCCCCAGCGCGACCTTGGCGTCGACCACGGCGTCCTGCATGCGGGCGGCGACTTCCCGCGCATCGGGTGCGCCGGTATGCTGCGCCAGAAACTGCTCCAGACGCGCCCGCAGCTGATCGAACACGCTAGGATTTCCGGCCGGTTTTCGCGTAGAAGGTGCTCAGCGTCCGCTGCACCCGGGTCGAGCCGCACTTGGGGCACTCGACCTTGCCGTGCTTCCCGTGTTTCGACACGGATTCGACGCGGGTGAAGTTCCGGCCGCAGGCGGCGCAATGGTACTCGTACGTCGGCATAGCAGGAGAACCGTTTGGACGGTTGGGAATGGCCGGGAGACGGGTCTACCAACTCTACCGGGGACGGCCAACAGCGTCAAGCGACCGCCGGTCTCGGGCCGCCCCGGCATACTGATTATGTTACAACGGGTTACGCCACCGAAAGGCCGGGAGGAATACCCATGCGTATCGCACTCGCCGCCGTTCTGGGAATCGGGCTCGTCGCCTGCGGCAAATCCGGGGGGGCGCCCTCCTGCTCCATCACCTACATGGCGGGGCAGACCATGCTGCTGGGAGAGTTCGGCGTTCCCAATCAGACCCTGGACCAGCCGCCGCCGGAACTCCCCAGCCGCATCGCCGTGCGCATGGCCGCCGGGCCGGCCATCCCCGGAATCGTGGGGCGGACGGACAGCGGCGTGGTCATCGGTGTGGATACCGCGCTGCCGGCCAACACGCATCCGACGTTCGGGGTCCTGGTAGCGGACAAGCGCGGCCGCGCCCGGGGGGTCATGCTTTACGAGGGGTCGATCGTCCAGAACGCGCCGGTGGTGGGCGAGATCAACGTGGCCGGAACCAATCTGCCCCTGATTGCCATTGCCGTCGATCCCGCCAAAGTCGAAGATCCGCGCTGCCCGCTCTTCCCCGACAGCCTGACCCGGTGACCGCCCCGCGGATCCTGGTGGCCGGCTTCGCCCGCCCGCTGCAGGGACGCGAGCGGGCCGGCACCGACGCCTCCTATGCGCGAGCGCTGGCGCGCGCCGGCGCCCTGCCGCTGATCGTGGCGCCGGTCACCGCTCCGGCCCGGGCGGCGGAGGTGCTCCCGCTGGTCGACGGCCTGCTGCTCACCGGCGGCGACGACCTCGACCCGGCCCGCTACGGCGCTGTGCCCTCCCCGGCACTCGAGCCGGTCGACCGGGCGCGCGATGCGCTCGATTATGCCCTCTTCCAGGCCGCATGGGACCGGCGGCTCCCCGTGCTGGCTATCTGCCGGGGGCTGCAGGTGGTCAATGTGGCGCTGGGCGGCACGTTGTGGCAGGACCTTCCCAGCGAGCGGGGGGGCCGGGTCAAGCACAACCAGGGCGAGCCGCGGGCCGAGCGGTCGCACCCGGTCACCATCCTCCCGGCGAGCCGCCTGGCGAGCATCACCGGCACCACGGCGCTGACGGTCAATTCCTTCCACCACCAGGCGGTCCGCGAACTGGCGCCGGGGCTGCGGGTCACCGCCAGCGCCGGCGACGGCGTGGTAGAGGGACTGGAAAGCGAGGATCCCGGCCGCTGGCTGGTGGCGGTCCAGTGGCACCCGGAGGAATATCATGCCGACCCCGAGTCGCCCGACCAGCGGCTGTTCGCCGCCCTGGTGGAGGCGGCCCGTATGGCCGCAGGAGAACCCGCCTAGTTGCTGTAGCCGGTCTCGCGGATGATCCGGTCGGTCGAGCTCACGGCGGGGAACAGCATGCGGTCGCTCAGCTGATTCAGCGCCTGGCGCAGGGAAGGAAAACGCTCGGCGGCGGTACGGTAAATGACCTCGAGGCCGTACCGGTCGGCCAGGGCGTGATCCGACGCCTGCTCGTACCCCGACCGCCCCAGCTGATCGTAGTACGCCACGTCGGGGCCGCCCTTGCGCAGGCGGCGGGCGGCGATGTAATCGGGGAAGAGGCCGGCCAGCCAGAGGGCGTAGTTCCCCAGGTGGGCCAGGACCCTGAAACGACGCTCCCCCTCCGTGGCGGAGAGGTCATGCAGAATGTCGACCAGATATCCGTGGCGCTGATCGTCGTTCCAGTCGATGCGCCAGGCGCGGTCCTTCCGGCCGAACTCGAGCAGCAGCGCCGCGAAGTAATCGGCCACGTCCGGTTCCGCAAAGCCGGCCCGCAGCAGCGTATGGCGCACCATCACGTAGAAGAAGAGCGGTGCCGATGGCAGCAGGACCGAGCGCAGCGCCAGCAAGCGCTCCGGCAGCTCCGGTGCATCCAGCAGCGCATCGGGGCCTTCCGCCGAGAGCCGCCGCTCCAGCTCGGCGCGGGCGCGGGCGCCCCCGTCGCGGCAGAGCAGCCGGATCACCAGCTCGAGATCGTCGGCCGTCAGGCGTCCACGGGTATCAGCGAGAATCATGACGGATCCTCCTTCTGAGTCGCTCCCCTCCAGGCCGGCCACTCCGGCCGGCGAGCATGCCGCACTGGTATCGCTGGCGCAGTTCGGGCGGGAGCTGGCGGGGACGCTGCGTCCCCATGCCATCGCCGCCCTGCTGGCCCGGTTCGCCCAGCAGGTGTTTCACCCTGCCAGCTCGGCCGTTGCCCTCTTTGACATGGACTCCAACCGGCTACGCATCGTGCACGCCGCCCCGGTGGAGTCCGCCGCCCACGCCCTCATCCTTGATAGCGCCATGCGGCGCGGGCCGCTGGTGATCGGCGGCACAGCGGGGGCTCCGGGCCCGGCGCTCCCGCCCGACGCACTACCCTGCTGGATGGCCGTACCGCTGGTGGCTCGCAGCGTGGTCACCGGTGCGGTGGCCCTGGGCGCCCCGGCCGGCCGGTTCGGTCCCGGCGACCTGCCGCTGCTCGAGGCCTACGCCGCCCAGGCGGCGCTGGCGCTGGAGAGCGGACTGATCCTGGACGAGGTCGACAGCGGCCGCCGCTCCTGGGCCGACATGGTCGATGCGATTCCCCTGGCGCTCTGCGTGACCGATAGCGCCGGACGCGTGCGACGCGCCAATCGTGCCTTCGCCGATCTGGTCCGCGCCTCCGCCGCGGCGGTCGTGGGCCGCCCCTGGCTGGCGCTGGTCCCGCCCTCCTGGGGCGAGGGTGTGCAGGCCGCGATTGCGGCCGCGGGGTCGGGCCGCGAGATCGAGCTGCGGGCCCACAACCGGGTCTTCGCCCTCAGCGCCTTCGTGGCCGGCGGCGGCGAGCACGCGCTGACCGTGCTGCTGTTCGACGACCGCACTGAGCGACGCCGGCTCCAGGACCAGCTGATTCAATCCGAAAAGATGTCGGCCATCGGCCAGCTGGTGGCCGGCGTGGCTCACGATCTCAACAACCCGCTGGCGTCGGTGCTCGGGTTCGCCGATCTCCTGGTGGAGCATCCCGACATCCCCGCCAGTCTGCGCGAACCGATGCGGGTAGTCCAGCAGGAAGCCCTCCGCGCCGCGGCGATCGTTCGCAACCTGCTGGACTTCGCCCGCAAGCAGGAGCACCGGCGTCGCAATATGGCACTGCGCCCGCTGCTCGATGCGACCCTCGCGCTGCTGCGCAACCAGCTGATGGCCGATCGGATCGAAGCGCGGCTCGAGCTGGATCCAGACATTCCCCAGCTGGATATCGACCCGAACCAGATCCAGCAGGTGTTCGTCAACCTGATTCAGAACGCCAGCCAGGCCATCGCCTCCACGGGCCGGGCCGGAGAGATCCGAATCCGTGCCCGCCGCTGGCGCGACGGAGTGGCGGTGGATGTCACCGACAACGGGCCCGGCATGCCGCCCGAGCTGGCCCAGCGCGCCATGGAGCCGTTCTTCACCACCAAGCCGGAAGGCAGCGGCACCGGGCTCGGCCTCACCATCTGCCAGGGGATTCTCAAAGAGCATGGCGGCCGGCTTACTCTGGCCACGGAGCCGGGTGAAGGCACAACCCTCACCGTGGAGCTGCCGGCCTCCAGCCGGTCGGAAGAGGAAGAGCAACCTTCCCCACCGCAGCCCCGGGCACCGACCGGCCCCTTGCGGATCCTGCTGATCGACGACGAGCCCCACATCCTGCACTACCTGCGGACCACGCTGGAAGCCTGGGGCCACACCGTGGCGCTGGCGGGTGATGGAGCCGCCGGCCTGGATGCCCTCGAGCGGGAAGAATTCGATCTGGTGATCTCCGACCTGCGCATGCCCCGCATGGGCGGGCAGGAGTTCTACGAGCAGTTAGCGAGCAAAAACCCGGCCATGGCGGCCCGGACGCTGTTCTCTACCGGTGACACGGTCCGGGACGACGCCCTGCGTTTCCTGGAGCGCCTGGGCCGCCCCTGGCTCAACAAGCCCTTCAGCCTGAGCGAACTGCGAGCCGCCCTCGGGTGGCAGGCCGGCGCCGGCGAGTCCCGGGGCCAGGCCCCGGCATGACACTCCGGGTGGTGCACGTCGCCAGCGGCCGGGAATGGCGCGGCGGCCAGAACCAGGTGCTGCTGCTGGCTCGCGCGCTGCAGCGCACCGGCCTGGTGCGCCAAACGGTGGTGACCGGCCGGGGGAGCGAGCTGGCCCGCCGGCTGGCGGAGGCCGGCGTCCCGGTGAGCGATACCGGCTGGGACGCGGCCCTCGACCCCCGGGCGCTGGCCCGCACCTGGCGCGAGGCGGCGCCGGCGGGAACCATCCTCCATGCCCACGACGCCCACGCCCTGGTCCTCGCCGGCCTGGCCCGGCGCCGGCATGGCCGTCTGGTGGTAACCCGGCGGGTAGACTTCCATCTGCGACGGCCCGGATTCTGGGCCAGGGCCGATCGGGTGATCGCCATCAGCGAGGCGGTGCGCCGCGTCCTGGTGGCCGACGGGATCGCCTCCGAGCGGATCAGCGTCATCCACTCCGGCATCGACCCCGCCGCGGTCCGGGGGCTTCCGTCCGCGGGACTGCGGGGACGGCTGCGGCTGGCGCCGGAGACACCCCTGGTCTTGAACATCGCGGCCCTGGTCCCGCACAAGGACCAGGGGACGCTGCTCGCGGCCGCGGCGGCGCTCCGGGAGTCGCGGCCCGACGTACACTGGGCCGTGGCGGGCGAGGGTCCCCTGCGCCCCGAGCTGGAGGCCGCCATCATCCGGCTGGGCCTGGCCGGCCGGGTCCACCTCCTGGGCGCCGTCCCCGGCGCAGCCGCGCTGCTCCAGGAGGCCGACGTCTTCGTGCTGAGTTCGCGGGAAGAAGGGCTCGGCACTTCTGTGCTCGACGCGATGGCCTGCCGCATCCCGGTGGCGGCCACCCGGGCCGGAGGCATTCCCGAGATGCTGGAGGGCGGAGCCGGCCTTCTGGTGCCGCCGGGCGACGGCCCGGCGCTGGCACAGGCCGTGCTCTCCCTCATAACCGACCCCGCCACACGCGCCCGGGTGCTCGCTCAGGCGGACGCCCGCCTGACCGCTTTCACGGACAACAGGATGACAGAGCGGGTCCTGCGGGTATATCGTTCCCTCACGGCAACCGGTTGAAGACCTGTGATTTACATCTGCATTCCCAGTTATAACGAGGCCGAGACGGTCGGGCTGCTCCTGTGGAAGATCCGGCGGATCTTTACGGAGTTCCCCCGGGAGTATCAGCTCCTGGTGGCGGACGATGCCTCCGACGATGCCACCCAGGAGGTGCTGGAGCCCTATATCAAGGTGCTCCCGCTCACCGTGGTGCGGCATGATACCCGGCGCGGCTACGCCGCCTCGGTCGAGGAGCTGTTGCGGCTGGCGGTGGATCGCACCGACCGGCCCAAGCGCGACTGTGCGATCATCATGCACGCCGATTTTTCGCACGGGGCGGAGTTCCTGCCCGACCTGGTGCGCCAGATCGACAGCGGCGCCGATCTGGTCGTGGCCCAGGGTACGGTCGAGGGCGAGCCCTCGCGTCTGCTGCGCTGGGTACGCCGGGTAGCACCACGGCTCCTGGGCAGGGCGGTCCGGATTCCCGGCGTGGTGGACAACGTGAGCGGGTTCGCCGCCCTGCGCCTGGTGACGCTGCGTAACGCCTTCCGCAGCCGGCCGGAGCCGCTGCTGACCACCGAAGGGTGGGCCGCGAACGCGGAGCTCTATCGCCGCGCCAGCCTGTCGGCGCGCCGGGTGGAGACCATTGCGGTCACCGAGCGGCGCGACCGGCGCTTCCGCGCCACCCGGCTGCAGCCGTGGGAGACCATCAAGGACCTCTGGCGCGCCGGCCGGGCGCTCCGGGCCGTCCCCATGACTCCGCCTCCACCCCGGCGGCCCCAGCGGGCGGAGGCGGCCTCATGAGATCCCTCCTGCTGGCCTTGCTGCTGTTCCAGAGCCCCGCCGCGCCCGATTCCGCCGCGCCGCGGACCGCGGACGGCTACCCCTTCAAGGTGGGCGAGACGTTCGAGTATACGGCGAAGCTGGGGCTCATTTCGCTGGGCACCGCCTCGATGCAGGTGGCGGGGCTGGACACCATCCGGGGGGCCGAGACCTTTCACTTCCGGTTTCACCTGGAGGGCGGCACGTTCTTCTTCAAGTTGAACGACGTGCTGCAGTCCTGGACCACGACCGACAATCTCACCTCGCTCCGATTCCACCAGGATTTCGACGAGGACGGCAAGATCCGGCAGCAGTTCTACGAAATCTTCCCGGACTCCGGCGTGTACCACAACGTGCAGAAGGACGAGCGCAAGGAAACCACTGCCCGCCCGCTGGACGACGCGGCCTTCTTCTATTTTGTGCGGACCACGCCGCTGGTGGTGGGAAAGACCTATACCTATGACCGGTACTTCAAGCCGGAGGCGAATCCCGTCACCGTCAGCGTGCTGAAGCGCGAAGACTGCGATCTGCCGGAGGGCAAGACGACCTGCCTGGTCCTCGCGCCGGTGGTGAACAGCGACGGGATGTTCTCCCAGCGCTCCGAGGCGCGGCTCTGGCTCACCGACGATGCCCGGCGGATTCCGGTGCAGATCAGGTCCAAGTTTCCCTGGGGCGCCGTCACGCTCAAGATCCGGAGCATGAAGCTGCCCGATCTCCCCGTGCCTCCCCGCGGCTGACGTGCCGTATCTCGAGGCCGATCTGAGCGGGCTCAGAACGGTCCCCATCGGCGGACGGGCGAACAAGGTGGATACCTCCATCCTGGCCCGCCCGCCCGGCGGGGACCGTTCCTTTGCCGCCTTTCTCGATTCTCTCCCCGACGTGCTGGCCGCGCGCGACCTCCGGACCGTGATCGCGGGTGTGGCCGGCGCGGCGCGGGCCGGCCGCGGCGTGGTGCTGCTGCTGGGCGGCCACGTCATCAAGGTCGGCATGGGCCCCCTCATCCGCGCCTGGGTCGACCGCGGAATCGTTACCCATATCGCCCTGAACGGCGCGGCCGCGATTCACGATTTCGAGCTGGCCGCGTTCGGCGGCACCAGCGAAGACGTGGCCGCCGGCCTGGCCGACGGGACCTTCGGCATGGCCGAGGAGACCGGTGACGAGATGAACCGGGCTATCGCCCGGGCGGCGGCGCAGCAGCAGGGCCTGGGCGAAGGCCTGGCCGACTGGCTGGCCTCGCGCAAGGAGCAGCCGGGCGGCGATGTCTCCGTGCTGCTGGCCTGCCACCGGGCCGGTGTGCCGGTCACGGTCCACGTGGCCATCGGGGCAGACATCATTCACCAGCATCCCCAGGCCAGCGGCGAGCACCTGGGCGCCACGACCTTCCGCGACTTCCGCCGGCTGGCGGGCAGCCTCCCCCCCCTGCACCAGGGGGGCGCGGTGCTCAACTGGGGCAGCGCGGTCCTCATGCCCGAGGTCTTCCTCAAGGCGCTGACGGTCGCCCGCAATCTGGGCCAGGGCAAGCCTACTCACTTCCTCGCCGCCGATTTCGACATGCTGCGGCACTACCGCCCCCGGATGAACGTGGTGCAGCGCCCCACCCTCGAGGGCGGCACCGGGATCCAGATCACCGGCCACCATGAGTTGATGCTCCCCCTGCTGGTGTGGGGCGTGCTCGAGCGGCTCGATGCCTAGGCGGGGACTGCTGCTGCTGCTGCTCCTGCCGGCCTGCACCCGCCAGACCACCGTCGTCACCCGGGATCTTCCGGCCGCTTCCACCCAGGAGGCGGCGATCAGCGGCGTCATCGCGGCGGCGCTCTCCGAGGCCGCGGCCGGCTCCGGCGACGACACCCTGTACGCCCCGACCGCCGACGTCATCGTGGACGGACGCACCCGGGGACGCGAGCCGGGCTTCGCCGGGATCAGTCCCGGCGGCCAGGTAGCCGTCAGCTCGAGCCGCCTGGAAGCGTCCCGCGCCACCGCCTGGAGCCTGGTACACTACCGCTGGGTGGCGAGCGACGGCCGGAGCGCCGCGGAGGGCGTCGCGACCTTTGTTCTGGGACGGGGATCAGACGGACAGTGGAAGATCGTGCATGTGCACAGCTCGACGGAGTGAAAGAGAAGGACGGAAGAAAGACGGGAAAAGGACGGGAGAAAGGACGGGAGAAAGACGGGAAAAGGACGGGAGAACAGCGACGGGAGGCAGAAAGAGCGTTTGCTCCTTCTTCCTCCCGTCGTTCTTCCGTCTTGCTTCCGTCCTTCTCCCGTCCTCCTATCTCATTCCTCCGCCGGTTTCCCAGCGATCATCTCGCGAATGGACCGTGCGGTCCCCGGGCTCACCACCTTGATAACCAGGTAGATCACGAACCCGATCACCGCCCACCAGACCAGCGTCATGAACAACCCGATGGCCATGCCCAGCAGGGCGAACACCAGCTTGAGGGCAACGATGCCCACCACAGCCAGGATGGCGAAACCGAAGAGGCTCCGGAACATGCTATTTTCCTCCCGTGTGGGTCAGCCACCAGCACCTACGCCCAAACGTTTCAAAAAGTTTCGTAGGGATATAATTGCCTACCAATCATGATGTTATCATCGTCGGCGGCGGAGCGATAGGGGCCGCCTGTGCCCGCGAGCTGGCGATGGCGGGGCGGCGGGTGCTGCTGCTCGATCGGGACAGCGGCGAAGGCGTGGCCTGGCGCGCGGCCGCCGGCATGCTGGCGCCGCAGATCGAAGCCGAGGCGGACGACCCGCTCTTCGAGCTGGGGCTGGCGGGCCGTGCGCGCTACGAGGAGCTGGCGGGGCCGCTGCGTCATGCGACCGGCATCGACATCGGCTTCTGGCAGGAGGGCATCACCCGGGTAGCGACCGATGAGGCCGATGCGGCCGAGCTGAAGTCCCGGGTGGCATGGCAGCGGCAACAGGGCCACCTGGTCGACTGGTTCGACGCCGATGAGATCAAGGCCCGCTGGCCCTGGCTCGGCCCCACGCATGGCGGCCTGTGGGCGCCGCGCGATGCGGCCCTCGATCCCGAGCGGCTGGTCGCGGCGCTGCTGGCCGATGCCCGCCGCGCCGGCGCCACGATGACGACCGACCGCGTCGACCGCGTGCTCTCCCAGGGCAACCGGGTGACCGGGGTCGCCGGGCAGGAGCGCCACAGCGCCGAGCATGTCATCATCGCCGCCGGCGCCTGGTCGGGCAGCATCGGGGGCACACCGCGCCCGCTGCCGGTGCAGCCCATCCGCGGGCAGATGGCCGCCTTCCCCTGGCCGGAAGGCATCGAGCGCGCCATCGTGTTCCGGCGCGGAGCCTATCTGGTTGCCCGGGAAGGCGAGGCGATCGCCGGGTCCACCATGGAGCACGCCGGCTTCAACTCCCAGGTCACCGCCGCGGGGCTGGCCCGGATCTTTACCGGCGTCACCGCGCTCTGCCCCGCGCTGGCCAACCTGGAGGTCACCCGCACCTGGGCGGGGCTCCGGCCCATGACTCCCGACGGCCTGCCCATCATCGGAGCCGAGCCCCGGATGCAGGGGCTCTGGTACGCCACGGGCCACGGCCGGAACGGCATCCTGCTGGCGGGCATTACCGGGGTCATCCTGCGGCAGTTGCTTTCGGGCGAGGAACCGGTCGAGGCCATGGAGCCCTTCCGGCCGGAGCGATTCTTCGACTGGTAGCACCGGGCGGCAGCGCTCCGGGCCGCCGCTCGGCCGCTCCTGCCCATTCTCCTTCATTCCCACTAACTTACCGGTTTCATGAAGGTCCGTTGCACGCTCTGCCGCAAGGAAGAAGACGCATGGCGCTGCCCCTGGTTCAACTGACCCGCGAGAAGCCCGGCACGGCCCCGCAGCCGGCGCCGGCCGCGGTTCCCCGGAAGCCCGCCTGGCTCAAGGTGAAGGCGCCGGGCGGCAAGAACTACGTCGGTATCAAGACGCTGATGCGCGACCTCAACCTGCACACGGTCTGCGAAGAGGCGCGCTGCCCCAATATCGGGGAATGCTGGGAGCACAAGGCGGCCACGTTCATGATCCTGGGCGATGTCTGCACCCGGAACTGCGCCTACTGCGCGGTCGCCCACGGAACGCCCGCGCCCTTCGACCCGGTGGAGCCGGTACGGTTGGCGGAGGCGGTCAGCGCCATGGGCCTGCAGCACGTGGTAATCACCTCGGTCGACCGGGATGATCTCCCCAACGGAGGTGCCGAGGCCTTCGCCGGCTGCGTCACCGAAATCCGCAAGCGGCTGCCGCAGACCTCGGTGGAGGTGCTGATTCCCGATTTCAAGGGCTCCGAGCGTGCGCTGCAGATCGTGATGGACGCCCGGCCCGACATCCTGAACCACAATCTGGAGACGGCCGAACGGCTCTATCGCCTGGCGCGGCCCGGCGGGCGCTACGACCGCGCACTGCGGGTGCTGGCCAATGCGCGCCGGATGGTACCGGACGGCCTGACCAAGTCGGGGGTCATCCTGGGGATGGGTGAGGAGTGGGACGAGATCGTCACCTGCATGCGGGACCTCCGGCAGGTCGACGTCAACATTCTCACGCTGGGCCAGTATCTGCGGCCGACCGACGGCCATCTGCCCATCGTCCGCTTCTACAGCCCCGACGAATTCGCCGAGCTGCGCGACCTCGGCCTGCGCATGGGGTTCCGCCATGTGGAGGCGAGTCCCCTCACCCGGTCGTCCTATCATGCCTGGGAGCAGGTGACGCAGGCCCGGACGGCCCCCACGGAGAGCTGATGGCCGGATCGACCACGACCTCGCGGCGCCGGGGCAAGGCGCCCGACGCCGCGACTGCAAAGGAATACCGGAGCCTGCTGCGGCAGATGATGCTCATCCGCCGCTTCGAGGAAAAGGCGGGCGAGGCCTACAGCCTGGGACGCATCGGCGGGTTCTGTCATCTCTATATCGGGCAGGAGGCGGTGGCGGTGGGAACCATGGCGGCCCTGCGCGCCGACGACTACATCACCGCCAGCTATCGCGATCATGGACAGGCGCTGGCCCGCGGCATCAGCGCCCGGGCGGTCATGGCCGAGTTGTTCGGCAAGGCGGCCGGCTGCTCCCGGGGCAAGGGCGGCTCGATGCACCTGTTCGACACCTCGCTCGGCTTCCTGGGGGGCCATGGCATCGTGGGCGGCCATATCCCCCTCACCACCGGGATGGCGTTCGCCATCAAGTACCGGGAAACCGACCAGGTGGCGGTCTGCTATTTCGGCGAGGCCGCGGTCAACAATGGCGCCTTTCACGAGGCGCTCAACATGGCCGCCCTGTGGAAGCTGCCGGCTATCTACATCTGCGAGAACAACCGGTTCGGCATGGGCACGGCGCTGGAACGCGCCAGCGCGGTGTACGACATCTCCGAGCGGGCCTGCTCCTACGACATGGCCAACGAGGTGGTGGACGGGCAGGAACTGCTGGCGGTGCACGGCGCCATGGAGCGGGCGGTCAAACGGGGGCGGGAGGAAAAGCACCCCACCCTGCTGGAAATCCGCACCTACCGGTTCATGGGCCACTCCATGTCCGACCCCATCCACGGCCACTACCGTACCAAAGAAGAGGTCGAGGAGCAGCGCAAGCGCGATCCCATCGCGCTCTGGTCCCGCAAGCTGATGACCGAGGGCGTAATGGACGAAGAGGCGATCCGCGCGCTGGACGCCGAGGTCATGGCGGAGGTGGAGGACGCCTACCGGTTTGCCGAGGAGGCGCCGGAGCCCGATCCTTCCGAGCTCTACACCGACGTGTACGCGGAGCCGCGCTGATGGCGACGCTCACCTACCGCGACGCCCTCAACCAGGCGCTGCGGGAAGAAATGCACCGCGACCCGTCGGTCTTCCTGATGGGCGAGGAGGTGGGCGTCTATCAGGGCGCCTACAAGGTGAGCCGGGGGCTGCTGGAGGAGTTCGGCCCCATGCGGGTGGTGGACACGCCCATCACCGAGCTGGGCTTCACGGGGGTGGGGGTGGGCGCGGCCATGGTCGGCCTGCGGCCCATCGTGGAGGTCATGACCTTCAACTTCGCCCTCCTGGCGCTGGACCAGATCGTCAACTCCGCCGCCAAGATGCGCTACATGTCGGGCGGGCAGGTCGGCGTGCCGCTGGTGGTGCGCGGGCCCGGCGGCGCGGCCTTGCAGCTGGCGGCCCAGCACTCCCAGGCGCTGGAATCCCACTACGCGCACATTCCGGGGCTCACGGTGGTCATGCCGGCCACGCCGGCCGATGCCAAAGGCCTGCTCAAGAGCGCCATCCGGGACGAAAACCCGGTGATCTTCATCGAAGGGGAAATGCTCTACAACATGAAGGGCGAGGTCCCCGACGAGGAATACACCATCCCGCTGGGTCAGGCGGAGATCAAGCGCGCCGGCAACGACGTGACCATCATCTGCCACTCCAAGACGGTGGCGGTGGCGCTCAAGGCGGCCGACCAGCTGGAGGCCGACGGCATCGGCGCCGAGGTGATCGACCTGCGCACCATCCGGCCGCTGGACGAGCACGCCATCCTCGAGTCGGTCGCCCGCACCCACCGCTGCGTCGTGGCCGAGGAGGGCTGGCCTTTTGCCGGAGTGGGGGCGCAGGTGGTGGACACGATCCAGGCCAACATCTTCGACGAGCTGGACGCGCCGGTGCTCCGGGTGACCGGGGCCGACGTGCCCATGCCCTACAACAAGACCCTCGAGAGGGCTGCCAAGGTCGATCCCGCGAAAGTCGTCGCCGCGGCCCGCAAGGTCCTCTACCTCGAGTAGCCGATGGCCACCAAAGTCGTGATGGAAGCGCTCTCCCCCACCATGGAAGAAGGGCGCCTGGTCGAATGGAAGAAGCAGGAGGGCGACGCCGTCGCCGCCGGCGACGTGCTGGCCGAGGTCGAGACCGACAAGGCCGTGATGGAGCTGGCGGCCCGTGCGGACGGTACCCTGCTCAAGCAGATGATTACCGCCGGCACGACCGTCCCGGTGGGCGACCTGGTCGCCGTGCTGGGTGAGAAGGACGAAGATATCAGCGCCCTCACGGCCGGCGCCGCACCGGCCCGGGCTGCCACGCCCGCCGGGAGGCCCACGGCGGGCGCGCAGGAGCCGGTCCGGGAAGCGGAGGCCGCCCGGGCGCAGGTCACCACCGCCCCGGCGCCCGCGGCGGCCCCGGCCCCGGCCGCCGCCGCGCCGGCGGCGGAGGCTCCCCCGCGGGGCGAGGGCGACGGGCGAATCAAGGCCTCGCCGCTGGCCCGGAAGATCGCGGCGGAGCGCGGGCTCGATCTCGCCACCATCGCAGGATCGGGCCCCGAGGGGCGCATCATCCGGCGGGATCTGGAAGGCGTACCGGCCGCGACCCACCTGCCGTCTGGCCGTCCTGCCGCCCTGCCGCCCTTCGAGGACGTGCCCCTCACCCAGATCCGCAAGACCATCGCAAAGCGGCTGGCACAGTCCATCGGGCCGGTGCCCACGTTCTATCTCACCGCCGAGGTGGACATGGAACGGGCGGCGGAGGCGCGCGAGGCGCTGAACGCGCTGGGGCCGGAAGGGAAAATCTCCTTCAACGACATCGTCATCAAAGCCACCGCCCTGGCCCTGCGGCAGCACCCCGCCTGCAATGCCTGGTGGCAGGACGACCACATCCGCTACTGGAACGAGGTTCATCTCAGCATGGCGGTAGCGGTGCAGGATGGATTGATCACCCCGGTCATCCGGCATGCGGATCTGAAAAGCCTGCGGGAGATCGGCGCCGAAGCGCGCGATCTGGCGGCCCGCGGCCGGGAGCGGAAGCTCAAGCCCGAGGAGTACACCGGCGGGACATTCTCCGTCTCCAACCTCGGCATGTTCGGCATCGACGATTTCACCGCGATCATCAATCCCCCCGAAGCGGGGATCATTGCCGTGGGCCAGATCGCCCCCAAGGTAGTGGCGGCGGACGGCGCGCCCGCGCTGCGGCGGCGCATGCGCCTCACCATGTCCTGCGATCACCGCGTGATCGACGGCGCCACCGGCGCCCAGTTCCTGCAGACACTGCGGACGCTGCTGGAGAATCCGCTGGCGATGGTATGGTAGGGATCAGGAATCAGGAACGGAGGGATGAAGGCCCCTTCCCCTCCCTCACTGATCCCCGATTCCTGATCCCCGATTCCTGATTCCTGATTCCTGATTCCTGATTCCTGATTCCTGATTCCTTGACCGGGAGTTCCGTTCTCGTGGCAACCCAATTCGACATCATCATCCTCGGCGGCGGCCCCGCCGGTTATACCTGCGCCATCCGCTCGGCCCAGCTGGGGCTCAGCACCGCGGTGGTGGAGAAAGACAAGCTGGGCGGGGTATGCGTCAACATCGGCTGCATTCCGACCAAGGCGCTGCTGCAGAGCGCGCTGATCGCCAACGCCATGGCGCATGAGGCGGCCGCATTCGGCGTCAACATCGGCGAGGTCAAGACCGACTACGGCGTCGCCATGAAGCGCAGCCGCAAGGTGGCGGAGCAGAATTCCAGGGGCGTCGAGTTCCTGATGAAAAAACACAAGATCACCGTGATCCGCGGCACCGGCACGCTTCAGCCGGGCCGCAAGGTCAAGGTGGGGAACGATATCTACGAGGCAACGAAGGGTCTGGTGATCGCCACGGGTTCGCGGGTCAAGGGCCTGCCCCAGGTCGGACTCGAGCTCAACGGCAAAACGGTCATCAGCTCGGACGAGGCGCTGTTTCTCGAGGCGGCGCCGAAGAGCCTGATCGTGGTGGGCGCCGGCGCGGTCGGCTGCGAATTTGCCGACGTCTTCAACGCCTTCGGCAGCCAGGTGGTGCTGATCGAAGCGCTGCCGCGCATCCTCCCGCTGGAGGACGCCGAGGCGTCCGACGCGCTGGCGAAGAGTTACCGCAAACGGAAGATCGAGGTCCGGGCCGGCGCGAAGATCCTCAAGGCCACCGTGGACAAGGACAAGGTGACGCTCGAGGTGGAAACGGCCGGCAAGAAAGAGACGTTCACGGCCGAGAAGGTCCTGATGGCGGCGGGGCGGGCGGTCAATACCGAAAACATGGGCTTCAAGGAAGCGGGCGTCGAGCTTACCGACCGAGGCTTCGTGAAGGTCAACCGCGCTACGCTGGAAACCACGGCGAAGGGCGTGTACTGCATCGGCGACGTCGCGGGGCCGCCCATGCTGGCCCACAAGGGGAGCCGCGAGGGCGTCAATGTGGCCGAGCTGCTGGCGGGGAAGACGCCGCACCCCATCACCTATGACAATATCCCCAGCGTCACCTACTGCCACCCCGAGGTGGCCAGCATCGGCATGACGGAAGAACAGGCGAAAGAGCAGAAGAAGGACTACCAGGCCGGCCATTTCCCCTTCAGCGCCAACGGCCGGGCGCGCACCGCCAACGAGACCGAGGGCTTCGTAAAGGTGCTGCGCGACAAGAAATACGGAGAGATCCTGGGCGCGGTCATCGTCGGCAGCCATGCCTCCGAGATAATCCACGAGCTGGCCGTGGCCCGGGAGAACGAATACACGGTGGAAGAGGTGGATCTCACCGTCCACGCGCACCCCACGCTGTCCGAAGCGATCGCCGAGGCCTGCCTGGACAGCATGGGGAGGGCCCTGAACATCTAGGCCGCCGGCGGACCAGGATCACATCAGGCGTAAGGCGTGAGGGGTGTCGCGCCTTACGCCTTGCCTCTTACGCCTTACCTTTCGCCCATGTCCCACTCCCTGCCCCCCGCCCCCCCGGACTTCGTCCCCCTGGCCTTTGCCGGCACGGCGTTCGGCGTGGTGCTGGGGGCGGTCATCATGACGGCGTTTCTGCTGGTGAACCGTGCCCTGATTCACCCGGCGCCCGCCGGAAGCACCACCCCGGACCTGAACCAGCCCGCGGCGGTGGCGCTGTTCATCGCACCATTGGTGACGCTGCTCATTCCCGCCGTCGTCACCTGGAACCTGCTGGGCGCCATTCCCTCCACCTTCCGCCGGGGCGGGCTCTCGATGGTCGGGGCGTTCGGCGGGCTGCTGCTCTCGTTCGCCAACGTCCCGCTCAACCAGTTTGGGGGCATTCGGGGCATGATCGGTTTCCTCGTATTTCTGCTGGCGCTGCTCCTGCTGCTGGGACGGCGGCTGCACCGGCTGCCGCTGCCCGGGTGACCGCACCACTGGGAGTTGTGGATCTGGGGCTCCGCCCCTACGGCGAGGTGCTCGAGCTGCAGCGCAGCCTCTGCCGGCGCCGGATTTCGGGCGACATCCGCCAGGACCTGCTGCTCCTGGTCGAGCACCCGCCGGTGGTGACCCTGGGCCGGGGAACCCGGCAGACCAGTCTGCCCCTGGCGCCCGAGGCCCTCCGGCAGCGGGGCCTCGAGGTGTTCGAGATCGAACGGGGCGGCGACGTTACCTGGCACGGGCCGGGACAACTGGTGGGCTACCCCATTATCGATCTGAACCGGCACCGGCCGGACCTGCACTGGTACCTGCGGGAGCTGGAAGGCGCCCTCATCGACGCCCTGGCCACACTGGCCATTCCCGCAGGGCGTAACCCCGGCCTGACCGGCGTGTGGACGGGCGGCCGCAAGATCGCGAGCATTGGGATTCATGTGAAGCAGTGGGTTACTTACCACGGCTTCGCCCTCAACGTGGTCAACGCCCTGTCTCATTTCGACCTGATCGTGCCCTGCGGCATCCAGGGCGTCACCATGACCTCGGTGCGCCGGGAGCGTGGGGAGCGGGATGACCCGGCAGACCTCTGGCGGCGGACCCGGGAGGCCGTGGTCACATGCATGGGCGCCCACTTCGACCGCCGGCCGGAGCAGGTGGCCGCCGCCACTTTCGAGCTCACGGGGACAGGACACCGGGGAACCGGATCGCCGGATTCCTGATTCCCCCTTTCCGTTTCCCCTGTCCCGTTCCCCCCAGGCCATGCCATGCCCACACCCCTCGACGTCCGCCCCGCCGACCGCCCACGGCTGCCGCCCGGGCAAACCGAGACCCGCAAGTGGCCGGTGCTGCACTACGGCCAGGTGCCCCGCTTCGAGTCTGCAACATGGACCTTTGCCGTCTCCGGAGAAGTGGAACATCCCTTCACGCTGCGTTGGGAGGAGTTGCTGGCGCTGCCGCGGACGGAGGTGCGGTGCGACATCCACTGCGTGACCCGCTGGAGCCGGTTCGACAACCTGTTCAGCGGCATCGCGACCACGACCCTCGCGGAGCGGGCCGGCCTCACCCCGGAGGCGCGCTTCGCGCTGGTCCACGCCGAGCAGGGGTACAGCACCAATCTGCCGGTGCGCGACCTGCTGGCGCCGGGCTGCATGCTGGCCCTGCGGCACAACGGGGAGGACCTTACCCCGGAGCACGGCGGCCCGGTCCGGCTGCTGGTCCCCCATCTCTATCTCTGGAAAAGCGCCAAGTGGGTCCGCGGAATCGAATTCCTCCCCGAGGACTATCCCGGATTCTGGGAACAGAACGGCTACCACAAGCGGGGCGACCCCTGGGCGGAGGAGCGCTATGGGAGGCCGGACCCGGTGCGAATGCGGCGGGGCAACAGACGTGGATGATATGGGCTGAGCGGGCCGATCGGGGCGGAAGATTTCGACCTGCCTTGCCAATTTGGCCCGCTCTGCACCGCTTGTCTTTCCGACCCGATCTTGCGTTTTTCATTACATGTCAGAACGCAGACCGCCGGAGCCGCAGATCGAAGAACGGGTGGCAACGGTGCTCCGGGCGGCGGAGAGCTGGGCTCGGGAGGCGCCCGCGCCTCTGGCGGGGCCGGTGAGGGCGGTATGCATACGGCTGGCCGAAATGGTCGCCGACCAGCGGCACTACCTGGCGCCGCTGCCGGAGCCGCAGGACTCCGAACGCAAGGCCGTGCTGGCGGGGGTGGCCCACCGGCTCTCGTCCTCGCCCGTTATCGACCCGCTCCAGGCGGAATTCGCGGCCCTCAACGAAATGGAGCTCAAGTCCACCGGCTCCTGGGCCACCGTCCCCACCGCACAGACCGAATGGGTAGAGACCGCGGTTCACTACCTGGAGGAGTGCGCGCGACAACTCCCTGACAGTGGGCGTCCCGACGACTACTGGGCCGAAGACGTGGTGGCCGGGGTGATCGCATCGGTCCGGGCGCTCCTCGGCGTGGAAGAGCTGCACGCTCGCGCCGACGCGGTGAACCCCAACCAGCGCACCAGCGGGCAGGAACCGGCCGAGCCGGAAGAGCCGCCGGAGTGGGATGGAGAAGAGTAGAAAGGACTGAGGACTGAGGACTGAGGACTGAGGACTGAGGACTGAGGATTGAGGACTGAGCGAAGATACCCAGTCCCCGGTCCTCTTTGGTTTGGTCAGACTTCCACTTCTTCTTCGGCCTCCCGGGCGGCTTTCGTTCCGGCGCCGTTCTCTCCCATCAGCTCGAAGAAGCGCCCGAAGACCTTGATACCGTCCCAGAGCTGATCCAGGTCGAGCTTCTCATTGGGTGAATGCAGCCGGTCGTCGGGCAGACCGATGCCGGTGACGATCACCGGGGCGCCCGCCACGCCCAGCTCGCCGACGATGGGAATGGACCCGCCGGCCCGGACCGGCACCGTTCCCCGTCCCACGACCTCCTTGAAGGCCTCGCTCAGCTGGTCGAAGACGGGATCGTCCACATCCACCTGGGTCGGCTCGCCGCCGTGGACCAAACGCACCTCCACCTCGGCCCAACGTGGCGCCAGCTCGCGCACCGCCTTCTCCAGCTGCTTCGCGACCTTTTCCATCTTCTGCCCCGGCACCAGCCGGAGACTGACCTTGGCGGTGGCCTGCGCCGGAATGACCGTCTTGGCGCCTTCGCCGGTGAAACCGCCGCGGATACCGTGGATCTCGAAGGTCGGCAGCGCCCAGGTCCGCTCGAAGATCGAATATTCCTTCATGCCGGTGAGCGCCTGGGCTCCCAACTCTTCCTCCATGTACTCCTTCTTGTTGAAGGGGAGTTTCTTCCAGGCCTTGAGCTCCGTCTTGCTGGGCTCCTTGACGGGTTTGTAGAGCCCCTTGATGTGGATCCGTCCCTTGTCGTCCTTGAGCTGGCTCAGGATCCGCACCAGCGTCTCCAGCGCATTCGGCGCCACGCCGCCGTAGGTGCCCGAGTGCAGGTCCTGCTTCAAGGTGCGGACCTGCACCTCGGCGTAGCAGATGCCGCGCAGGGCGGTGTACACGGCCGGCCAGCCGGGAGCGTAGTACCCGGCATCGCAGATGAGCACCGCGTCCACATCGGCCCGCTCCGGCTCCTTCTTGAGCAGATCGAAGATCACCTGCCCGCCGCACTCCTCCTCGCCTTCGAAGATGAAGTGGACGTTGATGGGCGGGGTGCCGTCGGCGCTCAGGCTGGCCTCATAGGCCTTGAGCAGACAGTAGACCTGGCCCTTGTCGTCGGCCGACCCGCGGGCGAAGAGCTTGCCGTCGCGCACGGTCGCCTCGAACGGCGGCGACTCCCACTCGTCGAGGGGATCGGGAGGCTGCACGTCGTAGTGGCCGTAGATCAGCAGCGTGGGCTTGCCCGGCACTTCCGGCGATTCCGCCCAGATCGTGGGGTGGCCGCGTCCCTCCAGCAGGTTCACTACCGGGCAGCCCAGGGTGCGGAGCTGCTCCATGAGCCAGTCGGCGGCCTTGCGGACATCGGCGGTACGCTCGGGGAGGGTGCTGATGCTGGGAATGGCGAGGAAATCAGTGAGTTCCGAGAGCAGCCGGTCGCGCTCCCGCTCAACGAAGGTGGCGTCCATGGGCATATCCCGTCGTGAAGGCATGCGCGCCGGAGGTGGCCCGCCCCGGAAACAGACAACCGGCCCCGGAGCTTGTCAATGCGGGATTCCCCTCTGGCGGACCCCGTACCGGGCGGTACATTCGCGGCATGTTCACCATCGCCCCGTACCGCGCCTTCGGTGCCAGGCCGGAAGACCGTGAACAGCGCCCGGACCGGCTGCGGGCGTGGACGGAATATTTCGACCTGCTGTGCGCCGCCGGGCGCCGCCGGGCCGGGGGGCGGCGATGACCCTCGCCATCGAAGCGGTTCAGGGCGACATCACCCGCCAGGAGGTGGACGCGATCGTCAACGCGGCCAATACCAGCCTGCTGGGTGGCGGGGGGGTCGACGGCGCGATTCACCGGGCCGCGGGTCCGGGGCTGCTGGAGGAGTGCCGGACCCTGGACGGCTGCCCGACGGGGGAGGCGCGGATAACCGGCGGGTACCGGCTGCCCGCCCGCCATGTCATCCATGCCGTGGGCCCCATCTGGCGCGGCGGCCGGCAGGGCGAGCCGGATCTCCTGCGGGGCTGCTACCGCCATGCCCTCCGGCTGGCCGCCGAGCGTGACCTCGCCTCGATCGCCTTTCCCTCCATCAGCACCGGCGTATACGGCTATCCCATCGAGCTGGCGGCACCCCTCGCGGTGCAGACCGTCAGGGATTGGCGGAAAGACCCGGGCAGCATCCGGCTGGTCCGGTTCGTCTGCTTCAGCGCCGCCGACCTGGCGGTCTACCAGGAAGTGCTGGACGCCTCCGGGCAAGCCTGACCGATACACAGATTGCGCTGATGACACGAATGGATTCCAGGGCCGGGCCGCGTTCCGATAGCGGCCCGGGGACCCACAGAAAACCGGAGCAGATTCTGCGTAATCCGTGGATCGGCAACCTTCCGCGCCTCCAGGCTATCCAAGACGACTGCTGCCGATCAATCCCTGACTCCGGAGCTGACCATGCGGATCGCCTCCTGCCTGCTGTTCGCCCTGCCCGTGATGCTGCCCGCGGCGGCCCGGGCACAAACCGAGCGACATGTCCTGCAAGGCGATCGCCCGATCGTCTATGACCTGGTGGGCGAGGTGCGGATCGAGAAAGGATCCGGCCCGGACGTGGTGGTTGAGCTCACCCGGGGAGGCGGCGGCGGCGCCCGGCTGCAGGTGGTCACCCCGGGGGGCCACGAGCTGCGGGTGATCTTCCCGGACGATCAGATCGTCTATCCTCGCCTGCGCAACAGCAATGACGAAGTGCAGGTGCATGACGACGGCACCTTCGGCTCCGGATCCCGGGGTGGTCACCAGGTGCGCATCTCCGGCCACGGCAGCGGCGTCGAGGCCTGGGCGGACCTGCGGCTCCTGGTGCCCGCGGGCAAGCGGGTGGAGGTCCATCTGGGGGTGGGAAGGATGGTCGCGAGTGCCGTCACCGGCGACCTGCGGCTGGACGCCCTCTCGGGCGACATCTCGGTAGACGGCACGAGGGGCACCCTCAACGTTTCCACCGGCTCGGGGGATATCGAGGCCCGCTCCATCGAGGGGGATCTGACCCTGGACACCGGCTCCGGCGATATCCGGCTGG
Source organism: uncultured Gemmatimonadales bacterium (assembly GCA_963779755.1). Classification (GTDB taxonomy): domain Bacteria; phylum Gemmatimonadota; class Gemmatimonadetes; order Gemmatimonadales; family GWC2-71-9; genus CAVZZO01. The sequence goes on from CAVZZO010000003.1 coordinate 936,196, forward strand.
ATGAGGGGCGGGGCGGCCGGCTCCGGCTGGACACCGGCTCCGGCGACATCCGCGGTAGCGGACTGGACTACCGGAACCAGTCGTTCGATACCGGCTCGGGCGATGTGACGCTGGCCGGCGTGGCGGCGGATGATGTGGATGTCGACAGCGGATCGGGCGACGTGGAGATTCGCTTCACCCGCGATCTCGCCAGTCTCCGGATCGAGACGGGCTCAGGCGATGTGACCCTGGACCTGCCGGCGACCGCCGGCGCGGCGCTGGATCTCCAGACCTCGAGCGGCGACCTGGACACCGAGCTGCCGATCACCATTAGCCGGAAATCGGAGGATCACCTCGTCGGGACCATCGGCGACGGCCGGGGCCGGATCCGGGTGGAGACCAGCTCGGGGGACGTCAGGCTGAGGCGGGAATAACCCCTCAGGGCCGTCCCGATTTCACACCCCGCTCCAGCGTCTGGTAGGCGCTGTCGCCTGCCACGCCTTCCATGAGCCGCCGCAGGGCCGCCACGCTTTCCTCCACCGATCCGCCGTGTTGCTCGTACCAGTCCTGGAACAGGTCCAGCCGGGTGCGGTAGATCCGGGCGGCGATGAGACGCGCATTGTTGATCGGCCGGTCGGGAAGCGGGCCGATCTGGTAGGTCCGCAAGCTCTGCCCCACCGGCCCCTCCAACTGCTCCCGCGCCCAGCGCGCGATCACCCGGCGGCCCGCGTCCACCGCGGCCGTGTCGGTCGTGCCGCGATAGAGCGAGTCGAGCCGCTCCGCCAGCTCGCGGTAGTAGCGGCTCAGGATGACTTCGTCGTGCCACCGGTCGGCGGCGTATCGGGCGGTGGCCGAATCGCCCCGTGCGCGGAAGAACGTCTCCGCCCCGCGATAGCCCACCAGCTGCGCGAAGCTCTCGTTGAAAGGGGTGGCGCTCTTTACATAGAGCGTGTTGTGCCCGATCTCGTGCAGCACCAGCGCCGCCAGTTCCATGGAGTCGCGGGTGAGCGCGGTGGAAAGGAGCGGGTCGTTGAACCACCCCAGCGTGGAAAAGGCGCCGGAAGGCCGGAGGTAGACATCGTAGCCCTTCTGCTCCAGCCTGGCCGCTTCCCGGCGCGCCATGTCCTGGTCGAAGAACCCCTTGTAGGGGATACGGCCTACGATAGGGTACTTCCAGGTGTAGGGGCAGAGGCAGTTGCGCGGCGACGCCGAGAGTACCAGCAGCAGGGTGTCCCGGCGCACATCAGTGTATTGCGTATAGGTCTGCCCCGCGTCGAGCCCGATCCGGCCGGCGAAGTCCCGCGCGTCCAGCACCAGGCGCAGTTGGCGCCGCAGTGCCGGATCGGTGGCGCTGTCCGCGACCAGCTTCGCGATAGGTTCGCGGTGGGTGAGGATGTACGTCTCCTCGAAGCCGGCGCGGGTGAGATAACGGACATCACTGCTGGCGAACCACGCGGTGGAGTAGCCGGCGATCAGCACACCCACCAGGACGATGAAGGTCATGGCAACCTTTCGCGTGTTCATGGCGACCAGCGGACGCCGACGCGGTGGATGGTCCCGCCGCCGCTCCTGGCCTGATAGGCATAGTCAATCCCCAGCCGGCCCAGCACGATCCCGCCCCCGAAGGCAACCTTGCGCTGGCCCGTGCCGGCCGGCTGGGCGCCGGTTCCCACCCGCGCCACCAGCCCCACACCGTGCAGCACCACTCCCGTCTCCAGCCCGAAGACGGTGCGCCGGTCCTGGCCTTCGGTCCAGACGGTCTCGACGGTGCCCAGCAAACGGGCGGTCGTCTGCGGGTCCACAAAATTGAACGTGAATCCCAGGCGGGTGCGGGTGGGAAGCAGGATGGGCGTGCCGCCCAGGCGCCGCTGATTGAAGTCCTGCACACTCACCGCCAGCGCCATGATGTCGAAGACCGCGATGGTAAGCCCGGCATCGTTCGCCAGCGCGCGCGAGATGTGCCCGCTGCTGTCCTCCACCGAGACATACTTCTCGGTGGCGCCCAGCGCCACCAGGCCGACCCGGTACACGGCGCTCCCGGCCCAGAGCAGGTTGTCCTTGAGCGGCGAGCCCTTGCGGCGGTAGCGCAGGTAGTCGTACCCCGCCCCCAGGTTGAAGGGCCCCAGCCGCACGGCGCCCGCGCCCACCGACTGCAGGGCATCGGGCAGGTAATGGAAGGCGCCTTCCACGCCGAGATACTTGATGGTGGCGAGGCCGCTCGGATTGGTGAACACCGAGCCCGCATCGCCCACCAGCGCAACCGCCGCGCCGCCCATTGCCGCCGAGCGTACCGAGGCCGGCAGGGCCAGCACCTGCGGCGGGGGGAGGATGGAGTCGGTCTGCGCCGACACCCGGCCCCGACCGGCCAGGAGGAGGAGGGCTGCCAGCCATGCGGCCTTCGGCGGCGGGGGCACCTAGCGGATCCGGAACACCACCAGCCGGGGCACGGCCGTGCTGAAGCTCTGAGAGCCGGTTATCTGGAGATCGATCGCGGCGGCATTCGCGGTCTGGGTCACCAGTACGTGATGCCCCGAGCCGCCGCGGATGATGCCGGTGTGGGCATACTGGCCGTTGGGGGCGGGATCGGGCACCAGGGGATAGGGCCCGCCGAGCGGCGGGTTGGTGAAGGCGCTGTCGAGGTCCCAGCTGGAGTAGCGCAGCCGGCCCGAGGTGTCCGCCACCGTGGGCTGATGCTCCAGATAGTTCGCCAGCTGCCATTGGCTCACCAGCGTGGGGAAGGTGGTCCCGGTCGCGGCTTCCACATTCAGATAGCCGATCTTGCTGGTCTGGGTGAGCTTCCGGGTGAGATCGGTGGCCAGCACGGGGTCGGCGGCAAGGTGATCGCCCAGCCAGCGGATGAAGAGCCAGTTGGCGCCCCGCTCCTCCAGGGTGCCGAAGGAGTTCCCCGGCTCGATCAGATAGAAGGCCTCGGGATTCATGAGGTAGGCGCGGGCATTGCTCAGGTCGCCAAACCCGAACTGCTGCAGACAGTTGGCGAAACTGGTGGTGGTGGGGCAGCCCGCGCCCAGCTGCCGGCCGCCCAGCTCCTCGGCGAAGTGGGACAGCGCCTCGTCCAGCCAGGTAGACGGCGGGAACCCACCGCGCACCAGCACATGCTGGTTGAAGCTGATCATGTGGTGGAATTCGTGAATGAACACCGGGGGCAGGAATCCCAAAGCGTAGTTCTTGGAGATGGTGCAGGTCGTGTTGTTCGGGTCGGGGACCAGGCCGTAGAAGATCTCGCCGTGATTGGAACCGGTGTTGTTGGTCAGGTCGTTGCCGAAAAAGAACCCGAGTACGGCGCTGCCCGTCTGGTTGCAGGCGCCGCTCAGCTTGTTGACCTGGTCGGTCAGGAGGATGATCACCACGCTGTTCCCGTCCAGATCGGACTCCCGGCCGAAGGCGGTGGTATCGATGCCGTACATGTTGGGCGCGGGGCCGTCGAAGAGGGCGCCGATCTGGTCGATGTCGGTCTGGCTGTAGCCGCCGCCGGGCACCGTGTCGTCCAGGAAGATGGCGCCCCGGGTGCCCACGAACTTCGCGGTGGCCTGCACCTGGACGAAACTGCCGCAGGCTTGGTCGGCGCAGACGTTGAACACCGCCTTGCTCCCTACCACCGGCGGCCCCTGGAAGGGCCGGGGCGCCGCCCGCAGGGCCGGCGTGGCCGACAGCTGGCGGCCAAGCGCCTGCTCCCGCTGGCGCAGGCGATCGTGGAAGACCTCCGCAAAGGGCAACGCCCCGGCCGGCGGCGCCGGCCGGGGCGCGGCCGCCACCGCCACCGGCAACCCATTCAGTGCGTAGCCGGCGCTCACGCCGTTCAGGGCTTCCTGCCCCGCCCCGCTCAGAGCCACCACCAGGTGTTCCGCCCCGGAGGCGCCGGCGGCCGGCAGGCTGATGCACCCCCCCTGTACCGTCGGGTCGATAATGGCAAACGTGCCGGCAGCCAGCGCCAGATTCTGATACTGCTGGCAGGTCACCACCGGCCCGACCGGCGGCTTGGTTCCCCCGCCGCAGGCGACGGTAGCGACGGTGGCGGCGAGCAGAAGATGGGCAGTGAGGCGGGGCACGAAGGGAACCTCGAAAGGGAGGTGATAGACTGGCTTAAGCTTAAGCGGGACAACGGCTTTTGACAATTGCTGCTGCCCGGGATAGCTTCCTCCCATCCACGGACAGCCGGCCGGACCGGAATGCCCCGGGCCGCCGATTCCTTCCGCAGGAGACGTCCCGGACCGCACCGGGGCCACGCGAACGCCTCGCTCCGCGCATCCGGCGGCGGGCCACAGACCATCAATCCGGCATGACCGGGCGCTCGGCGCCCGTCTTTGGGGCATGGCTTTCGTTCACCTGCATACCCATAGCGAGTTTTCCCTGCTCGACGGAGCCAACCGGATCGAGGATCTGGTCGGCCACGTCAAGAAGCTCGGTATGGACAGCCTGGCCGTGACCGATCACGGCAATATGCACGCGGCCTGGTCCTTCTACGACCAGGCGACACGTCAGGGCATCCGCCCGATTCTGGGGTTTGAGGCGTATCTGGCTTTCGGGTCCCGCCGGCTGCAGCAGAAGCTGCCCGAGGCCCCCGCCGCCTACAGCCACCTGGTCCTGCTGGCCCGCAACCAGGCCGGTTACCGCAATCTCATCCGGCTCACGTCCATCGGCTACACCGAGGGATTCTACCGCCGGCCCCGCATCGACCGGGAAGTCCTGGCCCGGCACGCCGGCGGGCTGGTCTGCCTGGCGGCCTGTCTCAGCGGCGAGATCGCGCTGTACCTGCGGCAGCACCGCTATGAAGAGGCCCGCAAGTCGGCCGAGTGGTTCGCGCAGACCTTCGGCCGGGACAATTTCTGGCTGGAGATCCAGAAGCACGGCATCGCCGAGGAAGACCTGGTCACCGAGGGCATGCTGCGGCTGGGAGCGGAGCTGGGGCTGGGTGTGGTGGCCACCAATGACGCCCATTATCTCCGCCGGGAGGACGCCGAGGCGCACGATGTGCTGCTGGCGATCGGCACCGGCAGCGACCTGGACGACCCCAGGCGGTTCCGCTTCACCGGCCAGGAATCCTATGTGAAGAGCGAGCAGGAAATGCGCGCGCTCTTCCCCGACCATCCGGAGACGCTGGCCAATACCCAGGCGGTGGCCGATCGGTGCGAGTTTGCCTTCGAAAAGAAGTACTTCGTTCCGGAGTTTCCCCGGCCCGCGGCCTATGCCTCCGACGAGGCCCTGCTGGAGGACCTGGCGACCCGGGGGGCCCACGGGCGGTACGGCGACCCGCTGCCCGAGCCGGTGCAGCAGCGGCTGGCCTACGAGCTGGGCGTCATCCGCACGGCGGGTTACGCCGGCTATTTCCTCATCGTGCAGGATTTCATCGCGGCGGCGCGGGAACGCGGCATTCCGGTGGGGCCGGGCCGCGGTTCGGCCGCGGGCTCGCTGGTGGCCTATGCACTGGGCATCACCAACGTCGACCCGCTGCGGTTCGATCTGCTGTTCGAGCGGTTCCTGAATCCCGAGCGCGTCTCCATGCCGGATATCGACGTGGACTTCTGCTTCGAGCGCCGGGGCGAGGTGATCGAATATGTCCGCCAGCGCTACGGCCGGGAGAGCGTGGGCCAGATCATCACCTTCGGGACGATGAAAGCGCGCGCGGCGGTGAAGGACGTGGCCCGGGTCCTGAAGATTCCGCCGGGCGAGGCCGACAAGATCACCAAGCTCATTCCCTCGGGGCCGGCGTACAGCCTCACCCTCAAGGAGGCCGCCGGGCGGATCGACGAGTTGCGGGAGCTCACCCGCGATCCGCTCTACCGGCGGCTGGTGGATCTGGGCTCCCGCATCGAGGGGATGTCGCGCCACGCCTCGGTGCACGCGGCCGGCGTGGTGATCGCTCCCGGGCCCCTCAGCGACTATGTGCCGGTATGCACCGCGCCCACCAAGGGCGCGGGGCAGAGCGCCGGTGAAGACGCGATCATCACCCAGTACGACATGATCGCGCTGGAGAAGGTCGGCATGCTCAAGATGGACATGCTCGGCCTCAAGACGCTGACGGTAATCCACGACGCGGTGCAGATGGTCCGCGACCGGCACGGCGCCGCGCCCGACATGGACACGCTTCCCTTCGACGATCCGGAGGTCTACCAGCTGCTGCGGAAGGGCCGCACCGCCGGGGTCTTCCAGTTCGAGTCGCCGCTGGCCACCGAGACGCTGCGCAACATGAAGTGCGACCGGTTCGACGACCTGGTCGCCTGCAACGCCCTGCTGCGTCCCGGCCCGCTGGACGCGGGGATGCACACCGTGTTCATCCGGCGCAAGCTGGGGCTGGAGCCGGTGACCTATCCCCATCCGTCGCTCCGGGAGGTGCTGGAGCCCACCTACGGGGTCATCACCTATCAGGAGCAGGTGATGCGCATCGCCAATGTGCTGGCCGGCTTCAGCCTGGCCGAAGCCGACGTGCTGCGGAAGGCGGTGGGCAAGAAGGACACGGAGCTGATCCGCAGGGAGCTGGGCAGGTTCGTGGAGCGCGCCATCGCCCTGGGGCACGAGCGCCGCCTGGTGGAGGACATTGCCGCGCAGATCGAGACCTTCGGCCGCTACGGATTCAACAAGTCGCACTCGGTGGCCTACTCGGTGCTGAGCTACCAGACGGCGTGGCTCAAGACGCACCACCCGGCCGAGTTCATGGCGGCGCTGCTCAGCTCGGAAATCGGGAACACCGACAAGGTGGTGCAGTACATCAACGAAGCGCGCGAGCTGGGGCTCGAGGTGCTGCCGCCCAGCGTGAGCGAGTCGGGCTTCAAGTTCACCGTCGTAGGCGAGCAGCGGATCCGCTTCGGGCTGGGCGCGGTGCGCAACGTGGGCTGGGGCGCCATCGAGTCGATCATCGCGGCGCGCGACGGCGGCCCCTTCGAGAGCCTGGCCGATTTTGTCCAGCGGATCGACCTGCGCCTCTGCAACAAGCGGGTGGTGGAGTCGCTGATCGCCGCCGGCGCCTGCGACGGCCTGGGCGGCCACCGGGCCCAGTTGCTCGCCGGGCTGGACGAAGCGCTGGGCGAGGCGCAGCTGCGGCAGCAGGAGCGGGAGGCGGGCCAGGCCTCGCTCTTCGGCGACGCGGTGCCCGCCGCCCCGGCGGCCCGGGCCGGCCTGCCGGAGGCCCCGGAGTGGACCGAAGCCGAGCGGCTGGCGCGGGAAAAGGAGGTGCTCGGGTTCTTCATCAGCGGCCACCCGCTGGAGCGCTACCGCAGCGAGGTGGAGCTGTTCGGCACCCGGACCACGGCCACGCTGGGCGAATGGAGCGAGCACCCGGTAACCATCGCGGCGGTGGTCACCATGGTGAAGCGCCAGATCTCCAAGAAGACGGGCAAGGAATACGCCCGGCTGGTGCTGGAGGACTTCCACGGCACCGGCGAGGCGCTGGTGTTCCCCGATGCCTGGGCCAAGCTCAACCAGGTTGTGCGGGAAGACTCCTGCCTGCTGCTGACCGGCGGCTTCAGCACTCGCGACCGGGGCGAGGAGCGGGCGCCCTTCGTGGTGGAGGGAGCCCAGCCCCTGGACGACCTGCGCGCCTCCGGCGCCATCGGCCTGAGCCTGGCCTGGGGCGCCCCGGGAGCGCCGCCCGCGTCGCAGCTCCGGGCTGCGGCGTCGCTCTGCGCCAAGCACCCGGGGCCGGTCCCGCTCTATATTGAGTGGAACGACGGGAACGGAGAGTCACTGCGCCTGCGCTCCCGCCGGCTGCGCGTGGCGGCCGACGAGGACCTGGTCCGCACCCTGCGGCAGCTGCTGGGGCCGGTCACCATCCACTACGTCAAGGCGAGCTGACCGCATGGCCACCGTCTACGCGCTGGATTTCGAGAAACCCCTCCTCGAGCTCGAGCGCCAGATCGAGGACCTCAAGCGGCTGGGAACTGAGCGGCAGATCGACGTCAGCGACGAGCTGGCGAGTCTGCAGAGCCGGCTGGCCTCGCGGCGGGCGGAGATCTACCAGACGCTCACGCCCATGCAGCGGGTCATGGTGGCACGGCATCCGCGGCGCCCCTATTCGCTGGATTATCTCTCCACCATCTTCACCGATTTCATCGAGCTGCACGGCGACCGGCTCTACCGGGACGACCCGGCGATCGTCGGCGGATGGGCCCGCCTGGCCGGCGCGTCGGTCATGGTGATCGGCCACCAGAAGGGACGCGACACCAAAGAGAACCTGCGGCGCAACTTCGGCATGGCCCATCCCGAGGGCTACCGCAAGGCGCTGCGGCTGATGCGTCTGGCCGCCAAGTTCTCCGCGCCGGTGATCACCCTGATCGACACCGACGGAGCCTACCCCGGGCTGGGCGCCGAAGAGCGCGGCCAGTCGGAAGCGCTGGCCACCAATATCCTGGAGATGGCGCGGCTGGAAACGCCGATCGTCGCCGCGGTGATCGGCACCGGCGGATCGGGCGGCGCCCTGGCGCTGGGAGTGGCCGACCGCATCCTGATGATGGAAAACTCGGTCTATTCGGTCATCTCGCCCGAGGGCTGCGCCGCCATCCTGTGGAAGGATGCCTCGCTGCGCGAGCGGGCGGCCGAAGCCCTCAAGCTCACCCCGCAGGACCTGCTGCGGCTCAGGGTCATCGACGAGATCGTCCCCGAACCGGTCGGCGGCGCCCACGTGGATCCCGACGGGGCGGGCGAGGTCCTGCGCGAGGCGCTGATCCGCCACGTGACCGAGCTGCGCAAGGTCAAGCCCGAGAAGCTCATTCGCCGGCGGGCCGAGAAGTACGCCGCGATGGGAGCCTTTACCGAAGTCTGATGCAGACGATCGAAATCCGCTTCAAGGGCAATCGCCGGGCCTTCTATCAATGGCCCTCGCCGGACGATCCGCTCCGCCTGCAGGAGGCGGTGATCGTCGAGGCGGAGCGCGGGCTGGACCTGGGCCGCGTGAGCGCCGTGGGAGAGGTGGCGCAGAAGAAGTGCGGCAGCGGCTGCGGCAGCAGCTGCGGCCCGGCCGCCGACGCCGCGGCGCCCGCGGCAGCGGCCGCGCCCCGGGTGGTGCGGCGCGCCGCCCAGGAAGACGTTCGTACCGCCAACGAGCTGCGCAAGTCCGAGGAAGAGGTACGGCGGAAGGTGATCGAGCGGGTGCGGGACCATCAGCTCACCATGAAGGTGAGCGATGCCGAGTGGCAGTGGGACCGGAACAAGCTCACCGTCTATTTCACCGCCGAGAAGCGGGTGGATTTCCGGGCCCTGGTGCGCGACCTGGCGAGCCTCTTCCGCACCCGGATCGAGCTGCGCCAGATCGGCGTGCGCGACGAGGCGGCGCGCCTCTCCGGCGTGGGCCGCTGCGGCCGGGAATACTGCTGCTCCAGCTGGCTGCCCGAGCTGTCCCCCGTCAATCTCAGCCTCGCCAAGGACCAGCACCTCTCGCTCAACCCGCAGCAGATCAGCGGCGGATGCGGCCGCCTGCTCTGCTGCCTGCGCTACGAGCACGACTTCTACGTCGCGGCCCGCAAGCGTTTCCCCAAGGAAGGCCGGACCCTGCAGACCGCGCGCGGTGCCGAGCGGGTGATCGCGGTGGACATCTTCCGGGAACGGGTGTTCCTCCGCAGCGAGGAGCACGGCGCACGCATCCTCCCCCTGGTCGAGCTGCGCGAGGAAGTGGACCAGCTCGCGCCCGTCACCCCGGGCCGGCTCGCCCCGGCGGAGCCGGCGGCCCCCGAGAGCCCGCCGCCGGCCGCGCCGCCGGCCGGCGAGACGCCCACCGCCGGACCGGGCCGCAAGCGCCGCCGCCGCCGCGGGCGCCGCGGCCGCGGCGGCGGCGGCCTGGGCGGCACGCCTTCCAAGCCTTCCGAGTCCTGAGTGGCGAGCTTCTACCTCACCACCGCCATTGACTACTCCAACGGCGATCCCCACCTGGGGCACGCGCTGGAGAAGATCGGCGCCGACTGCATCGCCCGCTATCGCCGGCTGCGGGGCGACGCGGTCCATTTTCTCATCGGGATGGACGAGCACGGGCAGAAGGTGGCCCAGACCGCCGCCGAACGCGGCCTGGAACCCCAGCAGCTGGTGGATCAGGTCGCCGTGGCCTTCCAGGCCATGTGGCGCCGGCTGGCCATCTCCTACGACCAGTTCATCCGCACCACCGATCCGGCGCACGCCCGCGGGGTGCGCGCGCTGATCGAACGGATGTTCCAGCGCCGTCGCGACGACTTCTACGAGCGCAGCTACGAAGGCTGGTACTGCGTGGGGTGCGAGCTGTTCAAGCGGGAAAACGAAATCGAAAACGGCCATTGCCTGTTGCACCCCACGCGCGAGCTGCAGTGGGCGCAGGAGACCAACTGGTTCTTCCGCCTGAGCCGCTACCAGGACTTCCTCCAGCGGCTCTTCCGCGAGCAGCCCGATTTCCTCCAGCCCGCCAGCCGCCGCAACGAGATTCTGGCCCTGCTGGATGCCGGACTGGAAGACATCTCCATCACCCGCTCCCGCCTGGCCTGGGCCATTCCCTTCCCCGAGCCCACGGCGGCGGGCGAAATGCAGGGCACCTGGGTCTGGTTCGACGCGCTGCCGAATTATCTCACCGCCACGGGCTTCCCCGATCCGGGCTTCGAAAAGCGCTGGCCGGCCGACCTTCACGTGGTGGGCAAGGATATCACCCGGTTGCACGCGGTCATCTGGCCCGCCATGCTGGAATCGGCCGGCCTGCCGCTGCCCCGGCGGGTCTGGGCCCACGGCTTCGTCCAGACCGGCGGTGAGCGGTTCTCCAAATCAGCCGGCGTGCGGATCGATCTGGGCGAGGCCGTGGACCGCTTCGGCCCCGATGCCTTCCGCTACTTCCTTCTGCGCGAGGTCGGGTTCGAGAACGACGGCAACTTCACCTGGGAACGGTTCGCGGAGCGCTACACCGCCGACCTGGCGGACGGCCTGGGCAATCTGGTCTCCCGCTCGCTCGCCATGATCGAGAAGTACCGGGAGGGCAGGATTCCCGTCTCCGCCGGCACCTCGCCGCTGGATCGAGCCGGTGTCGAGACGGTGCGCGCCTATGCCGCCGCGATGGACGCGCTGAACCTCCGGGAGGGGGCCGCCGCCACCTGGGGACTGGTCGCCCGGGCCAACCAGTACATCGTGGAAACGGCCCCCTGGACCCTTGCAAAACAGGGAAAAACGGCGGAACTCGACCAGGTCCTGGGCAGCCTGGCCGCCTGCCTCATCCGGCTGGCCCTGCTCACGGTGCCCTTCATGCCGGGCCGGGCCCAGGCGATCTGGGATGCCCTGGGTGGCGCCGGCTCCATCGATCAGGCGGGGTGGGACCGTGTCGAGAATCCCGACGGTACCGGGCAACTCGTTCGCAAGCCGGAGACTCTCTTTCCCAAGCCGGTCTGAGAGGGTCAACTATTTGACAGTCAAACACTTAAACATGTCAGGTTACTCTTGACACGGGGTGGCGGCGAGGCCAGGTTTTCCCGGCCTGCGGGTTCCCCATAGTCCCGTTCTTGCAGGCAACTCCCTGAGTAACAACTGCAGTCGCCGGTCCGGTGGTTTCATTGCAGTCCGCTGTGTCGTCGCCGACCGTCAGCCATGGATGCGTGCATGTCTGAACGCCGCTGGACGCTCGTCATTGTTCCGCCCGGCTCGCAGGCTTCCCGGATGCTGGAGGTATCGGCCCGGCTCCTGAAGCTCGCCGCCGGAGGCGCGGGCGTGCTGGTGCTGCTGGCGCTGCTGCTGGGGTATTCCACCTATGCCCGCTCGGTGCACATCGCCCGCACCGGCGCCCTGCAACGGGAGAACAACCGGCTGACCGCCGAGCTGGCCCGGATCAACACCCGGCTGGGGCGGCTCAACGATACCCTGGCGGCCATCGCCGACCGGGATACCAGAGTGCGGCTGCTGGCCAACCTGGAGCCCTACGATCCGCAGGTGCAGCAGGCGGGTATCGGCGGTCCCGAGCTGGGCGCCGGCACCCCGCCGGAGACGCCGACGGAACGCCGGGCCATCGATGCCCGCAGCGATCTCAACGCCCTGATCCGCCGGGCCAATTTCCTGGCCGCCTCCTTCAGCGAAGCGGCCGACAGCCTGAAATCGCACGAAGCCCGGCTGTCGGCCATGCCGTCGATCATGCCGACCCGGGGCTGGCTCAGCAGCGCGTTCTCCTCCATGCGCGAGCACCCCATCCTGCATGTGATGCGTCCGCACGAAGGCATCGACGTCACGGCCGACATGGGCTCGCCCATCGAAGCGCCGGCCGGCGGGCGGGTAGTCGCCTCCGGGTGGGAAACGGGTTACGGCAACACGCTGGAGATCGACCACGGCTACGGCATCGTCACCCGCTACGCCCACTGCTCCAAGCTGCTGGTGCACCGCGGCGATCGGGTGCGCCGGGGCCAGCGCATCGCCCTGGTCGGCAGCACCGGGCTCGCCACCGGCCCCCATCTGCACTACGAAGTGCGGGTGCACGGCAGGCCGGTCGATCCGCTGCGTTACGTGCTGCCGGAGGCGGTGGTGGACTAGGAGCCCCGGGAATCGGGAGTCAGGAATCGGGAATCAGGGGTAAGGAAGCCCTGGACGGAGAAGAAGCAGGGATGCGGCCACCGGCCCATCCCTGCTTCTTTTTTCCCTGATTCCCGATTCCTGATCCCCGATTCCTAGAACTGCACCTTCGGCGCTTCCTGCGCTCCCGCCTGGGCCTCGAAATACTCCTTGGGCCCCGAGGCGCCGAAGAGTTTGGCCGTGAGGTTATACGGGAATCTCCGGATGTAGGAGTTGTACTGCTCTACGGCCGCGTTGTAGTCCTGCCGCGCCACGGAGATCCGGTTCTCCGTGCCGGTCAGCTCATCCTGGAGCTGGATGAAATTCTGGTTGCTCTTGAGCTCGGGATAGGCTTCCGAGATGGCCAGCAGCCGGCTCAGCGGCCCGGACAGCTGGGCGTTGGCCGTCGCCATGTCCTTCACATTGCCTGTCTTGACCGCGCCGGCGAGCCGCGCCCGGGCGTCGGCGACCTCGGTAAAGACGGTGGATTCCTGCTGGGCGAAGCCCTTCACCGTGGCCACCAGGTTGGGGATGAGATCGGCCCGGCGCTGCAGCTGCGCCTGGATGTTGCCCTTGGCGCGGCTGACCTGTTCGTCCAGCCGCTGAATGGTGTTATAGCCGCAGCCCGTCGCCAGCAAGGCGACCGCCAGGGCGGCCAGCAGAGCGCGTCCGCGCGTCATGCCTTGCCTCCGGTCTGGAAGTGGTCCACGTAATCCACACAGTGCTCCATGGCGCGCATATAGCCTTCGAAACAGGGGCGGCCACAGCGCCAGTCGGTGGTATCCCGATGCGCCAGCACCTCGCGCACCGGCGCCGGATCGAACGGTACCAGCTCGGCGGAGGCGGTGACCAGGTCGGCGGCGGCCCGGGAGATGCTCTTGCCCCCGAGCGCCAGAAGCCCGCGGTACAGCACCAGCATGCTGGAGAAGCTGTGGCGGGCCAGATCGCCCAGCCCGCTGTTCTCGCTGTGCAAGGCGGTATAGCCCTGCCGCAACCGTAGGAGCTTGCCCCGGAACTCCCGCTCCAGCTCGCGGCGCAGATCGGCCGGATCGACGGTGAGGGCGCGCAGCGGATCGGGGCCGCGCAACACCTGGTAGGCCGAACGCATGTCGGTGATCTCCACCGGAAACACGTCGATGGCCCGCGCCAGCTCGCTCCGGCTCAGCAGGAGGGGCGGCGGATTGGAACCTTCCCAGCTCCGTAACGCATCGGCCAGGGCGGCCAGGACATCGACATCCACCTGAGAGAGGACCAGCAGCAGGTTGATGTCGGACCGTCCGGGCACGTATTCGCCGCGAGCCAGCGATCCGTAGAGCACCGCGGCATATTCGCCTTTCATGACCTGGTCGAGGCGCTGCAGCAGCGGTTCGACCGTCTTGCGCACCTGTTCCGGCATCAGAATCTCCCCCCGGCGCCGCCGCCGCTGAAGCCTCCACCTCCCCCGAACCCACCAAATCCGCCGCCAAACCCGCCGCCGCCCCCACCGCCGCCTCCCCAGCCCCCACCGAAGCCCCCACCACCCCAATATATCCAGGGCAGCACGCTGGTCCGCCGGCCCCTCCCGCCGGGCCCGCCGCGGCCGCCGCGGCCGAAGATGTTGAGCAGGATGAACAGCGCCACGAAGATGATAATGGGCAGCGCCGGCCAGCCCCGGTTGCGCCCCTGCCCGGGGGGTGGCGGCGCCGGCGCCGTCAGGGTGGAGTCGTCCACCCCGAAGCCGCGCGCCACCAGGCCCACCAGGGCCTTGACGCCGGTGAGCAGGCCGGGCCCGTACTGCTCCCGTGCCAGCTGCGGGGTCATGAGATCGCGCACCTGGCCGGCGGTGGCATCGGTGACGATGCCCTCGGTGCCCTGGCCCGTGGCGATGAAGAGCTGGCCGGTGCCCGCCTGGTGGTTCTGCTGCGGTACCAGCAGGAGTACCAGCCCGGCATTCCGTTTCTGCTCGCCGATGGCCGCCCGGGCGCCCACGCCCCAGGTGCGTCCGATCTCCAGCGCGACGTCGCTGGGGGCGTAATCGCCGATGGTGGGCAGCGTCACGACCGCGATTTCCGCCCCGGTGGCGGCGCGGAGCCGCTCGATCCAGGCGGTCATGGAATCCCGCGATGCGGCATCCACCACCCCGGCGACGTCGGTGACGTAGCCGGCCGGCCGGGCGGGAAAGAGCGCCCGGATCGCCTCCCGGTTCTGGGCCGCCAGCGGCCCGGCCCCGAGGCCGAGTTGAAGCAGAGCCAGCGCTCCGATAGCTTTGGCCAGCCCGCACTGCATCCGTCCCATCACCGGCGATTCTCCCTCATGCGTTTGGTACCTGTGGCCCTGCTGGTCGTTCTCGCCGCCTGCGAACATTCCCAGGTGCGCGTGCGGGCGGTCATTCCCGGCCCCGACGGCACCCTCGAGCCCGCCTCCGGGCTCGCGCTGGTGGCGCTGCCCTACAACCGCGACAGCGTGATAGTGGCGCTGGAAGCGCACGCCGCGGCGCCGCGGCCCCACCCCCGCGCGCTGGACAGCCTGGTGGACCGGTTCCGCGAACCGTTCGTCACCTACACCCGCACAGCCCTGACGGCGGAGCGGCTGCGCGACACGCTGGACCTGCTCCGGCGGCGACTGGACTCCCTGCCCCGCGGAGCCGATGCCTACCGTACGCTGTATCGGGAATTCGCCCGGCGGGCCGACAGTCTGGCCGCGCTGCAGCGGACAGCGGAGGACGCGCACCGGCGGCTCGACGCCGTGCGGCGCGACCTGGTCCCCCGGATCGACAGCCTGCGGCGGGATGTCGCCCGCTGGGAAGATAGCACCTTCCGCGGATACGACGACACCGTGCGCGCGCTGCAGCAGCGCATCGGCCGTCCGGTCGTTTCCGATACCACCGGCCCCGACGGCGCCACGCTGGTCGTGCTGCCGCGCGGCCCCTGGTGGATCTATGCCCGCGCCTGGGACGTCAACGACCCCTACGCCTACTGGTACTGGAATGTTCCGGTTACCGGCGACAGCCTGGTGCTGACACCGGCGAATGCGGTCCATCGGCCCCGATATTAGAGGCAGGCATCGGGGACAAGGGACACGGGACACGGGACACGGGACACGGGACAAGATCCCTGATTCCTGATTCCTGATCCCTGATCCCTGATCCCTTGTCCCTTGTCCCTGATCCCTTGTCCCTTATCTCTTACTGTATCCCCCGCATTCATGGATGATCCATGCGCTTGACACTCGTTGCGGTTGGAACGCTGCTGGCCTTCTCCCTCGCCTGGTTGCCGGCGGGGAAGACAGCCGCTACCGTCCGGCCTGCTGCCGCATTCCAGGATTCTACCGATCACCTGCTGAAGCAGCGCTCCCTCGGATCGGCCGACGCGCCGGTGACGGTCTTCGAGATGTCCGATTTCCAGTGTCCCTACTGCCGCCGGCACGCGCTGGAGACCTTTCCGGAGCTGAAGCGCAAGTACGTCGATACCGGAAAGATCCGCTGGGTCTTCGTGAACTTCCCGCTCACCCAGCTCCATCCCAACGCCGCCGCGGCCGCCGAATTCGCCATGTGCGCCGCCCGGGCAGACAAGTTCTGGCCGGTGCACGATCTGCTCTACCGTAACCAGGATACCTGGGCGCCGCTCAAGGATCCGGCGCCGTTCTTTTTCTCCCTGGCGGATTCGGTGGGGCTGCCGCGGAAGGAGCTGACCGCGTGCCTGCAGAGCGGTTTCGGGCAGCGGATCGTCAAGGAGGACGCCGAGGGCGCCGCCCATGCCGGCGCCAACAGCACTCCGACGTTCTTCATTGAAGGCGGACTGCTGGCGGGCGCGGCGCCGGCTTCGGCGTTCGAGCCCATTCTGGACTCGATCTACCAGGCGAAGACGACAGCGAAGCAATAACGGGAACCGGGAAATGGGAAATGGGAAATGGAGCCACGGCTCTGTTCTCGTTTCCCGTTTCCCGTTTCCCGTTTCCCGTTTCCCGTTTCCCGTTTCCCGTTTCCCGTTTCCCGTTTCCCGTTTCCCGTTTCCCGTTTCCCGTTTCCCGTTTCCCGTTTCCCCGATTATATGGCAAGGAAAATATCGTACAACGCGTGCGTCCATGCCGTCACCCCGAAGCCCCGGAGGAGGTACAGCGCGCTGAACAGGACGCCCGCGACGGCGCGGAAGACGAACGAGCCCAGGGCCCAGGGATCGCCGTAGGGGCCGACATAGTGAAACGCCGAGAAGATCAGCGCCCCGACCACGGTGGCGAAGACGCCGGACGCCAGCCGGTTCCATCCCAGTCTCTGCCCCAGTGCCGCCAGTCCCGAGACCAGCAGCACCCGGAACAGCAGTTCTTCATACAGGCCTGCCCCCAGGGACACCATCAACTGGGCCGGCAGGCTGAGCCGTGACATCGCCGTCCCGGCCTGGATGGAGAGGTGCACCCCGCCCGTCAGCAGCAGGGTGGTGAGCAGTGCGGCGATACCGCCGAACATGAGCGCGTAGACCACCGCCTCCACCGCCATGCCCAGAAATACCCGGCCGTGCAGGACCCGCCCCGAGCGGCGATAGTCGCGCCAGGCGAGCCATGCGCCGATCCCCACCAGCAGCAGGTCGAAGACCAGCACCCCTCGCCGGCCCCCCGCCAGGACAAAGACGCTCTTCAGTAGCACATCCGCGCCGTTGCGTACCCCGCTCACGGCGCTGCCGGAGAGGGCAAAGGCGAGCAGCTCGTAGAGGAGGAGCAGGGGCGCGACAAACAGCAGGCTGTAGCGCGCCTGCCGTGCGGACTTCCAGTACTCGCGACTGAAAAGCGGGGTGGTCATCGGGTGGGAATCTAGCCATTGACTCCCGACAAGGGCATCATCGGTTCACCAGGAGGGCTGTCGGAAGTTGACGGACGGCTCTCCATGGGAGACATTGCCGCCATGAGGCGGACCTCACTGCTCTACCGGCTGGGCATCGGCCTGAGCCGGCCGCTCATCCCCATGGCGGGGCTGGTGGCGCCGGCCATTCGGCGCGGGCACGCGGCGCGGCGGCAGGCCGGCTCGCGCCTGGAGCGGTGGGCCGCCACCCACCGCGACCCGGCGCGGCCGCTGGTCTGGTTCCACGCACCCTCAGTGGGGGAGGGCCTCCAGGCCCAGGCGGTCCTCCAGCGGGTGCGGCAACGGCATCCGGAATGGCAGGTGGCCTATACCCATTTCAGCCCGTCGGCGGAGTCCTTCGCCCGCCGGATCGGGGCGGATGTGGCCGATTACCTGCCGTACGACAGCCGGGGCACCGTCCGCAGCCTGCTGCGTTCCCTCCGTCCCACGGTGCTGGTCTTCACCAAACTCGATCTCTGGCCCGAGCTGGCGACCGGGGCGGCGGCCCAGGGAGCCCGCGTCGCCATGATCGCGGGGACGGTCCGCCCCAACAGCAGCCGGCTGCGCTGGCCGGCGCGGCAGCTGGCGGCCCCCGGCTACCGGGCCCTGGCGGCGGCCGGAGCCGTGAGCGCCGACGACGCCGCCCGCCTGCAGGAGCTCGGCGTCCCGGCGGAGCGCATCCGGGTGCTGGGTGATCCCCGCTTCGACAGCGTGGCCGACCGGGTGGCCGCCGTCCCGCCGGATCATCCCCTGCTGCAGCTGGGCGCCGGCGCGCCGACCCTGGTGGCGGGCTCCACCTGGCCGGGCGATGAAGAGGTCCTGCTGGATGCGTTCGCCCGGCTGACCGTGCGCCGGCCCGAGGCCCGGCTGATCCTGGTACCCCACCAGCCCACGCCGAAACACCTGGATCATGTGATACAGTTGGCCGGGCGGTTCGGCCTCCCTACACCCGTCCGGCTGAGCGAGGAGCCGGGGCCGCAGCGCCTGTTGCTGGTCGATCAGCTAGGGGTGCTGGCGACACTCTATGGGGCGGGCAGTATGGCCTACGTGGGAGGAGGGTTCCACGGGGCAGGCCTGCACTCGGTGCTGGAACCGGCGGCGTGGGGCATCCCGGTCGTGTTCGGGCCCCGCTGGGAGGAGAGCCGCGATGCCCACCTGCTGCTCACCGCCGGGGGCGCCGAGGCGCTGGCCGAGCTGGGAACCGCCGAATCGGGCGAATCGCTCCAGGCTCTCTGGGAAGACTGGATTGTGAACCGGGTGCGGCGGGAAGCGCAGGGGCGGAAGGCGCTGGGCGTGGTGCGCCAGGGGCTGGGGGCGGCCGACCGCTGCGCCGCCCTGATCGAGGAGCTGGCCGCCGGACCTACGGCGTCGTAATCGTCGAGTCTCCCACCACGATTCCCTCGACCGTCACGGTGCGGGGGGCGACCAGGCCCAGCGTCAATCCCGTCACCAGCAGGTCGGTCCAGCGGCTGCGGACCCGCACCCGCACATCGCGGATCTCCTTGCCGCCGACCAGCTGCGAGGCCAGCTGCTTGCGCACCGACGGCTTCTTGATGGCGATGGCACCCCATAAACCGAAGACCGCGTGGGTGTTTACCTGGAAGGCCGCGCCCTGCGGCGGCTGGCCCGCTTCGCTCGACAAGGTCGCGGGCACGCCCAGGCTGCGGGCATCGACGGTGAGGGCGCATCCGGCGGTCCAGAGGACCGCCAGAGCCAGAAGCCCGATACGGAGCCGCCCGGCGGATGCCGGGCGGCGCGGGCCAGCAGGAGCTCTGGGCATTCGCAGAATCAAAGTCCGGGAATATTGAGGCCGTACTGGACGCCGACTCCGAAGGTGGACGGCTTCGTGCCGTTGCGGCTGACCCAGTCGTAGGCGGCGTAGAACCCGAGGCCGCTCAGCATGGAGAACTCGATGCCGCCGCTGATGCCGAAATCGGTGGCGGTGGAACTGGACGAGCCGACCACGCTGTTGGTGGTGTGTTCGATATCGAGCCGCGGTGCGATCCACGGCTTGATGGCCACGACGGTGCTGGGAATCTTCACCGCCAGCGCCAGCCCGACGGGGAAATGGTAGTTCTTGATCGAGCCGACGGACGTATAGGCCGCGCCGCCCTGCAGCCAGAGCGCGAACGGAACGAGCGGCCCCCCGAACACCTTGAGATTGGCGGTGCCGCCGACCGACGTATGGGACGTGCCGCCCTTGGGCTTGTAGCTGGAGACCGTGGCCGTCACCCCAAAGGGCCCGAGGCCCAGCTTGCCGGTGCCGCCGAACGCGGTGCCCTTCCCGGCGTCGGCATTGGGAAAGCCGACATCGCCCCGCAGGGTGAGCCCGGTGTTGACGCCGCTGTTGATCACCGGCAGCCCCGGGTTCTGCGCCTGCAGGGCACCGGCAGCGGCCAGGGTGAACAGCGCAACCAGACCAAGACTCGTTCGCGTCATGATGCCTCCGGAGTGGGAACCGCCCGCGGATGCTGGGGCGGGAGCAAGCTACGCAGGGCGCGGGGGAGCGTCAATGCGCCGGACGGGCGCCTCGCTGGTGACGATGCGCCCGCCCTGCCCTGCACACGCACTGGGTCAGTGCAGGAATGCCGCGCCGATGCTGATACCGTCGTAGTCCCCCAGGGCACCGGCAATGCGCGCGTCGAAGCGCGGACTGAACCGGATATCCACCCCGAGCCCGATACTGAAGAGCACGTCGTCGGGCCCGTCTCCGAACGTGGGAGTGAGAATCGGGTGCAGGTAGGGAACGAAGCTGGTCTGGGTGCCTTCCAGGTCCACCCGCCGGCCCAGCGAGAGACCGATGGGAATGAACCCGCGGGAGAAGTTGTTCGCGATCTGGCCCCCCAGGCCGACGGTCAGGGCCCCGTCCAGCGGGAAACTCTCCGTGTGGGTGATGACGCGATCGCGGAAGTCGGCGCCCACCAGGAAGCGGGTGGGACCGGGATCGGAGTCGGCCAGCCCCAGCCGGAAGCCGATATCGGCGGCGCCCCGGCCGACCCGGTAGGCGCCCTCCAGAGCCCAACCCGCGCCGGGATCGGAGAAGTATCCGGCCAGCTCGGACGTGTTGAAAGCGCGGTAGGGCGCGAGAAAGACGGGTGTGCCCGTCTCCTGCGCTGCCAGCGGCGTAGCCGCCAGCGTGAGGCCCAGCAGGGCCGGAATCAGTTTACGGTGCATGCGATGCTCCGGAGACGCGTTCGGCCACGACCCGCACGACATCGTGCACGACCTGGAGGAATCCGCCCTCCACCCGGAAGCGCTGGTCGCCGCCGCGGCGGCGGACGATCAGGGTTCCCCGGCCGAGCAGTGTCATGAACGGGGCATGGTTCGGCAGGATGCCCACCTCGCCATCGAACGCGGGGGCCACCACGGCCTCCGCGTCGCCGTCGAATATGGACGCCTCGGGGGAGATAACCGTGACGTGCATTACCCCTCGCTCGCCATCTTGCGGGCCTTCTCGGCGGCTTCGTCGATGGTGCCCACCATGTAGAACGCCTGCTCCGGCAGCTCGTCGAATTCGCCCGAGAGCAGCCGCTCGAACCCGGTGATCGTCTCGTCCAGCTTCACGTAGATGCCGGGGAAGCCGGTGAACTGCTCGGCCACATGGAACGGCTGGGAGAGGAACCGCTGCAGCCGGCGGGCGCGCGCCACCACCAGCTTGTCTTCCTCGGACAGCTCGTCCATGCCCAGAATGGCGATGATATCCTGCAGAGCCTTGTAGCGCTGCAGGGTCCGCTGCACGCCCACCGCCACATCGTAGTGCCGCTGGCCGATGAACTGCGGATCGAGGATCCGGCTGGAGCTGTCCAGCGGATCCACTGCGGGGTAGATGCCCAGCTCGGCGATGGAGCGGGAGAGCACGACCGTCGCGTCCAGATGGGCGAAGGCCGTGGCCGGGGCCGGGTCGGTCAGGTCGTCGGCCGGCACATAGATGGCCTGCACCGAGGTGATCGAGCCCTTGGTGGTCGAGGTGATCCGCTCCTGCAGATCGCCCATCTCGGTCGCGAGGGTGGGCTGATAGCCCACGGCGCTGGGCATCCGGCCCAGCAGGGCGGATACTTCCGAGCCGGCCTGGGTGAAGCGGAAGATGTTATCGATGAAGAGCAGCACGTCCTGGCCTTCGACGTCCCGGAAGTACTCCGCCACGGTGAGGCCGCTGAGCCCCACCCGGAGGCGCGCGCCCGGCGGCTCGTTCATCTGGCCGTAGATCAGCGCCACGTTCTCCAGAATGTTCGCTTCCCGGAACTCGAGGTAGAGGTCGTTCCCTTCGCGAGTGCGCTCACCCACCCCGCAGAAGACCGACTTGCCGCCGTGGCTCTTCGCCACGTTGTTGATCAGCTCCTGGATCACCACCGTCTTGCCCACACCCGCGCCGCCGAAGAGGCCGATCTTGCCGCCCTTCACGAACGGGGCGATGAGATCGATGACCTTGATGCCCGTCTCGAAGATCTCGGTCTTGGGCTCCAGGTCGGTGAATTTCGGCGTGGCCCGGTGGATGGGCCAACGTTCGGCGTCGGCGGGAATGGGGGCGCCGCCGTCCACCGGCTCGCCCAGTACGTTCAGGATCCGCCCCAGGGCGGGCGGGCCGACCGGCACGGTGATGGCGCCGCCGGTGTCGCGCGCCTCCATGCCGCGGCTGACGCCGTCGGTGGTGCTCATGGCCACCGCGCGCACCTGGTTCTGGCCGATATGCTGCTGCACCTCGGCCACCAGCTTCACCGGTATGGGGCCGGTCGAGTCCTCGACCACCAGCGCGTTGTAGATCTCGGGCAGGTGCTCGGGCTCGAACTCCACGTCGAGCACGGGGCCGATCACCTGGACGATGCGTCCGATATTGGTTGCGGTGGCTGGTGCCGTCATGATGTCTTCCTTACAAGTGCTGGTTCGGGTTCCAGACAGTGAGCGGTAAGCGGTAAGCAGTGAGCGGGCTGTTCCCGCTTACGGCTCACCGCTCACCGCTTACCCTTGTAGCGCCGCGGCGCCGCCCACGATCTCCGCGATTTCCTGGGTGATCTGGGCCTGGCGCTGCCGGTTGTAACTGCGGCGCAGCAGCCCCAGCAGCTCGCCGGCGTTGTCGGTCGCGTTCTTCATGGCCGTCCGGCGCGCGCCCTGCTCCGAGGCGGCCGTCTCGACCAGCCCGCGGAAGACGGCGTTGCGCACGTAGAGCGGCAGCAACTCGCGCAGAATCTCCTCCGGCCCCGGCACCAGCAGGTAGTCGGGCCGGGGGCCTTCCCGCCGCTCCGCCGGCGCCTCCACCGGCAGAATACGCTGCGTCACCGGCGGCGTGCTCAGCGCGCTCACGAACCGGGCGAACACCAGGTCCACGCTGGCCAGCTCGCCCCGCTCGTACCGCTCGATGAGCGGCTGGGCCACCTCGGCCGCCTGCGCGGCGGTGGGGCGGTCGCTGATGTCGGTCCGCTGGGTGGCCGGCGGCCGGCCGATGAAGCGGAAGAAGCCGATGCCCTTCTTGCCGATCCCGTGCAGCTCCGTCTCGTACCCCTCTGCCGCCAGCACGTCGAGCCGGCGCCGTGCTTCCTTGATCAGGTTGGCATTGAAACCGCCCGCCAGACCGCGGTTGGAGGTGATCAGAATGACGGCCGCGCGCCGGGGGCCGCCCCGGTCCGGAGGCGCCGGCCGCCGCAGCAGGGGGAAGCGCTCGGCCAGCTCGGGGGTCGCCAGGTCGGCGATCACGTGCTGCAGCGCCTCGGCGTAGGGCCGAGCCGCGATGACCCGGTCCTGCGCCCGCTTCAGCTTGCTGGTCGCCACCAGCTCCATGGTGCGCGTGATCTTGCGCGTGTTCTCGATGGAGCGGATGCGGCCCTTGATCTGCCGGGTCTTCGCCATCAGCCGTTCGCGCGGAACAGGGGTTTGAAGGCCTTGATTGCGGCGTCGAGCGCACCCTTGAGATCGTCGCTCAGCGTCTTCCTGGTGCGGATTTCTTCCAGGATTTCCGGGTGGGCGCTGTCCAGGTAGTCGAGGAAGTCGGGCTCCCACTGCCGGATGTGCTCGATCGCCACGTCGTCCAGATGGCCGTTGGTCACCACGTAGATGATGGCCACCTGCCGCTCGACCGGGATCGGATGATACTGGGGCTGCTTGAGCACCTCGACCAGCCGCTCGCCCCGGGCCAGCTGCCGCTGGGTGGCGGCATCGAGGTCGGAGCCGAACTGGGCGAAGGCCTCCAGCTCGCGGAACTGGGCCAGGCTCAGGCGCAGCGGGCCGGCCACCTGCTTCATCGCCTTGATCTGCGCGTTGCCGCCTACGCGGCTCACGCTGATGCCGGCGTCGATGGCGGGCCGGACATTGGAGTAGAACAGATCGGTGGTGAGGAAGATCTGCCCGTCGGTGATGGAGATGACGTTGGTCGGGATGTAGGCCGAGACGTCGCCCGCCTGGGTCTCGATGATGGGCAGCGCGGTCAGGGACCCGCCCGGCTGCTTGATCCGGGGATCCTGCTTGATGGCGTTGGCGTCTTCGGAGATCTTGGCGGCCCGCTCCAGCAGACGGCTGTGCAGGTAGAAGACGTCGCCCGGATAGGCCTCACGGCCCGGCGGACGGCGCAGGATGAGCGACAACTGCCGGTAGGCGGCGGCCTGCTTGGAGAGGTCGTCGTAGACGCAGAGGGTGGCCTTCCCCTCGGTGTACATGAAATGCTCCGCCATGGCGCAGCCGGCGTAGGGCGCGATGTACTGCAGCGGGGCCGGATCGGAAGCGCTGGCCATCACGACGATGGTGTAGTCCATGGCGCCGTGCTCCTTGAGCCGCTCCACGACCGTCGCTACCGTGCTGCGCTTCTGGCCGATCGCCACATAGACGCAGATAACCCCGTTGTTCTTCTGATTGACGATCGTGTCCACCGCGATCGCCGTCTTGCCGGTGCCGCGGTCGCCGATGATCAGCTCGCGCTGGCCCCGCCCGATCGGGATCATGGAATCGATGGCCTTGATGCCGGTCTGCAGCGGCTCCTTCACCGGCTGCCGCACGATGATCCCGGGGGCAACCATCTCCACCGGGCGCGCGCCCTCGGCCTTGATGGGGCCCCGGCCGTCCACCGGCCGGCCCAGCGCATCGACCACGCGGCCCAGCAGGGCGCTGCCCACCGGCACCTCCAGCAGCCGGCCCGTGGTGCGGACCTCGTCGCCTTCCTTCAGCTTGAGGTAGTCGCCCATGATGGCGGCGCCGACGTTGTCTTCTTCGAGATTGAGCACCAGGCCGGTGACGGTCTCGCCCGTCTCCGAGCTGGTGAACTCGAGCATCTCGCTGGCTATGGCCGACTTGAGACCGTAGATCCGGGCGATGCCGTCGCGCACCTCGAGCACGGTGCCGACCTCTTTGACGTCCACCGAGCCGAGCTCGGCGGCCTCGATTTCCCGGAGCAGGACTTCCTTGAGCTCACCGGGCCGGAGAATGGATTCTGTCGCCATGGGCTGTACGCGAATGGTGGCTGGAAACCTGTTTCGGGTTTAGCTTGTGAAAAATATCACAATCCCTTCATCGCCGCCACCCCTGCCCCCCCCTCAACCGCTTCCCCGGGATGAGGAATCAGGAATCAGGGACAACGGGCGGTCTAATGTAGCGAGTCGGCAGGGATTTCGGGTGGTAGGAACCAGAGACCACGCGCACATTGCCCTTCATTCCCGATTCCCGATTCCTCCATCCCTGATTATATACCACCGGCTCAATGAACCGGATCGATTTCAGAACGGCGGCGCGCGCCGTCCCACTCACCGTCAACCGCATGAGCGACCGGCTGGTCCAGTTGCTCATCCGTCTGGGCATCGGCGAGCACACCCTCCTGCTCGCCATCGCGGCCCTGGTCGGGGTTCTTGCCGGCTTCGCCATCGTCGGGTTCTACCGGCTGATCGATCTGGGTACGGCGCTGGTCCAGCATATCGCGGTATGGCTCAGCCTGCCCGAGGCCCTGGTGACCGGCGTGATGATCGCCGCCGGGCTGGCCATTGTCCGGGTCATCATCCGCTACGGCACTCATGACAGCCCGGGCGAAAACATCCCGGACGTCATGCACGCGGTGGCCCGCCGGGGCGGCATCCTCAAACCCTGGCCGGTGGCCCTCAAGATCATTGCGGCCGCCATCACCATCGCCAGCGGCGGCTCGGTCGGGGCGGAAGGCCCGGTCGCGGTACTGGGCGCCGGCATGGGCAGCGCCACCGGGCAATGGTTCAACTTCCGCACCAACCGGCTCCGGCTCCTGGTAGGCTGCGGCGCGGCGGCCGGCATCTCCGGCGCATTCGGCGCCCCGATCGGGGGCGTTTTCTTTGCCATCGAGAAGATCCTGGGCGGCTACCGGACCACCTCCCTTGCCGCCATCGTGGTCTCCAGCGTTTCCGCCGCCGCGGTGACCCGCAACCTGCTCGGCGCCGACCAGGTCATCCGCATCCCGGTAGCGTACGTCGTCCGCACCAACAGCGACCTGGCGATCTACGCGCTGGTGGGCCTCCTGGGCGGCATCGTATCGGTGCTCTACAACCGCGGCGTCTGGCGGCTGGGCGACCTGCTGGGCAAGCTGCCCGAGTGGTGGCGGCTCCTGCTGGCGGCGGCCCTGGTGGGGCTGCTCAGCGCCCAGTTCGATCCCGCCCTCTGGGGCCGGGGCCACCAGAGCCTCGACCTCGGCGCCGTGCTGGGCAACTCGGCCGGCGTGCTCTTCGCGCTGTCCATGGCCAAGATCGCCGCCACGGCACTCACCCTGGGCGGCGGCGGCGTGGGCGGGGTATTCACGCCGGCGCTGGTGGTGGGCGGCACCTTCGGCAGCGCCATCGGTGTCGCCCTCGCCACCCTGTTCCCCCAGGCCGGCATTCAGCCGGTCGCGTTCGGCCTGGTGGGCATGGCCGCGGTGGTGGCGGGCTCGGCCCATGCGCCGCTCACGGCGATTTTCATCGTTCTGGAGATCACCAACGATTACGGGCTGATCCTGCCCCTGCTGCTGGCGGGAAGCCTGGCGTATGTGGTGGCGCGGCGAATATACCCGGAATCCATTTACTCCGAATGGCTGGCGCGTCGCGGCGAGTATATCAGCCACGGCGCCGACGAAGCCGTGTTGCGCCAGCTTACGGTGGCCGACGCTTACCGCAGCGACCCGATCATCGCCCATGCCGATGAAACGGTGGAACGCTCGCTGTCGGTGCTGCGGCACAGCGGCCAGCTGGAATTCCCGGTGGTGGATTCCGAGAACGTCCTCATCGGCGTGCTCACCTGGACCGACATCAAGAAGATGCTGGCCGACTATACCAAGCAGGCCAACGTCCGGATCCGCGACCTGGCCAGCCCGACCATCGAAGGCGTCACCCTGGACGATTCGCTCCTCACCGCCCTGCGCCGGTTGGGCGCCCGCGACGCCCAGCTGCTTCCGGTGGTGGACGCGCACGCGCCCAACCACCTCCGGGGCGTCATCGGCCGGGGCGAGATCTTCGCGGCCTACGAGCGCGAGCTGGGGTAGGGGCCGTTCCTCGACGACCTCGACCCCTTCGACCCCTTCGACCCCCACAGGCAGGTGGAGAGGGTCGAGACGGTCAAGGGGGTCGAGGAACGGCTCCTATCTGCTTCGCATCTTCCCTTTCACAAATCCCGCCAGCACTCCCGCGGGCCCCAGGGCGCCCAGGCGGCTCGCGGCCCGGCCGCACACGCGCCGGGCGGTGGCGCTGAGATGGCTGGCCGAAGTGAAATGCAGCAACCGGGCGACATCGGCCGCGCTATAGGCAAGACTGGCCAGAAGCTGCGCGGCACAGACCACCCGGGTGAGATCGATCACCCGCTTGAGATGCGGGGCGCCGCCGGCGGCGAACTGGCGGGAGAGGTGCTCGCGGGAGACCCTCAGCGTGCGCGCCACTTCCCGGGTGCGCAGCGGCCGCTCGACCCTGGTGACCAGCAGCTCCCAGACGGACTGCTGCAGCGGCTCGGTGAGCCGAAGCATCCGCGGCGCCGCCGCCAGTGCCCGCCGGCGCAGGCCGGTGAGGGCGATCCGCTGCACCAGATGGGGGAGCACGGCGTCGTCCACACCGGCCACCGCCACCCCGGCAATCTCCCGCCACGAGGCGAAAAGCTGCGCGCCGTCATCCGGCCGGAAGGCCCCATAGAGCACCACCGGCAGATGGCCCCAGCGCCGGCGCAGGTCCCGCAGCGCTGCCGGTGGCAGGGTGTGCGGACTGGCAATGAGCGCTTCCACGATCCCATCGGCCAGCCGCCGTTCCAGCGCCGCCGCCGAGCGGCAGGCGGAGACGCGCAGCCCCGTCTTGCGTAGCGCCAGCCGAAGCTCGGGAGGGGCGGGAGTGTCGAGGAGGGTGGCGTAGAGGGGCATGGCCCCTACCGGCAGGATCGTGCAGGGGTCGAAGACCGAAGGTCGAAGGTCGGCTCTTGACCCGGAATCATTCCGTCCGCGGGGCGGCGACCGGCTGCCGGGGACGGCCCGCCCCGACGGCCACCAGCGTCCGGCACATCTCGCCGGCGCGGCGGAGCACGCCCCGGGCGTTGTCGTAGCTCA
The DNA here is from genome assembly GCA_963779755.1 of uncultured Gemmatimonadales bacterium. GTDB lineage: Bacteria > Gemmatimonadota > Gemmatimonadetes > Gemmatimonadales > GWC2-71-9 > CAVZZO01. The sequence goes on from CAVZZO010000003.1 coordinate 963,960, forward strand.
GCAGTTCCTGCGCCGCCTCGAAGCTGCACCAGCGGCAGGCGGTGATCCCTTCCTCCGCCTGTGGCGCCGGCTCGCCCCGGGGGCTCTCCAGCAGAAAGAAATGGCAGTACTTGTGGATCAGGCGGCCGCGGAAGCGGAAGTACCAGTCGATGATCCGGATGGGGCCGTGGAGGGTAAGCTCGATCAGGCCGGTTTCCTCGGTGGTTTCGCGCACCGCGGCCACGGCCGGCGACTCGCCGTCTTCCAGGTGGCCCTTGGGGAAGCCCCAGTTGTCGTAGGCATCGCGAATGAGGAGCACGCGGAACTCGCGCCCCTCCCGGCGGAACACGATGCCGCCGGCGCTGACCTCGCGTTGCGCATGCCGCTTGCCCATCAGAAGACCGAGAACTTGAAGTACTTGCGGGGATTGGCCTGGATGTCGGCGATGAGCTTCCGCAGCTCCACCACTGCGAGCGTGGTCTGCTGGTAGAGCGCCGAGTCGGCCGAGAGCATGCCGAGGGTCCCCTGCCCGGCCTCAATCCGGGAGAAGGTGGAATCGGCCGCGGCGAGCACCCGGACCACGCTCACGTCGTTGGCTCGAAGCGTCGCCGCCAGCGCCCGGAGATCGGCCGCGGTCTGCCGCAGGTTGACGGCGATGTCCCGGGTGGAGTTCATGATTTCGCCCAGTTGCCCCTCCTCGGTGGCGGAATCGACTCGAGCCAGGGTCCGGTCGAGGCTGCGGGAGGCGCCCTGAAAGGAGTGGGCGCTGGCGGTCACCTGCTGGGTCAACTGGTCCATGCTGCCGGACTGGCGCTGCACGAACGCCCGCAACTCCTCCGCGATCCCGGAAAAGTCCTTGAGGGTGCCGCGCAGGTCGGCCACCGCACTGGAATCGAAGGTGTTCTCCACCCGGTCGGCCAGGGCGGCGATGTCGCTGGCGATCCGGCTGGCCTGGGCGGTCAGCTGGCCCACATCGGGGAGGGTGGCGCCGGGCCATTCCGGGCCGCCCGGCCGCGCCGCCTCCAGCAACATGTAGCGCACGGTGGGGTCCTGCTGGGTCTGGTCGGCGGAGATAATCTCCGCGGCCCACTCGCCAAACAGGCTGGACGAGGCCGCGATCACCGCGGGGCGCGCGGGTAGCTCCACATCGGTGTGGACCTTGAAATCGGCCTCCACCCAGCCGTCGTCGGTCAGCCGGATGGCCTGCACCCGGCCCACGGTGACGCCGCGCAGGGTGACCGGCGCGCCGACATTGAGCCCGCCCACCGTCTGGAAGCGCGCGGTGTAGATCCGGTCCTTCTTGCCGATGTTGGTCTGGCTGAGCCAGAGGGCCGCGGCGATCACCAGGATGATCGCCGCCACCGCCGACACGCCGACCAGGAATTCGTTGCTCCGCTTCATGCCCCCCTCGCCGGCAGAACCGTCTCGGACTCGCTGGGGGGCGTGGGCCGCCCCTCCAGAAACTGCCGCACCGCCGGGTCCGTGCTCGCGCGCATCTCCTCCACCGTACCGACCTGCCGGATGGAGCCCTGGTACAGCAGGGCGAGGCGGTCGCCGACGGTGAAAGCGCTGCGGAGGTCGTGAGTCACCACCAGGCTGGTGATCGCCAGCTCCCGCCGCGTCGTCACCATGAGCTGGTCGATGACCGCCGCGGTCACGGGATCGAGGCCGGTGGTCGGCTCGTCGTACAGAATGTAGCGCGGCCGGAGCGCGATCGCGCGGGCGATGCCCACCCGCTTGCGCATCCCGCCCGACAGCTCGGCCGGGTAGCGGTCGTCGGCCCCGGCCAGATCCACCCGTGCCAGGCTTTCGCGGATGCGCTCCCGTATGGTCTCATCGTCCAGGCCGCGCCGGGCGAGGCCCAGACGGATGTTCTCCGCCACGGTCATGGAATCGAAGAGGGCGGCAAACTGGAACACCACCCCGATCTCCCCCCGGAGCGCGGACAGGTCGTCCCGCCCCAGCTCGTGCACCACGCGGTCGTCCACCAGCACCCGGCCCGCATCCGGGGTGAGCAACCCGCAGGCCAGCTTGAGGGCGACGCTCTTGCCGGTACCGGAATAGCCCAGCAGCACCAGCGCCTCGCCGTCCCGCACCGTGAGGTCGAAGCCGTCGAGCACCACCTTGGGGCCGAAGGCCTTGGCGACGCGGTCGAAGACGATCACAACAGCACCAGCGCCCAGAATGCGTCCAGCACCAGGATCGCCTCGCAGGCGATCACCACCGCCCGGGTGGTGGAGCGGCCCACCCCCTCCGCACCGCCGCGGGTGGCCAGGCCCATGAAGCAGCCCGCGAGGGTGACGGCCGCGCCGAAGCTCGCGCTCTTCAGCAGCCCGAACCACACGTCCTTGAACTGGTAGAAGATGCGAAGCCCCTTGACGAACTCGGGCGTGGAGAGGTCGAGCAGATTGACCGCCGTAACCCAGCCGGCCGCGACCCCCACGGCCATGGCGAAGGCCGTAATCACCGGGAACATGAGCGTGCCGGCCAGGACACGGGGGACGACGAGGTAGGCAATGGGATCGTAGGCCAGGGTTTCCAGCGCATCCACCTGCTCGGTGACGCGCATGGTGCCCACCTCGGCGGCGATGTTGGCCCCCACCCGGCCGGCCAGCGCGAGGCCGGTCAGGACCGGCCCCAGCTCCATCATGATGGTCTTGCCCACCAGGGCCCCGACAAAGTAGAGGGGGACCGCCCCGGTGAAGATGTAGGAGGAGAGCAGGGCCAGCACGATGCCGGTAAAGACCGCGATGAAAAGCGCGATCGGCACCGAGTCCACTCCCAACCGCCGCATTTGCGCGATGAGGAGAGGAGCCCACGTAGTGATATCGCTGAGAGCGCGGACCGCGTCGATGATCCCCGCACCCAAGCGGGTGAGGACACCGCGCGGCCCGCCCGGGCGTGCGGCCAGAGCCGTGGTCACCCGGGGAAGTTACGGGATCGCCGGAAGGGTGTAAAGAACGGGAAGAGGGAAAGGGGAAGAGGGGAACGGGCAAGGCTCAGGCCGCGAAGCTGGCCAGCGCCCTCCCCACGTCGCCCTCGCGCAGCCGCTTGAGCGCCCGGTCGCGCAGCTGGCGCACGCGCTCGCGGGTGACGCCCAGCATGCCGCCGATCTCTTCCAGGGTGTGTTCCCGCCCGCCGTCGAGGCCGAAGTAGAGCCGCAGGACCCTGGCATCGCGCGGCGGCAGGGTGGCCAGGGCGGTTTCGATCTCTTCGGAGAGGAACCGATCCATGGCTTCTTCTTCGGCATCGCCCTGGTCCTCGGCGATGAAGCGGTCGATCAGGGAGCGGTCGCCCTCGGGATCGAGGGGCGCGTCGAGCCGGACGTCGGCGGTATTGAGCGCCGCCAGCGACTGCACCACGTCCAGCGACAGCCCGGTGCTGTGCGCGATCTCCTCGGGCGTGGGCTCGCGGCGCAGCTCCTGGCGCAACGCCTCGGAGGTGCGGATGATGCGCGAGAGGTCGGCCGTGCGGTTGAGCGGGACGCGCACCGTGCGCCCCTGCCGGGCCAGGGAGGCGAGAATCGCCTGGCGGATCCACCACACCGCATAGCTGATGAACTTGACTCCCTGATCAGGATCGAACTTCCGTGCCGCCGTCATCAGGCCGACGTTGCCCTCCCCGATCAGATCGGTGAGGGCCAGGCCGCGGTTCTGGTACTTCTTGGCCACGGAAATGACGAAGCGGAGATTGCGCTTGACCAGTTCCTGCATCGCCTCCTGGTCGCCCGACTGCACCCGTCGGGCGATGGCGATCTCCTGCGGCTGGGTCAGCAGGGGCGTCTTGCTGACTTCGTAGAGATACTGGTCGAGGATGTCGCGATCGGCATCGTAGACGCCCAGGCTCCTGGCCGTCTCCCGCTTGGCCTTGCGCTTGCGGGGCGAGGGGATGTCGCGCAGGATATCCGCCAGCGAGGTGCCGTCGGGGAAGCGCACCGCGGATTCCTCGATCGGGGTCATTCCGCCACCGCCGGGCGTGCCCGCGCCCGAGGCGGGGACCGGCTCCGGCGCGGGCGGCTGCTCTGCGCGGTGGGAGCCGGCGCGACCCGCACCGGACTTGGCATCCCTGGAGGACTTCTTTTTCATCAAAGGCGTTCCTACTGCGAAACGGATGCCAGAGGGTGCATCCGTGCTTGACACTCGTTCAGCCGGAAACTAGCTTCTCGTGCTCGCCCGACTCCGCTTTCTCGGGCGCGCTAATATAATGGGGGCGTAGCTCAGTTGGGAGAGCGCGTGAATGGCATTCACGAGGTCAGGGGTTCGACCCCCCTCGCCTCCACTGAGGGCGGATGGGTGGTCAGCCGGTCGGGCAGTCGGTGGATAGCAATTGCATGCCTCAGGCGTGCACGCTAGAATCCCGGTGGCCACGCGGGAATAGCTCAGTTGGTAGAGCACAACCTTGCCAAGGTTGGGGTCGCGGGTTCGAGTCCCGTTTCCCGCTCTCGCAAGACGGCAGGACGGCAGGATGGCAGGTAACGGCGCGGGGTGGAGCAGTCTGGTAGCTCGCCGGGCTCATAACCCGGAGGTCGTGGGTTCAAATCCCACCCCCGCTATTGGCGGTAAGGGCGGTACCGGCGGTAAGGGCGGTAGGGAACTCGTTGCGCTGCGACGACGTCTCTACCGCCCTTCCCGCCCCTACCGCCGCGCCCCGCTTGGGCGGTTAGCTCAGTTGGTTAGAGCGCCACGTTGACATCGTGGAGGCCACAAGTTCGAGTCTTGTACCGCCCATGCGCTCTTAGCTCAATTGGATAGAGCATCTGACTACGGATCAGAAGGTTGGGGGTTCGAGTCCCTCAGAGCGCGCTTGACGCGGCACTCGTGTAACTGACGCCCCGGGGCCACAGCGGAAGCCACGGCCCCGGGGGTGCGTGGCTTCCGGACAGCGCGACGGACGGCTACCGGCCGCGCTCATCGGATGACGAACGCAGCCGGCCAGGGGGTTATCCCCCAACCGGGGGCCCCACCGCGCTTCGCGTTTTCCTGTCCCGCTGTTTTCCCGAAGCTTCTTATCCCCTCCCCTGAGACCCTGCAGGCCCGCTACGCCGACCCCCGGTTGATTTCCTCCCTGAGGCACCGCAGTTTCCGCCCCCGTCAACTCACCCCGGGGCGCCCTCCGTGAGCCACACCGTCATCATCATCCTGCGTATCCTGCACATCGGGGCCGGCGTGTTCTGGGCCGGCGCCGTCTTCTTCCTGGCACGATTCCTGGGGCCCACCGCGGACAAGCTGGGTATCGCCGCGGCCCCGGTGATGCGGGAACTGGTCGAGGTGCGCCGGCTCAACGCCGCCCTCGCCGGCTCGGCCGTCATCACGGTAGTCGCCGGGACATTACTCTACTGGAACAACGTTGCGGCCTCCCATGGCGCCTGGGCTCGTTCGAGACCGGGCCAGGTCTTCGGCCTCGGGGCCGCGTGCGCGGTCGTAGCGCTGGTGATCGGCGCAACGGTCAACTCGCCCACCGCTGCGCGGATGACGAAACTCGTCGCCTCGGTGCAAAGCGCGGGCGACCCACCGTCGGCCGGGCAGCAGGCGGAGATGCAGCGCCTGCAGCGCCGGCTGGCGGGCGCGACAGGGATCGTGGCGGTCCTGCTTGCGGTGACCGTCCTCGCCATGGCGAGCGCCCGCTACCTGTAACAGCGGATCGAAAGGCAGGGATCATGAAACGGCTCGTATTGCTGCGGCACGGCGAGAGCGTCTGGAACCGGGAAAACCGCTTCACCGGCTGGACCGACGTCGGCCTGTCGGAAAAGGGCATCGCCGAGGCGATCCAGGCCGGCGTGACGCTCCGCGACGCGGGCTACCTCTTTGATGTCGCCTACACCTCGGTCCTGAAGCGCGCCATCAAGACCCTCTGGCTCGCGCTGGAAGAGATGGACCTCATGTGGATCCCGGTGCGCCGCAGCTGGCGACTCAACGAGCGCCACTACGGGGCGCTCCAGGGCCTCAACAAGGCCGAGACGGCGGAGCAGCACGGCGAAGCCCAGGTGAAGATCTGGCGCCGGAGCTACGACATCCGCCCGCCGGCTCTCACGCCGGACGACCCGCGCTTCCCGGGCAACGATCCCCGCTACGCGAAGCTGCGGCCCGGCGAGCTGCCGCTCACCGAATGCCTGAAGGACACGGTGGAGCGCTTCCTCCCCTACTGGCACCAGGAGATCGCCCCGGCGATCGAACGGGGCGACCGGGTGCTGATCGCCGCCCACGGCAACAGCCTCCGGGCACTGATCAAGTACCTGGACAATATCTCGGATGAGGAGATCGTCGGGCTCAACGTACCCACCGGCATTCCACTGGTCTACGAGCTGAACGACGATCTGACCCCGATCCGGAGCTACTACCTGGGCGACCAGGAGGCGGTGCAGGCCGCCCAGCAGGCGGTGGCGGCGCAGGGGAAGAAGGCCTAGCAACGGGTGGCAATAGGCTGGTGCGCCGGTTACATTCCGCGCCCGCGCAGGACGGCCCTAAAGGACTTCCTCGCGGCTCTTATTGGAGGCCGCTCGGTCGCAGGACGGCAGGACGGCCCTAAAGGACTTCCTCGCGGCTCTTATTGGAGGCCGCTCGGTCGCAGGACGGCCCTAAAGGACTTCCTCGCGGCTCTTATTGGAGGCCGCTCGGTCGCAGGACGGCCCTAAAGGACTTCCTCGCGGCTCTTATTGGAGGCCGCTCGGTCGCAGGACGGCCCTAAAGGACTTCCTCGCGGCTCTTATTGGAGGCCGCTCGGTCGCAGGACGGCCCTAAAGGACTTCCTCGCGGCTCTTATTGGAGGCCGCTCGGTCGCAGGACGGCAGGACGGCAGGACGGCAGGACGGCAGGACGGCAGGACGGCAGGACGGCAGGACGGCAGGACGGCAGGACGGCAGCCAGAAAATACCAGGCTGATGGCTAATAGCCTGCAGCTTCGGTCCACGGGGCGTAGCGCAGTCCGGTCAGCGCGCCTGCTTCGGGAGCAGGAGGTCCCCGGTTCAAATCCGGGCGCCCCGATAGGAAGACGGGAGCAGGACGGGAGGGCCGTCCTGCTCCCGTCATTTTTCCATCCTGTTCGCGCCAGCTTCCTCGCTCTGCCGTCCTGCTCCCGGCAGCACGATATCCTCCAGAAAGAACGCCGCGAGCTCCGCCCGGCCCTGCAGGCGCGATTTCTGATAGACCGCCACGGCGTGCTGCCGCACGGTGCGCTCGCTGCGCCCGGTGGCGGCGGCGATCTGCTTGTGGCCGTGCCCCTTGAGCAGCATGAGCGCCACCTCCCGCTCCGCCGGCGTGAGCTGCCACGCCGTGAACTGGTCGTTCACCGCCCGGCCCAGCCCTTCCAGCGCCCGTTCCGCCCGTTCCCGCCAGGCGTCCCGTTCCGCCTGGCGCTCGGTCAGACTGCGCCGCAGCGAAGCGGCCGACCGCTCCGCCCGCCCCCATCCCCGCCACAACCAGGCTGTGGTTGCCAGCCCGGCGGCGATCAGGGCCAGCTCATAGAGCACATGGATCGAGAGCCAGGAGTCCGGCGCATCCAGGGCCAGGTCCAGCATCCCACCGCCTGCGATGGCCAGCAGCAGCACGGTGAGCGGTACGCGGACCTGTTTCGGCGTGAGTTCGGTCATCAGGGGCTCCGGAGCACTCCGTCATCTGCCGGGTACGGGGGGAAAATACGCCGGGTGGCCGGGATGCGTCGAATGTCGGATAGCGACGGCGGCGCCAGGCTGCCATGATCGGGCAACCTTCAACCGGAGCCGTACCATGTTGCCTGATCCTCTGCACCCGGCGATCGTCCACTTCCCCGTGGTGCTGATGTTCCTTCTGCCCCTCGTGGCCCTGGCCACACTCTGGCGCATCCGCCGCGGTGCCTCCCCACTCCGCGCCTGGGCGATTACCGTCGCGGTCGCCGCAGCGCTCGCGCTCAGCGCCTGGGCCGCGGTACAGACAGGCGAGACCCAGATGGAGCGGGTCGAGGACGCCATGGCCGAGGCGCCCCTGGAGAACCACGAAGAGATGGCCGAACGATTCCTCGCCCTTTCGGTTGGACTGCTGATCCTGAGCGGGGCGGGACTGTTCCGCGGCCGGGTGGGATCGGTGGCGCGGGGCGTGGCCGCGGTCGGCACCTTCGGCCTGCTGGCGGCCGGCGTCCCGGTGGGCCACTCGGGCGGCCAGCTGGTGTACCGCTACGGCGCGGCCTCGGCGTACATCGCCAGCACCGGAAGCGGCGCGCCCGGCACAGCCGGGAGCCCGAATGCGGAGCAGGGCGCTCGCGGGCGGGACAGGGACGGGGACTAACGCTCCCGCTCCGGCTCACCCCCGAGCGGCATCTCGAACCGGCTCTTGAGGGCAAAGCGATCGCCCTCGGACCCGAGCCCAACGCCGACGCCCAGGTTGAACGCGAAGTCATCTCCCAGGCGGAGAGTAACCCCCGGATAGACCTGATGCGCCTGTTCGCCGCGAGGGAACAGGCGCGACAGGTGGCCGGCCGAGCCCAGGTATTCCAGTTGCAGTGTGACGCTGGGGCTCACATCCACCGCAATCCGGGCCCCGGGTTCCAGTTCCCAACCGTCCTTCGACTCCGGACCGTTCAGGTCCCGCTCCAGGGAGGGGGTGAATCCCAGCAGCAAACTTCCCCAGCGCCGCTCCAGAATCGGGGTGACTTCCAGGGTGGCGGAGCTCTCACTGAACGCGGGTCGCGCAAACTCCATTTCCACCGACAGACCCAGGTCCACAGGGAGGTGCCAGGCTCCGGGAGCTCGCACGCGGGTACGACCCCGCCAGCCCGCAAACTCCACCCCGCCCCCGGCCCGGGTGGCGCCGAGCAGGTAGCCGGAGACCTCCCAGAAATCGCTCAGCCCGCGTGTCACCTCGAGCGCGAGGCGACCCTGGTGCTCGCTGGGCGCCACCCGGGCGTCAAAGTCGCGGGTGCCCCGCGTCGTGTAGGTGAGATGGGTCTCCAGTTCCCAGGCGCCGGCGGGCACCGTCGCATAACCGTAGACCTCCGGCTCGAACCGGTCCTGGGCGGCAAGGGGGGCCCAAACAGGAAGAATGGCGGACGCGATGGCAGGTATAGCCCACAGGCGCAAGGGCATGCTTGGCTCTCCATAGTCTTATGCCGGAACGAAATGGAAAGCCGAATATATCGGTCGGAAATTTTGACGCAATAACTAGATGAGAATCGTTATCATCGCCCAGACTTTGTTACGAAAGCCCGGATTGCCGCAGCTTACATCTTCCCGTTCGCCACCGCCCGGACGATGTCGCTCTGGGAAATCACGCCCACCAGCTGGCCTTCGTCCTCCACGAAGAGCCGGTGCACGCCCAGGTACAGCATCTGCTGCGCGGCCTGCTTGGCATCGGTCTCGGGCGCCACGGAGGCGGGCCGCGGGGTCATGATATCGCGGACGGCCGTGTCCTCGAGATAGGTCTCCGGGCGCTTGGCCCGGCCATCTTCCGCCAGGGCACTCAGCACATCGGTGGTGGACAACACCCCGACGAGCCGGTGATGCGCATCGATGACGGGCACACCGGAGACGTGTTCATCCGCCAGGGTGACGATCGCCTCAGCCAGGCTGGTGTCGCTGGCCACGCTGACCACCTTCGGTTGCATCAGATCGGCGACTTTCATACCCGCCTCCTGGACCGTGCCTGTCATCATGCCCTCCTGCCAGAATACGCCCTGGAGTTTGAGGAATTTCTGAAGAACCCGGGAAGGACCGATCAGTGAGGCCCCAGCAGGCGCGCGCGCCATGCCAGGCTGAGCGAGAACGCCGGGGCGGTTTCGGTGAGGCCGGCCGCGGCACTCAGCACCCATGACGGCGTGCCGGTGCGGAGGAGCGAGAGTGTCGCGCTGACCGGCGGATCGTAGCCGTCCAGGACGGTCGTGCTGCCCGAGAGTGACAGCGAGGCACCCCAGCCGCTGGGCCGGAGCACGGCCAGGCTGAGGGACCCCTGAAAGGGGTCCCGGAGGTTCAGATCGGGAAGGTCACCCAGGTGCCACCAGGCAAGGTCGGCACCGACCAGCGTGGTCGTTCCAATGATATGCGAGAGCGAGACGCCGGCGCCGGCATCCCACTGGCCGGTGCCGTAGGTCGCCGTATCGGCCAGGGGAGCCTTGGCCAGCGCCGAAATTCCCAGTGCGGTGCGGCCGCCGAGCAGCTGCAGCGAGCCCTGCAGCAGCGGGTCGCCTACGGCCAGGTTGTACCCGGTATAGGCGGACGACGGCACCACGACCGGCCCCCGCGCCATCCCCATGCCTCCCCCGCCCGAGCCCTGCCGGCCGGAGTCGGCCACGACGCCGCTGTTGGACCCGCCGGAAGGCACGCTCCCCATCCCGCTGGCGGTGAGGAGGGTGCTGTTCTGCAGAATCAGCGGCAGCGATGCGCGCAGGGTCAGGCGCCCGGCGGAGAGGGCGAGCCCGCTCTGCAGGGACCAGGTGGTGATCGGGTCGGCAAAGATGTACGACCCCCGGCTCAACCCCAGGCTGCCTTCGTAGTGCAGCCCCTGCGCCGCAAGCGGCGCAGGGGCAAGGACGAGCAGCACTGCCGTCAGAACGTGCTTCATGGAGCGGTCTGCCCGATCACCTTCTGCAGGGCAAGATGAGCCTGCTCCATCTCCTGCTCCATATGGCGCAGCCGCTGCTGCAGCTCATCGGCCTGGCGGAGCCGGTCGCGATCCTTCTGCAGCGTGGGATCCTGATGGATCCGGTCCATGTCGCGGATCATCAGGTGGAGCTGGTCGCCGGCCTTCTCCATGGCCTGGCCCATGTCCCGATATTGCTGCTGAGCCTGGTTCTGTTCCATCCATTGATTGGTGGCGCGGACCCGTTCCACCAGCTTGTCCATCTGCTGCTGCATCTGCTGCATCTGCTGCATGCGCTGCTGGTGCTCCAGCTGCTGCTGCTGCTGGGTCGGCTGCGCCATGGGCCGATCCGGCGCCCTGGTGGGCTGCTGGGCCACGGCGGCGGCCGGAAGGGCCAGCGCCAGAGCACAGGCAGCGGCAAGCATACGTTTCATGACCCACCTCGCTTCCAGAGAAAACACCACAACTGCTTCGTAGCGGCAACCTAGAGGAGAGGCCATGAACCAGCAGTGAACCGGAGGTGAAAGAACCGCGAAAGAACCGGCGCATGCCGGGCTCGTCGCGGATCAGGTTGGGGGGCTACGGATTGGGGGTGGGTGTGACCTGGATCACACACTCGACGGCGGGATAGCTGAACCCGTTATTCGCCTGGGCAATGGGACGAACCGTGGCTCCTCGTCCGGGACGGGATCGGGAGCGCTCTGCCGCGGCGCCTGGTTGGCGCCGATGCCCGGCATCCGCCGGGCCTTGATCCCTATCACCAATCGGGCGACATTCCCTGCCCGCAAACGGGTCCGTAGCTCAGTTGGATAGAGCGCTTGCCTCCGGAGCAAGAGGTCGCGCGTTCGAATCGCGCCGGGCCCATGCACTTACGCCTCGGTCGCCGTTCCCGGTCGCCCTTGCGCTGCATCGCCATCCCGTACGTCGCAACGCCCCGGCCCACGGCCGGGGCGTTCTGCATGGCGGGTCACCACCGGCCAGCGAGTCGCGCGCGACCGCGCCAGCACCGCGCGGCGGATCGGGAAGAGGCAGCGCTGAAGCCACGCCGTTCGGTCAGCCCGCGGGATGAACGGCCTCTTCTCTCGCCTTTCACAGTCGTTTCAGAGCCGGGATGGAAACCTACTCCTGACCCTGAGCAGGAGTACATCATGAGTGACTGGACGGCAATCCTCGCCGGTGTGGATGCCCACGAAGAAGGCGCCTGGGCCGCCACGACAGCCTGGCGCCTTGCGCAGCGTTCCGGGGCGGCATGTTATCTGGTGCATGCCATCCCCCCCGTGTGGCCGGTGGGCGCCGCGGGGCCGGCCGACACGGTGGACGTGGGCGGCCTGCGGGATGAGGTCTTCCAGAAGGTGCGGGAGCGGCTGGAGCAAGCCCTGGCCGCGCGGGTGCCGGCGGAGGCGCTGGAGCATCTTCAGCTGCAGACCGGGCGGCCTGCCCGGGTGCTTCACGACACTGCGCTGAAGGTACGCGCGGACCTGGTGGTCCTGGGGGCCAGGTACCATAGTGCCCTGGCCCGATGGTTGGGAGGCAGCACCCTGCTGGCGGCGGCGCGCACGCTTGACGTGCCGCTCCTTGCCGCCACCCCATCCTCTGCCAGGATCGAGCGCATCCTCGCCGCGGTGGATCTCTCCGAGGCCGCGGGGCCGACCATCGCCGTCGCCGAACGATACGCCCGGCTGTTTGGAGCGGCGCTCCGGGTGGTGCACGTAGTCGAGACGCTCGTCTTCTCCTCGGATATGACCTACCCGACCAGGTTGGAACCGGCAGCGGCCGCCGTGCTCGAGAGGGAGGTCTGGCCGCTCCTGACCCTGCCGACCGCGGAGCACGTCATCCGGCACGGAACGGCACGCGAGGCGCTCGCCACCGAGGCCGCCGAATGGGGCGCCGACCTGCTGGTGGTCGGCTCCCATGGACGAGGGTGGATTGACCGCACCCTCCTGGGGAGTGTCACTGCAGCTCTGCTCAAGGACCTGCCCGTCTCAGTGCTCGTGGTGCCGGCAGGCCAGCCGAAGGCCCTGGGTGGCGACGTCGCGGTGGTGGAGGAGGCTGAGTTCGTCGCGAAGGCGTGAGCCGGCGCGAGGGTGCGACGCGGGAATCACCCCGGCCGACCTCATGGGCCGGGGGATCAGGAATCAGGAATCAGGAATCAGGAATCAGGAATCAGGAGTCAGCGCTTCCTCCGGACCCGGACGACTCCGCTCTTTTCCGCCTCACGGCGCGGCCAGATCGGCGGTGGGCAGGAATTGCGGCGCCTTGCGCATCCCCCTGGCCTGCTCATAGGCGTATCCCAGCCGCAGCAGCAGCGCCTCGGTCCAGGGCTTGCCCATGAAGGTGAGGCCGACCGGCAGGCCGAAGATGTAGCCCATCGGCACCGTCAGCGCGGGGTAGCCGGAGACCGCGGCGGGGGTGGAGTTCCCGCCGGTGAAATGGTCACCATTCACCAGGTCGGTGGTCCAGGCCGGGCCGCCGGTGGGCGCCACCAGCGCGTCCAGCCGCTGCTTCGCGAAGGCGACATCCAGCCCCTTCTTGCGCGACAGCTCCCCGCATTTCTTCAGGGCGTCGCGGTACTCCCTGCTGTCGAGGCCGCCCTTCTTCTGTGACTGGATCAACAGCTCCTGGCCAAAGTAGGGCAGCTCCTCTTTCGCATGCGCCTCGTTGAAGGCGATCAGCTCCTCCAGCGAGTGTACCGGCACCCCCGGCCCGCGGGTGGCGAAATAGGCATTGAGCCCAGCCTTGAACTCGTAGCGCAGCACCAGGCCCTCGGCGCGACCGTACTTGTCCTCGTCGGGAATCTCCACCGGGTCCACGATCACCGCTCCGGCCTGGCGCATGAGGTCAAGCGCCTCTTCCATCAATCGATCCACCCGCGCGTCGAAACCGGCGTCGGCCCGCACCACCCCGATGCGGGCGCCCTTGAGCGCCGCCGGATCGAGCCCGGCGGCATAGTCGTTCCGGATCTGCCCGCGCGCCGCCCGGGTGGCCGCATCGGCGGCATCCACGCCGGCCATGGCGCCCAGAAGGATGGCGGCGTCGGTCACCGTCCGGGCCATGGGGCCGGCGGTGTCCTGCGAGGCCGAAATGGGAATGATCCCGGTCCGGCTCACCAGCCCCACCGTGGGCTTGAGTCCCACCACCCCGTTAGCCGAGCTGGGACAGACCACCGAGCCGTCGGTTTCGGTCCCCACCGCCACGGCACAGAAGTTGGCGGAGACGCCGGCGCCCGAGCCGCTGCTGGAGCCGCAGGGATTGCGGTTGAGCGCGTAGGGATTGTGGCACTGCCGGCCGCGCCCGCTCCAGCCGCTGGTGGAATGGGAGCTCCGGAAATTGGCCCACTCACTCAGATTCGCCTTGCCCAGGATCACGGCACCCGCCGCGCGCAGCCGCGCCGCCACGAAGGCATCGTGCGGCGCCGGCTCCCCGTCCAGCGCGTAGGAGCCGGCGGTGGTCATCATCCGGTCGCCGGTGTCGATATTGTCCTTGAGCAGCACGGGAATGCCGTGCAGCGGGCCCCGCAGGTGTCCCGCCTTGCGCTCGGCGTCCAGCGCGGCGGCGATGGCCGGCGCCTCCGGATTGGTCTCGATCACCGCCCCCAGCGCGGGGCCCTGATCGTCCAGCGCAGCGATCCGCTCCAGGTAGAGCCGGGTAATGCCGGCGGACGACAGCTCTCCCGCGGCCATGCGCTGCTGCAGGCCGGCAACGGTGGCCTCTTCCAGTTCGAAGGGCGGCAGCGTGCGGCGGGCGCGGCGCGGGCGTACCCGACGGTGTCGCGGCGTGGACAACGGCGGGTCCGGCTGCCAGGGCCAGCCCCCCGGCGAGGGCCGCCTGGAGAAAATCACGACGGGCGAGGGACGGGTCGTTCGGCCCGGGCTCCGGGCTTTCCTTCCAGCGGATTGTCATAGTAGCGCACCGTGGGATAGGCGAAATCGATGGTGTCCACCTCACCAAACGCGGTGAGAATATCCTCCCAGACCGCCTGCAGCGTTTCCCGGCGGTGGTGGGGGTTGCACAGATAGCGCACCGTCAGCAACACCCCGCTGTCGGCCACGCTGGTGAAGACCTCGGCGCCGAGCGAGGGATTCATGATCATGAACCGGCTGGCGGCGCGTTCGAACTGCAACCCCGCCTCGCGGGCGGCGGACTCGCCGTGGCGGGCGGCGATTTCCCGCAGCAGCGTCTTGGCCCGGCGCCAGTCGCTCTCGAAGGTGACCAGCACCGGCACTTCATCCCAGATGAAATGGAAGCCCTTGGTGTAGTTGGCCAGCACGTTGTTGAAGATCATGCCGTTGGGAATATGGATGATCCGTCCGGTGGCCTGATCGGCCTCTACCCAGTTGCCGATCTCCATGAGCGAGAACTGGAACAGCCGCAGGTCGATGACGTCGCCGGCATGGTCGCCCAGGGCAATCCGGTCGCCCACGCCGAAGGGCCGGCGCCAGAGGATGAACAGCCACCCCGCCATATCGGAGACCATGTCCTTGAGGGCGATGGCGAGGCCGGCGGAGACCAGGCCCAGGAAGGTGGCCAGCTGCTGCACCCCGGCGAACCAGACGCGGCCCACCAGCAGCACGCCGACCACGACGGTGGCGTAGGTGATGCCCTTGCGCCAGCGGTAGCGCAGCAGGATGTCGCTGGTACGGCGCCGCAGGGTATAGAGCGCCAACTGGCGCAGCAGGATGAGCACCAGCACGACCAGCAGGGTCTCCAGCAGCTTGGCCTGGAGATTCTCGCTCAGCCCCACGTTCTGGTCGAGCCACTGGCGCAGTTGATCGGAAGGGTTCATCGGTGGCCGCATGGAAGAGACTGGATCGTACGGCGGGGCCGGGCCGGGCGCAACCTGCCGCCGCCGCAGGGGCCGATTAGATTGGGATCAGCGACGTCTCTGCCCACCCCCGCGTCCCCTGGAGGGTATCATGGCCGCGCATACGCCCATCAACATCACCGCCTGGGTCAACGAACATCGCGACCTGCTGAAGCCGCCGGTCGGCAACAAGATGATCTGGCAGGATTCGGAGTTCATGGTCATGGTGGTCGGCGGCCCCAACCAGCGGAAGGACTTCCACATCGAAGAGGGCGACGAGTTCTTCTACCAGATCGAAGGCGACATCACCCTGCGCATCATCGAGGACGGCAAGCGGCGCGATATCCCCATTCGCCAGGGCGAGATGTTCCTGCTGCCGGCGGGCATCCCCCATTCGCCGCAGCGCCCGGCGGGCACCGTGGGCCTGGTGATCGAGCGCCAGCGCGCCGAGGGCGAGCTGGACCACCTGCGCTGGTACTGCGAAAAGTGCGGCGAGGTGCTGCACGACAACCAGTTCCAGCTGGAGGACCTGGGCAAGCAGCTCAAACCCATCATCCAGGATTTCTACGCCGACGCCTCGCTGCGAACCTGCGGCAAGTGCGGCACCGTAATGGAAGTTCCCCAGGCGGCCGCCGCCGGCAAGTAGCCCACCTCACGCCGCGCGGACCGCATGGCCGACCTCACGATCGACCTGCACACCCATGTGCTGCCGCGGTCCTGGCCGGACCTCGACACGCGGTTCGGGTACGGCGGCTTCGTGTCGCTGCAGCACCACGAGCCCTGCCGCGCGCGGATGGTCATTCACGGGAAGTCGTTCCGCGAAATCGACGACGCCTGCTGGGACCCTGCGCGCCGCCTGGCCGACTGCGATCGGACCGGCGTGCGGGTCCAGGTGCTGTCCACCGTCCCCGTCATGTTCAGCTACTGGGCCCGCCCCGCGCACGCCGTTGAGCTGGCCCGCCTGCTCAACGACCACCTGGCCGAGACCATCGCGGCGCACCCGGCGCGATTTACCGGACTCGGCACCCTGCCGATGCAGGACCCGGCCCTGGCCGTTCGCGAGCTGGAGCGCTGCATTCAGGATCTGGGCCTGCCCGGCGTGCAGATCGGTACCCACATCAACG
Source organism: uncultured Gemmatimonadales bacterium (assembly GCA_963779755.1). Lineage (GTDB taxonomy): Bacteria > Gemmatimonadota > Gemmatimonadetes > Gemmatimonadales > GWC2-71-9 > CAVZZO01. The sequence goes on from CAVZZO010000003.1 coordinate 980,405, forward strand.
ACTGGAACCTGGATGAGCCGGCGCTCTTCCCCGTGTTCCAGCGGGCGGAAGAGCTGGGCGCGGCCGTCTTCATTCATCCCTGGGACATGCTGGGCCAGGACCGGATGGACCGCTACTGGCTGCCCTGGCTGGTGGGGATGCCGGCGGAGTCCGCCATCGCCGCGGGCTCGCTCATCTTCGGGGGCGTGCTGGAGCGGCTGCCCCGGCTCCGGGTCTGCCTGGCCCATGGGGGCGGCGCCTTCCCTGCCCTGATCGGCCGGATGGCCCGCGGCTTCGAGGCCCGGCCCGATCTGGTCGCCTCGGCCAACCCGGTGGAGCCCCGCCGCTATCTCCAGCGGCTCTACCTCGACTCGCTGGTGCACGACCCCGATGTCCTGCGCCTGCTGCTCCGCCTGGTCGGCGCCGGCCGGATCGCCCTGGGATCGGACTATCCCTTCCCGCTGGGCGAAGCGGAGCCGGGCGCCCTCATCCGCTCACTGCCCGACCTGTCGGAGACGGAGCGCTGCCGGATACTGGGCGGGACGGCGCTGGAATTTCTCGGCATTCCGAAGGAGCGGTTCCTGTGAGGGCAAATCACGTGGAGGTGAGGCGTAAGGCGTAAGGGGTCTCCCATGACGTCTCACGCCTTACGTCCTACCTCTCACCTGCATACGGAGCGCATGACACCCCAGGCACTGGCCGACGCCCAGCGAATGGACCGTGAGGATCCCCTCGCGCCCTTCCGCCGCCGCTTCGAGTTCCCCCGGCGCCCCGGCGGCGAGCCGCAACTGTACTTCTGCGGCAATTCCCTGGGCCTGATGCCGCGTGCGGCTCGCGAGCTGGTGGACCGCGAGCTGGAGGACTGGGGGCGCATGGCGGTAGCGGGGCACTTCCGGCGCCAGGCGCCCTGGTTCAGCTACCACGAAACGGTACGCGATGCGCTGGCCCGGATAGTGGGCGCGGGCGCTGATGAAGTGGTCGCCATGAACAGCCTGACGGTGAACCTGCACCTCATGCTGGCGACGTTTTATCAGCCCTCGGCCGCGCGCCGGAAGATCCTGGTGGATGGGCCGCTCTTTCCCTCCGATCTCTACGCCGTCCGTTCGCATCTCGCGCTGCGGACCGGAGACGACCCCGCCGGGCTGCTGCTCCAGGCGCGGCCCCGGAGCGGCGAGGATACGCTGCGGGAGGAAGACATCGAGGCGGAACTGGCGCGGAGCGGGCGGGAGATCGCGCTGGTCCTGCTGGCGGGAGTGAACTACCACACCGGCCAGGCGCTGGATCTGGGACGGCTGGTGACGGCGGCGCACCGGGCCGGCTGCCGCATCGGGTTCGATCTGGCGCATGCCGCCGGCAACATCCCCCTGGCCCTGCACGACTGGGACGCGGATTTCGCCGTCTGGTGCTCCTACAAGTACCTCAATGCCGGCCCCGGCGCGGTGGCCGGCTGCTTCGTGCACCGGAAGCACGGCCGCAACCGGGATCTCCCCCGGCTGGCCGGCTGGTGGGGGCACGATGCCGAAACCCGTTTCCAGATGGACCGCGCCCGTGAATTCGTCCCCCAGCAGGGCGCCGAGGGGTGGCAGCTCAGCAATCCGCCCATTCTGGCGCTGGCGCCGCTGCGGGCTTCGCTTGCCCTGTTCGACGAGGCCGGCATGGCGGCGCTCCGGCGCAAGTCCGAGGGCTCTGACCGGCTTCCTCGCGTCGCTGCTCGAGCCGCTGGCCGGCCGCGGCTGCGAGATCATCACGCCGGCCGATCCCGCCAGGCGCGGCTGCCAGCTCTCCCTGCGGCTGGGCGCGCGGGCGGAAGCGATCCACGGAGAGCTGGAGGCGCAGGGCATTGTGGGCGACTTCCGGCCGCCCGACGTGCTCCGGGTGGCCCCGGTGCCGCTCTACAACTCCTTCGAAGATGTCTGGGGCCTGGTGCAGGGGCTGCGGCAGCAGATGGGCGCGTGAGCTCCGAACCGTTCACGGTTGTGGGCGCCGGGCTGGGCGGCGCGCTGATGGCCCTGCTGCTGGCGCAGGACGGCCACCGCGTCACCGTCTACGAGCGACGCCCGGACCCGCGGCGCGCCGGGGCCGACACCGGCCGGTCGATCAACCTGGCGATCTCGGCCCGGGGCCTCCATGCCATGGACCAGGCGGGCCTGACGGACCAGGTCCGCGCCATGGCCGTTCCCATGCGCGGGCGGATGATGCACGATGAGGCCGGCCGCCTGACCTTCCAGGCCTACGGGGCCCGGGGCCAGGCGATCAACTCCGTCAGCCGCGGCGATCTCAACCTGCTGCTGCTGGAGGCGGCCGAGCGGGCGGGCGCCAGGCTGGTGTTCGAGCATCGCTGTCTGGATCTGGATTTCGAGGCCGGCACGCTGGACCTGCTGGACAGCGCCGGCGGCCGGGAAGTCCGGGTGGAGGCCCCGGTGGTGATCGGCGCCGATGGAGCGTTCTCCGCGGTACGCGCGCGGATGCAGCGGCAGGACCGCTTCGACTACAGCCAGTCGTACCTGGAGCACGGTTACAAGGAGCTGTCCATTCCGCCCGCTGGCGGCGGCGGCTTCCGGCTGGAGCCCCACGCGCTGCACATCTGGCCCCGGGGCGGATACATGATGATTGCCCTGCCCAACCGGGACGGCTCGTTCACCTGTACGCTGTTCTGGCCCTTCCGCGGCCGGAACAGCTTCGAGGCGATCCGGACGCCCGCCGACCTGGAGGCATTCTTCCGGCGTACCTATCCCGACGCCCTGCCGCTGATGCCGGCCCTGATGGAGGACTTCTTCGCCAACCCGACCGGCTCGCTGGTGACCGTCCGCTGCGCTCCCTGGCAGGTGGACGGCCGGGCCGTGCTGCTGGGCGACGCGGCGCATGCCGTGGTGCCCTTCTACGGCCAGGGGGCGAATGCCTCCTTCGAGGACTGCGTCATCCTGCGGGACTGCCTGCGGGCGCACCCCGACGACCGCGCCCGGGCCTTCGCCCGGTTCTCCCGGAGCCGCCGGCCCCACGCCGATGCCCTGGCGGACCTGGCGATCGACAATTTCGTGGAAATGCGGGACCGGGTGGCCCACCCGGCCTTCCTGCTCAAGAAGAAGGGTGAGCACCTCCTGGCCCGGCTGTTTCCCCGCTGGTATCTCCCGCTCTATACCATGGTATCCTTCAGCCGGATACCCTATGCTGATGCGGTGGCACGCGCCAGGCGGCAGCAACGGTGGGTCGCCGCCGGGCTGGCCGTCCTGGCTGTGGCCGCCGCCCTCGCCCTGTGGTGGTGGAGCTGAGACGCAGGGCGTAACAGGCGGGGAGTGAAGGCAATCGAAGGCCTTGCTTCCCGATTTCCGATTCCCGATTCCCGATCCCCCGGCGTATGGCGCTCACCTATCCGACGTATCTGAAGCTGCCGCAGCTCCTCGACCTGCAGGAGGCGCGCTCCGATCCCGAGGAGCACGACGAGCTGCTGTTCATCGTGATCCACCAGGTCTACGAGCTCTGGTTCAAGCTGATGCTGCACGAGCTGGAGAAGGTGAAACGCGACTTCATCTCCAACGATCTCTACGGCGCCATCGCCACGCTGAAGCGGCTCCGCACCGTCATGAAGACGCTGGTCGGGCAGCTCGACATTCTGGAGACCATGACACCGCTCTCATTCTCCTCCTTCCGGGACCGGCTGGACACCGCCTCCGGGTTCCAGTCCTATCAGTTCCGCCAGGTCGAGTTCGTGCTGGGCCAGAAGCGCGCCCGGCTGGTGAAGGCCCTTCCGGCGGAGGCGCCCGAGCGGCCGCTGCTGGAGCGGAGCCTGCGGGAGCCCTCCGTCGTGGACGCGCTCTACCGTCTGCTGCGGCATCGCGGGCTCAAGGTGCCGGCCGAGCTGCTGGACCGCGACCCGACTGAACCGACGGCGGCCAGCGAAGCCCTGCAGGACGAGCTGCTCCGCGCCTACCGGGAGCAGCCCGACCTGGTCATCCTGCTCGAGCTGCTGACGGATCTGGATGAAGGCTTCATGGAATGGCGCTACCGGCACGTGAAGCTGGTGGAGCGCACCATCGGCGCCAAGCGGGGAACCGGCGGCAGCGCCGGGGTGGAGTTCCTGAAGCAGTCGCTCTTCCACCCCTTCTTCCCCGACCTCTGGGCCGTACGGCACCGGATGTGAGACGTGAGGCGTGAAGACGGGAAACGGGAAACGGGAAACGGGAAGACGGGGAACGGGGAACGGGGAACGGGGAACGGGGAACGGGGAACGGGGAACGGGGAACGGGGAACGAACCGAGGACGTGCGCAATCTGCGGCTAACAGTCCAGAGGCCAACGACTAGCGACCAGCGAACAGCGACTAGCTACTGGCGACCCATGCCTATCATCGACATCTCCCCCCTCATCACCCCCTCCCTCGCAGTCTGGCCGGGGGATACCCCGCCGTCGCGGGAGGTCCTGCTCGACCTGGCGGAAGGGGCGACTGTGACGCTCTCCACCCTGCGGGCGACGGCGCATCTGGGGTCGCATGCCGACGCACCGAATCACTACTCCCAGACCGGAGCGGATATCGCATCGGTGCCGCTGCAGCGATACCTCGGCCCCTGCCAGGTGATCCGGGTGGAGTCGGCGCGAGGCGCGGTCCTGAGGCCCGGGGACGTGGCGGTGGAGATCGGCCAGGAACGGGTACTCTTCGCCACCGGCACATTCCCCGATCCCCAGTCCTTCAATCCCGATTTTGCGGCGCTCAGCGCCGACCTGATCGAGTGGCTGGCCGCACGTGGGGTACGCCTGGTGGGCATCGACACGCCCAGCGTGGACCCCTGCGAATCGAAGGACCTGCCGGCCCATCACGCGTGCCTGCGGCATGGAGTGGCGATCCTGGAAGGATTGGTACTGCAGGAGGTGCCGGCAGGAGACTATGAGCTGATTGCCCTGCCGCTCCGCCTCGCGGGGTTCGACGCCAGCCCGGTGCGGGCGGTGCTGCGCAGCGCGGACGGTCGCTGAAGCACTCTCCGGTCCCCCACGGTCAGCCAGCGAGCGATCATGCCTTTCGATGCCCAGCCATTCCTGCGGGGTTTGCTGCTCGAGCTCCGGCCCCTGCAAGCGGGGGATTTCGAGGCCTTGTATGCCGTGGCCTCGGACCCGCTCATCTGGGAACAGCACCCGGACAACGACCGGTGGAAGCCGGAGGTCTTCCGGGCCTTCTTCGACCAGGCCATGGCCTCCGGCGGGGCGCTGCTGGCGCTGGACGCGGCGACGGGGGAGGTCATCGGGTCCTCCCGCTTCCACGGCTACAATGAGGCGCGGCGGGAGGTGGAAATCGGGTGGACCTTCCTGGCGCGGCGTTGCTGGGGCGGCCGATATAATGGAGAGATGAAGGACCTGATGCTGCGGCATGCCTTCCGGATCGTCGACCGGGTGCTGTTCCTGGTCGGGCCCACGAACATCCGGTCGCAGCAGGCGGTGCTGAAGATCGGCGGGGTCCGCGCCGGCACGCGGAAGAACGGAGCCGGCCGCGAGAGTTACGTCTACCAGATCGCAGCCGATCGCTACCTCCAGGGACAACCGGGGAACCCGGCATGAATACAGCCCCGCGCGTGGCCCTGACGGCGCTGGCCTCGGTCGCCACCTTCTACCTGGCCGAACTGATCCCGTTCGCCCTGATCCCGCTCCCGGGCCCCCTGGCCTGGCTCGCCTCCCTGCTTTGCGCCGTCCCGGTCGGCCGATATGTCTGGCGGCAGACGGAGGCTCCGTCGGCGGGGCTCGCCGGTTCGATGCTGCTAGGCGCGGCTGTGACCGGGGGTGTCGGGTTCGTGGCGGGGTTCTTCGGCTCGATGCTTCTGGCGCCGGGCGCGAACCAGGGCCCGCTGCTGGGGATCTTCATTACCGGGCCGCTGGGCGTGGTCCTGGGCGCGCTGGGAGGCGGGATCTACTGGCGCGTGCGCGGGGAGCGCGGCCTCCGCCGGCGGGCACCGGGCTGAGGAATAGGGAGGGCCGGCGCAACTAGTCGCCCGTCCCGGTCCTCTTTCCTCCCCCCCACGCCACCACCTTCAGCTCGATGGCGATCGGTGTCGGCAGCCGGGTGACCTCGACCGTGGTTCGGGCCGGCGGATTCGACGGGAAATACTCCGCCCAGAGCCGGTTCCAGGTGGGAAAATCGTCCCGCATGTTGGTGAGAAACGCCGTCACATCCACCACCTCATTCCAGTTCACCCCGGCGTCTTCCAGAATCGCCCGCACATTGGCGAACACCGCGCGGCACTGGACTTCGAAATCATAGGATGTCACCACGCCATCCGGGCCGACCGTCGTGCCCGGAACGGCACTGGCGCCCCGCTCCCGCGGGCCGATACCGGAGAGGAAGAGCAGATCCCCCGCTCGGCGCGCGTGAGGGAACGCGCCGACGGGCGCAGCGGCGCGATGGCTGTGGATCGAGTCAGAATCGGGCATGGGGCAAGGAATCAGGAATCAGGAATCAGGAATCAGGGAACAGGGAACAGGGAACGGAGTGAAAGCAGCACACCCGCTCACCGCTCACCGCTTACCACTTACCACTTACATCTTCACACACACATTCTTCGCCTCGGTAAAGAAGCGCAACGCTTCCTCGCCACCCTCCCGGCCTACACCGCTCTGGCCCATGCCCCCGAAGGGGACACGCAGATCCCGGAAGAGCCAGCAGTTCACCCAGATGGTGCCGCAATTGACGGCCTCGGCCACGCGGTGCGCCCGGCGCAGGTCGTTGGTCCAGAGCGATGCCGCCAGCCCGTAGGCGGTGCTGTTGGCCAGCGCGATCGCCTCGGCTTCGTCCTCGAACGGCAGGATGGTCACCACCGGACCGAAGATCTCTTCCTGGTTGACCCGGCAGGCCGCATCGAGTCCGGTAATGACCGTCGGCTCGACGAAGAACCCGTTCCGGCAGCGGTCCGGCAGTTCCGCCGGCGCGCCGCCGCCGGTCTCGATGCGGCCACCGAGCTCGCGCGCCAGGGCGATATAGCCCAGGACTTTGTCCCGGTGGGCGGCGGAAATGAGCGCGCCCTGGTCCGTGTCCGGATCCAGGGGATCGCCCTGGCGCAGGGCCTGGGCCTGCTCCACGAAACGCCGGACGAAGTCCTCATAGGCGCTCGCCTCGACCAGAATGCGGGAGCCGCAGAGGCAGATCTGGCCCTGATTCAGGAATGCCGAGCGTACCGTGGCCGCCACCGTCTCGTCGTTGGCGGCATCGGCGAAGACGATAGCCGGGTTCTTTCCGCCCAACTCCAGGGTGAGCTTCTTGAACCGCGGCGCCGCGACGCGCGCGATCTCGGCGCCAGTCACGGTGCCGCCGGTAAAGGAGATAGTCCGGACCTGGTCGTGCGACACCAGTGCCGCGCCGGCCTTCGCCCCCAGCCCGTGGACGATATTGAGCACGCCCGAGGGCAGCCCGGCGTCGCCGCAGATCTCGGCCAGCAGCGCCGCGGTAAGGGGCGCCAATTCCGACGGCTTGGCCACCGCCGTGTTCCCGGTGGCGATAGCGGGGGCCACCTTCCAGCTGAAGAGGTAGAGCGGGAGGTTCCAGGGCGAGATGAGTCCCGCAATCCCCCGGGGGCGGCGCAGGGTGTAGTTCAGCGCCGAATAGTCGCTGCTGTGCGCCTGCGACTCGGTGTGCAGAATGGCGGTGGCGAAGAAGCGGAAGTTGCTCGCCGCGCGGGGAATATCCAGCGATCGGGCCAGGCTGACCGGCTTCCCCGCGTCGGTGGCCTCGGCGTGCGCCAGATCGTCCAGCCGCCCGTCGATCAGGTCCGCGACGCGAAGCAGAATCCGGGAGCGCTCCGCCGCCGGGGTATGGCTCCATGAGTCGAACGCCTGCTGTGCGGCGGCCACCGCGCGCTCCACATCGGGAGCGCCGCTGTCGGGCACCTTGGCGAAGACGCGGCCCGTGGCCGGCTCGACGTCTTCCAGGTATTTCCCGCCTTCCGGCGGCACCGGTTCCCCGTTGATGTAGTTCGTGAGGACCCGCATCAGAGGCTCCCGGTGCGCCCGCCGTCCACCGGCAGATTGATGCCGCTGATGTAGCCGGCCGCCGGCGAGGCGAGGAACGCCACCGCTGCGGCGGTCTCCTCCGGATGGGCGAAGCGCCCCAGCGGAATGGCGCGCAGCATTTCCTGCTCGATGTCCGAGCGATCCCGCCCCTGTTTCTCCGCCCGGGCATCGATCAGGTCGTCGTGCCGGCCGGTCAGCGTGGCGCCCGGCAGGATGTTATTGACCGTAATACCCCACTGCCCCACCTCGTTGGCCAGCGTCTTGGCCCAGCCGGCCACCGCCCAGCGCGTGGTGTTGGATACGCCGAGTCCGTGAATCGGCTGCTTCACCGAGGTCGAGATGATGTTGATGATCCGGCCATAGCCCAGCTCCCGCATCCCGGGCACCAGCAACTGGGCCAGATAATGATTGCAGACCAGGTGGGCGCGGAAGGCGCCAAGAAAGTCGTCGGCGGTGGCCTGGAGCAGCGGGCCGCCGGGGGGGCCGCCGGTGTTATTGACCAGAATGTGAAGGCCGGCATGCTCCCCGAGATGCGCCCGCACCGTCTGGCGCACTGTCTCGGGATCTGTGAAGTCTGCCACCAGAAATGTGTGAGGGCCGGCCTGATCGGGGAGCACCGGCAGGGCCTCGCGCGTCTGCAGCAGATGTTCCCGGTTGCGGGCGAGCAGGACGATCTGGGCGCCCTGCCGCGCCAGCTCCATGGCGCAGGCCCGGCCAATCCCCTGCGTGCTGCCGCAGACCAGGGCCCGCTTGCCTGTCAAAGTATTCATGGTCGAGGAAGCTAGGCGTGAAGACTGGCCGGTGCCAGCGCCGGCGTTTTTCACGCCGGAATGAAGGCCGGCTACGGTTTGCATGTAAAAGCGATTAGCGCTCTCTAACACCGCATTCACCGGGATCTCAGGCCGCCGCCTCTAGGTTCGTTTCTGCACATAGTAGTCGGACCACACCCATAGGAGGGCCTCATGAGAAGGAATACGGTCCTCACCGGATTGGCACTGGCGGGTTTCGCATCTCTGGTGACGATCTCGTGCGGGGACAATACCAAAGCAACGAAAGTCCTGGACCCGATCGGCTCGGTCAGTATTGCGGCGCCCACGGCACCGCCGGTCGTGCTCCAGATCGGAGAAACCCACCAGTTCACCGCGGAGGTCCGCTACGCCACCGGCGAGTTGGTCGAACGCCAGTTTACCCTCACCTACGGCTCCAGTGACCTGGCCATCGTCACCATCAACAGTTCGGGGCTGGCCACCGCGCTCTCCCCCGGCAACGTGACGATCACGGCCGAGGTGGAAGGGGTCCAGGGCACGGCCGTCGTCATGGTACCGGTGCCCGGCGCGCAGCTGGCGCTCGATCCCGATAGTGTGGAGATGGACCGCGGTGCCACGCTGCAGCTCACCGCGACCGTGTACGACGCCGACCATAACATCGTGAGCCTTCCGGTGGGGTACACCAGCGCCGATCCGGCGGTCGCCACGGTGAGTGGCTCCGGCCTGGTGAGCGCGCTGGCGGCGGGCCACACGTCGGTCACGGCGGCCAGCGGCAGCCTGAGCGACGTGGTCCAGATCGTGGTGACGGAACCCGTCGCCACGGTGGACCTCCAGCCGGCCACCGCGCTCATCGCGGTGGACGACACCATCCTGTTCACGGCGACCCCGAAGGACGCCTCGGGCCAGGCGCTCAACCGTACGGTGACCTGGACCAGCAGCGATCCGGCGGTGGCGACGGTGGATGAGACGGGCCGGGTCATCGGGACCGGCGTGGGCGACGCGACCATCACCGCCAGCGCCGGCACCAGGCACGGCGGCGGCAGCGTCACCGTGCAGGCCAAGGTGGATTCGGTGGCCATCACCAGCGGCGCGTCGGGCGGCGGCCCGATGGAGCCCGGTGAGACCCTGCAGCTCACCGCCACGGCCTATGACGAAGACGGCAACGTGCTGACGAACCGTACCGTCACGTGGGCGAGCAACAACGAGGCCGCCGCGACCGTCGATCAGGCCGGGCTGGTGACCGCGGTCAACACCGGGGATGCGACGATCACCGCCACGGTGCAGCGCGTCTCGGCAACTTACGATGTGCGCGTCGTGGGCGAAACGACGACCACGGGCAACAACGCGTCGGTCCCGATCATCTTCGCCGAAGGAATCGGCATCACCCAGTTGCCGGTGAGCGACGATCCCGGCATCCGGCCGACCACGACCGAAGGGTTCACGGTGGACACGCTGCCGTTCTGGGCCAGCAGCAACACGCCGGACTGCGGAACCACGTACTACTGCCAGGGAGGCGCCAATACCTGGCGTCCGGAATTCCTGGACGGCAGCACCCTGGGCATGCAGTCGGCCCAGGTGGACTGGGGTGACAACCTGAAGAGCCACACCTTCAGTGCCGGCTCGTCGCTGCGGATCGAGATCCGGCTGTCGGCATACAATACCACTCTCCTGGGCTTCAACATGCCCTATGTGTCCGGCTCCGGTACGACCGAGATGCAGGGCACGGATGGGAGTACGGCGGCCATGGTGCCGTACATCTATGCCGTCACTCCGCGACTCATGATCGAAAAGCTGGACGGAGAAGGCGGCAGCCCGGTGGCGACCATCTTCGACGGAGCCATCTGGGACGGCAGCTTCACCGCGGAGGTCAACGTGGGGGGCGCCGTTGCCTACGGCTACAACCTCAAGGGGGTAGACGCCGGCTGGTACCGGATCACCTTCTCGCTGGATAATTCCGCCACGGTTGGCGGAGCCACCATTCAGCGCAACGTGTCGCTCGACCAGCTGGAGCCTCCCACCGGCGAAGAGCTGTATACGCCGCAACTGAGCGGCCAGACGTCCTGGCTTGATATCGAGCTCACTCCATAACGGCCGGATAACCGGCTGCAGGCGGAGAAGGCCCCGGGCTCGCAAGAGCCCGGGGCCTTCTCCGTATTCCGGGGCAGCGGCCGCTGCGGCTTTCATGATGCCCGGATGAAGCCAGCCGTCAGGATCCACGAGGCTAGCGTTAGCGCCTTCTAACGGCACATTCACGGGCCCATCACCCGCCGGTTCTTAGCTTGGGATCGCATCCTGGCAGTGGTACACCCGCAAGGAGGGCCTCATGTCAAACAACCGGGTTCTGACGGGACTGGCGCTGGCGGCACTGGCGACGGTCTCGTGCAAGGCCGACAAGAAAGTTTCAGCGGTGTGGGAACCGATCGGCTCAGTCAGCATCGCGGCTCCTACCGCGCCCCCTCTGGTACTCAAGATCGGGCAGACACATCAGTTCACGGCAGAGGTCCGGCTCGCCTCAGGCGAACTGGTCGACCGCGCCTTCACGGTGATCTACGGCTCCAGCAATGCGGCCGTGGCATCGGTGACCGGCAGTGGCCTCGCCACCGCCATGGGCCCGGGAACGGCGACGATCACCGCAACGGTTGAAGGCGTGAAGGGCACCGCCGAGATCATGGTACCGGTACCGGTGGCGGAAGTGCTCCTCACACCGGATACCGCCACGCTGGATCGGGGCGCTACGCTCCAGCTGGCCGCGGTGGTGTACGATGCCGGCGGCAATGTGCTCGCCGATCCGGTGACATTCACCAGCGGGAGTCCGGCGGTGGCGACCGTGAGCGCCGCCGGCCTGGTGACGGCAGTGAGCGTCGGTGAGGCGATCATTACCGCCCAGAGCGGCGGCTTCTCGGGCATCTCGACGATCACGGTCCTTGAACCGGTGGTGGTGGTGGAACTCCAGGCGAGTACGCTCCTGATCGATGTGGGCGACACGGTGCAGTTCTCCGCCACGCCCAAGGACGGCAACGGCCGCGCCCTCAACCGGCCGGTGACCTGGGGCAGCAGCAACACCTCCGTGGCGACGGTGGACGAGAGCGGCCGCATCATCGGCAGCGGGGTCGGAAGCACGACCATTTCGGCCTCGGCCGGCGGGATGCACGGCTCAGTGAATCTCGACGTGCAGGCCGCCGCGGCCTCGATCATCATCACCAGCAATGCCTCGGGCAACGGGCCGCTGCTGATTGATTCCACGCTGCAGCTCACCGCCACGGTGAAGGACGGGGCGGGCAACACCCTGAACCGGAACGTGAGCTGGGCGAGCGGGAACGAGGGCATCGCCGCGGTCGATAACAACGGGCTGGTGACGGGCGTCGCGAGCGGCAACGCCACCATTACGGCGACCTCCGGCCGCACCGCGGGCACCTTCGACGTGCGCGTGGTGGGTGAAGGCGGCGAAACGTCGGTGGGCAACAACCTGTCGGTGCCGGTGGTGTTCGCCGAGGGTATCGGCGTCACCGGGCTCGCGGTGGCGACCGATCACGGCCTCCGGCCCACCGCGGAAGAGGGGATCGTCGTGGACGCCCTGCCGTTCTTCTACAGCGGCAACACGCCTGACTGCGACAGCTACTATTGCCAGCAGGGAACCAACACGTGGCAGGCGGAGTGGCTGGATGGCTCCACGGGCGGGGCGCGCCGCGCCGAAGTGGCGTGGGGGGACAATCTGACGCACCACCAGTGGAACACCCACAACCAGATCCGGGTGGAGGTGGTGCTCACCGATCTGGACGCGCAGCTCCAGGGCTTCAACATGCCGTACGTGGTCGGCTCAGGCAGCACCGAAATGCAGGGCACCGACGGAACGAACGCCGCGATGTCCGCGACCATCTACTCCTCAACCCCGCGGCTGATCATCGAGAAGCTCGACGACGTCACCCGGCAGCCGATCTTCACCGCCTTTAACGCATCGGTGTGGGAAGCCTACGGCCAGGACGGCCCCGGGTTCTACGGCGCCGAGGTCAACGTCGCCGGCAAGATCATCTACGGCTTCAACTTCACCATCCGCGACGTGGCGGTGCCCTCGGACATCCATAAGTTCGGGTGGTGGAGGCTCACCTTCACCCTCGATCCCGAGAGCCAGGTCGGCGGGGCCAGCATTCCGCGCAATGTTCAGTTGATCCAGCTTGCCAGCCCCGAAGAGAGCGAAGACAGCGAGCCGCTTCTGTTCACTCCGGAGCTTTCGACAGACGGAATCACGAGCTGGCTGGACATCGAGGTCAAGTCCGCCAGCGGTGGGGGCGGCGGCGGCCATTGAGGCCCGGCAACCCCGCTCTCGGACGGCGCCCAGCAGTCAGGGGCGCCGTCCCCTTTGCCGGTCAGTCCAGCCCCGGGAACCAGCGGATCATGACCTGGCTGCTGGTTTCCAGCATGCTGCCGCCGATCCTGGGATTCTCCGCCGGGACGGGTGGAGGGGGGGAAGTGACGCTGTGCACGTCTCCCCGGAAGGTATAGACCAGCTCGATTTCCGCGCCCAGACTGAACTGGGGGACAAAGTAGTATTCCCCGCCGGTTGCGATGCCCAGGAAGGTGTCGGTGGAACTGGCACTATTGCTGCTCTGGCTGCCGTTCAGGGTCGAGCGGAGGCTGGCCGACCGATGCCGGACCCCCAACTGGGGACCGGCGTAGGCGGTAAAGGACCGCGAGGCGGGAAACAGGTAGTAGATCCCCAGACTGAGCCGAAGCAGGGAGGCGTGTTGGGAGGTGGTGCTGGTGCTGGTGGTTTCGTCGTCCGTTTCACGGACGTATCCTATTCGGGGCTCGACCCGGAGGCGCCGTGTCACCCTGACCGGCACCATGATATTCCCGGGCCGGCCGCTGAAATCGAGCCCGCCCAGCAGGCTGAAGCCGTCGGTCGGCGTCAGGTCCAGTCCGGCCCCGAATCCCACGCTGGGATAGGTATCCTGGGCCGGGCAGGGCGTCGTACCAAGCGACAGGGCCGTCAGCGCAAGCAGCAGCGGGAGCTTCACGAAGGATCTCCGGGTTCAGGGGAAGGCCAGGGCGGGCGGCGTCAACATTCCGGACAGCCCCATCGTAATGATGAGAGGAATGCGGGAGAGTAGATTTCAGACGTGAAACGTCTCGATACGGGCTTTCGCCTGCGGCGCGCCGACTGGTCGGTGGATCCGCTGCTTGCCCCGCACCGCCGCCCCTGGGTCGGTCTGCTCGCGAGCGTGCTGGCGCACAGCCTGCTGGTGCTGCTGTTGCTGGGACTGCTGACAAAGCACCAGGACACATCGGCCCCGGACCAGCCGGCGTCGGCCTCTGCCCTGCCGCAGGTGGCGATGGTCTACCTGCCGCCGCCACCCCGCGCGGCACCGGCGCCGCGGCCTGCGCCTCCGCGGCAGGTCCAGCCGGTAAGCCCCGACGCCGTGCACGCGCCGACCGCGGCACCCAGTCGCGGCCCGCAACCCCGCACCGATGACGTCTCCGGCCGCGAGTCTCCCGGCCGCACTCCCCCGCAGCCCGAGGAGCCCCCGGCGCAACCCGCCACCGAGTCTCCGAAGACTGCACCGGCGCCGACGCCTCCGTCTGTGACCCTCAGCACGGCTCCCCTGGCGCCGGATACGGCCACGATGATCTCGGAGGCACAGCGGATCTTCGGGCGCCCGCGACGCCTGGCGCAGAACGACGCCGCCGGCCTCGGTGCTCCCACCCTCCCCGGCGAGCACTATTCCGCCGAGCGCACCAGCTGCCTGCCGCCGCCACCCGCACCGGGCGAGAAGCCCGAGCTGGCGGAAGTATCCGGCGTCATTTTCCAGCCCAACCACCGGCCGCTGGGAGGCGCGCTGCTGCAGATCGTCGGCACGCAATATTCAGCGTTCAGTGACGACCGGGGCTATTACAAGCTGGTGTTCGACGCGGCACTGGTAACCCAGTGCCGGACCCAGTATGTCCGGGTGACCGCCCAGGGCTTCCGGGCCCGCGACCTGATCCTCGGCCTGGGGCCCGGGGTCAACGACGTGACCCTGCAGCGCTTCTGAGGACGCTCACCGCGGCAAACCGCTCGCGGTCGACGAGCGAACCTGCCGACGTGCCGGGCACCGCCATCCGTCCCTTCTCGTTCATCGTCATCTCCACCACATCCCGGCCTTGGCCGAACCAGCGGGCGCTGGGCTCGAGGTCGGACACGTGGGTACAGAGCGGGAGCGATGCGACCGCCAGGGCCGCCTGTGAGCCGATCCCGCTTTCGGGCATGGTACCGGCCCAGAGCTTCGCGCCGCACTCGGCCGCCAGCCGGTAGATCCGCAGCACCTCGCTCAGGCCGCCGACGCGGTGCACCTTGATGTTCCAGATCAGGGGCCCCGAGAGCTCCACCACCTGGCGCGCGGCACCGGCATCCCGCAGGGTCTCGTCCAGGCAGAGCGGCGTCCGCAGCTCGGCCGCTAGGCGCGCATGCCCGACCAGCTCGCCCGGCGACAGCGGCTGCTCGATATAGAGCAACCCGGCATCGTCCAGGTCGAGCAGGCTCGACTCTGCGGCGGGCCAGGCGTAGGCCCCATTGGCATCGGCCGTCAGCGGCAGCCCGCTGCCGCGCAGCGCCCGCTGCACCTCGCGCACCGGCACGACATCCCATCCGGGTGCGATCTTGATCTTGACCCGCCGGTAACCGTGCCCCACGGCTTCTTCCACCCAGCGGCACAGGGTCTCCGGCGTCCGGTCTTCGGGGATCCCCAGGGCGACGCCGCAGGGAATGCTGGCGGCGGGCTGTGTCCCCAGCCGCCCGGCCAGGAGCTGCGCCAGGCCGGTCTTGTTGCGGGCGGCCTCGAGATCCCAGGCGGCGGTCTCCAGCGCGGCGCGAGCAAAGGGGTTCCCACGAATGCCCCGGCGCAGCTCGGCATCCAGCTCTTCGGGTGAATCGAAGCTGGCACCCGCGAGCCGGGGAATGAGGACCCGGGTAAGGAGATCCTCCGCCCCGGGGAGCGTTTCCTCGGAATAGAACGGCAACTCGAAGGGCGGGCATTCCCCCCAGCCCTCGTGACCTTCGTCGTCCAGCAGCCGGACAATGAGCGACCGCCGGCCGGGAATGGAGCCACCCGAAATGATGAAGGGGTGGAGGAAGGGGATATTGAGCCCGTAGAGCTCGATGCGTTCTATCTTCATGATTGTTCCGGCCGGAAATGAACCGCGAAGACGCCAAGTACGCGAAGCTACGCCTTCCCTTCGCGCTCTTCGCGTCTTTGCGGTTCAACCCTTACCAATCAGGTCCAGGAACCGCAGCTCGCCGTCATGGCGCGCGAGCACCCCGGCGCCCTCCAGCTCCAGCATCACCGCTACCAGCCCGTCCACCGGATGAAACAGCAGCGCGTGCAGCGCGCGCGACTGGCGGCTGCCGCCGGAGGCGGGATAGCACGACAAGGGCACCTGGAACCAGGTATGCAGCTGGACGCTTTCGCAGCCCCGGCGGGCATATTCCGCGACCATGCGCCCGGAGACGATATTGCCCGTCCCCGAGAGCGGCGGCAGGCTCTCGCCCCGAGCCAGGTCCAGCACCCGGAGATTCCGATCGCTCAGGTCCCACCCGCCGTAGGCCACGCCGCGGCCGGGATCGAACAGGCGGTTGAACACCACCAGCTGATCGGCGCCGGCGGCGGCGGCGGCCCGCATCATCTCCAACTGGAATCGATCGTCGAAGCGGGCATTCATCAGCTTCATCGCCACCCGCACGCCGTCCGGCGCCGATTCCCGGATCAGGCCCGGCACCTCGCGCAGCCAGCGGAGAATCTGCTCCCGCAGGCCGGAGAGGCTGTCGCCCGCCAGCGTGGGTGAGAAGTCCTTCTCCAGCAGGAGCGGCGGCTCCCGCCATGCCTCGGCCAACCGGCGCGTGGTATAGCGATACTCCGCCAGGCGGAACGGCTCTTCCAGAGACGGCAGGTGATACTTGACGGATGGAACGGCGAGCAGCCGGCCGGCGCGGGCGAGATCGCGCCCGGCGCGCACCAGGGCGAGATACTCCTCCAGGCTGCGGTCCCAGCCGCGCCCCTTCCAGGTCACGGTCCAGCCCTCCCGTCCGCTGACCGAGGATCGTCGCTCCACCTTCATCCGGGACTCGGGCACGGCCCAGGCCGCCATGGCCTGTTCACCCGATTCATCGCAGGCGATCACGGTCTTGAGCACGGTAAAGGCCAGGCCTGCTTCGGCGTCGGCCTCCAGCTGCTCCGGCTTGAGCGAGAGCTGGCCGCTGGCCTTGCCGATGGGATGCGGCAGCTCGCAACCCTGGTAGCGGGCGCTCAGGTTGATCCGGTAGGCCTCGCGGACATACCCCGCCGGATCGGGCGGCATGGCGCGCCCGAACCGCTCGAAATCACGCGCCAGGATTGCAGGCATGACGTACGGCCCGGACGACCGCCGCCCGTTCGCCGGGAGCGGGCGCCGGTCCCCAGGGATCGTCGCAGGCGTCGTCGGGAATGACGCCGCCGGCGGCCAGCGCCCAGAGCATCCGGCGGATGTAACCCTCCATGGGAGGCACGAATGTCGCCTGCGCCAGCGCGTCACAGGCCGATGAGAGCCGGTGGAACTCCGCCAGTGCGCCGGTGCGCCACGTCTCCAGGAGCTTTGCCTGCAGCGCGGTACAGGCCGCGCCCATCCCGATGAGCGCCCCCCGGGCGCCCAGCATGAGCGAGTAGCCCAGAAACCGGTCCTCTCCAGTGAGCAGCACCTTGTCGGGATGCGCAGACATGACCGTGGCCAGGTGCTGGAAGGTCATGACGGAATCGAGCGTGGCCACCTTGAGCCCGACCACGGCGGGAAGATCGAGAACGGCATGCAGAGTCGCGTCGTCGTAGGCTACCCCGCCTGCCGCCTGGTAGAGGTAGAAGGCGATGACCGGCAGCTCCCCGGAGAGGCGGCGATGGTATTCGACCGGCTGCGAGGCGACCGGAAACGCCAGCAGCGCGTCGGCCCCGCCCTGCTTCGCCTCCGCGGCCCTGGCCGGAGTAGAAGCGCCGGCAACCAGCAGCCGGCCGGGGAGCGCGGCGCGCCAGGTTTCGATTACTTCCCGGCGCTGGCCGGCATCCAGATGCGGCCCCCGGCCGGTATGGGCCCAAACGGCCACCCCGGCCACCGGCTGCTCCGCCATCCAGCGGGCATAGTCCCGCTGGGCGGCGCCCGCGATGGCGGCCCCCCTGAACGGCACCGGCACCGCGGGGATCAGGCCTCCGTCCAGCCGAGCGGCGATCTCCGCCGGCGTCACCGGTGCGCTATCCGATCTGCGTTGCCGTGCTCGATCCGCTCCCGATCGTCTGCCGGCAGATCGAGCAGGTCGAGGCGGGCCACCGGCGTCTCCGGCAGCCGGAGCGGCATCCCGCTGCCGAAGACCAACCGCGCGGGCCCCAGGGTATCGAGCAGCGTGGCCAGATGCTCCTCGGGCGGCCCCCAGATCCAGCTGATGTCCCACCAGAGACGCGACGCCTCCTCCGCCGTAGAGCCGAAATGCACCTCTTCGATGAACGGACGGTCCGCATGGGTAACCAGCAGCTTCAGGCCGGGAACCCGGCGAATGAGCGCGCGGACCGCCGACGGCGGGAGGTCGCCCGCGGTGTCGAGCGGGTGCCGCTGGCGCATGTCCTCGAGCCGCACCGCCAGCATCATGGGCAGCCCGCGCTCCGCCGCGGCCGCCGCCAGGTCGAGGTAGGGCGGGGCCTCGGCGGTGATCCCCATCCAGGGTGGATCGCAGCGAACCGCCGCCGCGCCCCGGTCCACCGCCTCGCTCAGAACGTCCCGCCAGTCGGCAAAGTCGGGATGCACAAAGGGCACCGCCCGGAACCGTGGCTCGGAGGCGGCGAGGTGATACAACCAGCCGTTCCCCTCGGTCGGATCGCGCCACCAGAAACCGGGGAGATGGGTGAGCCAGCTCCGGGTGATCCCGGCGCGGTCCATCGCCGCCAGCAGCGACGCCGGGTCGGTGCCCGGCAGCTTCCGCCAGGGATAGGCTCCGACATAGCAGGTGGTATCGATAATCATCGCGGCTCGCCGGGAATGGCCGCATCGAAGGCGCCGGCCGGGAAGATGGCCGCCGCGTTGCGCCAGGCGATCTGTTCCAGCTCCGCCGGCGGCAACAGCCGCTCCAGATAGCGCAGCTTGGCCCAGCCGGTGCCAATGGTGAGATCACACCCCCAGAGCAGCCGGCCCGCACCGACGGAGTCGAGACAGGCTTCGAGCATCCCGCCGTCGACCCCGCTGCCGGAGAGATCGACGAAGACATTCGCCGCGCCGCGTACCGCGTGCAGGGAGTGGAGCCAGTCGCCTCCGCCTCCGATGTGCGCCAGGATGAAGCGCACACCGGGGTGCCGCAATGCCAGGGTCACCAACTCGGCTGCGTCCGAGGCTTCCTGCCCGGGCCAGTCGCGGCGCCGGTGCTGCCAGACATGGTGGAGCACCGGGACCCCGTGTTCCTCCGCCTTGCGGCAGACGGGATCGAGCAGGGGATCGGTCGCACGGCGGCTGGCGGCCAGCTTGACCCCGACCATCCCTGCGTGAACACAGCGGTCGATCTCCGCCAGCGCATGTTCGGGGAAGTTGGGGTTCACCGCGACATATCCCCGGATGCGATCGGGATGCTCCCGTTGCAGGGCCAGCATGCGGTCGTTACCGAAGGTGAGATCGGCCGGCGAGGGGAAGTACACGGGCGATGTCAGCCCCCAGCTCCCGAGAATGGAAGCAACGTGCCAGGTGATGCCCACCCGCTCGCCGGCCCGGAGCCGGCTCGCGTTCCGCTCCCGCCAGTCGGCGCGGGGCGTGCGTTCGTGGTAGAAATGGGCGTGGACGTCTATGAGCATGGTCAAGTCGCCTCAGCGTGTCATCCTTCCCGCTCCATCTCTTCCAGCACCTCAGCCAGCACTTCCAGCGCCGAATCTATTTCGCTCTCGCCGTGCGCCAGGGAGACGAAGTTGTACGCCGAGCGCTTGAAAAGCAGCCCCCGCCGGGCGGCACCGCGTGCCAGCGCCGCGGAGAAGCGCTCGTCGGTGAACTCCAGGTGGCACATCTCCGGAATGCCCGCCGCGCGGCAGCGCAGCGCCGGATGGGCGGCGGCCAGCCGGTGGAGCCCCTGCAGCAGCCGGCCGCCGATCCGCTGAAGATGCCCCGGCACGTCGCGGTCGGCGGTGAGCCGGATGGCCGCCCGCGCCGCCGCCAGCGAGACCGTCTCCGCCGCCAGGGTGGAAGAAATCCAGGTCCGGCCGGCCTGGTCCATGATCTCCGAGCGGCCGCCGACCGCCGCCAGCGGAAACCCGTTCGCCAGCGCCTTCCCCAGCACCACCAGGTCGGGCCGGATACCATATCGCTCCACCGCTCCGCCCACCGCGATTCTGAACCCGGTCTTGATTTCGTCGAACACCAGGACGGCGCCGCAGCGTCGGGTTTCGTCCCGCAGCGTCTGCAGCCAGCCGACGTCGGGCTCGGCCAGGATCACCGGCTCAATCACCACCGCGGCGATCCGATCGCCCTGGTCGCGCAAGGCTGCGCGCGCCGCGCCGGAATCGTTGAACGGCAGCGTGCCGAAGAGGGCGGCAGTGGCTGCCGGAACACCGGCGGTCTCCACCTGGCACCAGTCCAGCCACCCGTGATAGCCGCACCCCAGCACCCGGTCGCGTCTGGTGGCCGTTCGCGCCAGCCGGACCGCCGCGGCCACCGCTTCGGCGCCGGTCTTGAGAAAGCGGACCCGTTCCATCCAGGGCAGGTGCCGGGCCAGCAGCGCCGCGACCTCTTCTTCCAGCACCGGCGGCAGCGGACCGGCGACGCCGGCCGGGAGTATCTCCCGCACGGCTTGCAGGACCTCGGCGCGTCCGTAGCCCAGCGAGACGGCGCCCAGCGCCATGATGAAGTCCAGGAACTCGCGGCCATCCTCGTCCTGCACCAGGCAGCCTGATGCGGCCGTCATACGGAGCGGCAGGTCGTCCCATGGCGGCGGACCATAGAGCGCTTCCGGCCGCTTGCTGCCGGTGGAGGTGAAGCCCGGGATGCGCCGGTTCGAGTCCGTCATACCAGACTGAGCGTGCCGAACCGGTCCGGATCCTGGCGGTCGCCGATCAGGTAGACCCAGCCATTTCCGCCGCTCCAGACCAGCTGTCCCGACCGGCGCACCCGGCCCGGCGTGATAACGTTCACCAGCAGGTCGAATCCGATTTCGCCGCCGTGGTGCAGGTCCCAGTCCGGGGGCTCGATCGCCAGGGTGACGCGATAGCCGTCCTCCGTTCGGGACCAGGCGCCCCGCACCGCGGAAGGCTCGCCGCTGGTGCCGCCGGCACGGTGGACCCGGAGTCTCCCACCCTCTTCCGGTACGATGAGAAAGCCGTCCACCCGTTCGCCCCGTCGCAGGTACACCTGCAGCCCGTCGCTGTGGATATCGTCGGGGTCGTTGTCGAGCAGCAGGGGCGGCGCCTCGGGCGGCCGGAGCACCACCTCGGGCGTAGTCACGTCCGCCAGCACATACAGCCCCTGCTCATTCCAGTTCACCGCCGCTTCGGCCCGCAGCAACTCCGGGCCGGGCCAGGGCTCCTCGCTCCGGCGGTACTGGTCTTCCGTGTCGCACAGCAGCGGCTCGGAACGGTCGAAGCCCGCACCGGTCCCGTCGAGCGCGGGGGCGGCGTCGATCCAGGGCGCGACGGCCTCGACCGGCAGCCGGCGGACCGCGGTCACCACGGCTTCCACCTCGGGCGGCGGCGGAATGCGGCCGGTCAGGCGTGCCGAGCCGCCGGGGCCGTCAATCTCCCAGGCTTCGAGCAGCAGGCTGTGCCGGTCGGTGCCGCCGGCATGATCGACCTCGATCTGCTCGCCCATTGAGCGCAGGGCACGGACCTGCGGCTCCGCACCGAACTCCAGCAGCGCCAGGCAGCGGGCCACGCGGCCCCGGTGCCGGACCAGGTAGAACGTCTGGCGGCCCTCCCCGTTCGGCAGGCCGGGGCCTTGCGCGCGCAGCAGGTCGCCCTCGAACAACAGGTGAAGGTGGCAGTGGGCCTCTTCGTGTTCCGCGTGCAGCGTCACCGTCCCGGCGTGGTGCCGGAGGCGGGCGACCTCGGAGACGAAGTCGTTCTCCAGCCGGTCGGGAACCCATTCGCCGCCGCCCTCGAGGGTGACTTGCCCCTGCAGGTGCCAGGGCAGCTCGACCAGTTGCTCGTCCTGGTCGGCGAACTCGAGCAGGTCGAGAGCATAGTCGGGCCCGTCCACCACCGTGCGGGTGAAACCGGTGAAGGAGCCCCGGATCCACTGCCAGTCGCCGTGGTGATCGAACATCTGCGGCCGGGCCCGCTCCAGCGGCTGCGAGTGTCCGCCGGCCCGGGGGGCGTTGTGCGCCAGGGTGGAGCGATACCAGAACAGATCGCGGGACACGTAGGACCCGGCGCCGGGATCGGGCAGCCACAGCATGCCGGCGGCCCAGCAGGTCAGGTGCAGCCGGTCGGCGTGGCCGTGGCCACCGCCCACCGTGCCGCATTCCAGGCTCAGGTAGCGGTCCGGGCGCCGCAGCACGCTCAGCCCATGGGAGGTGAGGATGGAATCCTCCGGAGGCCGTTCTCCCGGCCGCGCATCGAGCGCCGGGTCCATCTCCAGCAGCGACCACCAGGAGAGATCCTGCCGTCCCCGGTGCGCAGGCGCCGGCTCGCCGACCTCATGAAGGTAGGAATCGAACGGTGGTGCTGCCGGCGCGGGCGCGGCGTAGAGATCGGCCAGCCACTGGCCCAGCGGATCGCCCTCCGCCTGCAGCCAGGCGCGCCCGATCTCCCACTCCTCCTCGTACATCGGCTGCGCCAGCGACACGCCGAACCGGGCGTCCTTACGGGCGGGAAAGGTGAAATCTGGCAGGGCAGTCCGGATGGGGGCGCGCAGCGCGGCCAGCAGCATGGCGGCCAGCTCCGGATCTTCCAGCACCTCCGCGCCGACGTATCGCGCCCAGGACAGTCCGGTCAGCATGCCGCGCAGCGCGAAGAGATGGTAGTTCTCTCCCTCGTACCACATGCCGTCTTCGCCGTAGCCTTCGGCCAGATGGCCGATCAGGCCGGTGCGCTCCTCGATCGCCGTGCGGGCCAGCTCCTCATCGCCGAACCAGGCGCCGATGGCGGTGAGCGCCGCGGCGTTCCAGGTCTGCCGGTTGGAATAGCCCTCGTTGAAGTCGCCGATCACGCCGGCCGCCAGATCGGCGACCGTGTCGACGCGGGCGGCGTCCTCGCTGCTCAGCTGTCCCGCCTCGCGCAGCAGGGTGGCGCCGGCGAGGTAGTTCAGGATCCAGATCGATTCCAGGTAAGTGGAGAAAAAAAGCCGGCTGGGCCCCAGCACATTGTCCCGGTTGGGCAGTGAGGGATAGAGATCGGCGTAGGCGCCGAGCAGCGAGCGGGCCTGTTCCGCGGCAGGCTGGTGGTCGGCCAGAACCGCCACCGTCCCCAGGTGGGCGATGCGTTCCGACAGCCAGAGGTGCTGGAAACGGGCCCACCAGCGGTCGTGCCGGTCGCCGCGCCAGCCGCGGCCGCAGCGGGGGCAGCGATGCTCCGACGGCTGCCAGGGATCGAACCGCAGGGGGCTGCCGTCCTCGGGACAGACACCGCCATCGGTGGAGAGCAGCGCCTTCACGCCGGGCAGCACCGGCCGCTGGCGCAGAACCGGGCCGGCCCGCTCCACCAACCGGGTCTGCAGTGCCTGCAGATCGGGCGCCGCGGCGATGAGCTCCCGCCGTTCTTCGATATCTCCCGCCGTCAGCATAGCCGTACCCCCTCGAAATCCCACGCCACAGGAAGAATCGTGGCTCCCGCCGCTCGCGCCGCGGTCTCCACCTCGCCCCGGCTCGTCCGCGCCAGGAAGAACATGCAGCCCCCGGCGCCCGCGCCGGCGGCCTTCCCGCCCAGAATACCGGCACCCGCCACCGCGTGTTCCAGCCGCGCCATCGCCTCGGTGCGCATACCGGAATCGAGGACGCACTGCAGCGACCAGTTCTCCGCCAGCAGGCGGCCGACCGCTGCAAGATCCGCGGATCGCAGCGCTTCGTCCATGCCGCGGGCGGCATCCAGCATGGCCCGCAACGCGCCGGTCACCCGCGGCTCGCCCGACTCATAGGCCTGCATCACCCGGGAAATCATGGCACCCGAGAGCCGCGAGGTGCCGGTGTAACAGAGTACCATGCGCTGCGCCAGCTCCTCGGCAAACGCCGCATTGAGCGCGATCACGGCAGGCCGAACCTCCGCACCCCGGAATTCCAGCCGCTGGACCCCGCCGCAGGCGGCGGCCCACTGGTCCTGCCGTCCGCCGGGGATCCCCGCTTCTTCGACCTCCAGGCGCCAGGCGAGCCGGGCGATCTCCTCCGGGGCAAGGCGCTCCCGGCGGGCCTCGGCCAGCGCGGCGACCACCGCCACATCGAGCGCTCCTGAGCTGCCCAGGCCCGACCCCGGCGGCGCCTCCGAGCGGGTGGTTACGGCGGCGGGGCTCACCGGCAGCAGGCGCAATCCCGCCCGGAGCAACGGCAGCCGCCCTTCACCTGCCAGCCCGTCGGAGCGGTCGATCCGCTCGGCGATCCCCAGATCCTGGGAGACCAGCCGCAACCCCTCACCACCGGTCTCCACGGTGGCGGACGCGTACAGCGCAATAGCCGCGTTCACCACCACGCCGCCCTCCCGGTCGGAAAAGGGCGGGACGTCGGTCCAGCCGCCTGCGAAATCAAGGCGCATCGGCGCCCGTGCGCAGGACTCCCGAGACACGCTCACCCGGTTTCCGCCATCATGTCTCAGTTCTCATTCCCCGGCCCTCCGGCTCCTCCGATCCACCACCTGGCGACTGTGGGCATCTCTCCCCGGAGATCCATCTCGACCCCGTGCACCCGCCGGTTCATCCCCTGCACCCCGCGGGCATGGTACAGCCACGCCACCGGGTCGAGCTCGGCAAACTGCCGCTGGGCGACGGCCGGAGCGGGGGAGACGGGGATACCAGCCAGGTCGGCGGTGCGCCGGAGCTCGCCCATGTCCGGGTCGCCGGTAATACCCATGACGGCGGCGGTAAAATCGTGGGTCCGCGGATTGACCCGATCGAGATAGGCGGAGAGCTCGAGCTGCCGGATGGAGACACGGAACCCGGCGCGGGCCAGCTGGGCCTGAATCATCTGCTCCAGCGCGGCTTCTCCACTCCCAACCGTCAGCAGCTCGAAGGCGATCTGCCGCCCGCCGAGCAGGATGCGGGCGGAATCGGGCGAAGCAGGCGTAACCGGTGGAGGCAGGTACCCGGGCAGATTCGGCACGACCGGGCCGTACGCCGTGGTGCCGAAGCCGTAGAGATAGCCCTGGACGATCTCGCGCCGGTCCAGCGCCAGCGCGATCGCCCGGCGCACGACCGGATCGCTGAAGGGCGGGCGCCGGGTATTGAAGACCAGCCCGTACGTAAGCAGCAGCGGGTAGGACACCACCTGAAGCCGGGGGTCGCGGCGGACGAAGCTGGCATGAGCGGGGTTGATCCCCGCGAAGTCCAGCTCGCCGGCAGTGAGCGCGGCGAGTTTGGTGGTGGGATCGTCCACGATCGCGACCACCAGCCGCTCGAGCCGGGGAGGCCCGCCGAGTTCCGCCGGGAACTCCGGATTCCGGGCGAACACCCAGCGCCGGTTGGGCTCGTGGGACACGAACCGGAACGGCCCGTTGCCCACCGGGTGCCGGTTCCAGGCCGCCTCGCGGAGGCGCGCGTGCGGAACGGTATCGAGCAGGTGGGCGGGGAGGATGGCCAGATCGGTCAGCACATCGGGAAAGGTAGACGGCGCGGGCGCGAACCGGAGGAGGACGGTGGAGTCATCCGGCGCCTCGACCTGCCGCAGCGCGGCCAGATCGCTCAGGCGCGGATACCCGGTGGCCGGATCGCGTGCCGCCGTGAGGGTCCAGGCCACATCGCGCGCGGTGGTGGGAACGCCATCGCTCCAGCGGGCAGGTGTCGCCAGATGGAGCGTCAGCAGGCGGTGGCCGGAGCTCCATTCCCAGCGGCGGGCCAGATAGGGACGGGGCGTGAGCGTCGAATCGTAGCGGGCGAGCGTGGTGAACAGCACATAGCGCTGCACCTGCTTCGCCAGCGGGTGCACGGTCAGGAGGGGATTGATGCTCTGCAGATCGGCGCCGGAAGCGTAGAGCACCGTATCGCCGCGCCGGGCGGACGCGGGCCCGCAGGCAGCGAGCGCGACCCCCATGATCGTGGCCCAGAGGAAGCTCCGCACGGCTGGGAAAGGTAATTCCCTCTTCTCCGCTTCCCGGCTCTCTGGCGCCCTGCCCCGTCCCCGCCATCTTTGGGCATGCTCCGTTCCCTTCTCCGGCGGCTGGCGACCGGCGTCCTGGTGGTGTTGGGCGTCGTCACCCTCACCTTCTTCCTGCTGCGTCTCGCGCCGGGCGACCCGGTGCGGCGTCTCCTGGGCCCCGCCGCCACCGAAGTCCAGGTCACCCTGGCGCGGCACACCCTGGGGTTCGACCGGCCGCTACCGGTGCAGTATCTCACCTGGCTCGCCAACTTCGTGCGGGGAGACTGGGGCCTCAGCATTGCCACGGGCCGGCCGGTCGGCCGGATCCTGAGGGAGGCGTGGCCCGCCACCGTGGTGCTGGTCGTCTCGTCGCTCATCGTGAGCTACCTGCTCGGCATTGCCGTCGGAGCGGTACAGGCTACCACCCGCAAACGGAGCCTCGATACCACGCTCTCGGTGGCCACAGTGACCCTCTTCGCCCTGCCGGGGTACTGGCTGGGCCTCATGCTGGTGATGATCTTCACCTACGTGCTGGGCTGGCTCCCGGCCTTCGGCGCCAGCGGGCTCGATGCCGATTTCCTGCCCTGGAGCGCGCGGGTCGCCGACCGGCTGCGCCATCTGGCTCTGCCCTTCGCGACGCTCACGCTCATAGGAATCGGCGGGATGGCGCGCTTCGTCCGCGGCGCCATGCTCGACATCCGCTCGGAGCCGCACGTGATGGTGGCGCGGGCCAAGGGTCTTCCCGCCCGGCAGGTGCAGATCCGCCACATCCTGCGGAACGCACTCATCCCGGTGGTCACGCTGCTGGGGCTTTCCCTGCCGGTGCTCTTCTCCGGCGCCGTGTTCGTGGAGGCCATCTTCGCCTGGCCCGGCGTCGGCCGGGTGCTGGTGCTCGCGGTCCAAGGACGGGATTATCCCGTGGTCATGGCCGCCACGGCGGTCAGCGCGATGCTGGTCGTCCTGGGGAACCTGCTGGCCGACCTGCTGGTGGCGTGGGTCGATCCTCGCCTGCGGGAGCAGCATGGCTGAGCGGGGCGGGCTGCTGCGTGGCCTGGTCCGTGACGGGCGCGCGCGTTTCGCGCTCGCCGTCCTGAGCGCCGCCATCCTGACTGCCGCCCTGGCTCCACTGCTGACCACCGGCGCGCCCGACCTGCAGCGGGACGTTGTCGCCACCCGCTTCCTCCCACCCTTCGCGACCGATCCCTTTGGTGTCTTCCATCTGCTCGGCACCGACCGATTCGGTCGCGATCTGTGGACCCGGCTGGTCTACGGCGCGCGCATCTCCCTCGGCGTCGGCCTGCTGGCCATGGTGATCTCCGCGGCGATCGGGGTGAGCATCGGCGCGGTCGCGGGGCTGTGGCAACGCGCCACCGGCCGGCTGCTCATGGGGCTTACCGACTTCGCGCTGGCGCTGCCCCGCGTCGTCCTTCTGCTGCTGCTGGCCTCCCTGTGGCGGCCCAGTACTGCGCTGGTCGTCATCGTGCTCGGCGTCACCGGCTGGATGAGCATCGCGCGGCTGGCTTATGGCGAGGCACGCGCGGTGACCGGCCGGCCTTTCGTAGAGAGCGCCCGCGCGCTCGGCGCCCGGCGCAGCCGGGTGCTGCGACGGCATGTGCTTCCCAACATCCTGACGCCGGTCATCGCCGCGTCCGCGCTGGGGGTGGGAAACGCCATCATGCTGGAAGCCGGCCTGTCGTTTCTCGGCCTCGGGGTACAACCGCCCGCGCCCTCCTGGGGCAACATGATCGCCTCTGGGCGGGATACGCTGGTCAACGCGCCCTGGGTCGCGGCCGCGCCGGGGGTCGCGCTGGCGCTGATCGTGGTCGCGTGCACCCTTCTGGGCGACGCGGTACGCGATGCGATGGACCCGGGGGAGAGGCTGGCGGAGTGAGACATCCGCCGACTGGGAGCCGGCTGGGGTATGGTGGAGCCATCTATTCATATCCTCGAACAGCAACGGCGCGCTCACGGTCGCGAGCGACCGTTTCGCGGATCTTCTCTTCGCCTGAAGGCGAGGGATACTGGCCACACCCGGGATGGAGACTGAGGACCAGGGGTTGAAAGAACCGGGTGGGTTGCGCCTCTCGGGCACACGGAGATGACGGCCGCAGTCTCGGGATGGGTGACTGGCTGAGGGTGCGAAAAAACGCGGAGAGAGGGTGGCGCCCCCCGCTCATGGGATAGTGCAGCCAAGGGAACAGGACAGCATCGCTTTTACGCCTTGCTGGCCGGAAAAACTCGATCGGCTGCGATTTCGCTGGCAGGCGGCCCTCAGCCCTGGAGTACCGAACACCCGATCCCATCTCGCATCAGCGGCGCACGAAAACGCGGATCGGCAGGCGGCACCCCCCGTTCAAGGGATAGTACAGCACGGCCGAGAGAACACCATCACGCCCGCGCGTCACTGACCGGATAAGCCCGCGGGTCCCCCCACCCCCGCCCTCTACACTTGGCGGGGTCTTCAGTCCACAACGATCGTCACGACCTCTCCCGCCGCCGCCCGGAAGCTCACCCGCCGCCCCCCCTCCTCGAGACGCAGCTCCGTGCGCCCGCCCTCATCCGCCCGGCTACGCCAGGCGCGCCCAGCCGGCCGTTCCAGGAGCCAACTCCCCTGCACCGCGGCGGAGCCGGGATTGAAACAGCGCAACAAGACCCCCCGCGCAGACTCCGCCGGCTTGAAGCAGGAGCAGACCAGACCATCGCCCTCCAGCACCACCCCGGCCTCCCGGAGAGGCTCCGCCGGCAGCATCTCCCGCAACCAGACGGCACTTCGGGGTAGAAAGGCATCCTCCCAGAGCCGGAATAGCCGGGCGGGGTCGCCCAGGTCTTCCGCGGCCACCGGCGCCAGCGCCAGGTCCATCCGGTCGGTACCCAGGCACTGGGCCGCCGGAATGGCGGTGGGCCAGCCGGCATGGCCGGGACGGGTGCCCAGATCATTCCGGCTCAGCTCACCCACGGCCCGCAGGAGGGTCAGGTAGAGATACCCCGCCGCGGTCCATTCATATTCGAACGACGCCGGCCCGAACAGGGCCAGGGCCGCGTGCTCCCCCCCGGCGGCGACAAACCGGTGAGCGGGCGCCGTGGCGGCCGGCGTCTCCATGGGATAGGTCGCCGGGTCCACCGAGACCGGATCCCGCCGGACCACCCCGAACTGGCTCCCCGCAACCAGGCCCCCCGGTCCCACCGGCAGTCGGGCGCGGAGCCGGTGGTTCCCGGCCTGGTTGGTGATCTCCAGGGAACAACGCACCAGAGGATCGCCGGCGTGCAGCAGCACCAGCAGCCGGATTCCGATGCGGCCAGGGCCTTCTCCGGCAGGACGGCGGCCGCCGCGCAGTTCCCACCGCGCTTCCAGCGCGCTCACCAGAGGACCATCCAGGAGGATCCGCGCGGCCGCCGGCCCGCTCGCGCGCGCCGGCCAGTCTCCCGGCACCGGGCACCAGGTGTAGGCGTCCCCCGCGTCCAGTTCGTCCTCCAGCGCGAGGAGGTGACCCCATTCCCTGCCCCGGAGCCGGTCCAGCAGGGTGAGGGACCCGTCCCCGTCGACCCGGACCTCGACCAGATCATTGCCCATGGCCAGGCCCCGGGCCCAGGCATCGCCCCGCGCCGGCTTCGCTCCGGCCGCCACGCCCACGACATCGACCCCGAGCCCGGATGCCGGCGCTGGGCGGAACGCGATGCGTATCCGGTCTACTTCGTCCTGATCGGGGTAGTGGCGCGCGGCATCACGCCGCTCCAGCCCCACCCGGCTCTCCAGCACCTGCACCGGGATGGCCCGGCCGGCCGCGTCCACCAGGTGAAAGGGACGATACCCGGGACCGCTCCTCGCCCGCCGCCCACCCGGCGGACCCACCAGCACGTCCCGGCGGAAGAATGTGGCGTCGGCCACCACCAGTCCGTCGCGTACCCTCGGCACCGGATTCCACAGCACGGCGCCGGCCGCCAGGGGCCCGGGATGATCTCTGATCCGGTCGGCATCCTGCCCGGTGCAGTCCTCCAGCGATGACCGGAAGATCTCTCGAGCCATCGCCCCGACTTCGTCCAGGCGCACCGCCTGCCGCTCCGCGACGGGGTCGGCGCAGGTGCCGCAGAGTGTGTCGTGAAACTGGGAGCGGATCAGCACTCGCCAGGCGGCGGCAAGCAGCGGACGCCGGTCGGCACCGCCTGCCAGGCCGGCCAGCGTAGCCAGCGGCTCGGCGTGACGCGAGAGCAGCAGCTCGGTGGCGCCATGCCGTCGCTTGAGCGGCGCGCGCGTGGAGAGCGTCCCCTGCAGCGTCCAGGCATAGCCGTAGCTCCAGCGAAGCTCGCCGGCCAGTACCGGCAACCGGGGCGCCTCCCCGGCGGCGGCGTGGAAAAAGTCCTCCAGCCGGGAGATGCGCACCTCCGCCGCCGGCTCGAGCTCCGCCAGCGCGGCGCGCAGGCGCGGCAGGTCGTGCCGCGGGGCGTGGTGGTCCGCTCCGACGAAGACCGCGATGTGGCGGGTCGCGGCCCGGGCACTCAGGCCCTGGCGCAGTGCAGGCCAGACGCGGGCCAGCGCCTCGGTATCCGCGGGCAGCGCGGAACCGATTTCGTAGCCGTCGGGGGGCAGGTGATACAGCAGGACGTCGCGCCCGTCGGGGGAACGCCAGTGGGCGAGATCGGAGCCACCCGCCTGATCGCCCAGCCCGCGCCAGACCACGGCATAGGGGAGATCGCACTCCGCCGCGAGTAGCGGCAGGACCGCCGGGTGGCCGAATGCGTCGGGGGAATAGAGCACCGGGAGGCGATGTCCCAATCCAGCGGCGTCGCGGCCGCCCAGCAGGAGGTTCCGGATCAGCGACTCGCCCGAAGGAATCTGCTCGTCGGCCAGGACGTACCAGGGTCCCGTTTCGATCCGCCCGGCGGCCGCCAGCGCCGCGATCGCCTCCCGGCGCTCCGGCCGGATGCGCAGGTAGTCCTCCACCAGGACGGTCTGGCCATCGAGCAGGAACGTGAGATCCGGCTGATCCCGCAGGAGGAGGAGCAGATCGTCCATCGCGGCCGCCAGCCGCGCGCGAAAGGCGCCGCGCGGCAGATACCACTCGCGGTCCCAGTGCGTATGGTGAATGAGGTGATAGACCCGCGGCAAGGACTGGGGGCGATCCGCTCGGCTCCCTCCACCTTCCCGGCCCTCTCGACCGATTGAAGAAGTCAAGAAGGTCGAGAGGGTCGAGAGAGTCGAGGGCCGCGCAACGCTTTCACTTCCGGTGATACACCCAGCCGCTGAGATTGCTTCCTTCCGCCTCGAAGTTGAAGTCCCAGCTCTTTCCCGGCGACAGCGCCGGAATCTCCAGATCGTGCGTGGCGACGACCTTGCCCGAGCCGTCCACAAACTGGAATGTGACGGTGACCGGTGCGGGAGCGAGCGCCTTGCCGTTCCTCTTGGGCGCGCGGCCCAGCGCCTTGCCCGCAACGTGGGCGCCGCCCGCGTTCGGCACGAAGGTGCTGACATCCAGGTCCACCGGCATCGCATCCAGCCGGTCGACCGCCGGCGCCCCATGCACTTTGTCCTTGATATCGATATACCCCTGGATCTGCAGCCGCTGGGCCGTCTCGCTCAGCGGCTCCAGCGCCACCAGCCGGGTGGCGGCATCCAGCAGCTTCGCGCCGTCCTTCAGGGTGTTGTAGGTCAACGCCAGGTTCCGCAGCGCGATGTGATTAAGCGTGTCGACTTCGGCGGCCCGGGCGAAGGACCCGGCGGCCTTCTGGAATTCCTTGGCCTGGTAGTAATTGGCCCCGCGATTCACCAGGTATTCCGCCGAGCTGGTATCGGGCCCCCGCGTGCCGCTGCTCAGGCCCAGCTCCCGCAGCAACGCCTCGGCGCTGTCCGGCTGGTTGTTGCCCTGGAAGGCAGCCGCCAGATAGCGCTTGGCGTTGGCGTCCTCCGGCCGCCAGGCCAGATACTGCCGGAATCCGGCGATCGCCTGGGGATACTGCTTGGCATTCTGCAAGGCGATCGCGCGCGAGAGCGCCGCCGCATTCCGGCTGGTGGTGTCGTTGGCCGCCGTGGCGGCAGCGATCATCTTGTCGTAATACGCAATGGCGCTGTCCGCGTCGCCCCGGGCGCTGTAGATCCCTGCCAGCTGGCGCAGGGCCAGGGAGGCGTAGCGGTCGGACGGGTCGCGCGCCACCTCCACGGCCTTGCGATAATAGACCAGGGCGCTGTCCGGCTTACCCGTGGTTTCGAAAATCGTGCCGATCAGGTAATGGGTCTGCGGCTCGCTGGGGTCCACCGACGCGGCCAGACGATAGACCATCAGGGCCGAGTCGGTCTGCTGGTTCTGGTACATGGTGCCTGCGATGCCCGCCAGCGCCCGCCAGGCCGATTCCCGGAAGCCCCGGATTTCATCCGCGCACTCCGGCGCGAGCGCCGCGGCATGGGTGAACGCGGTATCCGCCCCGACCACGTCGCCCTGATAGAGGTACACCCGGCCGAGATAGTACCAGGCCCCGGGGTTCTTGCCCTGGTCGTTTTCCGCAATGGCCTGTTTGATGGCATCCTCGGCCTGCTTGAGCAGGCGCTCACGATTGGCCTCGTTCCCGATGGCCGTCTTCAGGTAGGTCGCAGCCCCGCTGACGCGGAAATGGCCCGCCTTGATGCCGCACTCGGGCTGCTCGTACTGGGTCGGCTGGGAGGCGGCCACCGCCGACCGGACGGATTCGGGGACCTGCGCCTGCAGCGGCAGGGCGAGGAGGGGCAGCAGGGCGAGCAGACGGAAGCGAACAGGCATGGAAGATCCTCCACAGGAAAACCGCGAGGAACATCTCCAGGCAGAGCCGGCGGGAACAGGCAGTATCCGTACGGTATCCCGGTCGTGCCGGCCGCGCCAGATACCCTTCAGAGCAGGCCGCGCCGCTTGAGGCGATCGTACTGGTGTACCACCGCCTCGGCCGCGCGCGCCGGCGGCACGTCCAGCACCAGCACCCCCCGGCGGCGCATGTCCGCCAGGGCCTCCTCCCGGGCCGCCAGCAGCTCCTCCGCCGCAGCCCGGTCGTAGGCCTCCGGCACGGTGGCGGGACGGCGCGTCCCCAGGCGTTCCAGGGCGGGATCGCGCAGGGTCACGGCCAGCGGCAGGTGCCGGGGGCGCAGCGTGCCCAGCTGCGCCACCAGGGCTTCACTCGCGGTCCGGTCGATCACGTCGGTGAACAGCACCGTCAGCGCCCGCTTGCGATTCCGGGCCGCGAGGTAGGAGAATGCCGCCGGGTAATCCGGCTCGACCATGCGTCCCTCCGTGGCGGCCAGCCCCTCGAGAACGGCGCGCAGGGCGCGGCGTCCCCGCATGGGAGGGACATACACCTGCACCCGGTCGGCAAAGACCATGAGCCCGACGTTGTCGTCGTGCTCCACCGCGGCGTAGGCCAGCCGCAGCGCCGCTTCCACCGCCGACTCCAGGCGTTCCCCGCCGCCGATCTCCGCCGTCATCATCCGCCCGGCATCGAGCACTATCATCACATGCTGGCGGCGCTCGTCTTCGTACTGCCGGGCCATGATCTTGCCGCGGCGCGCCGTCGCCTTCCAGTCGATGGTGCGGGTATCCTCGCCCGGCACCCATTCCCTGAGCGTCTCGAAGACCCGGCCTTCGCCCAGGCGGCGCACATTGCGCAGTCCCGCCTCGCGCCGGCGCTGGCTCTGGGTCGGCAGCGCCCGCAGGGAAACGCCGCTCAGGCTGGGATAGACCGTCGCCGTCCACGGGCGGTCGATGACCGCCTGGCGCCAGACCAGCCCCAGCGGGCCGGACACCCTCAGCCAGAGACGGCCACCCTCGCCCCGGCCCCGCCGGGCCGGCAGAATTTCCAGAACCTCGATCGCCTCCCCACCCGGCGGGACGGTGAACCGCCGGAGCGGCGTCTCCCGGCCCAGCGGGGCCGGCAGCGATTCCCGCACCTGGACCGCCAGCTCGCGCCGGGTGGACTGGCGCCAGCGGTAGCGCACGGGAAGGACACGGCCCACCGAGAACGCGGGCGGCACGTCGCGGGTCACGACCAGCTCCCGGGGCGAGACGGCCAGGATCGCATCGGCAACCAGCAGCAGGAGCCAGAGCCCGTCGGCCAGCAGGAGCCAACCCAGCCCGTCGGGGCGCAGCAGCCCGATCAGCGCCAGTAACGACAGCGCGGCCGCGCCCCACAGCCAGCGCGGGGTGGGAAGCGGCATCAGTGCGGCGCCTCGACCTTCTCGAGGATGGTGCGCAACGCCTGATCGGCGCTGACGCCCTCCAACTCCAGCTCGGCCGCCACCGTTACCCGGTGACGGAGCACCGGCGCCGCGAGTCCCTTGATGTCGTCGGGAATGACGAAGTCGCGCCCGTCGAGCAAGGCCGCCGCGCGCGCGGTCTTGAGCAGCGCGACCGCCGCCCGGGGGGACGCGCCCAGGGTGAGGGCGGGCGCGGAGCGCGTGGCCCGAACCAGCTCCGTCACGTAGGTGAGCAGCCGCGGCTCCACCCGGACGGTGCGGGCCGCCTGGCGCAGCGCCGCCAGCCCTTCGCCTTCCACCACGCGCTCGACGCCATAGGTCCCCGGCTCGTCCGCCTCGAACCCCTCCACTACCCGCACCAGGATATCCCGCTCCGTGGCCGCATCGGGGTACTCCAGCAGCACCTTCACCAGGAAGCGGTCCAGCTCGGCCTCGGGCAGCGGATAGGTCCCCTCGAATTCGATCGGGTTCTGGGTGGCGAAAACCGTGAAGTGTGGAGAGAGCACATGGCTCACCCCGTCAATGGTGACGGTGCGCTCCTGCATCGCCTCCAGCAGGGCCGCCTGGGTCTTGGCCGGCGCCCGGTTGATCTCGTCGCCCAGAATCAGGTCACCGAAAATGGGGCCCGGACGGAAGCGGAACTGCCCCTGGGAGCTCAGCAGGTTGACCCCTGTGATGTCCGAGGGCATCAGGTCGGGAGTGAACTGGATGCGGCGGAACTCCAGCCCCAGAGCCAGGCTCAGCGTGCGAACCAGCAGCGTCTTGGCGGTGCCCGGAACACCCTCCAGCAGCACATGTCCCCGGGCGATCAGCGCGATCAGCGCCTCCCGCACGGCCGGCCCCTGCCCCAGCACCACCCGCTCGACCTGCGTCAGGATGGCGCGGGCGTGGGCACTCTGCTGCTGGATGGATTCGGTCTCGATGGCGTCAGGTCCTCCCACACATCCTCCACGGCATTGGCGGCCGCCAGAACGTCAGAGCCGTCCGGCCGGCCGCGGGTCAGGGTCAGCAGGCGATCTACCGCCGCACGCGCGCGCGGGGTCCGCGCATGCTCCCGCACGCGGCCCAGCCATTCCCGGGGCGGCGACGCCGGGGCGCTCCCGCCCGCCGCCAGGCGGCGCCGCAGGCCGCGCACCATCAGCGCTACCGCCACATCGCCGCCCCGGGCCGCCGCCAGGGCGGCGGCCAGCGCGTGCACGTGTTCCGACGCGGCACGGCGCCCGGGCTCGATGCGCGCCTGTACCGGGCCGAAGCGCACCGCCGCCACCGCCAGGGCCACCAGTCCTACCAGGATAAGCTGCCACAGGACCCATCCGGCCGGAGCGTGCCGGCTCCAGGCCACCACGGCGCCGAGGAGATTGCCGCCCGCGGCGAAGCCCTGATTGTACTCGTCCACCCAGACGACATCATAATCGTCCGCCAGCAGGCGCAGCGGCGCCACGCCGTCACTGCCGGCGCGGAGCCGGGCATTGCTGAACAGATCGCCGGGCGCCACCAGCGTGATATGCGTGGCCCCGGAATCGTAGGCCAGGCGCAGCGCCGCCACCCGGCCACCCGGCGCCAGCAGCAAGGTGTCCACCGCCTCGGGAGGGAGAACCTCGCACCTCGAGGTCACGCCGGCGTGCGTGTCGGAGGAATCCACCACCACGGTATCGGTGCGGGAAGCAAGCACCACATCGGTCGCGTGCGTGGCCGGCGCGTCCGGGCTGCCGCCGGGCCGGAACAGCGGGATGGTGTCGCCGCTGCGGCGCTCGATACCGTAGCCGTAGCAGGCCATGGCCGCGGCACTGCCCCTTCCCGCCAGCAGCAGATCGCCGCTGCCCGCCGCAAACTCCACCAGGCTCTCCGCTTCGACCAGGTCCAGCGGATGGTAGGGATCCAGCTCGGCGAACACCAGCTTGCGGCCCGCCACCGAGGTGTCACCCGCCAGGCGCTCCAGCCGCTGGCGCCAGGGAATGACCCGCGTCCCCAGACGCCGCAGCGCGTCCGCCAGGCCCCGCGTTCCCGCCGGTCCCGCCAGGAAAATGGAATGCCGCGGGTCCCTGCCGGGGGCGCGGTTCTGCCGCTGGCCCAGCGCCGCCGCCACGATGCCGACGGCGGCCAGCGCGGTCACCGCCACCAGGACCTCAGTCCGCGGTCGCAGTCGGCCCTCCCATGAGCCCTGCAAACCAGGCATCGTAGCGCTCGGCGTCACAGGGTTCGCCGGCGTAGACACAGGCGTAAAGCGCCCGGACCAGACCGGTCAGCCGGCGGCGGTCGCTTTCCGGCAGCGCCGGGCTCGCGGCGTACTCGGCCGGGGTCCAGCCAGGGTGGAAATGGAGGAGATGGCGGCGATCCCCCCGGAGCACGAATGCCTGAAAAGCCGCCAGCATGGCTTCGGCATAGCGGCCTTCCGCACGGCGGCGTCGGGCGAGATCGAGATACCAGCCCTCGCCCCGCGCCGGCTGAGCCGTGGCGCGGACCGCTCCCTCGCCGCCCCCATGAGCGCCACGGACCGTGTGCGCCAGGAGCCAGCCGCCGTGCACCAGGATCACAACGAGGATGAGGATGAGGCCCCAGAACAGCAGTTCAAAGGCCCGGGGATTCCCCTGTTGCAGCGATGCCAGCGTTTCGAGGAGCGCGTGCCACCAGCGGCGCAGGAAACCGAGCGGATCGGGTGGTATGGTCCAGTCGTAGGCGCGAGCCCGGAAGACGGTGTTCAGCACCGCGCGGAGCGAATCGTCCGCAATGGGGCCGGCCGCGACCGTCAGGGGAGCCGGCACGGCTCAGGCCGGCTGCAAGCCACTTTCCAGCAGCTCGAGGTCAAACCCCTCCTTGCGGACCCGCAGGTCGTAGTAGGCCACCGTCAGGGTGCAGTAGATGATGGGGTAGACCAGAATCCGCACCAGACCGCTTGCTACCGTCGCGCCGATCACCGCCGCGGACACATCGCCCGGCCCGGGAGTCCCCCGGCTGAACAGCAGCGCGATCATGGTGACGCCCATCGACGGAATGATGATAATGATGCCTAACACCAGGAACAGCAGGAACATCTTGCCCCGGAATCCCCGGGTAAGGCTCCAGGAGCGTCCCAGGGCCTTCATGGCGTCGTGCGACTCCAGGACCAGGGCGGGCGTCGCCACCCCCAGCCCGCAGGCAATGATGATACCGGGGACAATTAACAGCACGAGTCCCAGACCGGCCAGGAAGGTTGACACGAAGGACAGCACGATCACCTGGCCCAGGAGCGGCAGCGCCCGGCGCAGGGCGTCGCCCGTACCGAGCGGGCGGCCCAGATAGGCCTCCGAAACCACGTAGGTTGTCGCCGCCGTGGCCAGGGCCGTCATCACGACGGTGAGGATCATGGTTGCCACCCAGGCCGCGGGGGCCGCCACCAGACCGCCGCGGCTTGCGACGTAGATGTCGAGCACCAGCGGCACCGATGTGGTTGCCAGCGCGATGAAGAACAGCGTCCGGAAGTCGCGGCGATAGATCGTAAACGACAGGTCGATGATCTCGCCGATGCTGAGCTGCCGGATGGCCAGTTGGGTCATGGCGCGGCCTCGCAGAAGAGTGGCGGCCAGGAACGCCTGAAGCTGCGGCCCCGGACAGGGGGGCGCAAGGGGCTGAAAATGCTGGCGAATACTCATGGCCGGCAGCTCAGCGCCACACTAGAATACCTTCATGTCCTCCGACCCCGCTTCCCTCGACGGGTATGCGCAGCGGCTGGCCGTCGAAACCCCCGAGCACGTGGTGCTCGAGTACGAGATCGGCGGACTCGGCTCTCGCGTGCTGGCCGCGCTGGTCGACGGCTTCCTGCTTGGCTTGTGGCTGATCGCCCTGGCCCTGGTGCTGAAGCTCTTCGGCACCGCCATTCTCTGGACCGAAATCACGCTGGTGGTCGGGAGCTTCCTGTCGTTCTGGGGATACTTCTTCTTCTTCGAAGCCTTCCGCCAGGGGCAGACGCCGGGCAAGCGCTTCGCCGGCATTCGGGTCGTGGCCGATACCGGTCACCCCGCACGCGTCGGACCGGCGCTTATCCGCGGGCTGCTGCGCATGCTGGATCTCTTCCCCCCCGTCCTGCTGCTCGATGCGGCCCTCATGGTGTTGCACCCGCGGGCCAAGCGGCTGGGCGACATGGTGGCGGGAACGATCGTGGTACGCGACCGGCCCGAAGCGGTACGTCCGGCTCCCACCACCCCGGAGGAGACGGCGGAAGCCGGCGCCCCCGAACTTCCGGAAGACGAGTTCCGGCTTCTCAGGGAGTTCACCCAGCGCGCCGCCACGCTGAATCCCGAGGCGCGGCAGCGCCTGGCCACCCGGCTGGAGGCCCGGTTCGCCGAGCGCTATCCGGCGCGGCCGCCCGACGCGCTGCAGTTTCTCGCCGAGCTCTATCAGGCGGAGCTGACTCGCCGCCGCGGACGCTTCGGCTTCGCCCAGCGAGGCGGCGGGCGAGCCGAGCGCTTCGTGGCACGGAAACAGGTGCGCTGGGACGAGTTTCAGCAGCAGGCAACCCGGGCCGCCAGCGAAGGGCTCGACAGCTTCAGCGCCGACGCGTTGCCTGAGTTCGCTGCCCGCTACCGGGAAATCACCGCCGACCTGGCACGCGCCCGTACCTACGGCGCCCCGGTCCCCGTGGTCCAGCGGCTCGAGCGACTCGCCGCCGCGGGGCACAACGCGCTCTACCGGGACGAGCGGACGACCGCAAGACGGATCTGGCGGGTACTCATGCGCGAATGTCCTGCCGCCGTGGTCCAGGCGCGCCGCGCCGTGCTGGTGGCCGCTCTCGCGTTCGGCGGGCCCATGTTGGCCGGCTATTTGCTGATACGCGACCGACCCGGGCTCGCTGGGGAAGTCCTCCCGGACGGCCTGCTGCGCCGCGCCGAGGCCGGGCGTACCCGGCGCGCGCAGGGACTGGGGTATTACGAAGCCAGCAGGGGGGAGCGCCCGCTAGCGGCAGCGTTCATCATCACCAACAACGTGAAAGTGGCCTTCGTCTGCTTTGCCGGAGGGGTCTTCGCGGGGGTAGGCTCGCTCTTCCTGCTGTTCTGGAACGGGCTCTCCATCGGCACCACCTTCGGCCATTTCGCCAACATGGGCCTCTTTTCCTATATCGGTCTCTTCACCCTGGCCCATGGCGCGCTCGAACTCTTTGCCATCACCGTGGCGGGCGCCGCCGGCCTGTTACTCGGGCTGGCGGTCGTGGCGCCGGGGCGCTGGCGCCGCGGCGACGCGCTGGTCATTCAGGGGCGGGTCGCGGTGCGCATGGTGGGCGCCGTGGTCGTGATGCTGGCGGTGGCGGGCACGATCGAGGGGTTCGTCTCCACCGGCGGGGGCGGCGTGGCCTACCGGGCCGCCATGAGTCTCTCGAGTCTGGCGTTTCTCGCGCTCTATCTTGCGAACGGATGGCGCTATCTGCGCCAGCACCGGAGGAGGGTCGCCGCAGGGCCTCAGCGGAGCCGGCCTGGCCTGAACCCCGCCAGGGCGCGCCGCCCGGGCCAGATCCAGCCGGGGGTGCACCCGGCCCCGCGCGCGGCCCGCCCGCGGGCGGGCCGCCGGAACCGGCAGAGACGGTGCCGCCGCCGCACTCCCTAGTTGTCCCGAAGGATGGTGCGCATTCGCACCGCGAGCGCTTCGATCTCCCGGAGGCTGGCGACGGTTTCGGCGTCGAGCTGCGCCTCGTTCAGGAGCAGAAGCTGGGTTTCGGCCAGCAGGGCCGATAAGGGGTTGGCGAGGTCGTGCCGAAGCTTGCTGAGGC
Source organism: uncultured Gemmatimonadales bacterium (assembly GCA_963779755.1). GTDB lineage: Bacteria > Gemmatimonadota > Gemmatimonadetes > Gemmatimonadales > GWC2-71-9 > CAVZZO01. Next base: position 1,020,303 of record CAVZZO010000003.1, read on the forward strand.
GTTCGCCCTCGGTCATACGCCCCCGGCTAGAGAAGGGATCGGTAGAGATCGCGCAGGTGATGCTCGCGCAGATCGTGCACCGCCTGCCAGAGATCCTGCTGGGAGGCTCCCCGGAGGATCTCGGCCGTCTCGCGCTCCGGCGCGTCGTCCGAGGCGGCGAACAGCAGCCGGCCACGCCACATGCCATCGTCCGTCTGGCGCAGGCTCAGACGGGTCAGGATGGTCATGCCTTCGTAGCGAATGGGGGAAAGCTCGTGAATGACAGGTTCGCGAGGATCGTGCGGATGGTGCCGGAGCGTCTGAACCGTCATGCGCTTCCTCGGTGACGGGATTCGGGCGGATCGCCCCTGAATCGGCTGAAGATAAGATACAACACAGAGTTAGGAGCGCAATACTAGTCGTTAGTCGTTAGTCGTTAGTCGTTAGTCGTTAGTCGCTGGTCGCTGGTCGCTGGTCGCTGGTCGCTGGTCGCTGCGACGGTGCGTGGCACGAAGCCCCGGTCAAAGCCCGGGAGGTATGGTCGAGTGACAAGTGACTAGCGACTAATGACTAACGACTAAATCACAAACGGCACCGGCACAAACGTCAGCACGAACACCGCGATGCAGAGCCAGCCGACCAGGAACCGGCTCCGGGGGACCGTGCGCGCGGGAGCCATCACGGAGGGATGGGTCCAGCGTCCGCCACCCACCAGCAGCGCCAGCACCACCCAGACGTACCAGCTCCACTGCAGCTGGGCCAGGAGAATCAGCGCCACGATGGTGAGGAAGCCCACGGCGGACTGCCGGCGCCCCAGCAAACCATAGAGCACATGGCCGCCGTCCAGCTGGCTCAGCGGCAGCAGATTGAGCCCGGTGACGAACATCCCCACCCAGCCGGCGAAGGCCGGCAGACTGAGATGCACCGCCTCGGCCCCGGGAAAGAAATGGTCCCGGAAGAGGGAGGTCAGCAGCGAATCGCCCAGCGCCAGCGGATGCCCGGCGAACATGACGAAGGTCCGGGAGGTCGTCACATCGAGAGGCACGCTGCGGGAGACGGCATAGCCCCAGACCATCACCAGCAGCGCGACGACGAAGCCGGCCAGCGGCCCCGCGGCCCCCACGTCGAGCAGCTGGCGCCGGTCGAGCACCGGGGAGCGCAGTCGGATGAACGCCCCCAGGCTGCCGATAGGCGACAGCGTCGGCGGGAAGGGCAGGAACCAGGGGGGGAGACGTCGATGGCATAGCGCCGGGCCGCGAAATAGTGGCCCAGCTCGTGAATCAGCAGGATACCCAGCAGCGGGGCGGCGAACGACCAGCCGGGAATGAGATTGCGCCAGCCGCCATGCCAGGACGTGATGAAAAACTGGACGGCCGGGTGCAGGACGTCATAGGGGCCAAAGCCGCTGGCGGGGGCCCAGGTGCCGCCCAGGGCGGCCCCGGCGCCCAGGGTGCAGAGGACCGTCAGGGCCATGAGGACCAGGTGCAGCAGCCAGCGCTCGGTCCGGGGCGTGCCGGTCTGGCGGATGAGAATCAGGTGCCCGTGGGCCGGGTCGGGCCAGTAGTACTTGCCCCGCCAGCGGCCCAGCGCCGCCCGCAGCTCCGGTGACGGACCCCGGTGCTCAGGCGCCACAATCGCGTCAATGATTTCACGGGAGCCGGCGGGGACGATACGCCAGGCGGAGAAGGCGGATATGAGTTCGTTCACGCTGGCCCTTGACGGGGTTCCGGGGAAAATCTATGATTGAGCGCTTCCTCAGACCTTGGCATCTCCCCGACACTATCGCCCCGGCCCAACCCGACCCCGGGCAAACGAATATCCGGCCCTCTCCAGATCATTCTCTTCCTGTCGCGGGACGCCCATACGGGCGCGACCGTTGGCCCCTCCTCGATGGAGCCTGTTCTCCGTGGATATCGCTGAACTGAAGCAGAAATCCGTAGCGGAACTGCACGCCCTGGCCGAGCAGTTGAACATCACCAACTACAGCGGCCTTCGCAAGCAGGATCTCATCTTCCGCATCGAGCAGTCCCTGCTCGATGCCGACACCGTCATTCGGGGGGAGGGGGTGCTGGAAATCCTCCCCGAAGGCTACGGTTTCCTCCGCAGCCAGGACTGGAACTACCTCTACGGTCCCGACGACATCTACGTCAGCCCCAGCCAGATCAAGCGGTTCGATCTGCGCACCGGCGACACCGTGAGCGGGCAGGTCCGCCCCCCCAAGGAGGGCGAGCGCTACCTGGCCCTGCTCAAGGTCGAGAGCGTCAACTTCGAGGAGCCGGAGAAGACCAAGCACCGGATCGCCTTCGACAACCTCAAGCCCCGCTACCCCGATCAGCGCATCCGCCTGGAGCGCAAGACGGGCGACCTCTCCATGCGGGTGGTGGACCTGCTCTCGCCCATCGGCAAGGGACAGCGCGGGCTCATCGTGGCCCCGCCCAAGGCCGGCAAGACCATCCTGCTGCAGAAGCTGGCCAACGCCATCAGCGAGAACCATCCCGAGATCGTCCTCATCGTGCTGCTGATCGACGAACGGCCCGAAGAGGTCACCGACATGCAGGAGAACGTAGAGGCCGAAGTCATCGCCTCGACCTTCGACGAGCCGGCCGACCGCCACGTGCAGGTGGCCGACATGGTCATCGAGAAATCCAAGCGGCTGGTGGAGCACGGCCGGGATGTCGTCATCCTGCTGGACTCCATCACCCGGCTGGCCCGGGCCCACAACGTCGTGGTCCCCCATTCGGGCAAGATCCTCTCCGGCGGCGTGGACGCCAACGCGCTGCAGAAGCCCAAGCGCTTCTTCGGGGCCGCCCGCAATATCGACGGCGGCGGCAGCCTCACCATCATCGCCACCGCCCTCATCGACACCGGCAGCCGCATGGACGAGGTGATCTTCGAGGAGTTCAAGGGTACCGGCAACATGGAGCTGGTGCTGGACCGGCGCCTGGCCGACCGCCGCATCTACCCCGCCATCGATATTCAGCGGACCAGCACCCGGAAGGAAGAGCTCCTCATGGACAAGGACGAGCTCAACCGGGTCTACCTCCTGCGCAACTTCCTGGCCGACATGCCGCCGGTCGAGGCGCTCGAATTCCTGCTGGAGCGGATGAAGCGCACCAAGAACAACAAGGAGTTCTTCGCGACGATGGCGCAGTGACGGCGAGCGGTAAGCGGTGAACGGGCCCTCCCGGATGCCCCCTCACGCGCCCGCTCACCGCTCACTGCTCACCGCTTACCTTCCAGGAATGTCGGATCTCCTCCCGCCCACCGGCCGGCTCATCGCCCTCGACTGGGGCGAACGGCGCATCGGCATCGCCCTCTCCGATGAATCACAGCTCCTGGCCCGGCCGCTCGATACCCTGGTGCGCCGCGCCGGTAAGCGGTTTCCGCTGCGCCGGTTCCTGGAACTGGTGGAAGAGCACCAGCCGGTGGGGGTGGTCGTAGGGCTCCCCCTGACGCCCGAGGGCGGCGAGGGCACCAGCGCGGGCGCCGCGCGGGAATTGGCCCGCCAGGTGGAAGGGGCCACCAGGCTCCCGCTCCTGCTCTGGGACGAACGCCTGAGCACCGTCCGCGCCCTGAAGACGGTGCGGGAACAGGGCGGCAGCACCCGCGGCCGCCGGGAAGAGGTCGACGCGCTGGCCGCCTCGATCCTGCTGCAGCACGTGCTCGACGCGCGCCGCCACGGCATTACCTCCAGTCTCTGATGCGACGCCTCCGAACGGCGGTCCTCACCGCCCTCTGCCTGCTGACCGCCTGCGGCCGACCCTCCCCCGGCCCGGCGGAACGCGTCCTGGTACCGCCCGGGGCCAGCTTCAGCAATGTCACCGACTCGCTCGTCCGCCACGGGGTGGTGGAGCACCGGCTCTGGTTCAAGCTGCTTGCCCGGCTGCGCCGGGTAGACCGCTCGGTCAAGGCGGGGGTGTATGAATTCCCGCAGCATGCCTCCGCCTGGGAGGTGCTGAGCAAACTCGAGCAGGGCGACGTGCTGGCCCAGCGATTCACCGTCCCGGAGGGCCTCTCCGTCCGGGAACTGGCCGGCCTGGCCGCGACCGAGCTGGGAATCCCGGCCGACTCGGTGATCGCCGCCGCGCACGACCCCACCGTTCCGGCCGAGCTCGGTTTGCCGGGCCCCACCATGGAGGGGTTCCTCCTGCCCAACACCTATCAGCTGCCGGCCGACGTGACGGGCCGCGAGCTGGTGCACATCATGGGTCGCACCTTCCTGGAGCAGTGGAAGCCGGCGTGGACCCGGCGACTGGACACCCTGGGCCTGAGCCTGCGACAGCTGGTGACGCTGGCATCCATCGTGGAGGGCGAGGCGGCGGTCGACTCGGAGCGGGAGGTGATCGCCGGCGTCTACCACAACCGCCTGCAGCTCGGCATGCCGCTGCAGGCCGACCCGACGGTCATCTACGCCATCGAGCTGCAGACCGGTGAGCGCAAGGCGAGGCTCTTCCTCAAGGACTACCAGTTCCCCTCCATCTACAACACCTACCTCCATCCCGGCCTGCCCCCGGGCCCCATCAGCTCACCCGGCCTGCGCAGCATCGAGGCCGCGCTGTATCCCGACAGCGTCCCCTGGCTCTACTTCGTCGCCCGCCCCGACGGATCCCACGCCTTCAGCCGCAGTTACGAAGAACACCTGGCGCAGATCGCGCGCTCCCAGCGACTGCGGCGGGAGTTGAAGAACGGCACAGAACCGAAGGGAGACAAGAGATGAGAAAAGAGGAAAGGACTGAGGACTGAGTGGGACGGCAAGGCGGCAGGACGGCAAGGCGGCAGGACGGCAAGACGGCAAGACGGCAAGAGCGAGCCCGAACCCGATGCCTCCCGGAGCGCGCGTCAGGAGCGCCCGCCGGTGGATGGGGATCTGATCGCCGCGAAGCGATCCGTCGGCGCGCGGAGGGAGGCTCGGCGAGGGCGAGCCGAACGAGGCCTGAGGACTGAGCGGACAGCGAAGTGGCGGGCCCGAAGCCGATGCCTCCCGCAGCGCGCGTCAGGAGCGCCCGCCGGTGGATGGGGATCTGATCGCCACGAAGCGATCCGTCGGCGCGCGGAGGGAGGCTCGGCGAGGGCGAGCCGAACGAGGCCTGAGGACTGAGCGGACGGCAAGAGCGAGCCCGAACCCGATGCCTCCCGCAGCGCGCGTCAGGAGCGCCCGCCGGTGGATGGGGATCTGATCGCCGCGAAGCGATCCGTCGGCGCGCGGAGGGAGGCTCGGCGAGGGCGAAGCAAGAGAGAAAAGGGGACCGAAAGAGGAAAGGACTGAGTGGGACGGCAAGGCGGCAGGACGGCAGGACGGCAAGCGCGAGCCCGAAGCCGATGCCTCCCGCAGCGCGCGTCAGGAGCGCCCACCGGTGGATGGGGATCCGGTCGCCGCGAAGCGATCCGTCGGCGCGCGGAGGGAGGCTCGGCGAGGGCGGAGCAAGAGAGAAATGGGGCCCGAAAGAGGAAAGGACCGAGTGGGACGGCAAGGCGGCAGAACGGCAAGGCGGCAGGACGGCAGGACGGCAAGGGCGAGCCGAACGAGGCCTGAGGACTGAGCGGACGGCGAAGTGGCGAGCCCGAAGCCGATGCCTCCCGGAGCGCGCGTCAGGAGCGCCCGCCGGTGGATGGGGATCTGATCGCCGCGAAGCGATCCGTCGGCGCGCGGAGGGAGGCTCGGCGAGGGCGAGCCGAACGAGGCCTGAGGACTGAGCGGACAGCGAAGTGGCGGGCCCGAAGCCGATGCCTCCCGGAGCGCGCGTCAGGAGCGCCCGCCAGTGGATGGGGATCTGATCGCCGCGAAGCGATCCGTCGGCGCGCGGAGGGAGGCTCGGCGAGGGCGAGCCGAACGAGGCCTGAGGACTAAGCGGACGGCGAGGGCGAGCCCCGAAAAGGCAAAGAGAAAAGGACCGGGAACTGAGTACTCGCCTAGCGGAACCCGGCCGCATACGCCGCAGCGGCCTGCTCCACCCCGCTCTCCCCCCCCAGAATCCCCGATACGACAGCAACTCCACATGCGCCCGCCCGCAGCACAGCCGGCACGTCATCGGGCCGGATACCACCAATCGCCACGCAGGGATGCCCGGCGCTCTCCCGCACGACGGCAGCCAGACCCTCCGGACCCAGAGCCGCCCCGGCATCCGCCTTGGTGGTGGTGACACGGTACGGGCCTACGCCCCAGTAGTCGGCCTCCACGCCGCCCGGTATTTCGTCGGGGCCGCCCACGCTGGCACCCAGCAGGAAACCCGCGGGAACCACCGACCGTGCCAGCCGGACCGGCAGATCGTCGGGCCCGAGATGCACGCCGTCGGCACCCGCGGCCAGGGCGACATCCACCCGGTCGTTGATGAACAACGGCACCGGCAATGCCTCCCTCAGGGTTCTGGCCAGCGTGCACAGATCGCGCGGTGTCGCCTGCTTGAGCCGCAGCTGCACCGCCGTGACGCCGCCCCGGACCGCGGCCCGGCAGAGATCCGGCAGATCGCGACCCCCGACCAGCGCATCGTCGGTGACCAGAACCAGACGCAGCATCCCCGCTACATTTCCGCCCATGATGGAGCCTGCCCCCCGGGAAACGACGGACGCAACCCCCCGCTGCGTCACCGGTGACGCCGGCCGGCTGCGCCGGCGAGGTGCCCGCGGATGGTAATCGTCTCTCACCGCGGCGCCGCCCGCTGGGTGCGGGGGCACCCCTGGATCTACCGCGGCGACGTGCTGGAAGAGCCGGGCCGGGCCGGCATCGTCACCGTCGCCGACCCGGACGGGCGCACCATGGGCCAGGCCCTGTACTCGCCCCGCTCGGAGATCCGCCTCCGCCTGCTGGAGCGCGGCCCCCGCCCGGTGGATGCCGGCTGGTGGCACGACCAGATCGCCGGGGCGCTGCGGCGCCGGGAGTCCATCGACGCCACCGCCTGGCGGGTGGTGCACGCTGAAGGCGACGGGCTGCCCTCCCTGGTGGTGGATCGCTACGACCGCTGGGTGGTGGCCCAGCTACTGTCGGCCCCGCTGGAAACCGCCCGTGCCGACATCCTCGAGGCGATCAACGGTGTCCTGGAGCCCGAGGGCATCCTGCTCCGCAACGATGCGGCGGTGCGCCAGCGCGAGGGGCTGCCCCGGGAGATCGAACTGGTGGCGGGCGCCGTGCCCGAGACCATCGAAATCCGGGAGGGTGCGGTGCGCTATCTGGCCGCACCCCGGGGCGGACAGAAGACCGGCGCTTTCCTCGACCAGCGGGAGAACCGGCTCCGGGCCGGCCGGCTGGTTCCCGAAGGCGGCAGCGCCCTCGATTGCTTCGCCTATCACGGCTCCTTTGCCCTCCATCTGGCACAGCACGCCGGCCAGGTCCTGGCGCTCGACAGCAGCGCCGAAGCCCTGGCACGGGGCCGGGAAAACGCCGCGCTCAACGGCCTCGATAACATCGCCTGGCAGCAGGGAGACGTCTTCGCGCTGCTGCGCGAGTATGAACGGGCCGGGCGCCGCTTCGAGACCATCGTGCTCGATCCGCCGGCCTTTGCCAAATCCCGGCAATCGGTGGCCGGCGCCGTCCGCGGCTATACCGAAATCAATCTCCGGGCCATGCGACTGTTATCGCCGGGCGGCCACCTGCTCACCGCCTCCTGTTCCTATCATCTCTCCCGGCCGCAATTCCTCGGCCTGCTGGAACAGGCGGCGGCCGATAGCGGCCGGCGGATCATTCTGCGGGAACTGCTGGGCCAGGCGGTCGACCATCCCGAGGTGCTGACGATCCCCGAAACGGGCTACCTGAAGGGCGCCGTGCTACAGGCGGGCGACGCGTAACAACGGGTAAGACGCTTCACCGTCGCTCGACCCAGGTAACAATGTCGTCGACGACTTCCCGGGCCAGATGCGCCGGCTGGGCATACTCCGACGGGGTGCTCTTCCCGCTGCCGGCAACGAAGAGGTGGTTCAGGGCCGGGTAGGTCTTGAACGTCACGGCGCTGTCGCCCGCCAGCCCTTCCCGCCAGTTGGCATAGTCCGCCATGGTCACCTGGTAGTCCCGCTCTCCCTGCAGGATGAGCATCGGCATGGAGAGCGTGCGGGCCACGGCAACCGGCTGATAGGCGTCCAGGTCGAGCCAGTAGGCCGCGGGGGCGCCCAGAACCACCGCGGGCGAGGCGCTGTCGGCGGGGGTGAGCGCGCGGACCTCGGCGATGCCGGCGCGCATCCTGTCGAAGGCCTCGGTGGACGCTTTGCTGTCGCCTCCCGGAAGCGACTGCAGGTAGGCGAGCTGCTGTTCCATGACATCTTCCAGCCGCCGGGTCGTGCCCGCCATGATGATGAGCCCGGCGATGTCCGGGTCGCGCTGCCCGATGCGCGGCGCCATCATCCCGCCCAGGCTGTGTCCCAGCACGAACACGCGCGCGCTGTCGACGCCCGGCGTCTGCCGCAGCAGTTCGACGGCTGCCACCGCGTCGTTCACAGTCTCCCGGTCGACCGTGAAGGGCCCGTGAAACTCCTCGGGATGAGCCCGGGTGCGCTTTTCATAGCGATAGACGGCGATGCCCCGGCTGGCCAGCCCCCAGGCCAGATCGCGGAACGGCTTGACCCCGCCGACCGTCTCGTCCCGGTCGTTCGGCCCGGAGCCGTGCACCAGCACCACGGCGGGAAAGGGTCCGGCGCCGGTGGGGACGCTCAGGGTGCCCGGCAGCGCGCCGGCGCCGGAACCCACCGGCATCTCCCGTTCGGAGAAGGCGCTGGTATCTGCGTAGGGCGGAACCTGCGGACCGGCCTCCTGGTGCGGCTGGAAGAACAGGCCGCTGACCCGCTGCTCCCCATCGAACACGACCTTGGCGTCGAGCACCGCCCGCTCGAAGGTGGCGGGCACGACGACGATGATATAGCCGCCGGAGGTGGAGCGCTGCGGCGTTCCCAGCTTCTGGAGCGCGCCCACCTGGCCCTGCAGCGTTTCCCAGGTCTGGCGCAGCCTGGGCTCGGGCAGCGCCTGGCGCATGGTGGAATCGAAGCCGGCTGCCGCCTCCGCGTACCGGCCGTCGTTCAGCTGCCGGATCAGCCTGACGGCCGCCGTGTCCAGCTCGGGCGCCGGCTCCTGGGCGTCGAGAGGCTCGGTCACCATCCCCACGAGCAGGACAGCGGCGCAGAGCGGGAATATCGAGAACATCGCGCAGGGCTCCTTTCGGTCCCGGGCCCCGGGGCCCGGGGCCGGATCGGTACGATCCTGGTGGAATATGCCGTACCGTCTCCCGGCTCGGGACCCCCTTCGGCCGGTGGGGCGCATTGACACCTCTGCGCCGGGTCACGAGTTTTGTCGGAGCGTGTCTCCATTATCCCTCTCCAGCCGCCGCCGCGCGAGTCCTCGCGTCCGGGGGCAGCGTGTCGGTACTCGCAGCATGCGTCTGGCGTCCGTCCTCCATCTCCACCCATGCTGACCCTCGACCAGGTCCGGCGGCAGCGCCGCCGGCGCACGCCCCCGTCGCTCAAGCAGCAATACCAGGAATACATCCTTCAGCGCATCGAGAGCTTCAAGAACTCGCTGGAGCGGGACGAGCTGCTGCGGCTGGGCGACGAAGCAGTGGCCGAGCTGAACGCGACCCGCGAGGGACAGTTCGTGCTGACGGAAGTGCTCATGCTCGACTCAGTGGACCGGCTGATCATGAAGCGCCTGCGCCTGCGCTCCTACCGCCGCTGGCGCCAGCACGTGCTGGCGCTCCGTGCGGCCCAGCGCGAGCCGACCCACTGGGGCCTGGAGACCCATAGCCCCATCACCGGGCTCCTGCCGCGCATCGAACCGGGCGATCACATCGTGCTGCTCGGCGCCGGGTTGGAGGCGGAAGCCTGCCTGGCCGCCGCCCATGACGCATCGGTCACCTTCCTCTCGGCCGACCTGGGCGTGGTGGAGCGGGCCGAACTGCGGGTGGCGGCCGAGTCACTGGCAGCCGGCTTCGCCGCGCTCGTCGTCCAGTACGGATGCTGGTTCCCCGACCTCGACCCACCGGCCGATGCCGTGGTGGTCGAGACCGCCGCGCTGGTCGACCTTGAACCGCCCGCCCGCGTCGACCTGATGCGCTGCCTGCAGCAGTGCATCGCGCCCGGCGGCATTCACGTACTGGTGCCCGGCGAGCCGCACCTCGCCCCCGAGGCGCTCCTGCCCTTCTACGCCGGCTGGGCCCGCGAGCCCGATCCGGTATCGCGGAGCTCCCGGCACCGTAAGGCAGGCCTCATCCTCTCCCCCCCGGTGTGTCAGATCGACATGGACCTGGACGCGTCGAAACGACACACCTCCTGAGTTCGCTCAACCCAACTCGCTGCCAGACATGTACTTGCATTGGCAGCCGTCGCGGCACGACGGCTGCTTCCTTATTAGAGGGCAGCAGTGCGGCACAACCTCAGTAAGGAAGGCACCGTGGAACGCATGCGCATGGCCCCGGTCGAAGAGCCGCTGGGAATCGTGATCCGGAACGCCCGGCCCGCCAAGCGGCCCGCCGTCATCTGGGCCTACATGTGGGCCGCCGATGACGACGACACCCAGGAACACTGGCATCAGCAGGTCCCCAAAGAACACGCGGCCTGATCGCGTTGCTCCGCCCAAGACCACAGCGCCCCGGTTTCCGGGGCGCTTTGCTTTCCAGCCGGCTCACATCCCTTCCCGCCGATGCCTGAAAGCACTTGGGGCCGGCGACGGCCGGCCCCTTGGTGCTCCTGCAAACTGCTGGCGGCTACTTCTTCCGCTTGGCCGCCTTCTTCCGCGGCGCGGCCTTTTTGGTCGCCGCTTTTCTGCGCGTGGACTTCTTCGCGGCCTTCTTGGAGCTCTTCTTTGCTGCCTTCTTCCGTCGTGCCGCCATAACTCCTCCTGTGATGATGAAGTGAGCCGTTGCCGGCTCGAGAGAGAGAAGAGTGAACGACTCTTCTCGCAGAACATGGGATGAAGCAGAACGGCAGGCAGCGGGCCAGAACGTGCTCCCGCGCCAGTACAAGATTTGACATTCTGTCCAATAGCGCAATAGTTCGCAGCGGATCAGGTGGTCGAGCGGCCTCCTCGCGACCACTTATATTCCGGAACGAACTCCTCCCGGCCACGATCTCATGCCCACGCTCACCATCAACGACCACGCCATCGAGTTCCAGCCCGGCGCCACCATCCTCGATGCGGCGCGGGCCGCCGGCATGGATGTGCCCACGCTCTGCTGGTACCCCCGGCTGCCCACCGTCGGCAACTGCCGTATCTGTCTCGTGTCGGTCGAGGGCCAGGCCAAGTTGATGCCGGCCTGCGCCACGCCGGCCGCGGAAGGCATGGTGGTGCGTACCGAGTCGCCGGCGGCAGTGGAAAACCGGCGCGGGGTGTTGCAGTTCCTGCTCGAGCGCTACCCGGCCGCCCACCTGCAGAACGGCGGCCGGGAACATCCGCGGAACGATTTCGAGCGGTACGTGGTCCGCTACGACGTGCCGGTGCGGCCCCGGCACGAGCTTCCGCTGCGCACGGGCGACGAGCGGCCCGGCGACGTAATGATCCAGCACGACATGAGCCTGTGCGTGCTCTGTACCCGGTGCGTGCGGGCCTGCCTCGATATCCAGGAAGTGGGCGTCCTGGAGGTGGGAGAGCGCGGCGGCGAAACCCGGATCATAGTGGGCGGCGACGGCGATCCCGATCACGCGGGCTGCACCTGGTGTGGCGAGTGCGTGCGGGTCTGCCCCACCGGCGCCATCTTCGAGTTCATTCCCCACCAGCGCTTCGGCAGCGAGGCCCTGGCCCATCCCGACCGGGTGGCCCGGTCGGTGTGCCCCTATTGCGGCGTGGGATGCCAGGTGGATTTGCACCAGAAGGACGGCGAGCTCATGCGGGTAACCTCGCCCTGGATCGAGGAAGACACCCCCAACCAGGGCTCCACCTGCGTGAAGGGCCGCTTCGGCTACGACTTCGCCCAGCATCGCGACCGGCTCACCACACCGCTCATCCGCAAGGGCTGGGTGCAGGAGAACGATCGCTGGATCTGGCGCGGGGAGTGGCCCCGCCACCGCGAAGGCCCCTGGCAGACCATCGTCGAGGGCGCCCAGGGGGAAAAGCCGCGGCCGCCCGGCCGGACGGTGGGCAAGCGGCGGCTGACCGGCACGCCGGCAACCCGGACCTCGGATGTGCGCGACCGCGCGTCCACGCCGGCCGAGTGGTTCAGCGCCTTCCGCGAAGCCACCTGGGAAGAGGCCATGAGCCTGACGGCCCAGGAGCTGGCGCGGGTGCGCGACGAGCACGGGCCCGATGCGGTGGCTTCGCTCTCCAGCGCCAAGTGCAGCAACGAAGACAACTACGTCTTCATGCGGATGATCCGCGGGGCCATCGGCACCAATAACGTCGACCACTGCACCCGGCTCTGCCACTCGACCTCCGTGGCGGCCATGAGCCGCGCCCTGAGCACGTCCGCCGCCTCCGGCTCGATGCGGGAAATCGAGGAAGCCTGCGACGTCATCTTCATTGCGGGCGCCAACACCACCGAGTCGCATCCGGTCTTCGGCGCGCTCATCAAGCGAGCCGTCACCCGGGGCGCCACGCTCATCGTGGCCGATGTGCGGCAGACCGAGCTGGCCCGGCTCGCCGATATTCATCTCCAGCTGCTGCCGGGAACCGACGTCGCCCTCTTCTCCTCGATGCTGGCCTGGATCATCGAGCAGGGCCTGGTCGACCGGCAGTTCATCGCCGCGCGCACCCGCGATTTCGAGCAGGTCCGGGAAGCGGTGCGCCCCTACACCCCGGAGCTGGGCGAGAAGCTCACCGGCGTCCCCGCCGCGCTCATCCGCCGCGCGGCCGAGGCCTACGCCCGCGGGCCCCGCACCTCCACGCTCTGGGCCATGGGCCTGACCCAGCACGCCACCGGAACGGATATCGTCGCCAGCCTGCTGAACCTGATTCTGGCCACCGGCATGATCGGCCGCTGGGGCGCGGCCATGATGCCCATCCGGGGCCAGAACAACGTGCAGGGCGCCAGCGACATGGGCGCCATCCCCTTCGTCTACACCGACTACCGTTCGGTCAAGAGCCCGGAGCACCGCGCCGACTACGCCCGCGCCTGGGGCGTGCCGGAGGAGCGGCTCTCCCTCAAGGAGGGCCTCATGACCACCGAAATCACCGCGGCGGGGAGCGGTGTCCGGGCGGTGTACATCATGGGCGAGAACCCGGTGCTCTCCGATCCGGATATCTCCCACGCCGAAGACTGGGTGCGCAGCCTCGAGTTCCTCGCGGTGCAGGACCTCTTCCTCACCGAGACCGCCCGCTGGGCCGATGTGGTGCTGCCCGGCTCGTCCTTTGCCGAGAAGGCCGGTACCTACGTCAATACCGAGCGGCGCATCCAGGTCACCGAACCCGCGCTGGACCCGCCGGGCGAGGCCCGGGCCGACCTCGACATCCTCTGCGACCTGAGCAACCGGCTGGGGCTGCCCACGCATTACGCCGGCCCCGCCGACGTCATGGTCGAGATCGCCTCGGTGACTCCGTCCTGGCGCGGCGTCACCCACGAACGCCTCCGCGGCGCCGGGCTGCAGTATCCGGTCCCCACGCCGGACTCGCCCGGCACGGCCTTCCTGTTTGCCGAGAAGTTCCCCACGCCCGACGGCCGCGGCATATTCGTACCGGTGGAGTACCTGCCGCCCAGCGAATTGCCCGATGAAGAATTCCCCTTCATCCTCGGCACCGGACGGCAGATGTACCACTGGCACACCGGCACCATGTCGCGCCGCAGCGAAGGCCTCGATTCCCGCGAGCCGGTGCCGGTGGTGGAAGTCAATCCGGCCGATGCCGGACGGCTGGGGGTCGGCGACGGCGATACCGTGCGGGTACGCTCGCGCCGGGGCTCGATCCTGATCGGCGTGCGCGTCTCCGACCGCCAGGCGCCGGGGCAGATCTTCATCCCCATGCACTACCGGGAGGCGGCGGCCAATATCCTTACCAATCCCCGGCTCGATCCCTACGCCAAGATCGCGTCGTTCAAGGTGAGCGCGGTGGCGATTACGGCGGTACGGGCAGAAACGGCGGTAGAGGCGGTATAGGCGGTAAAGGCGGCATAAGGCATCCATACCGCCATACCGCCCCTACCGCCCTTACCGCCCTTATATTTCCGCCGCCTCTTACCCTTCCGTGTCCATGCGCGCCCTTGTCAAGGAAACACCCGGGCCGGGGATGGTTCTCCGCGACGTGCCCCGTCCCGCCTGCGGTCCCAACGAAGTGCTCATCCGGGTGCATGCCGCCGGCATGTGCGGTACCGATCTGCATATCTGGGAGTGGGACGCCTGGGCCCGGGGGCGGCTCCGGCCGCCGCTGGTCATCGGACACGAGTTTGCCGGGGAAATCGTGGAGCTGGGCCACGAGGCGGAAGCGGCCGGGCTGCTGGCCCCGGGCGACCTGGTGACCGCCGAGGGCCACATCGTCTGCGGCCATTGCGTGCCCTGCCGAACCGGCGATTTCCATGTCTGCCGCCGGACCCAGATCATCGGGGTGGACCGCGACGGGGCGTTCGCGGAATACATCGCCATGCCCGCCACCAACGTGATGCGCCTGGACGGCATCCCCCTCGAGGTCGGCGCCATCATGGACCCGATCGGCAACGCCGTCCATACCGTCCTGGAAGGCGAGCGGGTCACCGGCAGCTTCGTACTCGTGGTCGGCTGCGGCCCCATCGGCTGCTTCGCCGTGGGGGTGGCGCGCGCGGCGGGAGCCGCCCAGGTCATCGCCACCGACCTGAACCCCCGGCGCCGCGAGATCGCCCGCGCCATGGGCGCGGATCACGTGCTCGACGCCGCCGATCCCGGCCTCCAGGACCGGCTCGCCGGGATCACCGCCGGCGACGGCTTCGACCTGGTCTGCGAGATGAGCGGCCATCCCAGCGGCCACGCGCAGGCCCTCGCCGCGGCGCGGCCCGGCGGACGCCTCAACATGCTGGGCACCCCGGTTCGTACCACCGAGGTCGACTTCGCGCGCGACGTCATCTTCAAGGGCCTCACCGTCTACGGCGTCACCGGGCGGCGCATGTACCGGACCTGGCACCAGGCGGCCCGCCTGCTCCGCAGCGGCAGGTTCGACCCCATGCCCGTCGTCACCCACCGCCTCCCCATGGCGGATATCGCCAAGGCGATCGGCGTCATCAAGGACGGCTCGGCCGGCAAAGTGATCCTGGAGATCGGCTCATGAATCAGGGACTGGAACAGCGGCTCGCGGAAGCACTCGACACCTTTCGCCGGGAGAAGGTCTACAAGACCCTCAACTACATCGCCTCGCCCCAGGCGGCGCGCGTCCGGATGGAGGGTCGGGGCGAGGTCATCGTGCTCTCGTCCAACAACTATCTGGGCCTCTCCGACCAGGCGGAAGTAGTCGCCGCCGGCAAGCGCGCCCTCGATACCTTCGGGGCGGGCACCGCCTCGGTGCGGTTCATCTGCGGCACCTTCACCGTGCACCGCGACCTCGAAGCCGCCTGCGCCCGCCTGGTCGGCACCGCCGCCTCGCTCAGCTTCGTCAGCTGCTGGAACGCCAACGAGGCCGTCCCCGCCACCATCCTGGGCGAGAACGACCTCATCCTGAGCGACCAGCTGAACCACGCCTCCATCATCGACGCCATCCGGCTGGCCCGCAGCATCACCAGATGCGACAGCGCGGTGTATCAGCACGCCGACATGCAGGACCTGGAACGCAGGCTGCGGGGGGCGCGCCATCGCCGGACCCGGCTGGTCATCACCGACGGCATCTTTTCCATGGAAGGCGCCATCGCGCCGCTGCCCGACCTGGTGGACCTCTGCCGCAAGTACGACGCGGTGCTCATGGTGGACGATTCCCATGCCACCGGCGTGCTGGGCCAGCAGGGCCGCGGCACCGCCGAGCACTACGGCATGCTGGGCGAGGTCGACATCATCACCTCGACTCTGGGCAAGGCCCTGGGGGGCGCGGCCGGAGGGTTCGCGGCCGGCAGCGAAGCGTTCTGCGATTTCCTCACCCAGCGTGCCCGGCCTCAGCTCTTCTCCAACGCCCTGCCCCCCACGGTCGCCGCAAGCGCCCTGGCCGCCGTCGAATTCCTGGAACAGCATCCGGAGCGGGTCGCCACGCTGCGGGAAAATGCCGACTACTTCCGCCAGCGCCTGCGCGAAGCAGGCTTCCAGCCTCTGCCGGGCGAGACCCCCATCATCCCCGTCATCCTGGGCGAAACCGCCAAGGCCATCGAGATGAGCCGCCGCCTGCTCGAGGAGGGCGTCTTCGTCACCGGGTTCGGCTACCCGGTTGTCCCCCAGGGTCAGGCCCGGATCCGCTGCCAGATCTCGGCGGCCCACAGCCGGGACGACTTGGATCAGGTTTTGCTTGCCATGAAGAAGGTCGGCGCCAGTCTGGGGCTGATCTGATCCGACCCGCACAGCTAAACAATTGCAGGTGAAAGAGTTGGGAAGCCGGAAGCGGCCCGTCCCCATTGACCGCCGCTCCCCGGCCGACCGGCCTCCGGGATTGTCCGGCACCGTAAGGTGCAATCCAACCCGGTAAAGTGCCGGACCGGACCTCAAGTACTTTAGAAGCTCCGGCCCCCAACTTTCAGCGGGTGAACAGCCTAGGCGTTCCTTGGGTATCGCGCTTTTCGCCGCCGCACGGTATGTTGGCGAAACGCGCCGTGGTCATCACCAGAGCGGTCCGGTCTCGCCGGACCTTTCTCCGGAGGTCTTCCGAATGCGGATGTTCACCCGAACCCTGATGCTGGCGGTCCTGGCAGGCGTGTGCACCGCCGGCACGCTCTCGGCCCAGCTGGGTATCAACCAGTTCCGCTGGTTCGTGGGGGCAAACGGCGGGGCGCTGATCTACGAGACACCGGCCCAGACCCGTGGCGCGATCCCCATGGCGGGCGGCAACGTGCTCATCACCGCGCGCCGGACGGCTCTCCTGCTCTCGGTCGAGGAGGGCTTCGCCAGTTCCCTCCAGTACAGTTCCTACACCGATCCCAGCGCCAGCGGCGGCTCGCGACTGGTCAGCTTCAACGACCTCCGGCGCTACTCGGCGGTGCTGATGGTGTATCCCCTGAAGTCGGCCATCCAGCCGTTCCTGGGTGCGGGGTTCGGCCTCCAGTATCTGCACAATCCCTGGCCCTATGGACCGTTCGCCACGCCGGATGAGCAGGCCAATGCCCGGCAGACGGCGGCGAATCTCGGCAGCACCGGGTACGGCACGTTCGTGGCCGGCCTGCAGCTCCAGGCCGGCGCCGTGGCGCTGTTCGGCCAATACCAGATCACCACTTCTCCCCCGGCGGGAAAACTGCTGATCGGCCCCACCCACGCGTTCACCGGCGGGCTGCGCGTAAGCCTGGGCGGCGCCAAGGAAGGGATAGCGTCCGGCGCACGCTGAGCTGACACTGAAAAGACCGGCGCAGGAGGCGGCAGGGGCTGATCCCCTGCCGCCTCGTTGCTTACCGGCTTCCCGCCTTCCGGCCTTCCCGTCCTGACCGCCCCGACACCCAGGGCGAGCCGGCCAGCACGAACCGCAGCGGCCAGTCCGCGGCTCTGGTGATCCCGATGCGCGGGGTGACCAGCACGTCGGTGGCCGGCGTCCCCTCGCGCACGACCACCGGCGCGCCGGGCATGGGCAGGCCGTCGAGCGCGCGGGAGATGCCCAGCGCCTGGGTGAGGCATCCAGGGCCGGCGCAGAGTCGCGCATCCACGGCCGTGCCCCGCCGCCGGCGCATCACCGCCAGCCCCGACAGCGGCTCCAGCGCGCGCAACAGCACCGCGGAGCCGGTTTCCTGCTCGCGGCAGACCAGGTTGGCGCACCAGTGCACGCCATAGGAGAGATAGACATACCAGGTGCCGGCCGGGCCGTAGAGCGCCTCGTTCATCCGGTTGCGCCGGAGGGCATAGGCGTGGGACGCGGGATCGTCCCGCCCCAGGTAGGCCTCGGTCTCCACGATGCGCGCCACGGTCCGGGCGCCGCCCACGCGCGACTCGATCATCATCCCCAGCAGGTCACGGGCGACCTCCGCGGCGTGCCGGGCGAAAAAGCCGACGGGCAGCGCCTTCGCTGCCCGTCGCCCTCCGCTCACTCCGGCTTCTCCGTCGAGCCGCCCGCCTTCTTTCGCGGGCGCCTGGGGCGTCGTGGCTTGGCGGCCTTCTTTTCCGCCGCCGGTTTCGCTTCCCCGGCCGGAGCCTCGGCTTCGGGGGCGGCGGCTTCCTTGCTGGCCGTGGAGGCAGCTTTGCGCGCCCGGGACCGGCCGCCCTTCTTCGAGGTCTGCCGCTTCCGGGGCGCGGCCTCCGCCTTGGCGGCCGGTTCTTCTTCCACTTCCACCCGCACCACCCCTACCATGGGGATCTCGCCCCGGGGCTGCACGCCGCCGCGCGAGCCGCGCCGGAAGCGCAGGCCCATGCGCCGGGCCTGCGCCGCCGCTTCCGCGCCCCCTTCCGCCTCCAGGGGAGGCGCCGCCGCTTCCCCGGCGCCACCGGCCTCGGGCGCCGGGGCCTCGGGCGCGCCGGCCGCCGGCGTCGCCGCCGCCACCATGGCCCCGGGCCGCGGAGCAATCTCGTATTCGTTCTCACCCAGCTTGCGCAGATCGATGATCTCGGCATCATGCGCCTGGCGCAGGAAGCGGCCGAACCGTTCCTGATCCAGCATCGAGTCGTCCCGGCCGTGCAGGGCGGCCATCCGGAGCCGCAGACTCTCGCTGTCCACCGGCGTCGGCAGCTGCATCAGCGAGGAGCGCAGCAGGTCGAAGGCCTGCGCCAGGCTCAGGGCCTCCGTCGTGGCGGGCGCCGCAGCCGCGGCGCGGCTCTCGCCCTGGCCGCCCCGCCGCCCCCGGCCGCCGCGTCCCCGCCCGCGTCCGCGCCCGCGGCCTTCCTCCCGTTCGCCCTCCGCCGGGCGTTCGCGTGAGGCGGGGCGTTCGCGTTCGGCGGGGCGCTCGCGTTCGGCCGGGGGCGCCGGCGCCGCCGGTGCCTGGCCGGTGGGCGCCACCTCGAACTGCCCGTTGTCCATCTTGTGGACCTTGATCAGGCCCCGCTGGCCCGCCTCCGCCACGAACTTGCTGAAGCGGTTGAAGCCGGCGTTCTTCTCGTCGAAGTTGGGGTCGATCTGCTGCATGACCTGCTTGAGCCGGTCGGACCGCATGACGTCGCGGTTCCGGCCCATCTGCGCCACCGCCTCGGTGGCCAGCTCCCACGGGTCGCGCTGCATGGACGGGGTGTCGACTTCGCGGGTGAGCCCCGCCAGGTCGTTATAGGAGTAGTACTCGTCGCAGTTCTGGATCAGCAGGTCGCTGGCCGATTCGCGGATCCCCACCCCGACGACGTACTTCCCGTACTCCTTCAGCTTGATCACCATGGTGCTGAAGTCGCTGTCACCTGAGAGCAGGATGAACGTTCCGATCTCGGGCCGGGTGAAGACCAGCTCGACGGCGTCGATGGCGAGGCGGATATCGGTCGCGTTCTTCTTGTTGGTGCCGAAGGCGGGCGCGAAGATCAGGTCGATCGACGCCTCCGAGAGGGGCACGATGTACTGGGGATAGCGGCGCCAGTCGGCGTAGGCGCGCTGCACCGCCACCTTGCCCTTGATGATGTCGCTGTTGAGCAGCGCCTTCAGTTCCTTGGTGAGATCGGACCGGACGCCCAGGGTCACATTGTCGAAGTCGATGAGCAATGCGGCGTTGGGCGCATGGGCGGGGCGCTCGCCGCGGGGAACCAGATGTCGGGTATGTGTCACGTAGCACTCTGCTCCAGGCCCACCACCTGCGCGAGCTCCCGTCGTTTCACTTTCCCGGTCCCGGTCAGCGGGAAAGTGTCGAAGAAGCGCACCAGGTCGGGTACCTTGTATTCCGCGAGATGTTCGCGACAGAACTCCTTGAGTTCGTCGCCGGTTATGATGGCGCCCTCCACCGGCACCACGCAGGCGCAGACCAGCTCCCCGAGCACATCGTTGGGGATGCCCACCACACAGGCGTCGTCCACGCCGGGGTGCAGACGGAGCACATCTTCCACTTCCCTGGGCGTCACGTTGAGGCCGTTCCGGATCACGAGTTCCTTCCGGCGTCCGACGATCTGCAGGTAGCCGTCTTCGTCGATCAGCGCCAGATCGCCGGTGAGGAAGTACCCCTCGGACGTGTACGACCGGCTGGTCTCGGCCGGCATCCGGTGATAGCCCAGCAACAGGTTGGGGCCTCGCACCGCCAGCTCGCCCACGGCCTCCCGGCCGTGCAGCTCGCCGCTGGCGAGATCCGCCACCCTGACCTCCACGCCGGGCAGGGGCCGCCCCACCGTCTCCAGCCGCTTCGTATCCGGGTCGTCGAAGCGGGTAACGCTGGTGGTGGGGCCCGTCTCGGTCAGGCCATACGCGATCTGGACGTCGCACCAGGCGCGGATGCGCCGGGCCAGGTCTGCCGAGACCAGGCTGCCGGCCACGATGCCGCTCCTGACGGACGAGAGATCGCGCCGCCCGAAACCGGGGTCGCGCAGCAGCAGCTGGAACATGGTGGGGACGCCGTGGACCAGCGTGATCCGCTCACGCTCGATCAGGTCCAGCGCCTCCGCCGGTTCGAACCGCTCCTGCAGGACCAGCGTGCCACCGCCGCCCAGGGTACCGATGACGGTGCTCACGCCGAACACGGAGAAGAACGGCACCGCCGCCAGCACCCGCTCGGCCGGTCCGCTCCGCAGCACCTCGTTTACCGCCAGGGCGGTCCCCACCAGACTCTGGTGGGACAGCACCACGCCCTTCGGCTTACCCGTGGTGCCCGAGGTGTAGATCAGGGCCAGCGGAGTGGTGGCCGGGTCGCCCGGTTCCGGCAGCGCCCGCGCCCGCCCTCCCCGGCCGACCAGATCCTCGAACTGCAGGATCCGGTCGTCGTGCCAGAGCTCCTCCTTGCCGACCGTGATCAGGTAGTGCAGGTCGGGCAACTCCGGCAGCAGCTCGTCGAACCACTCCAGAAAATCCTGGCCGCCCCAGCTCTCGGCGATGATCGCCGCGCCGGCCTCGCAGTGCCGCAGCTGGTACTTGAGTTCGTGGTAGCTCAGGCCGGGGTCGAGCGGCACGACGGTAAGATCCAGCCGCGCCGCCGCCAGCAGGGCCACGACCCACTCGGGCCAGTTGGGAAGATCGATCGCCAGGCGATCGCCCTCCCCCAGGCCGAGCTCGTGCAGCGCTCCGGCCAGGGCGGCGGCCTGCTCCGCCACCGCCCCATAGCTGAGCCGGACCGCCGGGCTCACCAGGAACTCCCGATCCGGATGCTGTTCCACGGCCTCCCGGAACAGCGTACCCAGGTGCAGCGATGCCAATGGCTCCTCCGACCGCATTGCAGCCGGGGAATCTAAAGGGGCTCAGGGGCCGGGGACTAGGGACAGGCTTCCACGCAGGACCGCCTCCACGATCCGCTCGCCGGCCCGGCCATCCCAGAATTCGGGCCGGCGGGGGCTCGCGGGATGGGCTCCGGCCTGGAGCACGCGGTCCACCGCCGTGCCGATGGCCTCCCGGCTGGAGGCCACCAGCCGGTTGGTCCCCTCGGTAATGGTCACCGGACGCTCGGTGCCGGGGCGGGCGGTGAGACAGGGCACGCCCAGCACCGTGGTCTCCTCCTGCAGGCCGCCGGAATCCGTGAGGACCAGGCGGGCCCGGTCCACCAGCGAGATGGTCTCGAGATAGCCCAGGGGGTCGGTGAGCCGTACCCGGGCGGCCAGCGCACCCAGGCCGAACTCTTCCATGCGGGCGCGGGTGCGCGGGTGGATGGGAAAGACCACCTCCATGCGGCCGGCCAGATCGTCCAGGGCCTGGAGGATCTGGCTCAGCGTGGCGGGGTCGTCCACGTTGGACGGGCGGTGAAAGGTCACGAAAGCATAGGGGCCGCCGGCCACCCCCAGGCGCTCCGGCGCCCGGGCGGCCCGGGAGCGCTCCAGCAGATAGAGCAGCGTATCGACCATGACGTTGCCCACGAACTCGATACGACCGGGAGGAATGCCCTCGGCCGCCAGATTGGCATCGCCGTCCCGGCTGGGTGTGAGGCAGAGGTCGGCCAGCTGGTCGGTCAGGATGCGGTTCAGCTCCTCGGGCATGGTGCGGTCGCGGCTGCGCAGCCCCGCCTCGACGTGGGCGATGCGGGTGCCCCGCTTGGCGGCCACCAGGGCGCACGCCACCGTGGAGTTGACGTCGCCATAGACCAGCACCCAGTCGGGCGCGTGCGCCTCCAGCACCGGCTCGAAGGCGATCATGATCCGGCCGGTCTGCACCGCGTGGCTGGCGGAGCCCACCTCGAGATTCACGTCCGGCTCCGGCAGATCCAGCTCGCGGAAGAACGTCTCGCTCATGGCGGCGTCATAGTGCTGGCCGGTGTGCACCAGCACCTGCTCGAGGCCGGCGGCGCGCGCGGCGCGCAGCACCGGCGCCACCTTCATGAAATTGGGACGGGCACCGACGATGTGGAGGAGCTTCATTGCGGTGAGCGGTGAGCAGTGAGCGGTGAGCGGGAGACCGGATGGTCCACCGCGCTGGCGGGTACGGATCGGAGCAACCGGGAAACCGGGCCAGCCTCCCGGGAGGGGTGGAAGGTGATCGCCCGCTCACCGCTCACTGCTCACCGTTCACAGTTGCGAGGCCTGCGGCAGATCCAGCTCGAAGAAGAACCGCGTTCCTGCGTTCGCGCCGGTCTCCACCTGCAGCTCCGAGCCCATGGCTTCGACCAGCTTGCGGCAAATGGAAAGGCCCAGGCCGGCACCGGAGAACTTGTAGTCGCCCCCGCCCTGGCGGCGGCGGAAGGGCTGAAAGAGGGTCTGCATGGCCTCGGGCGGAATCCCCCGGCCGGTATCGTGCACGGAGAACTCGACCCCGGTGCGCGATGTCTGGGCGGCGATGACCTTGACCATACCCTCGTCGGTGAACTTCAGGGCGTTGGTGGTGAGGTTGAGCAGCACCCGGCTCAGCGCCACCGGATGGCCGATGCGGAAATCGGACTCGGGCGGCACCAGCTGCAGCGAGAGTCCCTTCTCCTCGGCGATGGGCAGGACGATATCGCGGACCGACTCGAGAATGTCGTGAACCGAGAAGGGGATCGGATCGAGATCTACCAGGCGGTCGCCGCCGCGGGCCAGCTCGATCACGTCGCTGGCCATCGCGCTCAGGCCGAAGGCAGCGCTGTAGATGAGCCCGAGCTGGCGTTCCTGCACCTCGTTGATGGAACCGCTGCGGCCGCGCTGCAGCGTCTCGCCCAGGAAGAGAATGGAGGTGAGGGGCGAACGGATGTCGTGGGCCACCTCGACCACCAGCTCCAGCCCCTGCGGCCCGGACAGCTTGTCGACCATTTCCTGCGACCACCCGGGTTGCAGGCGCTCGTGGATCTGCTCCATGGCGCTGAGCACCCGGAGCAGGGCGTCGCCCGGCGGGGCGGTACCCTGCTGCTCCACCTCGGCCAGAAATTCCCGCCGGAGCAGGTGCAACAGCTCGCGGGCCACCGCCGCGCGGCCGGTATCGGCCAGTTCGGGCTCTTCGCCCTGAAGAACCTGGCGCAGCCCCCGGACCAGCCCGGTACAGGGGCAGTCGGATTCGGGCTCGGCCGGCCCGTCCGCCCGGGAGGCCCACTCGGCCAGGACCCGGACCCGGGCCCGTTCCAGCGCCTCGAGGAGGCGATCGGCCGCCCCCGGGCCGCCGGCCTCGTCGGGGCGCAGGGCTGCGCGCGCGGCCCCGCCCGCCCCTTCCGGGGCGCGCCGGGCTACACGCGTACGCTCATCCGCCGTTCGAGGGCCCACGCAGCTGCCTTCAGTCGCTGTTGCCAGTGATACCTTCGCGATTAAATCTATGCTTGTCCATCAGCCGGTACAGGGTGGTCCGGTCGATACTGGCCAGCCGGGCCGCCTTGGACATGTTGCCCCCGGCTCGCGACACCAGACGAGTAAGGTATTCCCGCTCGAACTGGGCCACGATCTGGTCCTTGGCAACGTGATAGGCATCCTCCATCACCCCGGCTCCGAGACCGGACTCCACCGGCCACTGCTCGGAATCTTCATAGATGGGGATATCATCCGGCTGGATGTTCTGGTTGGGCTCGGCCAGCACGGCAACGTGCTCGATCACGTTCTGCAGCTCGCGCACATTCCCCCGCCAGGGCCGGGAGCGCAGAAAGGCGATGCTGGCCTCGCTCAAGGTGGGGATGCGGTCTCCCATCTGCCGGTGGCGCTGCCAGTAGTAGGTGAGGAAGTGGTTCGCCAGCAGGGAAATGTCCTCCTGCCGCTTGCGCAGAGGGGGCAGCCGGATGGGCACCACCTGCAGCCGATAGAAGAGGTCGCCGCGCAGGACGCCGGTATTGACCGCATCCTGCGGGTCCCGGTTGGTGGCCGAGATGAACCGCACATCCACCACCGCATCCTGCTGCTCGCTGCCCACCCGCCGCACCACGCCGTCCTGGATGACGCGCAGCAGTTTGGCCTGCAACGGGAGGCTCATCTCGGTCAGCTCGTCCAGGAAGAGCGTCCCGCCGTTGGTGGTCTCCAGCAGGCCGGGCTTGTCGCGGTCCGCGCCGGTGAAGGCGCCCTTGCGGTGCCCGAACATCTCGGACTCGAGCAGGGGTTCGGGGAGGGCGGCGCAGTTGATGGGCATCAGGGTCCGGCTGGCGCGCCGGCTGTTCTGATGGATGAACTGGGCAATGACCTCCTTGCCGGTCCCGCTCTCGCCGCTGATCAGCACACTGGCATCGGTGGGCGCCACCTTGCGGGCCAGTTCCACCGCCTTTCGGAAGAGGGGCGAAATCCCGATCAGCGCGATGCTCTCGCTGTGCCCATGCTGGTTCATCAGCTGCAAGCGCAGCTCGCGCGTCTCCCGCGAGACCATCACCGCGTGCGAGGCCCGCCCGATCAGCACCTGCAGGTGCGTAGCGGAGAAGGGTTTGGGCAGATAGTCCCACGCGCCGGCCCGCAACGCCTCGATGCTGCTGGAGACGCTGGGGTTTCCGGTCATGACCACCACGATGGTGTCCTTGTTGGCCTGGAGCGTCGCGCGGAGGATGTCCATGCCGGAGCACTGCGACATGTACAGGTCCACCAGCATGATATCGAACCGGCGGCGTTTGACGGTATCCAGAGCCTCTTCGCCCCGGCCGATCAGCGTGACATTGTAGCCGTCCATCTGCAGCACGCTGGCGCAGCTTTCCCGGAGTGTCCGCTCGTCATCCACAACCAGCACCTTGATGCTGGCCTTTACCTCCGGAGGGATGGACAGCGGGTCGCGACCGGGCGCGTCAGGCGCTGAATCACCGACCCGGCCGTGCGGCTCGGCAAGCGAGGAACCCATGGGCATCTCCTTGGTACGTCATCAGAAACAGACTGCTTGGCCTGGCCAGCGGCTGGAACGGGGACACCCCGGGATCCGGGCGTCCCCGCAGGACTGTTTCAAGGATTGTGCGAGAATCCCACAAAGCACCGGGAGGTGATGGAGAAAGGGTCCAAGTCAGGCAATAGCGTGTGATTAGGACCACAGTCACATGTGGTAAACTAGCCACAGAGTGGCTAACCGGCAACAACAGGGCGGCCCCGGGTTCCCGGAATCCTTGCAAAGTCCGGGACCCCGGCGGGAACGTGACCTCGACCCTTGACCAGGTCCCCGCCGCGGTATCTCCTTTGCGGTACAGAGACAGACCCCGGCAAATGCACGCCGGGAAGGCCAGTCCCCATGGGGAGCTGCAACTCAATGACAGGTAATTATCTGCCGCCGCCCAAGCCGGGTGCGGACCTGGAGGTCCGCACCGACCAGGCGCTCCAGTATTCCGAGCCGTACCCGCTGGCCCCCGCCGAGCCCCCGGAGGAGGGGGTCAACTGGGGTCGCTATATCGCGGCTCTGGGGCGGTACAAGTGGCTGATGGTGTTGATCGTCCTGCTGGGCACCGGGATCGGCGTCGGCATCACCCAGTTCATCAAGCCCGAATACATGGCCAGATCGACGTTATGGATCGACAGCCAGGGCGGCAAGAACGGCCCCATTCAGGCCGGGAACCTGGTCCAGGGGACGGACTGGCTCCAGTTGCTGCGGAGTTATCAGGTGGTGGACTCCGTCGTCCTGCGCCTGGGGCTGTTCGTGCAGCCCCGGGACGCGGAGGATTCCGTGGCGTTCCGCGGGTTTTCGCTGAAGCAACGCTTCTATCCCGGGAAATACCAGCTCCGGACGGACGAATCGGGCCGGCGCTATACCCTCATCAATGAAGACGGCATCGAGGTGGATCACGGTGCGGTGGGAGACTCGATCGGCCGGCCTGTCGGGTTCCTGTGGCACCCCTCTCCTCGCGCCCTCAAGGCGGACCGGACGATCAAGTTCAAGGTCCTCACCCCTCGGGACGCCTCCACCGATCTCATGACCCGGGTGGGGACCTCGGTAGCGGGGCTCGACACCCGCTCGGGTCCGGGCGGTCCCACCTTTCTGAAGGTGACCCTGACCGACCCCGATCCGTCCCGGGCGGCGGTCACGCTCAACATGCTCGACACCCAGTTCGTGAACATCACGGCGGACTTGAAAAACCGCCAGCTTCGCGAGCTGTCGCTCATCCTGCAGAGCCAGCTCGATACGGTGGCGCAGCAGCTGCACGATGCCGAGGAGCGCCTCAAGAGTTACGAGATCCAGGTCATCACCGAGCCGACGCAGGACGTCGCCATGGCGCCCGGTGTGGCGGCGACGCAGGCGCCGGTCCTGGGAACGTACTTCCAGCAGAAGACCCAGCTGGAGCAGCTCCGGAATGACCGCCAGGCCCTGGAAAGCGTGCTGTCGCGCCTGAAGAGCGGCGCGCAGACGGTGGATGCCTTCCAGACCATTCCGGTGGTGCGGACGGCGCCGAATCTGAGCGGCGCCCTGCTGGAGCTGCAGCAGTCGGAAGCGGAGCTGCGGGCCCTGCGCTACCGGTATACCGACGAGCACAAGCCGGTGCAGGACGTCATGCAGCGGATCACCGAGCTCAAGACCCAGACGATCCCGGCCCTGGCAACTGCGCTGGCCTCGCAGCTCAAGATCCAGGAAGGGGAGATGCAGAAGCAGATCGCCGGGGCATCGCAGGAGCTCCGCGCCATTCCCAGCCGGTCCATCGAGGAAGCGCGGCTGAGCCGCGAGGTCACCGCGAAACAGGCGCTGTTCCAGGAAATTCAGAGCCGTTACGAAACCAACAAGCTGGCGGTGGCGAGCGCGGTCAACGACGTCACCATTCTGGATGAGGCGCGGCCCCCGCTGAAGCCCACCAGCAACACCGCGCCCAAGATCATCCTGATGGCGTTTGCCGCAAGCCTGGGCCTGGCGGTTGCCCTGGCACTGCTGCTGGATCAGCTGGACAAGCGGTTCCGCTATCCGGAGCAGGTGAGCCAGGAGCTGGGGCTGCCGATTCTCGGCGCGGTGCCGGCCCTCCGGCGCGGCTCCAGGCGGCAGCTGAACTCGGAAGAAGCCTCGCAGGTGGTCGAGGCGTTCCGGACGGTGCGCCTCAACGTGGCCCACTCCTACGGGGCCGGACCCATTCTGCTCACCGTCTCCAGCCCCGGGCCCGGCGACGGTAAATCGCTGGTGTCATCCAACCTGGCGCTGTCGTTCGCCGAGGCGGGCTATCGCACCCTGCTGGTGGACGGGGACATTCGCCGGGGAGAGTTGCATCGCATGTTTGCGATCGACCGCCGCCCGGGGCTGCTGGATTACCTCATGGGCGACGCCGGGATCGACGACCTGGTTCGCCAGTCCGGCCATGAGGGCCTGTCCATCATCCCCTGCGGGACGCGGCGGCAGCAGGGGCCGGAGCTCCTGGGCTCCGCCGCCATGGGCCAGCTCATGGGAGAAATGAAGTCCCGCTACAACGCCATCATCGTGGACAGTCCGCCGCTGGGCGCCGGGATCGATCCCTTCGTGCTCGGCACCATGACGGGCAACATGCTGGTGGTCTTCCGCTCGGGCGAGACCGACAAGGACATGGCCCAGCAGAAGCTGCGCCTGCTGGACCGGCTGCCGGTTCGGGTTCTGGGCGCGGTGCTGAACGAGATTCGGGCGGAGGGGGTCTACCGCTACTACTCCTACCTGTACGGCTATACCTCCGACGAGGAAATCCCGCCGCAGATCGCCGCGAGCGAGAAGGTCAGCTGAGGGACCTCAGCGGCACCTGCTCGAAGGCTCTGATCCGCTCGCCATTGCCCTCCGACCGCAGGTGGCGGAGGGCGGTGGTGGCGCGCAGCAGCATCTCCACCGCATCCACCGACGATTCGGCGAAATCCGGTACGGCGCAGTAGCCGGCCCGGATCCGCAGCCGTTGCTCGCCGCCCTCCAGAGGCACCGGTTCCTGTTCCAGTTGCTCGCCCAGCCGCTGCACCAGCCGCAGTGCGCCCTCCGGCGGCGTGGCCGGGGCCAGCACCGCGAATTCCGAACGCCCCAGCCGGCCGATGGCATCGGAGGCCCGCCCGGTGCGCCGGATGACATCACCGATGCGCTCGGCCATGCGCGTGGCGGCCTCCTCGTCCGACCCCTCCGGCCCGACGTCTCCCGGCAGCGGATCGGGGGCAAAGACCACGCAGGCCAGCGCCATATGGCGCCGGAACGCGTCCGCCCCGATCTCCCGGGCACGCCGGGCGAGACCGCGCATGTTGTAGAAGCCGGTGAGCTGGTCCAGCAGGCTTTCGTCCCGAACCCGATCGGCTTCGAACTTGTTGCGGACGTAGGTCTGGAGCTTCAGCAGCAGTGCCTCGCCATCCAGGGGCTGCCCCAGGAACTCCCAGGCACCGGCCCGATAGGCATCGAGCCGCTGCACCCGGCCCGAGGGGCCGGCCGTGGTGAGCACGATGGGAACCGTGGCGCTGATCCGCGGCTCGTCCCGCAACTGCCGGCAGAGATCGACGCCGGACATATCCGACATCTGCGTGTCCAGAATGATCACGTCGGGCTGGGCGGACCGGGCCCGTTCCAGGGCCTGCTGGCCGGTGTATGCCCGCAGGACGGCATAGCCGTTCGGCGCCAGAATGCTCTCCAGCGAGCGAGCCGACCATTCCTGGTCATTAGCGATGAGTACGAGCGGGGGCCGGCTGGATTTCTCGTGGTCGCTCATACACTTTGGCGGGGCGGGTGAGTCGGGACAAGCGCGGCCAGTGCCCAACTTCTCCTGCAGGACTCGTGCGGGACCCGCACGACGGCGCAAGACTATACAAGTCATTGATTCCATGCGCAATAACGGCCCGGGGGCCGGCACACCCGGCGAGGCATCCCTGCCACACCCCGGCAGGCGCGGGCGACGGACGGGACACGATGTCGCGGAAGCGACGACAGAACTGCATGCCGGACCCGGGGCCCGGGCACGCCTCCTGGTGTACTGCGCCGGCGCACGTGTGATATCCGCAATTGACTGAATCACTTAGAGGGAGTCAGGCGCCAGTCGGCGACTGGCGAGGCTCTTGCGTGTGCGTTCTGCCTCACGGATGTGGAACGGATACCGCACCCATGTATCGGCAGCACCACACACCTGGGCAGCGAACGTGGGCGGGATCACTGCCTCGGCATCCTAACTGCTGTAGTCTCAACACCAAGTTTCGTCCGAGCGGGGGCTGCCCCGGCCTCGGTTCTAGCACGCAGGATGCACCGGGGGGGGCATGCATATCGGAAAACTGGATGTGATGAGCCGCCTGTCAGGCCTTGGGCTCGGCGGTCTGCTGACGATCGTGTCCCTCCAGGCGGCCCCGCTGCGGGCACAGACCCCGACCACAGACTTCGCCGGTCGGCGCCCGGAAGCCACCCGGGCCGAACTCCAAGCCCGGCTGGACGACATCGAGAAGGTCCTGGCCTCGCCGGCGTACAGCGGGGATCTCAAGGACCAGAAGCGGCAGGAAGCCGCCCTGGTCCGGGACCGCCTGGAGAACGGGGACTTCCGGGTGGGCGATCAGATCCAGCTGGCGCTCGCCGTCCCGGTAGATCCGAATTCCCAGCCGATCAACGGTCTGTTCACGGTGGGCCAGGGCCAGATGCTGGAATTGCCGGGCCTGGACCCGATTCCTCTGCATGGCGTGCTGCGCTCGGAGCTGGAGAGCTATCTCACCAACTACCTGAGCCGGTTCTTCAAGGAACAGACCGTGCAGGCGCACGGCACCATCCGGCTCCTGGTCACGGGTGGCGTGGGCAAGCCGGGCTTCTACCAGCTTCCGCCGGAGACAACCCTGCCCGACGCCATCAATCAGGCCGGCATGGGCCAGCAGACAAAGCTGGCAGACACGGAAATCAAGCGCGCCGACAAGGTCATCTGGACCAGGGAGCAGGTCAGCGCCGCGGTGCACGATGCAGCAACGCTCGACCAATTGAACCTGCGGGCGGGGGACGAACTGGTCGTGGGCGAACAGGGCACGAAGGACTGGTGGCATACGCTGCGCACCATCGCCATCGTCCCCGGCCTGATTCTCAGCGTGGTCGCGCTGGCCAAACTGGCCGGCCTCTAGGCCTTTCCGGTGGAGGAGGAACAGGCATGGTGCATGCCTCGGGTACGCGGTTCGTGAGAGCGGCTCCGCAGGTACGGACGCTTCGTCTGGTCGAAGGGCACGAGCCCGCCATCAGGGTGCGCGCCCGCCATGAGCCCGTGGCCCGGACGGTGAATTTTCTCCTGGCCCTCCTGGCAATCATCGTGTTGCTGCCGGTGCTGGTGCTCATTGCCGTGCTGGTGAAGATCACCTCCCGCGGGCCGGTGTTCTATACCCAGACGCGGGTGGGGATCGACCGGCGTACCGAGCAGGCTTCGGCCCCCAGCCACCGGCGCATTCAGGACCTGGGCGGGCAGGTGTTCACGATCTACAAGTTCCGCACCATGCACGTGAACGCCGAACACATTTCCGGGGCGGTCTGGGCCTCCCGGGAGGATCCCCGCGTCACCCGGATCGGCGGCCTGCTGCGCAAGTACCGGCTGGACGAGCTGCCTCAGCTCCTGAACGTGCTGCTGGGCGACATGAACATCGTCGGCCCCCGGCCCGAACGGCCCAGCATCTTCATGCAGTTGCGGCGCGAGATCCCCGATTACCCCTGGCGCCAGCGGGCCAAGCCGGGCATCACCGGGCTGGCGCAGATCAACCAGCACTATGATGTCTGCCTCGACGACGTGCGCAACAAGCTCCACTTCGACCTGCTCTACCTCGAACGCCAGGGCCTGCTGCAGGATTTCCTCATCATGCTGAAGACCGCTCCGGTCGTACTCTTCAAGCGGGGAGGCTGGTGAGCACCACCGCCGCCGAGCCGGCCCGGCCGGCGCTGCGCCGCCCCGGGGCGCGAGACCTGAA
This sequence comes from uncultured Gemmatimonadales bacterium, assembly GCA_963779755.1. Lineage (GTDB taxonomy): Bacteria > Gemmatimonadota > Gemmatimonadetes > Gemmatimonadales > GWC2-71-9 > CAVZZO01. The sequence continues at coordinate 1,051,455 of CAVZZO010000003.1, forward strand.
CAGGCTCGCGCCCCATCTCGTGACCGCGCTCGCCTTCGCCCTGCTCTTTGCCCGCCCCTTTGCGCTCCTGGTGCGCGACTGGCTGCACGATCCCGATGCCGGCCATGGCCTGCTGCTCTTCCCCCTGGCGCTCTGGCTCGCCTGGCGGACCGGCATCCGGCCGGACCCGCGCCCCGCCCGCTGGCTGGGCCTCACCGTGCTGGCGGGTGCGGTGCTGCTTCGCTACCTCTCCGGACTGGCGGCGGAGCTGTTCACCATGCGGCTCTCGATGATCGCGGCCCTGGCCGGGCTGGTCATACTCACCTGGGGGTTCCGGCAGCTGGTCCGCTGGTGGCTGCCCTTCACCCTTCTGGTGCTCTCCATCCCGATCCCGGCGATTCTCACCAACAGCCTGGCCTTTCCGCTGCAACTCAAGGCCTCTGCCATGGGGGCCGCCCTGCTGGAGTTCCGTCATGTGCCGGTGCGGCTCATGGGCAACGTCATCCTGCTGCCGGGACGGCAACTCTTCGTCACCGAAGCCTGCAGCGGGCTTCGCTCGCTGACCGCCCTGCTCAGTCTCGGCGTGCTGGTGGGCGGGCTGTGGCTGCGCTGGCCGCTGAGCCGGATCCTGCTGCTGGCCATCACGCTGCCGGTGGCGGTGCTCATCAACGCCTTCCGCGTCTTCGTCACCGGCTTCCTGGTTTATCAGGTCTCACCCGGGCTGGGCGAGGGATTCATGCACCTGAGCGAGGGGTGGCTCATGTTCGTAGTCGCCTTCGGCATCCTGGCACTCGCCGCCTGGGGCATGCGGGCGGTGGAGGTGCGGGTCCGCCGCCGGAGCAGGCGCGATGGCTGACCGGAGCCGGTGGCTTCCCGCGCTGATCCTGGGCACCGGCTGCGGCCTCCTGCTGCTGGTGAACCGGCAGCAGGCGATGCCGCTGCGCGCTCCCCTCGGCACCCTGCCCGCCCGGGTCGACGGCTACCCCGGCGTGGATGAGCAGATCGCCCCGGGAGAACAGGCCGTCGCCGGCATGGACCGTTACCTGCTCCGCAGCTACGGCAGCGATTCGGCCCTGGCGTTTTCCCTCTATGTGGGCTACTACAATCACCAGACGCAGGGGCGCACCATTCACTCCCCCAAGAACTGCCTGCCGGGTGCCGGCTGGGAAGCCCTGCAGGCGTCGACCCTGCCGGTGGAGACGACGGCCGGACACCGGGTGACGGTGAACCGCTACCTGCTGCAGAACAACAACCAGCGAGCCCTGGTGCTTTACTGGTACCAGGGACGCGGCCGGGTAGCCGCCAGCGAGTACCGCGTCAAATGGGAGCTGTTGCGCGATGCGGCGCTCCGGGGCCGGAGCGAGGAGGCGCTGGTCCGCATCGTGGTGCCGCTGGATCGGGCCGGCGACGTCACCGCGGCCGAACGGCTGGCCGCCAGCGTCGCCGGCCAGGTGATCCCGGATCTGTACCGGGTCCTGCCGGCGTAGGGCGCCGGGCGTCGCCGTGCCCTAGGCCGGCCGCCTGGTCGGCTCCCAGATCGGGTTCCTCTCTCCCCGCAGGGCCTTGACCCAGGCCAGAAATCCCGCCGCATTCGCCAGCACAAAAAACCCACAGAGCGCGAGCGGACGGGGCAAGGGGCGGGTCTCCGGCCGGCGAAGCGCGGTGACGCCGAGGGCGGTGACCAGCATCGCCCCGGCGGCGGCCACGGCCGCCAGCGGATAGTGGAAGCTCAGCAGTACCAGCCCCACCATGGCCCCCGGACCGGTAAGGAGCACCAGCCAGCGGCAGAGCTTGTGACTGAAGAGCATCCAGGCGAACAGGCCATACCGCAGCGGGTTCAGCAGGTGCCGCTTGTACCAGAGGGTATCCAGGCCCCGCGCCATGGTCCGCGTTTTCCGCCGGTATTCGGCCTGCAGCGAGCGGGCGCGCGGCACCAGACAGACGGCCTCGTCCACCGATACCGCCCGGAGCCCGTGCTCCCGGCCGATCAGCGCGGAGGCAAAGTCCCGGCTCAACGCGTCGGGGAACAGGTGTTCGTGCAGGCTCCGCCGGATGGCGTAGAAACAGCCGCTTGCCCCCACGATGGACGCCACCCGCGTCTCCAGGGCACGCACGCGCATCTCGTACCCGACATAGCTCGACTCGCCGCGGTTCGCCTCCGCCTCCAGCGATCCCACGCTCACGTCGCGCCCCGACGCCACGCCGATGGACGGGTCCTGGAACACCCGGATGAGCGGCTTCAACGACCCGGGCAGGATGCGGATAGTGGCATCGGTATTCACCACGATCTCGCCCCGCAGCCGCGAGGCGGCGAAATTTTCGGCCGCCGTCTTCCCGCCCCGGGCCGGAAGCCGCAGGAGGACCACGCCCCGGTCGGCATAGCCGCGCACCACCTCGTCGGTCCCGTCGGTCGAGGCGTCCGAGATAACCACCACCTCCCGCCGGTCCGCGGGATAGTCGAGGGCGAGGAGGCTGTCGATGGCGCGACCGATGGACGCTTCCTCGTTATAGGCGGGCAGGCTGAGACTGATGAAAGGCCAGGAATCGGGCTCCGGGGCCGAAGCCGGCGCCCGGCGGGCCAGCCCGACCAGCCAGAGCAACGCCGGATAGACCGCGTAGGCGTATACGAACAGGGCGACGGGTAGCGCAATCAGAATCCAGCCGAGCACGATCATGGTGCAGCCTGCTCCGGTCTCGGGGTGTGCAGGGAAGCGTAAAGCTGGAGGTAACGAGCCACCCAGGGGCCGGCGGCGAACTCGCGGTCCAGACGGTCCCGTGCCGCGAGCGCGCGCTGCTCCGCGCCGCGCGGGTCGTTCAGGATGGAGCGGATCCCCGCCGCCAGATCATCCGGGTCTTCGCCCCCTACCAGAATCGCCTCGCCGGGTCCGACGACATCCGGCACGCCTCCGACCCGCGCGGCGACCACCGGCACTCGCGCGGCCATGGCCTCGAACAGGCAGATGGGTGTGCCCTCGGTCCGGCTGCTCAGCACGAACAGGTCGAAGGCCCTGTAGAAGCGGTGCGCCGCCGGGATCACTCCATGAAACCGTACCCGGTCCTCGAGCCCCAGGGCGCGGCAGCGCGCCTCCAGCAGCGGCTGCTCGCGGCCCGCTCCCAGCACCGAAACCCGGAGCGACGGCTCGCCCAGCCGGGACACCGCATCCAGCAGGATATCGGCTCCCTTCTCCCGGGTCAGGCGCCCCACCCAGCCGAGTACCAGGCCGGCGGAGTCGAGACCAAGCTCCCGGCGCGCGTTGTCCCGGTCGAATACCCGCGCATCGGCCTGGTCCCAGGCGTTGGGGATGCGGTGCAGCCGGCCGGGGGCCACGCCGGCCCGCCGGAGCCGGTCGAACAAGGGGCTCGATACCGCCACCACCGCCGAGAACCGGCGCCAGGCGCGCAGCTGCAGCCACTCATACAGCCGGTTCTTCCAGCCGCCGCCGGTAAACCCGTGAGCCGTGCTGACCGTCGGCAGGCGGAGCCGGCGGGCCGCGCGACCGGCCAGCACGTCGGACCGGTATCCGTGCGTGTGGACCACTTCGGGAGCCAGCCGGTCGAAAATCGCGCTCAGCACGCCCACCTCGCGCCGGTAGGATCGACCCGGCAGCGGCAGAACCAGCAGCTCGATTCCCGCTTCCCGCAGCGCACGGTGGAAAGGATGCGCGGGATCCTCCCGCTCCACCACCGAAACGACCGCCACCCTCCGGCCGGCGCGGCGTTGCCCCGCCGCCAGGCTGAGCACCACACTCTCCAGGCCGCCCACCGGACCGGGCGTCACCGCGTGTACAATGGGCGGGGCCGAGGATTCCATGATGAAAGGCGCGGGTCGTCGGGGCCGCAACCCTCAGGGCCGCTCGGTCGAAGCCGGCGCCGGAGGACAGGTCAGGAAGTCTCCATCCGCCGCCAGGCCCGGCTCCTGGGGCACCAGCCGATACAGCACGGCCTCGATCCGCTGAAAGATACGCAGCGGCAGGGGAAAGCTGGCCCGGTCCCAGGTGCGAACCTTGATGGATCGAATGCTCGCGAGATTGGCCCCGGCGATGTCGGTAAAGTACTGGTCTCCGATCATGACGGCCCGGCCCCGCGGGACATTGCCAAGCGAGGCCAGTACGCCGTCGAGATACTCCCCGCTGGGCTTCTTCACCGGCCGCAGCCCGTGGGCACCCGCCGGCCGGGGCGCACCGTTCCAGGTCTCCTGATGTTGGTACAGTCGCCGCAGCAGCATGCTGGTTCCTTCACGATAGGCCTTGAACACCGGCACGGCGGGAAAGATCTCGCCCAGGTCCCGGTAGCGATCCTCGCCACAGTTGGACACGATGGCGTGGCGCGTGCCGGGCAGCGACCTGAGGCGCTCCCACGCGCTCCGCAACTCTCCCGCCACCTCGCGGGCGTGATGGGACATCAGAGTGCCGTCCACATCCCAGAGGATCGCCTCCACCCCGGCCTCGCGGAGGCAGTCGGGATCCAGTGCGCGGATATCGTCCCGGCTCGCCGTCGGCCGGAGACGCCGGACCAGCCGGAAGAAGTCCGGGAGGGCTTGCCGGGTGGTAACGATCCAGTCGCTTCTCACCGGCGCCCCCGGCCTCCACCCCTTGCCTGGGCGTGGCTCCCCAGCAACACTTGTGGCACCTCCGGGCCTCCTTCCGGTTTGGCGGGACCGCTCCGTCGGCGCAAGTCCCTGGTGCTGTTGACGTTTCGGGATGCAGCGGTGGTACCATACCTGCTGGCCCGTTGCCGCGGCTCAAACGTAACCCGGTCAAGCCACTTCAACGCGACTATGCCGGCGGGAGACCGTCCCGGCGGCCGTCCGGCGGGCAGGTATCGAACAGCCATGACATCATCTTGCCATGGTGTATCTCCTGCAACAGCCTGTCATCCGGGGACCGATCCATGCCGGTGGACCACGCCAGAAGCCTGAAGGAGGCCACCGCATCGCCGCACCCGCTGCTGCTGGCCCTCTGGCTGGCGCTCAGCGCGGGTCTCCTGGAGGCGTGCGTCCGGCTGACCCAGCGACTGGTGTTTCACCGTGTCACGCTGGTGAGTCCCCATATCATCTGGATGGCGCCGCTGGCGGATCTGGTCTGGCTGCTCGGCCCGATCCTGCTGCTCACACTCCTCATGGCCTGGATGCCGCGTCTGCGGGAACATCCCCTGGTGACAGCCGTGCCGGTATTCGTGGCCGTGCTCAGTCTGATTCTGCTCGTCACCAGCATGCAGAAGGGGGTGGCGCTATTTCTGGCGGCGGCGCTGGCCATCCAGGCAAGCCGGCTGATCCGGCGCCACCCGGAAGGGGCCCGAAGGATCATCCGGAAGACGCTCCCCTTTCTGCTCGTGTTGCCGGTCCTGGGCGGAGTCGGGCTCTGGGCCGGCCGCAGTTGGCAGGAGCATCGCGCGCTGAGCCGGCTGGGGCCGGCGGCTCCTGGCGCCCCCAATGTGCTGCTCATCATCTGGGACACGGTGCGGGACCAGAACGTGAGCCTGGCAGGCTACGAGCGGCCGACCACGCCGGAGCTGGCCCGGACCGCCGCAGCGGGCGCCCACTTCACGATGGCATTCGCTACCGCGCCGTGGACGCTGCCGTCGCACGCGAGCATGTTCACCGGCCAGCGGCCGCTGCTCACCGGCACGACCATGAAGGGGCCGCTCAACGACCGGTATCCCACCCTGGCCGGCGTGCTGGGCCGGCACGGATACCGCACGGGCGGATTCGTGGCGAATACCTACTACGCCACCCGGGAGCACGGGCTTGACCGCGGCTTCCAGCATTACGAGGACTACCGCCTCACCTCCCTGGGCACCGCACTCATCGCGTCGCAGCTGGGCTCGGTGCTGCTGGACCAGGATTGGGTCCGGCGGCTGGTGGGCTACTGGAACCTGCCCGGGCGGAAGACCGCCGCTCGGGTCAACCGCGATTTCCTGCGCTGGGCCGGCCGCGGCGAGCGGCCGTTCTTCGCATTCCTGAACTACCTGGACGCGCACCAACCCTACCTGCCGCCGGCCCCGTGGCAGGAGAAAATGGGGGCTCTGCCGAACCCGGGATTTCACCCCCGGACGCGGCACGCCACGGTGAACCAGATGACGCCGGCGGAGATTGCCTGGTCCGAGCGGACATACGACGCCGCCATCGCGTACGAAGACCACGAAACGGCGCAGCTGCTGGAGGCGCTGCGCCGGCGCGGGCTGCTGGACGGCACCCTGGTGATCATCGCGTCCGATCATGGCGAGCATTTCGGCGAGCACGGCCGCATTGCCCACATGAACAGCATGTACCGACAGCTGCTGCAGGTTCCGCTGGTGATCCGCTACCCGGCCGCGGTACCCGCCGGCGTCACAGTCACCGCGCCGGTGAGCCTGGGCGACCTGCCCAGCACCATTCTGGATCTCGCCGTGATCCGGGATAGCGTCTTCCCCGGCCGCTCGCTGGCGCGTTTCTGGGGCCAGACGCCGGCCGACCCGGACTCGGTGATCTTCTCCGAGATGGGCAACCCCTATCCGCCGCTCGCGATCTCCCTGGTGGCCGGCGGGTACCACTATGTGAAATGGTTCAATGCTCCGCCCGAGCTGTACAACCTGGCGGCCGATCCGCAGGAGCAGGACAACCTGGCGGCGCAAGACAGCTCAGCGGTGCAGGCATTCGGGCCGATCGTCCGGCGGCTGGAGCAGCCGGCGCGGATCAGAGCGAACGGAGCGGCTGCCCCCTGAATTCCACCAGGGGCCCGGCCGGGACGCCGAGCCGGGGGGGCCCGATGGGCGAGCTGGATCACGGCGGGATGCCTGACGGCACTGCCATCATGGCCGCTCCGGCATCGTCCGGCGCCGATTCCGGAGCCGGGAGGCCAGGCCGATAGTTCCTGGCCGGCGGGTCGCTGGCACGATTCTGGATAGGGAACGGGACCGCCCGGGCGGCCGGGGGGGTCTTCGGACCTGGTGGCAGGGCGCAATCTCGGAAATCTGCCCGTCAAATTGCCCGGGTTATCATTACGTCACGTCGGGGGCCCCGGCAGGATCGGACGCCCAGGCTGTACGCCCCGACCGACAGCATGGAGACCACCGGCCAGGTTGCGGCCGGTGCGGACCGGTTCTACCGGTTCGCGGCCCGGACGATTCGCTCATGATCAGGGAGTGGGGAGTGACGCATATCGATGTGGCAGCCAGCGCCGAGGCCGCAGCCGCGGCGGAGACCGGCCCCGACGACCGCAAGGAACGCATGCACATCGTGATCGGCGGCCACGTGGATCACGGCAAGAGCACCATCATCGGCCGCCTCCTGGCCGACACCAACAGCCTGCCGGAGGGCAAGCTGGACCAGGTGCGGGCCTCCTGCGAGCGAAACGCCAAGCCGTTCGAATACGCCTTCCTGCTCGATGCCCTGAAGGACGAGCAGGCTCAGGGCATCACCATCGATGCGGCGCGGGTCTTCTTCAAGACCGGCAAGCGCGACTACATCATTCTGGACGCGCCGGGGCATATCGAGTTTCTCAAGAACATGGTCACCGGCGCCTCGCGGGCGGAGGCGGCCCTTCTCGTCATCGACGCCAAGGAGGGCGTCCAGGAGAACTCCCGCCGCCACGGCTACATGATGTCCATGCTGGGCATTTCCCAGATGGCCGTGCTGGTGAACAAGATGGACCTGGTGGACTACTCCCGCGACGTGTTCGACCAGATCTCGCGCGAGTACCGCGCGCTTCCTGGAACAACTCGGCATGGAGCCTGCCGCCATCATACCCGTGAGCGGCCGGCACGGCGAGAACATCGCGTCGCAGGCCGAGGCGATGGGATGGTATCAGGGGCCCACCGTCCTGGACCTCCTGGATCGCTTCACCACCGAGCCCGCTCCGGTCGAGGCGCCATTCCGCATGCCGGTGCAGGGCGTGTACAAGTTCACCGCCCAGGGCGACGACCGGCGGATCATCGCCGGGACCGTCGAGACCGGCCGCATCGCGGCGGGGGACGAGGTGGTGTTCTTCCCCTCCGGCAAGAAGAGCCGGGTCCAGAGCATCGAAGCCTTCAACCGGCCCCCTCAGACCCGGGCGGAAGCCGGTATGGCCACGGGGTTCACTCTGGCCGAGCAGATCTATGTGAGCCGGGGAGAGATCGCGGCCCTGGCCGCACAGGCACGGCCGCGAGTGACCACCCGGCTGCGGGTGAATCTCTTCTGGCTGGGCAAGCGGCCGCTCAGCAAGCAGCGGGAGTACGCGCTGAAGCTGGGAACCGCCCGGGTCAGCATGCGGCTGGAGGAGGTGCACCGGGTGATCGACGCATCCACCCTGGATGCGCAGGAGCAGAAGCAGCAGATCGACCGGCACGATGTGGCCGACTGCACTCTGAAGCTCAACCGGGCTATCGCCTTCGACCTGGCCGACGAGATCGCCGCCACCAGCCGCTTCGTGGTGGTGGACGATTTCGAGATCCGCGGCGGCGGGATCGTGCGCGAGGCGCTGCCCGACCGGCAGACCTGGGTGCGCGACAAGGTCCTGCTGCGGAATCTCAAGTGGGAGCCCAGCAATATCCAGGGCGAACGGCGGGCCGAGAAATACAACCAGCGCGCTGCCCTCCTCCTCGTCACCGGCGATGTCGAAACCGACCGGAAGGCGCTGGCCAAGGGCCTGGAGTCCCGCCTCTTCGAGGACGGCAAGGTGGTCTACTACCTCGGCATCGGCAACGTGCTCTATGGCGTGGACGCCGACATCGAGCGCAGCCACGAAAACCGCCTGGAACACCTGCGGCGCCTGGCCGAAGTGGCCAACATCCTGCTGGATGCCGGGGTAATCCTGGTGGTCACCGCCTCGGAGCTGACGCAGGAGGATATCGAGCTCATCAAGACCACCGTAGACCCGGATCGGATCGAGACCATCTGGGTCGGTGAGCGGGTCACCACCGACCTCTCGCCCGACGTCGTCCTGACCGACAGCGCGGAGCAGGAGGGCGACCGGGTGGAGCGGATCAAGCGGCTGCTGCAGGAGAAGGGCGTGATCTACCGGCCATGGTGAGCGGCGAGATGGCGGCCCCGGCCCTGACGCCCGCGACCCTGGAGCAGCTGGTCGGCCTGGCGCATCGCGCCGGCGAAGCCATCATGGCGCACTATCACGAGGGGACCACGGCGGAACAGAAAGCCGACCGGAGCCCCATCACCGCCGCCGACCGCGACGCGCACCGGGTCATCGTGGGCGCACTGGAAGCCTGGTACCCCGGCGTCCCGGTGGTGTCGGAAGAAGGCAACATCCCGGGGCCCGGGGAGCGGGCCGGCTGGAACCGCTTCTGGCTGGTGGACCCGCTGGACGGCACCAAGGAGTTCCTGCACCGGAACGGCGAGTTCACCGTGAACATCGCGCTCATCGAGCAGGGCGAACCGGTGCTGGGCGTGGTCCATGCGCCCGCCATCGGCCGGACCTGGTACGCCGCCCGGGGGCTCGGCGCCTGGCGCCAGGAGGGCGGCAGCGCGCCGGTGCGGATCGAATCGCGCCCGCCCGAGCCCGGCCGGCCGCTCACCGTGGTGGAGAGCCGCTCGCATCCCTCGGCGGCACTGGAGGAATACCTTGCTACCCTCAACGTGGGGCGGCGGGTGCAGGCGGGCAGCTCGCTCAAGTTCTGCTGGGTGGCCGAGGGCCGGGCCGACATCTATCCCCGTCTGGGGCCCACCATGGAGTGGGATGTGGCGGCGGGCGATTGCGTATTTCGCAACAGCGGCGAGGATGAGCCGCGACGCTCCCCGCTGCGGTATAACGCACCGGAGCTCAGGAACAACGGGTTTGTGATCGGGTTGGAATAGAGAAATGATGACTCACGAGAGCCACCGCAGATCAATCGGGCTGTTCCTGGGTCCAGTCCGTGCTGCGCTCTGGGTTGGTGCGGCAAGTGGCCTCGTTCAGGTGGCGGTCGAGCAGTTCGCCTGGCATTTTACCAGCGAAATCCGGAGCCTCGGCCCCAACATGATATGGATGGTTCCACTGGCCGTAATGCTGGCCTGCCTGGTGCCCGGGCTCGTGCTCGGACTCATTGCGCTCGCTCGCGGCAGGCCGTTGCCTGACGCGATGCTATACGGCCCGGTGCTCTTCCTGGGTGCGCTGAATCTGATCCTGTTCATTCCGGGCACGATTATTCTGTCGGATTATCTGATTGCCGCAGGGCTGGCGGTGATCGTCCTGCGGCTGGAGAGGCGCTACCATTGGCTGGACTGGCTCGTCCGCCGGACCGCGCTTCCCCTCCTGATGCTGCTGGCGGGGCTCACTGTGCTCGCGTTCGCAGGCGAGGCCATGCGGGAGCGCGCTGCTATTGCGAAGCTGCCTCCGGTACCCACCGGCAAGAACATACTGCTCCTGGTGCTGGATACTGTGCGAGGCATGGACACCGGCCTCGACGGTTTCGACCGGCCGACCACTCCCGAGCTGGTGCGCTGGTCGGCGCGGGGAATCACCTTCTCCCACGCAATCGCACCCTCCTCGTGGACGCTGCCCAGCCATTCCACCATGTTCACCGGCTATTGGCCTCAAGAGCTGGGAACTGACTGGAAGGTCCCTCTGAAGAGCAACGCCTACACCTTGGCAGAGTTCTTCGACAGCCTGGGCTACGCCACCGCCGGGTTTGCAGCCAATCCCAGCTATGGAAGCCGCTATTACGGACTTGCCCAGGGGTTCCAGCATTATGAGGACTACCCGCTGTCGTTTGAGGAAGTCCTCACGAACGGCAAGCTCACGAGAGATTTCCTCAACCACCCCTGGGTTCGCCGCGTCTGGGGGTTTGACGATTACCTGGGACAGAAACAGGCGCCGGATGTGACCGGTCGGTTTCTTGAGTGGCTACCCCACAGGGGTGGCAGGCCGTTCTTCGCCTTCCTGAACCTGTTCGACGCCCACGAGCCGTACCTGCCGCCGGCCGGCTATGACAGCTTGTTCGCATCGAACACGGTCCGCCGGAATGATCTACTGGAGCACTTCCTTCATCAGGCTGAACGTCGGGAGAAGGAACAGATGACGCCAGCCCAGGCGGAGCGCGAGCGTGAGGCGTACGATGCCGGTATCCGCTACATGGACACCTGGGTCGGGCGGATGTTGGACAGCCTGTATCGGCTGCACCTGCTCGACAGCACCATCGTCATCATTACGGCGGATCATGGAGAGCAGTTCGGTGAACACGGTAAGTTCGTACACGGTACTCGTTATACAGGCAGGTACTCGAAGTGCCCCTGCTCATCCTCGCCCCCGGCGAGCCCGGCAGGGGGACTCGTGTGGACCGGGTCGTGAGCCTGCGCGATCTCCCGGCCACTATTCTCGATCTGCTGGGCCGGCCCGATCACGCATTTCCAGGCACGACCTTGGCGGGCTGCTGGCGTGGCCCTGCCTGCGCAGCCAGCCCGGCGCTTTCCGAACTGCGTCTGGCCGCCGGCGGATGGGGAGCGTCTCTCTTCACAGATTCCTCTCACGCCATTATCTGGCACAATAACACCCACTTCTTTCTCTGGAAATCAGACCCCGCGGAGAACGATGATCTGGCGAAGGCTCGGGGAGTACAGAACGTGGTCGCCTCCATCCGGGCGGCTCAACGCTCGAGTCAGAGGGCTGCGCTCTCCGATGAATAACCCCCGGAGCATGGTGGTCCCGGCCAAGCCCGACGCCACAGAAAGCGCAGCCGTCCTCTGGTTCACCGGCCTCTCGGGGGCCGGGAAGAGCACCATCGCGAAGCGGGTGGCGGCCCGGTTGCGCCAGGCAGGCCACCGGGTGGAGGAACTGGATGGCGACGTCATCCGCGATATCTTCCCGGCGACGGGATTTACCCGCCCGGAGCGCGACCAGCACATCCGCCGGGTGGGCTGGCTGGAGCATCACTTGAGCGAGGGGCCGATGACCGAGGCGGCGAGTACCTCCCCTATGGGCCCGTATGGATCTGGATCTCTCCGAGACAGCCTTCCATCGGACCTCATCGCCATGCTGGCGCCGAGAGTTGACATATGAGGGCTGGGTCCACGGGATCCCCCGGAATCCTCGAGTGGTATGAGCCGCTCATCCTGGCCGTCTGGATCGGTCTGGTGACGGGTCTCATTCAGGCCCTTGGGGTGCTGTTCCATCAGCGCGTGCTGGGTGATCTGATAACGCTGGGCCCCATGATGTGGTGGATGACTCCGCTGACGTTGGCGCTTCTGCTCGTCCCGGTAGCTGCAGTGGCCACCATTCTTGGCCGGTGGTGGCCGGGTATCTTCCGGTCTCGTTCCGTCCTTCTGGCCCTGTTGCTCACACCGGGCATCTTCAACGGCCTGCCTTTCTTCATCCCTACAATGGGTTCGGGGGCGAGACTACTGTTTGCCGTTGGCATCGCGCTCGTCATCACCCGGATAGCAGAGCGGTTTCCTGTATCATCCCGGAGAATCATTGCTAGGACTCTTCTGCCGGTCGTTGGTGCCGTCACCCTGGCATTCCTGGCGACTCAACTGGCTCAACCAATCTGGGAACGATGGAAAATCCATACCTTAGCCAGGGCACCAAGCCACGCTCCTAACATCCTGCTACTTGTCCTTGATACTGTCCGGGGCGCGAACCTGAGCGTCAATGGTTATGGGCAGCCAACGACCCCATTCCTTGAGCGATACGCGAAGGGTGGCGTTCGATTTGCGAATGCGATCTCCACAGCCCCATGGACCCTCCCCTCGCATGCCAGCATGTTCACGGGCCACTGGCCTGACGAGCTCTCCGCCGACTGGGAAAGAGCTCTCGACGGATCTGCTCCGACGTTAGCGGAGGTTCTCAGCGCCCACGGGTACGTCACTGCCGGCTTCGTAGCCAACCTTGCGTATGTGAGCCGTGTCCACGGATTAAGCAGGGGCTTCGTTCACTATGAGGATTTCCGGGCTACTGCACCCGATTTCCTGGTCAGTGCCAAGCTGCCCCGGGATGTGGCGAACCTAGGGCGCGTTCGTAGGCTGGTGAGTTACTATGCGATTCTCGGGGAAAAGAAGGCCCCCGGGGTGGTCAACGAGGTTCTGCGCTGGCTCTCAGCGAGGAAGGCACACAGGCCCTGGTTCGTGTTCGCGAACTTCATCGACGCACACGAGCCCTGCATTCCTCCGGAATCTCTGGAGGAACGGCTAGGTAGCCCCGAGGTTCTGAAGGTGCGCCGGAAGCTGGGGCATTTGACTCACCTGCTATACCATGCGCTGTTGGAGAATAAGGCATCAGTTCTTTCGCCGGCTGGTGTAGAGCGGGAGCGCCTTGCCTATGATGCATGCCTCGCGTACCTGGACCAGAACCTGCAGCGTCTCCTTGATAGCCTCGCCACGCTTCGGCTGGACTCAAACACCGTCGTGATGATCGTCGCTGACCATGGCGAACAGTTTGGAGAACATGGACATTTTGTTCACGGGAATTCCCTGTATCGGCAGCTGATTCAGGTCCCCTTCCTCCTAGTCGCGCCGGGTCGTGTGCCGACGGGCGTGGTTGTCACAGATCCGGTTTCGTTACGGGATCTTCCTGCGACCATCCTCGACCTGGCCGGCATCAACCAGGGGCCTATTCCGGGTAGCTCGCTTTCAGGATGTTGGACAGCTGATGGCTGTTCCGGCAGTCAGGTGATTTCAGAACTCGTACTACCTGAAGGCCAACGCTCTTACTCGATAATCGAGGGCGGGCTACACTACATCAATTGGCGTGACCAGAAGAACTCCGGAGAACTCCTGTATGCCTGGCCTGATTCTGAGGAGACTCAGGACCTTGCTAAAGAGCCCGGATGGCAAAGTGCTGTAAGTAGGTTCCGCGCGGACTCGACAGATGCGGGAAACAGCCTTGCAGTCTGGCAATCCCGAGGCTCGCTACCATCAGAGTCCTTGGAGAGATGAGCACACTACACCATCCAGATTCCTTCATGACGGCTGATACGGCGCGACAGCCGGCCGTCCTCTGGTTCACCGGCCTCTCGGGGGCCGGGAAGAGCACCATCGCGAAGCGGGTGGCGGCCCGTTTGCGCCAGGCAGGCCACCGGGTGGAGGAGCTGGATGGCGACGTCATCCGCGACATCTTCCCGGCGACGGGATTTACCCGCCCGGAGCGCGACCAGCACATCCGCCGGGTGGGCTGGCTGGCGAGCCGGCTGGAGCACCACGGGGTGTTCGTCATCGCCTCGCTGGTGTCGCCCTACCAGGACTCGCGCCAGTTCGTGCGCGGCCTGTGCCGCCGGTTTCTGGAAATCTACGTCTCGACTTCGTTCGCCGAGTGCGAACGGCGCGACGTCAAGGGACTGTACGCCCGCGCCCGGCGGGGGGAAATCAGCCACTTTACCGGGCTGGACGATCCGTACGAGCCCCCGTCCGCGCCGGAGCTGGCGCTGGATACGGCGGGGATCACGGTGGAGCAGGCGGTGGAGAAGGTGATGGCACTGGTCGCTAGCTGCTAGTCACCAGTCACCAGCTGCGATGGCCTTGACGACCAGCGAACTCACTACTCACGACCGCAAGCGACTAGCGACTAACGACTAACGACTAACGACCAACGACCAACGACCAACGACTCTCATGGACCATCTCGACCAACTCGAATACCGCAGCGTACACATCTTCCGGGAAGCGTACGCCAACTTCAAGAACCTGTGCATGCTCTGGTCCATCGGGAAGGACAGCACGGTGCTGCTGTGGCTGGCGCGGAAGGCGTTCTTCGGGCACGCACCCTTCCCGCTGGTGCACATCGATACGTCCTTCAAGATCCCGGAGATGATCCGCTACCGCGACCGGCTGGCCGCGGAGTGGAATCTCAACCTGATCTACGGGCAGAACCAGGTGGCGCTGGCGGAGAAACGCACCTTCCCGGACGGGGCGGTAGACCGGATCACCTGCTGCAGCCTGCTCAAGACCGAGGCGCTGAAGCACACGCTGAGCGGCGAATGGCCCCGCTTCCGCTTCAATCACGCGAAGAAGACCTACGAGCAGGACACCAATACCGAGCCCTTCACCGGGGTGATCGTGGGCGCGCGCGCGGACGAGGAAGGCAGTCGCTCCAAGGAGCGCTATTTCTCGCCCCGCAGCAACCAGAACCTGTGGGACGTGGGCGACCAACCGCCCGAATTCTGGAACCAGTACAAGACCGAGTTTGCGCCCGGAACCCACGTGCGGATCCACCCGCTGCTGGACTGGACCGAGCTCAACATCTGGGAGTACATCGAGCGGGAGAAGATCCCTACGGTATCGCTCTACTACGACCAGGGCGAGGGCAAGCGCTACCGCTCGCTGGGCTGCTATCCCTGTACCCTGGCGGTGGAGTCCGACGCGAAGAACGTGGAAGAGATCATCGTCGAGCTCAAGAGCGGCAAGTTCGCCAACATCGCCGAACGCTCCGGCCGCGCCCAGGACAAGGACGACGGCGGCGGGCTGGAGACGCTGCGGAAGGACGGGTACATGTAGGAAGGATCAGGATTCAGGAATCAGGAATCGGGAATCAGGAATCGGGAATCGGGAATCGGGAATACAGGGCTCCACCCTTCCCGATCCTGCAGCGGTACATTCCTGCCGTCCTGCGACCGAGCGGCCTCCAATAGAAAGCCGCGAGGAAGTCCTTCAGGGCCGTGCTACTCTTCCGCCGGCTTGAAGGCGTTGGCGGTGAGGTCGCCCAGCAGCCCGTGCCAGACGTGGTTGGGATTATCCTCGACCTCGCGCACGATTGCCCGCATGCGGGCCAGTACCGGCGGCTCCTCCTCCTCGTAGACGTCTCCCTGCAGCAGCTTGAGCACGTCCAGCCGGTAGCGCGGATCGCGGATGAACGCGGTGAAGAGGACGTTGAGCCGGTAGTAGACGCTGATGAAATTGTACCAGTTCTTCGTGCCCCGCCGGATGGTCGACTCGTAGTCGTTGAAGGCGGCCCGGGAGCAGTCGCCTCCCTCCAGCGCCCGCAGAATGTCGGTGTGGGCGAAACGTGAGCTGTTGAGCGCAATGCTGACGCCGGTGGAGAAGATCGGGTCCACGAAGCGGCCGGCGTCGCCCACCGTTAGCCAGTTGTCTCCGGCAATCTGGCTCATGCCATAGCTGTAGTCGCCCTCCTCGGTGAAGGCGCGCACCTGCTCGGCGCGGCGCAGGGCCTCGTGCAACTCCGGCCGGCTGGCCACGCAGTCCCAGAAGAACTTCTCCCGGTCGCCCGCGGCCTTGAAGTGCCGTTTCTGAGTGACCACGCCAACGCTGGTGACGGTGTCGCTGATGGGAATCTGCCAGACCCAGCTGTTGGTGATGGGCAGGAAGTGGACGTAGATGTAGTCTCCCTTCGTCCGGTCTCCCATCATGGTCGCATGCCGGTCGTAGCCGTCGAACCAGGTGTGGATGGCGTACTGATCGAACACCTTGTCCATCACCTTCAGCTTGAGCCGGTTCCCCAGGAAGGTGCGCCGGCCGCTGGCATCCACCACCATGCGGCAGCTGGCCCCCGCCTCCTTCCGCCCCAGATTGAACCGGATCCGCGGCAGGCCCGGGTCGCTGAAATCTACGTCGCGGACACCGACCCCTTCGATCACCTGGGCTCCGAGCTTCTGGGCATGCTGCAGCAGTAGCGTGTCGAACTTCCCGCGGTCCACGTGGTAGGTGTAGTTCTGGTCTACCCCCTGCTGCTGCCGCTCCTCGAAGCGGATGTCGGCCATGCAATCGGCCTCCAATCCCTCCCACCCATGCTCGTAGGCGCGCGAGCTGCCGGTGGCGGTCCATATGGCCCCGAACTTGTGGGGGAATCCTGCCTCCTCCATGACGGGCAGGAAGTCCAGGTCCCGGAATACCCTGGTGCTCGAGGGAACCAGCGATTCGCCTACGTGGGGCCGGGGAAAAAGCTCGCGCTCGAAGACCGCGCAGGTCACCCCGGCCCTGGCCAGGTAGGCCGCCATGCTCGCGCCGGCGGGGCCGCCGCCGATGATGCCGACATCGAAATCGGTCTGGGAAGTCATCGGCTCCTCCGGTCCGGGGCCGCCGGAGAGCAGGACCTGCAAGCGTTCGCGCAGCAGACGAATCCGGCGCGCGCGGCTGAGATCTTGTCAGCGCCCTTGCGGTCGATGGTCTGGTACCGGTTGCAGATCACCGTGAGATAGACCGATCGGAAATGGGGTTGTGGCCTGCCCGCCACAACGGCCGCAGCAGCACAGCAGGGATGATCCAGCCTACCGGCGGAATCGCGACGGCCGGTGACTCCCCGATACCCGTCCGGGAGCCGGAGCACCCTCCCGAGCACAAACCATGCCCTCGAGGCCTCCCTGCGGGCCGGGTGCCGGCCATGCCGAGGGCCGCTAGCTTACCCGGAGCAGGTGCCCGCAGCTGGAATGAGCCCGCAGCCCGGGGCCAACGCGCACAGTTCCTGCTGCCGGCGATATCGCTGGGACCACGGATGAGGAGCCGGTCATGGATTTCGCCTGGTCTGTTGAACAGCTCGCGTTCCGGGACGCGGTCATCGACTTCGCACGTAGGTCTCTCCAGGACGATCTGATCTCGCGGGACCGCGCGAGCGAATTCAGCCGGGAGCAGTGGAGCCGGTGCGCCGAGTTCGGTATTCAGGGGCTTCCATTCCCCGAGGAATTCGGCGGGGCCGGCAGCGACATTCTGACGACCATCCTCGCCATGGAATCGCTGGGGTACGGCTGCCGGGACAACGGGCTGCTGTTCGGCCTCGCGGCGCAGATGTGGAGCGTGCAGATGCCGATCCACCAGTTTGCCTCGGCCGAGGCGAAGCACCGCTACCTGCCGAAGCTCTGCCGCGGCGAGTGGATCGGGGCCCACGCCATGAGCGAACCCGATTCCGGGTCGGACGCATTTGCCCTGCGCACCACGGCAGTCCGCGAGGGCGAAGAATACATCCTGAACGGCACCAAGACTTTCGTCAGCAACGGCCCCGTGGCCGACCTGTTTCTCGTCTTTGCCACCATCGACCGGAGCAAGGGCTTCCTCGGCCTCACCGGATTCCTGGTGGAGCGGGAGTGGCCGGGCGTCGGGGTGAGCCGGGAGATCGACAAGATGGGCCTGCGCACCTCGCCCATGGCCGAGGTGACGCTGGAGAACTGCCGGGTGCCGGCGGTGAACCGGATGGGCCGCGAGGGACGCGCGGGCGCCCTGTTCAACGACTCCATGGAGTGGGAACGGGCCTGCATCCTGGCCAGCGCCATCGGCACCATGGAGCGGCAGCTGGAAGAGTCCATCGCCTATGCTCAGCAGCGGCACCAGTTCGGCCAGCCAGTCGCCAAGTTCCAGGCCGTGGCCAACCGGCTGGTCGCCATGAAGCTGCGGCTGGAAACCGCGCGGCTGCTGCTCTACCGGGCCGCCTGGCGCAAGTCCCGGGGTGACGCGCAGTCTGGTATGGATGCCGCGCTGGCCAAGCTCTGCCTCAGCGAAAGCTGGGTGGCGTCGGCCCTCGATGCAGTCCAGATCAGAGGCGGGTACGGCTATACCACGGAGTATCAGGTGGAGCGGGAACTGCGGGACGCTGTGGGGGCGACCCTCTATTCCGGCACCTCTGATATTCAGAAGAACCTGGTTGCCCGCTACCTCGGCCTGTGACCACATTGGTGTCGCAACCCTGCAACAAGCATCAGCACCATCCCCGCTGGTCCGGCCGCGTCTATACAGCTTAATCGCTTTATTGGCAATATCTTAACGGCCTCTTCCAGCTTCAGGGCATGGTGGCACAGGCATAGCACCCTCCACCTGGGTTTCGCCTTCAACCATGGTCGCTTCCCGCGGCCAGATCCGCCTCCGGCCGCCGGCACTCTCCCAGGACCGCCGGTGGGGAAGCCTCGCACTCCGGCAGGAGCAGTGTGAATGACGGCTGGAACACTGACGGCGGCAGCTCGGGAGCAAGCGGGTACCAGAATCGCCCGCGCGGACGTCCAGCAGCTCGCCCTGGTGACGGTGCAGCTGGTGCTGGCGCTCCTGGTGGTTCGGACGTTCCAGCTGGAGAGCCGGACGTTCTACAATATCCTGCTGCTGGCCGCCGGCGGTTTCCTGGTGAGCGCGCTACTCCCATTGCGCTTCCGGCAAGCCTGGTTCGTGGCCGTGTCGTTCACCGGGATCGGGGTCGCCTTCGGGGTGGCCGGAGGCGTGTGGCTGGTCGGCGCCGGCCTGTGCCTGATCGCCATCTGTCACCTTCCGATCGCGTTCCGCTGGCGCGTGGTGGGCCTGCTGGCGGCGGCGGGCGGCCTGGCGCTCATGCGGGCAGGCAAGATCACCTCACCGTGGCCCCTGTCGATCTGGCCCATCCTGGGCTCGATGTTCATGTTCCGCCTGATCATGTACATGTACTCCCTGCGGTTCGACAACACGCCGCCGAAGCTGTCGCGGACGCTGGCGTACTTCTTCATGTTGCCGAACGTTGCGTTTCCGCTGTTTCCGCTGGTGGACTACGGCGTGTTCGCCCGGACCTACTACGAGACGGGCGCGTTCCGCATCTACCAGCGCGGCGTCAAGTGGATCGCCCGCGGCATGCTGCATCTGCTTCTCTATCGCCTGGTGTACTACCACCTGGTGATGCAGCCGGCCGATATCACCAGTCTGGGCGGCCTCCTGCAGCACTTCGCTTCCACCTTCCTGCTCTATCTCCGGGTATCCGGCCAGTTCCACATCGCGGTGGGGATGCTGCACCTCTTCGGCTTCCACCTGCCGGAGACGCACCACCTGTACTACCTGTCGTCCAGTTTCACCGACCTCTGGCGCCGGACGAATATCTACTGGAAAGATTTCATCATGAAATACGTCTACTATCCGGCGTATTTCAGGACACGGAGGCTGGGGCCGACGACGGGGGTCGTGATTTCCATGGGCGTGGTGTTCGTGCTCACCTGGCTGTTCCATTCCTACCAGTGGTTCTGGCTGCGGGGCAGTTTTCCGCTGACGGCAACCGACGGCCTGTTCTGGTTCGTGATGACCGCCTTCCTCCTGGTCGCCGTGCTGAAGGAAACGCGGCAGGGACGACGACGGACCCTGATCACGGAGAAGCGCTGGCGCGTCCGCCGCGGCCTGGCGGCGGTGGCGATGTTCGCCATCATCAGCATGCTGTGGACCCTGTGGGACAGCAGTTCCGTACGCGACTTCCTGAGCCTGTTCCAGGTCGCCACCCGCGTGAGCCTGAAACAACTCCTGGCCATCGGAGGCATCGTGGGGCTGTACCTGGGGATCGCCGGGTGGCCGTGGGGCGTACAGACGCTGGCGGAGCGACAGAACAAGGCACCGAAGCACTGGTGGAGGCAGTCGAGCCTGCAGACCATGGCGCTCCTGGCCGGCCTCCTGGCGCTGGGCAACGCATGGACCCGGGAACACCTGCTCAACCGGACGGCACGACAGGTCATGGTCTCCCTGCAGGAGAGCCGGCTCAACGACCGGGACGCCGCCATGCTGCAGCGGGGCTACTACGAGCAACTCATGAACGTCGAGCGCTACAACAACCAGCTGTGGGACATGTACCGGGACAAGCCGCCCGGCTGGGTGGGGGCGACCAAGACCGATGCGTACCACGCGCTGCCCACCCTGCTGGGCGGCGAGTTGAAG
This sequence comes from uncultured Gemmatimonadales bacterium, assembly GCA_963779755.1. Lineage (GTDB taxonomy): Bacteria > Gemmatimonadota > Gemmatimonadetes > Gemmatimonadales > GWC2-71-9 > CAVZZO01. The sequence goes on from CAVZZO010000003.1 coordinate 1,071,907, forward strand.
CCGTTGGCTCGGCTGGAACTCAAGGACGCGCTGTTCAGCACCAACCGGTGGGGCATGCGCGACCGCGACTACACGTTGGAGAAGCCTGTGGGTACCGTGCGGCTCGCCCTGCTTGGACCCTCGGACGTCATGGGCTCGGGCGTGACGGATTCGCAGACATTCGAGAATGTGGTGGAGCGCCGGCTCAACCGGGAGGCGGCGGCCGATTCGCAGCACTACGAGATCCTGAATTTCTCGGTAGCGGCCTTCAGCCTGGTCCAGCAGGCGGTAATGCTGGAGGAACGGGTCTGGAAGTTCGATCCGGATGCGGTGGCGGCCACCTACCATCCGGGATCCGACGGGCGAGTCGCCTACCAGCACCTGGCCAAGTCGTTCCTGGACAACATCCCGATCCACGACGCGACGCTGAACGACATCATCCGGCGATCCGGGGTTCACCGGGGGGACGTACAGCCGGTGGTCTTTCGCAAGCTGCGGCCCTACAGCCGTGAGATCGAGCAATGGTGCTTCCACACCATCGCCTCCGCTGCCCGGGCCCACGGCGTCCCGGCGCTCCTGCTGGTGGTGGACCCGCCGGGCGAACCCTCCAGAGCGGAGGATCCGATGCTCCCCATCGCCCGCCGGGAAGGCCTCGTCATCGCAGACATCCGCGACGCCTACGGCTCCCACGACCTGGATTCCCTGATGCTGGCCGAGTGGGATGAGCATCCCTCCGCGGAGGCACACCACCTGATGGCGCAGCGGATGTACCAGGAGCTCAAGGCCCACCCCGAATTTCTGCGACCTCACCGGCCCGAAGAGGCCGGAACCGCCACCCCGGAGGGGCAATGACACGCGAGGAGATCACCCGGACCGTCAAGGAGTTCATTCTCTCTCACTTTCTTCCGGGAGAGGACCCCGCGGCGCTGACCCCCACGACGGCTCTGATCACCGATGGAGTGCTGGATTCCCTGGCCACCCTGGAACTGGTCTCGTTCCTGGAAGAGCGCTACGGCATCGAGCTGGAGGCCCATGAAGTTGACGCTTCCCGGATCGGCACCCTGGAGGGCATCGCCACTCTGGTGCTCGGCAAGACGGGCAGCAAGGTCTAGCCCCGGTGCTGTTGCAGCAGTACCTGGACCGGTCAGCCGCCCGGTCGCCCGAGGCGATCGCGGTGGTGGATCCCGAACGGGGGGGCTGCATCTCCTACCGGGACCTGGCGGTGCTGTCCGATCGGGTCCGTGACCGGTTGCGCTGTCAGGGGGTCGTTTCCGGCGATCGGGTCGGGATCTACCTGCCCAAGTCCATCGATGCGGTTGCGGCCCTCTTCGGCGTGCTCAAGACCGGTGCGGCCTACGTCCCCATCGATCCCGGCTCCCCGGCCTGGCGGGCCGCATACATCCTGGGCAATTGTGCGGTCCGGACCGCCATCGTGGAGGAGGGCTTCCTGGCGTCCCTCCGCGCCGATCCCGATGTACCCGCCATCCAGCCGCTGGTCGTCCCTCAGGCCGGAAACGGGGGACTCCGCGCCGCGCTGGACGCCGCCGACGCTCTGGCACCCGCGCCCCCCAGCGAGACGGCCCGGCCCGGCCCCGAGGCGCTGGCCTACATCCTCTACACCTCCGGCAGCACGGGGAAGCCCAAGGGCGTGATGCTCTCGCAGCAGGCGGCCACCAGTTACGTAGACTGGTGCTCCGAAGTCTTCCGCCCGACCGCAGACGACCGCTTCTCGTCACACGCCCCGTTCCACTTCGACCTGTCCATCCTGGACATCTTCGTGCCGCTGAAACACGGTGCCCGGCTGGTCCTGGTCGGGGAGGAACTGGGAAAAGAGCCGCTGCGGCTGGCCCCGGTGATCGCCGGCCAGGGCATCAGTGTCTGGTATTCGACGCCCTCGATCCTCAACCTTCTGGCCCGCTACGGCAAGCTGGACCGCTACAGCTGGGGTGCGCTGCGGCTGGTCCTCTTTGCCGGAGAGGTATTCCCCGTGCCACAGCTTCGAGAGCTGAAGGCGCTCTGGCCCCGCCCGCGCTACTTCAACCTGTACGGACCGACGGAAACCAACGTCTGCACCTACTACGAAATACCCGCCGTGGTGCCGCCCGGGCGGAAGGATCCCTACCCCATCGGGCGATCCTGCGAGCACCTGCGGTGCCGGGTGGTGGATCAGGACGGCCGGGAGGTCCGGCGGGGCGAGGAGGGCGAGCTGGTGGTGCACGGTCCCGGCGTGATGTCGGGCTACTGGAATCTGCCGGAGCAGAATGCCAGCGCGTTTCTGGTGGACCAGGGCGGAATGCGCTGGTACCACACCGGCGACCTGGTGGTTGAGGAGCCGGAGGCGGGATACGTCTTTCACGGCCGTCGGGACCGGATGGTCAAGCGCCGCGGCTACCGGGTGGAGCTGGGTGAGATCGAAGCCGGGCTGGCGGCGCACCCCGGGCTGCGCGAAGTGGCCGTGACCGCGGCGGCAGACAACGCGTCCGGCGTGCGCATCAAGGCGTTCCTGGTCCATCAGGGAGAGCGGCCCTCGCTCATCGCGCTGAAGCAGTTCTGCGTGGAGCGGCTGCCGCGCTACATGGTCCCCGACCAGTTCGCTTTTCTCGACGCTCTGCCGCGTACCTCCACTGACAAGATCGACTATCAGGCCCTGAAAACGCTCTGACCCGCGCCGTTCCCATGGACGGAGCGGCACACGCTGTGGCGGAGCGGCCGGCTCATGCCCTTCCCGTCAGGTACCCCATCAGCTCGCCCGCACTCCAGGCGGTCAGCAGCAGGAAGACCACCGCACCGGCCCGCAGATAGCGGCCGGTATCCCTGCCCCGGCTTGTCCGGCCCCGAAGGTGCCGGAGCCAGAGCAGCGGTGGCAGCGCCGGCGACAGCGCGGCCAGCAGGAGCCGCCGGTGCGGCGGGATCTCCCGGGCCCGGGTGTAGGCGAACAGGCGTCCCCAGCCGAAGCGCTCGGCCAGCAGCGCGCCCAGCCGCAATCCATCCCGCATCTGGTCCACCGCTATCTCGGGACTGAGGTAGAGCGTCTCCCCCCGCCGCCGCAGGGCCCAGTGAACCGTGGTCTCATGATACCGGTCGGCCCAGAGATCGCGGGTTGCCTCCAGGGCGCCGCGTTTGTAGCAGATGTTGACGTCCGAGACATACTCCCGCGGCCCCCCCTCGAAGGGCAGTTGATAGCGGCCGAAATCGCAGAAGTACACCGCCCAGTTGAGCACGCTATCGCGGGCGTTTTCGATCGCACCGCCGATCACTGCGTGGGGCAGGCGCGCATGCAGCGCCGCCATGCCGCGGGCCCAGTCGCTCCGGGGGACGCCCCGGTCCTCGAGTATGGCGACGAGGTCGCCCCGCGCCCGGGCCAGGCCGGCGGCGCGGCGCCGGTCATACAGCTCGTGCTGGCCGGCCGGGCTCCCCGCCGGACGCCGGGTCTCCAGCCGGCCCAGCGGGAGAAAGATCAGGCCGGGATAGCGGCGCTCCAGGGCCTCGATGCCCGCCACGCTCTCGTCCCACGGCACGATCACCTCGAGCGCCGGCCCCTCCTGCTGCCGGCCCAGCGCATCGAGGCACCGCGCCAGGGTCTCGCCGCCGTCCACGATGGTGACCACGACCGACAGCAGGGGCGCCGGAGAGGAAGCGTTCACAGCAGGGCCTCCGCCATGCGGACCGCGTTGGCCATCAGGGTGAAGGTCAGGTTCTTCGCCGGCAGGAAGGGAAAGGTCGCTCCGTCGGCCAGACAGAGGTTGGGGAAATCGCGGCTCCGCCCCAGCTGGTCGGCGGTAAGCTCTCCTCCGGCCGCCATGGGGATGGTCCCGGCGTAGTGGATGCTCGATCCCCGGGGAAGAATCCGGGTCATCCCCGGCGGAACGATGCAGCCCAGCGCCCGGAGCGCCCGGCGCACGGTGACCAGCGCCCGGCCGACCCGTGCCGATTCGCCCGCCGGCGCCTCGCTGTTGATGACCAGATCGGTTCCCGCGGCGTCCGGCCGCGGACGTACCGAGAGCCAGTTTTCCGGCCGGCGCTCGTCGTGCAGCCAGATATTCGCCACCCCCAGGGCGGCATGACTTCCTCGGAACAGGGTCAGCGCGGAGCGCAGGTCGACCGGGAGGCTCTGCGCGATGGGGTGGACCGACGCGGCCTTCAGGGTCGTGATCTGGCCATGGACGTAACCGGCGGGCTCCTCCCCCGCGATCCCCAGCGCCAGTTGATGGAACTGATAGGCGCGCGTGTCCGCCGGCTCGCCCAGGCGGGCTGTGGTGAGAAAGGGCATCATGATCTGGCGGTTGTCCATCAGGCCGGACAGCCGGACCGTTTCTCCCGTGGCATGCCGGATGGAATCCAGAACGATCTTGGAGGAACCCAGCGTGCCGGCGGCCAGGACGAAGAGGTCGGCGCTGAAGCCGCGCACCGTGCCCGCGGTGGCGCTCCGGGCGATCATGCGGCCCACTTCGCCCGAGGTGTCGTAGTCGAACCGCTCCACCAGCACGCCCGGCACATATTCGAACGCCGCATGTTCCAGCAGCTGCCGCAGCGTGAACGAGGGCGTGTAGAGGGACTCTCTCGGGCAGCCCCAGAGACAGCGTCCCAGGCGGTCGCAGGCGCGGCGGCCGGCGTGGTCGCGGCTCAGTGCCGCCACCCGGCTCCGGCCCAGATAGAACCCCCTGCTCTGCAGGGAGGCCCGGGCCCGGCTGTACCGGCGCAGCAGGTGAGCCGTATGGGGATCGGCCTCGATGGACGGCTGGTAGCGTTCCGACCAGGCGGAGAATCGCTCCAGGTCGTCCCGCTCGGCGCTGATGCCGATGCGCTCGGCCACGGTGTCGTAGTGCGGCGCCAGCGCCGCCGCATCGAACGGAAACGCGGCCAGCTCCGCGTCGTTCAGGGGGTAGACGCCGCCGGTCCAGGCCTCGGCCAGGCCGCCCCGGGCAAAGGAGCTCACCGGATCGAACCCGCGCGGCACCGACCGGAATCCGGGTGTGCCGGCGAACACATAGGATTTGCTGGGAGGAAACCCGTAATACTTCGCGGCCCGGCTGGGATACACGACCGAATCCGCCTGGGGGCCAAGGAAATATCCGACCGGATCGGACAGCGCGGTACGCAGGGCCTCGAATGGCGCATCGGGCGCGACCGGCTCGGGACGTTCGTGCCCGACGTCGAGCATGGTGACCCGGTGCCCCCGTTCCAGCGCCGTCTGCGCAAAGTGCACCCCGCTCGCCCCGGAGCCGACCACCAGCACCCGGCTCATTCCGTCTCCGCCGCGGCGGCGCGGCCCGCCAGCACCAGGTGAGCCGGACCCAGCAGGAGGATGCCAGCCAGGAGCGCCGCCACGCTCACCAGCCCGGTGCGGGCGAGCGCCAGCCAGAAGGACACCCGGCCGCCGGACCAGCCGCGGGTGAACCGGCCGCCCGTGGCAGGGGCGTGTTCCAGAATGGCCAGGAGGAGCACCAGCTTCTGCCGCAGCGGGCCATAGGGCCGGAACCGGCGGGCATAGGCATCGGCAATCCGCGCCGCTGCGGGGCCCCGTCGGGCAAACCGGACCAGCGTCCCGTCAAACCGGTCCGCTCGCCGCTCCGGCGGTAGGGAATGGCGGCGTGGCCCCGCCGGTACCAGTCCTGGATGTAGCCGTCAGGCGCGGTATCGGCGAGATAGCGGCAGAAGACCCGGCATTCCATCTCGAGGACGGAGCCCGCCTCCCCCGCCTCAGGAATCCCGGGCGAGACGGCCGAGGAGGTCATCGAGTCGCGTGAAGCCGGGCATCAGCTCGGAGAGGAGGCGGCTGGGAAGCGCGGTACCGTTTTCGGTGAACGGCACCAGTTGCCCCGGCCCGACGGGAGCATGCGATCCGGCCAGCCGGCTGGCGAGCCGCAGGACGGCACGCAGGGGCGGCAGGGGGATATGCAGGAGCGGGCCGCTGCGGCCGCGCACCGCGCGCCGGATGGCGCGCAGCAGCCCTTCGAAGGTGATCACCTCCGGGCCGCCCAGCTCGACCAGGGCCTCTCCCGCCCCGGAATCAATGAGAGTGGTCAGGGCGAGCGCCACATCTTCGACATCCACCGGCTGCACTCTCGCCGTGCCGCTGCCGGGCAGCAGCGCCACCGGCCCCGAGGCGAGCTGGCGCAAGCGCCGCCAGAGGGAACCGCCCGGCCCGAGGACGATGGTGGGGCGAACAATGATCCCGGGGATCGCAGCCGACCGTACCGCTTCCTCGGCCAGGACTTTCGACCGGCCATAGGGGTAATCGCCAAGGTTGGAATAGCGAGCCGCAATGGAGCTGACCAGGATGAAGCGGCGCACGCCGGCGCGTTCGGCCAGCCGCACCAGAGCGCGGGTGGCGTTGGCGTTGACCCGCAGCATCTCGTCGGCGGACGCCGCCCCCGTGGCGGCACCCGCATGCAGCACCACCTCGATGCCGTCCAGGGCGTCGCTCCAGGATTCGGGCGCGCGCAGGTCCCCGGCGACCGCCTCCCAGCCCTCCGGCAACGCGGTGGCGGCGTTCCGGGTGAGACAGCGGACCGGTCCTCCGGCCAGCGACGCCAGCCGGCGCACCAGCGCCCGGCCGATGAAGCCGGTTCCGCCGGTGATGAAAAGCGAAGGTCTGGGAGAAGCGGCCGGCAGGCCGGCGCCGGCGGCGGGGGACACGCGGTCTACGGCGAAACCCGGCGGACGGCCGTCCCCCGGCCCTGGGGCAGCAGCATTTCGCGCCAGAACTTCCAGCGCAGCCGGAGTACGCCCTTGATGTCCTCCCAGGCGGTACGGATGATCTTGACCCGGCTGTCGTCGTCTTCGACCCAGGTCACCGGGACATCCTTGATACCGTAGCCGTATTTCTCGGCCAGGACCAGCAGCTCGGTATCGAAGAACCATGACTGGTCGCGGACCTGGGGCACCAGCTCCGCCACGGCGTGATGGCTCACCGCCTTGAATCCGCACTGGGCATCGCTGAACGAAGTAAACAGGACGGCCTTGACGAAGAGATTATAACAGCGGGAGATGAATTCGCGCTTGATGCTGCGGACGGTCCGGCTGGCGCGCATCAGCCGGGAACCGGTGGCCACATGGTACCCCTCCTCCAGGATGGCCGAGATCAGGCGGGGCAGCGCCGGGAGCTCGGTGGAGAGATCCACGTCGGTGTAGCACATGACATCCGCATCGCTCTGGGTCCACGCCTGCCGCAGCGCGCGCCCGCGCCCCCGCAGGGGTAACTGAACAAAGCGGACATCGGGGTACTCCACGGCCAGGCGGCGCGCGACCACGTCGGTCCCGTCGGTGGAGCCGTTATCCACCACGACCACACGCCAGGTCCACTGCGGGTGCTCGGCCACAAACGCCCGGACCTCGCCCACGCTGCCGGCCAGGACATGGGCCTCGTTCAGCACCGGGATGACGAGATCCACGACCGGCTGCGACCGTCTGATGGACTCCGGTCCGCGGGAATGCCCCATAGGGGTGCGCCTCTTGATCCAGGCAGTGAGACAGTCCAACGCTCTCTGTGGCTCGGGAGCCACAGTTGGGCGCTCTGCGCCCCGCCCCGAGGCGGGCGGAGGGCGGATGGTTTCTTCCCAAGTTATTGATTTGCCGTACGATACTACGTGTGCTCCACCTCCTCACCGGCGGCAAGAATGGTACCAGATCCCGCCATCCGGGCCGGGCCCGCCGGCGCATCGAACCCGGCCCGCCAGGGGCGATCGATGGTCCAGATGAGCGCGATGACCGCTCCCATTAGTACCAGGGTGGGCAGCGCGGAGACCGACCCGGTGAGCCAGGGGGCATACTGGGTGGCGGTCTTCCTCAGGACCGTCAGGGCGGGAAGCTGGAAGCCCTGGAGAAAGACGCGCTCGATGTTGTCGAACACCGTTCCCTGGTTCCGCACCATTGCCAGCGACCAGTTGACGACTACGGACAGCACCATGATCCCCGCGGCCAGGACGCGGGGCAGCCGCAGCAGCACCGCGGCCCCGGCCAGGAAGACGAAGGGGAAGATCGCCGCCAGGTAGCGGATGCCGGTCACGTACTGCAGGCGGGTGTACTGTACCACGCTGAAGAACAGCACCATGACCAGGGTGGTCGCGAGGCAGAACCAGGCCTCGCGGCGCGGCAGAAAGCTGCGGCCCCGGCGGACCGCCCAGGGTGTCGCCAGGGCGAGCAGCGCGACCGGCATCGTGATGAACAGCCCGAAGCGCGGATCGAGCAGCAGCATCCGGAACAACTCCGGCGAAAACCCGCCCACCCCCTGATAGCCGATATTGCTCCACTGCACCGGCGGCATCCAGTTCTGGGGCGGGAGAAAAGGGTTGCCGAACGAGGCCCATTGATACCACCAGAGCAGCAGCACCCCGGGCACGGTGCCCAGGCCGTACCAGAGCAGGGCATCCCGCAGCCCCTTCCTCCAGGGGACGGTATCGGCGCGCCGCCACCAGGCGTACAGGCCGAGCATCCCGGCGATCAGCGCCCCGCTGTAGTCGCACAGCACCGCCAGTCCGCCCAGGAGTCCGGCCAGCATCAGACGGCTGCGCGGGGAGAGCCGGCTCCGGCCGCCCGGATCCCAGAGCAGCACGAAGGCAAGGAACCCGAAGAGACCGAGGGTCAGGTTCTGGTTGAGATATCCCGTTCGCAGGAAGACGGGAGTGCCGAACGCATAGACCAGGGCCAGCAGCAGCGAGCCGCCCTGACGCACGCCGAGCTGGAGCAGCAGCCAGAAGAGGACCACCACGCTCGCCGCGGAGATCGGCGCCTGGCAGAAGGCCTGGGTAATGAGCCCCACCAGCCCGAAGCGCACGTCGAGCCCGCGCTTGCGGATCCGCTGGTAGAACTGCACCCGCCGCCAGCGGGGATCGTTATACACGATGGCGGTATCGCCGCGGCCGGCCCGGGCCGCCAGGTCGCGGTTGACGATCACGTCCACCGCCGGCTTCAGCAGAAAGTAGGGAACCGCGGCGATCATCGAGATGCCCGGATTGGCCCCGTGATGCGCCCCGCCGTGCGGCGCGTTGGGCGGGTTCTGGAAGATGTCCACGTGCAGGCCGTAGTACTTGTCCAGCCGGAAGGAGTGGTCCTCCACGATGCTCACCACCAGATAGTGCTCGCGCACGAAGTCGGTGGCGAAGTGGACCACATACACCAGCCAGCAGGTGAGGAACAGCCTCCAGCCGATCCCCCGCATAGCCCGGCCTCCCATCAGGAGGCCGCCTGGCGGCGGGCGGCGGTCAGTTCGTCGCGGCTGGTGAGCCGGACGGGAATGCCCTCGGCGCTGCTGCGATAGACCGCGTGGGCCGCTTCGACGGCGCGGAAGCCGGCGAAGCCGTCGGCCAGGGCGGTGGGGCCGCCGTCGATCGTCCGGAGAAAGTCGTTCAGCTCATCGGCAAAGGACAGGAGCGCCGTGGAGGTCCAGCTCCTGAGCTTTTCCCGGACGATGATCTCGGGGTAGAAGCGCCGGGTGCGCCGGCGCGCGCCGCCGGGCTGGTCCTGGGTAATGAGCAGGTTGAACATGGGCGCGTAGTAGCCCCGGACCATGCCCCGGTCGCCGTAGACCTCGACGAAGAACCGGTAGCCTTTCCATTCCGTCCAGGTGGCCTGGTAGATCGCGGGAATGCCGCCGGGCCCGCGGAAGACGGCGACGGCATTGTCTTCCGAGCCGGGCACCTGCCAGATGCGGTTGCTGGAGACCCCGTACACCTCGTCGATGCCGCCGAGGAAATGGGCCGCCAGGTCGGTCATGTGGATGCCGACGTCCATCATGGCCCCGCCGCCCGACTGGGGCGCCCGGTACTGCCAGTCGGCCCGGAAGTTGTGCAGTCCGTCGTGCCCGCCGAACACCCGCAGATGATCCACCGTGCCGATGCGGCCGTCGCGGATGACCTCACGCATGAACTTGATGGAGGGATAGTACCGGTGGTTGAACCCGGTGGCGAGCACCCGCCCGGAGGCCTCCGCCGCCTGCACCATCCGCCGGCAGGCTTCGACGGTGTTGGACAACGGCTTTTCGCACAGCACGTGCAGCCCCGCCTCCAGGGCGGCAACCACCGCCTCTTCATGGTACTGCACCGGCGACGAGACCATCACCGCTTCCAGGCCCGGCAGCTCCAGCAGCGGCCGCCAGTCGGTGAAAGTCTTCGCGTCCGTGCCCTGCACGGCGCGGGCGGCCAGCTCCGCCACCGGGTCCATCACCCCCAGCAGCCGCGCCTGCGGGTGCTGCTTGACGGTGTCGGCCCGCAACCGGCCGATGGTTCCCGCGCCAATGATGGCGAATTTCAAGGTGCTCTCCTCAGGTTATGAACCGTGCCTCGACCCCCTCGACCCCCTCGACCATCTCGACCACTCAAAGAGGTCGAGGGGGTCGAGAGGGTCGAGGGCTCCATGTATTCTTCGAGGTCAGTCCTCCACCACGTGCTTCTCGAACTCCCTGCGGTACCCTTCCCACTTCACCTCATCGAACACGCCGTTCTCCAGGCAGTTCACCGCGCAGTACGCCATGTAGAGGGCGTGATGGGTATTGTCGTGCGCGAACAGGCCCTGGCGGCCGTAGCTCAGCAGCCGGGGCAGCGTGGCCACCCAGCGGTCCAGCGCGCCGAAGGGAACCTCGTAGCCGTTGAGGTAGATGGGATAGGCCTGCCGCAGGCGCCGGGTGTGCACGGCGGCCGGGGGAGCGGCCAGCGGCAGCCCCGCCCGGCGCAGGTCGTCCGCCACCAGCCGGCCCAGCGCCGCGTCATCCAGGGCCCAGGCGTCATCATCCACCGAGCAGGGCAGCTCGGCGCAGATCGTGGTGCGCCCGCGCGGCTCCGTCAGCGCGGCGTAGTTCTTCGGTTCCGACAGCCGGGTGATCCGGATATCGGCGCCGGGGAAGTAGTGCGCATCGAACTCGGTGAACCGGTCCTGCGGCAGCTCCAGATAAATCAGGAGCATGGAGCGGTAGGAAATCGCCCCCGCCGCCTGCCGGACCTGGTCCGGCACGCCGCCGGTCATGGCCCGGGCCAGGATGGAAATGGGAATGGTGCTCCAGACGTAGTCGGCGTCGAAGGTCCGCCGCTCCTCTCCCGACTCCGCCTCCACCCGCCAGCAGCCGTCATCGCCGGCGGGCGGGGTCAGGCCGGTCACGCGCCAGCCCAGCTTGAGGTCGGCGCCGCCGCGCCGCGCTGCCTCGGCATACGCCTCGGTGATCTGCCCGAACCCGCGGCGCGGATAGAAGAACCGCCCCGCTCCGGCCGGCTTGAAGCCGGGCACGGCGGAGAGCACCTTCTTCACCAGCTTGCCGAAGGAACCGGCCGAGACCCGGCGCCGGGCCTGAATGCCCGACAGCTCCTCCGGATCGCGTCCCCAGATCTTGCGCGCGTAGGGATAGTAGAAATTATCACAGATGGTCGGGCCCAGGTTGGCACGCAGCACCGAGCCGAACGTCTCGCCTTCGGGCCGGCCGCGGAACCGCTTCAGCGCCATATCACGCAGCACGCCGGCGGCGAACCCGGGATCCAGTCGCAGCAGCAGGTCGGCCGGTTTCAGGGGGAAGTGGATCCAGCGGCCCCGCAGCCGGATGCGTCCGTGCCGCGGCCGGTCCAGGAGGTCGCCGTCGAGCAGCGTGCGGATGTCGGCCAGGATCGCCGGATCGCAGGCCGGATGCAGGCGGTGGCTGCCGTAGTCCAGGCGCTGGCCCCCGGCCTCGAAGCTTCCCGAGTTGCCCCCGACCACCGGCTGCTGTTCCAGTACGGTGACCCGCGCGCGGCCCTGCCGCCGAAGCTGGCAGGCGGCGCCGGCGCCGGCCGGCCCCGCGCCCAGGATCAGCACGTGCGGCTCAGGCATAGTTGGGACCCCGCGCGGCGGCCGAGCGCAACGAACCGCTCGCCTGGGCATCGCGGGCCCGCCGGCGGCGCCCCAGCAGGTACCAGATCGCGCCACCGACCAGCCCGCCGCTGATGAGCACCGTCTGCCACAGCAGGCTGGTGAGCACGCCCAGCTCCAGCGGCACGCCGAAGGGCGCCAGCAGCGCCGCCAGGCTCGCCTCGCGCACCGCCAGGCCGCCCAGGCTGATCGGCAGGAGACTCACCACCTTGGCCATGGGCCAGACGAAGAACCAGGCGGCGAGCGGCGGGTGTACCCCGATGCCGCTTCCCAGCCAGGCGTTGAGCAGCACGAACCCGCCCTGGATGGTGAGCGACAGCGCGAAGCCCGCCAGAGCCCGGCGGGGTTGCCGTCCCAGGCGGCGCAGTGCCACCAGGCTGCGCCCGATGGGCCGGCGGAAGCGCCGGGGCCAGCGGTCGAGCGGACGGCGCAGCGCGAACGGCAGCGCCAGCGCCGCCAGTCCGAGGCCGATCAGCATCGCGATCCCCACGACCTGGCCACCCCAGCCCGGCAGCGCGTTGTGCGCCAGCAGGCCGCCGGCCGTCACCAGCACGGCCAGCGCGGTGACATCGGTAACCCGGTCCATCACGCCGCCCCAGACGGCGGCCTCGGGCCGGCGGGTGAAGCGTCCCGCCATCGCCATGCGGAGCACGTCGCCGCCCACAATGCTGGGAAGGCAGAGGTTGGCAAACAGCCCGGCGGCGTAACAGTGGATGCCGTCCACCAGGCCGAGCCCGGCCCGGCCGGTGTTGACGAAGAGGCGCCACTTGAAGACGCCCAGGGTGTGCCCCAGCAGAAAGCCGGCCAGCACGCCGGCCCAGACCAGCGGCGGCAGCTCCTGGAGCGAATGCCAGACCTTGCCCCAGGGCAGGAGAATGGCGATGACCGTCAGCAGCCCCAGGCTGACGGCAACCCGGATCCAGCGTTTCATCGGTTCATCGCCATGCGCGCGTTCTGATCGGCCAGCAGCCCCACCGCCCAGACGATCAGGGCGCCGAGCAGCGCCAGCACCGCGCTCTCGGAGAGGTTGTCGAGCATCACGTCGTAGGCGAACTTCGCCAGCCCCGCCACCGCCAGCAGCGCCCCCACCGGGATGAAGACCTTGAGGGGATTGAAAAAGACGATGGTCCGCAGAATCAGCAGAGTGAAGTCGTAGGCATGCCGGGGCCGGATCTTCGACTGGCCCAGCCGGGCGTGGTAGTTGATGGGGAGATACTCCACCGGATAGCTGTTGCAGGCGCAGGCCAACGTGATGGTCGTGGTGAAGGAGAACCCGTCCGGCAGCAGATGGACGTAGCGCTCTACCAGGTCCTTGCGCATGAGCCGGAGGCCGGAGTTGATATCGGGCAGGTGCTGCCCCGCCAGATAGCTGGCCAGCTGGCGCAGAAACCACTTGGCCGGCCGCCGCACCAGCGGAATGCTCACCGTCTTGCCGGTGCGCGCCCCCACCACCATGGCATTGGCATCGGCCCGCTCCAGCAGCCCCGGAATGGCCTCCACCGGGTAGGTGCCGTCGGCGTCGGTGATCAGGATCCAGCCGTAGCGGGCGTTGCGGATGCCCAGCTTGAGCGCGGCGCCATAGCCCCGGTTGAGCCGGCGCCGCAGCACGCGCACGCCCGTGCTCTCGGCGGCGCGGGCGGTCTCGTCGGCGGAACCGTCGTCCACCACGATGATCTCGTAGACCCAGCCGGTCTCGCGCAGCACCCGTTCCACCTCCCGGACCTGCTCCGCGACGTGGTCGGCCTCGTTGTAGGCGGGGATCACGACCGAGACGGCGCGCTCCAGCGGCCCGTGGTGGTCTTCGACGATCTCTTCGATCACTCGGGTGCCCTCGCCTGTTGCAGAGTCGGGGTGGATACCATCACGACGACCGCGCCGCCGCCCACCGTGCCGGGAAACACGGCCGCCTTCCGGTAATGGGTCTGCAGGCGCTGCCACAGCTCCGGCGCCACCGCCTGCAGCCGGATGGGGAAAGTGTAAAGCACCCAGGTGCGGCGGTGCCCCGCTTCGACCGCCAGCAGGCCCGCGATGCTGTCCACCTCGGTCCAGGGCCGGCGGTCGTATTCCCGGTAGGGATACCGGGTGAGATCGACCGTCACCACGGCATCGTCCGGCCCGGCGGCGCGGTCGATGTACCGTCCGGCTCCCGCGAAATCCTGCTTGGGGTGCCAGGCCCGGGGCACCGTGGCGGCGCTGGCCGCGATCACCAGGACCGCCGCCGCCGGGATCAGGCGCCGGGCCGGCACCGGCAGCAGCAACTCCCCCAGCCGGAATCCGCCGCGCATCGCGATCAGCACCGCAAAGCCGGCGCTGAAAAAGAAGAACCTGGGCCACAGGTTGTGGTGCAGGGCGACGATCGCGGCTGCGCTCAGGAACCCGGGCACCAGCATCACACCGGTCACCGCCCGGCTCTGCCGCCAGTAGCTCAGCAGACCGGCGCCCGTGACCAGCCCCGCGACCACCAGCGTGAGCCAGCCCCCCGGCACACCGCGCGCCAGGCCGCGCAGGGCTTCCGCGGCAAACCAGGAGGCGCTCTGCCACTCCGTGCCGGCGGCCGCCCTCGGAGGATGGACCACCGTCCCGAAGACCTGGGGCAGCACCAGGGCATACAGCAGCAGCGAGAACGATGCCGACAGAAGAATGCCGGCCAGGGGCGCCCACGCCCGGCGGGGCGCCACACGGCGCGCGGGCAGCAGCACCGCCAGGACCAGCAGATGCGCGACCACCACCAGAACGGCGGTAATATGAGTGTACGCGGCCAGCGCCATGCAGGCGCCGTACAGGGCCGCGAGACGCCCCATGCCCCGCTCGCCGCCGCGCAGCAACCGCAGGAAGACGGCACTGCCCAGCAGCGTCCACAACAGCAGGCCGGTGTAGCCCCGGGCATTCTGGCTGAACCAGACGTGATGATACGAGAAGGTCAGCAACCCGACCGCCAGCAGGGTTTCGACACCGCCCGTGACCAGGCGACCGAACCGGTACAGCGCCCAGAGGCTCGCTACTCCAAAGAGCGCGGCGGGCAGCCGGAGTGCCCAGGCGCTCTCGCCGAAAGCCCGGACCGCGCCCGCGGCAAAGAGCGAGTAGAGCAGATGCTGGTTCTGGCTGTCGTAGGTCGTGAGGACCCGGCCGAAAGGCAGGCGGACATAGTCCACCAGCGTCTGGATCTCGTCGAACCAGAGCCCCGCCCCGAGGTGGTTGAGGCGGATCGCAAGCCCGGCCGCCAGGAGCGCGCCCAGCACCGCCGTTTCCCATCGGGTGGAGCCACGCGCCGGCCGCAGCTCGTGGTCCTCCAGCAGGGGAGCGGATGGGTGCTGGCCCCAGCGCCGGCTCCAGGCCAGGAGGCCCGCGTGCAGCAGCAGCATGGCCTTGAGACACCAGACGCCCGCGACTACCTGACCCAGCAGAGGGGACCCCGCACCGGCCAGCCCCGTCGCCAGGCTCCGGACCGGCAGCAGCACGGCCACGGCGGCGAGGAGCAGGGCCGTCAGATAGGGGGGTCGGCGCATCCGGTAATCTTCATATCCGAAAAGGACATAGGTTGTCGAGCAATGTCCGTTCCATTGCCCGGGCCATGCAGAAACCGGGGGTAGCCTGCTTCAGGTGTTGACGGAATGCAACATAGCGGGCAATCTCCCCCACGTCAGCAGCCGGGAAGGCATCTAGCACTCATCCTGCAGCCGGGCAGGCCAACCTCTTCGGGGATCCAGCTTGTGACCACCACCGCCACACCGCCGCAACCGGCTCCTGCCGGGCAACCCGGGACGACCCGGCCACGGGGAGCCTTCTGGGCCCCGGTCCTGCTGGCGGGGGCCGGATGGCTCGCGCTGGTGATGGTTCTGCAGGCGCGGAACCCCCGCCTGGTTCCCTCCTGGCACGGCTTCCTGCACTCGGCCATCGTGGAGCGTTTCCCGGCTTCCGGCCTGGTTCCGGAGAATCCGTTCTACGCCGGCGAGGGGCTTCACTACTACTGGTTCTATCACTGGATCGGGGCCGGGCTGGCCCGCGCCCTGAACCTGGACCCTCTGACGGCGCTCCGTTGGCTCAGCCTGGGAGCGCTGGTGCTGCTGGTCCTCGGAGCGGCGCTGATCGGGCGCCGGATCTACCGGTCCACCTGGGCGGGTCTGGCGATCGGGCTGTTCGCGATCGCCGGAATGAACCCGCTGGGACCGGTAATCGCGGCCGGGCGGCATTTCATTCAGCACCGGCCCCTGGCGGAGTGGCACGGAGCCCGCGCCCCGGTGGAGACGGTCTTCGTCTCTGACGCGCTTGCCGACACGCTGATGAGCCGCCCGGCACTGCCTGCGATGTACCTCGGCGCCGACTGGCGCAACGGGCAGAATCTGGTCTGGTTCTTCGATATTTCATCCCGCGCCCTGGGGCTGGCCGCGCTCGTGCTTCTTCTGGCCTTGCTGGTCAGGCCTGAGCCCGGCGCCGGCGGGCTCGCCGCGCTGGCCGGCGCGACCGCCCTCACCACCGCGCTGAATCCCATAGTGGGCCTGGCGGGGGCCGGCCTGCTCGGGGCATCACTTCTCGCCCTCGGCTGGCGATTCCACCGGCCGGCCCCGGCGTCCCGCGCGATGCCGCGCGAGGCGCTCTGGAAAACCGCCGCCCTCGCCGCGGGAGTCCTGGGTGCGTTACCGACCTATATGGTTCTCCTGCGCCACTCGGGCGGAGCGGGCGGCCTGTCCAATCCGGCTCAAGTGCAGCTCAAGATCCTCGCCCTGGGAGCCGGCGCCCTGGTCCTCGTTCCACTGGCGCTCCTGGGAGCGCGGGCAACCCGCAATGCATCCTCGCTCAGCGTGCACGCCGTTGCCCTCGCGGGCCTCGGCCTGCTGGCGGCGGCGGTCGCGATCCACCTGGAGAAGGGTAACGAGCACAACCTGGTCAATGCCGCCGCGGTGCTGCTCGCGGTGCCAGCGGCCGGGTGGCTGGTGCAGCGCCTCGACGGGAGTTCCCGCCCACCCGCCGTGGGCCGGCGGCGAGTATTGCTCGCCGCGCTCCTGTTCCTCCCGGTGACGGCCGGCACCTGGTGGAGTTTTGACGGCCGCCCTGGCCTGCCGCTGCGCACCGCGGGAGGGCGGCTCCTGCGGGAACCGCCCGGCCACCCGCTGGCGCGCTTCTACGACTGGACCGTCCGACACACCGACCCGCACGCCGTGTTTCTGGTGGACCCCTCGCAGCCGGTCAAGATGTCGGGCAATGTGATGGAATTGCCCGCCTTCACCGGGCGGGAGATCTACGTGGGGCAATTGAACTACATGTCGAGTTCCTACCCGGACGTCCGCGCCCGGATGCAGTTGGCCCGCAAGGCCGAGGCGGGATTCCCGCTGGATGAACGGGACCTGGCCGGATTGCGGCGGCTCGGGCGGCCCGTGTACCTGGTGAGCTATCGTGCGACCGATCCGGCTCTGGCCGGACAGCTACGGGCGGCCTATGGCGCACCGGTCTTTGCGGACGGCTTTGTCGCAGTCTTTTCAGTGGTGCAATCGTTGGCAGGGCACTGACGAGCCTTCCGCGTCTTCCGCGCGACTTGCGAGCAGTGCACCGGATCCTCATCTTGGGTGCCCGGCTCGTTCCCAATCCCAGGAGGAGAAATGCATATGCGCCCCCTGATTCCCTGCCTGCTGGCGGTCGGAGCCGTTCTGGCGTGCTCCGACAATGCGCCCACCCGCCCCGCCGACGCACCAATGGCCGCCCTCGCCAGCCTCCCGGCTCCGGGACAGGCGATCCCCACCGGCGAGCGTATTCATGGACAGAGCGTGCTCGAGGCGGTCTACGACGCCGAGCATGCCGGCGCGATCGGCTTCGTCAGTACGCCGATACACGCTCCGATGCACGCCAACGAGAAGGCCTGGGCGCCGATCTACATCGTCGTCTATCCCACGAATTCCAGCGTGACGGGGACGCTGCTGTGCGAGGATATCCCGGCGGAGAACTGCCCCGACCACGGACCGGCGATCGCGGGGCTCGCACAGCAGATGCAGCCCGGAGTGTATGGAGGCGGGGTGCGGGGCCATGATCACCTGATGGATTACCCCGGAGGCGACGAGTTCAATGTTGCCTGGGAGCCCATCGTGGTGCTGTTCACCAACAGCGCGGCCGCGAATCAGCACGTCCTGACGGACGCCCAGATCGATGCGATGGTGCAGAGCGGCGACGCGATCGAGATCCCGCTGCCTTCGGCCACCTTCCATTGCGCGGCGGTAGCCCCGGCGCTGTGGAAGCGGTCGACGCCGATCAGCTGAACGGTCCGGTGGACCGGTGGCCATCCCACCGGTCCACCACCGGCGCGTCCCTTCTTCCGTCCTGACATCTGGCCCGTCCGAGACGGCTATCCCCGGCGATACTTCCAGAAGGTCCGCGAGCCGATGAACCAGTCGCGCAGGCCGATCTTCTTCCCTTCGGAACGGGACCGCGGGAAATAGCGGATCGGCACTTCGCGGATGGTGCAGCCCCGGGCGAGCAGCCGGGCGGTGATCTCGTGGTCCAGCTCGAACCCCGAGGATCCGAGCGGCAGCGATTGCACCAGAGCGGCGGGAAACAGCTTGAGCGCGGTCACGGTGTCGGTCAGGTAGGTGCCGGTGCATGCCAGCGCCACCAGGCTCAGGCTCTGGCCGCCCAGGTAGGCGGGCCAGCTCTGGCCGGGATACTTGCCGGCCAGCAGGTTGCGCAGCGGCCCCGCCTCCGGATGCTTCAGATAGCGGCTCCCGTAGACCGCGTCCACCCCCTTCACGCCGAGCGCGCGCAGCATGGGGAGATAGTCCGCCGGATCGTATTCCAGATCCGCGTCCTGGATGATGAGATACGTCCCGGTGGCCAGCCGGATGCCGGCGCGCACCGCGGCGCCCTTGCCGCTGTTCCGCTCCAGCCGGTGCAGCCGGACATCGGGAAACCCCGCCACGATCTCCGGGGTCCGGTCGCGGGAACAGTCGTCCACCACGACGATTTCCCGGTCCACCCCGGCCGCCCGGAGATCGAGCGCGCGGATCCGCTCCAGCAGCGTGCCGATGAAGCGTTCCTCGTTGTAGGCCGGGATGACGATGGACAATACCGGCAGGCTCATGGAGCCTCCCGCATTCGCAGATACTCCGCCACCCGTTCCAGCTCGGCGGGCGTATTGATTCCCACCGCCTCCCGGCGATCCTCCACCGCGAACGTCACCACCGGCCGGCGGCGCTGGAGCCAGGGAATGAAGGGCAGGAAGTTACGCTCGCCCGTTCCCGCGGCGGGCGCCGCCTCGGACGCATAGGCCGGCAGCAACTCCCCGTAGGTTGGCCCCCGCAGGGCGAACAATCCCATGTCGGCCTCTCCCACCGGGGGCATGCGGTCTCCCTCCCGCCGCTGCAGCACGCCGCTAATGGTCCCCTGCCCGTCGCGGGTGAAATGGATGTAGGGGTCGGGAGCCTGGATGGTGGGGAACGCCAGGGCCGGCGCGGGCGTGGCTCCCGCCGCCAGCGCCAGGCGCCGGACCGTCTCCGCCCCGACCGCCACCTGGTCGCACCAGGTGATCCAGATCTCCCCGGGCAGCGGATGCGGCAGGGCCACGCTCGCCGCCAGGATCGCATCCAGCATACCGGTGGGCTCCGGCTGCAGCGCCGGGAGGATGGATTCGCCGCGGCCGCGGGCAAAGCGGCCGAAGGCATCCCTGAATGCCGGGCTGATGACGACCACGAACCGGTCCACCAGCCCGGCGTAGCGCTCGAGGATGTGCTGCAGCATCGGTTTGCCGTTCACCGGCACCAGCATCTTGGGCAACTCGCTGCCCAGCCGGCTTCCCCGCCCCGCGGCCGGGACGATCAGGACGCGCCGCATGCCGCCGGTCCGGAGAGAAAGCCGGCCAGCGCCGCCAGGTCCGGCAGCGCGGCCAGGAAGCGGGGGTGCCGGAGGCGCAGCCCGCTGCGGACACTCACCACCGTGGCGCCCGCGGCCAGGCCGGCGGCGATTCCGGCCTCGCTGTCTTCCACCACCAGCGCCGCCTCCGGCCCGGTTCCGCAACGGGCCAGCACCAGCCGGTAGGTTTCGGGATCGGGCTTGCCCCGGCGGATATCGTCCCCGGTCACTACCACGGGGAAGAACTCCTCCAGGCCGGCATGCCGGAGCACCCGGTCCGCGGTGGCGGAGGAGGCTCCCGTACCCAGCGCCAGCCTGCGGCCCTGCCGGCGCAGGTCGCGCAGCGTCGGCACGCTGTCGGGAAACAGCAGCGCCGACCCGGCCACCAGCACCCGCGCCCGCTCCTGCTTGAACCGGACCCAGCCGGCGCGTTCGGCATCGTCCGCCGCCAGCGACCCGGTGATTTCCGCCACCACCTCCGCCGTCGTGCGGCCCGCGATGCTGGCGTAATCGGGGCCCCGGATGCCGATTCTGGCCCACAACTCGGAAAAGGCGCGCTCATGACACGGCGTGGTATCAACCAGGACGCCGTCCAGATCGAAGACGATCAGGCCGGACGGATCCGGGCTCACTTGGGCAGGCTGACGGCGCCGGGTTGGTAATCCTCGATAGCGGGCCGGACGTCGGCGCCGCTGTCGCCCGGCTCCAGCGGGGAGCCGCCCCAGCGTCCCCGGAGGATGGCCAGCAGGGATCGCACCCCCTCGCCCACGGTGGTGCGGTGGACCTTCTCCGGGGAAATGGGGAAGTAGTAGACCGGGACCTCCAGAATCTCGGCCCGCCGCCGCAGCAACCGGGCGAGCAGCACATGATTGAACTCGCGCCGGCTCCAGATGCCCGGAAGGGAGCGCAGCCAGGAGGAGCGCACCGCTCGCACCCCGGACAGCGTGTCCGAGATATAGCGCCCGTAGAGCAGGAGACAGGCCAGGCTCAGGAGATGGCTGCCGGCATAGCTGACGGCGGCCTTGAGACTGCGGTGGCGGTAGAGCAGACGGTAGGCCTGCCGGATATCGTTGACCGAGAGCCGGCGGCTGCCCCAGACGGCGTCGATCCGCCCGCCGGGCAGATGGTTCAGCAGCGCCACGACGTCGTCCCCCTTGTACATCCCGGAGGACTCGAAGAGCACCAGATATTCGTAGGTCCGGTCCTGCGCGATCCGGTCCAGTGCGGCGTCCGTTGTGGACCCCAGGCCGGCGAGGTTGTGCAGTCCGAAGGGCAGGGAGGCCTCGAAACCGGCATCGAACGACTCCGCCCCCTCGTAGAACACCGTGGGCACCACCGGAACGCGCTCCACCCCGGCCCGGATGATCTCGACGATGCTCTGCCCCACCTTGTTGAGCGAGCCGCCGCCCAGCAGCGCCACCGCGACGCGGGGGCGTTCGCCCCGGCGCAGGAAGGACTTGATGAACGGCGTGAGCACACGGGACGCGTCGTGCCGGCCGGAGACGCCGTCCTCGTAGTTGCCGATGCGCACCAGCCGGGGATCCTCCAGGCTCTCCAGCCGCCCCAGCGGCACGTAGGGTGTGCTGGTCTCCGGGTGCCCCGGCTCATTGAGCAGGAAATGCGTGATGAGACAGGGCGTCGGGATGTTCACCCGGTTCTTCTCCCGCAGGTAGTACTGCGCCCGGGTAATGAGATCCACCGCGCTGCTGCCGGAAATTTCGGCGTCTTCCACCAGGTTGGTGATCAGGACCTTGACCGCGTGGAGATTCCGGGCCACCGCCGCTCCCAGGCCGGGCGTCAGGTAGGAGGGGAAGAGGCTCGAATGCTGGGTGCCGGGTGCATAGACGATGAGGTCGGCCTCGGCCAGGCGGCGCAGCAGCTCCGGGTTGGCGGCCGGGGTGACCTCGTGCGCGCCGACGTAACGCTGCAGCTCGTGCGCCGGCCCGGCATTGAGCCGGTCGCGGTCGGCGGCCGCGGGCGGCCGGTCCAGCAGGAAGATGTCCTTCAGGTCATGGGGCCGGTCGGCGCTCACGATCTCGGCTTCGGAACCGAGCAGCCGCCCGTTCCGGTCCAGCGCCACCAGCCACGCGTTCTCGCCCTGGGTGACGTTCAGGATCAGGCCGGCGGGAAGGCCCAGCAGGGCGCAGTAATCCTCCACCGCCGGGTTGAACCGGCGGCCGCAGTGGAGGAAGCATCCCGCGAAGACCAGATTGCCCAGACTGCAGTCGGCAAAGGCAAAGGGAAAACCGCTGCGGTCCAGCTCGGCCTGCACCAGACGCAGCCGGCTCCCCACCGCGGAACGCACGGCGGGATCGATCCCGGCCGTCATCTGGAGCATGCGGCGTCCGGCATCGTCGTCCGGCGCCGGCGCCGGGGCCGGCGCGCCGGCCAGGCCGAGAATCCGCCGCGCATCCGCCGCCTCACAGGGATCCGGCAGGCGGAAATCCAGCAGGGCGATCAGCTGCTCATCGCAGGTCCGCAGCTCCATCGCCAGCCGGGATGCGTTCTTGCGAAAGTCCGACGGGCCCAGGCAGTCGGGCAGGAACCGGCGGATTTCGCCGGTGGAGAGCCCGTCGTCATAGCCGTTGATGGCGAGGGTCAGCACGATCCGCTCGTTCTTGAGCAGCTCGCGCGACAGCACGCCCGAGCCCCGGCCGCCGGTGAAGAGGACCACCCGCACCGGCTCCGCGGGCAGCATCGTCGCGCGGTCGGGGTGGGGCATGCTCAGCTTCCCTCCAGCGCCAGCGCGCCGGCCGGTCCGGACAGCCCGACCTCCTCCGGGGCCTGCGCGAGCCGGTGCCAGCGGGCCAGCAGCTCGCCCTGGTAGCGGAGCAGCCACAGCAGGAAGAGCAGCAGCGGCCCGGCCTTCACCAGGCTCACCGCCAGCAGGGCGGCGTGGCTCGTCAGGGGGACGTGACTTCGGAACGCCATCACCAGGATCAGGTTCTGCGCCGGCATCAGCGCGAAGAGGCAGACCAGCAGGAGCCGCGCTCCCCTGCTCCAGCTTCGCCACTGGGCCACCAGGAAGAGCAGCGGGATGAAGAGCAGCGACAGGTAATGCTCCCAGACGACCTGGACCGCCAGCAGGCTGAGTGCGACCGCCAGGAACATATCGAGACCGCGGCGGGCGCGCGTTTCCGGAAGCAGCCGGTGGGCGCGCCAGGCCAGCCACACGATGGTGGCGGCACCCAACCCGCGCAAGCCGAGGCCGATCAGGCCGGGGAGCGGGCCGCCCTCGCCGAATACCGGCCCGGAATCACGGATGGGGCGGAAGGCGTCGCCCAGGATGGCCAGCGAGCTGTTGAAGAACCAGGGCGAAGGCTTCCGGCTCCCCGCGATCAGGATGTCGAGAAACTGCCGGTGAATCGGCCATCCCAGCAGGAGGATGGAACCGGCGGCGGCGGCGAGAAATATCCCGGCGAGCCACAGGGCGAACCTCCGGCCCCCCAGAAAGAACAGCAGCGCCGGAATGAACACGAAGCCCGGTTTGATCAGCACCACGAGCAGCAGGGCCAGCGCGGCCCCCGGCCATAGCCGCCGGCGGTAGGCCCGGGACGCCGCGACCACCAGGAGAAACACGAACGGCGTCGTCTGCCCGCCCACCCGGTAGATGGTCCAGAACGGCTGGTACAGCGCGACCAGGAGCAGGATGACGAGCGCGAAGGATTGCCGGGCGTCCACCGCGTCGAGGCCGGCTGCTTCGGCGGTCTGCCGGTAGAGGCAGAACAGGCCCACGGCAAAGGCGATGGTTCCCGCCAGTTTGAACAGCACCAGCGCGACGGGAGCACTGAAGAGCGCCAGGGGGGCGTACAGCCAGGCGGAGAGTGGCGCGCCCCAGAAGGCCATGCCTCCCTGGGGAGCGGCCCCGGCGATCAGGGAACCGGGGCGATAGATCTCGCCCAATTCGCCGGCTGCGGCACGACGCCCGGTATCGTAGAAATTCGCGAAGTCCCATCCCGCCCCCGCCGGGATCAGGATCCCGATGAGGGCCGGCACGCCCAGAACGAGGAGGCCGGTGATCAGGAGCCGGCGACGGCTGATGGGCGACATCAGGACTGAGGCGATAATTCGGATGCCGGCCGTCTCGCCGGCCGGCGGTGCGGGAGCGCGGAGCGGAAAACCCGGCAGGCCGGGCGCCGGTTCGGAGCGGAGCGGCGCCGGACCCGGCCCCTCACCCGCGCCGGAACAGCGAACCCACCTTCTTTGCCACCCCGACCACCTGGCGCCAGAAGATCATCAGGACGCCCCCGATCGCCCCCAGGATGGAGGTGAGGGGGAGAATCTGATCCGGCCCGACATAGAGAAGATGGAGACTCAGGAGATGCAGTGTCATCCGGCAGACCCTTTCTTCGGCCCCGGTAAGAGAATTACTGGCCCCCGCTGCGGGAAGGGGCGTTTGCTGGTGCTGCCTGAGGCAGGGCAACCCCTGTGCCAGTCACTCCCCGCAGAGTCCAGCACAGCGGGAGAGCAGCGGAGCCAATCTGATACCCAGCCTGGCGGATAGCTATGACGGCCGCCACAGACTGTTGCATCAACGCAACGGTAGGGCTGTCAGCGAGATGCCAGCCTGGAGGCTCGGCGATCCGGCCGCGGATTGCGACAGGCTCCGGAGCCGCTGCAGCAGACGCTGGAACCGGGCATCCTGGCTGGGCAGCGTATCAAGGTCGTGGTGAGCGCCCGGATCGGACCGCAGATCGTAGAGTTCGGTTGCTCCGGACTCGAGTTGGATCACCTGCCACGCATTCCGGGAAACCAGCGACCAGACCATACCCTGCCCGGTCGGCCAGGTCTCGGGGTTTCCGGCCAGGAAAGGTGCCTCCAGCAGCACCGGATCGGTCGGCATGCCCGGCTCGACCAATGCGGCTCTGATTCCTGCCCCGGGGAAGGACACGTCCCGAATACCGGTCCACTGCATGATGGCCTCGGGCACGGCGGCCAGGCTGACCGGCGCCGGCACGGTCGTCCCGGCCCATGGCGCATCCGCGCGCCATACGATGAGCGGTACCCGGATCTGCTCCGGATACAATCCTCCGCCGTGATGGATCATCTGGTGCTCACCGAAGGCTTCGCCATGGTCGCTCGTAATGATTACGACCGTGTTCTGCAGCAAGCCGCGGCCTCGCAGACTGTCGAGCAAGCCGCCGATCTGGTCGTCGAGATACGACAGGCTCTCGTCGTAGCGCTGCCTCCACAGGGCCAGCACGGCGCTATCCGGAGGCGCCGCGTTCTCGTCCCAGGCCCCGATCTCTACCCTGCGCGGGTGCCACTCCGGCACCTTGGCCTCCGG
Organism: uncultured Gemmatimonadales bacterium; assembly: GCA_963779755.1. GTDB lineage: Bacteria > Gemmatimonadota > Gemmatimonadetes > Gemmatimonadales > GWC2-71-9 > CAVZZO01. The sequence goes on from CAVZZO010000003.1 coordinate 1,096,832, forward strand.
CCCGAAGCGGCCGCGGTACGGCGGGGGAGGTAGATAGGGGGCATGCTGATCCATGTAATTGAGAAAGGCGAAGAACGGCCGCTCCCGACCCTGTCCCACCCAGTCCAGAAATTCCCGGTTGACAAGGGCGGCATTTTTCCGGCCCGGAATGTCCGGGAAGCCCATCCGGGGGAGGGCCCAGTAGGCCATCCGCCGCCCCAGTTCGGTGCGGCTGACCACGTCGCCGAAGCGGCCGAAATAATCTTCGTAATGGAGGAAGCCGCGGGCGAGTCCCGAGATCCGGCCCGTGAAGAAGACGTTCCCGACGAAGCCGCCCGTTCGGTAGCCGTGATCGCGCAACACCTCGGCGATGGTCGGGTACCGGCCATCGAGAAAGGCGTGGTGCGGGGTACCGGCCCGATGCACGTGCACGGGCAACCCCGTCATGAGCGTGGCATGCGAGGGGAGCGTGGTCGGAGCCCCGGCGAACGCCTCCTGAAACAGGGCACCCGCACGGGCGAGCGAATCGAGCCGCGGGGTGGTGGGCCGGGCGTAGCCGTAAGCCGACAGATGATCGGCTCGCTCGGTGTCGAGGACGATCAGGAGCACGTTCTTCCCGTTCCCGCGTACCGGGCCCAGCCGGGCCAGCGCCAGGCGCTCCATCAGGGGGGGCAGGAGAAACCCGCCTAGCGCCCCGATCACCAGGACCGCCCCTCCCAGACTGGGCAGCGCCCGGCGCATCCGGCGGATCCAGAGGTCCCGCCGCCGCAGGTAGGAACGCAACACGACGGCGGTTACTCCGGCCGCCAGGATCAGAGCCGCGAGGGGCGACAACAGGTTGCGTTGCAGCCGGCTCAGCATCAGGGCGGAGATCAGCGCCAGCACGGCGGTCAGCGGAATGTCCCATGGGAAACGGGGCCGGATCGTCGCCGGGAGAACCAGGATGAGAGCGACGGCCAGATAGGCGAGCGCGTAGAACACCGGTGCGACCAGCAGGACGGGCGGTGCCGTGCCGTTGTCCCAGGAGAGTCCACCCGGGATGTGGCTGAGGACCAGCGAACTGCCGGCTTCGATGAAGCCGTAGGCCAGCCCCCAGAGCAGCCCGATCCGGATCAGCTGGAGGGCGGCTTCACGGCGGCCCCCGGCCCCGGTGGCGGGGCGCCCGTCGAGCGCCCGGACAGGTGCAGCGACCTGCCTCGCCGACAACCCGGGCGTGGACTCTTCCGGGCTCAAGCCACCATCCGGTTGTACATCGCGCCGATGAGCCGACCCAGGGCATAGCCGAACACGAAGGCGTACACGAACCCGATCAGGCTGCCCAGAAAGGTGACCCGGTAGCCGGGAAAGAAGACGTGCAGCATCTGCAGGTGCTGCCCGGCGTTGGGGCCGCCCCGCAACACCAGGATGTTGGTGGCGAAAAAGAGACCGAACCCCAGGAGCAGGCCGAAGGCGATCCCCCACGCGCGGCCGTTCAACTGAAGCAGAGTATGTTGCACTTCGTCGTTGGTCGTCATGGCTCGCTCAGATGTGGTCGAGAAAATCCCGGGTCTGGGCCAGCTCGGCACGAGTCCGGATCAGGAACAGGGAAACGGCGACGACGAAATTGCGGCAGAACGCCAGGAACCATCCGCCGACGAAGCCGATGAGAAACCCCCAGCCCCATCCGATCAGTGCTCCGGTTACCGAGACACGATAGCCTCTGAAGTACTGGGCCAGGAGGACCAGGCCCTCCCCCTCCCCCCGCAGAACCGCGATGAGCGTCAGCGCGGCAACGGCGGTGCCGACCGCCGTGCCCATCGCGACGCCGAAGGCGCGCTTGTGCAGGGGGGCGAACGCCAGCGCAAGGCGGCGGCTCAGGCCTTCCGGTGCGGCCGCGGGGGCGGTTGACGTCATGGGGTTGCCACTTTCCTCAGGCATTCGCAGGGCCAATATGTGAGACGCTCTCTGCAGCGGCAATGCCGCGCCGGCTCAGGCGCTGGCCGCCGGCGGCCGTGACCGGCTTGATGCTTCCCACGGCGCGCGGGGCCGCCGGCTGGGAACCGGGGGCCAGGTCTCCAGGCCCACTTCGCTGAACGCCTGTACCGAGGCGGGCGGCTGGGGCTCGCCCACCACATGGTGCAGCAGGATGCCCGAGACCGCCGAGAGGCCGTTCACCAGGTAATAGAGCAGATGGAGCGGGAGAACGGCGAGCGCGAAGCCCCACCCCCGCAGGGCCCTGAAGGAGTGATACAGCGACCGGTTACCGTAGAGCACCGGGGCCAGCGCCAGGGCCGCCGCTGCCAGCCAGAGCGGCTGCCGGAGGAGTGCCGCCGCCCCCGCGCAGAGAAAGGCCAGCCAGACCAGCACGGTGCTCACCCGTTCCCGGGTCCGGACATTCAGCACCCCTTTCCGGATTCCCGGGTCGTCGTTCACCAGGAGCCGCATCCAGGGCACGCCCCGGTCCTTGAAATCGGTCGCCACCATGTTGCCCAGCGTCCAGCGCTTCAGGTGCGTCCCCTGAATTTCGGGCCGCAGCAGGATGCGGTGCCCCCGGGCCCGGATCCGGTGCCCCAGCTCGATATCCTCGATCTGCGGCTTGTAATAATGCCATTCATCGAACATCCCGCACTCCGCAAAGACCGCCGTCCGGACTGCGCCACAGCCGGCCCAGAACGTTTCCGCCTCGCCGGTATTCTGGTGGTGTACCAGATGGTGCAGAAGGTTCCGGTACTGGGAAACCAGCCCGGGAGCGGCGGGCCGACTGTCGTAGGAGCCGAAGACCGCCCCCAGGGCCAGGCTGTCGGAGAAGAGCCCGGTGAACCGCCGCAGGGCGTCGGGATGGACACAGACGTCCGCGTCCACGAAGACGATGATTTCGCCCCGCGCCGCCTCGAACCCGCGGTTACGGGCGTAGGCGGGCCCGTGGGGTTGGCCGGGCAGCCGGACCACCGCATCGGCGAAGCGGGCAGCCAGGACGGCCGTATCGTCCGTGCTGGCGTCGTCCACCACGATCAGCTCCCAGCACTCCCGGGGCAGGTCGCTGTGCAGCAGCGCCTCCAGAGATTGGGGCAGAACCCGGTGGCCGTTATGGGCCGGCACGATGACGGAGAGAAACGGACGTTCAGACATGAAGCACCTCGCGAAGCCGCCGCGCCTGGCCGCGGAGACGCAGCCGCCAGCGGAACCGGGCGGATCCCCAATCCTCCAGCATCCCCGCCTCACGAAGGTAGTACATATCCAGCCGGGGAAGCAGGTGGGGCCGGTCCTCCCGGGCCACCGGCCGCAGCTCGGTGGTGCACGCCAGGGCGAACGTGTCCGCCGCCAGCGCCGCGACTCCGGCGTCGAGATCGCCGTAGGGATACGCAAAGGCGGCGGGCCGCCGGCCGGTTTCGCGTTCGATCTGATCGGCCGACCCGGCGATCTCCTCCCGCCGGCGCGCGGCATCGAGCCGCGAGAGATGCGGGTGGGTCCGGGTGTGCGCGCCCAGGGCGATCCCGCGCTCGGCCAGGCGGCCCAGGTCGTCCCAGCCCAGCAGCGGCAGCGTCGGGATGCCCGGGCCGGGCGCCCCCTCCCAGTCGTTGGTCCCGCCAGCCCGGTCGGTCACCACGAACAGCGTCGCCGGCAGTTGCAGATCCAGCAGCAGCGGCGCCGCCACCTCGCCGAAATTGGCAAACCCGTCGTCGAAGGTAAGCGCCACCGCATCGTCCTCCGGCGCCTGCCGCCCCAGCTCCTCCAACGGTACCACCCGCACCGGCCCGCCGGCCAGCCACTCGGCCTGGCGGCGGAACGTCGCGGGATCCACCGAGATCACCGAGCCGCTCGGGTCGATGGAGTGGTACATGAGGATGGCGTGCATGCGCAATCCGGGTTCGGTCCATTCGTAAGAGGTGAGAGGTAAGGCGTGAGGCGTGGCGGAATAGTCTCACGCCTTACGCCTTACGCCTTACCTCAAGCGCCTTACCTGCCCACCGCAATTCTCTCGCGCTGGTCCGCCACTACGTCGGCGACGATCTGCTCCAGCGACCGCTGGAAGCGGTAGCCGGTAAGCTGCTCCAGTCGCCGGATGTCGGGGACGCGGCGCTCCAGGTCTTCGAACCCCTCGGAGTAGGCTTCGGTATAGGGCACGTGCACGATGGGGGAGCTGCTCCCCGCCGCCGCGCGCACCATCTCGGCCAGCCGGTTGATGGTGATCTCCCGGTCGGTGCCGACGTTGACGACCTGCCCCACGGCATCCGGTGTGGCCACGAGCCGGAGCAGCCCCTCGACCGCGTCCTGCACGTGACCGAAGCAGCGCGACTGCTCGCCCGAGCCGAAGACCCGGATCGGCTCCCCCTGCACCGCCTGGGCCGCGAAGTTGGGCAGCACCATGCCGTAGCGTCCCGTTTGCCGGGGCCCCACGGTATTGAAGAAGCGGACCACCACCACCGGGACTTTCTTCTCCCGCCAGTAGGCCAGCGCCAGCCACTCGTCCAGCGCCTTGGAGCAGGCGTAGGCCCAGCGGCTGTGGCTGGTGGGGCCCAGCTTGAGATCATCCTCCTCGGCAAAGGGAATCCTGGTTCCCTTGCCATAGACCTCGGAGGTGGAGGCCAGCACCACCAGCTTGCGCTTCTTGGCGGCGGCGTTGAGCACCGTCTCGGTGGCCTTGACGTTGGTCTCGATCGTGTGCACCGGCTGCTCCACGATGAGCCGCACCCCCACCGCGGCCGCCAGGTGGATGGTGACGTCGCAGCGGTCCACCAGTTCGCCCACCAGGGGCGCGTCCATGGCCGTGCCGACCCGGTACTCGTAGCCCTCGCGGCCGATCAGATGGGTGATGTTGTCCATCTGGCCGGTGGAGAGGTCGTCGAGAATGAAGACCTTGTCCCCCCGGTCGAGCAGCCGCTCGGAAAGATGCGACCCGATGAACCCGGCGCCGCCGGTAATGAAGACGCGCATTCTTACGCTCCCGGTATCAGGGACAAGGGACCAGGCACAAGGGACAAAGGTCTCAATGGTCAAGCAGGGCGGACGACGGGAGTCGTGTCCCCTGTCCCCTGTCCCCTGTCCCTCTTTCCAGCAAGCCCACCACCCGCCTGTCGCCCTTCTTTTCCGCCGTTCGCCTGACGATATCCAGATACCGCGGCACCACCGCGCTCTCGCTGTAGCGCTCCACGTAGGCCCGGTAGCCGTTCTCCGCCAGCCGGCGCCGGTGGGCCGGGTCGGCCTGGATCCGCCGCATGGCCCCCAGCAGCTCCCGGCCGGTCTCGAACAGCTCGCCCCCCGCCGCCGACTCGACGATCTCCGGGAAGGGGCCGATCCGGCGCGCGATGACCGGCGTCCGCTGCCGGAAGGACTCGATCAGGATGATGCCGAAAGTCTCGAAGCAGACCGACGGCACGATCAGTGCCAGCGCGTGCTGGTAGTAGCGGCACAGCTCGTCCGGAGCCACCCGGCCCAGAAACCTGACCCGCTCGATATCCTGCCCCAGCGCCCGCAGGGTCGCGCCATATTCCCCCTCGCCCGCGATCAGCAGATCGGCATCGGGGTAGTCGCGAAACAGCGGGATGACGTCGTCCAGCCCCTTGATCTTCTCCAGCCGCCCCACGAAGAGGAAATAGGGCCGCCCGTGCGGCGACTCGCCGGCCACCGCCGCCCCGCCCGGCTCCGGATCGGGCAGGAAGTAGGGCAGCACTTCCATCTCCCGGGGAAAGCCGAACTCCCGGTGCTTTCCGCGGCTGAATTCGCTCATCGCGATGAACGTATCCACGTGCCGCAGCTCCCGCTCCAGAAACCCGGTCCAGCGCCAGAGCTGCGGCGGCCGGCGGTAGCTCAGGGTGCAGCGCAGGCACTCCCGCCCGGTGCAGAGCTCGCGCCCGTGGCGCCAGAGCACGTGCATGGGGCAGACCAGCCAGTGCTCGTGCGCCATGTAGAGCTTGAGCGCGTCGCCGTAGCGGAAGAGGCCGGGGCCGCCCACCAGCGAGGCGTTGTGAAAATTGATCACGTCGAAGCCGCCCCGCTCCAGCAGCTCGCGGATCTTCCCGCCGTTCACCACCGGGCGCCCGAGCTGCTGCGTCAGGAGCGGTGACAACGCCCCCACCCCGCTCCTCAGGCCGATCCGCTCGACCCCCTCGACCTCCTCGACCCTCTCGACCCCCTCGACCTTCTTTCCCGCCAGCATCTCCCAGGCATCGGCGTCGTGCACCACCGTCACCCGGTGCCCCGCGCGCGCCAGGCCCCGCGCCAGTCGCTGGATGCCGATCCCATCCCCGCCGAAATTCCAGGGGGGATAGAAAGTCGTCAGAAAGCAGAACTTCAGCGGCACGCGATCATATCCTTGTGCTCGTCGGGGACAGGGCACCAGGGACAGGGGGCAACGGGCACACCCCTTGTCCCTGGTTCCTGGTCCCCTGTCCCCGGCCTGCGTCCTCGATGGCCTGCAAGGCGATCGAAGCCGTGGCGGGCCACGAAAGCGCCCCCGCCCGCGCCAGCGCGCGCGCCGCCATGGCGCTCCGCCCGGCCGGGTCCAGCAGCATGGAACGGAGGGCCGCGGTCACCGCCGACTGATTACCCGGCGGGATGAAAATGCCGCCGCCTTCCAGCAGCTCGGGCAACGGGCTCTCGCGCGTCGCGATCACCGGCGCCCCACAGGCGGCCGCCTCCACCGCCGGCAGCCCGAAGCCTTCGCAGGCGGAGGGGAGCACCAGCGCCAGGGCGCGGCTGTGCAGGTGGCGCAGCTCCTCGTCGGGGACGAAGCCGGTCCAGCGCACCAGCGACTCGGTGCCCGCCTCGGCGATGGCGCGCCGGATGGCCGCCTGGTCGCCGTGGAAGGGATCGCCCTCGGTGGCGCCCACCAGCAGCAGATAGGGCGGCGTTCCATGATAATCCGCCAGCGTCTCGGCGTGAGCCCGGACCAGCACATCCACGTGCTTGTGCGGGTTGAACCCGCCGACGTAAATGAACCAGCTCGATCCCGGCGGCACCCCGAACCGGGCCGCGATCCGGTCGGCCGCGTCGTCATCGCCGCCGGGACGGAACGCCGGGGCCGGGGCTTCCACCGCCACCCGGATCCGCTCGGGGGCCACCCGGAGATACCGGGCGATGTCCCGGGACGAGAACTCGGAGACGGTGAGCACCAGGGCCGCCTGCCGCACCGCCGCCCCCACCTTGAGCCGCCAGAACAGCCGCGCCCGGGCGGTCGGCAGGGTCAGCTCGGGAAACCGTTCGGCGATGGCGTCGTGCACCGTCACCACCGACCTCTGGCCCGGCACCAGGGGAAACCAGGTGTACACCGAGGGCCAGAAGAAGACGTCGGGATGCTCGCGCCATACCGCGCGGCTCAGCCGCAGCATATCGGCGGGCGAGCGGTTGCCGTCGGCCGCCGCCGCCTCGGTGGGCGCGCGCGACTGCGCCACCACCACCCGGCGGACATTGCCGCCGGCCAGATCGAACGATTCGGCCGACCGGGGATCCAGAAAGCAGATCCACTCGTGGTCCGCGCCCGCCGCCGTCAGCGCCGGCAGCAGCTGCCGGATGTAGCGACCGTACCCCCGCCCGTTGGCCCAGCAGGTCGCGTCGATCCCGATGCGCATGCGCTAGGACGGCAGGACGGCAGGACGGCAGGACGGCAGGCGGGTAGCCCTCCGGGGATCGGTGGTCATACCGGGGGATGTACCGGCGGCCGAACGTTCCCGCGTGCGCTCACCTGCCGCCTTGCCGTCCTGCCGTCCTGCCGTCCTGCCGCCTTGCCCTCCTGCCGCCCTGCCGTCTTGCCGCCTTCCTCCAGCTTCTGCTCCTCGTGGTACTCGAAATCGGTGTTGACCGACCAGATATCGTGCGCCGCGCCCTCCATGTTCCACACCGCCATCATGGCGGTCAGCATGGAGTGGTCCTGGTTGTTGTATTTGTGCATCCCGTTGCGGCCGACGGTATGCAGGTTCGCGATGGGATCGATGTGGCCCCGCACCACGTCCAGGTGGGCCCGATAGGACCCGTCGTAGATGGGATAGGCCTTGGGCATGCGGATCACCGCGCCGTCGAACACCTTCTGGGGGTCGGCCAGGCCCAGCTGCCCCAGCTCCCGGCCGGCCAGGGCGATCAGGTCCTCGTCGCTCGAGTCCCAGAGCCCGTCGCCCTTGAAGCAGAAATACTCCAGGCCCAGGCAGGTCTTCCCCGGCTCCGGCACCATGGCGCGGCTCCAGTTGTTGAAGTTCTGGATCCGTCCGACCTTCACCCCGGGCGAGTGGATGTAGATCCAGTTATCGGGGAAGAGGTCCTCGGCGTCGAGCATGAGCGCCACCACCAGGAAGTCGCGGTAGCGCAGTCCCTCGGCCCCCTCGCGCACCGGGGCCGGCACGGCGGGATCGAGGCTCCGGACCAGGCTGCGGAGCGGCTGGCTGGAGATCACGTGGTCACAGGCCACCCGCCGCTCGCCCGCCGCGGTACGCACCCGGACGGCGGTGGCGCGTCCCGCCTCCACCTCCACCGACTGGACGTAGTGCCCCAGATGCACCTTGCCGCCCATGGCGCGGATCTTCCCGGCGCAGGTGTCCCACATCTGTCCCGGCCCCAGCCGGGGGTACTGGAACTCGTGAATCAGCGTCTTGATGGAAGTGGAGCGCTTGTTGATCGCGGCCGCGCTGAGAATCGCCTTGGCCAGCGAGAGCCCCTGGATGCGCTGTGCCGCCCACTCCGCCCGGATCTCGGTGCAGGGGATGCCCCAGACCTTCTCGGTGTAGGTCTTGAAGAAGATGTTGTACAACCGCTTGCCGAACCGGTTGGTGACCCACTGCTCGAAGTTCTCTTCCACCGGGTAGGGCTTGAAGTGCCAGCAGACATAGCTGGCCACGATGGCAAACGCGTTCCAGAGCCCCAGGCCCTTGAGCGCATTGGAGGCCTTGAGCGGATAGTCGAAATATTTCCCGTCGTAGAAGATCCGCGACAGGCGCGGGACCGAGATGAACTCGTGCTCCAGGATCTCGTGCCACAGCGCCTCGACCGGCGCCACCTTGGTAAAGAACCGGTGCCCGCCGATATCGAACCGGTACCCCTTGTACTGCGCGGTGCGGGAGATCCCCCCCAGGATCTCGTCGCCCTCGAAGACGGTTACCCGGTGCCCCTTCTGGGCCAGCAGGTACGCCGCCGTCAGGCCCGCGGGCCCGCCGCCGATGACGACGGTATGGTCGCCGGGGCGGAGCCGGTCAACCACGCGGGGACCTGCCGGGGGGCTGGGGGTCATGTCGTTGGTCGTCAGTCGTTGGTCGTTAATTGCCAGTTACTGGCCGCTGCCGACGGTCGCCGGTCTCTCACCCTGGTTCCTGATTCCTGGTCCCTGATCCCTTACCTGACCTTTGCCAGCGCATCCCCCGCCCCGAACCAGGCGCCCACCACCTCGCCGGCGGCCCAGCCGCCCACGAAAATGGCCAGCAGCGGCAGGGACCGGATCAGCTCCTCCCGGTGGATGCCCTTCTCCCAGACGCGCCGGACCGTGCGGTAGAACAGCACCGGCGGCAGGGCGAAGGCGGCCGCTCCCCAGGCCATCCGCTTCAGCAGCGGGGCTCCCCGGGTTCGCGCGCCGGCATAGGACCGCGAATACAGATAACGCTGGGAGAGATACTCCCAGACGGTGTAATGCTTCTTGTGCCCCACCCGGATGCCCGGACGGCAGTAGAGCGTCACGCCGCTCCGGCGCAGGTGATCGTGCAGGTAGTTCTCCCAGCGGCCCTCGGCGATCACGGCGCGGCTCTGCTCCAGCAGGGCCCGGCGGTAGACGGTGTTATTCCCGGTGAGCCAGTCCGAGGGGCCGTCCGGCAGGGGCGGCAGCAGATGACTATACTCGCACAGGAACGCCGCCCAGTCCACCAGGCGCTCGGTGGCGGCGTTCTCCACCGCGCCGCCCACGACCTCCTCGCCCCGTTCCTGGGCCTCCAGCAGCGCCCGGGCCCAGCCCGGCGGCACCAGCACGTGATCTTCGATGACCGCCACCGACGCTCCCCGGGCGGCGGCGAAGGCCTGCGCCCGCAGCGCCGGGATGGTGGTGTCCGCTGCCGCCTCCAGCAGCCGCGCCCAAGGGTACTCCCGCCGGACCAGCTCACGCAGAGGCTCCCCGCAACGGTCGGCCACCAGCACCTCCAGCCGGCAATCGCTCCGCTGCGCGGTCAGGGCCTCGAGACATCCCCCCAGATCGCTCCATCCATTGACCGAGGGCACAACCACGGAAAGCTGCGGCTCGGCGCCCTCAGATCCGGTCATCCAGCCCTGCTTCCCGCAGAATCTCGCGAATGCCGCTCGCCGCCGGCCCGTAGACCGGTGCCCGGATGCCCAGCCGGCGGCCCAGCAGCTCGACCCAGTCTTCCTCGTGGGCTCGCAGGTCGGTCGTCAGGGCGACCACGTGGCCGGTCGCCTCGGCCATGCCGGCCGCCAGGAGGTCCGGCAGGGCTACCCCGGGGGACGCCAGGACAAACCGGACCCCCTGGAAGACGCGGGCAAGCTCGGTCAGGCTGGCCGGGGCATCGGCGCGCGCGACAATCAGCTCCGCCGCGAAACGCCCCACGGCGGGCAGCATGTAGCCCAGCACCGCCTCCAGCCGCGGCCGCTCGCCCAGCGACGCCATCACCACGGAAATCGTGGGGGTAGCGGCCTCCCTGGGCCGGACCTCTCCCGGCCGGTCCTCGGCCGGCACGAAGATGACGCTCAAGGGAAGTGTCACTCGCCGGCGGGGGAGCGGGTGGCCCGAATGCTCCTCCGCCTTGCATCAGCGCTCATGGGCGATCCGGTAGAACGGTGGCTTCGTGCGGTCCAGGTCCGGCGAGTTCAGCAAACCCGGTGCCACACAGCGCCGATCTTGAGGAACGCCAACTCCGTGCGGCGCAACGTAATCCTGGTGATGTCGCAGGCGGTGACCGGCCTGGCGGCCCGCTGTCACGCGCGAAAGCCCCGCACATGTGGACCCGATGCAACAGGGCTCCCATCCCACGCCCCACAGACGGGTGGGCCGGCGGGCTGTCAAGGATCCTCCGGCGCGTGCCTCTCTCGTTCGGGGTTCCGGGCCAGGCTGTCCAGGGTGACGCACGCGGGGCTCCCGGTGGCAGCCGCGGTGTCAGCTGGGAAGTGGTAGAGGAAGGCCCGGCCGGGCCAGCGCTGCACCAGCCGCACCTGCCCGCAGAAGGCATCGACGAACGGCACCACGCGCGCCCCGCCCACCTGGGGGCTCACGAAGATGTAGCGGATGTTCCGCCGCTGGAGGAAACCTGCCAGATCGCCCCGGGCCTGTTTCAGCGCCAGATTCGGATGGTAGACCTGCCGCCCGCTGTAGTAGGAGAACGTGGCCTCCTTGATGGTCAGGACAGCAGCATCGCGCGGGATATGGGCGGCGGCGTACCGCGCCGCCGCGAAGAAGGACAGCTGCCCCTCGTTGAAGCAAACCGGGCTGTCGGTCGCCCGGGCACGGGGGCAGCCGAGCGCATGTTCCACCCGCGGGTATTCCACCGCGATGCCGCGAGCGGCGAGCGGGGCGCAGAGAAGCACGGCCGCCACCGCTATCGCCCGGCTTCCCCACCGGCGGGCCAGGGCCGTCAGGCCCACCACCATGACCAGGAGGAGCACCGGTGCCAGCGGCACCATGAACCGGGTCAGCTTGAAGGGCCACGCCCAGAGAACCACCGCGTAAGAGAGCAGATAGCTCAGGAAGACTGGATGCCGCCGCAGGCTCCACAGCCCCGCTGCCAGGAGCAGCACGATGACCGCCACGATCCCGATGTTGTCGATCACCGTGCCGGGTACCGTCGGCACCTGGAGGCTGGTGGGAATCGACTGGAACAGGTAGGTGGAAACCATCCGCCGCGACCGGTTGACCAGCTGGGCCGTGATCTGGGCGCCTGGCCGATCGAGTATCCGGCCGGTGGCCGCGGCGTAGGAGCGGTCGGCGAACTGATCGGGGGCAACCACGGTCCAGAGTATCCAGCCACCCACCAGGAGCGCGGCGAGCCCGCCCCATACCAGCACCCGGCGGTAGTGCTTCTGGAACAGCCAGACGAGGCCCACCGCCGCCACCATGCTCACCCCGACCGTTCGGGTCAGGCCGGTAAGAATCGCCAGCCCGCCCGCCAGGATGGTGCGCCACCGCCCCTCGGGCAGCGCAATCATGGCCCAGAGCGTGGCCACGCTCATGGTGAGATAGGGCTGCTCCGACACCGTCCTCCCGGCAAACCCTATGAGCCACGGGTTCACCGCCAGCGCGGCCAGCAATGCGAGCCCGGGCACCGGCCCCGCCAGCCTCCTCGCCAGATCGGCCAGCAGCAGGAGCCCCAGCAGCGCGAGCACCAGGGAGAGGAGCAAGGCACCGTCGAGGCTCCGGCCGGTGACGCTGGTCCAGACCGCGAGCATCACGGGATAGGCCGGCGGATATTGCGAGTGCACCGGCTTCCCCAACACATGCTGGTCCCGGTAATGCAGCGACTGGATGGAGCGGCTCAGCAACAGGTACTGCGCATCGTCGTTGGCGTTGGGGGTGATGGCGGGGGTACGGGTCACCCAGATCAGGGAACCATGCAGCAAAAGCAACAGGGCCACGGCCGGCCAGTACCAGCGGCCCCCGCGGCCCGAGGGGCGGTGGGGAGGTTTGCCGGTTTCCTGGGCGAGTTCCAGCAGGGTCATCAGGGCCTGGGGTTGGGGGATGGATCAGCGGCAGGCGCAAACATGGTGCCAGCCACTGTCACACCATCAGATTACTGATGTGTGGGGTCACGGCTGGCCCTGCTCTTGCTCTACCGTCTACTTAATGAAGGCTCACACACTGTCACCCCCTCGGGCGCTGCCCGCATGAACGGTACTCCTCCCCTGCCCCGCCGTCACCTCCTTACGGTGGCGTTGGAGGATTATTACCACGTCGGCGCGTTCAACAGCCTGATCCAGCGGGGCCACTGGTACCGTTTCGAGAGCCGGCTGGAACAGAACACCCGGCGCAGCCTGGACCTGCTCGACCAGCACGGCGTCCGGGCCACGTTCTTCACGCTCGGCTGGGTGGCCGACGCGCTGCCCGAGCTGGTGCGCGAGGTGGCCGGCCGGGGACACGAGATCGCCAACCGCGGATACTATCACCGCAGTATTCAGGAACTGACCCCGGAAGAATTCCGCCAGGACCTGTCCCGGTCAAAGGAAGCGCTGGAGCGCGCGGCCGGCCGGCGGGTGATCGGCTACCGCGTGGCCGACCGCTGGCTGGGCCCGGCGGACCTGTGGGCGCTCGATGTCCTGGCCGAGGAGGGCTACGAATACGACTCCAGCATCGGCCCGGTGCTGCGGGCCTTCTCCGCCGAGCCCTGGCGCCGATTTGCCCATCCCCATCCCTGGGGAGAGCGCCTGCTCTGGGAATTTCCCATCTCGGCGCTGGCGTTCCTCGGCTGGATGCTGCCCATCTCCGGCGGTAACTACCTCCGGCAGTTCCCCCGCTGGCTCATGCGGCGGGCCGTGGCCCACTGGACCCGCACCTACGCCGCGCCGCTGGTGCTCTATTTCCACGTCTGGGAACTGGATCCCGACCAGCCGAGGATCGGCGCCGCCTCGGCGCTGCAGCGGATCCGGCACTACCGCAACCTGCGGCGCATGCCCGAGATCCTGGGCGAATACCTGAACCGCTATCGGTTCAGCAGCATCGCGGATCATCTGGGGGTGAGCACGGCTCTCCGGCCGGCCGCCCCGGCTCCGGCGGCGCGGAAGGCCGAGCCGCCCGTCCCCGCCAGACCACGCCCCCGCGCACCCGGCCGGACACCGGTGACGGTCGTCATCCCCTGCTATAACGAGGAACGTACCCTGCCCTACCTGGCCAATACGCTGGCCAGTGTGGAGCGCCGGCTGGGAGACGCGTGGGAGCTGCACTTTCTCTTCGTGGACGATGCCAGCGTGGACGGCACGTGGGAGTCGCTGCAGCGGCTCTTCGGCAGCCGGCCCGGCTGCCGGCTGGAGCGGCACCAGCGCAACCTGGGGGTGGCGGCCGCCATCCTGACCGGCATCCGCGCGGCCGACACCGACATCGTAGCCTCCATCGACTGCGACTGCACCTACGACCCGCACGAACTGGCCGCCATGATCCCCCTCCTCACCGCCGGAGTGGACCTGGTGACCGCGTCTCCCTATCACCCGCAGGGAAGGGTCCACAACATTCCGGCCTGGCGCCTGTTTCTCTCCCGCCGGTTGTCGGGACTGTACCGCCTGGTGTTGCGGCGGCCGCTGCACACCTGGACCAGTTGCTTCCGCGTCTACCGGCGCGCCACGCTCACCCAGGTCCGCCTGCGGGAGAGCGGTTTCCTCGGCGTGGCGGAGACGCTCGGCATCCTGGTGCTGTCGGAGCGTGGCGTGGTGGAATTCCCCGCCACCCTCGAGGTCCGGGTGTTGGGCCGCTCCAAGATGAAAGTGCTGCGCACCATCGCCGGCCATTTCCGGCTGCTGGCGCGACTGGCGCTGGCCCGGGCCGGCGGCTGGCATCCGCTCCCGCCGGCGCACCCCGCCGAGCCGGCCGCCCGGAGCGAGCGGGAGCGGCTGGGTGTCTAGCAGCCTCGGCGTGGCGGGCGGGGGCCTGCTGGGCATGACGCTCGCCCTGCGGCTGGCGCAGGCCGGCCATGCGGTCACCCTGTTCGAGGCGGCCCCCGCGGCCGGCGGGCTGGCGTCGCCGGAGGCGGTGGGCGAGTACCAGTGGGACCGGTTCTACCACGTCATCCTCCAGTCCGACACCGCCCTGCTCGGCCTGCTGGACGAGCTGGGCCTCTCGGACCGATTGCACTGGGGCACCACGCGCACCGGCTTCTATGCCGGGGAGCGGCTGTACTCCCTGTCCAACAGTCTCGAGTTCCTGACATTCCCGCTGCTCGGGCCGGTGGACAAGCTCCGGCTGGCGGCGACCATCCTTCATGCGTCGCGCATCCGCGACCCGCGGCCGCTGGAGCGCGAGCTGGCCACCGACTGGCTGCGGCGCTGGTCGGGCCGCCGCGCCTGCGAGCGGATGTGGTTCCCCCTGCTCCAGAGCAAGCTGGGCCCGAATTACGACCGGGTGAGCGCCGCGTTCATCTGGGCCATCATCGCCCGGATGTATGCCGCCCGGCGGTCCGGGCTCAAGCGCGAGATGTTCGGTTACGTGGACGGGGGCTACGCGACGGTGCTGGAGCGGCTGCGCCCGCGCCTGGAGGCGGCGGGCGTGACGGTTCATACCGGCAGCACGGTGGGAGAGGTGCGGGAAACGGGGACCGGCGCGGAGATCGTGGTGGACCGCGTGGCACACGCCTTCGATGGGGCAGTGCTCACCTTTCCTGCCGGTGCGGTGGCCCGGGCCTGCCCCCAGCTGAAGCCGGCCGAGCGGGAGCGCCTGGAAGGGGTGACGTATCAGGGCGTGATCTGCGCGTCGCTGCTGCTGCGCCGCCCGCTGGGCGGCTTCTACGTTACCAACATCCTCGACCACCGGGTCCCGTTCACCGGTGTCATCGAAATGACCGCGCTGGTGGACCGCGAGCGTTTCGGGGGGAACACCCTGGCCTACCTGCCGCGCTATCTCCCGGCCGGCGACCCCTGGTGGGAGCGCAGCGACGGGGAAATCCGCGAGGAGTTCCTTCCGGCACTGGCGCGCATGTATCCCGGATTTTCCCGCGAGGATGTGCTCGCCTTCCGGATGGCACGGGCGCGGCAGGTGCAGGCGCTCAGCACCCTGCACTACTCCGAGCGGGCGCTGCCGCCGCTCCGTACCACGCTTCCGCATGTCTGGATCGCCAATTCGGCCCAGATCGCCTACGGGACGCTGAATGTGAATGAGACGGTGGCACTCGCCGAACGCCAGGCACGGGCCATCCATGAGCTGCTGCCATCGGGGTCTGCCGGCCCTTGGAGTGGAACCAGGAATCAGGAATCAGGAATCAGGAATCAGGAATCAGGAATCGGCATGGCGCAGCCGACCTTTGACCTTTGACCTTTGACCTTGGGCCTCTTGACCTTCGACCATTCGACGACGGCGACGACCCCAGCGATGGCACCTGCGCTCGCGAGCATCTCGCTCGACCTCGACAACCTCTGGTCCTACCTCAAGACCCATGGGGACCCGGGCTGGGAGAAGCGGCCCTCGTATCTCGAGCGGTTCATTCCGCGGGTCCTGACCGAGCTGGAACGGGCGGGGCTCAGGATCACCTTCTTCGTGGTGGGTGTGGACGCGGAGCGCCACGCCGGCGACGGTCTGTTGCGCTCGCTCACCGGCGCGGGACACGGCGTGGGCAACCACAGCTTCCAGCATGAGCCCTGGCTGCACCGCTACAGCCGGGACGAGCTGGTGCGGGAAATCGCCCAGGCGGAAACGGCCATCGAAGCCGCCACCGGCCGGCGACCCCGGGCATTCCGCGGACCGGGGTTCAGCTGGAGCCCCACATTGCTGGAGGTGCTGGCGGAGCGGGGCTACCTGGTGGACGCCTCGACCCTCCCCACCTTCCTGGGCCCGCTGGCCCGCGCCTGGTACTTCGCCACCGCCCGGCTCCGGCCGGAGCAGCGGGAGGAGCGGGGAGCGCTGTTCGGCAGCTGGCGCGACGGCCTCCGCCCCGTGCGGCCCTACCGCTGGGATCTGGCGGAAGGCCGTTCGCTGCTGGAGATTCCGGTAACGACCATCCCGCTGGTCCGGACGCCGTTTCATCTGAGCTATCTGATCTATCTCGCGCGATGGTCGGAGAGCCTGATGATGGCCTACCTGCGGGGCGCGCTGCGCGCCTGCCGGATGGCCCGGGTGGAGCCCAGTTTTCTTCTCCATCCGCTGGACCTGCTGGGAGGAGACGAGGTCCCGGAGCTTTCGTTCTTTCCCGGCATGGATCTTCCTGTCCGGAAGAAGACCGACCTCTTCCAGCGGGTGCTGGGAACCCTGGCCGAGCGTTTCACCCTGGTAGACCTGGAGACTCATGCCGAGGCGCTGCTGGCCCGAACCGATGTCCCGCTGCGCGCCGCCCTGGCCCCGGGAGCCTGAGATGCCCGCTCATCCGACCGCGAGTTGCCCGCCATGTGCGGCATAGCCGGCATCGTGCGGTTCGACGGCTCCCCCGTGGAGCCGGCGGTCCTGGGCGACATGCTCGAGGTCCTGGCCCATCGCGGCCCCGACGACGAGGGCATGGTGACGGAAGGGCCGGTGACGCTGGGGATGAAGCGGCTCTCCATCATCGACCTGGCCGGCGGCCATCAGCCGATGCGGGCCGGCCCCGCCACGCTGGTCTACAACGGCGAGCTGTACAACTACCTCGAACTCCGGAGCGAGCTGGAACAGCGCGGGCACCGCTTCGAAACCCGCTCCGATACCGAGGTGATCCTGCGGGCGTACCTGGAATGGGGACCGGACTCCGTCTCGCGGCTGAACGGCATGTTCGCCTTCCTGCTGCACGACCGCGCCGCGGGCCGCCTCATCGCCGTGCGCGACCGCTTCGGCATCAAGCCGCTGTATCTCACCCGCGATTCCCGCGGGCTCTACTTCGCCTCCGAGATCAAGGCGCTGTTCGAGGTGCCCGGCGTGCGGCCGGAGCCGGACTGGGACGCGGTGCGCGAGTATCTCACCTTCCAGTACGTGCTGGGCTGGAGCACGCTCTTCCGCGGGGTGGAGAAGCTGCCGCCGGCGCACTACCTGGTGGTGGATACCCGGACCGGCGCCAGCCGGGCGGTGCGCTACTGGGATCCCGCGTTCGAGGTGGACAGCCTGCACAGCGCGGAATTCTTCGCGTCCCGCGTGCGCCACCTGCTGGAAGACGCCGTGCACCTCCAGCTTCGCAGCGACGTGCCGGTGGGGACCTACCTCAGCGGCGGCATGGACTCGAGCCTGGTGACGGCCCTGGCGAGCCGGTCGGCAAGCGGGCTGCAGTCGTTTGTGGGTCGTTTCGGCGAGGGTCCCGAATTCGACGAGAGCCCCTACGCGCGGCTGCTGGCGCAGGCCTGCGGGGTGACGCTGCACGAGACGGTCGCCACCCGCGAGGAGTTCTTCGAGCTCATGCCCCGGCTCATCTGGCACATGGACGAGCCGGCCGCGGGGCCGGGCATCTACCCCCAGTATCTGGTCTCCCGCCGGGCGTCGCAATCGGTGAAGGTGATGCTGGGCGGCCAGGGGGGCGATGAAATCTTCGGCGGGTACGCCCGCTACGTCGTGGCCTACCTGGAGCAGGCCCTGAAGGGCGCCATCTACGAAACCAACGAGGAGGGGAAGCATATCGTCTCCCTCGACTCCATCGTCCCCAACCTGCCGGCACTCCGGGCCTACACGCCCATGATGCAGCAGTTCTGGCGGCAGGGCATGTTCGAGCCGATGGACCGCCGCTACTTCCATCTGGTGGACCGGATCGCCGGCGCCGTCAGCCTCTTTACGCCCGAGTTCCGGGACCGCTACGACCGCGAGCGGATCTTCCAGCGCTTTGCCCGGATCTTCAACCGGCCGGACACGAAGTCCTACTACAACAAGATGACGGCCTTCGACCTCACCGCCGGCCTCCCCGCCCTGTTGCAGGTGGAAGACCGGGTCAGCATGGCCGTGTCGCTGGAGTCGCGCGTCCCGCTGCTCGACCACCGGCTGGTCGAGCTGGTCGCCGGCATCCCGGTGGCGTTCAAGTTCCACGGCGGCCAGATGAAACACATCCTGCGCCGCGCCACGGCCGATCTCCTCCCACCCGCCATTCTCCAGCGCAAGGACAAGATGGGCTTCCCGGTGCCGCTCCACGTCTGGTTCCGCGCCGGCCGCGGCCGGGAATGGCTGGAGGACCTGCTGCTCTCACCCGGCGCCGCCATCCACCAGATCTTCGACCAGGGCGAGATCCGCAAGCTCATGGACTACCAGCGCGCCTACAGCCGGCGCGTCTGGGGTCTGCTCTCGCTCGAGCTCTGGTTCCGCACCTTCATCAAGCGGCCCCAGCCCGGCCCGGCGGAACGCGAGCACCGGCGCCGGGCGCGGGCCCGCTCCCGTTCCCGTACTCGCCCGGCCGATGCCGCTGACGCTGGTTGACGGCCGCCCGGAAGGGTGGCAGGTCCGCAAGATCGGTGTAATCGGCCCCGGCATCGTCGGCATGCCCATGGCCGCCCTGCTGGCCCACGCCCGCATCCGCGAAGGCAGCGGCGACCCCGCCCGCGTCCTGGTGATGCAGCGCCCCTCGTCCACGTCGGGCTGGAAAGTGGATGCCATCAATGCCGGCCGCTCGCCCATCGGCGGCGTGGAGCCCGGCCTGGATACGGTGGTGCGCGACACCGCGGCCCAGGGGCTGCTCGCCGCCACGCACGAGGTGAACGACCTCTACGATGCCGACGTGGTCCTGGTCTGCGTGCAGACCGACCGCGACGGCCTGGCCCCGGCCTACGGCCCCCTGCTGGAGGCCCTCACCGGCCTGGCGCAGGCGCTGGCCCGCCGGCCCGCCGGGAACACGCCGCTGGTCATTATCGAATCCACCCTTGCGCCCTCCTCCATGACCACCGTGGTGCGCGAGCTGTTCGCGCGGCACGGCCTGATCGAGGGCCGCGACATCCTGCTGGGCAACAGCCCCAACCGCGTCATGCCGGGCCGGCTGGTGGAGCGGGTAACCGAATCGGACAAGATCGTCGCGGGGCTCCGCCGGGCCACGCCCGAGCTGATCGCCCGGCTCTATCGCCGCATCGTCACCCGGGGCACGCTGCTGCCGGCCAACAGCCTCACCGCCGAAGTCGTAAAGACGCTGGAGAACGCCTACCGCGACGTGCGTATCGCCTTTGCCGCCGAGGTCTGCCGCTGGTGCGACGAGCTGGACATCGACTTCCACGCCTTGCGCGAGCAGGTGAACCGGCGGGTGGCGCAGAGCGACTCGGCCAGCGGCGACCCGATGGCGGTGCCCAGCGGCGGCCTGCTGGTGCCCACGGTGGGCGTGGGCGGCCACTGCCTCCCCAAGGACGGCATCCTGCTCTGGTGGCGGGCGCTGGAGGCCGGCGTCGACACCGGCAAGAGCCTGATCCTGGAAGCGCGC
This sequence comes from uncultured Gemmatimonadales bacterium, assembly GCA_963779755.1. Classification (GTDB taxonomy): domain Bacteria; phylum Gemmatimonadota; class Gemmatimonadetes; order Gemmatimonadales; family GWC2-71-9; genus CAVZZO01. The sequence continues at coordinate 1,116,736 of CAVZZO010000003.1, forward strand.
CAGATCAACGACGAGTCCCCCGCGGCAACGAAATGCCTGCTGGAGCGTCTGGCCGGCCCGGTCGCGGGGAAGCGGATCGCGCTCCTCGGTACCGCCTACCGCTTCGATTCGGAGGACACCCGCAACAGCCCGGCGCTGGTCCTGGCGCGCCTGCTGCTGGAGGGCGGCGCCGACGTGGTGCTGCACGACCCCTACGTGGCCCCGCACGACCAGAACCTCCGCCGCTATCAGCTGGAGCGCCGCTTCACCCGCGATCTGCCGCGGGCGCTCGATGCGGCCGAGGCAACCGTGCTTTGCACCGCCCACCACGATTATCTCGACGCCCGGGGCGGGATCCTCGAGCGCGGCCCCGCCGTGGTGCTGGACGGCTGCAACCTCTTCCGCCGCGACCAGCTGCCTCGGCGGACCATCTACGGCGGCATCGGCCGGGGGCGGCGCGCGCCGCCGGAGAACCTGGTGGCGTGGACCGAGCAGGCCTTCCGCGCCGTCGAAACCGGTGTTGCCAACGAGGTGGACGGCCTCTGCCGCTGGCTGGATGAACGCTACGGCTCCGACGGCTTCGGACGGCTCCGGTTCGACGACGTGCGCCGGATTGCCGCCACCTGCGTCACCGGCTGCCTGCTGGCGCAACCGGGGGAGGTGGACGCCCCGCCGCCCTGGGCCGGCCGCCAGAGCCGGCTGGTGAGTCGCGCGGCACCATGATTCGCGGCAGTAGTCCTCGACCTTCTCGACCCCCTCGACCCCCTCGACCCCCTCGACCGATCGAGAAGGTCGAGATGCTCGAGAGGGTCAAGGAGGTCGAGGTGGGCCAGACGCGGCACCTCGCCTGGCTCGAAGCGCTCAAGGCCTTCGCCCTCTTCGGCATTCTGTGGAATCACACGGTCGAGGCCTTGGGGCCCGGCCCCTGGTTTACCAATCCCACCAACCACTGGCCCGCGCTCGCGGTCCGGTTGCACACCTGGTTTCCCGGCCCCGGGAGTCCCCTGCCCCGGCTGGCGCAATTCCTCGGCTGGCTGGGCGACAGCGGCCCGGGCGTCTTCATCCTGGCCAGCGGATTCGGCCTGACGCTCTCCGCCCTGCGGCGCGGCGGGCCGGCGGGCTCGTGGGGCGCGTTCCTGCGCCGCCGGCTGGCGCGGCTGTTCCCGCTCTATATCGCCATGCACCTGGTGGTGCTGGCCCTTGCCCTGGGCGTGCCGGGCAGTACCGCGCGGCTGGATGACCCCCGCACCCTGCTCAGCCTCGCCGGGCTGCGGTTCAGCCCCGGGCTCTTCTTCTACCTGGTGCCGGCCTGGTGGTTCGTCTGGCTCATCCTGCAGCTCTATGTCGTGTTTCCCGCCTGTTTCCGGCTGCTGCAACGCGCCGGCATCGCCCGCTTCCTCGCCGTCACCATCGGGTTCACCCTCGCCTGCCGCGCGCTGGGACTGCTCTTCTCCGCCAATCTCTACTACTGGATGACCGGCCTGTTCTTCGGCACCCGCCTGGCGGAATTTGCGGCCGGGATGGCGCTGGCCGCCTGGCTGGTGCAGGGGAAGCGCTCGATGACCGGGCCGTTCCGCGCATCGCGGGTGCTGGCGGCCGGGCTTCCGGTATATGTCCTCGGGGTGGCGGCGTCTCTCTTCTGGTGGGGCACGCTGGTGTCGAACCTCCTGGTGACGCTGGGGCTGGCCGCGGTCTTCTATGTGGCCTGGGCCCTCGCGCGCCGCGTTCGCGGGGCCGAAAGAGTCATGGTCCAGGTGGGAGCACTCGCGTTTCCCGTCTTCCTGCTGCATCAGCCCCTGGTGGACTGGACCGGCGCGTTCGTTGCCGCGCCGCTACCCCATCTGGCGGCGGCGGCCGGCATGCTGGTGCTCTCCTTCCCCGCCGGATGGGCGGTCGAGCGCGCCGCCCTCGCGGCGATACGCCTGCCCCGCTCCTGGCCGGCATCACGATGGGCCCGCGTTGCCATGGTCGCGGCCACCCTGGCGATGCTGGCGCTGCTGGCGGAACCGTTCCTGGCAGCGGGCGAATGGTCCCAGCGCGCCTGGGCCCTGGGTCTGGGGCTCGGAGTGCTGGCGCTGGCCGGAGCGGAAGCGGCCAGGTCCGGGCGGGGCGGCATGAGCCGGTGGTGGACCTGGTCGGCGGGAATCGCGGCGCTGGTGCAGCTCTTCATCCTGCCGGCACCGGCCGGTCTGGCGGCGATGAGCTTCGGGCTGTTGGCCGCCGGCGGCGCAATCCTGCTGCGGCGCCTGCGCGGAGGGACGCTCCTGCCCCTGGCGGCGGGCGGCGTGTTGGCCCTAGTCGCGTGGGGCGCGGCCGAGCTGGCGCTCACCCGGCTCGCGCCGGTCGAGGCCGGGGCCTGGGGCGAGCTGCCGGCGCTCATGACACACCCCACGCGCACCTACGGCCTGCGCCCGGACCGGGTCACGCGCCTGCGCTACAACAACTACGACTACGTCCTGCGCAGCAACAGCCGCGGGCTGCCGGGCCCCGAGATTCCACTTGCCCGTCCCGACAGCGCGACATTCAGGCTGCTGGCCGCGGGCGATGCCTTTACCATGCCCGAGGGGCTGCCGTACCAGGACGGCTATCCCGCGCTGCTCGAGCGGCACCTCTCGCGCTGTCTGGCGCCCCGCACCGTTCAGGTGATCGACGCCGGCATCACCGGCTACGGGCCGGCCGAGTCGCTGCCGCAGATCCGCGAGCTGGCGCCGGAGTATCGCCCCGACCTGGTGCTCTATCAGTTCTTCGTCAACGAATTCGGCGAGGCAACGCTGACCCCGGCGCAGCGCCGCGAGGCGATCGGGCTGGCCCGCGGCGGCTCCCGGCGCGGATATTACTGGGGCCGCTCCCAGGTGGCGCGCCGGCTGGAACGGGCGGAGGACGCGCTCCGGGAGCGGATCACTGGCCGGGCGGCGGCCTGGCGGTACAGCCGGTCGCTGCTCGCCTATTATCGCCGCGGCGAGAATCCGCTGTACGACGAGCGCCACCGCCGGGCGGTTGCCGGCGATCTGGCGGCCATGCGGGCCGCCGCGGAGAAGAGCGGCGCGGCGTTTGCGGTCGTGTTTGTTCCCGGCGCGGTGGCGGTGGCGCCGCCCGGATCGCTGGCGTACTTCCCGCGGGGGAAACTCTGACCGACAGCTCGCGGTACGACCTGTCCCGTCCCTGGCACGCGTTGCGGGCCATCACCGACTCGCTGGGCATTCCGGTGCTGGACCTGACTCCGGCGCTCAGGGCCGGCGCCCTGACCTACAGTACCGCTGCCTGGCACTGGAACCGCCGGGGCCATCGCGTGGCCGAGCGGGCCATCAGTAACTGGCTGGCGGCGCGGGGGCTGCTGCCGGGCCGCTGCGCGGGGGATGCGGAGTGAGCCGTCTGCGGCAGGAGGGAGCGTGGCTGGCGCTGCTGCTGGCGGTGGCGCTGGCGGTGGCGGGGCGGCCGGTGCCGAGCGGGAACGAACTGCTGTATCTGCTGGCGCCCTACCGCCTGACCCATCCCGCCTTCCTGGCCGGCGACTGGACCTACGCCGTGCCCTGGAACGAGCACCTGGTCTTCAACTGGACCGTCGGCGCGCTGATGCTCGCCATCCCTCCGGTGGTGATGGGCTGGCTGGGCCGGCTGGTCTGCTGGACGCTGATCCTGGCCGGATTGCTCCAGCTGGGGCGGCGGTTCGGCCTCACGCCGGCGCTATCGGCGCTGGGGATTGCCATCTGGCTGGGCGCCGGCCAGGCGCTGGTGGGCGGCGAGTGGATGATCGGCGGCTTCGAGGCCAAGGTAGTGGCCTACGTGCTGTTGGTCTTCGCGCTGAACCGGCTGCTGGAGGGGCGGGAGAAATCGGGCGGCATCCTGCTGGGCCTCAGCTTCACCCTGCATCCGGCCGTCGGCATGCAGGGGGCAATCGCAGCCGCCGTGGGGCTGCTCTTCCTGCGCTGGCCCCCGGCGCGTCTGGCCCGGACGGGGGTCTGGGCCACCGTCTTCGCCCTCCCGGGAATCGTCACCGCGCTCATGCTGGTGACCGGCCAACCGACCGGTGCGGCCGAATGGCGGCTGGTCGTCCTCGGGCGGATGCCCTGGCATGTCGACCCCTGGACCTTCCCGTATCACCTGTTGACGCTGCTGGCCCTGATGCTGCTGTTCAACCTCCTCTGGTTCCGGCTGCGGCGTGAAGACCAGGCGTCCCGGTTCTTCGCCGGGTTCCAGCTGGCGCTCCTGGGATTCTTCCTGCTGGGAATTGCCTTCCGGGCGCTGGGGTGGTTCCCCGGCATGGAACTGACGCCCTTCCGGCTGCTGCCGCTCTTCGTGCCGCTGCTCTTCTGGTGGCAGTTGGCCGCCGCCTGGCGGGAAGGCGAGTTGCGCCGGCCCCTGCTGGCGGCGGCGGCCCTGCTGGCGCTGACCGGCCATGCGGGCGTCATCCGTGCGACGGGCTCCCGGCTGCTCCAGACGGTCCGGTTCTGGCAGGAAACCGACCCGGTGGACCCGGCGCTGCGCTGGATCGCGGCGCACACACCGCCCGGCGCGGTGGTTCTGGCCCCGCCCGGCATTCGGCAATCCTTCTGGCTGATGCGGCGCGGCCAGGTGGTGAGCTGGGACGCGATCCGCTACGACCGGCTGGGAGAGTGGCGGCGGCGGCTGGAAGCGCTGGGTGCGCCGCCCCCCGCGGCAGTGACCGGGGTGATCACGCCCGACAGCATCAACGCGGCCTTCCTGAGCCTGCCCGCGGACAGCCTGCGAGCCCTGGCGCGAAGCTATCGGACCGGCTGGTTGCTGAGCCGGCCGGGGTATCCTTTCCCCCAGGCCGCGCGATTCGGGGAATGGGTGGTGTACCAACTGCGGGAAGCGGGAAAAGGGGAAACGGGAACAGGGGAAAAGGGTACTGGACCGTGATCCGGATCCTGTTCCCTCTTCCCTGTTCCCGCTTCCCCACGGTTTACGCCAGCCGGTAACTATCCTCCGGCCGCATCAGCGCGTCGGCGAAGTATTTCGTGGCCCGGTTGAGCAGACGCCCGTGGCGCCGTCCGATCACCTGCGCCTGGGGTCGGCCCAAGCATGCCAGTGGGGACGCTCCCCGGAGACGGTACCCCCATCGGGCAAAGCCGCTCCCCTGAGGCCCCCGGGCGTCAAGGCGAGTGTGGCTCTGTAGCGAAAAGCGCATAGGCCCTGCCATCCGGCATAGCAGCTTGCCGCTGCCGGAACCTGTGGCCATTGTTAACAAGCTCTCGGATGTTTCCTCGAACTCAGGTTGGGAGGCTGGAATGACGGCTGTCCAGGCAACGACGCTGGCGGCAGACCTCGAGCGAGACGGTATCGTCCTGCTGCCCGATTTTGTACCGCCGGAAACCCTGCAGAGCATGCAGCGCACCTTCGGGCTGGCCCTGGAGCGCATGCGCTGGAATGATTTCCCCGGGTTCGAGAAGACCGAACCCTATCGCCACATGGTGCAGGACGTTCTCGCCCTGGAACAGGGGTTCGTGGACGTCGCGCTGCACCCGCTGGTCAAGGATGTCCTGGCGACGTACATCGGCCCCGAATTCCAGCTGGTGGAGGCCAAAGGCTGGCTCACCCGGCCCGTGCGGAAGGATTTCCACGGCTGGCACGGGGATGCGTGGTATGACCAGTCCAAGGTGGACTACATCCCCCGCGAGGTGAAGCTCGCGGTGTACCTCACCGACGTAAACAGCGGGTATTTCGAGTACGTGAAAGGCTCACAGGGCAAACAGCATCCGCGCGCGGTGCGGGACGAGGAGGTGACTCAAGCCACCCACAAGGATATCGTCCAGGCGAAGCTCCCGGCGGGGTCGGCTATTCTGTTCGATACCAGCGGGATTCATCGCCAGAGCGTTCCGGTGCTCCAGCCACGCTGGGCGGTTTTCTACAACTACCATAATCCCCGCCTGGCCCTCCAAAAAGAGGATCTGGATTACTACCGCTACCATCCCCTGCTCCTCAACGCGGCCTTCCTGGGGAATCTCTCGGACGAGGACCGGCGGATTCTGGGATTCGGGGACAAGACCAACTATATCCCCCATTACCAGCGCAAGCCCAAACACGAAGGCCTCCAGCGATTGATCCGCGGTATGTTTGAAGGAAAGCTCTGGCTGGACCGCCAGACCTCACGCATCAACGCCCGAATGCGTAAAACCTTTCGGAGCTGAGGTGACGGGCAAGTCCTGCCGTTCGGCCGACTTGCGCCCGGCAGCTTCCTCACACCAGTCGAGGTTCGCCCTGACGGACCTTTCGAGGTCGAAGCGCTCCTCGACTCGCCTGCGCGCCGCGGCCTGAAGTCTGGCCCGGAGCGCCGGGTCGTCCAGCAGACGGCGTATCGCTGCGGCGAGCGCCGCCGGGTCTGCCGGAGGAACCAGGAGGCCGGTCACGCCATCCTCGATCAACTCGGGGATCCCACCGGCGTTCGTCGCGACTACAGCGCACCCGCCGGCCATGGCCTCGGCAATGGCAAACCCGAACGCTTCCTCCCAGACCGCAGGATGGATGAAGATCCCGGCCTGCCGGACGAGATCCGAAACGTCGTTCCGGAGTCCGAGGAACCGGACTTGCCCGCTGATTCCCAGGCCGGTCGCGAGCGCCCGGAGATTGGCTTCCTCCGGACCGTCTCCCGCCAGCGCCAATTCAACTCCGGGATCGCCGAGCAACCCTACCGCGCGCACGAGATGCTCGACCCCCTTGATCCAGTGCAGGTTCGCGACGCAAAGCAGGTGCGGCGGGCCTTTGTCGTCCCGTTTTCCGGGGGTAAACCGCTCGAGGTCGACTCCGCTGTAGATCCGCCGCAGTTTTCTTCGTGGCAGCCCGTACAACCACCGATCTCTCTTCACCACGTAGTCTGAAACCCCGGCGACGCCATGCACCCGGGGCAGGGCCACCGCGCAGCGGAAGCGGTTCTTCAGTGCGCTCTTCCACGACAACTGCCCCGGAAGGGGGCCCGAATACTGGTCCAGAATCAGCACCCGGGCCGGCCAGGCCAGGGCAGCCGCATGAGTCCACCAGCGGTAGGGTTGAAAGAGCTGGAGGTGCAGCACGTCGTAGGTTCGGAGCTTTCGGACGGCCTGCCACATCGAGGCCCCGATCCCGGCGCGATCCAGTGTGCCCCACCCGGCCCCATGGGCGTGCAACCGCTCGAGGAAGACAGGATGGATAGGAGGCTTCCCGAAGACATCCACCTCATGCCCGCGGCTTTGCCCCTCTCGAGCAAAAGCCAGGAGCCAATCCTCGAGGGAGCCGAGCTTACGAGGTGCGAGGTCTATCAGGAGCGCAATACGAATGGTACGCCCTCAGCGTTCGGAGATAGCCGCTGCTCCACCAGCGGCAGCAGAGGCTTACGGGCTGCCGGCCACTTCCTGGAGCGCGTCAAAGAGAATTCGGGCCTGATGCCCACGGCTGAGCGTGCGGTCCCGTGCCACCGGTTGCGGCACGACCCCCCTCCTGAACTCATGATACCGCCGAATCAGCACCTCCGCCAGACGATCAATATCGTCCGGCGGAACAACGTCCGCGGAGGTGCCCTGCAGAAGTTCTGCGGTAGCGCTCCGTTCGTCGGCCATGGCCAGCAAGGCCGCATGAAAGCTCATGTATTCATAGATCTTCGATGGAATCGCCATGTGGCTGTCCTGCGGCAGACTGACCAGGATGGTGGCATCTTCCAGGACACGGGACAGTTCATGACGGGCGATGCGTGGGAGCAAGATGAGAAACTCCGATACGCCCTCTTCCCGAGCCATCTGTTCCAGAGATATGTCTTCGAACCTCTCGACGTTGCCTACGAAGAGCATGCCGAGATCGGCCCTGGTCAGAGACTCGGACTTGACCAGGCGCTTCACGGCCCGAAACAGGCCACGCGGGGTTCGATCGTAATAGATGCTCCCGGCATAGGCCATAATGAACTTGTCCCGCCGGGCAGCGGAGGGGGCAGGTTCGATATCATATCCGTTCCGGATGGTGAGAAAGCGGCCGGGAGCCTCGGGGTAGGCTGCCCGTAAAGCAGCAGTGGCCGGACCGGTATTCGAAATCACCAACGCCGCCCTCGCCATGACCCGCCGCTCGTCCCGCCCCTCCAGGATATAGTACACTGGGCTGGCCTTCCCTTCGAGCACCCGCTCCTGAAGACTCCAGGGATCCCGGAGATCCACCACATGCGGCAGGCCGTACCGTAGCGCGAGCCGGCGCCCGGCTTCGTGAACCTGATGCGGTGGCCCGCAGGTGATGACCGCGGCATGCGATCCCGAACCGATCAGCCGCCGAGCCAGCCGCGCTGCCAGTCCTCCCCAATGCCTCGTGGAGATGAACAGGCTCCAGGCGTGGTAGGTGCGCATAACGCTGCGGGGCGTCAGCGGAAGCCAGTGGATCTCGGAGCGGCGCAGCGATCCCGGCAGACCGCCGGAGCCGCCATGGTTGAGCCCCGCCACGGGGGCCTTGACGGGTCGCCGGCCAAGAGAACGCAGAATCCGCAAGGCCTCTTGTTCCAGCCGTGCGAGAGGACTGGGTACCTCCGGCACCCCAAAGACCCGGAGGTTAGCGGGAAGGGCATCGAGCGTCTGCATGTCGCAAGTGCCTAGCGCAGCGGGACTCCGGGTCACCACGTCGATGCCCCACCCGCGCTCCACCCCATACGCGGCCAGTCGCTGCCATCGAAGTGCCCCCACCTCCGGACTGGGAGGAAAGTGATAGCTGATAAGGAGGAGCCGGCGCGCACCCGGTTCGACCCGGGCGCTTCCATGAAACGGCTCGATTCCAGAGGCTTGCACGTCGCTCGGCTTCATGAAACGGAAGACATCAGGATGCGCGGTAGAACAATGAGACGCAAGGAGAGGGCCAGAAAAGCAGATCTGTGCGTGGAGGCAGGCTTATGCTCACGCCAGACGGTAACTGTCGTCCCTCCGCGGCCTGCCCGCGCGTGCATCGCCGTCCCTCATGAGGGCGTCCACGAAATACTTGGTCGCCCAGTTGAGCAGCTCGTGGCGGCCGTAGCCGCCGGTGAGCGGCGCCGAGCCCTTGATGCCGCCCCGGAGGCCGGGATCGCGGCTCCCGCGGTTCTGGGTCCGCTTGAGGAAGCGCAGTACCTGACCCACCGGTCCCAGCCATTCCCGCTCGCCGGTGATGGCCCAGAGGCGAATCCAGTTGTTCACCATCTGGGCGTTGCCGGTGAGGCAGCTCCACTCCACCGCGCCGCTCCAGTCGGCGTTGAACCGCCCCGGCAGCCAGCCGTCTTCCCGCACCCGCTCGAGAATGGCCCGCGCCGGGCGCACGGCCGCCTGGAGCAGCGCCTCGTCCCCTAAGACGCGCGCACCCTCCAGCAGGCCGCGGATGGTGTAGGCCAGCGTATGCAGTAGCGGCCGGGCGGGATCGGTGAGGCAGCAATGCGGAAACCAGCCGTTGGGATGCTGCAGGGTGGCCACCGCCCGCAGGTTGCGCGCCGCACCCGCGGTAAAGCCTGGCTCCTCCAGCCGCGCCCCAGCCTCGGCGAAGGCCCAGGCCACCCGCGCGTTGTAGAGCGTGGTGTCCTTGCGGGCGAACTCCGAGTTGCCGGCGCGCCAGTGGCCGTCCGCTTCCTGCACGGCGGCCAGGTAACGCCCGGCGCGCCGGGCGGCATCGGCGAAGCGCTGCTCTCCCGTCTCCTCGAACAGGGCCAGCCAGCCGAACATCACCTGGCCGGTATTGAACACCGCCGGCGAGCGGCCTTCGCCGATCACCCCGCCCTGCACCGCCCCGTCGGGCAGCTGCACGGCGATCTCCCAGTCGCCGGCGCGCAGAGCACGAGCGGCCAGCTCGGGACGGTCCAGCCGCCGCGCCGCTTCCAGCAGCGTGGGAATGATGTAGCCTGTCGTTTCGGGGTAGGAGGGCTGCCAGCCGCGGGAATGGAAGTAGCGCAGGTATCCCAGGCTGTAGCCCCGGGCAACGCCGTCATCGGGCGTGCCGTCCTGCGCCCGCGCCAGCCAGTCCACCGCCTCGCGCAGGTGGGGCAGCGACTCCCGCTCGGCGGGATGGCCCCCCTGCGATTCGCGGCGGATTTCGGCGGCGAGCACCGGATTGAGGGCCGGATGCTCCCGCAGGGAGCCCAGGCGTCCGCGGACAGACCGGAGAACTCGATCGGGCAGGGACATGGGGCGGGAAAATGGGGATCCGGTGGATTCTGGGCAAGGGAATACGGGTCGTGGACTGCGTGCCGAACTTCGCCGGGAATGGGCCAGCAGCATGCCAGCTTGCGGCACACTTCAAGGCGCAGATCTCCTGCAGGGAGTGGCGCGTCACTCGCGCCAGCGGGGTGGGACCAGGTATACCAGCGCCCGAAAGACCACCTCGTTGTCGCGCGGCGCCCCCCCCATCGCTTCTGGGATGGCGAGGATAGAGAGATTCTCGATCCCCTGGCCGCCCCACAAGCTATTCGTCACTGAGCCTGCGGGGGAAAGCGGCCTGCTATATTGGCCGGGACAACCGGCTGCGCACTGAGCAGGTTGATTCTCGTAGTTGGACAAGGAGGGGTAGCCTGATGTATACGGTCACGGCATACTACGATCCCTTCGAGAATCTCTACCACACTTCCTACGCCTACTCCGGGCTCCTGGCCCTGGCCCGGCGGCGACAGATCAGACTGCGAATCAGACGTGTCCGCCAATACCAGCCAGGCTCACTCTGCGTATCCACGGTCGTCATCGGTCCCGGGAAAGGAAGCCTTCGAGTCACCTTTGATCTGCGAGACCGGAGCACGCGCTTCGATCAGAGGCTCCTGCAGGACTCCAACGTGTATTTCAAGCGGAGCTATCATGGTCCCGATCTGTCTGATATCGAGCCGCGACTCCGGTCCCGCATTCTCCCATTTGGGCTGAATTATGTCTGCGGCTCGCCCGGCATGGCCCCGCTCCTCATCCGGGCCGCTGGCATAGGGGCACTGGACGCCATCCTGCACGGCCGGCTGCATGACATAAGGCCGCTGGCCAGGTCGTTGGCAGCTCTGGTACAATACAGCCGGGCCGGGGACTACGAGTACCCCGATTCGGCACCGAAAGACCCCATCGTGGTTTACCAGACAAGGTTGTGGCGAGATGATGAAGCGGGCGAGTCCGCGGAGGGCATCAACGATCAACGCGCTCGGCTCGTGCGAGGGTTGCGCAGTGCCTTTGGTCCCAGATTCCGGGGCGGCCTGGTGCCCAATGCCCTCGCCATCAGCCGGTATCCGGACCTGATCGGGGATCTTCCATACAGCCAGAAAGATTACATCAGACAGAGCCGCACTGCGTTGATCGGCATCTATTCTCGTGGCCTGCACTTCTCAACTGCGTGGAAATTTGGCGAATATCTCGCCTCCTCCAGCTGTATCGTCGCCGAACCACCCAGGAATACACTGCCAGAACCCCTGGTGGAGGGAAGTCACTACCTGTCTTACCGGACGCCTGAGGAATGCGTCGCCGCGTGCGAGCGGATCCTGCAGAATCCGGACTTGCAGGCGGACATGCGGAGCGCGGCCTTCCGGTACTATTTGCGCAATGTGGAGCCCGGGGCACACATGCAGTCCTGCCTCGAACGAGCGTATGCTCTGGCTGGGAATGATTTGTAGTACAAGGGCCTCACAGTAACCTCCGGTGGGGGGGTAGGCGGGTACGGCAAGCGGAACGGATCCCCTGCAGGCGCGGCTCTGCTCCTGCTGGAGTTGTGCCCCAACCGGGACCGGCAGGACGACTACTCGCCAGCAGAGGCATGGCATCCACCTTGCTGCATTTGGCAGGTTCACCGCGCCCGGCAGGAGTCTGCTTGACCGTACCCGCTTCCCCGGAGAACGAGTCCATCTCTCCCACTCCTATCGACACTCAGCGGCGTCTCGACCGGTCGCTGGTGCATGGCATAGCCTGGACCGGGGGAATGAAATGGGCCACCCAGCTGGCGACATGGGGGGCCACGCTTATCATTGCCCGGCTGCTCACACCCGAGGACTATGGCCTGGTGGACATGGCCGCGCTCTACCTCGGCTTCGTGCAGTTGGTGAACGAGTTCGGGCTGGGCGCGGCCATCATCCGGGAGCGGGAACTGGACCGGGAACAGATCGCGTCCCTGGGCGGCATGTCCATACTGCTGGGGCTCGGCCTCTGGGCACTCTCGACGCTCATCGCCGTGCCGGTAGCGGCGTTCTTCCGGCAGCCGGAGGTCCGCTGGATCATCACCATCCTGGGCGTGACCTTCCTCACCACCGCGGTCAAGGTAGTGCCCCGCTCCCTCATGGTCCGCGATCTCCAGTTCCGGCGGGTCGCGGTTGCCGATGCGACGGAGGCCATCAGCAGCGCAGTAGTCACCCTGACTCTGGCGATCGCGGGGGCGCGATACTGGTCTCTGGTATTCGGCAGCATCGTTGGCAGCACGGCGGGGATGACCCTGTCTCTCTGGTGGCGCGCCCACCGGGTTCGCTGGCCCCGGCAACTGAGCAGTCTGCGCCAGGCCATCGCCTTCGGCAGTCACATCGTCGTCTCGCGTATCAGCTGGTATCTCTACAGCAATGCGGACTTTACCATCGTGGGCCGGGTGCTGGGCAAGGCGGCCCTGGGCACCTACGGGTTCGGCTGGCAGCTGGCCAGCATCCCGGTGAACCGGATCAGCTCCATGGTGGGCCAGGTGACGCCCTCCATTTTCTCGGCGGTGAAGGACGATCCCGCCGCCCTGCGGCGCTACCTGCTCCGCCTCACCGAAGGCCTGGCCTTCATTACCTTTCCCTTCTCGGTGGGGGTGGCCCTGGTTGCCGATGATTTCGTGCTGGCGGTGCTGGGCGACAAATGGCAGGCGGCTATCATGCCGCTCCGGCTGCTGGCCATCTATGCCTGCATCCGCTCCATTACCACCATAGTACCTCAGATTCTCAACTACACCGGCCGTTCCCGCGACCAGATGCGCTTCAGCCTCTTTGCCCTGGTGGTGCTCCCGCCCATGTTCTACGTGGCGGCGCGCACCTGGGGCACAACCGGCGTCGGCTGGGCCTGGATCCTTGGGTATCCGGTGGTGATCGCCCCCGGCCTCGCCGTGGCGTTTCAGATCACCGGGCTGCGTCTGCGGGGCTACCTCGCCGCTTTGCGTCCCGCCGCCCTGGGATCGGCGGCCATGATCGCGGTCGTGCTGGGCGTCCGGTTTCTTCTGCCCGCCCGACAGCCCCATCTGGCCCAGCTCCTGATCGAAAGCGGCACCGGCGCCCTGACCTACGCCGTCATCATGTACTTTGCCTACGGCGAGCGGATCCGGAGCACCCTCCGGATGCTGCGGGAGCTGCGCACCGGATGAGTCACTTGCCCGGCGCGGCCCGGTCGCCCTTTTTCATCGTGGGCTTTCAGCGAAGCGGGACGACCCTGCTCCGGCTCATGCTGGACAGCCACCCGGAAGTCGCGATTCCGCTGGATACCACCGGCCTGTGGGACCGCTACGAACGGAAACTGCACGAGTACGGCAGCCTGGAAGACGGGGCGAACCGGCGGCGCCTTGTCGCCGACCTGCTGCAGGAAGAGCGGATCCAGCTCTGGGAAGTGCCGCTCACCGAGGATGCCGTGCTGGCGGGATGGCAGCGGCCGGGCTACGCCGGCGCCGTCGACGCCTTCTACCGCTGCTATGCCGCGGCGAAAGGCAAACGCCTGTGGGGTGACAAGGACCCGGGCAACATGACCCGGCTCGACCAGCTCCATCGCTGGTTCCCGGAGAGCCGCGTTATCCACATCATTCGCGACGGGCGAGATGCTTGCCTCTCCCTGCGGAAACAGTCGTTCGGGTCCGGAGACATTCTGGGCTGCGCTGCTTCCTGGCGTGAAGAGGTCACCTGGGTGCGCCGGATGGGAGGCCTGCTGGGGGGCCGGTATTTCGAGCTGCGCTACGAGGATCTCCTGGCCGAGCCCGAGCGGGTCCTGCAGGACATCTGCGGTTTTCTCGCATTGCCGTTCGAAGCTTCCATGCTGGAATACCATCGCCGGATCGGCGATTCGATCCCTGATTCCAAGCGGCACATCTGGCCGTTGATTGACCGGCCCCCGCAGAAGGAGAACACGGGAAAGTGGCGAAAGGAGATGAGCCATGGCCTGCGGGTCTGTTTCGAAAAGCGGGCGGGAGACTTACTGGAATCACTGGGCTACGACGTGACGCCACGGCCCTGGTCGGGATATTATCGAGAGGAGCTCAGAAACTTCCTCGGGATTGGCTGGCGAGCCATCCGTAGCCGGCACCGGACACCTGGTTGAACCCTTGACTACGTGCCGATAGTACCTCGATGAATGTTGCTTTCCTGACCTATCATTCCCCGCCCGATCGGGCCGTAGGCGCAATTCGGGCCGTGAATGTGGCTCGCGCCTTCCGGGATGCCGGCCATAAGGTGACGGTCATTACCTCCCTCCCTCCCGGAGAAACCGGGGGCCGTGAGGAGGTCGCCGATATCGAGATCGTTCGTGTTGCGCCCTGGCGGAACGTGAGAGAGGTGTATGCCGAATGGAAAACGCGGCGGCCCCAGGCGGTTTTCTCAGAGTCGAAGGCGTCGAAGTCAGAGAAATGGCGTGCCCCAACCCGGGTGGCCGCCTGGAAGCGGTTCCTTTTCTCCCTGATATGGCTGCCCGACGACCGGCAGGGATTCGTCCCGCCGGCGGTCCAGGCGCTGCGGCGGCTTGATCCGGTCCCGGATGTTATCCTCAGCAGCGGGCCGCCCTTCTCATGCCACCTCGCCGCCTTCATTGGCAGGAAGGTCATCCGCAGGCCCTGGATCATGGAGTTCCGCGACCCCTGGTCCGGCAATCCGCAGAAGCAGTGGTGGATACAGACCGGCCCCACCGAGGCCATGAACCGCTGGCTGGAGAGGATGTGTCTCAGGAATGCGGAGTTGGTGGTCAGCGTCTCGGAGGGGATCGATCGGCACCTGAGGCAGGTCGTACCAACGCTCCCGGCCCGGAAGTTCCTGGTGGTACGCAACGGCATCAGCAGCCTTCAGGCTCCGGGTACCAGTGCATCCTCGCCCGGCACGTGCTTCAACCTGGTCCACCTCGGCACTATCAATTTTGACCGGGATCCCGGACCGGTCCTCCAGGCGATCCGCTCCATGGTTCAGTCAATGAAGCTGCGCCCGGGTCAATTGCGCCTTCGGTTCATCGGCGACACGGAGAGCACGGACACCCTGGAGGGGATTGACCGTCTTGGCATCGGCGACTACGTCGAGATCTCCGGGTGGGTACCATATGCCCGGGCGCAGGAAATCATGCTGGAAGCGGACGCCCTGCTCCTCCTGGCCCGGAATCAGCCCGCCCAGATACCCAACAAGCTGTATGATTACCTGGGCGCGCGGAAACCGATCCTGGCTCTGGCCGACCAGGACGGAGAGACCGCGCAAATGCTGCGCGCCGTCGGGGGACACCACGTGTTTGAAGATGCCGAAGGAGCACAACGTGCGCTCGAATTCCTGATGACCCGGCGGGGCCAGACACCAGGGAGCGAATCAGCAGAGCAGCTGCTGCAGGGCTGGACAACTGCCGCCCAGATGAGGCTCTACATCCAGGCCGCCATGGAGGTAGCAAATGGGGTGGGATGACCTGGTCGCCGCCGCACGCCAGGGCAGGGGGC
Source organism: uncultured Gemmatimonadales bacterium (assembly GCA_963779755.1). Taxonomy (GTDB): domain Bacteria; phylum Gemmatimonadota; class Gemmatimonadetes; order Gemmatimonadales; family GWC2-71-9; genus CAVZZO01. The sequence continues at coordinate 1,132,279 of CAVZZO010000003.1, forward strand.
CCCTGAAGCATGCTCGCCGGATCAGGCACGGCATCCGCGGGTTCCACCTTCCGGTGGTCCAGCCGCTTGCCGCCCTGGCCTATGGCGGCACCCGGCTGACAAAGATGACCTGGAACCTGGGGCTGAAAATCTGTTATCGCGAGCCTATGCTGCGGTATCGCTGCGGCCGGGTGGGCCATCACCTGGCGCTGGAAGGGCCCATACCGCTGATCATCGGTAACGGCCGGATCGAAATCGGTAATGAAGTCCGGCTCGGGGCACCGATGACCTGGGATGTCGGGTTCGACGTCGGTGAGGCCGAGATCATCATCGGCGACCGGGCGCAGATCAATTATCGCAATATCATCAGCGCCGCCGGGAGTGTCCGGATCGGAGAGGACACGCTCATTGCCGGCGAGGTGGCGATCTTCGATAATCCCAGCCACCCCCTCGACCCCGAGGCTCGCCGAGCCGGCGGCCATTTCGCAGCTGAGGAAGTACGTCCGGTGGTGATCGGGAGAAACGTCTGGATCGGTCTCCGCGCCATCATATTGCGGGGAGTGACCATCGGAGACAATTCCGTGGTGGCCGCCGGGTCTGTGGTCACCAAGCCGGTGCCACCAAACACACTCGTGGCCGGCAACCCCGCACGGCCCATACGAGAGCTGGGACCTGACTCACTGAGAGGCAGAGCGTGACGGCCTCCTCCGGAAATCGTGGTCAGTACCTGCTCAAGGCGCTCAGTCACCCGCGAACGGCATGGTCAGTTGGCCGCGCACTCGCGAAGGGCTGGTGGTGCCGATGCTGGTGCCGCATCCGGGGCGTCCGGCTGCAGGCAGGCAGGAATCTTCGTATCGAAGGAAGACTCATCATTCGAGGGCCCGGGATGGTGGTTATCGGTGATAACGTGAGGTTCGGGATGACCGTCACGCCGTGGACACACCATCGCGACGCCATGATCACCATCGGTGATGATTCGTACATCAATGGTGCGAGCTTCGGTTGCCGGAAGAGCATCACCATCGGGCGGCGCGCCATTGTGGGACGCTCGTACATCATGGACACCGATTTTCACAGCGTTCACTCCGACCGGCACGACCCCTCGGCGAAGGTCCGGGTTGCCCCGATCGTCCTGGAGGAGAACGTCTGGGTCGCGGCCAACGTCGGTATCCTGCCCGGAACGTACATCGGAATGAATTCGGTGGTCGGTTTCGGCTCCGTCTGCTCCGGAAGGTTCCCCCCCAACAAGGTTATCGCCGGGAATCCCGCCCGGGTGATGCGGGACATCGAAAGTGCATGATCTGGGGGCTTCCGCGGACACACCAGCTCCTCATCCGCCGCTATATATCTCCTCGTAGCCCCTGACCATCTGCTTCAGACTGTAGCTGGTGATGACGCGGCGACGGGCTTCTGTCGCCTCGGTCTGCCGCCGTGCCGCATCGCCCAGCAGGTCCAGCCACGCCTGGGCCAGGAGATCGGGCCGTTCATTCGCCACCAGATTCTGACTGAGCCCATCCCCCAGAACAACCCTGTTCCCGCCGACGTCGGTGACGACCGGAGGCAGCCCGGCGCTCATGGCCTCCAGCAGGCTCACCGAGGTTCCCTCGCTGCGGGAGGACATGGTAAAAAGCGTGAAGCTGGCATGCAGGGCATGGATATCGTCGCGCCACCCGGGGAACCGGACCCATGGCGCAAGCCCCAAGTCCGCGATTCTGGCTTCCAGCCGGCTCCGTTCGGTCCCCTGTCCACCGACGACCAGAAAAGGCATCACGGCCCCACCCAGCTGGTCCCGAAGCATTCCGAACGCCTCGACCATGACATCATAGCCCTTGATGGCCTCCAGCCGACCGACACTACCGACGATCGCTGCACCTGCTGGAATGTTCAGTTCCCGGCGCACTGACCCATCGTCGGGCATGGGGCGGTAGAGATCCGTGTCCACCCCGTTGGGGACCAGGCGGAGCCGGCCCGGATCCGCGACCACACGACGGGCCATATGGTCCAGCAGCGGTTCCGATACCACCACCGTGACATCCGTGCGTCTGGAGGCCAGGCGTCCTACCATCCGGGCAAACCAGGGATCGGGCCACTGGCGACCGTGCTCGGTATGGATCACGCGCGGGACACCGGCCATCCACGCGGCCAGCGACACCTTGTACCACACCCCGCCATGGGAGTGCACCACGTCCGGGGCGATGCCCCGGATGGTGCGGCTCAGATGCCGCGGCCAGAGCAACGACCATCTGGGCTGCGGACCGGCGTAATGAATGCCGGCATATCGCTCCAGCTCTTCCCCGAAACGCCCCAGGTAATCGATAATGAGGATGTGCGACTCGAATCGGGCCGGATCCAGCAGGCGGACGATATCCGCGAAGAGCCGCTCCATCCCTCCGTAATTGAGATTCTGGATGACGTGCAGCACCCGGACCCGCCCGGGCATCAGCCGGCCCCTCTGCGCCAGCCTGCCATCCGGTCCTGAGCCCGGTCCGCCCAATCCAGTAGCCGGCGTCCGGTACGAAGCAGTCCCAGCCGCACCGCTCCCATCGGGACCCGCGACCCGAAGCTCATGGTCAGTCCGCGGTTGTGGAATCTCCCGGCCTTCAACTCCACCAGGGGATCCGGTGCCTTCGGATGCGTCAGGACGACCCGGGTGCCGCGGTCGTTCCGGCTGTCGTGTTGATCCAGCCCGGCCACTCCCACCATCTCGGGCCGTTCGCGCTGCACCCGGTGCAGCAGCTCGATGGCTCGGGGATCCGGCAGATAGCGCAGGTTATAGGAGGCATTCCAGACCTCGATGGCATCAATGCCGCGCGCCACCTCCAGGGGCAGCAGGTAGTCCGCCAGCAGGGGGTGAGCCATGATGGTGAACCCCGCTGCTTCCCGGCAGGCGGCCACGAACTCCCCCGGTGTTTCCGGCGTTATCCACTTGCGCAGGCCCAGCGCCAGCAGGTGCAATCCGGGATAGCCGGCAAACCGGAACTCGAGTCCGGGAATGAGCCGCACCGATTCCGTCCGACAGCGCCGCGCATTCGGCGAGGTAGCGGCGGAAAGCGGGCTCATCCAGGTCCTCGGCATGATCGGTCAGACCCACGAAGGTGAGTCCTGCCTCCAGGGCAAACTCGCGCAGGCCGGCGAGCGTCATCCGCCCCGTCATGCGAGTAGTCGCTGTGCACGTGGACCACACCGGTGCCTGCCGGCGTCTTCACCTTCTGCTCAGCCAATTGGCACTCTCCCGGAGAAAGGGCCTGGGATCATTCCAGCGCAGGATCTCGGACCGGTCTCCCGGCCGCCACAGCTTGAGGAAATCCAGCGTGGCCCGGAGCCGGCCCGGAGCGTCCGGTGGCAATGAGAGTGCCGCGTCACTGTGGCGAAGTCGCGTCAGGAGCTGGTCTACATCTCCCCACCACCAGCGGCTGCGTATACCGGTCCGGTAGCTGGTGACCGGCGCGGGCTCCTCGCCCAGGGCGAGCGAGACCAACAGACCGGGAAAGTCCACCCCGGCATCTATGGCGAGCTGGAGGGAACCCCAGAACCGGCCGTTGATCTCCATGAGGTAGGGCCGGGCCGAGGCGGCGTCCAGCTTGTATTCCACCATGGCGACACCCTGCCACCCGAAGCGCTCCAGGAGCGCTTTCGACTTTTCTACCAGCGCCGGATCGGCCGGGACGCTTTCGCGATAGACGCTGACGCCGCCGGAAGGGGGCTTCTCCCGCAGTCGCCGGTGGGCAAACTGGGCCATGATCTTCCCGTCCCACAGCAGCAGGAAGATGCCCATGCCCGGGCCCACGATCCGTTGCTGCAGCATGATGGGATAGGCCTCGAGGGGAAACTGGCCCATGCGGCGCCGCAGCTCCTCCAGGCCCTGGGCGTAAGATACCCCGGTCTTCAATCGTGCACCGGTGTTTCCCACCACCGAGCGGGCCGGCTTGAGCACCAGGGGAAAGATCAGCCCGGCTTCCACTTGAGGGGTCAGATCGGAGGGAGCCGCCAGGACCTGTTGGGCCGGCACACCGATCCCGATCTCCCGGGCCGCGGACAGGACCTCCTGCTTATCGGCCAGTCGGCGAAGATGGTCCAGGTCGTCGAAAGGAATATGGACGTCGGGGAAGGATCCGCGGTGCTCGAGGACGGCCAGCAGGGCCGCATCGGTCACTGGCAGCAGCACTTCAATGCCCCACCTGGGAATCAGGCGGGTCAGGGCTTCCACAAACCCGCCTGGATCCCGCAGGGGCGACGGGACCCGATCCTCCCCGTTGGCATAACGCGATCCCCCCGCCAGAAGATACGAACCCGAGCCCACCACATAGCCACGATGCCCCCGGCGGCCCAGAGCACGCAGCACCGCAAGGGAGGATCGCTCCTCGCCGTCGGTTACCAGGACGTTCGTCATCCTGCAGTTGCTTCCCCGCCGGGAGTCATCGAAGACTACCCGGAGTGGAATCAGCCGGTGGGCCGCTGCCGCCGGACCACCGGCGGAGTGGGGAGATAAGACGGAGAAACGCGACGAGAGGCCCCGGGATGGACGGGCGCCGCCGGCGGTGGCGGTGCGGACGGCAATCCACTGGATTCCATCAGCTTCACCTCGACCGACACGAACAGGCCCGCGGTCAGGGCAGCCAGAACATAGATAAGATCCAGATATGCGAAGCTCACGAAGAACCCGGACACGGCGAAGCCGACGTAGGCAACCGGGAGGTACACGCTCGTGAAGTAGAGAAATCGCTCCTCAGGATCACCGCGTACCCACCTGCCTGGCAGCTTCCGCCGTAACCGGATGACGGAGATCATGCTTCCGAAGACCAGGGTGCAGAAGATGAGGAATCCTGGAATCCCCAACTCGGCAAGGGCCTGCAGGAAGGAGTCGTGAGCGGCGGACCACTTGATGCCGGCAAGGCTGGGATCGTCCGCCTGTGCCGCCGCCCGGTCAGACAGCGTTCCTTCGGCCCGGGCAAAATTCTCGATGCCGATGCCGGTCACCGGGTTATGCAGCATGTACCCGATTCCCCGGTTGAAAACCGCCTTCCGCCCCGTCGGGGCCGTCCAATTGTAATCTTCTTTCGGGGCGAGCAGGGTGCTCATCTGGTCCCAGTAGCCTGCCGGCGCCGCGATCAGCAGGCCGAGCCCCGTAACCGCAATGAACGCCAGGCGCTTGGGAAGTGCCACATTCTTGAGCAGGATCAACAGCGCCACAGCGACAGCCATCAGCCCCAGGAACGCACCGCGAGAACCGGTGCGGGCCAGGCTCACACCGGTACCGAAGATTATCAGCAGGCTGACGAGCCGCCCTTTCTTGCCGGAGACCTGGAAGGTGAGAAGAGCGATGACCAGGCCCACGAGGAGCACCAGCCCCATGTCATTCGAGTCGTAGCTGTAGCCGTTCTGGATCCGGGCGAATCCATCGTTGACCACCCTCTGCACCCGGAAGACGAAGATGGAGAGATACGCCAGGCATCCGGTGCTGATGGCAAAGGCCCAGACAAAGGTGTAGAGATCCCGCGCATTCCGGATGGCGGCGATCAGCAGAAACGCCAGCACCAGCGTCTTGGAGTATTCGTAGAGAATGAACTTGCCCGACCCTCCCATTGAAATACCAAAGGGCACCGAAAGGCAGGCCATGATGCCCATTGCGGCGATGGCCTTGGCGGGAAAGGTCCGGAAGATGCTCCCCGTCACCAAGTACCGCGGGTTCATGTAGGCGTAGGCGCCTGCCAGCATGGTGACCACCAGAGCCGGGCGGAATTTTATCAGAAACGCGAAGTGCTGGTGGATCCGGCTCAGCGTCATGACGAGCAGGAAGAACAGCGCCATCCGCATCGGGTCCCGCTGGATCTTGAGGGCTCCTCTCAGTCCCGCGAGGGCACGATGGGGTACGGCTCTCCAGCCGGGCTGGGCTACCCTGCCGTCAGGTAGTAGTTGGGGAGGTGTTGCCGGGTTGGCCATCTTGCTCCAGAGGTCGTCTGCTCACTAGAGACTAGCGTGCCCTGGATAGGTTACGCAAGAACAAGGCCCATCACTTCTTATGGGTGACCCGTGCCACAGTCACCACGCCTCTCAATAGCCGGAGGAACGCCGCCGCACCAAGCAGCAAACCGCAAGTGACACGGGCATGAAGCCAATGCCGGTCATCCAACGCGCCCCTGGTTTCATCCTGGTGTTCAGGTTGCCGGCTCATCTTTGAATGTCGGTGCCTCGGCTCAGCGACTGGCGCACTCGAGGCCGATCGTTCTTGATAACGCGTTATACCATAACATGTTAGGACTTTTTCACAGAGTCATCAGTCTTACCAGAAAACCACGTCGCTCTAAGCCATTCCGGCCTGAATTCATTGGGCGTGCAGGCTTGTGCACCAAAACTGGCATGGCAAGTGCCACACTGAGGGCCCGGCCCCCTCATCAAAACATCAACATCCCAAGGCAAAGCGCGATGGCTACCCGATTTCCGGGCCCTCTCCCTGTTTATCTCCTCCTGCTGGCCGGGCTGCAGGGTGCCTGCGAGCAGCCGCAACTCAGGAATGCCCTGGCCAGCACCCCCGCAGTCAGCCTGGTGGTGGTCCCCGGAGCGGTCACGCTCAACACCGGGGACTCCACCCGATTCTCCGGTTACGTCAGAGATGGGAATGGCGATACCTCTACCGTAGCACTCGACTGGCGGGCGAGCGGCGGTACGATGCTGTCCAACGGGACCTTCGTCTCCGACAGCCCGGGGACCTACAGGGTAATTGCGACTGCTCATGGCAATCCCGACGCCGCCGATACCGCTCTTGTCCTCGTGATCATCCCCTCGGCTAACCTCACTGGCATCAGCGTGGCGCCCCAGGACCTGGTCACCGAGCCTGACGCCTCCACCCCCTTTACCGCCATGGGTAACCTCGCCAATGGCAGCCAGACATTCGTGGCGGTGAACTGGGCGACCGATGGTGGAGTCATTGACGCTGGCGGGACCTTCACCGGCGGTGACTCCCTCGGGAACTTCAGGGTGTGGGCCGTCACGACCGACGGCCGATTCAGCGATACCGGGACGGTGACGATCCAGCCCCGCGCCCCCACGCTCGAACAGCTTACGGTGACCCCGCCCAGCGCATCTCTCAGTGGGGGTACCACGGGAGCCACCCAGCAGTTCACCGCCATCGGCCTCTTCGACGACAGCTCCAGCCATCCGGTTTCGGCGGCCTGGGCTGCTTCAGCCGGCACTATTACGAGCACGGGGCTGTACACGGCCAGAAATGTGGCGGCCGGAACCTATAAAGTTGTCGCCCGCGCGCCCAACGGCCTGGCCGATTCCGCCCAGGTTACGGTGACCATCCCTTTCGTCACCCGCATCGCCATCTCGCCCAAAACGGTTTCGCTCAACACCAAGGGCACCCAGCAATTCAAAGTGACCGGCTTCCTGAGCGACGGGTCCACCGCGACAGTCAGCGCGAGTTACACCGCCACCGGGGGCACCATCACCAGCACCGGGTTCTACACCGCCGGCAGCTCGGGAGGCAGCTTCAGGGTCATCGCCACCACCACCTCGGGCGGCCTGGCAGATACGGCGACGGTAAACATCACGGCGCCCCAGCTTACTCTTACGGGCCTGGCGGTGAGCCCTTCCCCCGCCCCGATGCTGACGGGCGAGCGCCTCCAGTTCACCGCCGAGGCAATCTACAGCGATGGCAGCCGGACCCCCGTCAGCCCCACCTGGCTGGTCACCGGGGGCTCCATGGGCTCGGGCGGGGTGTACACCGCGTCCATGCTCGCCGGCAGCTACAAGGTCATTGGCCAGTACAATGGGAAGAGCGACACGGTAACGGTGACGGCCAACCCCATCTCCAGGCTGCAGAAGATTACCCTCACACCGCAGACGCTCGGCATTCCGATCAATGGCACGTTCCAGTTCAGTACCATCGGCACCTTGGGCACCGGCGGTCCCGTCTATGTGAACGTCAACTACTCGGCTTCTTCGGGAAGCATCACTGCATCGGGGCTCTACACCGCCCCGGGGCAGACTGGATCAGCCACTGTTACCGCGAGGCACGTTGCCACCGGTCTGCAATCGGTGAGCGCCGTGACGATTGGGGTCAGTTCGTGCATCAATGAGCCCCCCGGGCTCGCCGCGATCACGGATCAGCCATGGGACGCGGTCCCTCCCCAGGCGCCGGCAACGGATCAATACGGCTGGAGGGTAGGCGCCGGCCGGACCCGTCTCTCCATCATACAGGACAACAGCGCAAGGCGCTCGAAGCCCAACGTCCTTCAGGGGAAGTTCCCCCAGGGAATGGGCGGTGGTGGAGGACCATTTCATATCGAGCACAAGCTCCCGGCGGTGAAGCAGCTCTATCAATGCTTCTGGCTCAAGATTGCTCCTGGGTTCACGAACAACGGCAATTCCGGCACAAAACTGGCCTTCGTTTATAACACCTACCAAGGGACGAGCCTCGGCAGCAGCGCCTACCTCAACCTGTTCGGTGGCGTGTCGGACGCCGGAACTATGGGCGTGAATACAGAAGGTCCCGGAGGCTTCAACCGGAACATGGGCACCCGATTTCAGTGGTCTTCACACCTGGGAGAGTGGCACCAATTCGAGTTCCTGATGATCGCCAATACCCAGGCCACAGCCGACGGCGTCATGCACATCTGGGTGGATGGGGCACAGGATACCTATTATACCAATGTCAAGTGGTTTCTGGACCAGGCAGTGCCGACCGGGTTCAACCACCTTGACATCACCCCCACGTATGGCGGCGGCCACAACCCGGTCCCGTATGACATGTTCATGTACCTCGACCACTGGTATGTCAGCGGCAAATAGAGGAGAATTCGGAACATTACTCGGGCGGCGGGCTTCCTCCGGGAGCCCGCCGCCCGCTTTCTGGCATGGAAGTCGCTGCTTACATTAAGGTGGTCACTGGCCAATTCCAGATTGCAGAAGGTGATGCGCATGTTTGGCAACGCACCCCGAAGAACAGTAAGGCTCCTGGCAGCCACCGCCGTGGGCGGTGTGGTGTTCCTGGGCGCCTCACCTGCGCCTGACCTCCAGTCGGGGTTCGGCACCCCGGCAGGGCGTCCTCCGGGCTGTACACACGAGCCGCCGGGGGTGGAGCCAATCTCCAGTCAGCCATGGGACAGCGTCCCACCCAAGCCACCGAAGGTTGACCAACATGGCTGGAGGGTGACCAAGGACTACGAACGGCTGAGCATCATTTCTGACCCGTCTGCCCCCCTCTCCCCCCCCTATGTCCTCCAGGGTCGGTTTCCTCAGGGCATGCGCGGCGGGGGGGGGCCCTTTCACATAGAGGTGAGATTCAGTCCCGTCCGTGTTCTCTACCAGTGCTTCGGGATCAGGCTCAGCCCCGGGTTCACTAACAACGGCAATGCGGGAACCAAGCTGGCCTTCGTCTACAATACCTACACGGGAAAGCCTCACTCGAGTTCGGCTTATCTTAACCTGTTTGGGGGCGCGTCAGATGCCGGGACCATGGGAGTGAATACTGAAGGTCCCGGCGGCTTCAACCGGAACATGGCTACCAGGTTCCGATGGTCTTCCCACCTGGGCCAGTGGCATCGGTTTGAATTCCTGATGGTCGCCAATACACAGGCCACCGCTAACGGCATCCTGCAGATCTGGGTAGATGGCGTGCAGGATACCTACCATACAGACGTCAAGTGGTTTCTGGACCAGGTGGCCCCCACGGGCTTCACTCGCATCGACATTACCCCCACCTACGGAGGAGGGCATAATCCAGTACCCTACGATCAGTTCATCTATATCGACCACTGGTACATCAGCGGGCAGTAACGGCCGATCCCCCGATGAAAGATCCGCTCTATATTCTGCTGCTCTGTGACGGAAACGCCGAAGACCCCCACGGTGCGTTCTCAGGCTCTGCTCACAGTCTGGTCACCGAGTTCCGGCGGCAAGGGCACCGGGTCAGGACGGCCGGTCTCGAGCTCGGCGGCATACCGCGGTGGGTCAGCGCGGCGCTGGCATTCTCCCCGGACCGGGCGCGCTGGGGGGTGCGGTACCGGCTGGGCGCGCCAGGGTTCTACTTCCGATCCCGCCGCGCCGCCAAGAGTATCCGCGCGCGGGGGCCGCACACCCGGGTGGTGCTCCAGATCGGGGCGACCTTCCGCCCGGCGGGAATCGGCGGCCTGCCGTACTTCCTTTACTGCGACTCGAACATCCGGATGGCCGAGGAAGGCATTGCGACGGGCGTCTCGGAAGCCGCCTCCCTCTCGCAAGGCGAACTCGCCGCCGTCGCAGCGCGGGAGCTGGGGGTGTACCGGGGCGCGACCGGTATCTTTACTCTAAGCGAGCGCCTGCGTCGCACCTTTCTCTCCGGCTTCGGCATCGCGCCGGAACGCGTGCTGGCCTGTTATGCGGGCCCCAACTTCGCCCTCGATACGATTCCCTCCACACCGACCTCCCACCGGGGGCCGCCCACGATCCTCTTCGTCGGGAAACAGTTTGATCGGAAGGGCGGAGACCTGCTCCTCCAGGCGTTCGAGACGGTCCGGCTGGAACTCCCGGACGCGCGCCTCGTCATCGTCGGCCCTCCCGACCTCCGGGTCGATTGCCCGGGGGCGGAGAATCTGGGATACCTGCGCCGCGACCGTCCCCAGGAATGGGCCCGGCTGCGACAGGCCTACCTCGAGGCCGATGTCTTCTGCCTGCCCACCAGGTTCGAGCCATTCGGCATAGCTTTTCTGGAGGCGATGTTCTTCGGTCTTCCCTGCATCGGGCCCAATGCCTGGGCCATCCCGGAAATCATCCAGCAGGGCGAAACCGGCTTCCTGGTCGAACCGGAAAACCCGTCTGCCTTGGCAACCGCGATCCTGCGCGTTCTCGAGCATCCGGAGGAGGCCCGGGCGCTGGGCGAGGCCGGCCGCCGGCGGGCAGTGACGACTTTTACCTGGGAAGCGACCGTCCGGCGCATGGTGTCGCGCATGGCTCCTTTCGCTGCGAATAGGTAATGCTGCGTTCCATGCGCCGTCTGGCCTCGGGCGGTGCCATCCTGTGTTACCATGCGGTCACGAATCCCGACTTTCCCTCGGAATCGTCCGTCAACGTGCCGTCCGAACGCCTGGAAGAGGACCTCCGGATCCTGACCTCCCACGCGGAAGTTGTTCCCCTGGCCGTGCTGCTCGACCGCCAGCGAGCCGGGCGCTCCTGCGCCGGCCTCGCCGGCATCACCTTCGATGACGCATACCAGACGGTCGCCATACTCGCCCTGCCACTGCTCGTGCGATACGCCGCCTGCGCCACAGTCTTCGTAACCTGTGAGGCTCTGGAAGGAGCAGCACGGTTCTGGTGGGACCGGATAGATTGCCTGCACGCCCGGATACCGTCCCGGCGATGGAGGCACTTTGAGGACGAGCTTGGCCTCCCGGAGAGCTACCGCAAGGGACAACCCCGCGAAATGGGGCCGCTCCGTCCCCTACGACAGTGGATTCTGGCCCAGTTTGCCGGCCGCTGGCCCGCCGCGCTGGAGGCGGCATTGGCCGCGCTGGAGGGGGAGTACGGCAGCCACACGGCGCAGCACTGCATGAGTGTGGAGGAGCTGGACCGGCTGGCTGCCCATCCGCTCATTTCCCTCGGTGTGCACACCTGGTCCCACCCGGTACTGCCGCTTCTCCCGGAGGGCGAACAGCGCCGCGAAATCGCGCGGTGCCGTGACTGGCTCCGGGGCCGCTACTCCGAGGTGCTGCCCGCCCTGGCCTTTCCCTTCGGGCTCTTCGATCGCCGCTCGGCCGAGATCGCCCGCGAGGAGGGAATGGAGGCTTCGTTCAGCCTGGCCGAACGGACCCTGCGCGGCGCCGAAACGGATGACGTTCTGCCCCGGATCAGCGGCAACCGCGATATGGCAGGGTGGAAGCTCCGCCTGCGCCTCACCGGGTGGTTCGACGACCGGGTGCAGCGAGGCCGCGGACTGGCCCGCGACTACCCCGCCCTTCCCTCTCCCACCTCCTGAGTCGGCCCGGAGAGCAGCCCCCGATAAAGGCCGGTCAGTTGCTCCCCCAGGTGGGACCAGCTGTAGTGCTCTTCCACTGTTCGCCGCCCTTCCCGGCCCAGGCGCCGTCGCAGGGCGGAATCCCGCAGCACAGAGCTGATGGCGGCGGCGAAATCCTGGGGATCATCAGCCAGCAGGATGTTCTCCCCCGGGCGGGTGCGCAGCCCCTCGGCGCCGATCGCGGTGGAGACGACTGCCTTGCCCATGGCCCAGGCATTCAGGATCTTGAGCCGAGTGCCGCCGCCGATCCGGAGGGGCACGATAAAACAGGAAGCCCTCGCCACCAGGGGGCGGATATCGTCCACATAGCCGGTGAGCGTCACGCCCACCGCCGCGTACGCCGCCCGGTCCGCCTCCGAGGCGTGGCCGATCCACACCACCGGTGGCGCCCTACCCTCCCGGCGCAGCAGCGGCAGCACCTCGGCGGCGAACCAGTCCAGCGCATCCTTGTTGGGCCACCAGTCGGTGCCGCCGGTGAAGACGCAGCCTTCGCGCGGTCCGGGCGGCGCGGGGGCAAAGAAGTCAGTATCCACGCCGTTGGGAATAGCCACCACCCGGGCGCCCGGCGCCAGCCGCCGCAACATCGCCGCGTCGGCATCTGAAACGGCCACGTTGAGCCGCACTCGCGGCAGCCAGCGGCGTTCCGCCCGCTCCAGGTTGCGCGCCTGCAACCGCAGGTAGGCGCGGGCCGCAGGGATTTCGAAGCCCCGCTGCACGGCGGCGGAGCAGATGCGACTCCACATTGTGGTGAGTACAGGCCACCGGCACCCCGGCCGGCAGGTCCGGCAGGTAGCGCACCAGGTCGAGGCTGTCGCAATGGATGATCGCCGGTGGTTCGGAGCGCAACGTGTCGTGCAGCGCCTGCCGGTAGTCAGGGGCGTCGTGCAGGTACCAGGTGTAGGGCCGGCCGGTCAGCAGGCTGCGCAGATGATCGGCGTAGAGCCGGGCGCGGCTGGACTGCTGGGGAATGGGGAAGGCACGGATACGGGCCAGCCCCTGAAATCCGGCCAGGCGCTCGCTCAGGGAGAGCCGCCGGGCCGGATCGGTCCGGTAGAAGCAGAGCGCGGTGACTTCGTAGGCGCCGGCCAGCAGCTTCAGGACGTTGAACGTCCGGAGGGCGGCACCGCTGTCGGGAGGATAGGGAAGAAGATGGGAGAGGAAGAGCAGCCTGGGCTTGCCGGTCAAACCGCTCCTCCCCTGGTCAGCGCCGTACCGCCGTACCGCTTACCGCTTACCGCTTACCGCTTACCGCCTTACCGCTTACCGCTTACCGCTTACCGCTTACCGCTTACCGCTTACCGCTTACCGCTTACCGCTTACCGCTTACCGCCCGCTAATATACCAGTCTCCAATGTGGATGAACATGTCATGGGGTACGGGATTATGGCCGCCGCCGTAGGTGGGCGTGATATCAAGGTAGTCGAACCCGGTTGGGGCGGCCCCGTCCACGAAACCATTTGACATCGGGATGATAAGTATCCTCCACTCCGTCCACCCAGATGTGCAGGATGCCATCCGCGGTGGCCTGCGTGTTGGCGACCATCAGGAACTCAAACTGGTGCCACTCTCCCATATGTGAGGACCACTGGAAGGTGGTAGGCATGTTCCGGTTGAAGCCCCCCGGGCCCTCAGTGTTCACGCCCATGTTCCCGGCATCCCTCGTGCCGCTAAACAGATTGAGATAAGCGCTGCTGCCCTCAGGCGTTCCCTGGTAGGTATTGTACACAAAGGCGAGTTTGGTCCCGGCGTTGCCGTTGTTCGTGAACCCGGGGGCGACCTCGAGCCAGAAGCACTGATACAGTGTCTTGACCACGGGCAATTTACGGTTGATATGGAACGGCCCCCCTCCACCACCCATCCCGGCGGGGAAGAGCCCGGTCAGAAACGGATTCCCTGCCGGGAACAGGTTGTCGTTGCCCAGAGACAGCCGGTTCCATCCACTTGATACGGACCACCCTTGGGCGTCCCTGAGCGGCGCCTGTGGCGGGACTGCCGCCCAGGTCTGCCTGGTGATCGGGGTGAGACCGACGGGCTCGTTACCACAGGGTTGCGTCACCGGATTGGGCGGTACCCGGATGGTGACGACCGAGGTATCGGCCGCACCGGACACCGGATCCCGGGCGATAACGAGAAAGTCGCCGGGCGTCGAGCCGGCCTGGTAGAGACCGGTCGAGTCAATGACTCCACCTGTAGCCGTCCACTCAACCGCGGGTGCCGGCGCAGCGGCATCGGGGACCATCGCCTTGAACTGATTCGCGCCCCGCGGCTGAATTACCACCGAGGACGGCTGAACAGTGACATTTGTGGGTGAATCGGGGCTGCTGAGTTTGTTGCCGGGGGCGCAGGAGGCCAGGGGGATCAGCGATAGCACCATCCACGTTGCCGCACGCAGCCGCGCCAGGCGGCGTGCCAGCCGAAACTGGTAGTTCATCAGTGCGCGTACACCTCAGCTGAATGTGGGGAAAGACGCAGTTTTCCTCAGAGGTGAACGCAACATGTACCCACCCTGAAGGTGGGTCAATTCACAACATCATGACATGATGTGCAATATGTGTTATATCATTACATTGAAACAAGTTAACAACTTGCTGTAATGCTGTTTTAATGAGAGTGTCGAATAATCAGCCGCCAAACGAACTTCATGTTGCAGTGCCGTGATCCTGCTCACACTGCTTCGGTGATGCCGGTCACGCTCGACCGCTCCCGGTTCCAGGCCAGGTAGTTCAACACCGCCCACAATCCTGTCGCCAGGCCTCGCTCACCCGCCAGAAAGCGCTCCCACGCGCTCCGCGCAGCCCGCAGGTTGATCGGATCGCCGCCGCCGGAGTGCAACAGATCCGCACCCCAATCCCGCAGCGGCCCGCGCAGCCACGCCGCCACCGGCACCGAGAAGCCCATCTTCTCCCGGTCCACCAGGGCCGGCGGCACCCGGCGGTACAGCACCTGCCTGAGGATCCACTTGCCTCGCCCCTCGCGCACTTTGAGCCGGCGCGGCAGCCGCCAGGAGTACTCCACCACCCGATGATCCAGTATGGGCACCCGCGCCTCCAGGCTCACCGCCATGCTGGCGCGATCCACCTTGGCCAGCAGGTCATCGGCCAGGTACCCGGCCTGGTCGGCCAGCATCATCCGCTCCATCAGGCCCAGACCGGCGAGGGAAGCCAGGGCTTCATTGCCGTTCTCTTCCTCCCCGCGCACCAGGCCCGCCGGCTCCTGCCAGGCCGAGAGCAGCGACCGGTACATCCGCTCGGGCGAATCCTGCCGCAGCAGCGCGGCGAGCTTGTGCAGTTTCTCGCCCGGCAGCCGGGTCCGGGCCCGGGCGGGAAGCACCGGCCGCATCGCCTGGTGGATCGCATCCCATGCGGCGGCAGGCACCGCCGCAAGCCCGGCCGCGCCGGCCCGGCGCAACGCGCGCGGCCAGGCACCCGGTCCGGTAATCATGCGCTCGCCTTCCAGGTAACGGTTGTATCCGGCGAACAGCTCGTCGCCGCCGTCACCGCTCAGCGCCACCGTGACATGCTGCCGCGCCAGCCGGGAGACGAGAAAGGTGGGCAGCTGGCTGGGATCGGCCAGCGGCTCGTCGAACATCTCCGGTAACCTGGGGACCACCTCCAGCGCATCATCGCCGGTCAGGTACAGCTCGGTATGCTCGGTGCCCAGGTGCTCCGCCACCGCCCGCGCCTGGGCCGCCTCATCGTACTCCCGGGCATCGAAACCGATGGTGAAGGTGCGCACCCGCCGGCCCGCCTGCTCCTGCATCAGCGCCACCACGGTGGACGAATCCACCCCGCCCGACAACAGCGCGCCCAGCGGCACATCGGACTGCAGCCGCAGGCGAACGGCATCCCGGAGCAGCGCGTCCAGCTCGTCCACGCCCTCCTCGTCGGTGCCGCGGAAGGGGTCGGCCGCGCCCGGCGCTCGCGGCGTCCGCCGCCGACCAGTACGCCGCCGAGGCCGGCAGCGGCGCGCGGGGATCGCGAATGGTGATCAGGTGCCCGGGCAGCAGCTTGCGGGTATGGCGATAGATGCTGGCCGGAGCGGGAACGTAGAGGTAACGCAGGTAGGCCGTCAGGGCGGCGGGATCCACTTCGTCGTGAAAACCGGGATGCGCCGCCAGCGCCTTCAGCTCCGAGCCGAACAGCACCAGACCGTTGCGGGCATACAGGTACAGCGGCTTGATGCCCATGCGGTCCCGGATCAGGGTCAGGCACCTCTCGCTCGGCGTCCCACACTGCGATGGCGAACATGCCGATGAACCGCCGCACCGAGGCCTCGACTCCCCAGCGCTCGAAGGCGGCCAGGATGACCTCGGAGTCCGACTGCCCCCGGAACCGCGCTCCCAGCCCCTCCAGCTCCTTCCGCAGCGCGAGGTAGTTGTAGACCTCGCCGTTGAAGATCATGACGAAGCGGCCGCCGGCCGAGGTCATCGGCTGGTGGCCCAGCGGCGAGAGATCGAGAATGGCCAGGCGGCGGAAGCCCAGGGCGACCCCGGCGGCGGGATCGGCCCAGGTGCCTTCATCATCCGGGCCGCGGTAGGCGATGGCGCCGGCCATGCGGCGTACCCGCTCCTCCAGCCCGGCGTTGCCGTCACCCAGGATCCCCGTGATGCCGCACATGGGTCAGGCGCCCTCCCCGGCGGCGGCGGGCTCGGCCACGTCGAACAGGGCCAGGTCCTCCTCGTGGTCGCGGGCGAAGCGTCGCGCATCCAGCGCGACCAGGCCGCCCTCCAGCGGGCTGAAGGCGGCATCGCGCAGAAACTCGCGCAGGGGAGAGTTCCGCTCCGTGGCGGCGTGTTCCAGCCGGTTGGGCGCCTGATCGCGGGCGCAGAGCCACGCCAGAAAGGCGTACTCCACCCGCCGCTGAAAGACACGGCAGGACATGACCAGCGAGGCGATGGTGCCATCCGGGCGGATGAGACAGGAGAGAATTTCGCCGTGACTGCCGTGCCGGTCTTCCAGGCTCGCGGAATAGAGCCGGCCGCCCGCATCCAGCACCGCCTGGACCTCGTCGTCCTCCACCCGCACGCCGTTGAGATTGAACTGGTTGGTCTTGTTGATGAGCTGGACCGCGCGCGTGCGGTCGCCTGCGCTGCGGTCGTGCAGCGTGAGCCGCATCTGGAGATCGCGCAGGAAGCCGGAGAGATCGGCGCCGGCCAGCTCGCTGGGCACCATCCCCGCCAGCCGGCGGCGATACATCTCGGTGCGCTCGCGGTCTTCGGCGGTCACCCTCCGACGGGGGAAGAGTGCCTCGACCTGTTCCAGCAACGCCGGCAGCTCTTCGGCCCGTCCCGGAAAGGTCACACAGTGCACCCCCGGCACCTGGAGCGACACTTCAGCCAGCTCCACCGGGTTGTCGTCCACGAACACAAAGCTGTCGAGCCCCAGATTGAGCTGCGTGGCCAGCTCGCGAATCTGGGCCGACTTGGCGTGATAACTGGCGATCACCGCGACGAAATCGCCTTCCCGCAGCGGCATCTCGCCCTTGCGGAGCGGCGCCAGCGCCACCTCCGGATCGTTCCGGCTCACCGCGGCGAGCAGCACGCCTTCGATCCGCAGCCGGGCCAGCAGGGTCTGGTAGATGAAATGGCGGTAGCCCTTCCCCTCCGCGCGCCAGTAGATGCCCTCTTCGCCGTCCTCCGCGATCACGCCGGACCAGAGGGTGTTGTCGAGGTCGGTGACCAGTACTTTGCAGGGCTCGGGGGCCGGATCGAGCGCAGCCGATATGATATGGCCCGCGACCTCCCATAACGCGCCACCCCCCACGGGGCAGCCCGAGTTGAGGTAGGTGGCCAGCGAGAAGGAACCGGCCGGCAGCTCCACCGCACCCAGCGAGGCCGCCAGCGACCGCAGCTCGAAAGCCAGCGCGCGGTTCTGGCCCGGATGGGGGAGCAGCGGCGGCAGCGCCGCCGGCAGGTAGAGGAAGCGCGCCCTCTTTCGCTGCGCCAGCCGGCCCGCGACCTCCGCCGCCGATTGCCGCAGCATCTCGAACTCCTGCGGAGAGCGCGGGATTCCGGAACGCCAGTCTGCTTGGGGCAGCAGGTCCCAGGGGAGGAGGAGGAAGACTTCCTCCAGCTCCTCCGCCGGCTGCAGCAGCAGTTGCCCCAGGGTGTTGAACGGCAGCGTGCCAACCCGCGCATCCCTGCCCCTCTCGGCCGCGCGGGCGCGGAGGTAGAGATCCAACTGGTCGCTGGTTCCCGACATGGCCAGCAGAAACTCCAGCGGCGCTCCGCCCTGGAATGCCGCCAGGATCCGCCGGGCCTCCAGAAACCCGGCCATCAGCCCGTCTCGCGCGCGACCAGGTCCGCGGCGCGCTCCCATGAGGTCATGTCCAGCGATTCGGCCGTGTCGATGGTGATCCCGAATTCGCTCTCGATGGCCGCGATGAGGGAGACATGGGCAACCGAATCCCAGGCCTCAGTCACGCCGGCTTCCAGCCCGGTGACGTCGGACCCGGCCGGCAGCTCGAAGACCTCACGAAAGATGGACTGCAACCTGGTGTGCTGATCTTGATCCATGGAGCCCGGAGTCGTTGAAATCGTTGTGTCGCCAAAATATAAGCCCGGACCGGAGGGGCTCAGACCGAAGGTTGCCCGCGTCGCTTTTCCTGCCACTTTCGCGCCACCAGATCGCGCGCCCAGACCCATTGCATGCGCCGCCATTCGCCGGCCGGGAGGGGGCCCGGCGCCCGGGCGTCCCGCAGCCAGTCCAGCAGCTCGCCCACCGGCGGGAACCAGCCCGGACGCCCTGCCAGCCGCTCCAGCAGGCGCCGGGTCACCGGGTGTACTTCGCCTTCACGGACGAAGCGCTTGCCGAAATGGGTCGCGACGATGCAGATGCCCCCTTCCCCTTCCAGCCGGTCCTGATTGTCGGGCCGGAGCAGCCGGTTGAACGCCACCACGTCCTCCGCGTCGCTGGCGGAGAACCACCAGGGGATGAGCGGCCGGCGCGGATCCTGATACGGCAGGGTGGGATTGATGCTGAGCAGGTTGATGCGGTTGAAGGTGAGATTCCGGGCGTAGACGCAATGCGCCTGCGCCCGGTCGCCCCACCAGTACTCGCTGCCGGGAAGGTGTCCCTGATAGAAGTCCCGGGAACGGCCCGTCATCCGCCCGAAGGCGGTCCGCACCACCGCATCGTCCAGCCGGTCCACGCCCCAGTAGAGATTTTCCCGGTTGTAGGAGTGATTCACGTGAATTCGCGGATAGTGTCCCAGCGCCGCCCGGAAGGCCTCCAGCCCGCGCACGGTCCGCTCCCGGCGGCTCGATTCCATGGTGGCGGCATGCCAGGTCACCTCGAAGCCGCGCGCGGCCAGGTCAGCACGAACGCGAGATAGCCGGGGTCTTCCAGCGTCTCGCTGCCCTGGTAGTCGGGGCTGCCCTCGGGACAGGCGAGGGGCCAGACGGTCTTGGTGGTCCGCATGCCCAGCGATTCCAGCAGCCGGTAGAGCGGCCCCACATTCGCGACCGTGGCCACATCGGTGTCGTCAATGACGGTAAAGGCGAACCGGGCGCCGCCGGGAAAGGCCAGAGGCCGGGCCATCAGAGATCGCCTTCCGAATCGCCGTCGGCACGGGTAATCCACCACTGACCCAGGTCTTCCGGGAACGTCAGGTCTTTCGGTGGGCGCACCAGAAGGTGGACATTGCCGGGCGCCGGCAAGTAGGCGGCGCGCCGAAGCAGGGCCAGCGCCGCGGGATGGCTCGCCGTTGCCAGAATGCCGTCCGCGCCGAGGCCGCGGGCCAGCTCTTCGGCCCGGGCCAGCGCGGCCCGCCCGGCGGCAGGATGGTCTCCTGCAACCAGCAGGTCGGAAAGCGTGGCCAGCCGCAGCCCCCCCAGCCGGGGATCGCCCGGGCCCGTGCCGGGCGGCAGTAGCGCGGCGAACGCGACCAGTTCGCCACCACGGCGCACGGCGATGAGCTGCCACGGATCACTGCTGGTCTGCCGCTGCGGCGTAACGCCAGTCGAAGTACGCACCGTCCCGCACGGCAGCGGCGGCAAGCTTTCCGCGTGAGCGCTGCCACAACCGGTCCATGCCCTCGCTGGTGATAGTCTCGCCGCTCGCGGCACGATACCCGGAAGCCCGCGTGCCCAGCGCCGACCACAGCCTGAACCCGAGCGACGATATGCCGCCGCCCAGCCGGGCCAGGCCGCTCCGCTGGGCCAGGCGGAAGAGATGTGCCGCGCGGGGGGCGCGCTCCGCCATCCCCAGCGCCTCCAGATCCACCCGCGCGGCGACCCGTCCTGCCGCCAGCAATCGCAGCCGGTTGGGCACGGCACCGAGGTCGTGAAAGCCCAGCGTGGTGAAGATCCGCCGGGCGGGCAGAGCCACGGCCATGGCCAGGGCACCGTCCAGGTGACGGAGTGCTTCCTTCACCACCAGAAAGCCGATGGGGCCGTTGCGGTGCTCCGGCAGGACCATCAGGCCCTTCATCCAGTGCATCGGCCGCTCTTCCCCGGCCACACGAATCCTGGTGGGGATGGTGCTTACGTACCCTACAATCCGGTCGCCACTGAAGAAGAGAAACGACGGTGGCGGCGCCCCGCCCCCACCCGGGTTATCCCGGGCTTCCGCGCGCCGCCCAACCAGCACCGACTCGGCGGTTGCTTCGGGGTCCCATACCTGCCGGAAGAATTCCGCCATCGCATCCGCGTGCGCCTCCTCGGCCGGCACGACGCGGACGTCCGGCCGCGGCTTCCCGCCCGGGCGAGCCTCAGCCACGCGCCCCTAGGCCGGGCAGGAGTGACTCAAGCCGGCGCATATCGCCCGTTCCGGCATGGGAATGCACCGGCAGGGTCACCAGCGAGGCGGCCAGCTCATGCGCACCCGGAAATGCAACATTACGGTTCAGAATCATCTCGCTCCACTGCTCCAGCTCCGCCAGGCTCTTCGGATACCCCGCCACCACACCCAGCGCTCTCAGCTCCCGGGCGATCGCGTCCCGCCGCTCCGCTTCCACCAGCACCGGCAGCCGCAGCCACGACGGCTCGGCGCCTGCCGGCGGTGTCACCAGCCTCACACCATCCACCCGGCTCAGCGCCAGCCGCAGGCGCTCCGCATTCTCCCGCCGCCTGGCGATCTCGGGCCCCAGCAAGCCCCAGGTGGCCCGCAGCATTCCCGCCGCCGAGCGGGGCAGCGGCCCCACGCCGTGCGGGGGCCGGTAGTGGGTCTCGCCCAGGCCGAGGAAGGGGAGCGCGGCGGGAATGCGCGTAGAGTGCCGGCCGGCCCAGCAGCCACTGCGCGCCGCTCTTCGCCAGCCCCACCCAGCCCGCCGCCGGCGTGGGGCGCAGGCCCTCATCTCCGGACGCGAACGAGCCGCGCGACAGCAGCGCGCCGCCTCCCCCGCCGGTCCAGCCCTTGCCCCGGCCGAAGCTCAGCACCGAGAGGTCGCCCAGGCTCGCCCGCCGGGCGGCCCCGCCAGGCCGCGCCCACCGCCTGGGCGGCGTCTTCGATGACGGCCGCTCCGTGCGCCCGCGCCATCTGCCCCACCCGGTCCATGTCCACGGGGATCCCGAAGAGATGGACCACCACGACCGCCGTCGCGCCGGCCTCCAGCGAGCGCTCGAGGGAGGGCCAGTCCGGACCCAGCGTTTCCGTATCCAGATCGTAGAGCAGCACGCGGGTGCCGGCGCCCAGCGCGGCGCTGGCAAGATCGTAGCAGGCGTAGGCGGGAAAGGCCACCGGCCGTTCCGGGCTGCGCCGCCGCGACGGCCTCCAGCGCCAGCCGCAGGGCCGAGGTGCCGGAATCGGTGAGCACGACGCGGCCGGCCCCGAACTCGTCCCCGAGGAGCCGCTCCAGCGCGGCATGCGCCCCTCCCCCACCCCGCGCGGCCGTTCGCGCCCCCGCCGCGAGAGCGCCGAGAGAGAGGGGAGAATAGACGGGAGGGAGGTAGCGGAGCATGGACATTCAGGTAAACATGAACGGTTTCGGCCCCCTCGCTGCGCTCGGGGTGACAGCCTCTGCCTGCCTGTGGTTCCGGTCGCTGCGCTCCCTCAGGGTGACACGGGGCCTTTGGGGATTCGATTGTCACCCTGAGCGAAGCGAAGGGGGCGAAGTCCTCCCCGGATTTCGGTCCCTTCGGTGGCTGCGCTCAGGGTGACAGCGGGTGCCGGGTTCCCCCTCTCCACGCAGTGGAGAGGGGGTCAGGGGGTGAGGTCCCGCCTTCACGGGATGAACCGCACCACCCGGGGCCCCAGGAAATTGGCCACTGGAAGGGGGACATGCCTCCAGATCCGGGGCCCCCAGCTCCAGGCCCCGTCGTCGGGCGAGGGAGTGTGCCCGGCACCGCCGCGGGCCTGCTGATACCAGTGGAGCGGCTCGTCGCGGGCGCCCCACTGCCGCTTGAAACGGTGGGTGCCGCTCCCGGGAGTGCAGCGGCCGAAGTTGAAGCGGGCGAGCCCCTGCGCCATGGCCCGCTCCATGAAGGCGAAATAGAGCAGCATGTTGGGCGCGATCCGGTTGTAGCGCTGCAGGGAGGAGGCCCAGGTCATCTCGAACTCACTGCCCCACTGGAAGCCGGCGCCACAGGCCACCGGCTCGTCGCCCAGCCAGGCGACGCCCACCCACATGCTATCGCCGAAGCGGTCCCGCGCGTGCTGGAAGAACTGCCGGGAGAGCACCGGGGTCCCCAGGTCGCGCATGTGGCGTGAAAACACCTGATAAAACGCATCCAGCTGGTCGGGCCCGAAGCGGACGGCGACGCCCTCCTTCTGCGGCCGCCGCACCTGGCTGCGCAGCTTGGCCGGGAAGCTCTTCATCAGCGCGTCGGGGCCCTCGGGCAGGTCGAGCACCACGGTGATCTTCCGGTGCGACACGGTGAGCTCGAGCGGGAGGGATTGCCGGCTGCGCAGCTCCAGCAGGCCGGCACCGGAGGCCCGGGCCAGCCGCACGGCCTCAGCGGCCAGGGCGCGCACCGCCGCCTCGCTGCCCAGCGGGCCGCCGTAGTTGAGGAACGGCATGGAGACGAGGTAATGGCCGAAGATGGCGCTCCGCACGCGCACCAGCGGCAGCACGCCGGCCAGCGCCCCGTTCTCCCGCACCGCCAGCCAGGGACACTCGTGACCCAGGGCCCGCTCCATCACGTCCTTCCAGCCGGCCAGATGGCAATGGGTCCAGCCCGGCTGCCGGCGGACGAAGTCGTCCCACTCGGCATCGGGTCCCTGCCACGGTGCTGGAGCCTGGGTCATGAAGTCGCGCGCAAGGGAAACGGGCCTGCCAGCAGCCAGCGGCAGACTGTCGCCCTGAGCGAAGCGAAGGGGGCGAAGCTCCGGGGTTCACGCCGGTGGTCACGGCAGATCATAGCCACCAGGGTTTCGGTCCCTTCGCTGCGCTCAGGGTGACACGCCCCGTCGGACGCCTATGGATTCGGTCCCTTCGCTGCGCAGCAGGAGATCTCAAGCCACTGGTGCTCCGAATCTCCTGCGCAGCCCAGGGAGATTGCTTCGCCCGCCAGGGCGGGCTCGCAATGACAGCGTTTTGCTTTGCCCCGCTCACCGCTTACCGCTCACCGCTCACCGCTCACCGCTCACCGCTCACCGCTTACCGCTCACCGCTCACCGCTCACCGCTCACCGCTCACCGCTCACCGCTTACCGCTCACCGCTCACCGCTCACCGCTATGCAGGCAGCAGATCCGCCCAGGTACCATCCTTGTCCTCGCCGCCCAGGTTGGCCCCGAAGCGGCGGGCCACGGAGGTAAAGCGGAACTCGTCCAGCAGGCGCCGCAGCCGCGGCAGCGTGCGCCGCAGGCCGCGGTAATGGCGGAACTTCGCCACCAGGGGCACCGAGAGCCGCGGCTGGTCCGGGTCCACTTCCCAGGGATGGATGTAGAACATGCCGGAGACGCCGGATTCGGTGTGCCAGCGGAAGGCGTGACTGAAGAACCCGTAGGGGAACTGCCGGAAGTAGCCGCCCCCGGCGGCCGGCAGGCGCAGGCTGGCCACGATGACCGTGGCCGGCGGCAACTCCAGCAGGGGGCCGGCAGGACGGTGCAGGAGGTGCGGTACCGGATCGGTGCCGGGGTAGCCGTAGCCCGACCGGCGGATGGGGAAGAGGCTGGAATCGTAGCGATAGCCCTCTTCCACCAGGATGTCGAGCGCCCACTCCCGGCCGGGGACGATGGAGAAGCTGGGCGCGCGGTAGCCGTAGACCCGCTGGCCGGTGAGGTCCTCGAGGAGCGCGCGGGAGCTGCGGACGTCCTCCCGGAATTCTCCCGGCGTCAGCTCGGTCACCCGCCGGTGCCAGAACCCGTGGGAGGCGATCTCATGGCCGGCAGCGGCAATCCGCCGCACCACTTCCGGATGCCGCCGGGCAATCCAGCCCAGGGTGAAGAACGTCCCCAGGACTCCCCGGCGATGCAGGAGCTCGAGCAGCACGTCGATGTTCCGCTCCAACCTGGGCGGGTAGCTGTCCCAGGCGCCGCGGCTGATGGCCGGCTCGAACGCGTTGACCTGGAAATAGTCCTCCACGTCGACGGAGAAAAAATGCTCGACCAGCGGCTCATTCATGGGGGGTCTGCACTCCGGTTGGCTCGTGGCTGCATGGTATCACGACGCCGGAGAAAATTCCATGCCGGGGGAAGGCGCCCGGAGTCAACCGCCGTCACCGGCGGTTCCGGTCGCGACAAACCCCGGGGGGCGGGTTCGCCCCCCGGGGTCGCGCACCAGCGAGCCGGCGTTCAGCTCAGGAAACGATATTCCGATTCTTGCGGCGGCGGATGAATCCCATGCCACCCATACTGGCGAGGCCGGTAGCCAGCAGCGCCATGGTGACAGGCTCAGGGTGGGGTCACCGTCACGCAGTTGGCCGGACGGCCACCGGGGGAGACGCCGGTCCAGCACTCGTTGGAGGTGAGCGTGGCGCCATCACGAATCCGCATGCTGATCTCGCTGCTGTTCGGATCCCAGCCCGCCTGGTTCACCTGGAAGTTGAACACCACCCAGTTGGCGGAATTGGTGAAATCCGTATTGCAGGGATTCATGTACAGATTGGGGGGCGAGCCCGGCAGCTCCGCGGCCGTGGCGCACCCGCTGGCGATCCCGTTCCCCAGAGCGGTGGTGGACCCGCTCACTCTGTAGTCCACCGAGAAGACGTTCATGCCGCCGTTGTTCAGCAGCCAGGTTCCCGGGGTGTCGCCGGGGCGGGCGGGGCCCGTCATGCTGAGGGACCCGGTCACCGCCTGCAACCCGCTGGGCACGTTGTAGAATCCGATACCGTTGATAATGGAGCCCGCCACGGACGCCGTCCCGTAGGTGCCGGGAAGGTTGCCCGAGAGGTTCCACACCCGCATCTGGACGTTGGTGCCAGTGACGGTGATCTCGACGGCGGCGCAGGTCGAGAAAGTATCGCCGCCGCAGACCCGATACGACCGGAAGCCGTTGGCCCACGCCGGTGTCGCCGCGAACGCGAGGAGACCCGCCAGCACCACCAGAACCGAAGTTGTCCGCATATCGTCCCTCTCAGGTAAGTTATTGCGAACTGGCACGCCAGCTCAGCACCGCCAGCCACACCAGCACAACCGGATACGCCACCAGCTGAATACTCGTCCTGATGATCGCCGTCCGCAGCCCGGCCTTGAGCGTCGCATTGGCGGCCGTCGCCATCGCCTGACCGACGGTCGGGAAATACAGTACCGCTTCCGCCAACGTCAGGACCGCCACCACCAGAACCACCACCGCCACCCCGCGAGTCCACCCACGGGACCCTCTCGCCACCCCCGAGCCCATCATCAACGCCAGCCCCAGGACCAGCAGGGGGTAGCTGTTCAACGATGCCGTGACAGTGCCGAAGCGCCACTCCGCCAGCCCGAAATTCGTCGGGTACCAGCTCAACAGGATGTCGGCACCTGCCACCAGCAGAAAGATCAGACCGAGCCCGCCCAGGATGTACCAAGCCGATGCGGGGAGGGGGATCGCGCTGCGGCTGCGCTCCCGGCGGCTATCCTCCCGAACCAGGACTCTCGGCGCGGTCATGACGCCACCTCCGAAAGCCCAAACCTCATTATCATCATTGCACTTACCGGGCCAAGGTTGTGTCCTGCGGCACCTTTTTATAACCACCTGATAGTCAAAAACTTAGACGCCAAGAACTGCGACAGTTGAACCCCCGGTCAGCCCGTCTGTTGTGGCAAAAGCGCAGCATCTCGTGGTTGACCGCGGCGACTCATATCACACCGGATTTCCCGGTCGGTTTATCAGGATTTCTTCCGGGGATCGGGCCGGAGGCCGCTGATGGCCAGCCAGATACAGCCCACCGGATAAACCGCCGTCTGCACCGCGGCCTTCGAGACGGCCTTCTTGATGCCGGTTGCAAAGGGAGTCCCGGGCGCGGTTCTCAGGGCATCGGGAACATTCGTTGCGTAGAGAAACGCGCCCGCCATCATCACCAGAACCAGTAGCAGCAGCAGCAACCCCGCAATCCGGGCGGCGCCCAGCCGGCCCGTCCCCCAGGCCGCGGCGATGGCAAACCCCAGGCCCATCACCAGCAGCGGCAGGTTGTCCATCATGGCGCTGTAGGTACCGAACTCCCACTCCCCGCTCCCCAGGCGCAGGGGAAACAGAATGGACCACAACTGCGCCATGCCGATCACCGTGAACAACAGCCCCACAATGGCCAGGGCGCGCCAGATGACGGGCTCGGCGGGGAAGCTGGTCTGGGGCTCGGGCATGGCGGCGATCGGAATGAGGTGAACCTGTCGGCGACCGGCCGACCGGCGGATGCTGGATGCTCCGGCGGAACCTCGCCAACCTCCAGCAGCGCGGCCGGCCGGGCGCTGGTACCCGGTAGCCAAACCTACTTCCCGCCGAGCTACACAGCTACCCCCGCCTTACTGTACCGAGAGGTCCTGCGTGCTCCTGGGCTTGAGCACCCAGGTTCCGTTGCCTCGGGGCACCAGAATGCCCGTGGCCGTCAGCACCTTGCCCGGTATGTAACTGGAGGTCGCGGTGGTGACCCGGGGGTCGAGAATCACGTCCAGGCTGCCGGTTCCGTCGTCCGCCGTTATCCGGAAATCAGGCGTGATGGTCGCCGTGTCGCTGATGACCGCGGCGGAGACGGTAACCAGCTGGGCGTCCAGGCTCCCGCCGGCGGCGCTGGACGCCTCCAGCGTGGTGACCAGGCGCGGCGCCGGGGCCCCGCCCTGAATCGAGTAGGCGTAGATCCTGGCCTGGTCCAGCACCGGCTGGCCATCCCGCACCGCGGTGGTGCCGACGACGTGCACGCTGTCTCCGGGCATGACCGGGAAATTCACCGAGACGGCGCCGGTAAGCCGCAGACCGGCGGAGTCGGACCCCAGGTAGGCGGTCGTGTCCGAGAAGGTCGTGGGGCCGGCCAGGATGATCCCGCTCACCTGCACCAGTGTGCCCGCCTGCAGTTGCCGGGCCTCCGCTACCGTGGCCGTGGGGTAGCCCAGGCGCACCAGCCCGAGCTGCGCCGGTCCCCCCGCCCTGAGCTGGAGGACCGGCCCGGTATCCTGCACCCGGATGCTGTCGGCCACCGTGGCGCTGTCGACCACCAGGCGATAATCCCCCGCAGGCACGCCGCTCAACTGGATAATGCCCTGGCTGTCGGAGGTACCGGTCGCCACCGTATCAGAGGTGCCGGAGACGAGCAGGCCGACCCGGACGCCGGAAACCACGGTATCGAGGGTGCTGCTGGCGCCCGAGCCGTCACGATCGAGAAAGACCAGCACCTGAACGGTTCCGGTTCCCCTGGGCCCGAAGCCCAGGTCTTCCCCGGCATTGCTGCAGCCGGCAATGGCGGCCCCCAGGGCGCAGAGTCCGAGGGCGCGGCGGAGCGGGAGTCGCAACATGGTCATCATCAGTAGTCCAGGCTGACACCGAACCGGATGACCCGGGGCAGCGTCCGGCGGCTCAGCAGTTCTCCAAAGTGCGGATTGGCCAGCAGTGGCAGCGTCACGTCGCCGTTGGCATCGGTCACCAGCGTGCCGGCGGGATCCACTACGACCAGGGCGTGGTCGCGGAGGCCTGCCGCGCTGGCGATCAGGTTGAAGGCGTCCACACTCAGCCGCAGACCCCGCGCCCCCACCGGAAGACGCAGCGCCAGCGCCAGGTCCAGGACGTGGACCGCCGGATCCCGGCAGCTGTTGCGCTCCGCAAACCCGCCGGTCTGCCCGCTCAGGCACCCGTGCGCTGCGATGAGATCGCTCATACCCGGGAGCGAGGCATCCACCAGGGCCGGGTCGTTCCGGCCCGACCCGTCGCCGTTGGCGTCGACGCCGGGCAGGAATCCGGGGGTGAAGGGCAGGCCCGAGCGAAACCGGTAGCGCGCCGACAGCTCCAGGCCCAGGGGCCCCCCGCTGCGGTACCTGGCAAGCACCGCCACCCGGTGGGGGACATCCAGATCGGATCGGCCGTCAACCCATTCCGCTCCCGGGGCATCCTGCGGGAACGGGGTAAGCTGGTCCGCCGGGTCGCCGGATCGGCCCAGGGGCGTGTTGTCGGTGGTGCGCGACCAGGTATACGAGGCCGACAGCGACAGCCCGCGGGCCAGCTCCCGGGTGAGGTTCAGTCCCAGGGCGTAGTAGTCGGCATATCCCGTGGGGGCCAGCCCGCTCACCAGGTCGAAGCCGGAGATCAGGCGGTTGCTGCCCGGCACCGCCGTGATCAGGCCTCCCTGCTGTACCAGCGTGCCGTATACCGGACGCCCCTCCTGGGTAAACCCGGTGGGGCCCGGAAGGAGGTTGAGATCGGCACGGCGGAGCAGGTAGTCGGTATGGGCGTAGATTCCCCGCACCTCCAGCCCCAGGCCCTGCCCCAGCGCCCGGTTGAGATTCAGGTCGGCTTTCAGGGTTCTCGGATTGCGGTACTGGGGACTGAAAAGGACCAGGCGGGGCCCCAGCACGGGGGCGGCCGAGCTGTCGGGGAGCGCGGGCCAGCCGCTGAAGGTGCCAAGACCGCGCCGCACCTCGACGCTGCCGTCGTAGCGGATCGCCTCGGCGAAGCGCGCCGGGTCCATGCCGCCGTAGTACCAGCCGAGCCCACCCGTGACCGACCAGGATTCCCCGTTGCCCGGGTGCCAGAGAAACCCCGCGCGAGGAGCGAAGTTGTTGCGGTTCTGCGGACTCAGGTTGTTGCCGGTGCCGGTCGCAAGCAGCCAGGCGGAATCGGGCGCCAGCAGGCCGCGGGACAGCTTCTGGTCGCTGTAGCGGAGCCCGAGCAGGACCTGGAACGCGGGCCGCAAGGACCAGATGTCCTCCAGTGAGAACCCGATATCGGTGCTGTTGAACTCTACCGTCCGGGCGGGGCCCGCAGCCTGGAAAAAGGCGCCGGTGGCAGCGCCGAACCGGTCCAGATTCCCGAAGGTGAACTGGCCGTTGCGGGCATAGAGATAGTCATCCTTCCGCTTGGTGAAGGTGACGTTGCCCGTCAGCTTCAACTGATGCCGACCCATTCGATAATGCACCGCGTCGGCCACATCCACGGCCCGCTGGTCGAACAGCCCGGGCAGCACGGGCGATTCCCCGACGGCGGCCCCTTCGGCCACCAGCGCGGTGAAGGGCAGCGCGGCGGCGGTCCATTCGCGCCGGGCGGCGCGGAAGCCGATTCGCAGCTCGTTGCCGTACGCGTCGCTCAGCGCAGAGCTGAGCGAGGCCGAGGCATCCACGTCCCGCGCCTGCAGCCGGCTTCCCGCGCCGGACGAGACATCCTCTCCCAGCAGCGGCTGCTGCTCCTTCCAGCGCGAGAGGCCCCCCTGCACCATCAGATGGTGTCGGGCCGCGACCTGGAAATCGAACCGGCCGAACCCGGTCCCACCCCGGAAGGTGCGCAGCACCGGGCTGGTATAGGCGGCCAGCCCGCGCGAGAAGGAGTCGGCGGCGACCAGGTTGAGAGTCTGCCGGAAATCGACGACGGCCCCCTCGTAGCGGGCGGTATCGACGGTCCAGGGCAGCGCCGTGGGCCGCTCCAGCGTCTGATAGTTGCCTCCCAGCAGGAACCGCCCGCGCTGGCCCAGGGGCCCGCCCACCAGCGCACCGCCCTGCAGCGAAATCGTGCTGGAGTCGGCGGGATTGTCTTCCGCGCGGCCACCCAGCCCGCTGCCGCTGTAGCTCAGCCAGGGATGGATCGAGAGACGGGAGCCTCCGCGCCGGCTCTGGGCGCTGGAGAGCTGCCCGGGGCTGCCGGCCCATTCGGCGTCTACCGGATCGTCCAGCAGCAGGAGACTGCCCAGCCGGTCGGGGGGGAAGAGCGGCAGCACGTCCGGCTCGCCGGGCAGCCCCGGATGGCGCAGACTGAACTGGGTGAGACCGTTGAGGGCAAATCCGGTGTATCCGGGTGGAAGACCGTCGCCGCCGAGCGACCATCCCGGCCGGTCGGCGGGGAAAATGGTACTGGAGACGTCCTGGCCCAGCACCGAGAGATCCTGCCGCGAGTTGAGGGAGGAGATGGTTTCCTGAGGAAGGAAGCGGCCGCTTCCCATGCCGTGGGAAATACCGCTGCCGGCTGGAGGCAGCTCGTGCACGGTAAGCACCGGCGGTGGAGCGGCCCGCAAGTGCACCATCAGCGTGCGCGACTCTCCGGCCCGGACCACGATGCCATGCTGCAACAGGGGCTCGTATCCTCCCTGCTCGACCCGCAGGGTATAGCTGCCGGGCTGGACGAAATCGAGGTGGAACCGCCCCAGCGGATCGGCTTCCAGCGGGAACACTTCACCCGAGGCTTCGCCGGTCAACCTGAGTTGCGCCTCCGCAACCGGCTCGCCCTCGGGCCCCAGGACCTGGCCTCTGAAACTGCCGCTGGTCAGGCTCTGCCCCGCGGCGGGCCGGGACAGCACGGCGGCAAGGACACCCAGCAGCGCCAGGCGCAAGGCAGAACGGCGGACACGTCCGTTGACGGGCATGCGGGTTCCGTAATCGCAGAGGTGAAGCGCGGTTGCGGTGGCCGATGGTGCAGTTAAGATGCCACGCTAATATAACGACGTCTTCAACACTGACCGGCGACGCATGCCCGCCACTTTCATTAGAGAGCCGTTCTCCCCGTTTCACCCCGGGCCGCAGCCTGCCGGGCGCGGGCACCCGGCCGCCGGCCACGTGTGGCAGTGAGCCCACAGACAGGCGTCAGCCGGGCCCGCCGCGCCGGCTACCTCCTTGCCGCCGCGGGGCTCCTGTTCATCGGCGTGATGACCCTGATTCCGGCGCCGGAACAGGAGGCCCTCGTCCAGCAGACCAGCGTGTGGTGCCTGGTCTGCGGCGAGCTGGGGCTGGTGGATGTGCTGCTCAACGTCCTGCTCTTCGTTCCTTACGGCCTGGGCCTGGGGCTGGCCGGCATGCGGCGGCACCGTGCCATCGCGGCGATCGTCCTTACCACCGGCTGCATCGAGTTGCTGCAGATGAAGCTGATCGCCGGCCGCGACGCCAGCCTGAGCGATCTGCTCACCAACACGCTGGGCGGCCTGCTGGGCCTGGGACTGGCCGGGTGCTGGCGCCTCATCCTCCTGCCACGCCCCCGGACCAGCCGGGCGCTGGCGGCCGCGGCCGCGGCCCTGTGGCTCCTGAATCAGCTGTTCGCGTCCTGGGCCCTGCACCCGGACCTGCCCCGCAGTACCTGGTACGGCCAACATGCCCCGACCCTGGGACAGTTCGACCAGTTCAACGGCCGGGTCCTGAGCGCCGTGGTGGCCGGCGATTCTCTGGGAAACGAGCGGCTGGGAGATACGCCCGCGGTGCGCGCGGCACTGCTGGCCGGCGCGCCGCTCGAGGTGACCGCCGTGACCGGCCGGGCGCCGGAAGGGCTGGCGCCCATTGTCAGCATCTTCGACGATGCCCAGCGCGAAATCGTCCTCATCGGGCAGCAGGGCGACGAGCTGGTCTACCATCTGCGCACCCGGCTGGCGCCGCTGCGGCTGCGGGGGCCCTCGCTCGCGGCGCCGCATGCGTTGCCGCGCGGCGCGGGCGATACCCTCCGCGCCGCCGGCCGCCTGGAGCGGGGCGTCCTCTCGCTCACCTGGTCGCTCAACGGCGGCCCCGCCCGGCAACGCTCGCTGCGGCTTTCGCCGTCGTGGGGGTGGAGCTTCGTGCTGCCCTATGATCATGCCTTCGGGTCCTGGACAGCGTTCCTCACCGTGTTGTGGGTGGCCGGGCTGCTGCTGCCGGCGGGCTACTGGGCGGGCCGCGGCCTGAGCCGGCCGGCAGCCCTGGGGGCGGGGGTCCTGCTCCTCGTGCTGGGGCTGGCGCTGGCACCCCGGCTCATGGGCATCCCGGCCGGCGCGTGGAGCGAGTGGGCGGCGGGGGTGGTGGGGCTGGGAGTTGGGTGGGTGATAGGGTGGAATGGACTGAGGACTGAGGACTGAGGATGCCAAGCCAGGTGTCACCCTGAGGGAGCGCAGCGACCGAAGGGGCCGAAACCCGAGGAAGGCTTCGGCCCCTTCGCTCCGCTCAGGGTGACAATCGCAACGTCCCGGTCCCCAGTCTCAGTCCTCTGCCCTTTCCCGCCCTTTCCCTTTTCCGGTTTTTCGCCCTTCTTTCCGCAGTCATGTCGCTCTCATTCCGGCAGCGCATTCTCCTCATCCTGGTCGGCCTGGGCACGCTGCCGACGGCGGCCGCGCTGCTGGGCTGGGTGCTGACGGTGCGCTCGAGCAATCCGGTGGCAGCGGGCCGCACCGCCATCGAGCAGGTGGGCGAGACCGGCCGCACCTTCCTGCAGACGGTCGACACCATGCGGCTGCGGCCCGCCGAGCGGCGGGCGCTGGCGGCGCACGTGGCGCAGCTCAACGAGGCCATGAGCCGGGCGCAGCAGGCGGCGGTCTATACCCGCTTCTATACCGGCGCGCTGGCGCTGCTGCTGCTGCTCTTCGGACTGCTGGTGATCTACGCTTCGGTGCGGCTGGGCGGCCATCTCACCCGGCAGCTGAGCCGTCCCATCGAAGAGCTGATCGGCTGGACCGAACACATCCGCCGCCACCAGCCCTTGCCGGCCGACCGGCCGCGGCGGGGCGCGCCGGAGTTCGCCTCGCTGCGCACGGCACTGCGGGAAATGGCCACCAACCTGGAGACGGGCCGCGCGCGCGAGCTGGAGGCCGAGCGGCTGCGCGCCTTTGGCGAGGTAGCGCGCCGGGTAGCGCACGAAATGAAGAATCCGCTCACCCCCATCCGGTTTGCGGTGGCGCAGCTGCAGCGCACGCCGCTCGCCGACGGCGCCGAGGCGCTGGAAGTGATCCGGGCCGAGGCCGACCGGCTGGAACAGCTGGCGCGGGAATTCACCGAGCTGGGGCGCCTGCCCGAGGGGCCGCCCGCTCTGGTGGACCTGGCCGAGCTGCTGGAGGAGCTGTGCCGCACCTCGCTGCCGCCCGGGATCGACGCGCGGATCGAGACGGCGCCCGGCACGCCGCAGATCACCGGCCACTACGACGCGTTGCGCCGCGCGTTCGGGAACATCCTGCGGAACGCGGGCGAGGCGACGGGCGGAGAGGGCCGGCTGGAGATCCGCCTCGCACCGGAGGGGGACGGGGCGTCGGTGGCCGTCGCCGACCACGGCCCCGGGATCGATCCGGCCGTGGCCGACCGGCTGTTCGAGCCCTATGTGACGGGCAAGGCCGAGGGCACCGGGCTGGGACTTACCCTGGTGCGGCAGACCATCCAGGCGCACGGCGGCAGCATCGCGGCGCGGGCCACGCCCGGGGGCGGCGCCACCTTCGTGATCCACCTGCCGGCCAGTCCCGCGCCGGCGGAAACCGGCCCCGCGTGACCGACCGCGTCCTCATCGTCGACGACGAAGCCAACATCCGCCGCATGCTGGCGGCGCTGCTCCGCTCTGAGGGATACGAGGTGAGCGAGGCGGCGAACGGCCACGCCGCCATCAGCGCCTGCCAGACGTCGGAGCCCGATATCATCCTGCTGGATCTCCTCATGCCGCCCGGCCCGGACGGCCTGGCGACGCTGGAACGGCTGGCGGCGCTGCCGGTGGATTCGCCGGTGGTAATGATGAGCGGCAAGGCCCAGCTGTCCGACGCGGTGCGGGCCACGCGGCTCGGCGCCTTCCAGTTCCTGGAGAAGCCGTTGAGCCCCGAGGCGGTGCTGGTCACGCTGCGTTCGGCGCTGGAGCTGCGGCGCACCCGGGCGGAGAACCGCGCCTTGCGCGCGGTCATGGCGCCGCGGCAGGAACTGGTGGGCGACAGCAGCGCCCTGCAGGCGGTCCGGGAGCTGATCGCGCAGGTCGGGCCCACCGACGCGCGGGTGCTCATCACGGGAGAATCGGGCACCGGGAAGGAGCTGGTGGCGGGCGCCATTCATCGCGCCAGCCCGCGCGCGGCCGGGCCGTTCGTGACCGTCAACTGCGCCGCCATCCCCCGCGACCTGGTCGAGTCGGAGATGTTCGGCCATGAGCGCGGCGCCTTCACCGGCGCCACCGCACGGCGGATCGGCCGGTTCGAACTGGCGCACCGCGGCACCATCTTCCTCGACGAGGTGGGCGATCTGAGCGGCGATGCCCAGGCCAAGCTGTTGCGCGCACTGGAAACCGGCGAGCTGCAGCGGGTGGGCGGCAGCGGCACCCTGCGCGTGGACGTCCGGGTGCTGGCCGCCACCAACCGACCGCTGGACCGGGCGGTGGCGGCGGGCGAGTTCCGCGAGGATCTGTATTTCCGGCTGAACGTCTTTCCCATTCACCTGCCGCCGCTGCGCGACCGGTTGGACGACATTCCGGCCCTGGTGGAGCACTTGAGCCGGCTGGTGCGGCCCCGGCGGCCTCCGCGGTTCACCCCGGAAGCACTGGGAGTCCTGGCCGGCTGGAACTGGCCCGGCAACATCCGGGAGCTGGCGAACCTGGTTGAGCGCCTGGCGATCGTGGGAAGCGAGCCGGTGAGCGACGAGGACGTGCGGGCAGTATTGCCGGACGACCGGAGGTCGAAAGTCGAAGGTCGAAGGTCGAAGACGGGCGATCCTGACCTGCGGCTCTCGGCGCCGCTCACCGAATCACTGGATGCCTACGAGCGGGAGCTGATCGCTACCGCCCTGGCCCGCTCCTCGGGCAACGTGGCCGAAGCGGCCCGGCTGCTGCAAACCGACCGGGCGAATCTGTACCGCCGGATGCGGCGGTTGGGGTTGGGGGGGTAGGCGTGGGGCAGGGGCAGCGGCGAGGCATGCCTCGCCGCTGCCCCTGCCCCACATCCCCGCCCCGCACCCCGCGCCATTTCGCCCATTTCACCTTTCCCCTTTCCCGCCGCTATGCGCCCATCTCTCCTCGTACTCTTCCTGGCGTTCCTCGCGGCTCCTCTCCGGGCCCAGGACAGCGTCATCATCATCCGGCCGGACGCGGCCCAACCGGATTCGCTGGAGCGCACCGGCCTGCCGTCCCAGGTGGTCGATGAGCTGCTGCAGCGCTTCAACGATTCCGCCACCACCCGGTTCTGGGGCGACATGGACCTGCCGGCCGGCAGCGCGCTGTCGGGATCGGTCGGCGTCTTCCGCGGATCGGTCCGGCTGGCCGGGCGGATCGACGGGCCCCTGCTGGTGATCAACGGCAGCCTGGCGGTGCTGCCGGGCGGGACCGTGACCGGCGACGTGCTGGTGGTGGGCGGACGGATCACCGTGGCGGAGGGCGGCCGCATCGCGGGCGACCGGCGGGTGTACTGGGACGCGGCGCCCGTGATCCGCAACGGAGAGGGCCTGCTGGTGCGGCGCGGCCCCCGGCGGCCGCTGCCCGTCTTCAGCTCGGCGACCGCCCGTTTTCAGTCGGGGCCGCTGCGCGCCGCAGTTACCGTAGGCACCGGCGGGACGTATAACCGGATCGAGGGCCTGCCGGTGGTCTTCGGGCCCAGTCTGGACTGGCACCTGGCGCCGGCCACCGAACTCAACCTCAATGTCCGCGGAATCCTGCGCACTTCGGCGGACGGGGCCGGCCTGCGGGAAGACTTCGGCTACCACGCCACGGGAGAGTTCCGTTTCGGCCAGCCGCAGGGGTTCGCGCTGGGCGTGGAAGGCTACAGCGAGGTGCAGGGCATCGAGAACCATCCCCTTTCCCGCAGCGAGGTAGGCTGGTCCGCCCTGCTCTTCCAGCGGGATCAGTGGGACTACTATCTGCGGCAGGGCGTGGGCGCCTACAGCTACGCCTACCTGTCGCCGGCGTTCCGGGTGGATCTGGGCCTGCGCCGCGACCAGGAATCGTCGGTGCGCGCCAACGATCCCTGGTCGCTGTTCCGCAATTCCGACCGCTGGCGGCCCAACCCGCTGGTGGACGACGGCCATTACGTCGCCGCCCACGCCCGCCTGCTCTACGATACGCGCGATGATCGCAACGCCCCGACCTCCGGCTGGTGGCTCAGCGCGGAGGGAGAGCGCGACTGGAGCAACGACGTGGCGCCGCTGGTGCTGCCCACCAGCATCCGCGCGCCGGTTCCCACCGAACGCACCTACGCCTTCAACCGGGTGCGGCTGGACCTGCGGCGTTACAACCGCCTGTCGCCCCGGAGCCGGCTCAATTTCCGCTTCCTGGCGGAGGGCTGGGCGGGGGGCGATCCCCTGCCGGTGCAGCGGCGGGTGGCGCTGGGCGGCGCGGACTACCTGCCGGGCTACGAGTTCCGCGCCTTCAACTGCGCGCCCGGCGGGTACAGCGATCCCTCCCACGCGGCGCTCTGCGACCGGCTCATGCTGGCGCAGGCGGAATACCGGACCCGCTTGGACCTGGGCTTCGGCCGGACCGCCCGCGGGCCGGGCTGGGCCGAGGTGGACCGCTACCTCGGCTTGAGCCAGCTGGACCTGGTCTTTTTCACCGACGCCGGCAAATCCTGGTTGTCGGGAGCCGGCCCGGGCCGGGTGCCCAACGACCGGATCCCCAGCTTCCGGGAGTGGAAGGCCGACGTGGGCGTGGGGCTCGACCTGGGAGGCGCCGGCATCTACCTGGCGCGCGCGCTCACCGACAGCGAGCCGTTGCGCGTCGCCTTCCGCCTGCAACACCGGTTCTGATGCAGGGTGGCGGCGCGCCGGGCCTGGCACCCGCTCCGGCAGCAGCCGGAGGCTGGTGGTGGCGGGGGCTGTTGCTCCTGGCGCTGGGGCTTGCCCTGCCCGGGCCATACCTGGCCGCGCAGGAGGGAGTCCGGCTGGACGTGGCCCTGGCCGACAGCTCCGGCCGGGGCAGCCACGAGGCGGTGGTGCGCGAGCGCGGCCTCCTCGACGACCAGCGCTGGACCGACCTGCTGCGCTCCGGCTTTCCGCTGCGCCTGCACTACCGGCTGGAGTTGTGGCGGGCCCGGAGCGGGTGGTTCGACGACCTGCAGCGGACGGTGGAGTGGGACGTGGTGGTGCGGCACGAACCGCTGCTGGACCAGTACGCCGTCAGCATCATCACGCCCGGCGGCTCGCGCGAACACCGCTATCCCAGCCTGGAGCGGCTGAGCAATGCCCTGGGCGTGGTCTACCGCATCGCGATCGGCCCCGCGGCGACCGGCGAGTTCTACTACAAGGCGAGCCTGCGGGTATCCACCCTGTCGGATGCCGACCTGGATGCGCTGGAGCAGTTTCTCCGGGGCGAAGCGACCGATACCACCGGCCCCACGGACCTGGGGAGCGTGGTGAGCCGCAGCACCGCCCGGCTGCTGCTCAAGCTGGGCGGCCTGCCGACGGTGACGGTGGAAGGAAGAAGCGGGAAGTTTGCGGTGGGTCGTTAGTCGCTGGTCGCTAGTCGCCAGCTACCGGGGCGCCCTTCGGGCATGCGATTTTCCGGTTGTAGCGCCTGGCGACCAGCGTCCAGCGACTATCCGCCCAGCGCCCGCAGCGCGTCCTCGCCGTAGAACAGCCGGATGTACTTCGCCTGCTTGTCGGTCAGGCGGCGGACCGCCCAGGAGAGGTGCACGAAGTGCGGCTCCACCGGCGAATGCAGCGGCAGCATGCCGCACTCCGCGGGGAGGTGGTTCCCCTTGCGGGTATTGCAGCTGCTGCAGGCGGTCACCACGTTGCTCCACTCGTTGGTGCCGCCGCGCGAGATCGGCACCAGGTGGTCGCGGGTGAGGCACTCGCGCGGCCGCAGCTCGTTCTGTCGCCGATGGCAGAACTGGCAGCGGTAATCGTCGCGGGCGAAGAGGAAGGTATTGGTAACCTGGCGGCGGAAGCGGCGCGGCACGTGCACGAACCGCACCAGCCGGATGATCGCCGGCCGGGGCAGCGTCAGCCGCTCGCTCCGGACCGGTTCGCCATGCTCCGCCTCGACGATCTCGGCCTTGCCGTCGATGACCAGCCGCAGGGCGCGCCGGATGGGCACCATGGTCAGCGGCTCGAATGAGGCATTCAGGGCAAGGCAGCGCACGAGTCACCTCCGGGACCAGGGCGTCCGGGCCGCAAAAGAGGCCCGCACCATCCCGCGGGATGGGACGAGCCAGGAAAACCCTCCCGCCGTCCCACGACGCCCTTCCGCCATTGGAGTACTCAGAATGTTACATGCGGGGCGGGAGAGGGGGCAAGAGAGCCGCCGGCCGGTGGTCGCCAGTCACAAGGCCTGGCGAGCGGTCCGCTCCAGCCGCTGCTCCACCCGCGCCCGCTCCGCCTCGCCCCGGGCGACCACCAGGACGGTATCGTGTCCGGCCACCGTGCCGGCGATTTCGGACCAGCCTGCTTCATCCAGCGCCGAGGCGAGCGCGGCGGCCCCGCCGGGCACCGTATGCAGCACCAGCAGAGCACCCACGCCCTCCAGGGACCGCAGCAGCACCTGCACCAGGGGAGCGAGCTCGGTGGCGCGCCCCTCCGCAGGCTCGGTATAGAAGGCGCCGCCATCGGGGTCGGCCTGCTTCACCAGCGCCAGCTCCCGGATGTCACGCGAGAGAGTGGCCTGCGTCACCTGCATGCCCTCCCGCTCCAGGGCCTCGCGGAGCGCATCCTGGTTGGGAACCCTGCGGGATCGGACCACCCGGAGAATGGCGGCGTGGCGGAGGAGCTTGGACATGACGAGAAGGCCAAACGGGAAAGGGGAAAGGGGAAACGGGAAACGGGAAAGGAAACCAGGAATCCCCCGGGACCTC
The DNA here is from genome assembly GCA_963779755.1 of uncultured Gemmatimonadales bacterium. Lineage (GTDB taxonomy): Bacteria > Gemmatimonadota > Gemmatimonadetes > Gemmatimonadales > GWC2-71-9 > CAVZZO01. The sequence continues at coordinate 1,171,201 of CAVZZO010000003.1, forward strand.
AGGGCAGATCCGACCCTTTCGCCGGGCTCAGGTAGTGCGCGTCCACGTAGGCGGTCCCGCTGTCCGACGCGACCTCGTACCAGCCTCCCTGCAGAGCGCCCACCAGAACCATCTCGCCGGGACGGAGAATCCGGACCACCGGCGACTGGCCGCTGCGTCCGGTGTGCACGTTGACCCAGGTGCTGGCGTAGCGGCGCTCGCCGGCCGCCGGCTTCGGCGATCCGGAGCGCGGCAGGCGCGGGGACCGGTACGGCGGGAGCCACGGGACCCGAGACCGGCTCCACGGCGGGCGCGGCGGCGGCCGGAACAGAGTCGAACGTCGTCATCGCCGGCTGAGGCCGGGAGACACGCGGAGCCCGAAACCCGCCACGTAGCGTGTTCAGCACGACCAGGCCGATGACCACGGCGGCAAGCACGACGACGAACGGCAACCGGCGCCGGCTCCCGGGCGCACGGTTGGGAATGTGGCCGCTCTCGAGCGCCCGGCCGCACCCGGGACAGCGGGTCGCGACCGCCAGTGCTTTCTGGCCGCAGTTGGGACACTCGATGTAGGACATGGGCTGCTGCAAGTTGGGGCCGGGAGCGGCAGGACGGCAAGGAGGAAGACGGCAGGACGGCAGGACGGCAAGACGGCAGGACGGCAGGAAGCCGGAATTCAGTAGACCACCCGTCCGTTCAGGACGGTCCGCTGGACGTCTTGCGGCCGGGAGGCCAGCAAGGCCTCGAGCACACCGCCGTCCTCGACCTCCGCCGGGAGGCCAATCGCCACCAGGTCGCCCCATTTCCCCGGTTCCAGGCTGCCGATCTCCTCCGCCAGCCCGAGCGCGCGCGCGGCTTCCAGCGTCACCAGCCCCATTGCACTCTCGACGCTGAGTCCCGCCAGCGCGCGGGCTGCCCTGGCCTCCGCCAGGAGATCGAGCGGCGCCACGCTGGCCGCCGAATCGGTGCCGACCCCCACCCGCACCCGCGCCTCGAGCAGCTTCGAAAGCGGCGCGTCGCCGTGGCCGTGGCGGCGGTTGCTCCGGGGACAGTGCGCCACGGCCGAGCCGCTCCGCACCAGCCGCCGGATATCGCCGTCATCCGCCCGGATGCTGTGGATGCAGAGGGTTCGCTCGCCCAGCACGCCGTGACGGTCCAGCCAGGCCAGCGGCGTGCATGCCGCGCCGGGAAGCGGAATGCCCCGCGCCTCCCAGCGGGCGGCGAAGGTTCCCGACCCGGCGGCGAGCAGCTCGGCTTCGGCCGCCGACTCGGCGATGTGCACCGCCACCGGCAACCCCTCGGCCTGGGCCCAGCGCGCCACCTGACGGTAGAGCGGGCCGCTCACCGTGTAGGGCGCGTGCGGCGAGACGCCGATGCGCACCCGGGGGGCGGCGGCGGCGCGCGCCTCCGCAACCCGGGAGCGGAGCTCCGCCAGGCTGGCATCCGCATCGGCCGGATGGGGCCCGAAGACTTCCAGGTACGCGATGCCGGAGCCCTGCCGTTGGCTCAGCGCCCGCCAGACCGCGCCGGAATCGCCGGTATCCGCCACGGTGGTGACGCCCGCGGCGTAACACTGCTCCAGCCCGCTGCTGAGCGGCCTGGAGAAACTCCTCCGGGCTCCGCTCCCGCTTGAGCCGCACCAGATGCTGGATCCAGTCGGCGAAGTCGTCGTCCGGCACCCGGTGCTCGAGCCCGGTCAGCTCCAGGTGGGTATGGGTGTTGACCAGGCCGGGAAGGATCGCGGCACCGGGGAACCGCTGGGTGGCGACGCCGGGGGGGGCGGGGACCTCGGCCTCCGGTCCCACGGCGGCGATACGGCCGCGCTGGTCCAGCAGCACGGCCCCTCCGGCAATGAGACGCTCGCCGGTCCAGAGCCAGGGAGCGGAATAGCGAGTCACGATAGAGCTGGAGAAAAGGAAAAAGGACTGAGAGGAAAGTAGCGGAGTGGTTGCTTTTCTCTCAGTCCTTTTCTCTTTCAACTGTGGTTCAGGGTTGCCTTGGCCCCGGGTTGAAGGGCTGGTTCTGGCCGGCGCCGGGCGCGAACGGGTTGTGGATGGGACAGAACTCGGTGGGCCCGGTGCCCGGAATGAAGGACTCGACATAGCGGTCCTCCCTGGGGCAGAACGGGGTGTAGCGGTAGCCGGTGGACTTGTCGATGGTATCGAAGGTGAGCCCGTCGGGCCGGGACCATTCCTGCGGCACCGGCCGCCGCTCGTAGATCTCCTTCATCATGGCCGTCCAGGCCGGCGCGGCCAGCCGCCCGCCCTGGGCATCGGGCATGATCTTCTCCGGCTGGTCCATGCCCATCCAGACGCCGGTGACCAGATCGGGCGTGAAGCCGATGAACCACACGTCGAAGTTGTCGTTGGTGGTGCCGGTCTTGCCGCCGGCCGGAATGGTCCAGCCCGAGCCGGTGGTGGCCGAGTAGGCGGTGCCCCGGCGCACCACGTCGCGCAGCACGTCGGTAATGAGCCAGGCCTGTTCCTGGTCCATGACCCGTTCGGAGTGCTCCTGCGGCTGCCAGACGATATTGCCGTCCTTGTCTTCCACCCGCAGGATGCCGACAGGCGCCGTGCGGACGCCCTGGGTGGCGAACGGCGTATAGGCCGAGATCAGCTCCAGCGGCTGCAGCGCGGCGGACCCGATGTAGATCGACGGGAAGGGCGGAATCCTGGTGGTGATGCCGAAGCGGGTGGCTTCGCTGATCACCGCCTCCGGCCCCAGCTCCATCCCCAGCCGCACCGCCACCGTGTTGCGGGATCGGTAGAGCGCCTCGCGCAGCGTCATGGGGCCGTCGAACTTGCTGTCGTAGTTCTGCGGCTCCCAGGGCGCCTCGGTCGTGTCCGCCGCGGGGACGCTGAGGGGCTCGTCCACGATAATCTTCGACAGCGGGTAGCCGGCGCGGATGGCGGCGGAATAGACGAACGGCTTGAAGGTGGAGCCGGCCTGCCGCCGGGCCTGGATCGCGCGGTTGAACTTGTTGTCGTTGAAGTCGCGCCCGCCCACCATGGCGAGGATGTGGCCGGTCTTCGCCTCGAGCGTGACCGCCACTCCCTGCAGGTAGGGCGAATTCACCGGCCCCTCCTCGCGCCCCGATTCTTCCTTCTTCTGCAGATACTCGGCGTAGGTGATCCGGTGATACGGCCCGTACTGGCCGTGCTCGATCTTGTCCAGCTGTTCCGCCAGAGCGCGCTCGTCGGCCTGCTGCACGTCCAGGTCCAGCGTGGTGTAGATGCGGTAGCCTTCGCGGTAGATCTCCGGCCCGAACCGCCCTACCAGCTGCTGGCGCACGAATTCAACGAAATAGGGCGCGATGTCGCTGTAGTCGCTGCGGGAGGACAGCACCAGGGGATAGGCCTTCCAGCGCTCCGCCTCCTGGGGCGTGAGGTATCCGCTGTCGCGCAGCAGGTTCAGCACCACGTTCCGTCGCATGACCGCCCGGCGCGGATAGCGCCGGGGATTGTACAAGGTCGGCGCCTTGGGCAGCGCCGCCAGCATGGCGGCCTCGGCCACGTTCACGTCGCGCACCGACTTGCCGAAATACCGCTGCGACGCGGCCTCCACCCCGAAGGCGCCGTTCCCCAGCTCGATCTGGTTGAGGTAGAGCTCGAGGATGCGGTCCTTGGAGTAGTTCTTCTCGATTTCGAACGCCACCTGCGCCTCGCGCAGCTTGCGGCTGATGGTGCGGTCGCGGCCGTTGATCTGGTCCTGGAACAGATTCCGGGCCAGCTGCATGGTGATGGTGCTGAAGCCCTGGGCGATCCGCAGGCTCAGCAGATTGGCCTTGACCGCTCCCAGCACCCGCCAGTAGTCCACCCCGTGGTGCCGGTAGAAGCGCTTGTCTTCGGTCACCACGAAAGCGGCCTTCACGGCCGGGGCCATCTGGGCCAGCGGCACGACCGTCCGGCGCTGATAGCCCAGCTCGGTAATAAGCCGGCCATCGGCGGCATAGACCTTGGACGCCTGCTGGGGATCGAACTCGCCCTGCTGCAAGCCGGCAATGGAGGGACACGCCTCGCCCGCGCAGACGCGGGTCCACGCGCCGAGGCCGAGCGACAGCCCGAACACGCCAAGCGCGAGCACGGCGATGAGCAGGGGATTGCGGATGCGGGGATTGTACCACCAGGACAGCCGCGGAAACCGACGGGACATGTGAGGGAAAATAGAGGGTGGGACGGAAAGGCGGTAGGAGAGGAAAGAGGAAAGGACTGAGGACTGAGGACTGGGGGCTGAGGGCTGAGTCCACCCGCAGCCGATGGCTCCCGGAGCGGGCGTAGGTGCCCCTGCACAGCGGGGAGCCAATCCCCTGTTAGCACCTCCAGGCCGCGGAGGGAGCCACGGCGAGGGTGGACGGTGGGCTACTGCAGGATGGGGAGGGACTGAGGGCTGAGGGCTGAGGGCTGAGGGCTGAGTCCACCCGAAGCCGATGGCTCCCGGAGCGGGCGTAGGTGCCCGTGCGCAGCAGGGAGCTAATCGCCTGTTAGCACCTCCAGGCCGCGGAGGGAGCCACGGCGAGGGTGGACGATGGGCTACTGCAAGATGGGGAGGGTCTGAGGACTGAGGGCTGAGGACTGAGGGCTGAGTCCACCCGAAGCCGATGGCTCCCGGAGCGGGCGTAGGTGCCCGTGCGCAGCGGGGAGCTAATCGCCCTGTTAGCACCTCCAGGCCGCGGAGGGAGCCACGGCGAGGGTAGACGATGGGCTACTGCAAGATGGGGAGGGTCCGAGGACTGAGGGCTGAGGACTGAGGGCTGAGTCCACCCGAAGCCGATGGCTCCCGGAGCGGGCGTAGGTGCCCGTGCGCAGCGGGGAGCCAATCCCCTGTTAGCACCTCCAGGCCGCGGAGGGAGCCACGGCGAGGGTGGACGATGGACTGAGGACTGAGGGGGGCGGCGGGGTGGTATCGGTGCTGCCGGAGCCGGCACACACTCAGTTCTCAGTCCTTTTCGCTTTCTCTCTCTTCTCTCCCCTCCATCCCACGACCACCTCCACCTCCCGCAGCGCCGACAGGGGCGATTCGACGATCATGAGAAACCGCTGCCCGTCGGGGGTGACGTCGTAGCTGCGGGGGAACCAGACCGGGGGATAGGAGCCGGCAAAGAGGAAGGTCGGGTGCCCGGCCGTGCCGGTCGCCGGGTCCACCTCCAGCGCCATGAGGGAATCCCCGTTGCGATAGACCACCTCCCTGCCCTCCCGGGTCCAGAGCGGTTCCGCGCCACCGCCCGCTGAAAGCTGGACCCGCATTCGTCCGGGATCAGGAAAGGACTGGAGATACACCTCAAACCGGCCCGATTCGTCCGAATCGTAGACCAGCCACTTGCCGTTGGGCGAGAAATCGGGATGCCCCAGGTGCGGCCTCCCGGTCAGGTAGGTGCGAACGTCCGGGGGGCCGGCCAGCGAGGCGATGTCGATCTCCTGGGAGCTGGAATGATTGACGATGAACGCCAGCCGCTGGCCGTCGGGCGAAACCGACTGGACGAATTTGTCGTCCCGGCTGGTGACCACCGGCTGAGCAGGTGCATCGCCCTCGGCGGCGTGGACGTAAATGTCGAAGGCCGGCTGTTCGGAGTTATAGAACAGGCCCTGGCCGTCGGCGGTCCACAACGGGCCGAACCCGGAATTCTGCTCGAATGTGGCACGGGTAAGGATGTCCCGTCCCGCATGGTAGACCCAGATGTCCCGCCGGGCGGGGCCCGACGCGACGCTGAAGGCAATCCTCCGGCCGTCGGCGGCGATGGCCGGGTTGGTGTAGAAGCCGGGCTGGAGCGGCACGGGCGCGGCCACCCCGGAGCGGGTGACCCAGAGCGGCCGGGTGTAGCTGTTGGCGGGATCGGCCGGGACGTAGGCCATCGCGCTGCCGGTCACGCTGTAGGCCGTCATCCCCGAACTGAGGTTCCCGCCCACATTCTGCACCACCGGGAGCGCGGGACCGGTGGCCCGGAGGTGGCGGACATCGAACGGCAGCGAAAACAGGGTCCCGTCCCTGGCATACATCAGCCGGCCTGACGCATAGCGGCCCATGACGCCGGCCGGCACCAGAACCTGGCGCCGCCCGGTGGCGAGGTCCAGCACCTCGATCCGGGACTTGACCGCCGGGGTGACATAGTCGGTGAAGAGAACATGTCGCCCATCGGGCAGGAGCTGGGGCCACCAATGCCCCAGTTCGCCGCTGGCGGTATCGGGCGCGGTCAGCATCTCGGCCTTCCCGCCTTCGGCGGACACCCGCCAGAGGCCGCCCTGATAGGACGGCGTATAGATGATCCTGCCGTCCTCCCCCCAGGTGCCCCCGCCCCATTCGGCGTCGGCCAGCGTGGTGGGCGTGCCCCCGGTGACCGGCACTTTCACCAGCTTTCCGTTGGCGGAGAAGGCAATCCAGTCCCCGTCGGGCGAGAAGCACGGGCCGAGGGCACCGTCCGTGCCGGGAATCGCCGTCACCTCGAGCCGTCCCAGCTCACGCAGGAACAACTGCCGCCGCCCGGCATGGGTCACTTCCATCAGGAGCCGCGAGCCGTCGGGCGAGAGCAGCACGGTCGGCTCGCCGTCGAACAGCCGGTCCCCGGGCGGCAGCGTCACGGTGAACCGCACCGGCCCACCGGCGGCCCCCTGGTCTCCCCTCCGGAGGAGTACGAGCGCAAGCGCGAAGAGTGCGCCGGCAGCGACGAGGGCGAGCACGGCGATCGCGACCCGGCTCCGGATACCTGATCGCCGGGCGAGCTCGGCTGTCCGGGCCCGGCTGCCCCGGCCGCTGGTTTCCTCCCGGGCCGCCGGTGCGGGGCCCGCGAGCGCGGCGGCGAACTCGGCCGCGCTGGCAAAGCGGTCGGCCGGCAGCTTCTCCAGAGCCTTGCCCACCGCGGCTTCGACCTGCAGCGGGATGGTACGACGCTCCAGGGACAGGGGCCGCGGATCCTCCGTCATCACCCGCGCGGCGATGGCCTGAGCGGTGGGCCCGGTGAACGGCGGCTCGCCCGCCAGCATTTCGTAGAGCACGCAGCCCAGGGCATAGATGTCGGCCTTGGGGGTCAGGTCCCGCACGCCCATGGCCTGTTCCGGCGCCATGTAGGCCGGCGTGCCCAGGCTCAGCCCCGTCTCGGTGATCCGCGCGGCACCCTCCGAGCGGCTCGCCGCCAGCGCGATCCCGAAATCCGCCACCAGGGCATGGCCGCCGTAGAGCAGGATGTTCTCCGGCTTGATGTCGCGGTGGATCACCCCCTGGCCGTGGGCGTACTGCAGCGCGTCCGCCACCTCGGTGGCGATGCGGATCGCGTCCTCCACCGGCAGCTGCTGCTCCCGGGTGAGCCGGTCGCGCAGCGATTCGCCCTCGACGAAAGGCATGACGTAATAGAGGAGGGCGGTCGGGCGGTCGGGCGGAAAGGCGGTCGGTGCCTCCGCACCCCGATGGACCTCCGCGTCTACCGGGACATCGATGCGCCCGCTGTCCAGCAGCGGCAGAATGTGGGGATGGTGCAGGTTGGCGGTGAGACGGATTTCCTTGAGAAACCGCTCGGAGCCCAGAATGGCCGCAAGGTCGGGCCGTAACACCTTGAGCGCCACCGGCCGCTCGTGCTTCAGGTCCTGCGCCAGGTAGACGGTCGCCATCCCCCCCGCGCCGAGTTCGCGCGTGATGCCGTAACGGCCGGCCAGACCGGACTGGAGTTGTTCGGTGGAGATAAACATGGATTACTACAAGATAGGGGATAGCACTGGGGACCGGCGACTGGGGACTGGGACTGGGGACGCCACGCTGCGTGTCACCCTGAGGGAGCGCAGCGACCGAAGGGGCCGAAAACCGAGGAGGGCTTCGGCCCCTTCGCTTCGCTCAGGGTGACAATCGCATCCCCTCAGTCCTCAGTCCGAGGACTGAGGGCTGAAAACTGAGTCCACCCGAAGCCGATGGCTCCCGGAGCGGGCGTAGGTGCCCGTGCGCAGCGGGGAGCTAATCGCCTGATAGCACCTCCAGGCCGCGGAGGGAGCCACGGCGAGGGTGGACGGTGGACTCCAATCGCCTGCCAGCACCTCCAGGCCGCGGAGGGAGTCGCTACGGCTCCCTGGGCCCCACGAAGTCCACCGAGCGCAGCCGCAGGTTGGGCCCGTGCACCGGGCAATAGAAGATGGGCTGGGTGCCCGGCAGGAACGCCTCGGTATAGACCGAATCGCCCGGGCAGTCGGGGGTCGCCAGATAGCCGGTCGTCCGGTCAATGCTGGCGAAGGTGAGCCCGGAGGGGGCCGACCAGTCGGAGGCGGAGGCGGTGTCGCCCACCTGCCGCATCATGCTGGTCCAGACCGGCGCCGCCAGCCGGCCGCCCTGCGCGTTACCCATGATGCGCTGCGGCAGGTCCATGCCGATCCAGGTGCCCGTCACCAGAGTCGGGGTGAAGCCGACGAACCAGGCGTCCGCGAAGTCGTCGGTGGTGCCGGTCTTGCCCGCCGCCAGGCCGCGGAACCCGGCGCCCGTCACCGCGGAGTAGGCGGTGCCGCGGCGAACGACGTCCTGCATGGCGCTGCGGAGCAGCCAGGTTTCGGCGGGGGTCAGCACCCGGATGGTGTCCGGCTTCGCCTGATAGAGCACATGCCCGGCCCGGTCTTCCACCCGGGTGACGGCGTAGGGCACCGCCCGCACGCCGTCGGTGGCGAAGGCGGTATAGGCCGCCACCAGCTGCAGCGGCACCACGCTGGCCGAGCCGATGAAGATGCTGGGAAACGGCGGGATAGGCGTGCTGATGCCGAAATGCCGGGCTTCCTCCCGCACCACCGACGTGCCGACCTCCATGCCGATCCGCACCGCCACCAGGTTGACCGAGCGGTAGATCGCCTGGCGCACGGTGACGGGATCGTCGCCCATTTCGCCGAAATTGTGCGGCGACCAGGGTTCGCTGTCGCCGGGGGCCGGCGCCACCGTGAGCGGCGAGTCGCTGACCAGGCGCGACAGGGGGATGCCGCTGTGCACCGCCGCCGCGTAGACGAAGGGCTTGAAGGTGCTCCCCGCCTGGCGGCGCGCCTGGGTCACCCGGTTGAACTTGCTGTCCTCGAAGTCGCGGCCGCCCACCAGGGCGCGGATCCCGCCGGTCCGCGGGTCGATCGAAACCACCAGCCCCTGCAGATAGGACGTGGCACCGCCCGCCGCGGCGGCGGTGTCGTCGCGCTCGCGGATGGCGCGGTAGGATGCGCGGGGATACCGACCCAGCGCGCCCGACTCGATCCGCTCCAGCTGCTGCTCCAGCGACCGCTCGGCTGCCCGCTGGGCGGTGAGATCCAGGGTGGTGTAGATCCTGAGCCCGCCGCGGTAGAGGCGGTCGCCATATTGCGGCTCCAGTTGGCGGCGCACGTGCTCCACGAAATAGGGCGCGATGTCGGCGTTCTCGGCCCGGTCGGTGAGCGAGAGGGGCGCGCGCCGCCACTCCCGCGCCTGGCCGGCGCTGAGGAAGCCGGCGTCGCGCATGAGGCCGAGCACCACGTTGCGCCGGGCCAGCGCGAGGCGGGGATGCCGGCGCGGGTTGTAGGTGTTGGGCGCCTTGGGCAGCGCCGCCAGCGTTGCCGCCTCGGCGGGATTGAGATCGGTGACCGGCTTCCCGAAGTAACGCCGCGCCGCCGCTTCCACGCCGAAGACCCGGTCGCCCAGCGGGATCTGATTGAGATACAGTTCCAGGATCCGTTGCTTGGGATAGCGGCGCTCGATCTCCCAGGCCATCTGCATTTCGCGGATCTTGCGGGAGAGCGACCGGTCATAGCCGTTGATATCATCGGGCCAGAGATTCCGGGCCAGCTGCATGGTGATGGTCGAGAACCCCTGCACCAGCCCGCCGGCGAACAGATCGGCCTTGACGGCGCCGAGCACCCGCAGGTAGTCCACCCCGTGGTGGCGGTAGAACCGCTTGTCCTCGGTAGCCACGAAGGCCTCGCGCACGGCGGGCGGGATCTGGTCCAGGGGCACCACCCGGCGCCATTCCGTGCCGTAGGTGGCGATGACGCGGCCGTTCCGGTCATAGACCTGGGACGACTCGTCCGGGCTCCAACCGGTCAGGCGGTCAAGCGAGGGACAGGCCCCGTGGCCGCAGGCGGCGTACCATCCGGCCAGCAGGGGGGCATAGATGAGGATCGCCGCCACCGCCGCCACCACCGCGATCCGGTCGAACCGGCGGCTGTGAGCCCACCAGGAGCGGAGGAAGGAGGGAATCGGGATGCGGCGCATGAGGGACACGGTACCACCCCCCGGCCGGCGGAGCCATGATAAGGATCACGTGAGGGTCGCTAGTCGTTAGTCGTTAGTCTGGCCACCCTGGCGTCCGGCGAAGTTTCGCCCGTCTATCCGGAGGGAGCGACTAGCAACTAGCGATTAACGACTGGCGACTGGCGACTGGCGACTCTCCTGCTAACTTCTTCCCTCCATGCTCCCCACCCTCCTCGACCACCTCGCCGCCCGCGGCCTGGTGCAGGATGCCACCCCGGGGCTGGCGGACCGGCTCGCGAACCGCCCCATCACCGGTTACGTGGGCTTCGACCCGACTGCCCCTTCGCTGCACGTGGGCAACCTGGTGCCGGTGATGGGGCTGGCCTGGCTGCAGCGCGAAGGGGGAACGCCGTTCGTAGTGGTGGGCGGGGGCACCGGGATGGTGGGCGATCCCAGCGGCAAGCGGGCGGAGCGGCCGGTCCTGCCGGTCGAGGAGATCGACGCCAATGCGGCCCGCATGCGGGAGCAGCTGCGCCGCTTCCTGCGTTTCGACGGGCCCGGCGCCGCCCGCATGTTCAATAACGCCGACTGGCTGCGCAGCCTGGGCCTGATGGACTTCCTGCGGGACGTGGGGAAGCACTTCACCCTGAGCTACATGATGCAGAAGGAGGCGGTGCGCACCCGGCTGGAGACGGGGATCTCATTCACCGAATTCGCCTACATGCTGGTGCAGGCCTACGACTACTGGCATCTCTTCCGTACCGAGAACTGCGAGCTGCAGATGGGCGGGAGCGACCAGTGGGGGAACATCACCGCCGGCATCGAGCTGGTGGGGCGGAGGGAAGGGGCCCAGGTGCATGGCCTGGTTTTCCCCCTGCTCACCACCGCCAGCGGAGCCAAGTTCGGCAAGAGCGAGGAGGGCAACGTCTGGCTCGATCCGGAGCGGACCAGTCCCTACAAGTTCTACCAGTTCTGGCTCAACACCGAGGACGCCGACGCCGAGCGCCTGCTCCGGCTCTTCACCTTCCTGTCGCTCGACGAGATCGCCGCCCTCATGCGGGAGCACGCGGCCGACCCCGGCCGGCGGCACGCGCAGCGGGCGCTGGCGCGCGACGTCACCGCCCGGGTGCACGGGCCGGAGGCCGCCGAGCGGGCCATCGAAGCCAGCCGGGCGCTGTTCGGCGGCAGGGGCGAAGTCTCGGTGGCGGCCATCGTGGAAGCCGGCGAGGACATCCCCGCGTGCCAGGTGCCGGGCGCGGAGTTCCATGCCGGCCTGGCGCTGGTGGATGCGCTGGTGCGCGCCGGCCTCGCCGGCAGCAAGGCCGATGCCCGACGGGGCATCCAGGGGAAGGGCTACTACGTCAACGAGAACCAGATCGACGAGGTAGGCTTCCGCCTGGGGCCGGAACACCTGCAGCAGGCGGGCGGCGAGCAGTTCGTGCTGCTCCGGAAGGGAAAGAAGAACTACGTGCGGCTGGTGGTGCGGTGAGCCTCCTCCAGCACCCCCACCACCCTCTCCATCTCCTCCATCGTGTTGTAGACGTGCGGGCTCAGCCGGATGCTGCCCTCGCGCAGGCTGCAGATGACGCCGGCTTCGCGCAGCCGCTCATGGCAGCGGGCCGGCTCCGGCGGCACCACGCAGATGATCCCGCTGGCGTGCTCGCCCCGGGGCGAAGCGAGGGGGATGCCGCGGCGAGCGGCCCATTCCTCGATGGGGCGGCGCAGCCCCAGCACATGCTCGCTTATCGGGCCGATCCCGAGCTCCAGCAGCAGCTCCAGCGAGCTGTTCATTCCCGCAAAATCCTGGTACGGCAGGGTCACCACCTCGAACCGCCGCGCGTCGCTCCGCAGCTCTTCGCGATAGCGGGTAAGCTGGGTGAAATCGTCGGTGCCTTCGTAGGCCATCCAGCCCGCCAGGGGGGGCGTGAGCTGCTCGATCAGGCTCTCCCGCACGTGGAAGAACCCGGAGCCCCAGGGCGAGCAGAGCCACTTCTGCGCGCCGCAGGAGAGGATGTCCACGGGCGTCTCCGCCAGGTCGACCGGGAGGTGGCCCAGCCCCTGGATCGCGTCCACCACCAGCCAGGTGCCGGTTTCCGCCGCCGCCCGCGACAGGCGCCCCAGGTCCACCCGGTAGCCGTTGCTGAACTGCACCAGGGAGACCGCCAGCGCCTTCACCTGGGGGTCGGCCATGCGGCCCACCAGATAGTCCTCGTCGGGCCAGCCCTGCGGCGTCACCCCGGCCAGCTCCAGGCTCACGCCTTTCGAACGCAGCGCCATCCAGGGATAGACATTGGCGGGAAACTCGCGGTCGCTCACCAGCACGATGTCGCCCGCGACAAAGGGCAGCGCCAGCGCCGCGATGTTGAGCCCGAAACTGGTGTTGGTGGCCAGCGCGATGGTCCGGGGCGGCACGTTCAGCAGTTGGCCGGCCAGCCGGCGCGACGTCACCAGCAGGTCGAGAAACCAGGGTTCCTCCAGCCGGTGCAGCTCCGCCCGGCGGCGGTTGAAATCGGCCAGCACCCGCACCGTGCGCGCCGGCAGCGGGCCGATGGAGGCGTTGTTGAGATAGGTGGCCTGGGAAGTCCAGGGGAATTCCCGCGCCCGGAGATCGCTGATGTCCATGGGCTGCATAACGAGGTAACGCTCCGTGGTGTTTACCGGAAGGAATCAGGCATCAGGAATCAGGAATCAGGAATCAGGAATCAGGAATCAGGCATCAGGAATCAGGAATCAGGAATCAGGCATCAGGCATCAGGAATCAGGAATCAGGGGTGGGCAGCAGTCATCTGCCCGGAATCCGCTCTTCACGGAGCAGCCCTGGTCCCCGATTCCCGGTTCCTGCTCCCTGTTTTCGGGTCCCACGCTTCGCGCAACGCATCTCCCACCAGATTGAACCCCATGACCGCGATGCCGATGGCGATGCCGGGCGCGAAAGACACCCACGGAGCCACGCGGAGCAGGTCCCGGCCGTCGGCCACCATGGCGCCCCAACTGGGGGTGGGGGGCTGCGCGCCCAGGCCGATGAACGAGAGCGCCGCTTCCGCCATGATGGCGCCGGCCATGCCCAGAGTCGCCGCGACGATGACCTGGGCCCGGACATTGGGCAGGAGATGGCGCCAGAGAATCCGCCGGTCTCGCGCCCCCAGGGCGCGGGCCGCGCTGACATATTCCGCCTCGCGCAGCACCAGCACCTGGCCCCGGACCAGCCGGGCCATGCCGGCCCAGCCCACCACCCCGATGATGACGAAGACGACGGGAAGCGACGGGCGGACGGCCGCCGCCACGGCGATGAGCAGCAGCAGCGTGGGGAAGGCGAGCGTCACATCGGCCAGGCGCATGATGACGCTCTCCACCCAGCGGCCGTAGTAACCCGCCACCAGGCCGAGCGTCACCCCGGCGGTAACGGCCACGGTCTGGGAAATGAGCCCCACGGCCAGCGATATTCTGGCACCGAAGAGCACCCGGCTCAGGACATCGCGCCCCTGGCTGTCCGTGCCCAGCAGATAAGGCCAGCCGGGTGGCCTGAGATATGCATTCTTGAGATCGCCGGCCAGCGGATCATGGGGGGCCAGCCAGGGCGCCAGCAGCGCCGCCAGCACCACCACCAGGACCAGGATTCCCCCTGTCAGGAAGAGCCGGTCCCGGCCGAAGATGCGGAACAGAGCGCGGGCGCCGCGGGCCGCCCGGAAGATGCCGGGCTGTCCTCCGTCTGGGGCAGCGGGGGGATTCACAACGACACGCCCCGGGTGAGGGGCGGCACTGGATGGCGCGTCATCGCGGGGTACATTACCCACGTCCCGCAGGGGAGAGCAAGCAGTGAAGCTCGATCGTCCGTTTACGCTGGTGCTTGGCGGGGGAGGCATGAAAGGCCTTGCCCATATCGGCGTGCTGCGCGGTCTGGCCGAGCGCGGCCTCTTCCCCTCCGCCATCCTGGGTACCAGCATGGGGGCCATGATCGGCGCCACCTGGGCGGCCGGCATGACCATCGACGAGATGGCCGCCCGGGCCCGCCGGCTGCGCCGCCGCGACATCTTCCAGATCGCCCACACCGACATGGCCTTCCGCCGCATGCGCGCGCCCGCCGTCTACCGCCGGGAGCCGCTGGACCTGCTGCTGCGGGAAATGGTGGGCGAGGTCAGCTTCGACCAGTTGCGCCGGCCGCTGCTGGTCAACACGGTGGATCTCGAAGCGGGGATCCAGCGGATCTGGGGTGTACCGGGCTATCGCGACGTGTCGGTGGCGGACGCCGTCTTCGCCTCCTGCGCGCTGCCCGGCATCCTGCCGCCGCGGGAAATCCGCGGCCGCCTGCATGCCGACGGCGCCGTGGTGGACAACCTGCCGGTGCGGGCGGCGGCCCAGGCCGTGCCGGGCCCCATAGTGGCGGTGGACGTGGGTGGCGCCGCGCTGGTGCGCACCCGGGCCGAAACCGCCGGGTTCGCCGGCACCTACATCCGGGCGCTGGAGATCGTCATGCAGACGATCATCACCAGCAACCTGGCCGCGTGGACGTCGCCCGACCTCCTGCTCATCCGGCCGGCGCTGCACGACATGCCGATGTTCGCCTTCAACCGCACCGACGAGCTGCTGGAGCGCGGCTATCAGGCGGCGCTCGCCACCCTCGACCAGTTGGCGGCTACCCCCACGCTGAACGGCGGCGGGATTTATCCCAAGCGGGAGGTCCTGCTGTCGCTGGATGCAGAGCGCTGCACCGGCTGCGGGTACTGCAGCCGGGTGGCGCCACGGGTCTTCCGGCAGGCGCCGGACGGAAAAGCCGAGGTGATTGCGCCCCGGCAGGTCTGGTCGCCGGTGGACGGGTCGTATCTCTGGAACTGTCCCGCGGGCGCCATCACCGCGCGGACCCTCACCCCGGACGACTGAACTCCTCCCCGATAGCCTGCACGTCGGCGATGACCCTGGGCCAGTTGTAGTAGGTCTCCACCGCGCGCCGCCCGCCGGCCCCCAGCCGCCGCGACAGCTCGGGCGACTCCAGCAGCGACCGGATGCCCTGCGCCACCGCCGCCGGGTCGGACGGATCGACCAGCAGCCCCGTCTCCCCTTCCCGCACCGCGTCGGGAATGCCGCCGCTCCGCCCCCCGATCACCGGTAGCCCGCAGGCCGACGCCTCCACCAGCGCCAGGCCGAAGCCTTCCACCGCCGCATCCACCTGCCGGGACACGCCCAGGTAGATCTCCGCCATGTTGTAGAGGCCGGGCAGGTCGGCGTCGGGCACGCCCGAGAGGAAACGCACCCGGTCGCCCACGCCGGCCTCGTCGGCGACCTGTTGCAGTGCGTCGCGCCGGCTCCCCGAGCCCACCACGGCGTAGCGCAGGTCGGGAAAGTCGTCGCGCAGCCGCGCCAGCGCGCGAATGCCGGTATCGATGCCTTTGTGGAGTGTGAGCCGCGCCACCGTGAGCAGCCAGCGGCCGTCGTCCAGGCCGTAGCGCGCCCGCACCACGCCGGTATCGGCTCCGGGACGGAAGTGGTCGGGATCGCTGCCCAGCGGCACCACCCGGACGTTCTCCGGCGGCACGGCGAGCCCCAGCTGGGTGGCAACCCCGAGGAACAACTCGCGGGTATAGCGGCTGATGGCCAGCACCACCGAGGCGGGCTGCAGCAGCGAGCGCGCCACCTGCCGCTTGACCCGGGACTGGTGGATCTGGTGCTGCAGCAGGAGCAGGTCGGTCCCGTAGACCATGACTCCGTAGGGGGTCCCGGTCCGCTCCCGCGCCCAGGCGGCGGGATACGCGGCCGGCTTGAAATTGCCGCACCAGACAAACCCCGGCCGGCGGGAACGGCACAGTGCCGCCACCCGCCGCGACCAGAACAGCAGCCCCTGGATGGTGCGCAGCCGCCGGGAAGGCACCCCCACCCGGTCCACCCGGTTGGGCAGCGCCGCATCGGCGTCTTCGCTGCCCGGCATTTCGCCGGTGGAGACGATCAGGCCATCGGCGGGATAGTAGCGCGCCAGCTCCGACATCCAGCGGGCCAGCCCGCCGCCGATGGGGGGGAAATCATAGGCGAGCAGAAGGTGGGGAAGCATGGCCGGAATGTAAGACGACGCGGTGGCAGGCCGCAGGGGCGCCGCATGCGTCCCCCCTGCGGCCTGCCTTACGCCTTACGCCCCGCCAGCCGCCGCCACGCTGCCTCCACCTCCTCCACCCCCACCGTCGCGAGCGCCGCGCCTGGCGCGGCCGCGACGACTTCCCGGCGGCGGGACAGCGGCTGGTAGATGGTGAACTGGGGCTCCTCCCGCAGGTAGATCCCCAGCACCGGCACATCGAAGGCCGAGGCGATGTGCACCAGCGAAGTGTCCACCGTGAGCACGGCATCGGCGGCGGCCACGGCGGCGGCCACGCGCAGGAGATCGGTCCGGGGCAACAGCCGGAGATCGACGCCCGCCTGCGTCACCGCCTGCGCGAGCTGCCGGGCGGCGGGACGATCCTCCGGCGCCGCGTTGAGAAGAAATCTCGCCGGCCGCAGCCGCGCCAGCCGGGGGAGCAGGGCTTCCCACCGGGGCAGCGGCCAGTAGCGCGAGCGGCTGCCGGCGGAGATGTTGGCTACCACACAGAACCCGGCGTCTCCCCGCTGCGCCGCCGCCCACCCGGCCGCTTCGGCCGTCAGCCCCAGGCTCAGCCGGGGCGCCGCGGGAGCGACACCCAGCAGGGGCAGCGCCGCCAGCGACTGCACCGCATAGTGCGCCGGCGGGCCGGAGGCGGCCGGCAGTTCGCGATCGAAGGTGTTCCCTCCCCGGTTGTGGCCGATACGGGTGCGCGCCCGCACCAGCCGGGCCGCCAGAGTGCTGGTGCGGCTGGGGTGCGGCTTGGGATCGATCCAGGCATCGAAACGGCGGCGCCAGAGCCCGGCCAGCAGCGTGGCGAGACGGTCGGGGCGGCGATCCAGCACCAGGGTCCGGTCGATCGCGGGATGCGCCCGGGCCAGCGTCTCCGATCGCGGGCCGACGACGACCGTCAAGCGGCAGGAGGGCCAGGCGTCCTTCAGCGCATTGAACAGGCTGGTGGTGAGGATGAAGTCCCCGGCTCGGCCCGGCTGGAAGACGCCGGCCTCGCTGAGCGGCGGACCGGCGTCACTCATGCTCGTCCTGCCGCTCCAGCGCCCAGAGATGGGCGTACTTCAGGAAGGTCCCCCAGGCGCCGAGCCTGGCGCTCACCCAGCCCGCGCGCCCGTCGCGCCAGGCGCCGTCCAGCAGCCAGGCGCGCAGAAATTTCCCGGCAGGCCGGAGGGTTACGTCCCAGGCGGAGGCCCGGCGGCCCCGCTCCCGCAGATCCTGCGCGCCCCAGCGGGCGTAGCGTTCGATCTTCTCCAGTTGCTCCCGCAGATCCCGGTAGGGCACGTGCAGCAGCGGATGCCGCAACCTGCCGGTATCCGCGACCGGCTCCAGACTTTCGTGCACCCGGCGCTCCACATAGCGCCGGTCCGCGGGGAACAGCCGGATCACCCAGTCGCGGCCCCAGTGGCCGCGCCGAAGCTCCCGCCCCAGATAGAAGTTACGCCGCCGCACGGCATAGGCCTGGTGCGCGGGCCGGGTCACGACCTCGCGCAGCTCGTCGCGCAGCTCCGGTGTGATCCGCTCGTCGGCATCGAGCGCAAAGACCCAGGGCGTCGGCGCCTGGGCGATGGCGGCATTGCGCTGCGCCGCGATGGTGGGCCCGGTCGCCTCCAGGACCGCCGCCCCCGCGGCGCGCGCCTGCCCGACCGTCTCATCGCGGGACCCGCCGTCGGCCACGATCACCCGGGCCGCCCAGCCCAGCTCGCGCACCAGATCGCCGATCCGGTCGCCCTCGTTGAGGGTGGGGATCACGATGGTCAGCGGCACGGACGCGCTCACCGGACCAGCTCCGTGCTGGAGACTTCCGGCTCCGGGCCGGCGGCCCCGTAGAGCAGCAGCTCGACCAGGGCCGCCGCATGCAGCAGGGCGAACGCCCAGGTGTGCAGCAGGTGCCGGCTGAACGCCGTCCGGATGATGAACAGCGAGCCGCGCTCCGGCATGCCGGTATACATCTGGAAGAGATAGATGCCGAACAGGGTGAGCCACCCCCCGGCCCCGATCCATCCCCAGCGGCGAACCACGCGGTCCCGCGGCCAGCGGCCGCTGCGCCAGGCCCAGAAGGCGGCGATGATCCAGGCCCAGACGAACACCCCCCAGCCGTAGTGGGAGAGCATCGTGCCCTGGATACCGTAGAGCATGACCAGCAGGTCGTGCAGGGCCGGCGCGGGCGCCGGGATCGCCTCCAGGTGCACCCCGTAGACGGCGGGGGCGGCGACCCGGGCGGGCCGCAGGGTCCAGACCGCCAGCGCCGCCCCGACCCCCAGCACGGGCATGTAGAGCGCCAGCCGCCGGCGGTTGCGGGCAAGCCAGAACACCACCGCCGCCGCGACCAGCACCAGGGGAGCCCCGTCGCGCTTGATCAGCGTGGCCGCCATGCCCGCTATGAACGCTCCCAGCGCCGCGACAACGGGACCGGCGAGCCGGCCGTCTTCGTCGGCCGAGAGCACGGCGCCCACCGCGATGGCCAGGAGCGCGGGGACGTCGGCATAGCTGGCGATGGCGCCCTGATAGAAGTGCACCGTGATGAACAGCCAGAGCAGCCCCCAGGGGGCCAGGCGGGGAGCGACCCGCCGCAGCATCCCGTAGAACAGCAGGCCGAAGGCGCCCACCATCAGGAAGGGCAGCAGGCGCCCCTCCAGGGTCAGGTCGGTGTGGCCCAGCCAGAGCACGACGGACTGGAGCGGCGGCCGCGCGGGATCGAGGCAATCGTAGATCCCGGTGAGTCCGTGGCGCAGGTCGAAAGCCGCGGCCCGGCAGGCCCAGGTGTCCTTCGCGTCGGTCCACGAATAGGGGAAGATCAGATGCGGCGCCTGCAGCAGCCAGAAGACGGCCGCCAGCAGGAAAGCCGGATGCCGCCACTCGGGGGCAGGGCCGGCGGCCGCACCCCGCGGAAGCGGCCGCCGCCGCAGCCAGGTGGCCGGCAGCGCCAGCGCGGCCAGCAGTACCCAGGGAAGAACGTGGCTCATGGGGCGGCCGGCCAGGCTCCACCCCATAACCCCCAGCGCCACGGTCCAGACCAGCAGGAGAAAGCGGACCGCCCAGGCGGCGGGAGGGCGCGGCCCCGCCCGCGGCAGCCACCACCAGGCGACCAGGGCCAGCGCCGCGGCCAGCGCCATGTCGGCCAGGAGTCCGGGCGAGATCACCAGGGGGCGCACCCCGGCGCTGGCGCCCTGGCGCAGCAGGATGCCGATACGCCAGAGCGCGACGGCGAGCTGCCAGAGCGTCAGGGCACCGAAGACCGCCAGCACCGCTCGGCGCCGGCCGGTGCTCACTCGGGCTTCCTGGCGGTTACCACCAGGGTGCGTCCGAAGAGCAGCGCGGGCGAGAGCAGGTGGCGGGCGATCTCGCGGTTGGCTTCGCGCTGCCGGGGATCGGGCTCGCGGGCCAGCGCCACGTGGGTCGCCAGCCAGATGCCGGGCCAGCAGGGGCTCAGCGCCAGCGCCGTGCGCCGCCAGCGGTCGGTGGTGACCTCTTCGATGCGGAACCCGGTGGTGTGCAGGATGTAGCGCAACCCGTAGTAGGTGATCAGGTGGATGTGATCGTGCACCGGGGCGCGCCGGAACTCGTTCATCGGCCGGGTGGCAAGCGGAAAGAAGCCGCTCCAGAAGTAGCGGCGCCGGCCCGCCAGATTCAGGACGTTGGGCGTAGTAATGAGCAGGCGTCCGCCCGGCTCGAGCACGCGCCAGCATTCCCGCACAAAGGCAAACTGATTTTCCAGGTGCTCGATCGACTCGAGGCAGGAGAGATACTGGAAGCTCTCGGCCGCCCAGGGCAGCGACTCGCTGAGATCCACCCGCCGCACCGGGATCCCGGGGGCATGAAAGTCCTCGGGGTAGAGATCGCACGCCTCCACCTCGAAGCCCATGCGCTGGAGCCGCTGGGCAAAGGCCCCGCTGCCCGCGGCCAGCTCCAGCACACGCCCGCGGGGCCAGCGATCGAACAGCTCCGCCGCCCG
The DNA here is from genome assembly GCA_963779755.1 of uncultured Gemmatimonadales bacterium. Classification (GTDB taxonomy): domain Bacteria; phylum Gemmatimonadota; class Gemmatimonadetes; order Gemmatimonadales; family GWC2-71-9; genus CAVZZO01. The sequence continues at coordinate 1,191,366 of CAVZZO010000003.1, forward strand.
GGTGTGGGTCCGCGGGCAGGCGATGATCGGAAGCGGGGTCTCCGTTTCCTCAGACCAGCTTGTAGTTGCGGAACTCGAAGACTCGTTCACCGGTCAGCCGTTCGATGATGTTGGAGAAGTAGAACCGCAGATGCTCCGGCCGGAACCGCGGCGGCGCGATCCGCCGGGTGCCATCGGCCGTATGCCCGGCCACCCAGTCCCGGGCTACGGCGGGGTGCTCACCGGTGAACGGCGTCAGGCCGGGGAACCACTCCAGCGGCGGCAGATCGTGTTCCGCGGCGTCGGTGCCGTGGTAGATCCGGCTGTCCTCCACCCGCTTGCGGCTCTGCGCCTGGGCCCGGCGGGCCCACCCGTAATGGAACATTTCCGCGTCGGTAAGCCGGGCGCGGATTTTCCGGTGGCGCGCCCCCACCCGGAAGCCCTGCGCATCGCCATAGGGCCGGATGTCCAGCGCGGGGTCCAGCCGGACGGCGCGCACCTCCCGCCGGTACCAGCGGCGGTTCCGGGCGATGGTGGCCACGTTTCCGTAGAAATGAAGGTAACGCACGAGCAGGCCTTCCACCCGGGGATCGCCATCCCACAACCGGACGGCCCGGGCCAGCTGCTCCGCCCCGGTCTGGTGCAGGACCTCGTCCGCCTGGATGTAGATGCCCCAGGGATGGCGGCAGGCCCGCATGGCGCGCCAGGTCTCCTCCGCCAGCATGGCCGCCCCCCGGCCGGTGTCCCACTCGGTTTCGACTATGCGGATGCGGGGATCGTCCAGCGAGCGCACCAGATCGAGCGTCTCATCTTCCGAGCGGCCTACGTTCACTACCACTTCGTCGCAGACGGGGAGCAGCGACCGGATGCTCGCCTCCAGCGGAAAATCCAGCCGGATGGCGTTGCGGACGATGGTAAACCCCGAGATCCCGCTCATGGGGACTCCACGGCGCCGGCGGGGCCGGCCAGGACCGGATAGAGTGGATCGTCGGCCCGGCAGGCCAGGTAGTTGGGGCCGAGGAAGTCCTCGTCCTCCAGGTCGTAGGGGCGGAAATCCACAAAATCGGGGAAGATCTTGCCCAGCCGGAATCCCCGCTCCTGAAAGAATCGGTAGAAGTCGGCGAGGAGAAAGTGCGTCAGGATGTTGACCCGGCCATACTCGAACTGCACCAGCCGGATGGCGCGCCGCTCGAACGCGCCGCTCAGCCCCTCCAGCACCAGGTGCTCCGCCCCTTCGACGTCGATCTTCAGAAAATCGACCCGCTCGAGGCCCAGCTCCGCCATGACGCAATCGCCCCGGCGCACCGGCAGCTCGGCACACCGGGCCGACGGCCGCCAGGGGTGGGGATAGTCCGTCCAGGTGGCGTGACCGCTGGCGGAGGGATGGAAATGCACGGGCAGGGTACCGTCGCGGTCGGCCAGCCCGTGGGAACGGCAGTGGATGCGCGGCGTTGCGCCGCACCGGCGGACCAGCTCGGCATGGGTATCCGGCACGATCTCGAACGCGTAGATATCCGCTTCGGGCAGCAGGCCGGCCGCCATGAGCGACCAGTCGCCCGCGTTGGCCCCGGCATCGAAGACGACTCCTATGTCGCCCGCCCCGCCGACCCGCTCCAGCACCCAGCGCTCGCCATTGCGCTCGTGGTGGTAATCCAGGTTGTGATACCACCGCAGATACCGCCGGCAGAGGCGCGCTCCCCCGTGGAACAGGGGATTCTGGCGGATCCGCCAGGAGATGCGGTTCATGCGGGGAATGTAAGCGCGGCAGGGGGATCCCATTAGTTTGCCGCCTGACCACGGCCGCCCTCCAACCCTTCCCCGCATGCACATCGCTCTCTACCACCATGCGCGCCTCCCGATCCGCGGCTACGGCGGGACGGAACGAGTGGTCGTCTGGCTGGCGCGGGGGCTGGCTGCCTTGGGGCACCGGGTGACCCTGCTGGCCGCGCCGGGCTCGCGCGTGCCGGAAGCGACCCTGGTGCCGGTCGGGCCGAAGGAGAGCCGGCGGGAGGGGTTCGATCTCACCCGCTTCGTCCCCCCGGACGCCGACCTGCTGCATTCCTTCGTACCGTTCCGGGTGGCCCCCGCGGTGCCCCACCTCTGGACCCAGGAGGGCAACTTCCGGCCCGGAGCGGTGCCGCCCTCCAACACCATCTATGTCAGCGCCAACCATGCCGAGCGCAACGGCAGCCGCGCCTTTGTCTATAACGGCATCGACCCGGCCGAATACGAGTTCCGCGCCGCCAAGAGCGACTATGACTTCTTCCTTGGCCGGCTGCACCGGATCAAGGGCTACCAGTTGGCCATGGAGGGCGCGCGGCAGGCCGGGCGGCGCCTGGTGCTGGCGGGCGGCTGGCGGCCCAGCGTGCGCCGCGGCATCCGGTTCGTGGGCGAAGTGGATGGCGAGGCCAAGCGGCGCTGGCTGGCCGGAGCCCGCTGTCTCTGGATGCCGGCCCTGTGGGATGAGCCGTTCGGGCTGACGCTGACCGAAGCGCTGGTGAGCGGCACGCCGGTCATCGGCACCAACCGGGGCTCCCTGCCGGAGATCATCAGCCCCGAGGTGGGAGGCCGGGGTGATACCCTGGAGGCGCTGGTGGCGATCGCCCGGGAGATCGACGGGCGCGACCCCGAGGCCTGCCGCGCGCGGGTGCTACGCTATTTCACGCATCTGGTGATGGCGGAGGAGTACCTGCGGTACTACCGGGCCTACCTGCGGGATGGGGTGTTGCCGGAGGGAAGGCGGGCAGGGCCGTAGGCGCAGGGAAAAGGGGAAGCGGGAAAAGGGAACCGGTCGGCAAGGGCGCTGGAGCGTTACCCTTTGTTCCCGATTCCCCTTTCCCTCTTCCCACCCTCCAGCACTTCCAGCATCTCCCCCATACGATGCATGTACGTGTGCCGGCGCAGGGTGGTGCGGCGGGCGGCGGCGGCCAGGGACTCCCGTCCCGCCGCATCGGGCAGGAGTTTCTTGACCAGCGCGGGAAGGTCGCCGGGGTCGTGGTAGACCACGACCTCTTCACCGGGGCGGTAGAGCTCCGCCAGCCCGCGCCGGCGATCCACCACCTGGGGCGCCCCCACCGCCGCGATCTCGAAGAGCCGGCGGTTGCAGGCGCCGCTGGTATCCTGCTCCCGGTGCACGTTCACAGCGACGGTCGCGCCGGACCAGACCCGGACGGCGTCCTCCGCGCTGATCAGCTCTCCCCGGCAGTACTCCCGGAGCCGGCTCTTCTTCCAGCCCGGCCCCCAGAGGCCGAAGCCGAATTCCACCAGCGGCTCCAGCACCCGCTCGCGATGCGGGGTCATGGTGCCGACAAAGGCAACGTTGGCCCGGTACGGCTCCCGGGCGCGCAGGGGACGGTGAAACGAGGGATCGGCCGCCGGGGCCAGGAAGTGCACCGGCCGGCCCAGCCGGCGGGTCTGTTCCGCGGCGATTTCCCGGTCGGCGACGAAGACGTGATCGGCGATGCGGGCGGCGTCGGGCACCAGGTTCCTGGCCGCGCCATCCTGGTAAAACCAGTGCACCCAGCGCGCCGCCCCGCCCGAGCGCAGCGGCTGCACCAGATCGGGCCGGAGCGGACTGTTGCCCACGGTAAGCACGATGTCGGGCCGAGCCGAGAGCAGCGCCCGGTCCAGCCGGGAGCCCAGGTCCTTGCGCGCCAGCCGGGCCAGCCAGCTCGCGCGCTCCAGCGGCAGGCGGGTCACGCTACAGCCCAGCCGCTCCAGCGCCCGCTGCTGCAGGGCGGGATGCGAATGCCGGGCATGGTCGAACCGGGCGATGAGGAGGACGGAAAGGGACAAGGGACCAGGGACCAGGGATCAGGAATCAGGGATCAGGAATCAGGAATCAGGAATCAGGAATCAGGAATCAGGGTAAGCAATTGCGACCTTCGACCTTCGACCTTCGACCTTCGACCTTCCGGGGATATCAACTCTCCACCATCTCCACATCCCGGAACTGCAGATCGTACAGCCGGCGGTACAGTCCGCCGCGCTGGAAGAGCTCGTCGTGCGTGCCGGATTCGACCACCCGGCCTTCGTTGAGCACGATGATCCGGTCGGCGTGGCGCACGGTGGCGAGCCGGTGGGCGATCACCAGCACCGTGCGGTCCTGCATCAGCCGGTCGATGGCCTCCTGCACCAGCCGCTCCGCTTCCATATCCAGCGCGCTGGTGGCCTCGTCCAGGATCAGGATGGGCGCGTCGCGCAGCAGCGCCCGGGCGATGGCGATGCGCTGGCGCTGGCCGCCGGAGAGCCGGGTGCCCCGCTCGCCCAGCATGGTATCGTACCCGGCGGGCAGCTGGGCAATGAATTCGGCGGCGTTGGCCGCCTGCGCCGCCACCGCGATGTCGGCCGCGGTGGCCTGGGGCCTCCCGTAGGCGATGTTGGACGCAACCGTGTCGTTGAGCAGCACCGTGTCCTGCCCCACCACCGCCAGCAGGCGCCGCAGCGAGCTGCGGGTGCACTGGGTGAGCGGTACCCCGTCGGCCAGAATCCGGCCCCCGGTGGGGTCGTGGAACCGGGGCACCAGGTCCGCCAGGGTGGTCTTCCCCGCGCCGGACGGTCCCACCAGCGCCACCACCTCGCCCTTCCGCACCCCGAAAGACACCTGGCGCAGCACCGGCTCGCCGCCGGGGTAACTGAAGGAGACATCCTCGAACACCAGCTCGCGGTTGAAGGCGGGCAGGGAGCGCTCGCCCGGCCGGTCCACGTCCTCCGCCGGCTTGTCCAGCAGGGCGAACACCCGCTCGGCGCTGGCCAGGGCCACCGCCATGATGGCGGGGAACTGGGTGAGCGACTTGAGGGGCGACATCATCTTGAGCGTGCCCACGAGGAAGGCGATCAGCGCCTCCGGGCTGAGCGCGTGGCCGCCGGTGCCGAAGAGCGGGCTGGTTCCGGCCCAGACGATCAGGATGATGAGCACGCCGCCGAAGATCTCGCTGATCGGGCTGGTGAGGGTGGAGAACCGCTGGGTGCGGATCATGCTCCGGCGGTAGTTCTCCGACTGCCGGTCGAACCGTTCGGTTTCCATCGGTTCGGTGCCGTGGGCCCGGATCAGCTTGATGGCGCCGAGCCGCTCGGCGATGGTCGCGGTGATCTCGCCCCGTTCTTCGGCCCGGTCGCGCGACTGACGCCGCAGCCGGCGCAGCAGCCCCTGGATGCCCACCAGGAGCACCGGCGCGAGCGCCAGGGAGAGCAGGGTGAGTTTCCAGCTCATGAGTGCCAGGATCACCAGCGTCACCAGCACCACCACGAAATTCTGGAAGAAGCTGGCGAGGGCGGCGGTCACGGCGGTCTTGGTCTGGTCCACGTCGGTGATGATGCCGCTGATGAGCTGGCCGCCGCGGGTGCGCTGGAAGAAATCCAGGTCGAGCGAGAGGAGGTGCCGGAACAGATCCCGCCGGAGATCGCTGACCAGGCCTTCCTGCATCCGCACGTTGAGCTGCATGGTGGCGTAGTTCATCACGTTCTTGAGCACCAGGCCCGCGAGGAGCACCACCACGATGCGGGCGGCGGCTTCCTTGGGGGTCGTGCCGGCCAGCAGCGGATGCAGCAGCCAGTCGAGCACCGCCTCCAGCTGGTTGGCGCCCGAGAGGGAGCCCGCCGTGCCGAAGAGCGTCTTGAGCAGCGGAATGAGCATCACCACCGTGAACCCGTCCAGCACGGACGCCAGAAACGCCGCCCCGATGGCCAGCAGGAAGGTCATCCGGTACGGCCGCATGTGGCGCAGTAACCGCAGCTCGACCCGTCCCGCCGCCGGCGCGCCGTCCATCACTTCCTCGGCGTCAGCAGCGCGATAGGCAGGATCACTTCCTCCGGCGTGACGCCGCCGTGCAGGAACGCGCCGCGGTAACGGGCCTGGTATTCCCGCAGCTTGGTGGGGTAGACAAAGAACCGGTCGCCGGTGGCGAGCAGCAGCCGGGTGTTGAGGGTGCGCGCGGGCAGCCCGAAGGCCGGCAGATCCTCGACCACCACCGCGGCCTCGCGCTCCTGGGTCCGCAGGTCCTCGCCGAACTTGTAGCGCAGGTTGCTGGTGGCGTCGCGCTTGGCGTAGATGGTCGCCGGCGTGTGGCAGTGAATCGAGCCGTGGTCGGTGGTGAGCAGCACCGGGACGTTGCGCCGCTCCGCCTCCCGCAAGGCCTGGAACAGCGCCGAGCGCTCGAACCAGGTGCGGGTGAGGCTGCGGAGCGCCGGCGTGTCGCGCGCCACCTCGTACAGCGTGGAGTTCTCGGTGCGGCCGTGGGTCAGCTGGTCGATGAAATTGAACACCAGCGCGGTAACGCCGTCCTGGCTCAGGTGCGCCGGCAGCCGCTTGAGCAGCGCCTCGCCGTCGGCCGCCGTGAAGACCTTCTCGTAGCGCACCGGCACCGAGCGCCCGGTCAGCTCCTCCAGCTGCTCCTTCAGCAGCTTTTCTTCATGAGCGTTGAGGCTGGTTTCGTTCTCCAGCGACCACCACTCCGGGTGCCGCGCAGCCAGCTCCACGGGAAAGAGCCCGCTGAAGATGGCGTTCCGGGCGAAGGGAGTGGCGGTGGGCAGAATGGAGAAGTAGTGCGCCGTCTCGACATCCATCAGGCTGCTGCACAGCGGCCGCAGCACTTCCCACTGGTCCAGGCGCAGGCAGTCCACCACCACCAGCATGGCCCGCCCGTACCGGGCCAGGGTGGGCTGAAGAAACTCGGCGCCGATGTCTACCGACAGCGGCGGCCGGTCGCTGTCGCTCTCGTGCAGCCAGCCGGCATAGCGCGCCTCCACGAAGCGGGCGAAATCCTGGCGCAGGCTCTCCTGCAGGGTGCGCAACGCGTCCTGCAGCCCCGGCTCGTCCCAGGCGCCGAGCCGCACCTCCCACTCCGCCAGCTCGGCCACCAGCTCGACCCATTCCCGCCAGGACAACTGGGAGGAGCGCAACGCCTCCAGCTCCCGGAAACGGGTGGCGAAATCGCGGGAGAGGCGCTGCTGCCGGATCCGGTGGCCTTCCAGCAGGCGGGTGACCACGCTCAGGATCTGCCGGGGATTGACCGGCTTCACCAGATAGTCGGAGATCTCGGCCCCGATGGCGTCCTTCAGGGTATCCTGTTCCTCGCTCTTGGTGACCATCACCACCGGCATGGCATGGTCAATCGAACGGATGGCGCGGAACAGGTCCAGCCCCCGCCGTCCCGGCATCTGCTCGTCCAGCAGCACCACGCCGTACGGCTGGCGCTGCAACAGCACCAGGGCGTCGTCGCCGTGGGCGGTCTTTTCCACGGTGAAGCCGTGCTCTTCGAGAAAGAGGATGTGCGAGGTGAGGCTTTCGACCTCATCGTCCACCCAGAGGATGCTTTTGGGACGTGGCATGGCCGAAAGGTAGCCGGAGGAAGGTGCCGGTTCTAGAGACGGGGAAACGGGAAACGGGAACGGGAACGGATATCGGCCCGGACGCGGCGCGCGTCCGTTTCCCTGTTCCCGCTTCCCCGGTTCCCAGTACATTAGCCCCGTGCCCAACGCTGCCCCCTCGCCCCGCATCCTCCTCGTCCGCTTCAGCTCGATCGGCGACATCCTGCTCACCACCCCGCTGGTGCGGGCGCTGCGGGAGCGGTATCCGCCGGCGGAGATCACCTATCTCACCAAGGCGGCATTCGCCCCGCTGGTGCGGGACAATCCCCGGATCACCCGGGTCCTCACGCTCGAGCCGGGCGCCCGGCTCCGCCCGCTGGCCGCAGAGCTGCGTGCGCTGCGGTGCACCCACCTGCTGGATCTCCACGGCAGCACCCGCAGCCGCGCCCTCCGGCTCCTGGTGCCCGGCCGGTGGCGCGGGTACCGCCACCACCGGGTGGCCCGGGAGATGCTGATCCGCTTCAAGCGCGACATCTACCCGCGGCAGCTGCCGGTGGCCGAACGCTACTTCGATGCCGCGGCGGGGCTGGATGTCCACCCCGACGGCCGCCCGCCGGAGTTGTACTGCGCCCCCGGCGTGGACGCAGCGGTGGGAGAGTGGCTGGAAGCCCGGAGACTGGCGGAAGGCCCCCTGCTGGTTTTCGCGCCCGGCGCGGCTCACGCCACCAAACAGTGGCCCGCAGCATCCTGGCGGACGCTCACCGCGTCGGTCCTCACGCAGGGGTGGAGGGTGGTCTTCGCCGGCGGCCCCGGGGACGCGACCCTCTGCCGCGAGCTGGCCGCCGCGGGAGGCCCCGCCACGGCCAGCGCGGCGGGCGAGTTCTCCCTGCAGCAGACCGGCGCGCTCCTGGCACGGGCACGCGCGCTGGTCTCGGGCGACACGGGAGTCATGCACCTGGGGACGGCGGTGGGCACGCCGGTGGTGGCGCTCTTCGGGCCGACGGTGCGGCAATTCGGCTTCTTCCCCTATACCCGTGCCGCGACGGTGCTGGACCTGCCGCTCGATTGCCGCCCCTGCACCGCCTGGGGTACCGAACGCTGCCCCCTGGGCCATCATCGCTGCCTGCGCGACCTGCTCCCGGCGGATGTGCTGGGCGCACTCCCCGACCCCGCTCATGGTTGACGGCGACGGCAGCGAACTGACCCTGCTGCGGCTGCTGTCCGAAGCGGTGCGCGGCCCCCGGCGCGAAGGCCTCTACGCGATCTGGCTCACCGTGCGCGCGGCCCGCGACCTGACGCTGGATCCTCCCCTGCCGCCCGCCGCGCTGGATCGCCGGCTGGCGGCGCTGCAGCACCGTCTGGCCACGCTCACCCTTTCCTCCGCCCTGCGCCGCTGCCTGCCGGCCGCCCTGGCCCAGCTGAAATCCGCCGACCGGACCGCCGCCGCACTGGCGTTGAGCCAGCTGGTGGCACCGGTGCGCGAAACGCTCGGCGGCGAAGCGGCCGATGCGGTACAGCAGGCGGCGAAGGGGGCGCGTCGAACGGGCGGGGGGACAACCCGGTCGTCCTAGCTTTCTCGATCACTACAGGGGCCGAGAATACGAAGAGGGAAAGGGACGGGGGTCCCTTTCCCTCCTCAGCCGGCGCGGCGCCCGCCTTACGTCGAGTAGGGGTTTGTGGCCAGTGCAGCTGCCACCGCGCGTAAAACGACGAGCGTCCGACGTCCTGTGTTGCCCATCCCCCCACCGGGAGGAGTCAGTTCCCGTCGGGTACCATCCAGGAAGGGCAAGAGCGGGGCCACTCCGGGCTCTGGCCCTGCGCAACAGTTTGACACCCCTGCCCGAGCCGTTCCCCTGCTTACACTTGCACCCTGCCGGCCCCAAACGCGCTGCACCAAAACTCGACAACGAGCCGCGCGGCGCCCGGATATCCCCGGCCGTTCCCGACCCGCTATTTTGCAAACATGCCGTCCAGCGGTGGGCGCCGCCCATCTTCCGATTCCGCCGAAGCGATCGTCAGCCGGGTAGATGCCGCCCGAAGCGGCGCAACCCCGACCGATACCGTCCCGTCCGGCTATCCGTCGCTCGATCGCGTGCTGGGGGGAGGATTCCGCCGCCAGGACCTGGTCATCCTGGCCGGCGACACCGGATCGGGGAAGAGCGCGCTGGCGCTGGGCATCGCCATCCGGAGCGCACTGGCGGGAATGCCGGCAGTGTACTGCTCGGGCGAGATGACCGAAGAGCGCCTGATGGAACGGGCCCTCGCCATGGAAGGACGCGCGCCGGTCGATGATCTCCGCAGCGGCCGCCTGGCCGATGCCACCCGCGCGGCACTCGGAGCCGCCGCGGTGCGGCTGCGGGATCTGCCGCTCATCTTCCGCCGGCTGTCCGGGGGGAGCTTCGAGGAGGTGGCCGCCTGCGCCGAAATCATCCCGCGCCGAGCGCTGGTGGTGGTCGATCCGCTGCAGATGGTGGAACCGCCTTCGCCGGGAGCCACGCTGGAGGAATCCGAGGCGCTGGCGATTCGCGCGCTCAAGGCGATGGCGCTGGAGCGCAACCTCACCGTCCTGGCGCTCTCCCGGCTGCAGCATTTTACCCGCCGGGAAGACCCCCGTCCCACCCTGGACGACCTCGGGGCTGCCGGGGCGGCCCGGCAACATGCGGATATCGTGCTGGCGCTCTATCGGGAGGAGATGTACCAGCCGGGCACGGGAGTGGAAGGGGCGACCGAGCTACTGCTGGCCAAGAACCGGAACGGCCCCGGCGGGTTCGTGGATCTCTACTTCTACCGCCGCTGGCTCCGCTTCGAGGACATGCTCGACCCGGACCACTGAGCGGTCAGCGCGCCGCGGCCGAGTCTCTGTTCCGGGCGGCGGAGTCGGGGTGGGCGGCGCTGTCGGGTGCCGGCGCCAGGGTATCGCTCTTCGAGCGCGCCCCGGCGAGTGTGACATAGCTGCCCCGCCCCAGGCTGTCGGGCCGGATGGTCACCCAGAGCGGCGGCCCGTTCCGCTCGGCATACAGCGCCACGGTGCCGTCGGACATCCTGGTGTCGTTCACCAGCGTCCAGGGGCCCCGGCTCAGCGTCTGGCGGTAGTAGTTGGCCACCCGGTCCTGATTCCATCCGCTGATAAAGGTGAACTGCAGCGCCTCTTCGCCTCCTTCACGCGAGACGATCGCCGCGTTGGGCGGCAGCGGCAGGTTGGGCAGCACCTGGTTGAGTTCGGGCGGGTGCGGCTTGTCTTTGCCGCAGGCTGCGGCGGCCGTGGCGAGGGCGGCTAAGAGTATGACCGTTGGGCGGATACGCATAAGGGCTGGAGAGTAGCGCGCGGGGCGGGGGTGGTCAATGGGGCGACAGCAGCGAAAACGGCGGGATGAGCGGTGGCAGACGCCCGGATCGCGTTGCCTGCCCTCTCCCCGGGGGCTAATTTCAGCCAGGTGGTACCGCAGAACCAAGGAGCGTTGTCATGGCCGGCCACAGCAAATGGAAACAGATCAAGCGCAAGAAGGCGGTGACCGACCAGCGGCGCGCGGCGTCCTGGACCAAAGTCATCCGGGAGATCACCATCGCGGCGCGGGCCGGCGGCGGCGATCCCGCGGGCAACCCGCGGCTGCGCCTGGCCATCGACGGGGCCAAGGCCGTCAACATGCCCAACGACAACATCGAGCGCGCCGTCAAGAAGGGCACCGGCGAACTCGAGGGCGCCACGCTGGAAGAGATCACCTATGAGGGCTACGGCCCCGGCGGCGCGGCGCTGTTCATCGAGGCCACCACCGACAACGCCAATCGCACCGTCGCCGACATCCGCCATGCGTTCAGCCGGAACGGGGGCAATCTCGGCGCCAGCAATTCCGTGGCCTGGATGTTCGAGCGCAAGGGGCAGATCTACCTGGACGCCTCCCGCTACAGCGAAGAGGCCGCGCTGGAGGCCGCGCTCGAGGCCGGCGCGGAAGACTTTACCGTGGACGGCGAGCAGTACCTGATCTCCACCGCACCCACCAGCCTGCACGCGGTGCTCGACGGGCTGGCGGCCAGGGGTATCGAACCCGAGTCGTCGGAACTGGCCATGGTGCCGATGAACACGGTGAAGGTGGAGGGCAAGGACGCCGAGCGCATGCTCAAGCTGGTGGAGGTGCTGGAAGAGCTGGAGGACGTCGCCAAGGTATTCTCCAACTTCGACATCGACGCATCGGAACTGGCCGAGGCTTCTTCCTGAGGATCACGCCACAATGAAAGTGCTGGGCGTGGACCCCGGCACCGCCATCCTGGGCTACGGCCTGGTGGAGGCCAGCCGGGGACCGGCCCGGCTGCTGGAGTGCGGCGTGCTCCGCACCAGCCCGCGGCAATCGCTGGCCTGCCGCCTGGCGGAGATCCACGCCGGCCTGGCGGAACTCATCGCCCGGCACCGGCCCGACGTGCTCTCGGTCGAAAGCGTCTTCTACGCCCGGAATGTGCGCACCACCGTCTCGCTGGCGCACGCCCGCGGCGTCATCCTCCTCTGCGGCGAGCAGGCCGGCCTCAGCATCGCCGAGTACTCGCCCGCGGTGGTGAAGAAGACCGTGGTCGGCCGCGGGGCGGCGCTCAAGCCCCAGGTGGGCTACATGGTCGCCCGCCTGCTGCACCTGCAGGCGCCCCCCTCGCCGGCCGACGCCGCCGACGGCGTGGCCCTGGCCCTGACCCATATCCTGCGGCAGGGCCCCGCGGCGCTGCGGCAGGTGGCGGCCACGGCCCGATGATCGCGACGGTCAGCGGCACCCTCACCGAGCGCGAGGGCGACATGGTAGTGGTGGAGACGGCCGGCGGCGTGGGCTACGCCGTCACGGTGCCGCTGGGAGTCTTCCAGCGGCTGCCGGCGCCCGGCAGCAAGGTCCGGCTCTACACCGAGCTGGTGGTGCGGGAAGACGGCTGGCTCCTCTTCGGCTTCGATCAGGCCTCGGAGCGCACCGTCTTCCAGCGGCTGCTGCTGGCCGGCGGCTTTGGGCCGCGGCTCGCCCTCGCCATGCTGTCCACGCTGGGGCCGGCGCGGGTGGTCGCCAGCATCCGCAACAAGGACGTCGCCGCGCTGGCCACGGTGAGCGGGATCGGCCGCAAGAAAGCCGAGCGGCTGATCCTCGAGCTGTCGGACCGGTTCGGCGATCTGCCGGCGACGCCGGGCCCCAGCGGCCGGCCCCGCGTGGCGGAGGAAGCGGCACAGGCGCTGACCGCGCTGGGCTACCCGCCCGCCGCGGCGGAAGAAGCGGTGCGCAGCGTGCTGGACGGGCAGGCCGGCGCCGAGACGGCGCAGGTGGTGCGCCGCGCGCTGCAGTGGATCACGACTTCCCAGAAAGGGACCTGAAGCATGCCCCTCGTTGCCCAGACGGCCGAATGGGTGTGTACCCGCTGCGGCACCACCAATCGCAAACTGGTGCCGGAGGACGTCGACCAGTTCGAGGACCGCTGCGTGTCCTGCAAGACGCCCCACGTGGTGCACCAGGGGCCGAGGCCGGTGCGGTGGGAGGCCAGAAGTGCCTGAGGCGGGGCGGTCCGGCGGGCCGGCGGTCGGGTCGCCCAGCTCGGTGCAGGCCTGCCCGACCGCCCGCCCGCCTGCCCGCCTGCCCGCCCCATGACCCGCGTCCAGGTCACCACCCCCGACGTCCTGCCCGAAGAGACCGGCGCCGAAGCGGCGCTGCGTCCCTCGCGGCTGGACGAGTTCGTGGGCCAGGAGCAGGTGAAGACCTCGCTCCAGATCGCCATCGATGCGGCCCGGGCCCGGGGCGAGACGCTGGACCACCTGCTCTTCTTCGGGCCGCCGGGCCTGGGCAAGACCACGCTGGCCATGCTGATCGCCCGCGAGATGGGCGTGCAGATCCGGACCACCTCGGGCCCGGTGCTGGAAAAGCCGGGCGACCTGGTGGGCCTGCTGACCACGCTCTCCCCCGGCGACGTGCTCTTCATCGACGAGATCCACCGCCTGCGCCCGGTGCTGGAGGAGTTCCTCTATCCCGCCATGGAAGACTTCCGCGTGGACGTGCGCATCGCCGACGGGCCGCGGGCCCAGACCATCCCGATGACGATCGAGCGCTTCACGCTGGTCGGTGCCACCACCCGGTTCGGCCTGCTCACGCCGCCCATGCGGGCGCGGTTCGGGCTGGTGGAGCGGCTGCATTTCTATCCCGCCTCCGACCTGGAGACGATCGTCACCCGCTCGGCGCAGATCCTGGAGGTGCCGATGGAGCCGGAGGGCGCGGCGGAAATCGCGCGCCGCAGCCGCGGCACCCCCCGGGTGGCCAACCGGCTGCTCCGGCGGGTGCGCGATTACGCCCAGGTCCGCGCCGGCGGTACCATCACCGGCCAGGTGGCACGCGATGCGCTGGCGCGGCTCAACGTGGACGAGTTCGGGCTGGACGACATGGACGCGCGCATCCTGCGGACCATCATCGAGAAGTTCAACGGCGGGCCGGTGGGGCTCAATACCATCGCCGTGGCGGTGGGCGAAGACAGCGGCACCCTGGAGGAAGTCTACGAGCCCTATCTCATTCAGCAGGGATTCCTCGAACGCACCCCCCGTGGCCGCTGCGCCACCGCCAACGCCTACCGCCGTTTCGGTTTCACCCCGCCCTCGGGAAGCCAGGCCGGGCTCTTCGAAGGGCCCGGATAGGAGGAATGCACCGCGAAGCCGCGAAGGGCGCCCGGAACTGAGGTTGCCCACTTCAGGCCATTGAGGATCGGGAGAATCTTCGCGGAACAGCATGAGGCTTGCGCTGGGGGTGCCCGAAACAGCTATTGTGCTCTCGCTGGCAGCTGGATGCCCTCTCGCGTGACATCAAAGCAGCAGTTCTTGGCGCCCTTCGCGCTCTTCGCGTCTTCGCGGTGAAATCTCCCGATGCGTACTTCGGACTTCGACTACTCCCTTCCGCCGGAGCTGATCGCCCAGCACCCCGTGGCCCGCGGAGAGAGCCGGCTGCTGATCGTGCGGCCGGGCGGGGAGCCGGTGCTGGAGGATTCGGCCTTCGACCGCTTCCCCGAGCTCGTCGCGCCCGGCGATGTCCTCGTCATCAATACCACCCGGGTGCGTCATGCGCGGCTGCTCGGCGCCCGGCCGTCGGGCGCGCCGGCCGAGGTGCTGCTCATCCATCCCGCGCCCGGCGGCGCCTGGCTGGCACTGGGCAAACCGGGCAGCGCGCTGCGCCCGGGCAAGCGCATCACCCTGGGGCCCGATGCCTGGATCGAAACCCTGGACGTGCTTCCCGACGGCAACCGGCTGGTCCGGTTCGGCGGCCTGCCGGCGGACGAGGCGATTGCCCGCTACGGCCGGCTGCCGCTGCCGCCCTATATCGACCGGGCGCCGACGCCGGCGGATGACGTCGCCTACCAGACGGTCTACGCCGAGCGCGAGGGCAGCGTGGCCGCGCCCACGGCCGGCCTGCACTTCACCCCGGCTGTCCTTGCCGCGCTGGAGCGCCGGGGCGTGGCGGTCGCCCGGCTCGACCTCGAGGTGGGCCCCGGCACTTTCAAGCCGGTGGAGACGGAAAATATCGGGGAACACCCCATGCACCCCGAGCGCTTCACTCTTCCCGACCCGGCGGCGGAACAGATCGCGGCAGCGCGGGAACGGGGGGGAAATATCTGGGCGGTCGGCACCACCGTGGTGCGGGCGCTGGAGAGCGCGGGACGGGAGGACGGCACGGTGGCCGCCGGATCGGCGGAGACGCGGCTGCTCATCGCGCCCGGCTATCGCTTCAGGGTAGTAGACCGGCTGCTCACCAATTTCCACCTGCCCCGGTCGACGCTCCTCATGCTGGTCTCGGCATTCGCGGGCTACGAAACGACCATGGCCGCCTATCGCCACGCCGTGGCGCAGCGGTACCGCTTCTACAGTTACGGGGATGCCATGGCCATCGTGGCGCGGGGCAAATAAACCGGAGGGGTCAGGCATGCCTGACCCCTTCGGCATCCCTGACCCCTTCGCGGTTACATTCGCCGCATGTTCGAATTCCATCTCGAGGCCACCGCCGGCGCCGCGCGGGCGGGGCTCCTGCATCTGCCGCACGGCGACGTGCGCACGCCGGCCTTCATGCCGGTCGGCACCTATGGCACGGTGCGGGGGCTGCACCCGCACGAAGTCCGGCGCGCCGGCGCCGAGATCATCCTGGGCAATACCTATCACCTGCACCTGCGGCCGGGCGAGCAGGTGGTCCGCGACCTGGGCGGCCTGCAGCGATTCACGGCCTGGGAAGGCCCCATGCTCACCGACTCGGGCGGGTTTCAGGTGTTCTCCCTGGAGTCGATGCGCAGTATCAGCGAGGACGGGGTCGAATTTCAGTCGCACGTGGACGGCAGCCGGCGCACGCTGACGCCCGAGTCGGTCATGGAGATCGAATGGGCTCTGGGGGCCGACATCGCCATGGCCTTTGACCACGTGGTGCCGGGCCAGTCGCCCCGCGCGCTGGCGGAAGAGGGCATGGAGCGCACCCTGCGCTGGCTCGCCCGCTGCCGCGAGCGCCATAGCGCGCTGGCAAACGGCGCCCCCCCGCGCCAGACGCTCTGGCCCATCGTGCAGGGCGGCACTTTCATGGACCTGCGGCTCCGGTCGCTGGAGGGCATCCTGGCGCGCGGGCCCTGGACCGGCGTGGCTATCGGCGGCCTCTCGGTGGGCGAGCCCAAGGAGGTCATGCACCGGGCCCTGGAGACGCTGGAGCCGGTCCTGCCACGGGAGACGCCCCGTTATCTTATGGGAGTCGGATTTCCCGCCGACCTGCTGGAGGGCATCGCGCGCGGGGTCGACCTGTTCGACTGCGTCGCGGCCACCCGCAACGGCCGGCACGGCAGCGCCTGGACCGCCGCCGGACGGGTCAATATCCGCTCGGCCGAGAACCGCGGGGCGGCCGGGCCGCTGGATCCGTCGTGCGACTGTGAGACCTGCACCACGTTCAGTCGTGCCTATCTCCGCCACCTGTTCGTGGCGGAGGAGATGCTCGGACTCCGGCTGGTGTCGCTGCACAATATCCGCTTCCTGATCCGGCTGGCCGGGCAGGCGCGGGCGGCGATTCTGGACGGCACCTTCGAGCCCTGGAGCCGCGAATGGCTCCGGCAATACCACCAACGAGGAGCATCGTGACCCTGCACTCGCTCAGTCTCTTCATGGCCCCGTCCGGGGGCAGCGGCGGCGCCACCATCCTGCTGTTCCAGCTGGGGGCGATCGGACTGGTGTTCTACTTCCTGATCATCCGGCCGCAGTCCCGGGCCCGGAAGCAGCACGAGGAGCTGCTCAAGGGGATCAAGAAGGGCGACAGCGTGACGACCAGCGGCGGGATCATGGGCAAGGTCCGGGACGTGAAGGACGACAGGATCACGGTGGAAAGCGGCGATGCCACGCTGATCGTCCGCCGGGACCGCATCATCCAGGTGGGCGACACGCCCTCGCCGGGAGCGCCCGCGTCATGAGTCTGCTGTCGCTGCACCTGCTGGGTTCGCCGGTGCTGCGCCAGCGCTGCGCCGAGGTGGAGACCGTCGACGACGGCATCCGCCAGTTCGTGGACGACCTGTTCGAGACCATGCACGCGGCCAAGGGCGTGGGGCTGGCCGCCAATCAGGTCGGCGACACCCGCCGGGTCGCCGTGGTGGAAGCGGAAGAGCAGCGCCTGGTCCTGATCAACCCCCGGGTGATCGCCTCCGAAGGCAGCGACACGGCCGAAGAGGGCTGCCTCTCGGTCCCCGATGTGTACGTCGACGTGAGCCGACCCGCCCGTATCACGCTGGAGGCTACCGGCCTCGACGGGCAGCGCTACCGGCGCGAGCTGGAGGGGCTGCCCGCGCGCGCGGTCCAGCACGAGATCGACCATCTGGACGGCGTTCTCTTCCTCGACCACGCCGGCCCCATGCGCCGGAAGATGCTGCTGGCCCGCTACCGCAAGGATCACAAGGACGACAAGAGCTATATCCGGGAGGTCCGGCCAAGCCCCGCCGGATCGGCCTGATGCGGGTGGTGTTTTTCGGCACGCCGGAGTTCGCGGTGCCGTCCCTGAAGGCCCTCCTCACCGCAGGATTCGACGTCGCCGGTGTGGTCACCCAGCCCGATCGCCCCCGCGGCCGTTCCCGCAGCCGGCTCGTCGCCTCCCCCGTCAAGCTCATGGCCGAAGACCTCGGCATCCCGGTGCTGCAGCCGGCGCGGCCGGTCGGCGACGTGTTCCTCCAGGCCCTGCGGCGCACCGGGGCGGAGCTCGGCGTGGTCGCCGCGTATGGCCACCTCCTGCGGCCCGAAGTGCTGCAGACCCCCCCGCGCGGACTGCTCAACGTCCATGCCTCGCTGCTGCCGCGGCTGCGGGGCGCGGCGCCGGTGCCCTGGGCCATCCTGAACGGCGACCAGCACACCGGCGTCAGCATCATGCAGATGGACGCGGGCCTCGACAGCGGGCCGGTCATCCACCAGGTCCGGGTACCCATCGAGCCCGGCGATACCGGCGGCGAGCTGCTTCGCCGGGTCGCGCAGGCGGGCGGCACCGCCCTGGTGGAGGGCATCCGCGGCTGGCTCGCGGGCGACCTGGTGCCGGTGCCGCAGGACGAGAGTCAGGCCACCTGGGCCCCCAAGATCAACCGGGAGACCTGCCGCATTCTCTGGAATGAGCCGGCCGCCGTCAGCGCGCGGCGCGTCCGGGCGTTCGATCCCGAACCGGGCGCCTGGGCCCTGCTGGGAGACGCGGAGGTGAAGCTCTTCGGCGCCACCGTCCGCGACGGGGTATCGGAGCAGGCGCCGCCGGGCACGGTGCTGCGCACCGGCGAGCGGCTGCTCCTGGCGACCGGCGAGGGATCGCTGCTGGTGCGCGAGGTGCAGCCGGCGGGGAAACGGCGGATGAGCGCCGCCGACTGGTCGCGCGGGCGGGGCGTAGAGGCGGGTGAGCGCTTCGCGTGAGGCCTCTGCCCCGGCTGCATGCCATCACCGACCGCCGAGTCATCGCCCGCGACGATCTGGGAGTCCGGGCAGCGGCGATCGCCGCCGCCGGGCCCGCCGTGGCGCTCCACGCGCGGGCGCCCGGTGCCGGCGCGCGTACCGTCACCGGGCTGGCGCAGCGGCTGTTGGCCCTGGCACGGCCGCCTGAAGCGGCGGTACTGGTGAACGGCCATCCCGACATCGCCCGGGCGCTGCACGCGGCGGGAGTGCACCTCGCCGCCACCGACCTGGCCCCCGGCGATGCCCGCCGGGTGCTGGGCGAGGGATGGGTAGGGCAGTCGGTGCACAGCCTCGAGCAGGCGGCCGCGGCGGCGGAGGCCGGCGCCGACTACCTCATGCTGGGGAATATCTTCCCCACCACCTCCCATCCCGGCAGGCTGCCGCTGGGCCTCGACGCGCTGGGCGCCTGCGCCCGTCTGGGGCCGCCGGTAATCGCCATCGGCGGCATCACCGCGGAACGGGCGGCCGCGGTGCGCGACGCCGGCGCCTGGGGCCTGGCCGCCGTCTCGGCCCTGTGGGATGCGGCCGATCCGGCCGCGGCGGCCCTGGCCCTGCTCGAGCCCTGGAATGTCCCGATGGAGAACGCACCGTGAGCGAGGCGACCATAACCGTGAACGGCACCGCCCGGCCGCTACCCCGGCCGGCGACCCTGGAGGCACTGCTGCGCGGCCTCGAGCTCGACCCCCGCATGGTGGTCGTCGAACTCAACCGGGAGATCATCCGGCGCCCGCGCCTGGCGGAGACCTCGCTGGCCGCCGGCGACCAGGTGGAGATCGTACATTTCGTGGGCGGGGGATGAGAAGAGAGAGACGAGAAAAGAGAAAAGGGCTGAGGGCTGAGGACTGAGGACTGCGGATCGAGCGCGAAGCTGCACCGGGGCGGCACAAGGTCAGACCGCCCGACCGCCCGACCGACTGACCGACTGACCGCCGGAGAAGACCATGACTGGCACACTGACGCATACCGGTACCGCCATCGACACCCCGCTCACCATCGGCGGGCGCACCTTCACCTCCCGCCTGCTGGCCGGCACCGGAAAGTACCGCAGCAACGGGGAGATGGTCCGCGCGCTCGACGCTTCCGGTGCGGAGATCGTCACCGTCGCCGTACGCCGGGTGGACCTGGACCGGACCAGAGAAGAGGGGATGCTGTACCACCTCGATCCGGACCGGTACTTCCTGCTGGCCAATACCGCCGGCTGCTATAATGCCGACGAAGCCATCCGCTACGCCCGGCTGGCGCGCGAGGCCGGCTTCAACGAGTTCGTCAAGCTCGAGGTGATCGGCGACCAGGACACGCTCCTGCCCGATGTCGCCGGCCTGCTCGAAGCGGCGCGGGTGCTGGCGAAAGAGGGATTCCAGGTCATGGCCTACACCAACGACGACCTGATCACCGCCCTGCGGCTGGAGGACGCCGGCTGTGCCGCGGTCATGCCGCTGGCCTCGCCCATCGGCAGTGGGCTGGGCCTGCTCAATCCCTACAGCATCCGCACGCTGAAGCAGCGCCTCACGGTACCGGTCATCGTGGATGCCGGCGTGGGCACCGCCTCCGATGCCTGCGTCACCATGGAGCAGGGCGTCGACGGCATCCTGATGAATACCGCGCTGGCCCAGGCGGAGCGGCCCGAGCTGATGGCCGAGGCGATGCGCGCGGCGGTGCGGGCGGGACGGCTGGCCTGGCTGGCGGGCCGGATGCCGCGGCGCGAAATCGCGGTGCCGTCGAGCCCCGGCAAAGGCATGCTGGCCTGAGCCGGAAAGCGGCGGCCCCGGAGCACGGAGGCGCGACGGCCGCGCGCCGGGCCGCCCTGCGGATACTCCAGGCGGTTCAGCACGGTACGCCCTTCGCCGAAGGCCGTGACGCCGCCGTGGCCGCGCTGGAGGAGCGCGACCGCCACCTGGCGCACGAGCTTGCCGCGGGCGTGCTCCGTCATCGCAGCGAGCTCGATGCCCGGCTGGCGCCGCTCATCACACGGGGCTGGGAAGGCGTCCCCGGCCCGCTGCGCGACGTCCTCCGACTCGGCGCCTACCAGCTCACCCACCTCGAGCGGGTACCGGTCCACGCCGCCGTGAACACCGCCGTGGACCTGGCCCACGAGACGGGCGGAGCCCGGGCCGCGGGGTTCGTGAACGCCGTGCTCCGCCGCCTGGGGCCGGGCCGCCCTGAACCGGCGGCCGACCGGCCGCTGTGGGAGCGCCTCTCCCATCCGCGCTGGCTGGTGGAGCGGTGGATCGAACGCTACGGCGAGCCGGAGACCACGACGCTGCTGCAGTGGAACAACGGCCATCCGCCCCTCGTGGTGCAACCCGCCCGGGCCGGGCGCGAAGCACTGGAACGGCTCTGGTCCGCCGAGGGCATCGAGTTCCACCCGGCGCCGGCGGACGCGGGATTGGTGGTCGAGGGCGGGCGGCCCGACCAGCTGCCCGGATATGCGGAGGGGCTCTTCTTCGTGCAGGACCCGGCCCAGGCCCTGGTAGTGCGGTTTGCCGGCCTGCCCGCGGGGGCACTGCTCTACGACGCAGCCGCCGCGCCGGGAGGCAAGACGCTGGCGCTGAGCCGGGACGGCGCGCAGGTGGCGGCGGCCGACCGCACCCGTGCCCGCGTGGCCAGCCTGCGGCGCAACCTGGCCCGCGCCGGCACGGGCCGGGAATGGCCCCTGGTGGCCGATGCCGTGAGCCCGCCCATCCGGCCGGTCGATGCGGTGCTGCTGGACGCGCCCTGTCTGGGAACCGGCACCTTCGCCCGGCACCCCGATGCCCGCTGGCGGGTCACGCCCGGAAGCCTGCGGCACCTGGCCGCCCGCCAGGGCGTGCTGCTGGAAGCGCTGGCGGAGCGGGTACGCCCGGGAGGGTTGTTACTTTACGCCACGTGCTCGCTGGAGCCTGAGGAGAACGAGTGGCAGATCGAGACATTCCTGAGTCGTCATCCGGAGTTCCGCCGGGAGCCCGGCGGAACGATGCCCCCGGGGCTGCTGAGCCCGGAGGGCGATCTCCGGATTCTCCCCCAGCGCGACCATATGGATGGCGCGTTCGCGTCCCGGCTGAAGAAAACCGCGGACCGGGCATAACGACGCGGCCCGCCCGCGGCACCGACCCAGCACCGGCTCGCTGGTGGACCAGGGCGCGGCTGCTTCGGGCGTTTCTCATCGTCCTGGGCGCCGGGCTGGCGGGTTACCTGGTTGCCGTCTTCGTACTCTATCCCGCCCCCATCTTCACGGAAGACCACGCCCTGGCCCGGGTGATCGATCTGCCGCTCAAGGAAGCCCGGCAGCAACTTACCGATGCGGGCTTCCGGATCCGCATGGTTCCCGAGGAAACCGATCCGCGGGTGCCGCGGGGCCGGATACTCTGGCAGCAGCCCGCCCCCGGCACCACCCTGCCCGCGGGGGCCACCGTGGAGCTGACTCCCAGCGCCGGCCCCGCCGACGTTCCGGTGCCCAACGTGGTGGGCTTCGATGCGGAAGAAGCGGGCAAGGTGATCCAGGCGGGCAATCTCGCGCTGGGGCCGGACGACTCGGTACGCTCGCCCAACGAAGCCGGCGTCGTGCTGGCGACCCGGCCCGGAGCCGGCGTGGCCCGGACGCCCGGCACCGGGATTTCCCTGGTCCTGAGCGCCGGGCCGGCGCCGAGCACGGTACCGCAGCTGACCGGATTGCCGCTGGCAGATGCCCGCAAACTGCTGCAACGGGCCGGCCTCGCGGTGGGGTCCGTCAGCGCGCGGGCCGGGTACGGCCAGCCGGGCACGGTCATGGACCAGACGCCGGCGGGGGGACAGGAAGCCCGGCGCAATGCTCGCGTCAATCTCGTCGTCTCCTCCCGGGAGTCCCCATGAAGCCACGCATCGCTCCCAGCATTCTGAGCGCCGATCTGGGCCGCCTGCGGGAAGAGGTTGCGGCCGCGCTCGAGGGCGGCGCCGAATGGATTCACGTGGACGTCATGGACGGCGCCTTCGTGCCTAACCTCACCTTCGGGGCCCCGGTGATCCGCGCGCTCCGGCGCATGACCGATGTCCCCCTGGATGTGCACCTGATGGTGGAGCGGCCGGAGCGCTATATCGAGCCCTTCGCCGACGCCGGCGCCACCGGCTTCACCTTCCACCCGGAAGCGACCATACACGTCCAGCGGCAGCTCACCGCGGTGCGGGAACACGGGATGCGGGCCGGCCTGGCGATCAACCCGGGCACGCCGCTCACCTGGGCGGAGGAGGTGGTGGCCGACCTCGACCTGCTGCTGGTCATGTCGGTGAACCCGGGATTCGGCGGCCAGACGTATATCCCCGCCGCCTCCGACAAGCTGCGGCGTGCCCGGCTGCTGCTGGAGCGCCACGGCTCGGCGGCGACGCTGGAGGTGGACGGGGGCATCACCACGGAAACCATCGGGACCGCCTGGCAGGCCGGCGCGGACACCTTCGTGGCGGGGACGGCCGTCTTCGGCGACGGCGACCCGGCGGCGGCGGTCCGGCGGCTGCTCCGGGAGTGCACTACGCTGGTGTAGCGGCGACAGATTAGGTTTCCGCCTGACCCTCTCGACTCCCTCGGCGCTCTCGAGCTGCTGAAAAGGTCCGGCGGCCGAAGGGGTCGAGAGAGTCGAGAAGGTCGGGAAGTCTGTGAAGCACCCCTACGCCAGAGCACTTACAGAATGTCTCGTCAGTGGATAGTTGTCATCCTGATCGTCGGAGGGCTGATCCTCGGAGCGACGGCCGTGGTGCGGTTTACCCGGAGCGCCGAGGTCGTCGGAGTGGGAGCGGAAGCGCCGGACTATCCCGTGGTGAACGTGCGCACGGGCGACTCCCTCACCCTGCACGACTACCAGGGTTCCGTCACCCTGATCAACATCTGGGCGACCTGGTGCGCCCCCTGCCGGGTGGAGATGCCCGCCATGCAGCGCGCCTACCGCGATCTCCAGGGCCGGGGCTTCCGCATCGCGGCCGTCAGCATCGACCAGTCGGCCCCGGAAGACGTCCGCCGCTTCGCCGACAGTCTCGGGCTGTCTTTCGATATTTTGCAGGACCGTACCACCGAGATCCAGGAGACCTACCAGACCACCGGCGTGCCGGAGAGCTACCTGCTCAACCAGCAGGGCGTGATCGTCAAACGGGTGATCGGCGCCTACGACTGGGACTCCGAGATGAACCGCCGGCTCATCGAGCGCCTGCTGGACGACGCCGGCGCCCCGCCCGCCCCCGCCACCCCGGACTCGGTTGCCCCCGGCAAGGACTCCAGCCGAACCGTGCCGCTGGGCGCCGGGAGCCGATGAATCCGCAGAAGGGTCGACCCACGGCTTACACCGCTTGTACAGAATTCTCCTGGCCCACTCGGCGGGGGACCGCGGGACGGCTTCCTTCTGTTGCTTCCCCCCCGTCCCGGTGTCCAACGGGGTAATCGTGGTTGGCCCGATTTACGAGCCAAATCAGTGAATCCATGTAATCTGTGGATCCATGTCGTTGTTTTCTTCCCCCAATCTGTGAGCCCGTAGAATCTGTGGACCGGGTCCTCGCCATCGAGACCTCCTGCGACGAAACCTCCGCCGCCGTGCTGGATCTGCGCGGCGAGCGGCCTTCGCTCCAGAGCCTGGTCATCCTGTCCCAGGACATACACGCCGTCTTCGGCGGGGTGGTGCCCGAGCTGGCCAGCCGCGCCCACCTGCGCACCATGACCGGCGTGGTCGATCGCGCCCTGGAGCAGGCCGGACTGGGCGCGGATGCGGTGGATGCGGTGGCGGTCACCGCCGGCCCGGGCCTGGTGGGAGCGCTGCTGGTGGGCGTGATGTACGGGAAGGCCCTCGCCTGGAGCCGGCAGGTTCCGCTGCTCGGCGTGCACCACCTGGAAGGGCATCTCTTCGCGCCCACCCTGGAGGACCCCGCCTTCGCCCCGCCCTTCGTGGGGCTGCTGGTGAGCGGCGGCCATACCATGCTGCTCGATGTACCGGCCTGGGGCCGCTACCGGCTGCTGGGCGGCACCCGCGACGACGCGGCCGGCGAGGCGTTCGACAAGGTGGCGACGCTCCTGGGCCTGGGCTATCCCGGCGGCCCGCCCATCGAACGCGCCGCCGCCGGCGGCGATCCCGCGCGGTATCGCTTCCCCCGGCCCATGCTCGGAGAACTTGAGCGCGACGGGCCGGGGCGCTACGACTTTTCCTTCAGCGGGCTCAAGACGGCGGTACTCCGGGCCGTGCGGCAGAGCGACAACGTGGAGCGCGACCGCGCCGACCTGGCCCGCGGCTTTCAGGACGCGGTGCTCGATGTGCTGGTGGAGAAGACCGCCCGCGCCACCGAAGAACTGGGCTACCCCGCTGCCATGATCGGCGGCGGCGTGGCCTGCAACCGCACCCTCGTCGCACGGCTGCGTGAACGGCTGCCCTCATCCATCCGCGTGGTCGCCGCCTCGCCGCGCCTCAACACCGATAATGCGGCCATGATCGGCGCCGCCGGTGCCTGGCGGCTGGCCCAGGGGGAGCGCAGCGGCTGGGACCTCGAGCCCCGGCCGGACCTGACGTTTCCGGGACTGAGAAGGACTGAGGACTGAGGAGGCAAGCCTGCCGTCCTGCCGTCCTGCCGTCCCTGGATTACTTTGCCACCTACTGATTCCTGAGAGTACAGCAGAACATGGACGTCTACCCTTTCATAATCCATCTGGGTCCCCTGGAGATTACCGGCTACGGGATCATGATGATGGTCGGGTTCCTGATGGGCGGCTGGCTCATCGGGCTCGAACTCAAACGCCGCGGGCTGCGGGAAGATTACGCCGCGGACATCACCGTGGCTGCCGTCATCGGCGGCGTCATCGGCGCCAAGCTCTGGTACGTCGCCCTGACCGGCGATCCGGGCGCGCTGTTCTCCCGGGGCGGACTGGTCTGGTATGGAGGCCTCATCGGGGGCGCGGCAGCGGTCGCCATCAACGGCTGGCGCCTCCGGGTACCCACCCGGTGGACCATGCACCTGGTGGCGCCCGCCCTGGCGGCGGCCTACGCCCTGGGACGGGTGGGGTGTTTCCTGGTGAACGACGACTACGGCCGCCCCACCTCCCTTCCCTGGGGCGTCAAGTTCCGGCAGGGGCTCCCCCCCTCCACCGCGGAGAACCTGCACAGCCTCTTCCGGGTGCCCATTCCGCCCGGCGTCGACCCGAATACGGTCCTGGCCGTGCACCCCACCCAGCTCTATGAAGTCGCCGCCATGCTGGTGGTATTCGCCGTGCTCTGGAAACTGCGCCGCAAGGCCTGGGGCATCGGCGCGCTGTTCGGCGTCTACCTCATGCTGGCCGGGCTGGAGCGGTTCCTGGTGGAGTTCGTCCGTGCCAAGGACGACCGCTTCCTGGGGCCCTTTACGATCGCTCAGCTTACCAGCGTGCTGCTGGTGATCGCAGGGGTGGCACTCTGGAGCTGGCTGCGGAGCCAGCCCAGCCCCGGGCCCGGGACCTACTTGACCCTGGACAGTACTCAGTCGGCGTCAAAACCTGTGACAGTTCCGTAAGTCGTTTCAAGGCATTCTGTTAACTCATTGGATGCTTCGTCTGTACAAATCCTGAACAGTTGCCGGACTCGACCGGTAATCGCAAGTCGTTGATCGACAGTTTCTTACGAAGCCTGGCCTGGTGGCACCGACCTTGCCCTTACGATTCCCCGGATGCCGGGCCCCCTGGCCCGGCCAGGAAAGTGGCAGGTCGAAGAAGAGTGGAGCGGACACTGGGGTCCGTTTCCGATATGACTCAGGGGGCGGCCTGTCACCCCTCATGCGAAAGGGCCTGCGCGAAATGCGCAGGCCCTTTTGCCTGCCGGCACCCGAACCCTCTCAGGACTTGCGGCTCCCCAGTCGAGACCGCAGGCGCTCGATCTCGGCGCGCAATTCGGCCAGGTCGGCATCCATCCGTTCCAGGGAGCGGATGAGGTCCCGCTCATCGCCCGGCGCGGCCGGCGTGGACTGGCCCACCGAGGTCCCCGGCCCGGGCTCCGGCACCATCTGGCTCGTTACCCGCAGCCGCCGCGGCTCGACGACGAAGGTCCACGCCAGCGCCGCCAGCAGGAGCAGCAGGAGCAAGCCCTGGGCGCTCAGGCTTTCTACGGTCGGATAGATGCCGAGCGAGGGAATCCGCGGCGCCCAGGAGACGTAGGTCGAGCTGACCAGGCCGCCCTCCTGCAGCTCGGCGATGCCCTTGCCGCTGAAGACGAAAGCCATGTAGTAGAGGAAGGCGCTGGTCACCGCAAAGAAGGGCCGCAGGGGCAACCGCACCCCGAATCGGTTGATGGCGATGTAGACCACGACCAGGATGACGAACCCTGCGAGAATTCCCGCCAGCACCGGCATCACCGGATTGCCCGAGCCCCCGGCCAGCAGCAGCGCCTTGTAGAACAGCACCGTCTCGAAGCCTTCGCGGTACACCGCCAGAAAGGCCACCGATGCCAGCGCCAGGGCCGAGCCGCTGGTGAGCGCATCGGTCACCTTGCTCTTCACGAAGCGGTTCCACTTGGCCACCTCCATCTTGGACAGCAGCCAGTAGCTGACGTAGAACAGCATGGCCGCCGCCACAGCCATGGTGATGCCCTCCAGCGCCTCCCGCCGCCCGGGAGAGATGGTGAGCACCGTCTCCAGCAGCACCGCCGTAATCAGGCTGGCGCCGATGGCCGCCACCACGCCGATGTGCACGTCGCGCCGGCGCTGGGGCGCGCCCATCTTCACCACCATCGCCACCAGCGCGCCGATGATGAGAATGGCTTCGAGCCCTTCGCGCAGCAGGATGAAGAACGACTGGACGAACAGGTTCACCGGGGAGAGCCGGTCGGCGATGGTCCGCTCCGCTTCTTCCAGCCCGGTCCAGAGCCGGCTGCGCAGGCCGCTCAGCTCGCCGACGGTGGCACCGCCCGCGGCCCTGGTCCGGAAGGTCGCGAAGGAGCCCTCCAGGTCACTGGCCAGACCGGAGTTCTGAGCCCGCACCTGCGGCTCCACCCGTTCGAAGCTGAGATAGGCGTCGAAGGCGACGGCGCTGGCCTCCTCGCCCTTGCCCGCGCGCGCCAGGTCGAACGCCGAGTCCAGCTGGGAGCGCACCCGGCCAAAGACCTGGGCCGCCTCCTGGCCGGGGGTCCCCGCGACCTGGTAGCTCCGCACCGCGGCGACGTGCTGCAGCAGCGGCAGCGAGAGCGAATCGCCGCCCAGCGCGGAGGCGATCTCCCGGTCCGACATGCGGGCGCTGGTGGCGAAGGCACGGAGCGCCGGGGGGACGTCGCCCGCCGGCGGGGGAAGGCGCAGGAGCGTCGCGTAAACCGCTGCGGCCCAGCGGTCGTCCGCGGAGAGCGAGGACTCGAACGACGGCATGGCCGTCCCCGCCACACCAAGCGTGATCCGGCGGTAGAAGTCGAGCGGACTGCGGTCCGCCAGCGTGGCCGCATCGGAGAGATTGGGCGGCCGCGGCGTGAGGGAGGCCGCCTGCGGGCCGTCGCCGCGCCCCAGCGCGCCATGACAGCCGGCGCAGTTCTGCTGGAAAACCAGGGCCCCGCGTGACAGCGTGGGCACGACGGCGGGCAGTTCAGTCAGGGTCACCCCCAGGCGCTGAGCCAGCGACTGGTTGAGCCGGTTCACCCGGGCGAGTACGCTGTCGGGCGAGCCGTGGGCGCTCATCAGCCCGGCCAGGGTATCGAGCGCGCTCCCCGTCGACCGGCTGACCTCCGGAGGAAGCAACCCCGCCGTGCGGCGGGCTTCCTCCAGAAAGAGCTTCGCCTCCTGTACTTCGGCGGGCGCGATCACCTGGCCATCGTGCACCCCCAGCCGGTATTCCTGCGCCGCAAGACTCGTGGTGGCGGCGATCCGCCGGACCGTCGTCGCCTGCGCGTCCGCCGGGGCAGGACCCTGCTGCAGCGACATGACGGCCTGGATTGCGAGCAGACTCCGGAAGATCCCGCCGATGAGAATCATTCTCACCCGTTCATTCAAAGGTACCGGAGAAACTAGAGTTTGATGGTCGGGATTGGAAGGGCGGCGGCGGCACCTCCCCCGCTCTCGCGGTCTGCCCGAGTCCCGGCACTGTCAAGAAAACGTGCGACACGGGGGGCCTGGAGGGTGCCTCGCGCAGATTCGCTCAACATACACCCGGAGAACGACTTCTGACACGCTGCCGCGGCGGCTGCCGTCGGGATTTCACCCGGGGGCGCCGGGGCGGGGGTGGCACGCCTTCTGCCCCTGCCCCATTGTGTTCAATCTCCCGATCGGATCTCCCGTGCGCCTGACCCGTCGTGCCGCCGTTTGCCGACTCACGCTCCTGCTCGCCGTGGCGCCCTTCCTGCGCCCGGCGGTACTGGCGGCGTCCGACGCGTGGACCACGCAGACCCTCCGGATTCAGGGCAGCTTCGCGCCCACGCTCTACGCCACCCTGGCCCAGGCGATCCCCGACAGCGTGCTGGGCGCGGAGGATCGCGACTACATGGCGTGGGAGATCGCCGACATCTTTCGCTGGGAGGTGGACTTTACCCGCGATCTGCATCCCGGGGACACCTATCGCATAGTCTTCGAGCGGCTGCTGCTGCCCTTCGGGGAAGTGCGCTACGGGCGGGTGCTGGCGGCGGAGCTGGTGCTGGGGCGCGACACGCTCACCGCCTATGAATTCGACGACAGCCGGGGGCGTACCGCCTTCTACGACGCGGCGGGCGAGAGCCTGCACCGCAGCTTCCTGCGGGTGCCGGTGGCGTTCAAGCGCATCTCCAGCGGCTTCAGCGCCGCACGCCTCCACCCGATCCTGCACCGCTGGCGCGCGCACCGCGGCATCGACTACGCCGCCAGCCGGGGCACGCCGGTCATGGCCGCGGGCGACGGGGTGGTCACCTTTGTGGGCAGTGCCGGCGGCTACGGGAACATGGTCGAGCTGCGGCACGCCGATGGGATTACCACCCGCTACGGGCACCTGCAGCGCTTCGCGAAGAACCTCCGCGTGGGGCGGACCGTGTCGCAGGGGGACTGCATCGGCTATGTAGGATCCACCGGCCTCGCCACCGGGCCCCACCTGCATTTCGAGTTCCGGATCCACGGCAAGGCTTCCGACCCCCGCGTCCTCGCCCGGGAAGAGGGCGCTCCCATCGCGCCCGACAGCCGCGCGGCCTTCGCCAGCCAGGTGGACCGCCTCAATGAGATGCTGTACGTCCATGGACGGTCGCTGGCTTCCCGGTAGGAATGGCCCACTCCGCCCACTCCTACTTCGTCACCGCGGCCACCGCTCCAGCGGTATGATCCGAATGACTGAGTGACAGGTGTATCTCGAGCGGCCCGAAGGTGCGGGCCAGCTCCTGAGCGCGGCCGTAGAGCGCCATCGTGGGCCGCCCTTCTTCGTTCCGTTCCACTTCCATGTCCTGCCAGCCGACGGCCCGCGCACCGGGAAGCGCCTGCAGCGCCTTGTACACCGCCTCCTTCGCGGCAATGCGGGCGGCGATGTTCTTGGCGGGATACGGCAGCCCGCTCACGTAGGCGCGCTCTCCCGGCCGCAGCAGCTTGCGCAGCACCCGTTCGTGTCCCTGCCGCTCGAGCATGCGCTCGATACGGATCACGTCGACCAGGTCGATACCGATGCCGATAAGGGGCATGGGGTCTAGAGGTGCGCACCTCTCGACCCCCTCGACCGCTTGAACGGGTCGAGAAGGTCGAGAAGGTCGAGGGGGTCGAGGGAGTCGAGGGACCCGGGGATTCGATTCATGCCGCTCGCGTCCACCACCATTCCGCCAGCGGGCGGAGCCAGGCCGGGACCGGCAGGTAGCCGCCAAGCACCAGTCCCAGGCCCAGAGCGGCAAGCAATACCAGTGTGGTGATCACCCAGAGCAGGCGGCGCGGCCGCCGCCAGGCCCGCGCCCGCTCGACCACCACCCGCCACTGGCTCCATTCCCGGTCGGCGGCTTCCTCCAATGCACGCCAGGCGGTTTCCGTCTTGCGCGCGGCCGCCAGCAGCGACTCGGCCCAGTGCCGCCGGGCCTCGGGCGATGCCCGTTCCTTCCGCAGCGGCGCCGCGGCCTCTTCCAGCGCGGCCAGCGCATCCACCAGGGGGCCGGCCCCGGCGCCGAGCTGGGCGGAGAGGGCAAGCCGCTCCGGGCCGCTCAGCGGCAGCCGCTCCGCCAGCCGTTTCGGCAACCGCGACTCGCGGGCGGCGGCCGCCAGTTCCGCCTCGAGTCCTTCGGTCAGGATAGCGGCGGACTGCTGCAGCGCGGCATCCCAGGCGCCCCGCCAGGCGGCTGCGCCGAGGGCATCCACCGTGGCCTGGCGGTCGCCCGCCCCGCTCCAGCGCCTGGCATCGCCGGCCAGCTCGATCAGGGCCCCCATCAGCGCGAGCCGGGGCTCATCGAGCACCGGGCGTCCGCCGGCCTCCCGGCCGGCGCCTCCGGCGGGCCGCACCAGCACCCCCAGCGAGGGACCCAGCTCGGGCACCGGCAGCACGGTGGTGGAGGCCAGGCCCACGCTCACTCCTCCCCCATGGCGATCCGGGCGGCCTGACCGGTCCGCGCCTCGAAGCGCTGCACGAACTCGGGCAGTGCTTCGGGCAGAAACTGGGCGCGGGGGATACCGGTCAGCGAAACCACCCGCTCGATGCCCTGCGGTGGCCCTTCGATTTCCACCAGGACATCCATGCGGGGATACCACTCGATGCGGACGCTGGTGTCGCCGGCGCGATAGGTTTCGATATGGCGGTCGATCGCCTGCACCACCCGGTAGCCCAGTGCCTCGAGCAGGGGCCCGGGCGCGTGGTCTCCCGCCAGATCGTATTCCAGCTCCTGCCGCAGTTTGTAGCCGTCGCTCACACCGGTCCGGCCTTTCCAGGCCAGCTGCACCCGGCGCGCGCCGGAGCCGGCCGTCTGGTAGACGCGGGTGCGCAGGACTTCGTCGCGCGCCAGCAGCTCGCCGTCGCGATCGTACCGGCGGTCCTGCAGGAGCCCGGCGAATTCCGGCCGCAGTCCCGCCTCGCGCAACCGGCCCTGGAGGGCCTCGACATCGGGAACGACCGCTTTCAGCTCGAGCTCGTCCGGCATACGGCTGGGTCGAAGGTCAAAGGTCGGAGGTCAAGCGTCCCGTCTTGGCCGTGTGGCCTGGGTTCGGATACCATGCGCCTTCAGTCCTCCAATATCGCCCGCAGGACCGCTCCGGTATCGGTCAGATCCTGGAAGACCGCATAGGCGCCGGCCTCCCGCAGATCATCAACGGTATATGACCCGGTGGCCACGGCCACCGCGCGGGCCTGGACGCAGCGCCCGCAGGTAACGTCGGCCGGCGTGTCTCCCAGGATGATGACTTCCGCCCCCGCCGGTTCGCGGCCGAACCAGGAAGCGGCGCGCTGCACGGCGATGGGCGGAAGATCGGGCCGGTGCGCCGCGTCGGACCCGTAGGCTCCCACCTGGAAGCGTGCCGGATCGATGCCGGCGGCGCGCAGCTTGAGCGCCGCGCCGGCCTGCAGATTGCCGGTCAGCAGACCCAGCAGCACGCCGCGTTCCTCTTCCAGCCGGTCCAGCAGGTCGGCCACGCCGGGCAGCATCCGGCTCAGATGGCCGGTACGCGCCAGCTCCGCCTCCAGCAGCGCCACGTAGGCCTGGCACAACTCCGCGATGCGGCCCGCCTCCGGCGGCTCGCTGTGCCCCGCCTCGGCGAACAGTTCGGCCAGGATCTGGGGATCGGTCTTGCCGTCGAACCGCACCCGGTCGAAGGCGCCGGCGTCGCCCAGCTGTTCCCCGAGCGCCGTCACGATGGCGCGCCGCCCGGCGCCGCCGCTGTGCAGCAGGGTGCCGTCGATATCGAAAAGCACCAGGCGGGACTTCCGCATGCCGCTACTCTCCCACCCGCCGCACCGCCACCAGCCGCGCCATCAGCTGCTCCGCGCGCGATCCCGGCCCACGCGGTTCCCGCACGAAGCCGCCGCAGGAGAGGGTGGAATGCACCAGGGTGTCGTCCGGCCCGGCGAGCGCGACATGGGTGATCCGGACGCCCCCTTCGCTGAAGAAGAAAAGATCGCCGGGGACGGCGCCCCCGGGACCCACTTCGGCGCCGCAGGCAGCCTGCTGCGAGGCGTCCCGCGGGAGCGCGATGCCGCGCATGGCGAAGGTGGTCTGGACCAGGCCGGAGCAGTCGACGCCCGCGGGGGTCAGGCCACCCCACAGGTACGGCGCGCCGCCGTAATAGCGCTCGGCCCAGTCCCACACGGTGAGCGCCAGCGCCTCGGCGCGGGCGCGCTCGCGGGTAACGATGCGGCCGGAGGCGATTGCCGCGCGCATCCCGCCGGCCAGCAGAACCTCTTCCCCTTCCAGCGCGACCCGGGCGCCGAGCGGCAGGGCAAACCGGGAGCCCCGGCCGACCAGTACCACGCCGAGGCTTACCGAGGTCGCCTGCTGCCGCCAGCGCTCCATCGCGGCGGCATCGACCTCATGGAGGTAGCCCCGGTGCACCCACCCTTCATAGCCGTCGCCATCGAGCGCCACCCGGCACCATTCGCCCTCGCGCTCCAGCACCCGGCCGGTGTGTCCGGCGAGCAGCTGCGTCACCTGCTCGGAGCGGATGTCGGCGGCGTGCAGCACCGGAGCCACGGCGGAACGGCCGATGCAATGCAGGGCGGGAGACATAGAAAACGGAGAGAGAGAAAAAAGAGAAAAGAGAAAAGG
Organism: uncultured Gemmatimonadales bacterium; assembly: GCA_963779755.1. Lineage (GTDB taxonomy): Bacteria > Gemmatimonadota > Gemmatimonadetes > Gemmatimonadales > GWC2-71-9 > CAVZZO01. The sequence continues at coordinate 1,224,177 of CAVZZO010000003.1, forward strand.
GAAAGGTGAAAAGGGGAACAGGGAATGGGCTATTCCCCCGTCCCGGGTCCCGGTTCCCCGGCCCCTGGCGGGTTCAGGCGCTCACTGCACTCCCGGCACAGGGTGACCCCGCGGAAGGTGCACACGAGGCAGATGAACGTCCCGCAATTGGTGCAGGGATAGCCCTCGGATGCGCGCTCTTCGCGCCCGCAGGCGCGGCAGATCATGGCGTCGTGTTCGTGCAGTTCAGGCATGGCTCAGACCGCGATGCTGTACCGTTTGATCTTGTTGATCAGGGTGGCCCGGGAGATCCCCAGCTCCAGGGCGGCCCGGGTACGGTTTCCGCTGTGGTGCCGCAGCGTCCGCTCGATGTGCTGCCGCTCCAGATCGTCCAGCGACAGCGGGGTATGCCGCCGGTCGCCCGGGCCGGCCCGGGCGCGGAACTCGCCCGGCAGGTGCTCGACCTGCACCTCGGGCTTCCCCTGCGCCAGGATCAGCGCCCGCTCCAGGACGTTGCGCATCTCGCGCACGTTCCCGGGCCAGGCATAGCTGAGCAGGCGCTCCAGCGCCTCGGACGAAATCTGCTCCGGGCCGCCCGGCACCTGGCTCCGCAGATCGGCCATGATCCGGCTGATGAGCTGGAGCTTGTCCTCGCGCGAGCGGTCGCGCACCGGAGGAAGATGCAGCGGCATGACACTCAGCCGGTAGTACAGGTCCTCACGGAACCGGCCGGCCTCGACTTCCGCGGCGATGTCCTTGTTGGTGGCGGTAATGAGCCGGACATCCACGCTGATCTCCCGGGTGCCGCCCAGCCGGCGGAAGCTTTTCGTCTCCAGCACCTTCAGCAGCTTGGGCTGCAGTTCCAGCGCCATGTCGCCGATTTCATCCAGAAAGATGGTGCCGTGATCGGCGATCTCGAAGAGCCCCTGCTTGCGCTCCTTGGCGTCGGTGAAGGCGCCCTTCTCGTGTCCGAACAGTTCGGAATCGAGGAACGTGGCGCTGAGGCCGCCGGCGTTCACCTCCACGAACGGCGCTTTGGCCCGGGGGCTCAGATTGTGGATCATCCGGGCCACCCAGCCCTTCCCCGACCCGCTCTCGCCTTCCAGCAGCACCGTGGTGCGTTCGCTCTGGGCCAGCAGGCCAATCTGACGCGCAAATTCCTGCATGCCAGGCGAGCGGCCCAGGGATTCCAACCCCTGATCCGGCGCGATATGCGACAGGAGCATCTGGTTCACCCGCCGCAGGCGGACCTTGTCGGCCACCCGGGCGGTGGCGGCGACCAGATGCCCCATGTCGACCGGCTTGGTGAGAAAGTTCTCCGCGCCCAGCTGCATCGCGCGCACCGCGGTCGGCACGTCGCCGCCGCCCGTCAGCAGGATGACCGCCGCGCCCTGCTCCCGCAGCCGTTCCAGGACTTCCATCCCGTTCATCCCCGGCAGATGCAGATCGAGGATGACGACGTCGGGCCGCTGCCGCTCGTAGCTGCCGAGACCGGCCTCGCCGCTCAGCTCGCGGTGGACCTCATAGCCCACCTGCTCGAAGTAGTTACCGATCGAGCGGAGCACCTCGACATCGTCGTCAATCAAGAGGACCGAATCCGCCATCCTGGAGCCTCCCGGTGCCGCCGGGCGGGGCAGCGATGAAATCCCCGGTGCCCCGGGGGAGTAACATGAATGGTGCGCTGCGGTGCGCCTGTACGCGTGGTGGATCGAAGCAGCCCGACCAGAAACTTAACAGTTTCCCCGGCGCCGTGGGTCACCCCCCGGCAGGCACCAGTACCCGGATGGCGCCGGGGACGATCGTGGCGGTAAACGGCGTGGAGCCTCCAGGCTCGCCGTCCAGCTGCGCCGGCTGGGCCGGGGTCGATTCGACCCGGACCTCCCGGCCGCGGGCGAAACCGACGAAATCCACCTGCGCCTTGGCGGAGGAGGTGGCCCGCAGCAGATCCCACACCGCGCGCACCCCTTCGCCCAGGTTGTCGGCCCGCATGACCACCACGTCGAGCAGGCCGTCTTCCGGCGAGATGCCGGGCCCCAGGCGGATGAGCGGGGGAATCACTTCGCCGCAGTTGGCCACCAGCACCATGGCGGCGTGCGCGTCGTACACCTTTCCATCCACGGTGATGACATAATCCACCGAGCGCAGGTGGGTGAGCAGCCGGAAGGTGGTAGCGACATACGCGCCCATGCCCCAGCGCCGCTTGTGCTCCGAGGGCGTCTCCGCCATCACCCGCGCATCGTAGCCGGCGCCGCAGGCCACGGCGAAATAGTGCACCCCGTCCGGCCGCTCCATGGCGCCGAGGTCCAGCCGGCGCGGGCTCGCCCGCAGCAGGGCCGCTGCCGCCCGCACCGGGTTGGTGGGAATGCGCAGGTTGCCCGCCAGCAGGTTGCCGGTGCCGCCGGGGATGAGCCCCAGCCGCACGTCGGTTCCCACCAGGCTGGCGGCGGCCTGCATGGTGGTGCCGTCGCCCCCGAAGACCACCACGGTGTCCATGCCGTCGTTTACCCCGTCCAGTGCGATCCGGCGCGCGTCGCCGGGGCCGCAGGTGGCCACCAGCTCGACCGACCATCCCCCGCCCCGCAGGGTGTCCAGCACCGACTGGACTACGGCGGGCGCCGTGCGGGCGGCCGCGGGGTTGGTGATGATGAGGGCGCGCGTCATGGGTTCGGGACCCTGCCCCGACCCCCTCGACCCTCTCGACCCTCGGTGATGGTCGAGGGGGTCGAGGGGGTCAAGGGGGTCAAGGGGGTCAAGGTCATCCGGCTCATCAATACTCCTTCTCCCACAATACATCCACGCCGAACTGGTACCGCAGCGACGAGTTGGTGTAGGAAACCGCGCCCGTGGGACGGCAATCGATGATCGGCTCGAAGCTGGTCTGGAAGCGCCAGATGTGGGTGAAGCGGTACTCCAGGCTGGCGCCCAGGCTGCGGGTGCTCAAATTGCCCAGGTCGGCCCGGCAGACGCCGGCGTTGATGGTAAAGAACGCCTTGTTCCCCAATTGCCAGCCCGCCGCCACCTGGGTCAGGCCGGTGGCCCCGGAGAGCGGCGAGCTACCGGTCCGGATCTCGACGAAATCGATGGGGATGCCGACGTCCGACACCAGGGTCCGCTGAATCTCGCTGGAGAGGGCGCTGGAAAGGTAGGCCAGGCCCGCCTCCAGGGCCGCCACCCGCTGCGCGTTCTGGCCGGTGCCCAGCACCGGCAGTTCGGGCGAGGGCCGGCCGAACATGAGGTAACTGAGGAGCTCCGTCTCGCTGGGCTGGGGCCGCAGCGTGGTCGTCAGCGTCAGCTTGGGCTGCAGCAGCGTGCCGGTAATCTGCGCGATGACGGGGATGTCTTCCCCCTCGGATTGCACCGTATGGGTGGCGGAGATATTCAGCTCGGCATTCAGATCAGGGGTGCCGAAGTAGCGCACGGTTCCCCGGTTCACGTCGAAATCCCGGGTGACAAACCCCACCTTGAGCGTGTAGGTGCCCCGCAGCGCCGTCAGCGTGCCGTCGAAGCGGTAGTTCTCGCCGGTCTTGTTGACGGTGATGGTCCCTTCCAGCTGGATATTGGCATCGCTGGAGCGCAGCCAGAACTGGTCCTGCACCGACAGGGTCAGGTCCTGGATGTTGAGCGAGTCGAGAAAGAGGCTCTGGAACTGCGGCCCCAGCCGCTGGGCCCTGATGAAAGTGGTGTCGATCAGGTCAGCCCCCAGCGGATCGGACAGGTCCACGATCCGCTTGGTCACCAGGTCGGCGAAGTGCAGCACGCCGCTCTGGGCGGTGACGTTGCCCGTCAGGCTGGCCCCGAACACCGGCCCCGTGATGCCCATGTGCCCGTCCAGCTCCAGCGTCAGGAAGGTGGGATCGTCGATCGCCAGAAACCGGGTGGCCTGCAGATTGAGGTTGAGCACCGGGTGCGTCAGGTTGGCCAGGCGGATGAACCCGCTCATGGTGAGAAACCCGGGGCCGCTGGTGGTGCGCAGCCGCTCCACCACGATACTGTCGCCGGTGAAGTGGAACCGGCTGGCCAGATAGCCGTAGCGCACCCCCAGCGCCGGCACCGTGGCGGCGCCGCGTACCGTTTCCAGGTATCCCGACAGCCTCGGCGCCGCCCAGGCCCCGGTCACTTCGATGTCGGCGGTCATGAGCCCCTCCACCCGCCGGAGGTTGGGGGTGAACGCCTCGAGCAACGCCAGGTCCACACTGTCCGCCTGGGCGTGGACATAGAGATCGCCCGCTACCTGGCGCTTCTTCACCTGCTGCAGGGCCAGATCCAGGGGCAGCCGCGCCTCCACCCGCAGCACCCGTACCCCCGTCTTCCAGAGCAGCAGGTTGGCATCCAGGAGGTGATCCTGGTACTGGAAGACGCCCTGCACGAAGGGGGCGTGGAAATCGCCGAAGACGACATCGCCCAGGGTCCCCTCGCCGGTGAACCGGGGCGCCGCGGCGGTGCCGCTCAGGTCGAGATCGAGCGAGACCTCGCCCCCGACGCCGGTGGTATCGCGCTGCAGCAGCGCGTAGATGTCTTCCAGGTTGATGCCCCGCGCCTCCACCCGCAGCTGGCCGGCCGCCTGGCGGGGCAGCGACCCGTTCAGCAGCAGGTGCCCCGAGCCGTCGCCGCTCATGAGGGCCAGGCTGTCGAGCGCGATGGCCAGGCTGTCCACCCGGATGAGCGTGGGCTGCCGCAGGCGCCAGTCGTGTTCCGGCAGCGCCAGGGTGAGCGTATCCAGCGCCAGCACCCAGCCGGTGCCGTCCTGCTTCCACCAGGTGCCGCCGCCGCTCGCTTGGGCGTAGGGGCCCGCCCCCAGGGAGCCGGCCCAGGCCAGCGAGTCGGCCCACCCGTCCAGATTCGCCCGCAGGTTGCGGTAGGTGGCGCCGCCCACGGCGAGCGAATCGGAACGGACCGTGGCCTGGAGGCGGGCCCGCTGGCCCCCGTCCCAGACCAGCGTTCCCTCCAGCGCGGGGGACTGGTACCGCCGCCAGGCGAACTGCTGGACGCCGAGATCGGCCTCCGCATGGAGCGAATCGAGCGAACCGGTGAGCGTCACCCCGGCGGTAGCGTAGCCGCTCAGCGCCTGGCTCAGGGCGGAGGTGTCGGGCCCCAGCCCGGTGAGCGCGGTGAGCAGCGAGTCGAACGGCGCCAGCGAAACCGACTGTCCGGTGAGCGTCAGGGTGCCGGTATGCGGACGCACCCATCCCAGCGTGCCGCTGCCCGCCACCCGCCCCGAATCGGCGCCGCCGTCCCAGCTTACCTGCAACGTGTCCAGCCGCAGCATGCTGTCGTGCACCGCTACCAGGGCGAGGGCGCTGTCCAGCCGGAACTCCCGCACCCAGCTCGAGTCCAGCGCCACCTCCAGCGAGCCTTCCGGCGCCTGCAGCGTATCCATCACCCCGTCCGCCAGCAGATGCCCGTTGAGTCTGGTCGTCAGGCCCCGGCCGGTGAGCGCGCCCAGGTCGAGCCGCCGGAAATCCACGGTGACGCTGTCGGCGCCCCAGCGGGGCGGCTCCAGGGTCACCGGCCCCGCCAGGCGGACGCTCCCCAGCTCACCGGTGAGATCGGTATTCACCTGGAGCCGGGCCAGGGTGCCGTGCGCCTCGAAGTGCCCGCGCACCTCTCCCTGGGTCTTGAGCCAGGGGAAGGCGGGCCGGATGCCGGCGAAGGCGAGCGGCGCCAGCTGAACGTCGGCATCCAGCCCCAGCACCTCCCCCCGGGTATCCAGGTGCACGGTGCCGTCGGCTGCGCTCACCGGCAGGCTGTCGTCCTGATGCTCGATATGCCCGGTGAAGGTCACGTCCTTCCAGGGTCCGTCGATCACCCCCTGCAGCCGGCCGCGGCCGTGCAGCACCACGGCCGGCGCGAGCCGCCGTACGGTGGCCAGGTCGATGCTGGAGGAGTCCAGCATGAACTGGTGGAAGGCCAGTCCGTCGGGGCCGCCCAGGGTCACCGCGCCCTCGCCGCGGAGCCGGGTCACCGGTTCGCCCGCCACCCGCGCGTCGGCAAAGTCCCAGTCGAGCGCCACCAGCATGCGGTCAAAGAACCCGTCGGCCTGGAGCGTGCCGTCTACCCGGCCGTAGAACGGCAGCGTATCCAGGAACCCGCGTACCGCGTCCAGATCGAGCCGGTGCAGAGTGAGATCGAGATCGCGCACCCCCAGGCCGCGGTGGGCATCGAGGATGGCGGTGAGCGCGCCGTCCAGCGAGCCGGGCCCGCCCTCCAGATGGAGGTTACGCACCACGAAGTCGGTCCGCGTGTTCGAGACGGAGTTGGCGGTGAGCAGGGCCCGGCCCGTCATCGCGGGAAAGGCGGGCGTCACCCAGCGCACGTCGCGCAGATCCAGCTGGGGAACCTGGAAGGACAGGTCGTAGAGCAGGTTGCCCGATGGAAAGTGCACCGTGCCGCCGCCGGCGAACCGGGTGTTGGGCAGGGCGGCATGCAGCGCGCTCACCACCGCGCTGTCGCCCTGGACCAGCACTCGGCCGGCGAAATCGCGCAGCGCAATGGCCGGGTCGCTCAGGTTGGCGGCAACCGAATCGGCTTCGAAGGTGACCGGCTCGTGCTGGGGCGAGCTGATCCGCACCAGCGGCAGGCGGGCCGAGAAATCGCTGGCCGTCACCACCTTGCGCAGTCCCTCGGGCGAGGATTCGATCACCCGGCCGGGCCGCGCGCGGTCGCGCGCCAGCGCCGCGTCCCGCCCCGCCGCGGTGCGCACCGAGTCCGGGGGATGCCAGGGCGTGGCGATCCGCAGCGTGGCCGAATCGATCCGCACCTCCCGCAACTCGATGAGCGGGGGCGTGCCGCCCCCCTTGCCCTGCCCCAGCCGGAGGATGTCCTCATAGTTCATCCGGCCTGAGGGATGCTTGATGATGTTGAACTCGGGCCGCTCCAGCCGCAGCCGGTGCAGTACGATCCGGCCGGCCACCAGGTTGGGCAGCTGATAACCCACCTCCAGGTGCGGCACCCGGGCGAAGAGCACGCCGGCGGTGTCCCTCAGGGTCACGTCATCCAGCCGCAACCCGAACAGAAAACTCCCGTGGATGGCGCCGATCTCCAGATCGCCGTTGAGCACGCCGTCCAGCGCCTGGCTGACTTCCCGCGCCACCAGGCGGCGGCCCGGCGGCGTCAGGATGAGCGCCGCCAGGACGCCCAGGATGGCCGGAATGGTTCCCAGCAGCAGGACGAGCAGGGCGTGGATCAGGCGCCGGCGCATCAGAAGGGCTGCCCGATGGCGAACTGGAAGGTGAAACGCGACGTCCGCGCCCGGGAGAAACGGTCGCGGATCAGCGTCAGCTCGCCGGTGGCCGGGTTCGATTCGTAGAGCGCGCCCGGCAGGTCGCGGTAGCCGTTATAGGCGATATCCAGCCGGGCCGGCCCCAGGGGCGTCGCGATGCGGAAGCCGAAGCCCGGCGTCACCCGGAGAGCCGCGGGGGCCAGGTCGGTCCTGCCCCGCTCCCACAGCGTTCCCGCGTCCACGAACAGCGCCAGCCGCAGCCGCGAACTGAACACCGGCGAGGGCACCCGCAGCTCGACATTCCCCACTCCCAGGGTGTTGCCTCCGGTGGCGGAGAAGCGCACCGCGGCCGTGCCGCTGTCCACCAGGGCCAGCACCGAATCGGGCGGCAGCTCGCTGGTCACGACATAGACGCCGGGCCCCAGCTCGTTGCGGGGAAACCCGCGCACGTCGTTGGGGCCCCCGGCGTAGAACCGCTGGTCGGGCGGCACGAAGTTCACCGACTGGGAGGTGAACGCCACCGGCGGCGCGAAGATCAGGCCGCCGCGCAGGCGCCAGCTCAGCACCACGTCGCGCGAGAGCTCCCGGTACCAGGCCACGTCCGCGACCACTTTTACAAACTGTTCCAGCGAGGAGGAACCCAGGAACTTCGAGCTGATCGTGGCCTCGGTGGAGGCGCGGTAGCCGCGGGACGGGTCCAGCGGATTGTTGGTGCGCGGCAGGCTGGCCGACGCGGTCAGCGTACCCAGGAACCGGGACTGCCGCAGCTGGCTGATATCCCCGGCCGTGCAGGCGCTGAAGAAGGCGCAGAAGATGGCGGCGGAGGCCTCGGTCCGGCCGTAGGAGAGCTTGTAGCCCAGGCTGAAGGGAATCCGCCGGGTGGTTTCCCGGTCCACCGTGAAGCTCCCGCCCACCTCGTTCCGCAGATAGATCCGGTACTCGCTGCGGCGCTCGGCGTACACGGTGTAGGTCGCGGTGTTGCGGGGGGAGAGGAACGCCGGCTTCCGCACCGAGGCGGTCACGTTGTAGTTGAGCAGCCGGGACCCGATCGAATCCGACTTGAGCGCCGGGCAGAACGAGCTGTTCTCCAGCCCCCAGTCCGTGGGCGAGCCTACGCCGAGCTTGGAAACGCGGCCGGAGAGATCAAGCACCCGGCCGCCGCCCAGGAAGTTGCGCGCCGTCCAGCCCACGCCCCCGCGGAAGCAGTCGGTGGTGCCGTAGCCCGCGCTGCCGCGCCAGCGGTGCAGCCGGCCGGGCCGGAGATTGATCACCAGCGGCACCGTGCTGTCGCCCGGCTCGAAACGGGCGGAATCGATTCCCACCGCGACGAACTGGAACAGCTCGGTCCTGTAGAGCGATCGCTGGCTCTGGTAGAGATCTTCCTGTGAAAACCGCTGGCCCGTCCGGGTGGTGAGCAGCTTTTTCACGAAGCTGGTATCTACCGGCGATTCACCGTTCACCCGGATCGGGCCGATGGTGGCCGGCGTCCCCGGATCCACATCGAGCGTCACTCTGGCGGTCCGGCTGTCGCGATTCACCTCGAAGTTGCGGAACACCCGGGCGGAGGGATAGCCGCGGTCGCGCAGGCGCCGCACCAGGCTGTCGCTCGAGGCGGCCATGGCGAGGCGGTTGAAGGGATCGCCCACCTGCAGGGGCAGATCCACCAGCAGGTTGCCGCGGCGGGGAACCGAATCCAGCCCGTTGACATCGAACGCCTGCACGATAACCGGCGGCCCTTCCTTGATGGTGAACGTGATCTTGATCCCGTCGTCCGACCGCGCCAGCGAGGTGTCCACGGTGGCATCGGGATAGCCGCTCAGCCCGTAGAGCAGCTTGATGCGCAGCACGTCGCGGCGGAACTGCGTGGGGTCGAACGTCCGCTTCTCACCCAGGCCCGTCCAGCTCACCAGCGGACTGGTGGCGAACCAGCTCGAGTTGGTGGTCGCGATGGCGGCGGCGAGTGTGGCGTCGTCGATCGCGTGATTGCCGTTGAAGTCGAGTCCCCGCACCACCATCCCCGGGGATTGCTGCGCCCATGCCGATGCCGGCAGCACCAGCAGCAGCGCGACCCCCGCGACCAGGCGGCTCAGACGGGGCATAGCCTGGAATGGTCGCGCTGCGACATGTCCTCCCCCAATGCGAAGCCCATCCGCCTGGCGGAGCGCGGAAAGCGCTGGCCGGAAAGCGGACTGACGAATAAGCCTAAGCTCAGTATTTTCGCGATGTTACGGCGCAGTGTCAACTTCTGTGACGGCGGGCTTTCGGACTGCAGAAGAAGAACCGGAGCCGCGCCGCCACTGTCTGCACCGCCGGGGGAAGTCGGGATCGCTCTCTCGGGAGCCGGCGACCCCCGGCTGGGGGTGGCGGCAATTCACGGTCTAATCACGGGCCCCCCTGCATTTTGAAGTCAGCCACTGATCAAGCGGATGCAAAGCAGGAATGGCCTGTCCAGGGCTCGGACCGGCCGGGACTTACCTGGCGGGAGGGGAACGCCTCCCCGGAGGGTGGCCATGCGGACATTCCGGCGATGGGCCGGTTTCGGTATGATCGGCGCAATTCTCCTGCTCGCCGCGACTCCAGCCCTGTCGTCGGGCCAGCAGCCGCGGACCGGGGCGCCGGCGCCCGATTTCATCCTGCCCAGCCTCGGCGGTGATACGACCAGGCTTTCCGACTATCACGGCCACCCGGTGGTGCTCAAGTTCTGGGCGACCTGGTGCCCCACCTGCCGGACGGAGTTGCCCGAGCTGTTGCAGGCCCAGCGGGAGCACGGGGCCGAGGGGCTGGTCGTCATTACCGTGGACAGCGATGACAAGCCCACGCATATCCGCCATTTCCTCGCCACCATCGACAGCGCCGGCGATCTGCCGGTTCTGGTTGACCGCAACCGGCGGGTGCAGGACCGGTATCGCATTCCCCTGCTGCCGACCACCGTCTTCATCGATAGCGCAGGGGTGATCCAGGGCATTCACGCCGGAGCGATTCGCCAGGCGGAACTGGCGGAGGGACTCCGGCGGATTATGTAGAACCACACGCCGGGGGGGGACCCATGCTCCGCTCATTCCAAGGCTTCTGCCGCGCCGGGAAATTGCCGGCGGCCGCGCTGTTGATCCTCCTTCTGGCGCAGGAGGTCCACGCGCAGGGCTGCATGCCGCTCAAGTTTCTCTCGCCGGGGATGGCGGGCCTGCAATCGAGCTATCTGCGCCCTGGCGAATGGCAGGTCGGCGTCTCCGTGCGCCGGGTCACGACCAACAAGGTCTACGTCGGATCGAAGGAGGACCTGAGCGCCGCGCCGGGGGGCCAGCCGCTCTATCTCCATCTCAATTCGCTCGACCTGAGCGCCACCTATGCGCTGTCCGACCGGCTCAGCCTCACCGCCACCGTGCCGTTCTCCTACAGCACGGCCAGCAACATCTTCCCCGACGGCAACCGGCATCAGAACTCGAGCGGCGGGGTGGGCGATGTGAACCTGGTGGGGAACCTCTGGGTGCTGGATCCGGGCAGCCACGTCGGCGGCAACGTGGTGGTGGGGCTCGGGATGAAGGCGCCCACCGGCCGCTATCACGCGACCGACGATTTCTGGACGCCGGGCGGGATCACCCAGGAGCCGGTGCCGCAGACCATCCAGCAGGGCGACGGCGGCTGGGCCATCCTGGCCCAGGCCCAGGGATACCTGCAGCTCGTTCCTCGGGTCTCCGCCTACCTCTCCGCCCAGTACTCCGCGAGTCTGCGCCAGCACACCGACGTCATCTGGGCGCCCGCGGGCGTCGAGTGGGCCGTGCCGGACGTGTACTCCGCGCGCGGCGGCTTTACCTATTTCCTGCTCCCGCACCAGGGCCTGTCGCTCAGCGCCGGCGGGCGCATCGACGGCACCACCCGGAGCGACCTGTTCCACTCGGCGGGCGACTTTTACCGCCATGCGGGGTATGCCGCTTATCTCGAGCCGGGACTGGTCCTGGTGAGTGGTCCCAACCAGTTCACGGTCACCGTCCCGGTCCGGTTGGCGGCCCGCTACCTCAGCATGCAGACCAGTACCGGCGTGCGGGTGGGCGTGGGTGGCGTCAACGATTACCTGATCTACGCCAGCTTCACCCGGCGTCTGTAGGCCGGGCTCTCAGCCTGGCACGGGGAGATGCAGCCGCCGGAGCAGCGCCTGGAAGCGGGGGTCACTGCGGTAGGGCCGGAAGGCGGGCTCCACGCCCAGCTGCCAGAGCAGCCATTCCCGGGTGCCCACCGCCCGGTCCAGGTCGGCGAGCATCCTCGTGCGGTCGCCCAGCGATGCATGGATCATTGCCAGGCGGAACCAATCGACGCCGGCTCCTCCCGCACCGGGCGCGCCCCAGGATCTCAGCGCAAGGTCGCCCTCACCGCAACGGCCCAGCGCCCAGCCCATCGAGCCGCCGTCCGTCGGCCTGATGCCATGCGCCTGTTGCAGGGCCTTGACCTCGACACATCGGTTCTGCGCGGCGTACACAGCCGCCAACTGAATGATGGCCTGCCGGAACTCGGGTTCGCGGGACAGTACCTGAGTCAACTGGGCAGCGGCTGCCTCCAGCGAGTCGGAGAAGTAGAGGATGGTCCCCACTCGCGTATGGATGATGCTGGAACTGGGGTCGAGCTGCCGGGCGCGCCGGATGCTGAGCCGGGCCGAATCGAGCCGGCCGAGGCCGACATAATACCAGCTGCGGAAGAGCCAGATGTCGGCCCGGGTGGAATCGAGCTGCACCGCCCGCGTGAACTCGATGGCCGCGGCGGCCCAGTCCCGCTCATCCACATCCATGAACCCGAGGGTCATGTGCGCCACCGCCAGGGAGCTGTCGAGACGGAGGGCCCGGTCCACCGCGCGGCGGGCAGTCAGCCGGTCGGCCTCTTCGGTGCCGGATAGGCAGAACCCGGCCCGCAGAATACTGACTTGCGCCAGATCCGCCCATGCGCGGGCGTAGGCGGAATCAATCCGGGTGGCGGCCGTCAGGAGCGACATCGCCCGACTGAGCGATGTGCAATCCCGTTTCTCACTGTACCAGCGCGCCAGCAGCAGGCTGTCATGCGCGGCGGGATCCTCCGGCCGGGCCTGTCGCGTCGCGGTCGCCACGACGGAGGCCGGGCCGGACAGTCTTAGCCTCGTGATAAGCGCCTGCGAGAGGCCGTCTTCCAGGCCGAACAGGTTCCGCGCGCCGGCGGTCACCGCTACCGCGGGAAGGAACGCATTCTTCCGCGCGTTGTACGGCCGGACCGTTACCCGGATGGAGTCTGCCTGGCGGAGCACCGCTCCCGTAAGAACGATGTCGGCATCCAGCTCGTTGCGAATCGATGCGAGGTCAGGATGGTTGCGGAACCGCCGGTCCTGGGGCATGGGGCGGACCACCAGATCCGGCACGCCGGCTAGCGCGCCCAGGATTTCCTCCGGGATGCCGTCGGCCAGATAGGCGTCGCCGGAGTCGCCGCTGTAATTCTCGAACGGCAGGGCAATGATAGAGCGCACCGGGGTGGTGCCCACCGCGCTGGCCGGCGCCTGCCGGCGCGCCGCGACTCGCCAGCCCAGCACGAGCAGCGCCACCGCGGCCACCGCCGTTCCTGCCGCCAGCCCCAACCACCGCCATGATCTGCTTCCCGGTCGCTCCCCCGCCGCGCGCTCGCCGCTCAACGCCCCTTGCAGCTGCGCCGCCGTCTGAAACCGCCGCGCCGGATCGCGCGCCATCGCCGTGAGAATCGCTCCGCTCAGGTAGGATGGCAGTTCGCGCCGGCGGCGGGAGGGCGGCACCGGCGTCCCGGTCAGCGCCTGCGCCACGATGGCCTGGGCAGTGGGACCCTGAAAGGGCGGCTCGCCGGTGCTCGCCTCGTAGAGCATGACGCCGAGCGCGTAGATATCGCTCCGGGCATCCAGATTGCGCTCCCCCAGGGCCTGCTCCGGACTCATGTACTGCGGCGTGCCCAGCGACAGCCCGGTCTCCGTCAGCCGGCCGCCGCCGGCGGCATCGGTGGCCAGGGCGATGCCGAAATCGGCCACCAGCGCCTGATCTTCCGAGAGGAGAATGTTCTCCGGCTTGATGTCCCGGTGAATCACGCCCCGCCGGTGGGCGTAGTCCAGCGCGCTGGCCACCGCCTCGCCGATCCGGACCGTCTCCGCGATCGGCAGCGGCCCTTCCCGGACCAACCGGTCGCGCAGCGACTCGCCCTCGACGTAGGGCATGACATAGTAGAGGGCAGCCCTGGGACCTTCTATCCCTGCTTCGTCGAGGGGAAGTTCCACCTGCCCTGAGTCAAACAGCGGCAGGATATGGGGATGCTGCAGGTTGGCCGTGGTGCGGATCTCGGCCAGGAAGCGCTCCGCCCCGATCACCGCCGCGAGCTCCGGCCGCAGCACTTTGAGCGCGACCCGGCGCTCGTGCTTCAGGTCATAGGCCAGATAGACGGTGGCCATGCCGCCCGCGCCCAGCTCGCGTTCGAGCCGGTAGCGGTCGGCCAGCGCCGACGCGAGCTGGGCGAACCTGTCGGTCACTGCGGTGTCCTCTGGGGGGAGAGGGGACGGCGCCCGCCGGCGTTCCGCGGCGGACGACCGCCCTTAGGATGCCGACCGGCCAGACCGGGCGCAAGGGCCGCCGCGGGCACCCGGCAGAACGCGGCACCGCCGGCGTCCGGCTTCTTGCCGGCCGCGGGCAACGGTACATTAGGTCATGCGACGGCTCCTCCCATTATTGCTGGTCGTTCTGGCGGGCTGCGGCGGCGAATCCGGCCACTCGCACACGCTGCAGTACTATTTCACCTACGATCCGCGCTCCCTCGACCCGGCGATGTCCACCGACGTCCCCACCGGCGAGGTCATAGCGACCCTGTTCGACAACCTCACCCAGTTCAATGTCGATGGAGAGCTGAAGCCGGGGCTGGCGCGCGACTGGGTGGTGGACTCCAGCGGCCTGCGCTACACCTTTCACCTGCGCACCGATGCGCGGTTCCACGACGGCACCCCGGTGCGCGCCCGGGACGTACGCCAGACCTATCTCCGGGCGCTGGACCCCGGCGCCACCGGCGGCCGCCCCTGGCCTCTCTACCCCATTGCCGGCGCGCAGGAGTACGCCGACGGCAAGGCGGCCGATGTGAGCGGCCTGGCGGTGCCCAACGATTCTACCGTGGTCATCACGCTGCGGGCCCCGCTCAACGTCTTCCCCAAACTGCTGGCGATGCCGGTGACGGCCATCGTGCCCGCCTCCATCCCGGCGGGGTTCGATCAGCATCCCGTCGGCAGCGGACCCTGGCGCTTCGTGTCCTGGTCGCACGACGATCAGATCCTGCTGGCCAAGAACCTCGACTACTGGGGCGGGCCTCCCGAGGCCGACAGCCTCCGCATCCGCATCATTCCCGAGCCGCTCACCCAGGCGGCGGAATACGAAGCCGGCCAGCTCAGCGTGGTGGAGATTCCCTTCGGCGAGAGCGCGCGCTGGCAGCAGCAGCACGGCCCGGAGATCCACCGGCGGCCGGCCCTGCGCGATCTCTACATCGCCATCAATACCACCCGCGGCCCGCTGCGCGACGTGCGGGTGCGCCGGGCGCTCAATTACGCGGTGGACATTCCCACCATCCTGAAGACCGTGATCGGCGGCCGGGGCATCCCCGCCGCCGGCGCGCTCCCGCCCGGCATTCTGGGCTACGACTCCACCCGCGCTCCCTACGCCCACGACCCGGTGAAGGCGCGGCGGCTCCTGCGCGAGGCGGGCTATCCCGACGGCTTCGCGCTGCAGCTGTGGCGCACCCAGCGCACCGAGCTGGCCCGGGTGGCCCAGGCGGTACAGCAGCAGCTCGCGGCGGTGGGGGTTCGGGTGGAGATCGTCGAGCGCGACGCCTCCGCCGCCCGGGCCGCCGCGCGCAAGGGCGACACCGACCTGTTCCTCACCGACTGGTACGCCGACTACCCCGACCCCGAAGATTTCAACTATCCGCTCTTCTACTCGGGCAACAAGGGCACCGGCGGGAATTACGCCTTCTTCAGCGACCCCACCGTCGACTCCCTGATCCTGCTGGCCCGGCGCACGCCGGACGAGCGGGAAAAGGCCCGGCTCTCGCGGGAGATCGACAGCCGGGTCTTCGACTCGGCACCCTGGATCTTCTGCTACTTCCCGGTGGACATGTGGGCCGAGCGGCCCGAGGTCACCGGCTGGGAAATTCCCGCCATCTTCAACGGCCAGCGCTGGACCACCGTGCATTACCGCCAGTGACCCGGTTTCTCCTCCGCCGCCTGCTCCTGGTGGTGCCGACGCTGCTGGGCGTGCTGGTGGTGGCCTTTCTCCTGTTGTACGTGGCGCCGGGCGATCCGGTGCAGGCGATGGTCGGCGAACGGGCCGATCCCGCCACCATCGCCCGGCTGCGGGCGCAGCTCCGGCTGGACGACCCGCTGCCCACCCAGTTCGTCCATTACGTGGGAGGGGTGGTTCGCGGCGATCTGGGCACCTCCTACATCACCCGGCGGCCCATCCTGCGCGACCTGCTGGAACGCTTTCCCGCCACGCTGCGCCTGGCGGCGGCCGCCATGCTCTTCGCCACCTGCACCGGGGTGCTGATCGGCGTCTACGGGGCGTGGCGCCCGACCTCGTGGATCGACCGGTTCACCACCGTAGGCGCCTACCTCGGCGTATCGTTTCCGGTCTACTGGGTGGGCCTGCTGCTGATTCTCATCTTTGCGGTGCAGCTGCGCTGGCTGCCGCCGTCGGGATCGGGCGGCCTGGCCTACCTGATCCTCCCCGCCCTGACGCTGGGGATGCGGTCGGTGGCGTTCCTGGCCCGGATGACCCGCGCCTCCATGCAGGAGGTGCTGGGCAGCGATTTCGTGCGCACCGCCCGGGCCAAGGGGTTGGGGGAACGCCGGGTGGTGCTGCGCCACGCCCTGCAGAATGCCCTCCTGCCGGTGCTCACGGTGCTGGGGCTCGACTTCGGCAGCTATCTCACCGGGTCGATCCTCACCGAGACCATCTTCAGCTGGCCCGGCGTGGGCCGCTACGTGCTGAACGCGATCGACAAGCGCGACCTCCCCGCCATCCAGGGAAGTATTCTCTTTCTCAGCCTCGTCTTTGTCCTCGTCAACCTGATTACCGATCTGGCCTATGCGAAAGCTGATCCGAGAGTGGCGTATGACTGAGGACGGCAGGACGGCCCTGAAGGACTTCCTCGCGGCCTCGCACCTGGAGGGCCGCTCGGTCGCAGGGCGGCAGGACGGCAAGAGTACGCGCGTCTTCTTCCTTACCGCCCTTACCGCCTTTACCGCCTTTACCGCCTTGACCGCCGCTCCGCTGCACGCGCAGAGCCTCGGCAAGCGGCTCGACCGGCGGCTGGCGGCCGAGCCCTGGAGCCACAACCTCTGGGGCATCGCGGTGATGGACGACCGGGGACATCTGCTCTACGGCCACAACCCGGAAAAGCTGTTCATGCCCGCCAGCAACACCAAGCTGGTGGTCACCACGGTGGCCTCGGCGCTGCTGCCGCCGGACTGGACGGTGAAGACCAGCCTCTACGGCACCGGGCCGCTGGTCAATGGCGTACTGCAAGGCGATCTGATCCTCTACGGCCGGGGCGATCCCACCTTCAGCGAACGCTGCTATGCGGTGGACACGCTGCAGGCCGGCGTGTGTGATGCCGATCCGTTCGCCCCGCTCAGGCAACTGGCCCAGGGCCTCAAGGCCCGCGGCGTGCGCGCCGTGCAGGGCGACCTGGTGGGTGACGGCAGCTACTTCGCACCGCCCCTGGTGAACCCCGGATGGGAGACCTACGACCTCAACTGGTGGTACGCCGCGCCGGTGAGCGGCCTCGGCTTCAACGACAACAGCCTGAACCTCACCTGGGGGCCGGGCGCGGCCGAGAACGCGCCGGCCGGGATCGTGTTCGCGCCCGACCTGGGCGATGTGGTCCTGGAGAACCGCACCATCACGGGGCCGGCGGGCTCGGAAACCACCATCGACTTCTTCCGCCAGCCGGGTACACTGCACCTCTGGGCGGAAGGGGCGGTCGCGCTGGATCACCGGGGCCGCACCGAATACTTCGCGCTTCCCGACCCGGACCTCTATACCGCACGGGCCCTGCGCCAGGCACTCGCCGAGGCGGGCATCGCGGTGCTGGGCACCACGCGTTCGACCACCGATTCGCTGCAGTACCGTGATGCTCGCGGCACGCCGCCCCTGGCGGAGGTCACCTCGCGCCCCTTCAAGGACTGGATCTTCCCCATTCTCAACACCAGCCAGAACTGGTTCGCCGAGATGGTGCTGAAGCAGCTGGGCAAGCAGTTCGGCGCGGCGGGATCGTGGACCGAGGGTCTGCGGGTGGAGCGGCGGTTTCTCGTCGATTCGGTGGGGCTCGATTCCACCCTCTTCAGCCTGAGCGACGGCTCGGGGCTCTCCAGCTCCAACCTGGTGAGCCCCCTGGCATTCACCCGGATCCTCCAGTTCATCCGGCACCATCCGCACTGGAGCACCTTCGCCGCGGGGCTGCCCCGCAGCGGGGCCACCGGCTCGCTGCGGCACCGCTTCGTGGGCACGCCGCTGGAGGGGCGGGTCCAGGCCAAGACCGGCAGCATCTCCCGGGTCAATACGCTCTCCGGGTTCATCGAGCTGACCAACGGCCGTTTCCTGACCTTTTCGGTCGAAGCCAACCACCACGCCCAGCATGGCAACGCCATGATCGCGCAGATTGACAGCCTGGTGGTGGAAATGGGCAAGGGACGCTAGCAATAAGGCACCGCCATGCTTCTACTTCTTGTACGCCATGCCCATGCCGGCGAACGCGATCCGGCGAAGTACCCGGACGACGCGCTGCGCCCGCTCACCCGCAAGGGGAAGGGCATGCACGACCGCATCAGCCGGCAGCTCGCCAGAAGCGGCATCAAGCCCGGCCTCATCCTCTCCAGCCCCTGGAAGCGGGCGCTGCAGACGGCAACCATCATGGCCGATGCCTTCAGCACGCGGAACGGCCCGGCACCGGTGCACCCGACCGCGGCGCTCGCCCAGGCGCCCAGCCTGGCGGCGCTCCGCAAGGAACTCCAGGCGCAGGCGGAGAAGGACGTGGTAGCCCTCGTGGGTCACGAGCCCTGGATGAGCCAGCTGGCGGCCCTGCTGCTCACCGGCCGGCGCGAAGGCGTGAGCATCGCCTTTCCCAAGAGCGGCATGATGGGCATCGAGGTGGCCGAGGCGGCCGCGGGGGAAGGCATGCTGCGGTTCTTCTGGCGTCCCAAGATGCTCAAGGACACCACCGATTGATCACTGACGGTGCAGGTTACGCAGACGCCGCGGATTGGCCCGGCGGGACTTCAGGAATGAGCCGAGCGCCGTGAAGATCTACACCAAGACCGGCGATGCCGGCGATACCGGACTGTTTGGCGGGGGCCGCGTACCCAAGAGCCACCCCCGCGTCGCGGCGTACGGCGACGTGGACGAACTGAACGCGGTGATCGGCCTGGTGCGCGCCACGCCGCCCGGCGACTTCCACGACCGGCTCTTCGAGCGCATCCAGCGCGATCTCTTCGCCATCGGCGGCCATCTGGCCACCCCAGACCCGGCCCGGGTCCGCCAGGCGCTGGAGAAGGCCACGCTCTCCTCCTCCCGGGTGGAGGAATTCGAGCAGCTGATGGACGCCGCCGACGGCACCCTGCCGCCGCTCCGCGCCTTCATTCTGCCGGCCGGGACGCAGAAGGCCGCCTGGCTTCATCTGGCCCGCACCGTCTGCCGCCGGGCCGAGCGCCACGTGGTGGCCCTGGCGCAGGCGGAGCCGGTCCCCGGCCTCTTCCTGGTCTACCTCAACCGGCTGTCCGACCTGCTGTTCACGCTCGCCCGCCTGGCCAATCATGAGGCCGGGGTCCCCGATACCACCTGGTGAGCCCCACCCCCGGCACCTGCGTCGTCCGCCACGCCACCGGCAGCTATCCCGTGCAGGTGGATCCGGGCCTGTTGCGCCGGCTGCCGGAGCTGCTGGACGACGCGGTTCCCGGCCACGACCGCGTACTCATTACCGACGATCAGGTGGCGGAGGCCTCAGCCGCGTGGCTGCCCGCATCGCCCTGGCGCAGCCGCCTCACCTTCCGGGCCGGGGAGAGTTCCAAGACCGTCGAGACCTGGTCGCGGCTGTCGGAGGAGCTGCTGGAGGCGGGGTTCGGCCGCCGCTCCGCCGTGCTGGCCCTGGGCGGCGGAGTCACCGGCGACCTCGCCGGGTTCGTGGCGGCAACCTACCTGCGCGGCATTCCCCTGGTGCACCTGCCCACCTCGCTGGTGGCCATGGTGGATGCCTCCATCGGAGGCAAGACCGGCGTGAATACCGCGAGGGGCAAGAACCTGCTCGGGGCGTTCCATCCGCCCGTGCTGGTGCTGAGCGACCCGCAGGCCCTCGCCACATTGCCGGAAGCGGAGTACCGCGCCGGGCTCGCGGAAGCGGTGAAGCACGGCCTGGTCGCGGACCGCGCCTACTTCGAATGGATGGAACGGGAGGCGGCGGCTCTCCTGGCCCGCGAGCCGGCGTCGCTGCTGGAGCTGGTGCGGCGCAGTGTCTCCCTCAAGGCCTCGGTGGTCTCCGCGGATGAACGGGAAACCGGCCGCCGGGCGATCCTCAATGCAGGCCACACCGTGGCCCACGGCCTGGAGCGCGCCTCGCACTGGCGGCTGCGCCATGGCGAAGCGGTGGCGATCGGGCTGGTGGTGGAAGCCTGGATGGCGGGCCGTATGGGGATGGCGCCACCCGATTTGAGTGGACGGCTGGCGCGGCTGCTCGAGCGCCTGGGGCTTCCGGTCCGTTCGCCGGAGGGGATGGACCAGGACACGGTGCTGGCCGCCATGGGGTGTGACAAAAAGAACCGCGACGGCGCGGTGCGTTTCGCCCTTCCCTCAGGTGTGGGTGAAATGCACCAGAAGGGTGACAGCTGGACGACGTCAGTTGAGCGTCATCTGATCGTTGAAGCGCTGACTGTCCACGGTGTCCACGTTTCCACTTGAAGGTATTTCCCCATCATCAACGCAACATCAACCTCTGATCCTGCAGCAACTTACAGAACAGGATGTTGCGGGATCCTGACCGCGACGTTGAAGAAACGTTCATAGTTTCTCGTGCCGTTCCGGCCCGGCATTTTTCTTGACCCAACCTTCTACAAAACCTATATTGACGCGCTGATTTCCCCCTGGAAAACTTCGCTGTCTTCGCAAATTACCGTTCGGGGTTCTCATGTCTCGAGCCAGCGATCGACGGGTCCGTCCGTTCCACGTGCCGACCTCGCCGGACGCCTTCGATCAGTACCTGCGGGATATCCAGAAGCTCCCCATGATCACCGATCCGGCCGAGGAGAAGCGGCTGGCCGGCCGCGCCCAGAAAGGTGATCGCACCGCCCGGGAGCGGCTGGTCACCGCCAATCTCCGGTTCGTCATCAGCTATGTGAAGCGCTATCAGGGGCACGGGCTGGACCTGGCCGAGCTGGTGGCCATCGGGAACGAAGGCCTGCTCAAGGCCGTGCGGAAATACGATCCGGACCATGGCGTCAAGTTCATCAGCTATGCCGTCTGGTGGGTGCGGCAGGCGGTGCTGAAGGCGCTGGCGGAACAGACCCGCAGCGTGCGTATTCCCCTCAACCAGAACTCGGCCCTCATTCGCATGAGCCGCGCCCAGGGCTTCCTGGCCCAGGAGCTGGGACGCGAACCGACCGACGAAGAAGTCGCCACCGCGCTGGGCGATACGGTCGAGAACATCCGCGCCTCGCGCCGCATGGCGGCCACGGAAGTGTCGCTCGACGCGCCGGTCGAACGCTCCGAGCCGGGGTCCGCCACGCTGGGCGAGCGCGTCACCGGCTCGGCCGACCACGACATCGAGGACCGCACCGACGCCACCCTCACCCGCGAGTTCATCGAGCGCATCTTCGAGCGCTACCTGAGCCCGCGCGAGCGGCGGATCCTCTGCCTCTACTACGGCCTGGACGCGGCCACCGAGGCGCTGACGCTGGAAAAGATCGGCGAGTTGCTGGGCGTGACCCGCGAGCGCATCCGCCAGATCCGGGAACGCGCCTTCGAAAAGCTGCGCGACTCCCCCGACGTCCGCGCGTTGCGAGGATACTGGGACGCGGCCTGATCGAAGGCAGGGGCGGCCGGGGCGGCCGGGGCGAGGCATGCCTCGCCCCGGCATGCCTCGCCCCGGCCGCCTTAGATTTCCCGCATGTCCCTCCGCCTGCCGCTGTTTCCCCTCCCCGTCGTGCTGTTTCCGTCCGCACCCATGCCGCTCCACATCTTCGAGCCGCGCTACCGGCAGATGCTGGCCGACTGCCTCGAAGGCGATGAGCGATTCGCCCTGGTGTCGCTGGAAGAGCCGGTCGAGCCGCCGCCGCCCGGCGCGCTGGGGTGCGTGGCCCTGATCCGGGGCACCGACCTGCTGCCCGACGGCCGGTCCAATATCGTGGTGCAGGGCCAGGAACGGTTCACCCTCGAGCGGGTGGTCCCCTCCGCCCTTCCCTACCTGGTCGGCGAGGTGGCGCCCTTCGAAGATGCCGAGGGCGAGGTACTGCCCGAGACGGCCGAGTTCCGCCGGATGGCGGAACAGTACCTGGGCCTGCTGCAGAGCCTGAGCGACCAGATCCCCACCGACCTCGAGCTGCCCGACGATACGGCCGCGCTGACGTTCCAGCTGGCCGCCGCCGCCGACCTCGATGCGGTGGAGAAGCGGCGCCTGCTGGCATCGCGCTCGGTAAGCGAACGGGTCCGCCGCCTGACCGTCCTGCTGCAGTCCCGCATCCAGGCCCTGGCCGCGCGGGTGCGGGTTCATCTCCGCGCCCGTTCCAACGGGAAGGGCGGCCCCAGCGGCCCGGAGCCGATCCCGTGAATGCCGCGCTGGTCCGCGATCTCGCGGCCCTGGTAGGCCCTCGCTGGGTGCGCACCCGGCACGCCGAGCTTTCCACCTACCGTTCCGACGGCCTGCCCACCCATGCCTCCAGCCCCGGGCTGGTGGTGCTGCCGGGGAGCCGGGAAGAGACCGCCGCCGTCCTGCGGCTCCTGGCCCGGACCGGCACGCCGTTCGTGCCCCGTGGCGCCGGCACCGGCCTGTCGGCCGGCGCGGTGGCCGCCGGCGACGCCGTCCTGCTGGTGCTGACCCGGCTCAACCGCATTCTCTCGATCGATGCCGCCGGCTGCCGTGCCACGGTGGAGCCGGGTGTCATCAATGCCCGGCTCTCCCAGGCCACGGCGCCGCACGGCCTGCAGTACGCGCCCGATCCCTCCAGCCAGTCGGCCTGCACGCTGGGCGGCAACGTGGCGGAGAATGCGGGCGGCCCGCATTGCCTCAAGTACGGCGTCACCAGCAATCACATCGTGCGGCTCGAGGTCATCCTGCCGGACGGCTCGGAATGCATCCTGGGCTCGCCGCAGGGCGAAGCCTGGGGACCCGATCTGGTGGGGCTCTTCGTCGGCAGCGAAGGCATGTTCGGCGTCGCCGTCGCCATCACCGTCCGCCTGGTGCCGGTTCCGCGGGCGGTGCGGACCCTGCTGGCCGATTTCCTCTCGGTGCGCGCGGCCAGCGAGGCGGTGAGCGCGGTGATCGCCTCGGGCGCGCTGCCCGCCGCGCTGGAGATGATGGACCAGCCCTGTGTGCAGGCAGTGGAAGCCTCGATCTTCGCGGCCGGGTATCCCACCGACGCCGCCGCCGTCCTGCTGGCCGAGGTGGACGGCAGCACGGAAGCCGTGGCCGCCGAAGCGGCGCTGGTGGAGCGCATCCTGCGGGAGCATGGCGCACGGGAGGTACGCACCGCGGTGGCCGCGCAGGACCGGGCACGGCTCTGGCAGGGCCGGAAGAAGGCCTTCGGTGCCATGGGACGGCTGGCGCCCGATCTCGCGGTGCAGGATGCCGTGGTTCCGCGCTCCGCCCTGCCCGACGTCCTGGACCGCATCGGCGCGATCCGGCAGCGCTACCGGCTCACCATCAGCAACGTCTTTCATGCCGGCGACGGCAACCTGCACCCCAACATCAGCTTCGACCGGCGCGATCCGGCCGTGATGGAGCGGGTGCATCAGGCCAACAGCGAGATCATGGCCGCCTGCCTGGCCACCGGCGGCTCCATCACGGGAGAGCACGGCGTGGGCGCGGACAAGATCGGCTACATGGCGGACATGTTCGACGACGAGACCCTGGGCACCATGTGCGCCGTGCGACGGGTCTTCGATCCGGCCGGGCGATCCAACCCCGGGAAGGTCGTTCCACTCCACGCCTGCCGGGAATGGCGCGCCGCCCCCGCGGCACGGCGGGAGCAGGCGCCATGAGCCGGACCGCCTTCGAACGGCTGCGGGATCTGCTGGGTGAATCCGGCGTCCACCGGGGGGCGGGAGGCGTGCCGTACGCCGTGCCGGAGAACACCGACGGTGTCGCGGCCGTCTGCCGGACCGCCAATACCGAAGGCTGGCGGGTACGGGTGGAGGGCGCCGGCGGCTGGCTGCAGGCCGACGCGCCGGCCGATATCGTGCTGAGCCTGCGCGAGTTGAACCGGGTGCTCAGTGTGAGCCCCGCCGATCTCGTGGTCTCGGTCGAGGCGGGCGCTCCGCTCGGCGCCATCCGGCGGCAGCTGGCGGAGCATGGCATGTGGCTCGCCTTCGACCCGCCGGGTCATCCCGAGCGTTCCATCGGCAGCATTCTCGCGACCGGCACTTCGGGCCCCCTCCGGGCGGCATTCGGGAGCGTGCGCGACCATGTGCTCGGCTGCTCGGTGATCACGGGCGAGGGGCGCCGGATCAGCGTGGGCGGGCGGGTGGTGAAGAACGTGGCGGGCTACGATCTGACGCGGCTGCAGATCGGCGCCTTCGGTGCCTTCGGGCTCATCACCGAGGCCCACCTGCGGCTGCGCGCGCTACCCCGCGCCGACCGGACCCTGCTCTGCCGGGGGTCCCGCGCCCGGCTGCTCGCCGCGGCGCGCGCATTGCGTGAAGCCCGGCGCATTCCCGCCGCCCTCGAGCTGCTCTCGCCCGCGGCCGCCGCCGAGTCCGACTGGGTGCTGGCCGCCCGGGTGCTGGGCGCCGGCGAGGCGGTGAAAGCGGAGGTGCGGCAGATTCCCGCCGCCTCCGGGGCCAGCTGGAGCGAGCTGGAAGCCCTGCAGAGCGGCAACTTCTGGAGCATGGCCGGCCGGTCGGTGCTGTCGGCTGCGGTCACCCTCCGACTGGCGGCGCTGCCCGCGGGTCTGGACGACCTGCTGGACCTGGTGACCCACGACCTGGGCGAAGGACTGGTCAGCGCCGGGGCGGGCGACGGGCTGGTCCGCTGGGCGGGCGAGGCGCGGGCGGAGCAGATCCTCCGCCTGCGACAGACATGCGCCCGGCGCGAGATCCCGCTGACCCTGGAGCGGGGGCCCTGGCCGCTGCGCCGCGGCGTCGGCCATTTCGGTGCCTATCACGAAGGCGTGGGCGGACTGGTGGAGCGGCTGCGGGATACGTTCGACCCGAACCGCGTGTTCAGCCTGGCGCTCGAGTCTCCCGTCGATGGCTGAACCCTTCGCGGCGCTGGACGCGTGCGTGCATTGCGGTTTCTGTCTGCCCGCCTGCCCCACCTATCTCGCCACCGGCGACGAGGCCGACAGCCCGCGCGGCCGGATCCTCCTCATGCGGGCGCTGGAGCGAGGCGAGCTCCCCGCCGATGACCCGGCACTGCTGGAACATCTCGACGCCTGCCTGGGCTGCCGCGGCTGCGAGCCGGTCTGCCCCTCCGGGGTGGAATACGGCCGCGGCCTGGAAGCCGCACGCGCGCTGCTGACAGAATCCCGCGGACTGCCTGCCCGCGCGCGCGCCCTGCTGGCGGTGTTCCGCCGCCGCTGGCTCTGGCGCCCGCTGTTCAGCCTGGGTCGGGCACTGCGGGCGACCCGTATCCCCCGGCTGGCGGCGGGCGGCAGCCAGCTGGGATTCGGCATGGGGATGCTGGCGGCAACGGACGGCGGTCGGGCCACCGGGCGGGCAGGGGCGCGGCGTGCCTCGTCCCTGCCCTCACCCGACCGCCCCACCGCCCTGCTCTTCCGCGGCTGTGTCATGGACACGCTCTTCGCACATGTCCACGCCGCCACCCGCAGGGTGCTCGAGGCCAACGGGTTCACCGTGCTGGAAGCGCCCGGCCAGGTCTGTTGCGGCGCGCTGCACGCCCATGCAGGCGACCGGGCCGGCGCGGAGGCGCTGGCCCGGATCAATCTCCTCGCGCTGGCGCGGGGTGCCGATTACATCGTGGTGAACAGCGCGGGCTGCGGAGCGCACCTGCGCGATTACGGACACCTGCTGGACGACGAGGCGGCCCGCCAGTTCGCCGGACGGGTCCGCGACGTGTCGCAGCTCCTGGCGCAGGCCGGCCCGCGGCGCGGCGGCCCCGTCCCCTTGCGGGTGGCGTACGACGCGCCCTGTCATCTGCAGCATGCGCAGGGCGTTCACCAGGAGGTCCTGGCTCTCTTCGATGCCATCCCCGGTCTGGAGCTGCAACTGCTCCCCGGATACGACCAGTGCTGCGGCAGCGCCGGGATCTACTCGCTCCTGCAGCCCGCGATGTCCCGTGCCGTGCTCGAAGCGAAGATCAGGGCCATTGCCGCAGCCTCCCCGCGGCCGGACCTCGTCGCCACGGGCAACCCCGGATGCCTGATGCAGATCGGGGCCGGGCTCCGGGCAGCCGGGCTCAACATCCCGGTGGTGCACCCGGTGGAGTTGCTGGATTGGAGCTACCGCGGAATTTCCTGAGCCGCCCTGCGGAGACACGGAGGAAGAGCGGCTCGGCGCGGCGGTTTACTGTGGGGGAGAAGCGGATTACGCTTGGGCCATGAGCCGCACGCTGCGCCGGCAGCACCCGCCGGGTGAACGGGAATGATCGTCGATCACGTAATCGACGCCATGCAGTTGCGGCGCGTGCGCCAGGGTGCGGTGGCCGCGCGCGCGCCCTGCGCCATCTTCGAACTCGCCGGCGGCGGCGCGGCCGATTGTCTCCAGGGCCTGCTGACCAACGACGTGGTACAGCCCGGCCCCGGACGGCTCATCTATGGGGCTCTGCTGACTCCCAAGGGCATGATCGCGGTGGACCTCTGGGTGCTCCGCCTGGCCGACCGGTTCCTCCTGCTGACCGAACCGCAGGGCCGGGGGCCGGCCTCGGAGATCTTCCGCCGGACCCTCCCGCCGCGTCTGGCACGGACCACCGACCTGACCGACAGCTACGCCGCGGCCTGGCTGCTGGGAGAGCAGATCGCCGAGATCCTGCAGGAGAGCGGCGACCTGGCGGACGACCACGCCCCGGGCCAGGTGCAACTGCTTCCGGCCAAGGGAAAGACGGTGCTTGCTGGCCCGCCCGGAACCGACGGCCCCCTTTGCCTTCCTCCTGGTGGGAGAGCGGACGGCGCTCGACGCCAGGATCGAATCCATCCGCGATCGCGGCGCCCTGCCGGGCGACGTGGTGGACCTCGCGGCGGCGCGGATTCTCGCCGGCTGGCCCGCCCTGGGCGCCGAGATCGACGAGCGGACGCTGCCGCAGGAGGTTCGCTTCGACGAACTGGGAGGCGTGTCCTACACCAAGGGCTGCTACATCGGACAGGAAACGGTTGCGCGGGTGCACTTCCGCGGGCATCCCAACCGGATGCTCCGGGGCCTGCTCTGGCGCACGCCCGAAGGACTGGAAGGGCGGGTCATCTCCACCGCCGAGCGCGAGGTCGGGATGGTGCGCTCCACCCTGGAGCTGCCGGACCGGCGCATCGGGCTGGCTCCGGTGCGGCGCGAGGTCGATCCGGGCACCGAGGTGCTGGCCGGGGGCCGGCCCGCGACGGTGGTCGCGCTCCCCTTCCAGGAGGCCGACCTGGGCGACCTGCAGGACGGCGCGTAAACAGCAAGGCCCCGGCCGTGCCGGCCGGGGCCTCCTGGACCGCGAAACGGTCCTGCTTACATCTGGCTCGTCGTATCGCGGGGCATGGTGCTATCGTTCATCATCATGCCGGTATCGGGCGCCATGGTGTCCGGAGCCATCATGGTGGTGTCGTGCATCATCATGCCGGACGAATCGGCGGCCGGGGTATTCTCGGGCTTCTTCTCACAGGCGGCGACGAGCAGAACCGCTGCGGCAACCAGCAGAGCCTTCTTCATAATGCACTCCTCAACGCGGGACGGGATGGGTTGAACAGGCTTCCGATGCCACTGCTGTTGCCGGGCATACGCGCGCGACAAGGTATTACTTGCCCGGGAAATGTCAAGCAGCCCCGGAATCGCCGAAAGCCCTGGAAAACGACGCCAGGCATTGCGCCGGTTCCCTCCCGCCCCGTCGCGGGCCGCTGCCCGGATCGTCCGGGCCATGCTAACAGCTTATTCAACAACAGCTTAGAAGAGTCGTCACATCATGAATCTTCCCCGTACCCTTGGTGAACTGAAGCAGAGCCCCTGGGCCGAGGCCCCCCTGCGGGGGCGAACGGTCCGGGATGAGCTGCGACAGAACGTGCTGGCCACCCTCCAGCGCGGCGATCCCCTGTTTCCCGGCATCGTGGGCTATGAAGACACGATCATCCCCCAGCTGATCAACGCGTTGTTGTCGCGGCACCATTTCATCCTGCTGGGCCTGCGCGGCCAGGCGAAGAGCCGGATTCTGCGCTCGCTGGTCCGCTTTCTGGACGAGCGGATTCCCATCGTGGCCGGCAGCGAGGTGAATGACGATCCCTTTGCCCCCATTTCCAAGTACGCGCACGAGCGCCTGGCGGAATGCGGCGATGCCACGGCCATCGGCTGGCTGGAGCGCGACCACCGCTACGTGGAGAAGCTGGCCACCCCGGACGTGACCATCGCGGACATTCTGGGCGACGTGGATCCCATCAAGGCCGCGCGGGGCGGGCATGTCCTTTCCGACGAGCTGACCATGCACTTTGGCCTGCTGCCGCGGGCCAACCGCGGAATCTTCGTGATCAACGAGCTGCCCGACCTGAGCGGCAAGATCCAGGTGGGCCTGTTCAACATCATGCAGGAAGGCGACGTCCAGATCAAAGGCTATCCGGTCCGTCTCGCGCTCGACGTGCTCATGGCCTTTACCGCGAACCCGGAGGACTATACCGCGCGCGGCAAGATCATCACCCCGCTCAAGGACCGGATCGGGTCCGAAGTCCTCACGCACTATCCCCGCGACGTGGAACTGGGCATGGCGATCACCCGGCAGGAAGCCTGGACCGACCGCGCCACCGGACAGGCGGTCACGGTGCCGGACTTCGTCGCCGAGCTGATCGAGCGGATCGCGTTCGAGGCGCGGGAAGACAAGCGCATCGACCGGCGCTCGGGAGTGAGCCAGCGGCTGCCCATCAGCGTGATGGAAAATGTGATCTCCAACGCCGAGCGGCGATCCCTGGCACTGGGCGAAGAGACCGTCGTCCCCCGGGTGAGCGATGTCTACGCCGCCATTCCCTCCATTACCGGCAAGCTGGAGCTGGAATACGAGGGCGAGCTGCAGGGCGGCGACACCATCGCCCGCGAGCTCATCCGGCGTGCGGCCGGACGGGTCATGGAAGAGCGGTTGCCCGAAGCCGATGTGGACGACATCGTCGCCTGGTTCGATCAGGGCGGCGCGCTCAAGGTGGCTACCGACGAGCGTACCGAGACCTGCCTCACGGGCTTCGGCGTAGTACCGGGGCTGGTGGACCTGGCGTACGACTACGCCCTGGCCGACCGCGACCATCCCGGCCACGCCGTGGCCGCCTGCGAGCTGGTACTGGAAGGGCTGGCCGCCGAGAAACGGATTACCCGGAGCGAAGAACTGGGCTACATCCGCGCCCGCCCGGAGCGGCGCGAGCCGCCCTTCGGGAAGGGGGGGATGAACTTCGGGTGAGGAAGTCGCCAGTCGCCAGTCGCCAGTCGCGGCAGGATATCGCTCCGGCGCAGCTTCGCAATGGTCCGGGTGTGCAGACTGGTGACTAGCGACTAATGACTAGCGACTACCACCCCATCGCCCGCGCCCGGGCCACGATCAGGTCGGCGGCGCCGTCGTAGCCCAGGGCGGCGGTGTTGAGCACCATGTGATAGCCGGCCGGATCGGCCCAGTCCCGCTGGTAGAATTCCTCATGATAGGCCCGCCGGTGCTCGTCCCGCTCATCGGTCAGCTCGCCGGCGCGCTCGGCGCTCAGGTGCTCGCGCTCCATCACCACCCGGACCCGGAAGTCGCGGGGCGCCACCAGCAGCACGTGCAGCGCCTCCGGACGGCTGGCGAGCACCGCCACCGCGGCCCGGCCCACCAGGACCACCCGGCCCTTCGTGGCAAGCTCCTCCACCACCCGCTCGGTGATCCGCACCAGCGAGGCCTCGTCCAGATCCTCCAGCGGAATCCCGGGCGTCAGCACCTCCACCGGCGCCGCGACCAGCGCGCGGGCCAGGCGCTCGACGAACGAGGGCGGCCGCTCCTCCCGTTTGGCGACTTCATCGGGCGACATGCCGGCCTGGCGGGCCACGGCCTCGATCAGCTCGTTGTCCACCACCGTCCAGCCGAGCTGGCCGGCAGCGAGCCGGGCTACGGCGGATCCGCCGGCGCCGAACTGGCGGGAGATGGTGATGAGCATGGGATGAATATGGCGGAAGAGCGGGAAAGGGGAAAAGGGAACAGGGGAATGGGGAATGGGAACGGGCTCAGGCCGGCACCGAGGTCCTCCCGGTTCCCTGTTCCCCCTTCCCCTTTCCCGGCTTTCGCGCGCTCCAGATCACGCCGGCGGCCACGATCATGCAGATGATCCCCCCCAGCCTGAACGACCACTGCACCCCAAAGTGCTCTGCCACCCAGCCTGCCTGGAAGGCGCCGAAGGGGGAGAGACCGAGTACCAGAAAGGAGTACACCCCCATGACCCGGCCGCGGAGCTGGTCGGGGGCTTCGGTCTGCAGCAGCGTGTTGGTGAGCACGCTGGCACCCACCATCGCCGTGCCGGCGACGGTCAGGAGCGCCAGGGCCAGCCAGAAGCTGTCGAAGAAGGAAGCGCTGATGAGTCCGGCCCCGAACATGAGCCCGGAGAACAGCAGCACCCGGCGGCGCGGCAGCCGGTGGCCGAACGCCGCCAGGAAGAGCGCGGCGGCCGAGGCGCCCACCCCGCTGGCGCTCACCAGGGTGCCATATCCGGAGGCGCCGACCTTGAGCACCTCGCGCGCCAGCACCGGCAGCATGGGGATAAAGGCGGCCCCGAAGACGCTGAAGGTCCCCGTGAGGATCACCAGGCGCCGGGGCCAGGGCTCGCCCAGCATGTAGGCCATCCCCTCGCGGAAGGCGCGCCTGGGCTGCTCCCCGAGCTCCCGGCGGTAGGGCGGCAGCCGCATGAGGAGAAGCCCGGTGATCACCGCGATGTAGCTGGCGGCATTGACAAAGAAGCAGGCCGCGAGCCCGACCGACGCGATCAGCACGCCCGCAATGGCCGGCCCCAGGATCCGGCTCACGTTGAAGACCGACGAGTTGAGCGCGATGGCGTTCATCAGCGAATCGCGATCGGTCATCTCCACGATGAAAGCCTGGCGGGTCGGGACCTCGAACGCCGACAGCGTCCCGAAGAAGACTGCCAGCCCGGCCACCCAGGGCACGCTGATGTGGCCCGTCACCTGAAGAATGCCGAGGGAGGTGGCCTCCAGCAGCATCAGCGACTGGAGAATGAGAATGAGCCGGTGCCGGTTCACCCGGTCGGCGATCACCCCGCCGTAGAGCGAGAAGAGCAGGATCGGCAGCGAGCCCAGGGCGCTCACCAGGCCCACCGTAAAGGCGGAGTTGGACAGCTGCAGCACCAGCCACCCCACCGCCACCCGCTGAATCCAGGTGCCCGAGAGCGAAATGAACTGCCCGATGAGAAACAGGCGGAAATTGCGGTAGCGCAGGGCGCCGAAGGACGGCGGGGGCTGCGCGGGGAGCGGATCGCGGGCGGAAATGGTCACGCGCCGGATAGTAAAGGGGAAAAGGAAAACGGGAATGGGGAAACGGGAAGAGGTGAGGCATACGGGGCGCCACGCCCTGCCTCCTCGGCCCTCCCGCCCTGCAGCCTTACCAGAAAATGTGCCGGATGTTATGCATTCGAAGAGGGGGTCTGCCAGTTCCCATTTCCCTTTTCCCCATTCCCCCGTTCGTATGCGCTTCACCACCTACTCCAAATTCGTCCCCGGCCTGGCCGACGCCGTCAATCTCCAGAGCCTCCTCGACCAGCTGGGCGACTTCCTGCTCCAGTCGGGGTTTGCCGGCGGGGGGAACTACCCCTTCTGGGACGACGAAGAGCAGCAGCATTCGATGGACGCCCTGCGCCAGGCCATTCTCCAGGCGCTGATGGACTCGGGCCAGCTGACTCCCGAGATGCTCAAGGTCCTGCGGGGCGAGAGCACGGGAGACGCCGAGCGCGACCGGCAGATCCAGCAGGAGCTGGCGCAGCTGCTGGACCAGATCGTCCAGCGGCTGGTGGAGGAGGGCTATCTCAGCGCTACCGAAGCGCCCCAGATGCCGGCCGGCTACCAGAACATGACGGGGCCGGGGGGCGAGGCCAAAGCGGCCGCGCAACAGGTGCAGTTCAATCTGACGGAAAAGGGCATCGACTTTCTGGGCTACAAGACGCTGCGCAACCTGCTGGGCGCCATCGGCAAGTCCAGCTTCGGCTCGCACGAGACGGCACACCTGGCCACCAGTGTCGAAGCCGAGGCGGCGAGCAAGCCCTATGAGTTCGGCGATACGCTGAACCTGGACGTGCCGGCGACCCTCACCCACGCCATCGCGCGCGAGGGGCTGGGGGTGCCGATCAACCTGGATTACGGCGACCTCATGGTGCATCAGAGCGAGTACCGCTCGTCGTCGGCCACGGTGCTCATGCTGGACTGCTCACACTCGATGATTCTTTACGGGGAAGACCGGTTCACGCCGGCCAAGAAGGTGGCGCTGGCGCTCACCCATCTGATCCGCACCCAGTACCCCGGCGACACGCTCAAGGTGGTCCTCTTCCACGATTCGGCGGAGGAGATTCCGTTGCCGGGGCTGGCCCGGGCGCAGGTGGGCCCGTACCACACCAATACCGCGGAGGGGCTCAAGCTGGCGCGGCGGATCCTGAGCGGCCAGAAGAAGGACATGAAGCAGATCATCATGATTACCGACGGCAAGCCGTCGGCGCTCACCATGCCGGACGGCCGGGTCTATGTGAACAGCATGGGGCTCGATCCGATGATCCTGAAGGCCACCTTCCGCGAGGTGGCCAACTGCCGCCGCAGCGGGATCATGATCAATACCTTCATGCTGGCGCGCGACCGGAGCCTGGTGGAGTTCGTGAAGCAGGTGGCGCAGATCTGCCGGGGCAAGGCCTACTTCACCAACACGATGACGCTGGGGCAGTTCATCCTGATGGATTTCATGAAAAGGAAGACGAGGAAGGTGTCGTAGGGCAGCGTTACGTCTTACCTTCCCGGGCGATGCCCGCCCTCGCCGCCCTCGAACGCCGCATCCCCGCCTGTTCGCGCTGCCCCGAATTACGCCGTTACTGCGCCCGCATCGCCCGGGAGAAGAAGCGCGCCTACCGCGACTGGGACTACTGGGGCCGGCCCGTCCCCGGCTTCGGCGACCCGCGGGCGCGGCTCCTCATCGTCGGCCTGGCGCCGGCCGCGCACGGCGCCAACCGCACCGGCCGCATGTTCACCGGCGACTCCAGCGGCGACTGGCTCTACCACGCGCTCCACCGCTACGGCTTCGCCAGCCGGGGCGAGTCGGTCTCGCGCGACGACGGCCTGCGGCTGGTGGACTGCTTCATCAGCGCCGCCCTCCGCTGCGCACCGCCCGGCAACAAGCCCACCCGCGCCGAGATGGAGCGCTGCCGGCCATGGCTGGTGCAGGAGATGGCCCTGCTCACCCGCGTCCGGGTCGTGGTAGTGCTGGGGCGTATCGCCTGGCAGAACTGGCTCCAGGCGGCGGGCTGGTGGGAGCGGCTGGCCCCGCGGGAGCGTCCGCCCTTCGGGCACGGCGAAGCCCGGACCCTGCCGGACGGCACCACGCTGATTTCGTCCTACCATCCCAGCCGGCAGAATACCAATACAGGGCGGCTGGGACGGGCGGCGTTTCATGCGATCTTTCAGAGGGCGAGAGAAGCGGTGCGCGGCTAAGGGATGGGAGAAGGACGGGAAGAAGACGGGAGAAGGACGGGAGAAGGACGGGAAAGAAGACGGGAGAAGGACGGGAAGAAGACGGGAGAAGGACGGGAAGAAGGACGGGAGAAGGACGGGAAGAAGACGGGAGAAGGACGGGAAGAGGACGGGAGGAAGACGGGAGGAGGGTAGGAGCGGGGGCAGGGGTTAGCGCGGACCCAGCGAGGTGTACTGCCTCCAGACAAGGCGCGCGGCGTACTGCCGCATCTGCTCGGACCGGTCGTAATCGCCCCCGGAGAGAAACCTCTGATCGCGGGCAAAGCGCAGAATGACCTGCAATTCGGCGAGGGATGATCGAGCGATGTCCAGAAACCGCCGCAACTCGCCCCTGCCCCAGCGCGAATTGCCCTCCGCAATGTTCGCCGGTACGGAAAACGCTGCCCGACGGGCCTGTGAGGTCAAGCCGTACAACTCATCCCGAGGCCATTTTCTCGTGACCCGGTAAACCTCGCCGGCCAACTCGTAGGACACCTGCCAGCTGCGAAGCTTCTCATGCTCGGCCATATCAAACGATGGCGAAATATGCCGCACCTTTCGTCATCGGAAAAATGCAGGACGCGGCAAGAACCCAACTGGACCTGCCCCGGTTTGGTGGACACCTGATGTCGTAGATTACGACAAGGAGGTGTCTCATGGGCAAGGCCCGACGGCAGTACGACGAACAGTACAAGCGTGAGGCCGTCCGGTTTCTGGAAGAGACCGGGCGGCCGTTGCGTGCGGTGGCCGACGAGCTCCAGGTGAGCGAGGGGGCGTTGTGGCGCTGGCGGAAGCGGTACGGGACGGGGGCGCAGGCGGGGGTGAGCCCGAGTGAGGCGGCGGAGCTGCGGCGCTTGCGCCGGGAGAATGAGATCCTGCGCCAGGAGCGGGATTTCTTAAAAAAAGCGGCAGCGTACTTCGCGAATCCGTCCCCGTGAAGTATGCCTGTATCCGGCGGCATGAGGGCGGCTTTCCGGTGGGGCTGATGTGTCGGGTGTTGGCGGTTTCGCGGGCGGGGTATTACGCCTGGCGGCGGCGCCGGCCCAGTGCCCGAGCCCAGCAGGATACGCAGTTGCGGGTGGTGATTCGGGCCATTCACGCGGCGAGCCAGCGGCGCTATGGCCGGCCCCGGATACATCGGGAACTCCGGGACACGCATCAGATTCGCTGCAGTCCCAAGCGGGTCGCGCGGCTCATGCAGCTGGACGGGTTGCGGGGAAAGCGTACCCGGCGGTACCGGGGCACGACCCAGAGCGATGGGACCCCCCCGGCCCCCAACCACCTGGGGCGGCGCTTTCACGTCAGCGAGCGCAATCGGGTGTGGGTCAGTGATGTCACCGCCTGCGCCACCGACCAAGGGTGGCTCTATTTGGCGGTGGTCCTGGATCTGGCCTCGCGACGGGTGGTGGGCTGGGCCGCCGGCGCGACGGTGGGCTAGGAGCTCACCCTGGCCGCCCTGCGCCAGGCCTTGACCCATCGCACCCCGCCGCCGGGGCTGCTGCACCATTCCGATCGCGGGATGCATGGCGGATTCAAGTGGTCGTCGCAACACCCACTCTGTGGAGGTTGCGATGGGAGTACCGAAGCGTCGAAGGAGCGATCGGTCGGGGCGAGCCAAGGTGCGCTCGCCCGGGCGCCCGCCAGTGGGGCGGCGTGAGGACCGGCGGGTGTTCTGGGCGGCGATCGCACGGGGCGAGTATCCCGCGGTGGCGGTCGCCGACGCCCGCGTGTCGTGGGTGGTGGGAGTGCGCTGGTTCCGCCAAGCTGGAGGGATGCCTCCCTCGCATCTGGCCCCGGGGGCGCCACCGCTCTCGGGGCGCTACCTCTCGTTCGCGGAGCGCGAGCAGCTCGCCCTCCTCAGGGCCCAGCGACTCGGCGTGCGCGAGTGTGCCCGTTGGCTCCATCGCGCGCCGTCGACGATCTCGCGCGAGTTGCGCCGCAACGCGGCCACGCGCAGCGGCGCGCTCGATTACCGCGCCACCACGGCGCAGTGGCACGCCGATCGTGCGGCCTGTCGACCAAAGGCGGCAAAGCTGGCAATCGATCCGCGGCTGCAGCAGTATGTGCAGGAGCGGCTGGCGGGAGTAATTGCATTCCCCGACGGCGTGCCGATCCACGGGCCGGCGGTGCCGTGGAAGGGTCGGCGGCACGGGCGTCGCCAGCACCGGCGCTGGGGGCGCGCGTGGAGCCCCGAGCAGATCGCGCACCGACTCCCCCTCGACTATCCAGACGATCCGACGATGCGCATCAGCCACGAGGCGATTTACCAGGCCCTCTACGTGCAGGGCCGTGGTGCGCTCCGTCGGGAACTCACCGCGTACCTGCGCACGGGGCGAGCCTTGCGGGTCCCGCGAGCCCGCACGCGCGGCCGGGGCAAGCGCTTTGTCACGCCGGAGCTGCGGATCGCCGAGCGCCCGGCGGAAGTTGAGGATCGTGCGGTTCCAGGGCATTGGGAAGGCGACCTGATCCTCGGGCTCGGCAGCTCGGCCATCGGCACGCTCGTCGAGCGTACCACCCGCTTCACCGTGCTGCTGCACCTGCCGCGTATGGCGACACACGCCACGGGCGCCCGGACGACCGACACGCGGAACGGCCCGCCCCTAGCGGGGCACGGTGCCACCGCCGTGCGGGACGCGATCGTCCGCACGATGCGCACGGTGCCGCGCCAGCTTTGGCGCTCGCTCACGTGGGATCAAGGCGCTGAGATGGCCGAGCACGCCCAGCTCCGGATCGACACCGGCCTCGCGGTCTACTTCTGTGATCCGCACAGCCCGTGGCAGCGCGGAACCAACGAGAACACGAACGGGCTGCTGCGGCAGTTCTTCCCGAAAGGGACCGACCTCAGCGTCCACCGCGCCGCGATCCTCGATGCGGTCGCGCTCGCCCTCAACGCGCGTCCGCGGAAGACCTTGGACTGGCGTACCCCTGCCGAAGCCTTCGCCACCCTGCTACGATCTGCAGTGACAACGACCGTTGCGACGACCGATTGAACCTGGGCATTACACCGGGACCAGCTATCAGCGGCTGCTCGCGGCGCACGGCGGCATCGCCAGCATGAGCCGACGCGGGGATTGCTGGGATAATGCCGTGGCGGAGAGTTTCTTCGCCACCCTGAAAACCGAACTGGTGGCCGACGCGAATTGGCGGAGTCGCGCCGAGGGAACCGACGCACTCCGCCAGTATCTCGCCTGGTACAACGGGCGACGGTTACATTCGAGCTTGGACTACCGGAGTCCCGCGGCGTACGAGCGTCAACTCGCCGCTGCTTAACCCCGTGTCCACGAAATCGGGGCAAGACCAAACCACCGGCCATTTTCCCGTCTTTCTCCCGTCTTTCTCCCGTCCTGCTCCCGTCTTACTCCCATCTTACTCCCGCCCCCTACCGCACCCGCTTCAGAACCGTCCCCGCCGGAAAGCTCGTCTGATCCGTCGCCTCGTTGATGATCGCCAGGTCCTCGCTGGGAATGGTAGAGGGATAGGCCTGGGCGAACTGCGCGAAGGTCATGCTCCGCGGCAGCTTCACCAGCTCGACCCGTTTGGGCTTCACATTGAGCGCCGCCTGATTGGTCAGTGGGGCGAAGCTGCCGATGGCGCTGTAGAATGCGCTCTGATAGGTGCCGATCCGGTCGGCGGCGGTATAGCCCAGGATCTGGTACACCTTCCCGCCGTAGGCGATGAACGTCGCGATGCCGCGCAGCGGCGTTCCCTGACTGTCCTGGGCATCGAAAACCGCGGTGACCGCCGACTGGCCGTTGATGGAATTCTGGCTGGTCTGCCCCGGCTGCACACCCTGCTGGCTCAGGAACTGCTGGGCTGCCGCCGAGGGAGTGGCGGCCTGGGAGAGCGACAGCTCGATCGCGGCATCGTTGTTGGGACTTACCGCCACGACGGCCTGCGGCTGATTCTGGTACTGCCAGCCCTGCGGCATGGTGATCTGGAACCGCAGGTTGGGATGGTAGAACACGTTGTTCTGGAAGTATCCCTGCGCGGGATCCTCGCCATAGATCACGTTGTTGACCCGCTGCAGATACCCGTCGCGGTTCACCACCGCGCCGGCCAGGCTCTTGCTCAGGGTATCGAGCCGGGCCTGGGTCGCCTGGATCCGGTTGCCGGGATCGGGGTGGGTCGCCAGCCATTCGGGCAGCCCGCTGCCGCCCTGCGCCTGGCTCATCCGCTGCAGGATCTGGAACACGTCCACCATCTGGCGTACGTCCCAACCGTGCTCCTCCGTGTACTTGAACCCCAGCCGGTCGGCCTCGGCTTCGTCGTCCCGGCTGTACTTCAGGAACAGCAGGTTCAGCCCCAGACCGGCCACATTCCCCAGCTTGGCCACGGTGGGCGAGAGAATGGAGCCCAGGCCCAGGCCGAGCTGCGCCACCTGCTGCTGGCTGATCTGCTCCACCGCGTGCCGGTGCGTGACGTGCCCGATCTCGTGCCCGATGACCGACGCCAGCTCCGCCTCGTTGTTGATCGCCGTAATGAGCCCGCGGGTCACGAAAATCGGACCGCCCGGCAGGGCGAACGCGTTCACCGCGGGGTCGTCCACCACCTGGAAGCTCCAGGGAAGATTCGGGCGCTCGGACGTCTTGGCCATCTTCATGCCGATACTCGACACGTAGCTCTGCAGCTGCGGGTCGTTGTACAGGCCGATCGTCTGCCGCACCTCCTCCGCCCCCTGCTGGCCCATCTGGATTTCCTGGCTTTCCGATACCAGGGCCAGTTCGGACTTGCCGGTAACCGGATTGGTGGCGCAGCTCACCGCCAGCGCGCCTGCGAGTATGGCAGGGACGGTGCGACGGAGCGAAGTCAGCATGGGTAGCGGCATGGGCTTGAGACCTGTGCGAGTGGTGAACGGCCAGTCGGGCTCCCACCTCGAATACCCTGTCATACTGACCACCTGGACGGCGCCGGGCTGTGCCGGAGCGCACACTGCCTCAAGTGCGGCCCAGCAGCCGCCAGGGCAGCCGCGCATCCGGCCGGACGAAGTGGCGCTGCAGGGGCCGCCAGTCGGCCCATGCCCGGGCGCCCTGTTCCTCCAGATGCTCCCACAGTACCGGCAACCGGCGCCGGGCGGCGCCCTCGCATAGCTCGTTCAGCGTCCGCGCCAGCACCTGCGCGTCCTGCAGCCGCCCCAGCACCGACTGCAGCCGGCGAAGCTGCTCCAGCCGCCGGACGGTACCGGGCCCGGCCACGTCGACCAACGGCTCTACCTGGTAGCGCAGCCGTTTGCCGATGCGGCGCAACTGGTGCAGCGTCTCGCCCTGGGCGTCGAGGTCCGCCGGCGGGCCCGTCCCGGGATCTTCCCGCGCCACCTGCAACCTGCCCTGCCTGAGAACCGCCCCGATACCCCAGCCCGGATGCAGCCAGAAGCGGCGCAGCACGGGTGAGAGCAGGTCGGGTAACGTATCGCCGGCGCGAAGGGAGGCGGGCCAGCGCCAGGCCGGGCGGGCCAGCCAGGCGGACAGACCGCGCCGCATCCCGGAGAATGCGCGGCTCCGGAAGGCGGCACGCGCCTCGGCCAGGGCAGCCTCGCGCCGCTCCCGTAGCACGCCGGCGATCCGGTGCAGTTCCACCCGTTCCGCCACCGCCGGCGGCGTGGCTGGCGGCGCATCCAGCCACTCGAGCAGCACGTCGTGATCGCGCAGGGCGCGAAACCGGCGCCCGAAACGCGCGACCGTGCGCGCACTCCCGGCCTTCGGCAGGTCGAGCCCGGGCCCGAAGACCTCGAGCGCAGCGCGCAAGCGCCGCAGCGCCACACGAAAATCGTGCACCGCCCTGGTGTCCTTCCCGGACTCGACACCCGAACGCTCCTTCAGCATCCGGCCGAAGGAGCGCTCGATCGCCGGAAAGGCGAGGTCGGCGAGAAGGATCTGCGGCTGGGCCATGCTCCCTGAGAGACTGAGAAGGCAGCGAGAATACTGCCGCAGAGGCGCTGAGTACGCGCTGAATACCCTCAGTGCCCGCCGGTCAGCTCATCGGCCAGCGCGGTGGCGCCATAGATCTTGCGCAGCGCCTCGACAATGCCGCGGGAGTCGACTGCGACGGCCCGCGCTACCCGCTCGGTGAACAGGAACCGGTTCGGCAGCATTTCGATATTACCGTCGAAGATGAGCCCCACCAGGCGGCCTTCCCGGTCGATCACCGGACTGCCCGAGTTGCCGCCGATGATATCGGCGGTGGCGACCAGGTCGAGCGGCGTCGTGAGATCCAGCGAGTCGCGCCGGTCGATCCAGCGCTGGGTCAGGTCCCAGGGCGCTTGGCTGCCGAAGCCGTAGTGCCGGTCGTACAGGCCGTAGAAGGTGGTGTAGGGGGGGGCGTAGGTCCCGTTCATGGGATACCGCTTCACCTCGCCGTCGGAGATCCGCAGGCTGAAAGTGGCGTCCGGCGCCACGCTGTTGCCGAACACCGCCAGCAGCGCCCGGGCGATGCGCTCGTCATACTTGGCCTCGTCGTTGGAGAGATCGCCGGCCTGGGCCTGGACCTTGCGCTCCAGCGGCTCGATCACCCTCGCCAGCTTGATGAACGGATCACTGGAGGACTGAATCGCCGAGGCCCCGCCTTCCATCAGTGCCTTGCGTCCCGCGGCGGTCGTGAGGGTCGTCGCCGCCACCATCTGTTTGGCCGCCTGCTCCGGTGTCCGGCCGGCGAGCGCCGCCTGCAGCACCGGGTCGGACGCGGGAAGCGCCGCCTTCATGGCCTCGAAATACTGGGCCAGCATGGCCGTTTCCATGGCGGCATCCACCGTGTCCTGCGCCCCCAGCAGCGCCTGCACCCGCGCGCGGTTACGCTCCTGGAACATGGGCTGCCGCAGGCTGTCGGGCTTGGCCATCTCCGCCGGCATCCGGACCAGCAGCCCCGCCATCGGCAGCAGGCGAGCGCCCCAGGTGCTGAAGGAGTAGAACCGCCGCTGCGCGTCGAGCGTGCGCATCTGGTCGCGGATGGCCGCGATCCCCTGCCAGGGGTCGCCGAACTGCTGCTTCAGCCTGGGGTCGGAGGAGACCTGCTGCCGGAAATTCTTCTCCCAGGCCTGCTTCCGCGCCATCAGCGCGGGATCGAGCAGGCCGGCCTGGTAGCCGCCGATGGCCTTCTGCGCGTTCTCCAGCCCGAAGAGGGTATTGCGCAGCGCCTTGGCCCGGTCGTCGCTCATCTCGGAGAGCCCCTTGTACACCCGGATCATGCGCGCCAGCTGATCCAGCTGGGCGGGATACTGCACGTCGCGCAGGAAGGTGAGCTGGGCCGTGGTGTTGAGCCGCCCCGTGGATCCCGGGTTGCCGATAACGAAGACAAGATCGCCTTCCTTGGTACCGGCGGGGCTCCAGCGGAAGTACTCGGTGTGGGCCGGCGCGTTGTTCTCGTAGGCCCGCAGAATGGACACGTCCAGGTCGTGCCGCGGGTAGGTGAAGTTATCGGGATCGCCGCCGAAGAAGGCCGTCTGCGATTCCACCGCGAACACCAGCCGGACATCGCTGAACCGGCGGAAGCGATACAGCTTGTACTGGCCCCCGCGGTACATCGTCACCACCTGGCAGACGGTATCCGCGCCCCCGCCGCAGGCCTTCTCGATCCGCTGAATGGCGGTCTGCCGACGTTCGGCCGCCTGGTTCGAAGGCGTGGAGGCGGTAATGCCATGGTTGACGCTGTCGGTAACGTCCGTGATCGACTGCAACTGGTCCATCACCAGGCCGGGACAGGGACGCTCCTCGTCCCGCGCGGCCGAG
This sequence comes from uncultured Gemmatimonadales bacterium, assembly GCA_963779755.1. Classification (GTDB taxonomy): domain Bacteria; phylum Gemmatimonadota; class Gemmatimonadetes; order Gemmatimonadales; family GWC2-71-9; genus CAVZZO01. The sequence continues at coordinate 1,265,153 of CAVZZO010000003.1, forward strand.
GAGAAGCCGTTGGCCAGCAGATCTTCGCCCGGCTTGGTCACGGCCTCGACGCAGGCGCGGGCGCAGTGATGGTTGGTGAGAATGAGCCCCTCGGCCGACACGAACGATGCCGAGCAGCCGCTGCTCAGCCGGCCCGCGGCGAGGCGGGCGTGGTCGAGCCAGGCCTGGTCGGGATGGAAGTCGTAACGCTTGGCCCAGTAGGCCATGGGCGGCGCATCGAAGGTCCACATCTTGCCTGTCTCCAGGCCCGGATATTCTCCCTGCATGGTGGCGGGGGCCTGCGCCCCGGCGCTCGCCGCGGCGAGCATGGTCACGAGTACCAGACTGCAAACGGTTCTCAAGCGGGACATGGCACGCTCCAGGTGACTGTTAAGGAAGGGCGCTGGAACAAGAGGCCGGGCGACCGGTTTTTGCAAGACCCGGCGGCGAATCCCGAACGGCAGACTCGGGTCTGGGAAAAAACGGGAGAAAGACGGGAATGAGACGGGATGGAGACGGGAGCGGACGCGCTCCTCCCGTCTTTCTCCCGTCCTGCTCCCGTCTTTCTCCCGTCCTGCTCCCGTCTTTCTCCCGTCCTGCTCCCGTCGCTAGATTCCCGGCCAGACTTTCCTCCACCCCCAACTCCATCTCCCATGACCTGGCAGGCCTGGTTTACACTCGCCGTCAGCATCGGGACCATCGCGCTGCTGGCCCGCGATATCGTCGCGCCCGCCTCCGCCATGATGGGCGCCACCATCCTGCTGCTGGTGGTGGGCGTCATCTCGCCGGGACAGGCGTTTGCGGGCTTCGGCAATCCCGCCCCGATTACCGTCGCCGCCCTGTACATCCTGGCACGGGCCGTGGAGAAGACCGGGCTCATGCACCCGCTGGTGAGCGGCCTGCTGGGCCGGGGAGGCGGAGGGCGCCGCACCCTCACCCGGCTGCTGCTGCCGTCCGCGGCGGGCTCGGCGTTCCTCAACAACACGCCGATCGTGGCCATGCTCATGCCGGTGGTGAACCAGTGGTCGGAAGAGCACCGGGAATCGCCCTCGGGCTACCTCATGCCGCTCTCCTTCGCCGTCATTCTGGGCGGCGTGGTCACCGCCATCGGCACCTCCACCAATCTGGTGATTTCCGGCCTGCTGGAGCAGTCGGGCCAGCGGCCCATGGGGCTGTTCGAGCTGACGCCCATCGGGCTGCCGGTCATGGTGGTGGGACTGCTGCTGCTCATCGCGCTCACCCCGGTGCTCCTCCCCGAACGCAAGACGGCCCGCGCCGACCTGGGCGAGGATTTCCGTGAGTTCGTGGTGAGCATGGAGGTGATCGGGGACGGGCCGCTCGACGGCCGCACGGTGGAGGAAGCGGGCCTGCGCAACCTGATGGGGGTTTTCCTGGCCGAGATCGAGCGGGGGGGAGAAGTCATCGCGCCGGCCCGTCCCACCACCGTCCTGCACGGCGGCGACCGGCTCAGCTTCGTGGGCAAGGTCGATCAGGTGGTCGACCTGCAGGGCCGCCGCGGGCTCCGCTCCAGCGAGCAGCACCACCTCACCCCCTTCGATACCAGCCGCCACACCTTCTTCGAAGCCGTGGTGGGCGCGGCCTCGCCCCTGGTGGGCAAGACGGTGAAGGAAATCGAATTCCGCAGCCGCTACCAGGCCGCCGTGGTCGCCATCCACCGCTCCGGCCAGCGCGTACGCGCCAAGCTGGGCGAGGTCCGGATCCGCCTGGGCGACACGCTCCTGCTGCTCACCGACCCCGGCTTCCGCGACCGCTGGCGCGACCGCAATGACTTCCTGCTCGTCTCCCGGCTGGGCGGTGCAGCGCCGGGCGTTACCCGCAAGGCCTGGATCGTGGGACTCGTCACGCTGGCCATCGTGGTCGTCGCCGGCCTGGGGCTGGTGCCCATCCTGCAGGCGTCGCTGGTGGGCGTGATCATCCTGGTGGCATCCGGCGTGCTGACGGCGGCGGAGGCGCGCAACGCGGTGGACCTGGACGTGCTGATCCTGATCGCCGCGTCCTTCGGGCTGGGAGCCGCGATCTCGGAGAGCGGCCTCGCAACCCATATCGCCACGTTCATCACCGGGACTTTTGCCTCGCTGGGCCACACCGGGGCGCTGCTCGGCGTCGTGCTCGGCACCATCGTGCTGACGGAGCTGGTCACCAATAACGCGGCGGCGGCGCTGATGTTCCCCATCGGGTGGGCGGCGGCGCTGCAGGTGGGAGCCGATCCGCGCGGCTTTGCCATGGCCGTGGCGGTGAGCGCCTCGGCATCGTTCCTCACCCCCATCGGCTACCAGACCAATACCATGGTCTACGGCCCGGGGGGCTATCGCTTCTGGGATTACATCCGGCTGGGATTCCCGCTGACGATCGTGGTGATCATTACGATCGTGCTGCTGGTGCCGGTGGTGTGGGCCATGTAAGCCGGCGGGCTGAAGCCGCCGGTGCCCGGCGCCTACTGATTGCGGTCCACCGCCACCGCCTCCACCCGGAACACCAGCGTGGAATTTGGCGGGATGGTCCCCATCCCCTGGGCGCCATACCCGAGCGAGGGCGGAATCACCAGGAGCCGCGCCCCGCCCGGCTTCATTCCCGCCACGCCTTCATCCCATCCCTGGATCACCTGGCCCCGTCCCAGGAGGAAGGAGAACGGCGCCCCTCCCTCACCTGTGCTGTCGAATTTTCTGCCGTCAGGCAACCATCCGGTGTAACGCACGCTGACCCGGTCGCCCGGCGCGGCGGCCGGCCCCTCGCCCTCCGTGAGATCCTGGATATAGAGCCCGTCGGCGGTCTGGCGCATCGCTTTGAGGTGTACGCCGAGCGCCGGCGCGTAGGAGACCTCGCCGGGATTGCCCCCGCTGGTTTCGGGGTGCTTGCGGAAACTGTCGAGACACCCGGTGGCGGTGACGGCAAGCAGCAGCAGAGCAAAGGCGGTTCGGCGGGTCATGCACGCTCCAGGCGGGCGAGCCAGCTGCCGTACTCGCCCCGAAAGACGACATCACAATGCCACCCGGTCTCGCGCGCCTGCCGGCGCGCCAGCTCGGGATCGGCGTAGAGCTGGGGGAAGGCCGCGCCGCGCCGCCCGGCAAACTCGAGCCGGAACTCCAGCTCCCCGGGGTAGCGGCCGGGCGATACCCGGGGCGGCGGCAGAGCGCTCACGTCGGTCGAGTCGGCCAGCACCTGGCCCCCCGGCGCCACCAGCGTGTGCAGGTGCCGGAACAGCAGCGGCAACCCATCCACCGTGCCCGCCAGGCCCAGTCCGTTCATCAGCAGGAGCACGGTATCGAAGCGCTCTCCCTGAAGCGCGAAGAGATCGGCCTGCCGCGCATCGCGAACGCCCTGCCGCCGCATGATCTCCACCGCTTCGGGCACCACGTCGATGGCGACCACCTGGTGGCCGCGCGCCTGCAGCACCAGGCTGGTGCAGCCGGTGCCCGCCCCCGCATCCAGTACCCGCCCGCGACACAGCTCCAGCGCGCGGAGCTCGTAGGGCATGAAGGCCTCGGGGGACCGGAAGAACAGGGCCACCGGCAGCGATTCGCGCTGGAAGTTGTCCTCGACCACGAGGCAGGCCCCCGTATCGCCCTCCATGTAGGCCCGGAGCGCGGCGCCGTGCGGCGCCCACGCCGCCGGATCTACCCGGGCGGGGAGCGGAACGGCGCCGTTCACCTCTGGGGCGGGACCGTCGCCAGAATATCGTGCTGGGTGCCGCCCTGCTCCAGCAGATGGAGCGCGGTGCGCAGCGGGCCGTCGTCCGGGACGGAGCGCCGCCGGGCGGCGGAATCGCCGAAGGCCATGATGGCCACCCGCGTCTCGATCAGCCGGTTGACGTAGTTCTGGCCGGCATTGAATGCGGCGCGCTCGACCGGCACGCCCCGCTTCTTGAGCCGCCGGTAGAAATCCTCACGCCAGGCCGGGGTGACATGAAAGTCCGATCGCACCGACGGCGTGACGGTTGCCGCCATGTCGTACAGCGCGAGATAGACATCCTGCATCCGGGGCGCGAGCGCGCGCGCCAGATCGCGATCGGCGCCCGCCAGCGTGTCGCTCCGGACCACAACGTCGGGGGTAATGGCGCCGCCGCCATAGACCGGGCGCCCGGCATCGCTGTGGTACACCGGCCGGGCGCTGTCGGCCTTCAGGCTGTCGGGGGCCGAGGCCGTATCCGCGCTGTCGCCTGCGGCCGGATGCAGCCCGACATCGTGCGACGGCCGCTGAATGGACCGGCCGCTCGGCGTGAACCACTTGCCCGTGGTGAGCTTGAGGGCCCAGCCGTTCTCCAGCGGGAAGACCGACTGCACCAGGCCCTTCCCGTAGGTGGTGGTGCCCACCAGCACCGCCCGATCGTGATCCTGCAGCGCGCCGGAGACGATCTCCGTGGCGGAGGCGGAATAGCCGTCGGTCAGGATGGCCAGCGGCAGCGAGGGCAGCAGGGGATCGCGGGTAGCGAAGTAGCGCTCGGTTACGCCGTCCCGGTTGCGGACGCTGTAGATTTCGGCGCCGCGCGGCAGGAACAGATTGGCGATCATCTGGGCCTGATCGGTATAGCCGCCCCCGTTGCCCCGCAGATCCAGCACCAGACCGCGCAGGGTACCGGTATGCAGCTGCGCCAGCGCCTCCTGCACTTCCCGGGCGGAAGTTTCACTGAACTGCTGCAGCGGGAGATAGCCGACCCCGCCGTCCAGCACCGCCACGTAGGGCACGGAGGGGATATGGATGATGGCCCGGGTCAGGCGGATCTCGATGGGCTCATCCACGCCCTGCCGCGCGAACCGCACCAGCACATCGGTCCCCGGCGTTCCCTTGAGATGGTCGGTAACGTCGGTGAAGGCCCAACCGCCGATGTCCGCGCTGTCGATGGCAATGATCTGGTCGCCCGGCTGGACGCCGGCTTCTTCCCCCGGAGTGTGGGGAAAGATGCGATTGACCGTAATGGCGCCCTCGTGATCCTCCAGCAGCAGGCCCAGCCCGCCGTAGCGTCCCGCCGTCCGCACCGTGAAGTCCGCCATCTGCCTGGGAGACACCAGGGCGGCGTAGGGATCGTGGAGACGGTCGACCAGGCCGCGCGCCGCTTCCTCGTAGAGCTGATCGGTGCTCAGCGAGTCCACGAAGCGGGTGGAGACCAGAGTAAAGACCTGGTCGAAGAGACGGGCGGCGTCGCGCTCGGCGCGGTGCTGCAGCACGAACCCCCCGGCGGCGAGGGGAACGGCCACCACCAGCAGGGCGAGCATGACCTTGCGAAAACGAGACATGAGAATGCTACCGGGGCGGAGGTCAGAGACGATTCAACTGCCTTACGATACGCAGACCGGCGGGGTTACAGTAGGGGCATGGGAGAAAGTCGCACGCCGCAACGTTTCCCGGCGTTTGCCGCCGCCCTGGCCCTGTTTGCCGCCGCCTGCGGGGAACACCAGTCCCCTCCGGAACGAGCAAGAGCCGCGCCGCCCGCGGCAACTTCCGGCGTCTATTACGCCCTGGCATTGGCCCCGGTGCACGACTCCGCCGCCGCGGCCCGGCGGCGGGATTCCCTGGCCGCTGCCGGGTGGCCCGCCAGCCTCGCCGGGGAGCGGCGGGCCTGGCGGGTGCGCCTGACCGTCACCAGCGACAGGGCGGCGGCGGAATTGATCGCCCGGGCGGTGGGACAGCGCCCAGACGCCCCCGGGCTCGAAGTGTACCGCGACTCGGGGGCCGGCCCGGCCGTCCACCTCCGCCGGGTCCAGCCGGTGAGCCCCGCCACCAGCGGGATGACGTCCCGGCTGCGCTGGACGTTGTCGCCCGGCGGGCGGATGCTGCTCATCGTGGACGATGCCGCGGCCATCGAGAACGACCCGGCGCCCGCGGGCTTCGTGCTGGCGGACGAGCGCAGCGACAGCCTGTGGCAGCGCGACAGCATATGGGACGCGGCTCCCTCCCCCGACTGGCATACGGTGGCCTACAGCCACGCCTACATCGCGCGCGGGGGCGGCGGCGATACCCTGCCGGACCGGGCATGGCAGGCACTGGCACAGGCAGCCGGCCTGCCGGTGGGGCAGACGCGGCGCGCGGCCTTCCGCGCCAGCGGCATGTCCACCATGTTCGGACTGGCCCGGCCGGCGCTGCTGGCTATCCCCTCCGGCCGCGATACGCTGCTGCCGCTCACCGGAGGCTGGCGACTGGCCTGGACGCCAGCGGGCGATTCGCTGGCCATCGGCCACGCGCCCGAGCACCCGCGCGACAACAGTCCGGCCGGGTCCTGGAGCATCTACCCGCGAGGCGGTGGCACCGCCGCAAGCCGGCCCGACACCGCCGGGCTGGCGTCCGTGCCGTGGACGGAGGGGCCGGTGCTGGACGTCTCGGTGCCGCCCGATACGGCCCGGCGGGTGTACCTGCCACAGGCGGCGGGGCGCCTCACCAGCGCGGGCGGCTGGATCCGGATGGACGATACCATCGTCGCACCGGGTCTGGCGCTCGTCGCCACCGCCTCGGGCTGTTTCGTCGCAGCCCTGGCCCCCGCGCCGGAGGGGAAGGACCGCCAGTCGCCCCTCATGGCCGTGGTCTATGCGCTGCGCTGCTCCCCGGCCCGCCCGGGGCCCGAGCTTCCCTGAGCGCGGTTTTTCGGCGCATATTGCGACATGCCTCTGCCTCGCACTCTGCTCCTCACTCCCCTGCTGCTCTGCTGGGTCCTGGGCCGGCCGGGCCCGGTCTCCGGCCAGACGCCGCTGGATCGCGCCATGGCGGAGTTCTGGAATGCGGGAGATTCGGGCGCGGTGCAGGCATCCATCCGGAAGATCGAGCAAACGGGGCCCGCCTTCGACACGGTACTCTCGCGGCTGGGGTCGGGCCGGACCTACTCGGCCTCCGTGCCCCGGGGGCGGCTCAGCCTCGAGCACCGCACCAGCGACGGCCAGCGGCATCACTACACCCTGATCGTCCCGTCCACCTACGATCCGGCGCATCGCGCTCCCCTCTGGATCTTCCTCCACGGAGGCGTGAACACGGAAGACCGCTCCCTGGACCGCGAGTGGGACTTCGAGCGCTTCCACGCTCCGGAAGGCATCTCGCTCTATCCCGCCGCTTGGCGCGGAGCCATGTGGTGGCACGAGAACCAGCTGGAGAATCTGCTGGGCATCCTGGACGAGCTGAAGCGCACCTATAACATCGACGAGAACCGGGTCTACGTCGTGGGCGTCTCCGACGGCGGCACCGGCGCCTATTTTCTGGCCTTCCGCCATCCCACTCCCTTCGCCGCCATCGTGGCCCTGCTGGGCCATCCCGCGGTGCTGACCGAGGCGCGACTCGGCGCCGGTGGGCAGTTCTACGTGTCCAACCTGCGGAACACGCCGCTCTACGTGGTTAACGGGCTGCTGGATCCGGTCTATCCCGCGCTGGATGTGCTGCCCTATCTGAACCTGTTCCGGCGCGCCGGCGTGCAGATGACGCTCCGGCTGCGCCAGGATTCCGGCCACGAGCTGACCTGGTGGCCGCAGGAGGAGGGCGCCGTCGCCGCCTTCGCCCATGCGCACCCCCGCGCCCCGCTGCCCGATACCATCTCCTGGGCCACCAGCCGGCCGGCGGTATCGGGCCGGGCCTACTGGGTGATGATCGACTCGCTGGGAAGCGCGCAGGATGAAAGCACCCTCCCCGTCTATGACAGCATTACCCCGCTGCCGCCGGTGCCGAACCTCGGCATTCAGGTCGATCCGGCCAGCACCGAGGGGGTGCGGGTGCTCTCGGTCGAGTTGGGATCGGTTGCGGGGAACGCGGGGCTGCGCGCGGAAGATCGTATCGTCGAGGTCAATGGAGCACCGACGCCGACCGTCAAGGCGTTCATCGAGGCGACGCGCGGCATCGGCTGGTCGGACTCGCTGGACCTCACCGTCCTGCGGGGCCTGCAACAGCTGGAGATTCCCGCCTTCATCGGCCCCCGGCCCGCGGGGGAACAGCGGCGATCCCGACTGGCTTTTCCTCACCCCCTGCCGGGCGGCCGGCTGGAGCTGGTACGCGAGGGGAACACGGTGACCGTCCGGACGGAGCACGTGAGGCAGTTCACGCTCTTCCTCTCTCCCCAGCAGTTCGATTTCCACCGCCCCGTCCGGGTCGTCACCAATGGGCGGGTGGCGTTCGACGATCTGATCTCACCCGACCTGACCACCCTCCTCGAGCTGGCCGCCGCGGACAACGACCGGAGTATGCTATTCGGCGCCACGCTGACCATCCGTGAGCCACCGGCGGACGGCTCCACGCGGGAGCGCTCCAGCGCCCGCTCGGGCGGGCCTCCCTCCTCTCCCTGAGGGCCCCCGCGGCTCATGCCCCGGCCTGCCGGGCCGGACGGCGCACCGCCTCCACCGAGAGCTCGATCTCCACATCATCGCCCAGCAGCATTCCACCTCCTTCCACCAGGCGGTTGTAGGAGACGCCGAAGTCGTTCCGGTTGATCACGCCGCGCGCTTCGAACCCGATCCGGTCGCCGCCGGTGTCATCCGGGGTGCGGCCGGTGAAGTCGGTCTCCAGCGCCACCGGCCGGCTCACGCCCCGCATAATGCCCTCCACCATCAGGTGACCGCCGGCCGAATCCACTCCGGTGCTGCGAAAGGTGATCGTGGGATATTCAACCACGTCGAAGAAGTCGTGGGAGCGCAGGTGAGTGTCCCGCCGGTCGTTGCGGGTATCGATGCTTGCCGCCTCGATGGTCACCTGGACACTGCCGGCGCCCCAGCGTCCCGGCGGGGCCGTGATGGTCCCTTCGAAGCGGGTGAAGTTCCCTCGCACCTGCCCGATCAGGTGCCGAACCCGGAAGGCCACCTCGGAGTGCGCCGGGTCGATCATCCAGACGACCGCGGAATCGGCCGGTGCCGGCCTCAGATCGGAGGCCGGAAGGACGGAAGCGGCAACAGCGGCGAGCAGGCCGAGCAGCAGGGTCATGGCGAGGCTCCGGGCGCCGGGAGCGGCGCGGCAGCAACGGGAACAGAGGCGAACGCCCCAAGCTGCGGGCCCAGGCCCGGCGAGGCTACGACTCCCGTCACAGGCGCACGACGGCCGGGAGGAGTGCTCCCGGCCGTCGCGCGTCCCGAAGCGGCGCTGCCGTCAGCCGTGGGTGCGAGTCACCACGTACTGGCCGCAGGCGGTATGCTCCACTGCCACCGTGGTGGTCACACCGCCGCGCATGATGACCAGGGTCACGGTCCCCGCGTCGAAGCGTGGCGCCACGGCGCAGGTGGGATCGAAATGCAGCCCGCTGGTGGTGATGCCGACCGACCAGCTCCGGTCGCCCTCGCTCCAGCTCGAGCTGCCGGCGATGTTGAGCGTGCCGGCGGGCGGCGGCTGGTCGGGCTGGATCGACCCGGGAACATCGGCCGTGAAGGTGGCATTCCAGTTCTTCACGTGGGAGGTCTGCCGCCCGTTCCAGAAGGTGTAGTCGGTGGTGAAATTGGTGATCAGGTGATGCAGCTGATCGCCGTCACCGGTGACCTGGCGGGCGCCGTTGAAGAGGGTCGTAAAGGTGCGGTCGCTCCGGCCGGCCTGCCGCTCGATCCGGTAGTCGGTGAACACCGACCGGATCCCGAAGTCGGTGGTCGTGGGCGTGGGGTCAAGCACATCAATGAAGCCGGAGATCGTAACGGTGATGCCGCCTCGGCCGAAGTGGCAGCCGGTGAAGTCGAACCGTACCGAGTCGGCCACCGGGTCGCCGTCGGAGTCCACGGGTGGATCGGGACTGCGGTTGACGGTGCACGGTGGCGGTCCCCACGGCGGGGTTCTCGGCGGCGCCGCGGCCGAGACCGCCACGCCGCTGGCCGGTGCCAGGGTACTGGCGTCCATCACCGCATCGGCGTCGGTGGTGACCACCGCCGCCATATCCTGCGCTTCCGCATCGGTGAGACCGGCGCCCGCCGGCCCCGTCGCGCGGTCGCTGCTGCATCCCGCCAGGGCCAGCGCAGCCAACAGCGCACCGGCGGCCAGGGGCCGCACGTTCCTGGTGGTTCGCATGACCTGCTCCCGGGGAAATGAGGGCCAGAGCCTGAAACAGCCACGGTGGAGGACGGCGCCTCCGGCCCGGCGTTAAGTTTCCCCCATGCCTCCGGCTGCCATCCCCTCGGAGCTCGCCGCCGCCTATCTCCAGGCGGCGGTCATGCTCGGCGTCGCTATTCTCTGCGCGGCCTTCTACCAGCGGTACCACAAGCGTTACCTGCTCTGGTGGGCGGTTGCGTGGTGTCTTTATGTGCTGCGGATCGGCGCCATCAGCCGGTTCCTGGTCACCGGCGAGTCCGCCTGGCTCTACTGGCACCAGGTCATCACCGGCTGGACCGCCCTCGCCCTGCTCTGGGCCGCTGTGGTGTTCTCCCGGCAGCTGCGCTGGCGCGGCTGGTTCATCCTGCTGATCCTGTTCCCGCCGATCTGGTCCTACATCGCCATCTACCGGCTGGAGCAGTTCCTCCTCGCGGCCGGCCCCGCCGTGCTCTTCCTCAGCCTGGCAACGCTGTGGACCGGGTGGGTATTCGTCACGCACTGGCGCCGGACCGGCTCACGCGGGGCGCTCTGGCTGGCGGCCACCTTCCTGCTCTGGGGGCTGCACCACCTCGACTACCCCCTGCTCCGCGCCCGTGGCGCCTGGAATCCGTGGGGCTACTACCTGGACATCCTCTTCGTCCTGGCCATCGGCGGCGGCATCTTCCTCCTGGTGCTGGAGGATGTCCACCGTGGCCTGGCGGCGCTGGCCACTCTCTCCGGCGATCTCCAGGCCGGCGGGCGCAGCAGCGACCACCTGCGAGCCCTGCTGGCGCGGCCCCTGGAGCTGCCGGGCGTGCGGGGCAGCGCCATGTACCAGGTGGATGAGGCGGGCCGCGGACGCTTCGTGCGCGGGCTGGGCGCCTGCGAGCCCTGGACCGGCCAACCGCCCGAAGGGGCGGCGGCCGGCGTCATCGCCCAGGCGGTCCGCGACGGCCGGCCGGCCGTCAGCAGCGACTGGCCCGAACCGCTGGCCCACGGAGGCGCCAGCTACGCCTACGCCGCCGTGCTGCCGGTTTTCCAGAGTGAAGGCGTCCGCGGCGCGCTGGTGATCGTCGGCGACGCGCGCGATCCGTTCACCGCCCTGGATGAGAGCTTTCTCCGGGCGCTGGGCCAGCAGGTAGGCGCGGCCCTGGAAAATGCCGATCTGTCGCGGCGGCTGCAGGCCCGCGCCGAGGAGCTGGAGCGGCTGTCCTCCCGAATGGTGCAGCAGCACGAAGAAGAGCGGCGCCGGTTGTCGCTGGAACTGCACGACGAAACGGCCCAGGTCTTCTCCGCCGTGAAGCTGCAGCTCGGCGTGCTGCGGGAGGCGGCGGCCCCGGAGCTGGGGCCCCGGTTCGACCATGTGATTATGCTCATCGATCAGGGTATTCGCAGCCTGCGCAACCTGACCAACGACCTCCGGCCCTCGCTGCTGGACGACCTGGGCCTCCTGCCGGCCCTGCGGACGCTGGTGTCGGACTTCGTGCACCGGACCGGACTCGAGGTGCGGTTCGAGGCGCCCGCCACCGTGCCCGCCCCCGGTAAGGAGGGTGAGCTGGCCCTGTTCCGGGCGGTGCAGGAAGGGCTGTCCAACGTGGCCCGGCACGCCGGGGCGCAATCGGTCCGCGTAGGCCTGAAGGTCCGCGGCGGCGCGCTCGACCTGCACATCGAAGACGACGGCCGGGGACTGCCTCCGGACGTGTCGCTGGAAGGCTTGGAGCGCAACGGGCACATGGGGCTGGCGGGCATGCGGGAACGGATTACCGCGCTGGGAGGGACCATCACCGTCGAGGGCCGCCCGAGCTCCGGGGTCCATCTGCTGATTCACCTGCCGCTGCATCGAGGAATGCTGAGCTCATGAACGACGCGATTCGCATCCTGGTGGCCGACGACCACGCCCTGGTCCGCGAAGGCATTCGCGGCGTGCTGACCGCCGCCCCCGGCTTCGAGGTGGTGGCCGAGGCGAGCGACGGCCGGGAAGTCGTTGCCCTGGCGGAGCAGTACAGGCCCGACGTCATCCTGCTCGACATCTCCATGCCCGGGGCCAGCGGCCTCGAAGCGGCCGCCGAATTGCGCCAGCGGGTGCCCGGCGCCAAGGTGCTTATCCTGAGCGTGCACGATCAGACCGAATATGTGCTGGAGAGCGTGCGCGCCGGGGCACACGGATACCTGCGCAAGGATACCGCCCCCGCCGAGTTGCGCCGCGCCATCCGGGCGGTCCACAGCGGCGAGGGCTTTTTTACCCCGGTGGCGCAGCAGCTTTCGGCCGCCTTGCGCGAGGAGGCCGAGCGGGAAGAACGCTCCACCCGGCTGGATCAGCTCACCGGCCGCGAGCGCGAAGTCCTGCTGGGCATCGCCTCCGGTGATACCAACAAGGAAATCGCGGCCAAGCTGGGCATCAGTCCCCGCACGGTCGAAACGCACCGCGAAAGCCTGATGCGTAAACTGGAGATCCGGACGGTCGCGGGGCTCACCCGCTTCGCCCTGGACATGGGGCTGGTCGCGGAGTAGTCGGCGGCAGGAACACGGGCGGGCCCGGGGAAGGTGACGCGGGACACAGCACGGGCGGCCGGGACCGGCGACTACTCCCCGGTGACCATCCTCCAGTTAGTTTCCACACCATGAGGGCGCACCTCGACGAGACCAAAATCCAGCGCCTGCTGCACGGACAGGCGAAGCCCGCAGAGGTCGAACAGATCCGCGGGCATCTGGCGGTGTGCGCACGCTGCGCTCAGCGGGTGCGGGAATGGACGCCGCTCTTTCCCGAGGCCGCCGATGTGCTGCCTCCGGGCGAGCGCCTGCCGCCGCCGCTCCCGGGATCCGCGCCCCGGGTGGTGGTGCCCGAAGGCAACTATGCCTACGCCACCGGCCCGCGCCGGATCACCTTCCCCCGGGTGGCCGGAGCGCTGCTCCTGGTCGGATTGATGGTGGCCGCCTTCCTGCTGCGCGACCGCCTTCCCCGCTCCACCCCGCCCGGCATGGCCGAACTGCCGGAAACGGTGAGCAGCCCCAGCGTGACGCCCGCTGCGCTCACCTCAGACTCCGCCGACATTACGGCGCTCGGCGACACGGCATCGCCCCCCGCGGCAGCTTCGGCTGCTCCCGCCACGCCCCCGGCTCCGCCACCAAGGCGGGACACCACCGCCGCCCGGCCGCGGCAGCCGGCCCCAACCAGCGAGCCCACCGCCACCTTCCCGGTGCGCCGGCCGGAACCGCAGCAGCCGGCGCCCCGTCAGGCGCCGGCACAGGCGGTCCCATCACCTACGCCGGTCCCATCACCCACGCCGGCGGAAACCGCGCCGGCGGTCGCGGTGGCAGACCCCACCAGCGTACGCCGGGTGACGCTGGGCGATGCCATCCAGGCGCTCGGAGGGGAGGTGCGCCTGCTGCAGGGCATCACGCCCGACCGGGTCGAGCTGGTCCCCTCGGGACAGGCCCGTGGGGCCACGCCGGGCATTCCCGTGGTACGGATTGCGTACAGCGAATCTTCCGGCCAGACCATCATTCTGGAAGAACAGCGGCTGCCTTCCCGCCAGGGGCCGGCCGAACCGCAGGTGTCGGTGGACAGCATCCCCGGCGGCCATGCCGCCACCTGGGTGGATCGTGCCGGCTTCCGGCTCAGCATCTCGGTCCCCGGCGATCAGAGCATGGTGCTGCGGATGGTGAATCGGGTGCAGTAGGAGTGGGCAGAATAGCAGCGCGCCAGAGCGGGACCGGGGATCAGGAGTCAGGAGCGGAGATTTTGCCGTCCCGATTTCCCCATCCCTGTTGCTACGCCCCAGGTTTGAAACCAAACGCACCATGAGGGAGTCGGAGCGTAGCGGGGACCGCCGGATTTCGGCGGCAGCGTCGTAGAGCAGAACCGCAACGTGACTGTCGTATGAAGCCGGGAGGCCGGTTCGCGCTCAGCGCAACCGCCTACAGCGTTGCCCGCACCCGGAGCGCCGCATCGATTCGCTCCGCCAGCCACTCGGCCTCGTGCTTGTCCCGGATGCCCCGCCCCGCGGAAACTGTGCGTCCGCTCCTCAGCCGGATCCGCAGATCATAGAATACGCGGGACCCGGCCTGCATCCCGATCCGTGGGGTGATGCTGTCGATCTCCTCGGCGGTATAGGTCCGGCGGCGACCGCCGCCGAGCCAGCCACTAGTCACCGCCAGCTGCCCGTGATCGATTTCCAGCGTGGTAGTGCCCAGCCAGAGTCCCAGCGAGATCGCCAGCAGGAGCAGCCCGAACCCGCCGAAAACCAGCGGGAACAGGAGCGGCGCGCCCAGCTTGACGATGCCCCAGACGATGCCGAGCCATAGCAGGATGAAGCCTGATACCGAGGCCGCGGCCCCGGCGTTCCGCCCCGCCGGAAAGACGATGCTCGTCCCCCGCCGGTTTTCCGTCACCCGTATGGACGAGCCCGGGGGCTGATGATACTCCAGCGCCGTCTCCGTCGGATCCGCGGGGGCTGGCACCGGCGTTGCGCTCTCTGCCGTACGAAAGACCGGGACTTCGAAGACCGCGTCGTAGTCCACCCCCGGCATCGAGGCATGCGCCCGCAGCCGCCACAGCACCCGGTCGCCGGCGGTTCCGCCGCTGGGCTGAACCAGGGCGGCAATAGGAATATCGAACGCCAGCGCGACTCCGTGCGGGGCGGGGCTGGCGTTTGCCTCCTGCTCCTCCTGCCAGAGGATATGCTCCGAGGTCGAACGGTTGCGGCCCGACCCGGTGGTGACCCGGTGCACACAGGTGAGCTCGACTCGGCAGGGCTGCCCGGCCGGAAGGCCGGTCGTGGTCTGCACCGTGCCGGCGATGTGGCGGCCGATGACTCCCGGCAGGGTGGACAGCTCCAGCGTGGAAGCGCCGAAGCGGAAATAGCGCAGGGTGGTGTGCACCGCCCAGGCGAGCAGCCCCACCCCAACCAGAGGGAAGAGCAGAACCACCAGCGCCGCCCGCTTGCCCTGCTGCATGCCCTGGGGCACCGCCAGCACGGCCGCGGGGATCGAGATGAGGTTCCAGAAGAGCGCGAAGATCCAGGCCATCGCCATCCCGCCGCGGCTGGCATCCTGGATCCGGCCTGCGGCCCAGTCTTCCCGCCACATCCAGGGCTCTTCCGGCTGCCGGGCCTCTACGGCAGCCTGGCGGGCCTGAGCCCGCCGGCCCCGCACCGCGGCCGCCAGCAACCCGAACCCCGCTCCACCGAAGGTCAGCGCGAAGATGGAGAAAAACCCCGCTTCGCTCCACTGCCCGTGCAGCGCGAACCAGATGGCGCCGGCAGCCGTTCCCACCCCTACGGCGCAGAATGGCAGGAGAAACAGTACTGTGCAGCCGAAGCCGGCGTTCAGTGATCCTCCCGCGCTGGTCCGGTCTCCACCGGAGTGTCGGGCCGGGCTCCCCATTCCGCCCAGGAGCCGTCGTACAGCTGCGCCGGGGGGAGGCCGAGGGTCTCCAGGGCGAGCAGGAGCGCACAGGCCGAGGTGCCCGACCCGCACAGGGCAATCATCGGCCGGCGCGCGTCCAGCCCCCTGTCCGCCAGTAGTGCCCGCAGCTCGTCGGCTGACCGCAAGGTGCCGTGGGGAGAAACCAGGTCCGGGTAGGGCAGATTCCGGCTGCCGGGAACGTGGCCTCCTCGCACACCTTCCCGTGGCTCCGGTTCGGTGCCCGCAAAGCGTCCGGCACTCCGCAGGTCGACGATCTGCGTATCTCGGGTCTGCGCCGCCCGCAGGACAGCGGCCAGGTCGGCAACGCGGCCCGGCTCCGGTCGGGCCGTGAAATCACCCCGGGGAGGAGCGATTTGCTCCGCCTGGACCGGGCGCCCTTCCCGTCGCCACCGGCCAAACCCGCCGTCGAGCACCGCCACGGCCGGATGGCCAAAGACCCGGAACATCCACCAGACCCGCGCGGCGCTCAGATTGGTCCCCGAGCCATCGTAAACCACGATGCGGCTTGCGGCCCCTATGCCGAGGCTGCGGGCGGCGTCAGTAAACCGGTCGGGCCGGGGCAGCATGTGCGGCCGCGGATCGGGAGCACTGACGGCGTCGAGATCGACGAAGACGGCTCCAGGAATATGGGCGGCCGCATACTCGGCCCGGGGATCGCGGCCGCTCGCGGGCAGGTACCAGGAAGCGTCCAGGACGACCAGGTCGGGCTCGCCCAGCCGGGCCTCCAGCCAGGCGGGCGAGACCAGCGGCGGCAACGTCGGCACAGCGTCCAGAATCCCTCCAGGAAGAGGCGATTACCGGCGGGAAAAGGTGACCAGCCAATGTAAACGTCCTCTGGGAGTGCGGAAGAAGCGCAGATAGCTGCGCGATGAGTTATGTCAAGACGGTTTCCAGAATGAAATTGATGTGTAGTTTTAGAGTCCCCCCAACGCACCACCTTTGGAGATGCCGGCCATGCCGATGTACCGGATCCGGCGGGCAGACGGCGGCGAGCTGGTCTGCCGGTCCTTCGACGAATTCCACCGGGCCGTCCATACCGGTCGGATCGACGAGGACGCAGAGGTGCTGCACGATCGTTCCGGCCGCTGGATGTCGGTACGCCTGCACCCCCATTTCAGCCGGGCACGTCACACCCCGCTGCCCAGCCGGCCGGCTCCACGCAAGGCTGCCGCTCCGGCTCCCGGCGCGCCGAGGCCCCGCACGCCGAAACCGGCGAGGCCGGCTCCGCCCCCGCCGCTGCCCGACCTCGAGTTCGAACTACTCGAGATCGAGCCGGAGCCGCCGCCATGCCCGCCAGCACCCAGGGAGCAACCGGTCGCTGCTCCATCTCCCCGCTCCGTGGTGGTTCCGCCGCCCCCGACGGAGAGCCCGGCCATGGTCAGGCCGGCGGGCGCGGCCCCACCGGCGCCGCCGGTCGAGGCCCGGGAACCGCCGGGGAGAGCGGCGGACACGCCGCGCGTCCGGGCTGCCCGCGCCATGAATTCCGCCCGGCGCCGCGGGCGGAAGCAGCCGCCGCCGGTCAATTTCCGCTGGGTGCTCCCGCTCCTCGGGGCCGGCCTGCTCGCCGCCTGGCTGCTGCAGTCGCCCGAACCCCTGCTCTTCCACGGCAGCGAGGCGGCGCGCGGGTCGGCGCCCGGGGTGTTTCACCACCATCGCCCGTCCGCACCCGGCCGCCGGCCGGCGCCGGAGGCCTCGGTAGCGTTCGGCGAGCGGTCTTCCCTTGCCAGCCTGACGCAGCGATATCAGGATGCCTATGGCGGGGCGCAGCGCGAGGTTTCCGATGCGCTCGGGCTGGTGGATTTCCCCGGACTGTTCTCCCCCGGCCGCCTCGCCCCCGCGCGGTTGCGGGCGACCCGGCGCGCACTCACGGAGGCGGCCAACATCCTCAGGGACTACCGTAACCGGCAGATCCGGATCGAGCAGACCTATGCCGCCACCGCCCTGGGGCTCACCCGCGCCGGGGCGTGGCCGGCCGGGCAGGATCGGGAGTGGCGCCACCATCCGGTCCTGCGCGAATCCTTCGAAACGGGGCAGCGGATGGACGATCTGCTGAACGGCGCGGACAGCCTGCTGGCCTTTCTGGCCGGGCAGGCGGGCGGCTATCGTGTCGAGGCGGCGCGGCTGGTCTTTGCCGACCCGGCCGCCGCGCGCCGCTACCGCACCCAGCGCGCGAGCCTGATCCAGGAGGCCGGGGCCGGGGGCGGCGATCGCGCGCCCTTCAGCCTGCGGGTCCTGGCCGCGGGGCTGCGCGACCCGCTGCCGCCAGAGGGCATGCCCTGATGCAGGCGATGGTGCTCGAAGCTCCGGGCACCCCGCTGCGACAGCTCGAACGGCCGAAGCCCGCGGCCGCCCCGGGCCAGGTGGTGCTGCGCGTGCTGGCC
Source organism: uncultured Gemmatimonadales bacterium (assembly GCA_963779755.1). Classification (GTDB taxonomy): domain Bacteria; phylum Gemmatimonadota; class Gemmatimonadetes; order Gemmatimonadales; family GWC2-71-9; genus CAVZZO01. The sequence goes on from CAVZZO010000003.1 coordinate 1,282,903, forward strand.
TGTGGCGTCTGCCGCACCGACCTGCACGTGGTGGACGGCGAACTTCCCCATCCCGCCCTGCCGCTCATTCCCGGCCATGAGATCGTCGGTCGGGTCGAAGCCTGCGGGCCCGGCGTCGACCAGCTCGAGCCCGGCCAGCTGGTCGGCGTGCCCTGGCTGGGGTGGACCTGCGGCGTCTGCGAGTACTGCCGCTCGGGTCGGGAGAATCTCTGCCGCCGGGCCCGCTTTACCGGATATCAGATCGACGGCGGCTATGCCGAATACACCGCGGCAGACGCGCGCTACTGCTTCCCGATACCGCAAGGGTACGATCCCGTCACGGCGGCTCCGCTGCTCTGCGCCGGAATGATCGGCCATCGTTCGCTGCGAGCGGCGGGTGACGCGAACCGGCTCGGCCTCTATGGTTTCGGAGCGGCGGCACACATCGTCGCCCAGGTGGCCCGCCACCAAGGGCGGCGGGTCTTTGCCTTTACCCGCGCGGGCGATCACGAGGCCCAGGCATTCGCGCGCTCGCTGGGCGCCGAGTGGGCGGGCCCGTCCGACGGGCTCCCGCCGGAGCCGCTGGATGCCGCGATCATCTTCGCGCCGGTGGGCGCGCTGGTACCCGCCGCCCTGCGCGCCATCCGCCCTGGCGGCACGCTCGTCTGCGCCGGAATCCACATGTCCGACATTCCGTCCTTTCCCTACCGCATTCTCTGGGAAGAGCGGGTCATTCGCTCCGTCGCCAACCTGACGCGGGCGGACGGCCGCGAGTTCCTCCGGCTGGCTCCGCAGGTACCGGTGCGGACGGAAACCGTCACCTTCCCGCTGGCGCAGGCCAACCAGGCGCTGGCGCGGTTGCGCGAGGGGCGGCTGCGCGGCGCCGCGGTGCTGATCCCGCCGGGATGATTGTGAGCCAGGTCATGGCCATCCGCGGCCCCTGGCAGCCACCCATGGGCATGCGGGCGAAGACGTTCTGGGAACTGATCAAGACAACGCTGGCAGGATACGACAGCGATGACATTCCGCGGCACGGGGCGGCGTTGTCGTTCTACACGCTGTTTTCCATCGCACCGCTGCTGATGATCGTGATCGCCATTGCCGGCGCCCTCTTCGGCGAGCAGGCGGCCCAGGGGCGTATCGTCACGGAGATCCACAACCTGGTGGGTGACGGCGGCGCACGGGCGGTCCAGTCCATTCTGGCCAACGCCTCGGTTTCGACGCGGAGCATCCCCGCCGCCATCATCGGGATCGTCACCTTCTTCATGGGCGCAACCGCGGCGTTCACCGCGTTGCAGGGAGCGCTCAACGCGGTGTGGAACGTTCGGCCCCATCCCAAGAGCCCGGTGCGGAGCTTTCTCAAGAACCGGCTGCTGTCCTTCGGGATGGTGCTGGGGATCGGCTTCCTGCTGCTGGTGAGCCTGCTGATCAGCGCCGCCATCAACGCCTTGTCCGGCTATCTGGGCGACGCCTTCCCGGGGGCGCCGCTCCTGTGGCAGGGAGTGAACTCCCTCCTCTCGTTCGTGGTCACAACCACGCTGTTCGCGATGATCTTCATCGTGCTGCCGGACGTGGTGCTCAAGTGGCGGGATGTCTGGCGGGGCGCCGCGATTACGGCCCTCTTCTTTACCATCGGAAAATTTCTGATCGGGCTCTATCTGGGCCGCAGTTCGATCGCCTCCAGCTACGGCGCCGCCGGCTCGCTGGTGGTCATCCTGTTCTGGGTCTATTACTCCTCGCAGATCATGCTGCTGGGCGCGGAGTTCACCCAGGCCTATGTGAACCGCTTCGGGGCCCGTATCCGTCCGGCCCCCTACGCCGTCCTGCTGGAGACCGGCCCCAGCGATCCGATGCCGGACCCGCCCGAGCCGGGACACGATGGGGCCGGGGCGGGCGCCGACCAGCCGGAAGCACACCCCCGGACCCGCCCAGTCTGAACCCCGGGTGAATGCGGTCCGACCGGGGGCCGCTATGTTCCCCTGCATGTCCGCGCCACCCGGCCATCCCGGCCCATCCCGGCCGCAACCCATGCGGCTCTTCCCCCGTGCCGGGCGGCTCTTCTGGCGCGCCGCCCGGCTGCGCTGTCCCGTCTGTGGCAGCGGCGGCCTCTTCGCCTCGTGGTTCCGCATGCGCCAGCACTGCCCCCGCTGCGGCCTGCCCCTGCATCGGTCGGAGCCCGGCTACCAGGTGGGCTCCTACATGTTCAACATCATTGCGGCCGAGCTGATCTTCGTGGCGCTGTTCGTGGGGGCGCTGCTGGCGACCTGGCCCTCCCCGCCCTGGCGGTGGCTGCAGTACGGCGGTGCGGCGCTGATGGTCGCGGCCCCGGCCGTGTTCTATCCCTACCGCAAGACGCTGTTTCTCGCCTTCGACCTGCTCTTCCGCCCCGAGCACCAGTAGCAGGCACCTCAGGTCGCATTCATGCCCCGGGGCTGCTCGAGAGCCTCCTGAACGGATTGGCACAGGCCGGAGCCCCGGGGGACCGTCCCCGGGGCTCCGGTGTGCGCTTCCGCGCGATCCCGTCTACTTGATCAGGATCTTGCTGGAGGGTTCGGGTTTGTCCTTGGGCAGATGCACCACCAGGATGCCGTCCTGATAGGAAGCTTCGATCTTGCCCGGGATCACCGGGGTCGGAAGCCGCACGCTGCGGACGAACCGGCCGAGCTCGCGTTCCCGCCAGAGATAGGTTTCGCCTTCCTTCTCTTTCAGCATGTCCCGCTTACCGGTGATGGTCAGGATATCACCGGTGTAGTTGAGATCGAGGTTCTCCTTGTGGATGCCCGGCGCCTCGAGGCGCACGACATACTCCTTGTCGTTCTCGCTCAGATCGAATGCCGGGACCCATTCCGTCATGGGCGTAGCGGCTTCGAACGGTGAGAACATCGGTTCATTGAAGAATGGGGTGCTGAAGAACCGATCGAAAGCCCGATCGATATCCTCTTTCACCCGGCCCAGTGCGGGGGCGGCCTTGACGAGTTTCATACCCACCTCCTGTGAGAGCGTACTCCGCCAGCACCACTACTGTAACAGCGAGGGCGTGAACCGGGGTTGAAGGCGCCGTGAAACCCGGCGCCATCCGCCCGCATGTCTGACCCGCCGCCCAGATACCGTTATGTTGTGTAGGGATATTGACGACGCATAGCGAGGAGGCTCCATGGCAACCAAGAGACAGAAAGTCGCAAAGAAGGCAAAGAAGGTCGCCCGGAAGACGGCGACGAAGGCAGCCCGGAAGACGGGCAAGACGGCGCGCACGATAGCCCGGAAGGCGGGCAAGGCCATCGGCACCGCCCGGAAGAAGCTGGAACAGGCGGCGGCGCGGCGGCGGCGGAAGCAGAAACTGCAGAAAGCCGGCAAGGCGCTGAAGAAGGCGGGCAAGGCCGCCGCAGTGGCCGGCGCGGCGGCCGCCGCGGTGGTGGCCGCGCGCCAGGTTGCCAGGAAGCGGCGCGGCTAGCGGGACATGCAGTTCCTGGACTATCCATTTTACGGCAACACGCTGCGGGCCTGGGCCATCGCGCTGGCGGTGGGCCTGGGCACGCTGCTGGTCCTCCGGCTCATTCTGCAGATCCTGCGCAACCGGATCGGCGCCTGGTCCAAACGCACCGCGACCCGGTACGACGACCTGGTCGCCTATGTGCTGAGCCGGACCCGGATCTTCTTCCTGCTGATGCTGGGGCTCGACGCCGGCTCCTTCTTTCTCCACCTGGCGGCGCGCGACCGCAAACTCATCGGCACCGTCAGCGCCCTGGCGTTCATTCTCCAGGGTGGGCTGTGGGCCTCCGCGGCCCTCGCCTTTCTGGTTTCGGACTACCGCCGCCGCAAGCTGGAGGAAGACCGCGCAACCGTCACCATGGTGGGCGCGATCAACTTTCTGCTGCAGCTGGTGCTCTGGTCGGCCGTGCTGCTCATCGCGCTGCAGAACATGGGGATCGAAGTCACCACCCTCATTACCGGCCTGGGCGTGGGCGGCGTGGCGGTGGCCCTGGCGGTGCAGAACATCCTGGGCGATCTCTTCGCCTCGCTCGCCATTGTGCTGGACAAGCCCTTCGTCATCGGCGATTTCATCATCGTCGACGATTGCCTGGGATCGGTGGAACGGGTCGGCCTCAAGACCACCCGGGTGCGCAGCCTGGGCGGCGAGCAGATCATCTTCTCCAACGCCGACCTGCTGAAGAGCCGCATCCGGAATTACGGCCGGATGATGGAGCGGCGCGTGGTGTTCGCCCTCGGCGTCACCTACCAGACGCCCCGGGAGAAGCTCAAGATCATCCCGGGCATCATCCGCGAGGCCATCGAGGCACAGGACAAGACCCGGTTCGACCGCTCACATTTCCTCAAGTACGGCGACTTCTCGCTGGATTTCGAGTCGGTGTACTACGTGCTGAGCCCGGACTACAACGTGTACATGGACCGGCAGCAGGCCATCAACCTGCACATTCACGAGCGGTTCGAGGCCGAAGGCATCGAGTTCGCCTATCCGACCCAGACGCTCTATCTCATGCAGGAAGACCGGGAGGCGGCGCCCGCCGCGCCCTGATCGCTCCAGCCGACCATGACACCGGAGGGGGCCGGCGGGGCTGCCGCCCGCTGGTTCGAGGCGGCCGCGCGCCGGCTCCACAGCACCGCCACGGCCGCCGGCCTGCTGCTGCTGACGGCGTTTCTGCTCACGCTGGCCGGGCTGCTGCTGTTCGGCTGGATCGCTGTGGAGGTCCACAGCCACCGCGCGGACCCGCTGGACGTTCGCATCCTGGTGGCGGCCCAGGCCGCCCGCCGCCCCGCGCTCACGCTGGCGATGCGGGGTGCCTCCCTGGTCGGCTCCGGGACTATCGCCATCCCCGCCGCCCTGGCCCTCATGGGGTGGCTGTTCTACCGCCGGCGCCGCCGGGCCGCCCTGCTCTACCTCGGCGCGTGCCTCACCGGCTGGGCGCTGAACGGCATCACCAAGGAACTCTTCCGGCGCGCCCGGCCTGCCATGGTGACTCATATCGGTCCCGCCGGCTGGTACTCCTTCCCTTCCGGACACGCCATGCTGGCGCCGCTGGTGTTCGGCCTGGGAGCGCTGCTGCTGCTGCGGCGCTCGTCCCCCGCCCGGCGAGTCGCCGCTCTGGTGGTAGTCTCCGCGCTCATCCTGCTCATCGCCTGCTCCCGGGTGTATCTGGGCGCCCACTATCCCAGCGACGTGCTGGCGGCGCTGGCCGCGGGGACCGGGTGGGGAGCGCTCTGGGTGCTGGTGGCCGAGGGAGTGGGCAGGGCGGGCAGAACGGGCGAAGTGGACTGAACGCCGAGAACCAGGACACTGACCGTGCGTCCCGTGCGATCCTGCCCTGTGACACGCGCCACCTCGAACCCCGCGCTCATGCCCTATCCTGTCCGACGCGGTCGCGCCGGTCGCGTCGTTCATTCAGGATGACGGAAGGAGTGTACCACATATGGCTGACCTGAAAGATTTCCGCGTCGCTATTCTGGCGACGGATGGCTTCGAGGAATCCGAGCTGACCGAGCCGATGCAGGCGTTGCGGAATGCCGGCGCCCGGGTGGATGTCGTCGCGCCGAAGCAGGGCCGGATCCAGGCCTTCCGGCACCACGACAAGAGCATCACGGTGCCGGTGGACCGCACCCTGGAGGAGGCACACGCCGACGAATACGACGCCATCATGCTGCCCGGCGGCGCGCTCAATGCCGATGCCCTGCGGGTAAACCAGAGGGCGCTGGCATTCATCCGGGAGACCGACAGCGTCGGCAAGCCGGTGGCGGCGATCTGCCATGCGCCCTGGGAACTGGTATCAGCCGGGCTCGCCGGCAACCGGACCCTGACCAGCTACTTCACCATCCAGGACGACCTGCGCAATGCCGGGGCCAACTGGAAGGACCAGGAAGTGGTCAACGACCGGAACTGGGTCACCAGCCGCCAGCCGGACGACCTGCCCGCCTTCAACCGGGAGATGATCCGGGTGTTCGGCGAGAGCCGCAAGGAAGCCCATAAGTAACAGGAAGGGGCCAGGCATAAGGGACAGGGGACGGGAAGTACGTCCCCGTCCCCTGTCCCCCTCGGATGTGGCTTCCGCTATTCCTTTTGGCGGATAGCCTGCACCAGCTCGTCCTTGTTCATCTTGCTGCGGCCGTGGATGTTCAGCTCCGCGGCCCGATTCTGCAGTTCATCCACGCTGCGGTCCTCCAGCGAATGGCTGGGGTTGCCGGTTCCTTCGGAGCTCTTGTTGGGCGTGCGGCCTTCCTCCCGGCGGTGCTTGTTTACCGTCCGCGCCGCGATTTCCTCGGCACGACCCTCCTTCACGCCCCGGTCCTCCGAGCTGTCCTTGATGTGCTCGTACATCCGCTCATCCTTCTTGCTCCATGATGGCATAGGTACCTCCGCAAATCACGTGGTTTCGGTATCGTGGTCTTCCCCCTGCGCCTCATCCCGGTCCCGGCCCATTTTCGCCGCAAGGTCCTCGCGGCCTGGCGGCGCCGCGGCCTCCGACTGCGCCAATCGGCGTTTCTGCCGCCGGGTCAGGGTTTCGTCGCCCGGCTGCGCGAGCCGCACACCTTGTAGAAATCCTGGTTGTAGTTGCGTCGTTGACTCATGGCATCTCCTTCAACCTCTGAGTGCCTAACCTAGCTACCGCTCAGGGCTTAGCGGTGTGATGCCCGGCACACGGCGGCGTTGACAGCGCCAGCGCCCGGCGACAGCTTAGCCCAACTCCTCACTCAGGCGGCACGCCATGCGCGAGACCGGCACGGTGGTCATCACCGGAGCCTCGAAGGGCATCGGCCGCTCGGCGGCGCTGCGGCTCGATGAACAGGGCTGGCGGGTGTTCGCGGGCGTCCGGCGGGATGACGACGGCGATGCGCTCCGCGCCGAGGCCTCGGCCCGCCTGACGCCGCTGCTGCTGGATGTGGCCAGCCGGTCGTCGCTGCAGGCGGCGGTAGCACTCGTGGAACAGGCGGTGGGTCAGGAGGGACTGCAGGGCCTGGTCAACAATGCCGGGATCGTCGTTCCGGGCCCGCTCGAGTTCCTGCCGGTGGACGATCTCCGGCTGCAGCTGGAGGTGAACGTGATCGGGCTCGCCGCCACGACCCAGGCCTTCCTGCCGGCGCTGCGGCGCGGCAAGGGCCGCATCGTGAATGTGGGCTCGATCAACGGCCGGTTGGCGGTACCGTTCACCGGCGCCTATTGCGCCTCCAAGCATGCGCTCGAAGCCTACAGCGACAGCCTCCGCATGGAGCTGCGGCCCTGGGCCATCGACGTCTCCCTGATTCAGCCCGGCGCCGTGGCCACGCCTATCTGGGACACCTCGCGGGCGCGCGTACGCGAGATCGCCCGGCAGATGCCGGAAGCCGCCACGCGACTCTACGGACGCATCATCGAGCGAGCACTCCGGGATCAGGGCCCCCCGGCCCACGCCGTGCCTCCTGAAGCCGTGGCCCGGGTCATCGAACGGGCGCTGCTGAGCCCCCGCCCCCGGGCGCGCTATCCGCTGGGACGGGACACCCGGCTGGGGCTCCTGCTGGCGCGGTTGCCCGACCGGCTCCGCGACTTCATCCTGGTCCGCCGTCGCCGCGGCTGGCGCCACCCGGAGCCCCCCGGGGCGTGACCATCGCCAGACCTGCTGCAACTTGCGGGGTGGCCGGGCGGTCGCCCCGTTTTTCTTGTCCGTAAGCTGCGCTCCTGCAATGCGTTATCCATGGCCCGCCAGTTGCTCAGAAACGGGGTAGAACAACCGCCGCCAAGCGGTGGCCTTCTGCCTCACGGCCGTGGATGGAGCCGCCATGTACCGCATTCAGCTGTCGCCCGGCACGGAAGTCACCTACCAGACCATCGACGATTTCACCCGCGCCGTCGGTGCCGGCGAAGTGACCGCCGAATCGCTGATCTACCATCGCAGGACGGAGAAGTGGCTGCCGATCACCCGGCATCCGCACTATCAGCACGCCCTGTCGGTAATGCCGGGGGCGCCGGAGGGGGGGCAGCTCACACAGCCGCCGCAGCCGCTGCGGCAGGACCGGACGTCGCGGCAGCTGCAGATTCCCCGGGTCGAGAACGCGGTGCAGCCGCGCAAGGTGTTCCCCGCCGCCGGCAACGGCGAGAAGGTCGACGCCAGCGAACTGGACCAGCTGCTCGAGCTGCTCGGCTCCGACACGCCTGTGGCGGAGGCGGAACAGGAGCAGAAGCAGAAGCAGGAGCAGGAGCGGCCGGCTCCGTCGCCCACGCCCACCCCCGCGCCTACGCCCACGCTCGCGCCTGCACCTACGCCCACGCTCGCGCCTGCACCTACGCCCGCGCCCGCGCCCGCGCCCGCGCCCGCGCCCGCGCCCGCGCCCGCGCCCGCGCCCGCGCCCCATGCGAATGGGAATGGCAATGGGAATGGCAATGGCACCGGGAAGGGGAAGACGGAAGCGCTGCAGCGCATGGTACCGCTGGCGCCCCCCCAGGCACCCCCGACAAAGCCGGCCGCCACACCCTCTCCACCCGTACAGGATGCCACCGAAGCGCAACGGCCCGAACCCCCGCCCCCGGAACCGCGCAGTCCGTCGGGTAAGGCGGTCAATCTGCCCCGGGTGGATGCGGCCCCCGCGCCGGCGGAAAAACAGCTCAATGTCGTGCCTGACCTGATGCCGATGGACGCACCCCCGCGGCCGGTACGGGTCGAGCGCCGTGAGCATACCCGGCCCGTCTCCGCTCCGCAGGCGAGGCCGGTGGAGATTCCCGAGCCGATACGCAGCGGGGGCCGCCGTTCCATCGCCCGGGCCGTGGCCGCCGCGGTGGGCCTGGCGCTGACCGCCGCCACCCTGCTGGTCTGGCGGCCGTGGAGCCGCACCGCCCGACAGCCCGCCCAGGCCGGGCCGCCGGAGCAGCATGTCAGCCTGGCCGGCAGCGAATCCGGCACGGCTTCCGCCACGCCGCTCACTTCCAGTGTGCCGGCGCTGCGGCAGAGCCTCGCGCCCGCGACAGTACCGGGGGCCGCGCCGATTCCAGCCCCGGTCGCGGGAGCCGGCATCGTGCCGGCCCCGGACAGCCTTATTCGGGAACCGCTGATCATCCCCAGGGCCAGCAATCCGCTGGCCGGCTCCGCCGCCATGACCGCCAATCTCAGCGGGCTGGAGGCCCGGCTGCCGATCTCGCCGTCCGAGCTGAAGAGCCACTACGCGGCCAGTTATGACGCTCTGCACCAGGCACTGGATGCCGCGGGCAGGCGCGCCGGGTTCAGCGGCCTCCTGGTACCGGTCCGGATGGGCTCCAGCGATGCGCTGGAGTCCGCCCGGCACGCACTGACCGCCGCGAGTATCGCGATCCGGGAATACCGATCGGGAGAGAACCGCATCGAGCGGGCCTATGACGATACGCTCGGCCTGGTCGGCAAGCGCCTGCGGATCTCGGCCGATGAGCTGACGGCCTGGGCCCCACGGCCCACGCTGAAGGAGGATGACGAGACCGGCCGGCTGGTGGACGTGATGCTGGCTCAGGCCGACGGCATCTTCGGGCTGCTGCTGACGCAGCAGGGACAGTATCAGCTGGGCAGCGATGCCATTGTCTTCACCGATTCGGAAACCGCCCGCCGCTACGCGCTGCTGCGTTCCACGCTGGTCCACCAGGTCGAGCGCTGGTCGGAAACTCCGGCGAACCGGGTGCCCGTCACTGTCGGCTTCATCCTGAAGGGCTTGGGTAACATCCAGCTGCCGACGGAGCGCAGCGCCACACCCTGACCCGTCAGTCGAACGGACGCACCCGAGGGCGGCCTTGCGGCCGCCCTCGTCTTTTGTGGCGTCGGCGAAGCGCGTGACAGGCCTCACGGCACCGGCGCGATCGGAACGGTTATCGAGAAGGGAGCTTCGAGTACACTTTAGAGGAGGTTACGCCCATGAACTGGGATAAGATCGAAGGCAACTGGAAGCAGGTCAAAGGTAAAGCTCGCGAGCGCTGGGGCAAGCTCACCGACGACGACCTCGACGTCGTGGGCGGCAAGAAGGATCAGCTGGTGGGACGCCTCCAGGAGCGGTACGGCATCGCCAAGGACGAGGCTGAGCGGCAGGTCGACGAGTTCCAGCGCGAGGTGTAGTTCCCGGCAGTCTGCTCCCCCTGGATTCCAGACCTGGGTCCGCCGGCCGACCGGCAGGACCCGCAACACTCGGAGGTGCGTATGCTGGGCTGGGCTTTCTTCTTTCTGATCATTGCGCTGGTCGCGGCGCTGTTCGGCTTCGGCGGGATCGCCGTGGCCGCCGCGGGAATCGCAAAGGTGCTGTTCTGGATATTCCTGGTGATCTTCGTGCTGATGCTGATCTTCGGCTTGAGCTCGAGGCGAAAGATCACCTAGACGGGCCCGGAACACCCCCCTCGGCCCCCTCGACCGTCTCAACCCTCCCGACTGCGCAGCTATGTCGAGGGAGTCGGGACGGCTGAGGGGGCCGAGTTCCAGCGCGCCTACAGATACGGCGCCGCCAACCGCGCCAGGCCGTCTCGGAGACGGATCAGCAGGCTTCGCGCATCCAGCTCCGCCAGGCTGACGCGACGGCCCTTGCGGATGCGCTGCTCCACCAGCTGCTCCAGGCCGGCCGCGAAGGCCGGGTCGTGGCATTCGATGTCGAACTCGAAGTTGAGCCGCAGGCTCCGCGCATCCCAGTTACTGGACCCGATCATGCACCAGGCGCCGTCAACCACCATCAGCTTGGTATGGTCGAACGGCGGCTGACTGTAGAAGATCCGGCAGCCGTGTTCCAGCACCTGCCACAGCTGGGCGGTGGAGGCCCACTGCACCAGGGCCAGATTGTTCTTCTCGGGCAGAACGATATCGATCCGGACGCCGCGCATGGCGGCAATACCCAGGGCCGAGACCAGCGCCGCATCCGGCAGAAAATAGGGCGTGACGATGCGCACCGAGTCGCGCGCGCAGGCGAGGGCGCCGAGCAGGGTGTGCCGCGCCTTGTCGAAATCTTCGTCCGGGCCGTCGGTAATCCCCCGCGCCAGCACCGGACCGCGAGGCTCCAGCGCGGGATACCACTCCGGTCCCGCCAGCACTTCTCGCCGGGCGAACAACCAGTCCTCGGCAAATGCCTGCATCAGGTGCGCCACGACCGGCCCGTCGATCCGGAAGTGCAGGTCCTGGATGGGATGGGGCGGCCGGCTCTCCAGCAGGCAGCCCTCCCGGATGTTCATCCCCCCGGCAAAGCCGATCCTGCCATCCACCACCAGCAGTTTCCGATGGTTGCGCAGGTTCATGTACGGCATGCGCCAGGGCAGCAGTGTCGGGCCGAAGCGCGCCACCGGAATCCCCCGCCGGTGCAGCGTGCGCACCATCGAGGGAAAGGAGTATCGCGCCCCGACCGCATCCACCAGCACCCGGACCGTCACACCCCGCTCGACCGCGGCGGAAAGCGCCTGTTCGAAGAGCCGGCCGGCCCGGTCATGGCCAATGATGTAGGTGCTGAGCGCCACGGTGCGTTGCGCAGCCGCGATGGCCTCCACCATGGCCGGATACGCGGCATCGCCGTTCACCAGGGGCTGGATCCGGTTTCCGCGCAGCAAGGGGCGCCCGGAGGCACGCTCCACCAGCCGGGCCAGCGCACGCAGGTGCTCCGGCTGGTCCGGCAGCACGGCCGCACCCTCCGGCGGCGCGGGCAGACGGAACTCCCCGGTTGCCCCCATCCGGAGCCGCCGCCCACCGGCCGCCCGCCGGCGTACCCGGTTGATTCCGAAGATCAGGTACAGAAACGCGCCCAGCACCGGTGCCAGGATGATCAGGCCGGCCCAGGCCACCGCGGCCCGGCTGTCGCGCTTGTAGAGCACCACATGGCCGACGGCGAGCCCCGCCAGCACCAGGCTGAGCGAGGCGGCAACATAGGGCCAGATATCGGCCAGCAGGATCAGGAGGGTGTCCACTGAGCGTCAAAGATAGCGCCGACACCGGGGGAGGGACGCTCAGAGCCGGAGGGTTTCACCATGACGCAGCACCCGCAACCGGCCTGGGTCATGGCCCAGCGCCTGCCATGCCTGCCGCACCCGGCGGGGGGGCTCGTCCATCGGCTCGTCGGTCAGGCGGAAGGTGCCCCAGTGGATCGGCAGCATCACTGGTATCTCTCCACTCCCGGCGGCCAGCGCGGTACAGGCCTGCACCGCCTCGTCCGGGTCCATGTGCACCGGCCGCATGAACCAGCGGGGCTCATAGGCTCCGATCGGCAGCAGCGCCAGGTCGAAGGGGCCCGCGCGCGCCGCGACCCGCGGAAATTCCGGATACCAGCCGCTGTCGCCCGCAAAGAAGACCCGGTAGCCCGCGACGGCGAGCGCCCAGCCCGACCACAACGAGCGGTTGCGGTCGAACGGCGTCCGGGCGCTGAAGTGGGCCGCCGGCGTGCAGGTCAGCTGCGCTCCCGCCACTGAGCGGCTCTCCCACCAGTCGCATTCTTCCACCAGCGTCACCCCCAGCTTCCGCAGCAGGGCGCCCAGCCCCAGCGGTACCATCCAGGTGGCCGCGGGCCAGCGCCGCACCAGCCCGCGCACGCTGGGCGCGTCGAGATGGTCGTAATGGTTGTGCGACAGAAGCACCAGATCGAGCGGGGGGACTTCGCCCATCCGGATGCCCGGCGGTACCCAGCGCCGGGGCCCCAGGAACGATACCGGTGAGGCCCGGTCGCTGAAGATCGGATCGGTCAGGATGTTGAGGCCACCGACCTGGAGTAGCACGGTCGAATGCCCCACCCAGGTGGCCAGCAACTCGCCTGCCGGCGCCCGGGGCGAGGCCACCGCCGGCGCCACCCGCTCGAATACGGAAGGGTCGGGCTGCGTGGGCTGCGGCCGGGTGAGCCGTTGCCAGGTCCAGCGCACCATGCCGCCGCCCCGCTGCTCGCTCCGGAACCAGGGATTGCGGAAGGTCCCGTCCGCCGTTCGATGATTGCCTCCCGCTTCGCTCACCGGGAAACCAGGCGCATGCCGGCTTCCGGGTAGCGAGCGCCCGCCGCCGCCCCAGGCGGCGCGATGTCGTCGACCCCGGCCAAGTCTTCCGGGGTGAGCGTGACCTGCAACGCTCCAGCGTTCTGCTCCAGGTACTTGCGATGCTTGGTCCCGGGAATGGGGACGATGTCCTCGCCCTGCGCCAGCAGCCAGGCCAGCGCCAGCTGCGCCGGCGTGCACTGCCTGGCGCGGGCCAGGGCCTCCACATGGGCCACCAGGTCCAGGTTCCTCTGGAAATTCTCGCCCTGGAACCGGGGCGACTTCCGGCGGTAGTCGTCTTCCGGCAGATCCTCGAGCTTGCGGAAGCGGCCGGTAAGGAATCCGCGTCCCAGAGGACTGTACGCCACGAACCCGATGCCCAGTTCGCGCACGGTCGGCAGGATCTCGTCCTCGGGATCGCGGGTCCAGAGCGAGTACTCGGTCTGCAAGGCAGAAATCGGATGCACCGCATGGGCCCGGCGGATGGTTTCCGGCGCCGCCTCGGAGAGGCCCAGAAACCGGACCTTGCCGTCCCGCACCAGATCGGCCATGGCGCCGACCGTGTCTTCGATGGGCACATCGGGATCCACGCGGTGCTGATAGTAGAGGTCAATCTCGCTCACGCCCAGCCGCTTGAGCGAACCCTCGCAGGCGGAGCGGACGTACTCCGGCCGGCCGCTCACGCCCAGGAACGAGCCGTCTTCCCCACGGCGGAACCCGAACTTGGTAGCGAGCACCACCTGCTGCCGCCGGTTGCGGATCGCCTTACCCACCAGCTCCTCATTGGTAAACGGCCCGTACATGTCGGCCGTGTCCAGCAGGCAGATCCCCAGCTCCAGGGCGCGCTGGATCGTGGCCAGCGCCTCCGTCTCATCCCGCTCGGCATAGAAGTCCGACATGCCCATGCAGCCGAGGCCCAGGGCGGGGACCACCAGTCCCCCTCCGCCCAGTGTGCGCTTCTGTATTTCCATATGTGGAACTCCTTTCCATTCTCGACCCCTCTTCGACCGGCCGAGTGGCGGAGGGGTCAAGGATCAAGTCATGACAATTTCCAGTCTCCCGTGCGCGGCACGAAGCGCGTCCTCCACCTCATCCGCGGTGTCGCCCCGCGCAAAGATGAAGCCGAGGTACTTCGATTCCTCGGGCAGAGTGGCGAAGCGCTGGCCCGGGTGCGCGGTCATGGTCACGCCCCTGATGCGCGGTACCTCCAGCGCGGCCGCCACCCCGCGCGCCTCCCGGAACACCCCGGGGCGGGGGATGGGGATCATCATCACGCCGGAGGCCACGGCTTCGCGCTCCGGAACCCGGGGCAAGCGGCCCAGCGCGGCGGCGAGCACCACCTCTTCCAGCGACTGCTCGCCCCCCGGCCCGAAGCGGAGGCTCTCGCCGCAGCGTCCGCCGATCGGCCGGGCCGCGAGCTCGATCAGCCAGGGCCCGGCACGGTGCCAGCGCAGCTCGGCATGGACCGGCCCGTCCCGCAGGCCCAGTACCGCCGCGGCCCGCGCCGCGCAGGCGAGGATCGCCTCCTGGACGGCCGGTGGATGCCGCGACGGGGTGACGTAAATGGTCTCTTCGAAGAACGGGCCCGACATGTCGTCCGGCTTGTCGAAGAGGGCGAGCAGGTGCAGGCGCTCCTCCAGCAGCAGCCCCTCGAGCGCCACTTCGAAGCCGGGCACGTAGCGTTCGATCAGGAGGTCGTGCCGGAGCCCGTGCCGCCGGCGCAAGTCGGGACTGTCCAGAATGCGCCGGGCGCGCTGCACCGCGGCCGACAGTTCGGCCGGCGTGTCCGCCCGGATAACCCCGCGGCTGGCCGAGAGTTCCACCGGCTTCACCACACAGGGATATTCGGCAGCGGCGGCGATCGCTTCAACGTCCTCCGTCACACCCAGCAGGGTGAAATCCGGCACCGGCACGGCCGCTTCGCGCAGGAGACGGCGCTGCAGCAGCTTGTCCCCCGCCGCGCGCATCGCCTCCACCGGGTTGTGCGGCAGGCCCAGCGCCGCCGCGATCCGCGCCGCCAGCAGCGCCGTTTCGTCGTCCACGCCCACGACCGCCGCGATGGGATATTGCGCGGCGAAGCGGCGAGCCTGGGCTTCCGCCCGGCCGGGATTCCCGAAGTCGAGGGTCAGCAGATTGGCGGGCTGGGCCTGGAGCAGCGCGCTATCGTGCTCGGAGGCGACGGTGAGCTCGGCGCCCAGGCGGCGCGCGCCGTCAACAAACGCGGCCGCCCGGTAGGTGGTGGTGGGGAGGACGAGGAGAAGACGCGGAACCGGCACGGACCGCATCCGGGAGGGCGCTACTTGGTGGCGGCGCTGAAGAAGGGGCGCGTCCCCGAGGCGTGGTCGGTGAGATCGGTGAGCCCCCGCAGCGATGGAATCACCCGGCGGAGGGAGGCCTCGATGCCCTGCCGCAGCGTCACCGAGGCCATGCCGCAGCCCTGGCAACCGCCGCTCAGCCGTACCAGCACGTTACCCTCCTGCACGTCCACCAGCTCGACGGCCCCGCCGTGGCGCGCGACCGCCGGGTTGATTTCCCGCTCCAGCAGGAGAGAGACCTGTTCGTACATGGCGTCGTCGTCCAGCGTGGCCGGTGCCGGCGGGGGCGGCGGCGCCTCCTGCCGGGCCAGCGCCATGCCCAGGGCATAGCGCACCCGCGGCTCCAGCACCACCCACGAAGGAGCCCCCTCGCTCTTCCGGATCATCAAGGCGCCGTCCTCGAGGCTGATCTCGCAGACGCCGGGCACGCTGAACACCGCCTCGGCGAGCGGGAAACCGGCGGCCTCATCAGGATGACTGAAGCGGCGGGGCGGCCCGGCGAGCGGAGGAGTCACGAAGAAGCGGCAGCGATGCTCGTCCAGCGGCTCGGCGACAATGGTGAGATCCTGCGTCATGGCAGGAGTCTAACGGCGGGTGACGGCAGATCAAGCATGGATCACCCGTTCCAGCCAGTCGCTCACGGTGTCCAGCACCTCGGTGCGCACCTCCGCGCCGGTGCGGCCGGACCGCTTGCGCACGCCGAAGCCGTGGTCGGCCTCGTCCACCTGGTGCAGGGTACAGGACGGGCCCAGGTGCCAGCAGACCCGCTGGATCAGCGCCAGGTCGGCCAGTGCATCGCGGGTGCCCTGTATGAAGAGCATCGGCAGGCCCACCCGGGGCAGGTGCTCCGCCCGGCTGTCGCCCGGTTTGCCGGCCTGGTGCAGCGGAAAGCCGAGAAACACGAGCCCCCGCACTTCAGGCAGCGGGTCGGTGGCCGCCGCCAGCGAGGTCATCCGTCCGCCCATGGACTTGCCGCCGGCGATCAGCGGCAGCCCGGGCCAGCCCGTCCGGGCGATTTGTGCGACCGCCCGCACGGTGGCCTGCAGCACCGGGGCGGGGTCGGGCCGGCGGCGCCCCTGCTCGACGTAGGGGAACTGGTAGCGCAGGGTGGCGATCCGCCGCTCCGCCAGTCCTTCGGCCATGGCGGTCATGAACGGGTGCTCCATACCGGCGCCCGCCCCCGGAGCCAGGAGGTACAGCGCCCGGCTTCTCTCCGGCAGGAACAGCAGGCCGGAGACCTCATGGGTTTCGCGCACGACAAAGCGGAGACGCTCCTGGTGCATCGCTCCCGGGCAGGATAGCAGGGTGGCGCAACCTGGCGGCCTGCAAGGGCCGGCCTGCGGCATCGGCTGCTGGAAAGTATACCCCTGTGAGATGTGCGAGGAGGTCGGCCGGCAGGGCGCTGCGCAGAGGCAGGCCGCGCCGAGGTTGTCGTCGAGGTGGAAGCGTTGGGGGGTGCGCCTGAGAGAAGCTCAGACCCACCAGCTTACATCCGCCACCGGCTTGCGGCGCCGCGGCTCGTTCGCGCCCTCGGGATACCCCAGCGAGACGACGGCCACGATCCGGGTTGCCTCCGGCATCCGCACCAGCTCCTGCAGGTCCGGTTCCCGCAGGATGCCGCCGGTCCGCAGATAGGTCGCCAGGCCTTCGGACTCGGCGGCCAGCAGCAGGTTCTCCAGCGCCATCATGGTGGCGGCGTAATCTTCCTCACGCTGGATTTCGTCTTCGCTCAGCTGGCACATGGCCGTGATGAACACCGGCGTATCTCGCGCCTCCTGGCGGACACGCTCGATGACCTTGCTCGCCTCCGGCGACGCCGGATCGTCGAAGCGCTTCGCCCGGTGGGCCGCCCGGATATCGGCAAAGCGGTCACGCGACTTGCCGGTCAGCACGGCAAAGCGCCAGGGCTCGGTCAGCTTGTGGTTGGGAGCGCGCACGGCGCAGCCCAGCAGGCGCTCGACCAGCTCGCGGGGAACAGGCTCGGGCCGGAAACGGCGAACGGAGGTCCGGTGCTCGATGGCGGAGATGGTATCCATGGGTGGAATGTAAGGGACCAGGAACCAGGAATAAGGAATCAGGGTCCCTGGTCCCTGGTCCCTGGTGCCTGCTTCTATATTTCCCAAGATGGCCCCTGAGCTCTTCCACCCCGCCGTCTCCCGCTGGTTCTCCCGCCGGTTCGGCGCGCCCACTCCCGCGCAGCAGCGCGGCTGGGAGGCGATCCGCTCAGGAAGGCACACACTGATCGCCGCCCCGACCGGCTCGGGCAAGACCCTCGCCGCCTTCCTGAGCGCGCTGGACGATCTCCTGCGCGAGGGGCAGGACGGTCCGCTAGCGGATGAGACCCGGGTGCTCTATGTCTCTCCGCTCAAGGCCCTGACGGCGGATATCCACTACAACCTGACGGAACCGCGCCGCGAGATCCGCCAGGTGGCCGAGGAGATGGGCGCCGAGCCCGTCCGGATTACCGCCGCCATGCGCACCGGCGACACGCCTTCCGCCGCGCGCGCGGCGATGCTGCGCACGCCCCCCCATATCCTGGTCACCACGCCCGAGTCGCTCTACCTGCTGCTCACCGCCGAGCGCAGCCGCGAAATGCTGCGGACGGTGCGGACCGTCATCGTCGATGAGATCCATGCGGTGATCGAGTCGCGCCGGGGCGCGCATCTGGCCCTTTCGCTCGAACGCCTGGGCCACATCACGGGACGGGAGCCGCAGCGCATCGGCCTTTCGGCCACGCAGAAGCCCATCGAAGCCGTCGCCGCGTGGCTCACCGGCACCGACGATCCCGCCGCCTGCGCCATCGTCGACGAAGGGCACCGCCGCGCCCTGGACCTGGGCCTGGAGGTTCCCGGCGCGCCGCTCGAGGCCGTGATGTCCGCCGAGGTGTGGGAGGAGGTGTATGCCCGGCTGGCCGAGCTGATCGACCAGCACCGGACCACCCTCGTCTTCGTCAACACGCGGCGGCTGGCCGAGCGGGCGGCGCGCCATCTGGCCGAACGGCTGGGCGAAGAGGCGGTGACGGCCCACCACGGCAGCCTGTCGAAGGACGTCCGGCTCGACGCGGAGGAGCGGCTCAAGAGCGGCAAGCTGCGGGCCCTGGTGGCCACCGCTTCGCTGGAACTGGGCATCGACATCGGGCATGTGGACCTGGTCTGCCAGCTGGGCTCGCCCCGGAGGATCTCGACCTTTCTTCAGCGCGTCGGCCGGGCGGGGCACACCGTGCATGGCACCCCGAAAGGCCGGCTCTTCCCCCTCTCGCGCGACGAGCTGGTGGAATGCACCGCCCTGCTCCGGGCAACAGGGCGGGGAGACCTGGACCGGCTGGTGATCCCGCCCAAACCCTTCGACGTGCTGGCCCAGCAAGTGGTGGCGGAGACCGCCTGCGAGGACTGGCAGGAAGAAGACCTGTTCCAGCTGGCCCGGCGGGCCTGGCCGTATCGCACGCTCACTCGCGAGGAGTTCGCCGAAACGGTGGAGATGACGGCCCAGGGCTTCTCCACCCGGCGCGGCCGCCGGGGAGCGCTGGTGCATCACGACGCCGTGCATCACCGGCTGCGTGGGCGGCGGGGCGCCAGGCTGCTGGCCCTGACCTCGGGCGGAGCCATCCCCGACAACGCCGACTACCGCGTGGTGCTGGAGCCGGAAGGCACCTTCCTCGGCACGCTGAACGAAGACTTCGCCGTGGAAAGCATGGCCGGCGACGTGTTCCAGCTTGGTAATACCTCGTGGCGCATCCTCCGGATCGAAAGCGGTGTGGTGCGGGTGGAGGATGCCAGGGGCGAGCCGCCCAGCATTCCCTTCTGGCTGGGCGAGGCACCGGGCCGGAGCGATGAGCTGAGCCTGGAGGTCTCGAGGCTTCGAGCCGACCTGGAGCCCCTGCTGGCCGATGAGGAGGCCGCCATCGCATGGCTGCTGGCCGAAACCGGCATCGGGCGGCCGGCGGCGGCGCAGCTGGTGCGCTACCTGGCCGAGGCGCGCCGGCTGCTGGGAGCCCTGCCGACGCAGGATTGCCTGGTGGCGGAACGGTTCTTCGATGAGGCGGGCGGCATGCAGCTCATCGTACATTCGCCCTTCGGCAGCCGGATGAACCGCGCGTGGGGCCTGGCATTACGGAAGCGGTTCTGCCGGCAATTCAATTTCGAGTTGCAGGCGGCCGCCACCGAAGACGGCATCCTGCTGTCACTGGGCCCGCAGCACTCGTTCCCGCTGGAGGATGTGTTCCGCTTCCTGCAGCCCGAATCGGCCGAGAACATTCTGGTGCAGGCCCTGCTCGACGCCCCCATGTTCGGGACCCACTGGCGCTGGAATGCGACCATCGCGCTGGCGATCGCCCGCAACCGGGGCGGCCGCAAGGTGGCACCCCAGCTGCAGCGGATGCAGGCGGAAGATCTGCTCGCGGCCGTCTTTCCCGACGCCGCCGCCTGCCTGGAGAACATCGCCGGCGACCGCGAGGTGCCCGACCATCTGCTGGCCCGGCAGACCATTGCCGACTGCCTGCATGAGGTGATGGACATCGACGGCCTTCGCACGGTGCTCGAACGGATCCGCTCGGGCAATGTCCGGCTGGTGGCGCGCGACCTGCCCGAGCCCTCCACGCTTGCGAGTGAAGTGGTCAATGCCCGGGTGTATGCCTTCCTCGATGACGCGCCGCTGGAAGAGCGCCGGACCCAGGCGGTCTATACCCGGCGGGCACTGGAGCCCTCGAGCGCGGGCGACCTGGGCGCGCTGGACGTCGCGGCCATCGAGCGCGTGCGGGGTGAAGCGTGGCCCGATCCGCGGGATGCGGACGAGATGCACGATGCGTTGCTCACGAGCGGGATCCTCACGACGGCAGGACGGCAGGACGGCAGGGCGGCAGGCGAAGACTGGGCTGCCCTGCTCCAGGAGCTGCTCGCGACCGGGCGTGCAGGCAGGATGGGCGATCGCTGGTTCGCCACCGAGCGGGTGGAAGAGATCCGTGCGGTGTTTCCGGACGCGGTGATCGAGCCGCCGGGCCTCACGGCGCCGGGGGACGTGCCCCGGCCCGACCGGCAGTCCGCCGTCAAGGAGTTGGTACGGGGGCAGCTGGAGATCCTGGGCCCGGTAACGGCGGCGAGCCTGGCAGACACGCTGGGCATCGCCGCCGGCGATGCCGCTATCGCGCTGGCGGAGCTGGAGGCCGAAGGCACCGTGCTGCGCGGCTATTTCACCCCCGATGCCGGTGTGCTCGAGTGGTGCCACCGACGGCTGCTGGCCCGCATCCATCGCTACACCCTCACCCGGCTCCGCACCGAGATCGAGCCGGTGAATGCCGCCGATTTCATGCGGTTCCTCTTCACCTGGCAGCGGGTCGAGCCGGAAACCCGGGCCAGCGGTCTGGAGGGCCTCTCGGCGGTGCTGGATCAACTGGACGGGTACGAGCTGCCCTCGGGCGCCTGGGAGAGCGATGTGCTGGCTCTGCGGATCAACGAATACGACCCTGCGCTGCTCGACACGCTCTGCCTCACCGGGCGGGTGGCCTGGGGACGGCTCTCCGAGGCCCGGCAGCCGGAGGGCCAGGGCGCGCCGGGCCGCCCCATCCGCTCGACCCCGGTGGCGCTGTTCCGCCGCGACCACGCCAATCTCTGGCGCGCCCTGGCACCGGCTCCCCAACCGCCGGCGCTCTCGACCTATGCCGCCCTGGTCAGCGAAGCGCTGGAACGGCGGGGAGCTTCGTTCTTCCAGGAGATCGTCGCCGCCTCGGGGCTCCTGGCAACCCAGGTCGAGGAGGCCCTGGGCGAGCTCGCCTCGCTGGGCCGGGTCACCTCGGACGGCTTCACCGGCCTGCGGGCGCTGGTTACGCCGGCCGACCGCCGGCCTCCGGTGGGCGCCCGGCGCCGGGCCCGGGCGGCGGTTCCGGCCGGGGTGGAAACGGCGGGGCGATGGGCGCTGATCGAGGGCGGCAGGACGGCAGGACGGCAGGACGGCAGGCAGGATGACCCGCCGGGAAAGCCGGACGACCGCGGGCAGCCGATCGAGGCCTTTGCCTGGACGCTGTTGCGGCGGTATGGCGTGGTCTTTCGCAGGCTGCTCGCGCCCGAAGCGCTGGCGCCCGCCTGGCGCGAGCTGGTGATGGTCTATCGCCGGCTGGAGGCTCGGGGAGAGATCCGGGGCGGCCGTTTCGTGGCCGGCGTCTCGGGCGAGCAGTTCGCCCTGCCGGAGGCGGTGGGGTCGCTGCGTTCGGCCCGGCGCCGGGAGCCGACCGGCCGCCTGCTCAGCATCAGCGCAGCCGATCCCCTGAACCTCACCGGCATCGTCACGCCGGGGCCGCGGGTGCCCGCCCTCGCGTCATACCGGATTATCTACCAGGACGGCGTCCCCCTCGCCTCGCGGGAGGGAGGCCAGATCCGGCCGCTGGCGCTGATCCCGCCGGAACGGACGCACGAGATCGAGCGGGCGCTGGTGCGGAAACGGCCGATAGAAGCGCGGAGCGGGGCGGTCGGAAAGGTGGGATAACGACGGGAAACGGGAAGAGGGAAAGGATATTGTATCTCTCCCCTTTCCCTTTTCCCCATTCCCGCAGTTGAGTTCAGCTCTGGTTCCCCGCAAACAGCACGTTGTACAACACCAGCCCGTGGTGCACGGCCGTCGCGATCAGCTCGGCTTCGTAGTACGGCATGGAACCGAGCTGGTCCTTGAGCCCGTCCAGGGCCCCCGCCACCTGCTCCCCCGAGCGCATCCCCTTGAAGCGCTGCAGCAGACCGGTGCGCAGCGCCTCTTCGACCCACGGCTTGGTCTCCACGGTGGCCACCGTCGCCACCACGTCGGCGATGGAGCCGTCGGGGTTCATGGTCAGGCCCACTTCCAGCGGCCCATGGACCGTGTTCACCTGGGGGAAGAAGACCACCCCCTGCAGCTCGCCCCCGGCATTCTTCCCGAGATAGAACTTCATGTCGGGATCCTGCGGGTTCCAGTCCACTTTCGCCTGAATGGCGTCGAGGTCGTTCTTTCCGATGGTCACGTCACGGACGAAGAACCGCGTGGCGCCGGGCAGCGTCTGGCGGATGACGTCCACCTGTTTCGCCAGCACCACCTTGGGGGTGGGGTGCGCCCGCGGAACGAGCAACAGCGGCAGGGCCAGCGCGGCGCCGGCCAGTCGGGACAACCCTCGCATGTTCAGACCTCCTGTCCGGTCCGGCGCGCCGTCACGGCGCGCAGGGTTCCGATGAGTACGATAAGATAGACCAGCGACATCCCCCAGCCGGATACGATCGTCAGCCAGGCGAAGCCGGGAATGCCGAAGTTCATCAGCCACTGTCCGGCAAAGTCCAGTGCTCCGAACCCGAAGGCGCCGAGGATCATCAGCTCGCGAAATCCGCGGGACCACCCCAGGCCAAGAATGATGAGCGTCTCCAGGGCCGCCACGATGGAGTAGATCATGATGTGAATATGGCTGTCCTGGACCAGCAGCTGGGTATCCACGGTATGCTGCATTTCCGGCACCTTGCCCAGATCGAGCGGCTGGGTCATGGACATCGACGTATCGGGCATGCCCGATTCCTTGACGGCCGGCGGGGGCACGTAGGTCGCCTGCACCTTGGCCGGCGTCAGCCCGGACCAGGTCTTCACCATGAAGAAGGCGAAGATGTAGGCGTAGCCCAGCACCAGCAGAAACAGCACGGCGGCCAGTTTGACCGAGCGGTCGGCGTCCCGGAGACGATAGAGACCCATGGATGCTCCTAGAAGAACGTCACCACCGTCTGCAGCCGGTATTCGATGTTCCAGTTGTCCAGGCCGCTACTGGTTTCGAAGACCGGCTCGGTGGAGTGGTTGACCCGCACTTCCGCCCGAAACTGCAGCTGGGGAATGCGATAGGTGGTGTGCTGCACGTTGGCGAAGATGCCCTCGCGCCCCACGCCCAGCGAATACACCGGCGCAAAGGTGTAGGACGTCAGGGTCTGCGCCGTGCCGGTGCGCATCCCGTCGCCGTCGTGGAATACCTCGGCCCGGCCGGCCAGCCCGAAATGGCGGCTCAACTGGTGGAAGACGGTCAGCATGGCGCCCGCCCAGGTGGCATCGCCACCGCCCGCCAGCACCTTCCGGTCGCCGCCGTAGTTGGCCTCGCCGGCGATGATCCAGTTCCAGGTGGGCTGCAGCGCGTAGTCGAAGGTGAGGAGGTAGCGGTTATTGGTCATGCCCTGGTCGCCCTCGACGCCGTAGAGGCCGCTCAGGCCCAGACTGACCCCGTCGGCCGGCAGCAGCCCCAGCCGGGCGCCGCCGCTCTTCCCCTTGTTGGGATCGATATCGCTATCCCAGCCGTTGAACACAAAGGCGGAGACGTCCACCCGCGGAGTGGCAGCCCAGAAGCTCATGACGCCCACCATCTTGACCGGCCGCGCCAGCTCGAAGTTGTAGCTGGGCGAGGCCAGCAGGTTCAGAGGCTCGTCGTCGCGCTCGAACCCGATCGGCAGGTCCACCTTCCCGAAGTTGAACAGGAGATTGCTCGCGCCCGGCACGGTCACGCTCACCAGCAGATTATCGATCTCGGTCTCGGTGACCGGCTCGCCGCCGGGTGTCTCCGGCGCGCCCAGGGCCGTGGTGAGCTGGCCGAAGAAATAGCTGTAGTCGGTGATCGGCTTGAAGACGCCGACTGCGACCTTGCTGGCTTCGAAAGTGTTGGTTCCGGTGCGGCCGTCATAGTTGTAGTTCCCGACCCCGAACCCGGTCACCTGCAGCGCGTTCTGGTCGCCGCTGGAGAGGTTCAGTGACTGGTCGCCTCCCTCGAGACTGATGGGGTGGTCGCCCGAATCCGGGACCTGAGCCCGCGCCGTGCCGGTCAAGCCGGCCAGGGCGGCCAGGGCCAGCAGCATGGCTCCCACCCGGGGGGTGATCGGTGAGATATGCATGGTCCTCCGCAGAGTTCGCAGCCAATAGTCCGCGCCGCCGGACCATGGCGGCCGCGGGCGTGCAGGGTGCACGTCGCCTTGAGCAGTCAGGGGAAGCGCGTCAGGCGAGGCGCGGAGGCGGCGGATCGGCGGAGAGGGTGTGCCGGGTCTGGAGCTGCGGCAGAAATACCGGCTCCTCCGACAGGAGGCGGCCAGCCGGCAAGGCTGCGACCGGCTCGGCCTGCAACATGGGCGAGAGCCCCTGCTGCATCAGGGGCGTGTGCGCTGCTACACCTTCGGTGTGGCAGGCCGCGCCGTGCATGGCCATCGGCATTTCGCCGGCGCCGGTATGAGGCGTTTCGGCCCGTGGAGCGCCGCCGGCGCTCAGGCAGATTACCGCGCAGACCACCCACGCCTGGGCCGCCACAAAGGCGGCCAGGACGGCGAGTGCGGAGAGGCGGCGGCGCAGCGGCATCAGGTCGAAAATCCCCGAAAGTGTGGGAGGTTTAAGGTAACACTGGTCCGGAGGACAGGGTACCCGCTTGGCCCCGGGCCCGCAGTGGTCTATGCTCAGCGCATCGTTCTGCCAGGAGGAGACATGCGGCTCCGGGTCGGCACCAGCGGCTACGCGTACAAGGAATGGAAGGGCTCGTTCTACCCGGCCGACCTGAAGCCGGAGCGGATGCTCGCCCATTACGCGTCGCGGCTCGACACGGTCGAGATCAACAACACCTTCTACCGCATGCCGTCGGAGACGGTGCTGCTGGGGTGGGCCGGCCAGGTGCCGGCGGAGTTCCGCTTCGTGCTGAAGGCGCCGCGCCGGCTGACCCATATCCAGCGGCTGACCATCGAAGACGACAGCCTGGAGTACTTCCTGCGCACGGCCGGGGTGCTGGGGGAGCGGCTGGGCGCCGCCCTCTTTCAGCTTCCTCCCACCCTCAAGAAGGACACCGGCCGCCTGGCCGGATTCCTCGCCCGGCTTCCCCGTACGTGGCGCAGCGCCTTCGAGTTCCGCCATGCCTCCTGGCTGGACGATGACGTTCTGGCGCTGCTGCGTGAGCACAACGCCGCCCTCTGCCTGGCCGATACCGACGAAGCTCCGGCCTCGCCCCTGGTGACGGCGGACTGGGGCTATCTCCGGCTGCGCCGCTCCGGCTATTCCCGCGAAGATCTGGCGGCCTGGGCCCGGCGCATCCGGGAGCAGCCCTGGACGGCGGCGTACGTTTTCCTCAAGCACGAGGACACCGGCGCCGGACCGGAACTGGCCGAAGCGCTGCTCGAGCTGGCGGGCGGGACGGGCGAGGCTACTTCATCTTGAGCACACCCCGCCACCCGGTGGCGTGCGGGAGCGGGGTTGCGCTGGTCTCCGAGAAACGCTCCACCGCAAAGGTCAGGGACGGGTCCACCGCGCGGGCCCGCCGGATCAGGTCCGCCAGATCGCGCCGCAGCGAGGTGGTGTAGATCAGAGTGCGGGGACCCGATGCCCCCTGGCCGGCAAATGTCGTGACATCATGCCCCGCCGAGCGGAGCGCGGCGGCAATCGCCTCCGGCTGGGTGGCGGTGATGATCCGGACCACGCAGGATCCCAGGCGCAGCCGCCGCTCCAGCAGGATGCCGACTGCGTTGCCGGCCGCGAACCCCGCCGGATAGGCCAGCACCAGCAGCGGGCTCTGGTTGATCCTGGTGATCACCTGGGAGACAGCGGTGATCCAGACCAGCACCTCGAAGAAGCCCAGGACGACCGACAGCCGGACGCGTCCGTGCACCACGGAGATCGTACGCAGGGTTCCGAAGGACACGTCGACGATGCGAAGACAGAAGATGAGCCCCGCGACCGTAGCGACGGGGAGCGCGTCCAGCCATGCCATGGCAGATACCTCTCCTTGGGGAAATCCTGCAGAAGGTAGGCTCAACCGGCGCCCGGCGCCAAAGAGTGTGACCTGGATCACACCCCGGCGGGGGTGATTGTGTGATATGGGTCACACCGGCCGTTTGGCCTCTTGGCGCACACTACCGGGGCCATATATTGGGGCCGCGCGCGGACGCCACAGGTGGCCGTCCGGCGCTTCCCGGATGCAGGGTTGCCGACCTACTAAGGAGAAGGCATGCGCACGTTCGCGAGAGGGAGCGCGTTGCTGGTCATCGCGCTCGCGGGACTGGCCGGTTGCGACAGCAAGGTCAAGCAGGAGAACGCGGAGCTGAAACAGCAGGTCCAGCAGATGGCTGCGGTTTCCGCCGAGAAGGACAGCCTGATGGGACTGGTGGTGGAAAACACCCAGATGGTGAACGACATCAACGCCCAGCTCAGCAAGGTGAAGAACCTGAAGAGCGGCGTCCTGCCGGTCACCGCTCCCGAGACGGGCCAGCCGGACACGGTGAACGCCCGGACCTACCTGCTCGCGCGGGTGAAGGAAGTCACCGAACGGGTGAACAAGGCGGAGGACCGGCTGCGAGGCACTCAGCAGCGGCTGGCCCGGCTCTCGCGCGCGAACGATACGCTGAAGACCGCGCTGACCAACTTTGAGGAGACGGTTCAGAAATTCCAGGCGATCATCGATACCCAGAAGGTGACGATCGCCAGCATGACCGATCAGATCAACCAGCTGCAGGAACAGAACGTCCAGCTCGTGGCCGAGAAGCAGGCACTGACCGATACGGTCAGCAACCTGACCGCCCAGAAAAACACGGTCTACTACGCCATCGGCACCAAGGACTCCCTGCGCAATGAAGGCATCGTGCGGCAGGAGGGCAGCAAGTTCCTCATTTTCGGCGGCCACACGCTGCAGCCCGCCCGCGATCTGCCGGTGGACGAGTTCACCGCGGTGGACATGCGGGAGGCGACCACCATTCCGCTGCCCGATTCGACCCACTGGTACAAAATCGTCTCGCGGCAGAACCTGACCGGCCTCGCCACGCCGCCCGACGACAAGGGCCGGGTGAAAGGCAGCACCATCGAGATCGCCCAGCCGGCGGTATTCTGGGGGCCCAGCCGGTATCTGATTGTGGTGCGGGACTGAAATAACGGTGGGAAACGGCGAAGAGGGAAAGGGGAAACGGACAGCCACCGTTTCCCCTTTCCCTTTTCCCGCTTCCCATGGACGCCAGGCCGCTCAGCCGGTGTTCAGGGCCTCGTCTGCCGCTCTCCGCAGCGCCTCGATAAATCCCCGGACATGATCGGGCGCCGGCGGAGGATCCAGCAGGAACGGGTCCATGACCGTCGAGCGCAACACCACCAGGCCCTCCGCGCCGCTGGATTTCCACTCCGCCGGACTCGCCACGCCCAGGTCCGCCAGGATGGGGTCCACCGCCCCGTCGTACATGGGGCTCTGGAACCGGGTGCGGGTGATGATGTACTCCGGCGCCGCGGAGGCCGACGGCTTGCTCATGAGGCCGTAGATGCGCTCGTTGAAGGCGTTCACCGCCTCGAGGGTGGTCTGCGAGGGGTGCTGCAGCAGATAGCAGACGATGTTGATATCGGGTTCGGGAAGCAGGATCACCCGATAGGGCCCCAGGTCCGCCGAGCGCAATGAGGCGTGCAGCCGCCGGGCTCCCAGCACGGTCCGCTCCACCAGGTATCCGTACCCGCGCTCGTTCAACGGCAGCACCTTGTGGCTGAGCCAGACCGATGCCGCCGCGGCCCCCGGCTTGGAACCCTCGAAGATGTACCGCCCGATATAGTCCTCTTCCCGCCCGGCGGCCTCCTCGGCCGGCAACAGATAAGCCGGGTCTACCGCGACCAGCTCGCGGGCACGACGGTCCCGTACCAGGATGGCGCCGGCGGGATAGGGGATGTAGCCCAGCTTGTGGGGATCGATACTCACCGAGTCGGCCGCCGCCAGCGCTTCCATGGCGCCAACCCACTCCTCCGCCGGCCAGTCGCTGCCGGTGGAGGCCCGGATGTCGGCGGCCCGGCGCCGTTGCCCATCCAGCCGCCAGGTGACGCTGGCCGCATACCCGCCGTAACACGCATCCGAGTGCAGGTGAAAGGCGATGCCCAGCTCGCGGCCGGCGCGCTCCCGTACCTGCTGCACCAGATCGAGCCGGTCCACCGCGCTCTCTTCGGTGGTGCCGCAGACGCTGACGCAGGCGATGGCCGGCCGGTGGTCCGCCGCCTGGCGGCGCAGCCGCTCCCACAGAGCATCCGGATCCAGCCGGAAGTGCCGGTCGACCGGGACGAACACCAGCTGGTTGGAACCGATCCCCAGCGCCCGGACGATCTTCTCCCAGGAGTAGTGGGCCGTCGCCGCCACCATGACCACCGCATCGGGCAACGGGTCGCCGAAGGCCTCGGACAGGCGCCGGTGATAGGTCTGGTATCCCGCGTTGGCCAGGGAGTGCCGGCTCAGCGCCCGGGCCATGTCGGGACGCGGGGCCGCTTCCCACAAATGCTGCCAGAGATCCAGCGCCGCCCGGGGCGTGATGTTGAGCAGCTCCCAGAGTCCCAGCCGCCGGAGCGACGTCCGGTCGCCACCCGGAACTTCGATATCCAGATCGATGCCCAGCTCGCTGCACGCCCCCGCGGCCGCCAGCGGCAGGTAGTGCACGTTCCGCGCAATCCACAGGGCCTCGAAGTTGGCCACCGTCCCGCCCGAGGTCAGATGACCCCAGGCCCGGTCCGGGTCGTACCCCAGCATGCCGGCCAGCTGGGCGGAGGCCTCCAGTTCGAGCCGGGTGGTCGTGGGCGACGCCTCGGTCGAGACGTTGTTGGGGTTGTAGAGCATCGCCGCGAAGTAACCGACCTGCGCGGCGATGGTCTGCTCGAAGTTCATGTGCCCCTTGTAGCGTCCGCTGAAGAACGGGACCTCGCTCTTGAGGCGCGCCAGCAGCCCCATCAGCTCCTGCGTCAGGGTGGCCACCGCCTCCTCGTAGCCTTCCGTGCGGCGGTCGGTCTCGCGGATACTGAAGCCGTCTTCGGGATGATAGTTCCGGCGCCAGAAGACGTGGTCCCGCAGCGCCTCGGTTATCAGGCGTTCCAGCAGGTCGGCGTTCTCGGCGCGGGGGCCCAGAAACCAGGCGCGGAGTGCGTCGCGGGGAGTCGGCATCGGCGAGTGGGCAGAGGGGGCGGAAATAAGAAGAGGGCGGCAGATGGTAAATCTACCGCCCTCCCCCTCTCTGCCGCCTGCGGGCCCTAGTTCGCCGCGGTCAGGCTCAGATCGGTCGTGACCGACTGGCCGCTCACCACCGTGACGGTGGCGGGCAGCGCCGGATCGGTGGTCACCGAGGTGACGCCCGCCGGCAGGGCCAGATCCAGCGAATAGTCGCCCGAGGGCTTGAAGCCGAACGAGGCTTCGAAAGTCCCGTCCTGATTGTCGTCGCTGAACCGGACGGTATCGGCGGTATTGTCGCCCGCAGTGAGCACCGCGGCGAGGTCCGAGAGCAACGCCCCGCCGGGCAGGGTGACGCCGGAAGCGGCCGTCAGGGTGACGGTAGCGCTTCCGGTGGTGGTGAAATCGGCCCCGGTGATGACCGGGTGCATCACCCACATGCCCGACTGCCCCGCCTGGTGGCCGAAGCTCTGAGCCACGTTGAAATCCACCAGCAGAATGCGGGTGCCGCCGTCGGGCACCGTCAGTGCATCGCCGGGCAGCGTGACCTTGAGCCCCGACTGGCCCAGACTGGGGGCCTGGAGCGTGCCGTCCACCTGGGCGCCCGGCGGCAGGCCCTCATAGGTGGGGCTGGTGGCATAAAGGCTGGACGTGCCGTCACCGTTATCCACCTGGAGGTAGGCGCCGGTGACCACGAAACGCAGCTGGCTGTAACTGCCGGCGGGCACCACGACATCTTCGACCAAGCTGCCGGTGCTGTCGGCCAGCGTGAGCAGGTCGGTCGTCACGGCGGTGTCACTCAGCACCACCTGGCCGCTGTCGCCCTGCAGATAGATCTTCGAAATGGTCACCACCGCCGCCTGGACGTCGCCCGGCGCATCGGTCAGGAGCACGGAGACCTTCCCGCTGCCGGACGGAGCGGTGCTGTCGCTGCTGCTGCAGCCCGAGAGGAGCGCGGCGGCGCCAACCAGTAACGCGCTCCAGGTTCGAAGCGTTCCAATCATTCGCATGGTAGTCCTGAGCTGAGGTAAGGTGTCAGAGATTGCCACGCCACGGATGCCGCGGCGTTCGATACCTTACTCTCCCGCCGGGGCGCGCCACTGTGACGAATCCCACACCCGGAAGCGCAAGTTGTTGCGTGATTGTCCAGAAAATGTCGGCGCGACGTGGCACGCGGCCGCGGCAACCGCAGTGTATCGCGTGTGCCGCGGCCTCGAGCTCTCCACTGCAGCTTTCCGCGCTAGTTGGCGCCGGTCAGGCCGAATGACGCGGTGGACGACTGCCCGCTCACGATCGTGAGCGTGGCGGGGAGCGCCGGGCTGGTGGTCACGGCGGTGAGCCCTTCGGGCAGTTTCAGGTCGAGCGAGTAGTTGCCCGGGGGGAGGTAGGGGAAGGTCGCCTCGAACGTCCCGTCCTGGTTGGCGTCGCTGAACGCGGCGGAGGATGTCGTGCTGTCGCCGGCTGTCAGCACCGCCTGCAGATCGGTCATGCCGGCGCCGCCGGGAAGCACCACGCCCGAGTCGGGCGTGACGGTTACCTTCGCGTTCCCCGTCAGTGTCATGTCCGAGCCCTTGATCACCGGGAGCAGGACCCACTGTCCCGAGCCGGTCTGGTGGCCGAAGCTCTGGGAGACGTCGAAGTCCACCAGCAGGATCCGGGCACCTCCCTCTGGCACGGCCAGGGAATCGTCGGGCATCAGGACCTTGAGCCCGGATTCGGTCAGGCTGGGCGCCAGCAGCGTGCCGTCCACCTGGGCGCCGGGCGGCAGCCCGGCATAGCCGGCGCTGGTGGCGTAGATGCTGGAGGTGCCGTCGCCGTTATCCACCCTGATGTAAGCGCCCGTGATCACGAAACGGAGCTGCTCATACACGCCGGCGGGAATATCGACCTCATGGACCAGGTTCTGGGTGGTGTGGGAAAGCGTGATGAGATCGGTGGTGACCGCCTGGTTTCGCAGCATCGCCTGGGTGATCTCGGATTGCAGATAGATCCTCGAAATGGTGACCACTGCCGCCTGAACGTCGCCCGGCGCATCGGTCAGGAGCAACGAAATCTTGCCGGTGCCGGCGGTCCCCGTGCTGTCGCTGCAGCCGGAGAGCAGAACCAGGACCGCGCCCAGCAGCGCCGTCCGGCTCCGGAAGAGTTGACTCAGTCGCATATAAGCCGTCCCTGCTGGGGTGATCCCTGTGACCGCGCCTCCGCTGGCATGGAAGGGCGCATGGGTCAAGCTAGGATTTACACCCGGAAGAACCGGGAACGATTCGCATGAAACCGTTCTTGGGACCGGCTCACCTTTCCCTCAGAGTATCCTCCCCGGGCCGGCCCGGCCTCAGCCCTCCACGCTTCTCCCCGCCGCCAGGTTGTAGACCCAGGCGAGCACCACCCCGGCGACCGCCCCGTCCACCAGGGCGTAGAGAGTCACGACAATCACCGAGCCAAAGCCGGCGCCGGGGCCCTGGTATCCGGGATAGAGGGACTGGCCCAACTGCAGCCAGGCGGCACCGTAGCCCGGCCAGATCAGGTTGGCGATGCCGGTCAGAAAGAAACAGCCGCCCCATAGAATGGCGGCGGCCCACGCAGCACCTCGGATGCTCAATCTCATGAGTTCCTCCCTCAAGACGGTAGGACGGCAAGGCGGCAAGGCGGCAAGACGGCCAGACGGCAGGGCAGCAGGGCGGCAAGCAAGGGAGAAGGTTTCCTGATCCGCACAGTCGGCAGTCCTCAGTCCTTTACAATCTGCCCGCCGATCCATCCGGCGGCTGTCGTCTCACCTGAGTGCTCCACCAGCCGCCGCAGCTCACGGACGCCGCCCTCGAAGGCGTACGCCTCGTAACCATCCCGTTGCATCAGCTCGGCCACCAGCGCCGACTGCACGCCGAAGCTGCAGTAGAGCACATAGCGCGCCGACTTCTCCAGCTTGCGGAAGTGGGTGGCCAGTTCGCTCAGGTCCCGGCGGACCGCCCCGGGATAGTGCCAGTTCTGGAAGTAGTGCGGCTCCCGGCAATCCAGCACTACCGTATCGCCTCCGAGCTCATGGGTGAAGAGATAGGGCCGCACCAGGTCGGACGGCTGGAGCGCGCGGAGATCCAGCACCCGGAGGCCGGCCAGTGCCTCCTGGAGCGGCGCGGGGTCCATGCACGCGTCCTGCTCCTCGGCCGCCTCGGGGGTACAGCGGGTGACCGGTCGGTCGCGGCCCAGAGCGCAGTACTCCCGGATGTGGGCGCTCAGGGCGGCGGTGCCCACCTGCCCGGCGCGCTCGATGATCTCGTTCTTGTCCAGCCCCACCAGCGGCCGCAGCAGCGGCAGCGAGACGCTGGTTTCGATGGCCCGCAGGTTGTGCAGCGTCTGCGAGCTGACCTGCCCCAGCGACTCGCCGGTGACAATCGCCTCGGCGCCGAGCGCGGTGGCCACGGATTCGGCGGCGCGATAGAAAAGCCGCTTCAGCACCACCTGCCAGAAGCGCGGCTCCACGGTACGGCGCAGCTCGTCCACCACCGGGCCGAACTCCAGCACGCGAATGGCCGGCCGGTAGCCGAACGACCAGCGTTCCGCCAGGACCTTCGCCACCGAAACGACCGACCGCTCGTAGGCTTCGCCGCCGAGATTGCAGAAGACGTATTCCAGCGCGACGCCGCGCTTGAGCATGAGCCAGGCCGCCACGGCGGAATCGAACCCGCCGGAGATGAGACAGACCGCCCTGCCCTCCACGCCCAGCGGCAGCCCCCCCGGTCCGGGGACCCTGGTGCTGTAGAACAGCGCCTCCTGCCCCCGCAGCTCCACGGTGACGGTGACATCCGGATGGTCCAGATCGACGTCGCCGTAACGATCCAGCGCCGCCCCCAGCTGAACCATGATCTCGGTGGTGCCGAAGCCATAGCGCCCGTCGCGCCGGGCCCGCACCGCGAACATGCGGTCGCGCACCCGCTCCGCGTACAGCGCTTCGCCCGTCCGTACGATCTCTTCCAGCACCGGCGCGCAGCGGGCTTCCACCACCGAAAGCGAGGACACCCCGAAGACCGCCCGCAGGTGCTGGGCGGCGGTTTCGGGATCCGGAGTCTCCACCATGATCCGGCTCCAGCGGTCCTCGATATGGGCCGGAATACCGGCCGAGGCCAGGCAGTCCCGCAGGTTGGCGGCGAGCCGCTCCTGAAACCGGCGGCGGGTCCGGCGGCTCTTGGTGGCGATTTCGGGTGCCACCCGGATGAGGAGAAGGCCGGGCGAGGGCATAAAGGAAAGAAGGCGGCAGGACGGCAGGACGGCAAGACGGCAGGACGGCAGGACGGCAGGACGGCAGGACGGTCGCGCGGGAGGGGCCGACTGCCTATCTTTCGCGCCCTTGGCAGGGATCGCCGGTGCGCGGTCCCTCGACACTCGATCCTTTCGACCCTCACGACGACCGAATGAAAGCTTCCGATATCCGCCGCGGACATGTGATCATGTTCGGTGGTCATCCCTGCCGCGTGATGGACTTTACCCATCGCACCCCGGGCAACCTGCGCGCGTTCGTGCAGGCCCGGATGCGGGACCTGACCACCGGGAACACCTTCGACCACCGCTTCAGCGCCACCGAGTTCGTCGACGAGGCACGGCTGGACACCAAGGAGCTGCAGGTGCTCTACCGTGACGCCTCCGGCGTGCATGTCATGGACCAGCAGACCTTCGACCAGTACATGCTGGACGAAGAGACCACCGGCGACCAGGGCACCTGGCTGGAGCCGGGGATGAACTTCCAGGCCGAGTTCCTGGAGGGGCGGCCCATCGCCATCATGCTGCCCTCGGTCATCGAGCTGGAAGTGGTGGAGACGGCGCCGGTCATGAAGACCGCCACCAAGACGGCCAGCACCAAGCCGGCCAAGCTGAGCAACGGCGTCACCGTCCAGGTGCCGGAGTTCATTCCCGAAGGCGAGCGTGTCCGGGTGAACCCGGCCACGGGCGAGTATCTGGAGCGGGCCAAGTAGGAGTGGGCAGAGTGGGCAGAATGGACAGAACAGAAGGTGCACAAAAAGCGACCGCCCGGCTCCTCGAGTCGGGCGGTCTGGCATCGGGCGAATGGACTTTGGCGTCCACTCTCAGGAGGCCGGCTTGTTGCCGAGCCCCGTAGGTCCAGACTTCCCCCTACTAACTGCCCGGTGCCGTAGCTCACCTGAAAAGAAAGGTATTATCCACTGCATGAAGCGGCAAGGAAGCGCGAATGAAAAGACGCCACACCCTAGGTCTTCCCACTCTGCCCACTCTGCGAAAGAATGGTCGCCGCCACCATCGTGCCCGTCACATTAGCCGTGGTTCGGAACATGTCGGGGATGGTATCCACGCCCAGCAGGATACCCAGCCCCTGCGCCGGAATGCCGACCGAGCTGAGCAGCGGCAGCATGATGAGAATGCTCCCGCCCGGGACGCCGGGGATGCTGAAGGTGAGGAGAATGGTCGTGATCCCCACGGTCAGCAGCTGCGCCGCCGAGAGCTCGATCCCGTAGAGCCGCGCCAGGAACAGGATGCCCACCGGCAGCCCTACCGTGCCGCCCAGCCGGAAGGTAGAAGCGGAGATGGGCAGGAAGAGATCGCGAATGGCCGGGGGGAAGCCCAGCTGCCGCTCCCCCTCCTCCATCATGGTGGGAAGCGCCGCCAGGGATGAGCGCCCGCTGAAGGCGATCGCCTGGGCGGGCGCGGCGCCCCGCGCAAACCGGACGGGCGAGACCCGCGCCGCCAGGGCCACCACCGGATAGAGCAGCACGAGAATGAGCATGGTCAGCCCAACCACCACGCCGATATACCAGGCGACCGCCTCGAGCGTGCGGAAGCCCAGGTGAGCCGCGAGGGGCAACGCCAGGGCAAAGACGCCGATCGGCGCCAGCTCGAGCAGCCAGCGTACCAGCGTCAGCATGGCGGTGAACACGGCGCGGGTGAACCGGATCACCAGCTCCGACTGCTCGGCGGGGATGCGGCTCACGGCCAGGCCGGCGGCGATGGAGAACACGATGAGCGGGAGCAGCGCACCATCCGCCGCCGATTTCACCACGTTGGTGGGAATGAGGGCTACCAGCCACTGGCGCAGATCGGGCAGGCCGGTGGCCGGCGGTGCGGCGGCCGCGCCGGCGCTGGCGCGCAGGGCCTGGGCCGCCTCGGGCACCAGATGGAACCCGCGGAGCAGCAGGGGGCCCAGCGTCAGAGTGAGAGCCGTCCCGCCGGCAAGAAGCAGGACGAAAATCGCCAGGCTCTGCCAGCCGAGCCGGCCCAGCTGCCGGCTCTCCCGGCTGGAGCCGGCGCCGGCAATGAGGCCCGAGACCACCAGCGGGATGATGGTCATGCGCAGCGCATTGATCCAGAGCGTGCCCAGCGGCTCGATCCAGCGCACGGCGCCGTCCAGCGCGGGCTGATGGGCCAGCGAGACCAGGATACCTGCCACCAGTCCGGCGACCAGGCCCAGCACCACACGCACGGTAAGGGACATGGAGGCGCGCCTCAGCGCTCGCCCAGGATCGGCTGGCGTCTGGGCCCGCGGGCGAAATCGGGCGCATGGACCTCGGCGCTGTGCCGGATAGCTTCGATTGCCAGATCGCAGGAATCGGTGGCCGTGAGCAGACCGATATCGTCTTCGCCGATGGTAGCTTCGGGCACCAGGCTGCGCTCCAGGAAATCGAGCATCGGCCGCCAGTAGTCCACACCCATCAGGATGATGGGAAAGACTTTCATCTTGCCGGTCTGCGCCAGCGTGAGCGATTCGAACAGCTCATCCAGCGTCCCGAAGCCGCCGGGCATGACCACGAAGGCGATGCTGTACTTGACCAGCATCACCTTGCGCACGAAGAAGTGCCGGAAGGTGATGAACCGGTCCACGTAGGGATTGGGCTTCTGCTCCTGGGGCAGCTCGATGTTGCAGCCGAGGGACCGGCCTCCGGCCTCCTGCGCCCCGCGGTTGGCCGCCTCCATGATGCCGGGACCGCCGCCGGTCATGACGGTCAGGCCGGTGCCCGCAATGCGGCCGCCCATCTCGCGGGCCAGCTGATAATAGCGATGGCCTTCCTGAAAGCGCGCGCTGCCGAACACGGTAACGCAGGGCCCCACGAAATGCAGCGCCCGGAAGCCGTGAATGAACTCCCGGGCGATTCGGCCGACGTGGCCGAGCTCGCTGAGCCGCGAACGCGGCCCCACCAGCCAGTCGCGCACCTCGTCGGTGAGGGGCTCGGGCACGAGGCGGTCCAGCAGCGAGCCCGGTTCCGGCTCGGGATTGCTCATGCGGGGCTCTCCCCTTTCCGGACGGCACCGGGGCACCATCCCGGCCGGCGATAGCCGCAGAAACGGCACTCGTGCGGGTGGTCCGTCAGGGCCGGTGCTCCCCCACCCAGCCGCTCCAGCCAGGTCCGGAGGCGCGCCGCCATCTCCCCACGCGCCGCAGCGTCGAGCTCCTCGGAGACCTGCACCCCGGCGCGCGAGAACTGAAAAGCGAACCGGCCCACCGGCAGGCCCGCCAGGGCCTGGGCGCTGCTGACGTAGACGTCCCGCTGCGGCGCATACTGGCGCGCCTTCGCCGCCGCCCCCGTCTCATCGCAACGGCTGGTCTTCACGTCGAGCAACACCAGATGGTCGCCCTCGGGGGCCGCCAGGTCGATGGCCCCCTGAAAGACGATCGCGGGCCCGTCCAGCCGCAAGAAGGGAAGCTCCCGCCGGCTGCCCGGCAGATCGTCCACCGCCCGGTAGGCCGGGTTCTCCGATACCAGGGTGATCTCTTCCCGTAACGCGCGGCGGGACGCCTCGCCCTGGGGACTGTCGGGCGGCGGATGATCTTCATCCCACCGGCCGATGGCGTCTGCCAGCAGCTGGTCCAGCTCGTCCTCCACCCGCAGGTGCTCCAGCACATCGTGCACGATGAGGCCGCGGGTCACCGCATCCAGGAACTCCGGCGTGCCCCGGTCCACCTCCGGCTCGCGCACGCCGAGGACGTACTTGAACCAGTGGCGGGTCTGGCAGCGGCTCCACACCAGGAATTCGCTGGCGGAATGGCGGCCGCGGCCCACGGGTCCCGCGACTGGCTCCAGCGGGCCCGCCAGGCTCGCGGGGTCGCCCAGCGGGGCCGGCTCCGGCTCAGCCCCGGCCTTCGCGGCCGCGCCTCGAGCCAGGTGCACCACCGCCTGAACCGGGCTGGCTCCCAGCCCGACGCTGAGCGCCTGGCCGTCTTCCCACGGCGTCCCGGGAAGTACCGACAGCAGCTGCCTGGAGGGGTCGGTTCCCCCGCCCTTCCGCTTGCCGAGGGCCAGGCCGGAAATCACCAGCCGGCGCCGGGCACGGGTCGCCGCCACGTACCACAGACGCCGCGCCTCGGCCTGCTCCTCGGCTTCGATAGCCTGCTGGATGTCCTGCCACTCCTGGGGCGCGTCGCGGGACCGGACCTCGGGCGACTTGAGCGCCAGACGGTCGCGTCCCACCAGCAGGTCCTGCCGCGAGGAGACGCCGACCTGCCGGGTGAGATCGCACCAGAAGACGACGTCCCACTCCAGTCCCTTGGCCGAATGAATGGACGTGAGGGTGACGACGTCGTCTCTGTCGCCGTGCAGCGGCGCGTCGCCCACGCGATCGTGACGCCCCCGCATGTCGCGGATCGCCTGCAGAAACTCTCCCAGGCCGCCCTGGCGCGCCCCCCGCGCCATCCGCACGAACTTGCGCAGGTTGGCGATCGCCTGCGCCCGGCCCTCGCCCAGCAGCGCCAGGTGGGCGACGTAGCCGCTGGCGTCCAGCAGCGCCTGCAGCAGCTCGTCCGGCGGCAGCCGGTCGCGCAGCGCGGCGAACTGTTCCAGCAAGGCGGTACCTTCCCGGAGCCGCTCCGCCTCGCCCACCGTAACCGCGCCCAGGTGGCGCCACACCGGCGAGCGCGCCTGGCGGGCGATATCCAGCAGGGTCTCGTCCCGCAGGCCCACGAAGGGGCTGCGGAGAAAGCCCATGACCGCCCGGTCGTCGGACGGGTCGCGGATGGCCTCGAGCGCCACGATTAGATCGACGACCTCGCGCCGCTGGAAAAACCCTTCGGTCCGCAGGAGGTAGGTGCGCGCCCCTACCCGTTGGAGCGCCTCCTGGAAGAGGTCCACCGATCCCCAGCTGGTAAAGAGCAGCGCCATGTCGCCCCAGCGCACGCCTTCTTCGTGGTGCAGCGCACGGGCGCGCCGCGCCACGGCCTCGGCTTCGATCATCCGGACGACGTCGGTGCGGGGCGCCTCACCCTCGGCATCGGGCGGCACGGCGATGAGCTCCACCGGAAGGCCGCCCTGCTGTTCGCTGGTGCCGGGATGCAGGGGCTCGAACGGGACTTCGAAGTCGCGCAGGGCCTCGCCCTCCAGCGGGCGGTCCAGCAGCCGGCCCAGGGTGCTCTCTACAAACCCGAGGATGGATGCGGTGCTCCGGAAGTTCTCGGTCAGCGGCAGCACCAGGCCCGTCTCGTCCTGCCGGAAATCCCGCTCCACCGCGCGCCACACGGTGACATCGGCCCGGCGGAACCGGTAAATGCTCTGCTTGGCGTCCCCCACCAGGAGCAGCCGGGTCGTGTCGGCCCGGCGGGAGGCGGGTTCGCCGAGCAGGTAGGCGATCTCGCGCTGCACCGGGTCGACGTCCTGGAACTCGTCCACGATGAGCGTATGAATCCGGCGCTGCAGCATGCGGCGCGCCGCGATATCGTCGCGCAGCAGGTCGCGGGTCCAGACGATCATCCGGTCGAAGTCCACCGCGCCGCGCTCTTCCAGGCGGGTGATCAGCCGGCCCACCGCCTCGCGGGCCAGCGCCAGCAGCGCCTGGGCGCCTTCGTCGCCGGCGCTCGCCGGCTGGAGCTGCTGCAGCCGGTCCGATTCGGCGAGCAGCGCGGCCACATAGTCCAGCACCTTCGACACGGGATGCTCGGCCAGCAGGGCGCCGAGTCCCGGCGTGGTGTCGCTGTCCAGGGCGTCCAGCAGCGTCTCCCGGGCCACGTCCGAGGCCAGCGCCGCCGCGATCCCCTCCTCCAGTACCTCACCCACCGGCGGCCGCCCCCGCCGCAGCGCGAACTCCCGCAGCACCTCGCCGCAGAAACGGTGGATGGTACCGATCCGGGCGGTATCCACCTCCCAGGCCACCTCCGGCCGGCCGGCCTGGCGCAGCGCGTCGCGCAGTTTTTCCTGGAGGTCGGCCGCCGCGCGGTTGGTAAAGGTGATGGCCGCCAGCCGGCGGAGCGGGAGCGGCTGGGCGATGACCGAACCGCTGATTTCGCACCCCAGCAGGTACAGGGTGCGGGCGACGACGGTGCGGGTCTTGCCCGTACCGGCGCCGGCCGAGACCAGCACGTGCCGGTCGGCGGCCAGCGCGATGGCCAACTGCTCCGGGGTCAGGTTCATCGGAACTTGTCCACCGGGCCGCCCTTCACCCGGCAAATGTCGCGGGCGTGGCAGAAGGGGGGGCAGCCGCAGGATGGGGCGGGATCGGCGGGGTACTCGCCCGCGCGGACCCGCTGCACGTGCCGGACCGCGGCATCGAGGGCGTGCTCCAGGCGCTCGGCACCCTCGCGACAATGCACCAGGGCCCGGCTCTTCGCGTCGATCTCGTAGAGTTGCAGTGTGTGCACCGCCTCGCCCTGTTTCAGGGCGCGGTATTCCACCCGGGAGACCTTGCGGCCCGCCTCCAGGCGGGTGAGCGCATGGGCATAGAGCGGCACCTGCAGCACGACGTCATCCTCCCAGCCCTTCTTGTCTCCTCCCGCAGTCGCGCCGTACTTGCTGGTCTTGTAGTCGACCGCCGCGACGAATGCATCGGGGTCGGCCACGCGGTCGTCGATGCCGTGCTCCACCCGGTCGATGGAGCCGCGATAGCGGAACCGCACGCCGTTGCGCTCCAGCTCGATTCCATCGAAAACCAGCTCGTGCCCGGTGACGGCGGTCCGCAGGATCCGCGGCGCGTTCCGCTTGCTCCGGGCGAACATGTCCTCGTGCTCCGCCGCCTCGGCGCGGAGGTGGCGCGCCAGAATGCGGGCCAGCTCATCGCGCTTGGGGCCGCGGAGGGGGGCGGTGCCCAGCCAGTGGCCCGGCTCGGCCGCGGCGAGCGCGGCATCGAGGGACTGCTCCAGGAGCGGGAGCGCCCATTCCAGATCGGCATCGCGCAGGAAGACCGGCCCGCCCCCGCGGGCCTCCGCCGCGGCAAAGAAGCGCGCCAGCGCGTCGTGCAGCACGCTCCCCCCGGTGGCGGGGTCCATTTCGTCATCCGGGTCTTCCAGCAGCTCGAGGCGGAGCAGGCGCTGGGAAAACCATGCCCAGGGGCACTTGGCGAAGGACTCGAGCTGGGTCGGACTCCAGAGATAGTCGTCGCCGTAGCGCTCTTCCAGCCAGGCGCGCAGCAGCGGATCGGCCACCTGGCCGTTCCAGGGGCTCAGGCGTCCGGTCTCCCGCTCGCGCTCGACGGCGGCGCCGTGCGCCGCCCGCTCGCGAGCCGCGGCGTCCTGAAAGAGGGGCACCCCGGGCGTCAGAATGCGGTAGGCCTCGATCTCTTCCTGATCGATCTCCGCGGCATCGCGGATCGCCTCGACAAAGGCGGAGCCCAGAACTTCGGCCCCGCGGTCGTCCAGCCGGGCATAGCTCAGGGTGAGCCGCTCGCGGGCGCCGGCCACCAGCAGGCGGAAGAGGCTCCGCTCCCGCGCGTCCCAGGCCTCCGCCGGATCGAGCGGCAGCCCGGCCTCCCGCAGCAGGGCCCGGTCGGGCTCGTCCAGGATGGGCGACTGCGGCACGCGCGCGGGGAACTGGCCCGACTCCATGCCGACCAGAAAGATGTGATCGAACTCGCGGTAGGCCGCGGCAAGTCCTTCCAGCACCGTCACCCCGCGCGCGGCCGTGGTCCAAAGCGCGGCATCGCCGGCCAGCAGCTCGCGCAGCCGCTCGTTGAACCGGGCGGCATCGAGCCGTTCGCCGCCGTCGCCCCACCGCTCCAGGGCGGTGTGCCACTCGCCCACGATCTGGCTCAGGCCGCGCCAGCCGGTCGCGTCGCGGCGGGCGAGCAGCCAGGCTCCGGCCGGGACGTCGTAGATCCGCCGGCGGGCAATGCTCCAGGGATCGTCCTCGAGAAATCGCGCCAGCCAGCCGACCCAATCCTTGAGAGTCCGCGCGCTATCCAGCTCGCGTACCTGGGCGGCAAACCGCGTGAAGCGGGTGCGCGCCTCGGCGATCCACTCGGCCGGCGGGAGGGGCCGGCGGTGCCGGTCCGCGTCGTCGGGCTCCGCCTCGCGCGCCCGGGCTTCCGACTCCAGGGCGGACAGGGCGCGTTCCCAGCCGTCCAGACCGGAGACGCGCCGGCGGTACCCGATGGTATTGAGAATCCGGGGATCGAGGCCGATGCGGATGTAGGGATGCTCGGCCAGTTCCAGCAGCACCCGGCGCGACCACCCGCCCGCGGCCGCGCTGAACAGGGCCGCCACCGCGCGCACCACGGGGATCTCGGCGAAGGGCAGGCGCTGCCGGGCGGTGACGGGCAGGCCCAGCCGCCCCAGCGCCGCGGCGGCGAGATCCACATGGGGCCGGGCCTTGCGGCTGACCACGGCGATCCGGTGCGGCGCCACGCCGCCATCCACCAGCGCCCGAATGCGACGCGCTACTTCTTCCGCCTCGCGTTCGGGATCGGGCGCGATAATGAGCCCGACACGCTCGCCGCCGCGCGGTGCGGGCGTGAACAGCCGGGACGCGAGCCGTTGGTCGTCCGGGAGGCGCGTGATCTTCGCGCCCAGGTCCTGCTCCTCCAGCAGCTCGTCGCCGGCGTAGACCAGGACGCGGTCCAGGGCGGGCGACGCGGCCAGGGCGCGAAGCAGCAGGCGCCAGCCGCCGCGCAGGTCGTGCAGGCCCACGATCCGGATCTCCCGCCTGCCGCCCAGGCTCGCCGCCAGGCTGCCGGGATCGGCGGCGATGCGGCGGGCGCAGTCGACCAGGCCGTCGCGGCCGTCCCGCCGGGTGTGTCCGCGCTCGTCGGGCTGGTCCAGGGCGGCGCAATAGCGGCGGTAGGCCTCGACCAGCTCCCGGTCGCGCCGGTGCTCGAAGGCGTCGCGGCGGGGCATCCGCGCCACGGCCGTCTGATAGTCGGCGGGCCGCACCCCCTCGACGATGAGCTCGCCGAACCAGCGGTCGACCGCCTCGACAAAATCGGCGACCCGCGCCACCCGGCCGAAGATCTCGCCCTTCTGGCCGCGGAGAACGTGATCAAGCAGGACCAGGCGCTCGTAGTCGCCCAGCGGCACCCGCTCCGAATGTCCCAGGCGGTCGGGTAGCTCGTGAAAAACACAGAGCGGCGGGTCGAACCAGCCCGGCACCCCGCGCGCAGCCGCCAGGGCGTAGAGGTCGTCGCGCAATCCGCCCTGCCGCAGCACCAGGAGGGAGGACGGAGAAGGAAACGGCTGCCCGGCAGTGCGCGGCAGGGCGCGCAGAAACTCCAGGGCGGCGTGCTCCAGCAGTCGCGCGGGCTCTGCCCCGATGACGAACACCAGGCGTTCAGTCATGGGGGGAAAATCGCGCGGGGATGTGACAGTTGGAGACGAGCCGAAGAGGTCGAATTGCATACGCTGGAAAGGTAAGGCGTACGGCGCGGGGCGTAAGGCTGACCGGTCCCGGTACACCTCACGCCTCACGGCCTACGCCTTACGCCTCACGCCTCACGCCTCACCCCTCACCCTTCACCCCTCACTCCCCTCCATCCGGCCTCTCATTCGTAGGCCGGCACATACATCCG
Organism: uncultured Gemmatimonadales bacterium; assembly: GCA_963779755.1. Lineage (GTDB taxonomy): Bacteria > Gemmatimonadota > Gemmatimonadetes > Gemmatimonadales > GWC2-71-9 > CAVZZO01. Next base: position 1,325,711 of record CAVZZO010000003.1, read on the forward strand.
CTCCTCCACCCACGCCTCCAGATCGTCCGGCAATGCCAGATCGCTGAGCCCATCATTGATGGCCTCGCGTATCACGGCCGCCGCGATCCGGCGGGAGATGGGGCGGATCTGCACCAGCGGCGGCAGCACGGCGCCCGCGCGCAAGTCCTCTTCCGAAACCGCGCTGGCAAGCACCCGGGCGGCGGCATGGAACATGGCATCGGTGACTCGCCGAGCCCCCGCCAGAGTGACTCCCAGGCCGAGACCGGGGAAGATATAGGCATTGTTGGCCTGGCGAGGCTCGAACCGGCGCCCGTCGAACTGTACCGGATCGAAGGGGCTGCCGGAGGCGAAGATCGCCCGGCCGCCGGACCATTGGTACGCCTGTGCCGCGGTGCATTCCGCGCGCGAAGTAGGATTGGAAAGCGCGAAGATGCCGGGCCGTTCCTGAATTGAGGCCAGGGTCTCGATCACCGGCTGGCTGAAGCTCCCGGCCTGGGTGGACAGGCCGATCAGGGTGGTCGGCCGGAGCTCCCTGATGGCGTCGCCCAGATCCGTAAGCGGCGAGTGGCCATGCGCGAAGGGCCGTTTATGCGGCGCCAGGTCGGTCCGCTCGGCCGTGACCAGCCCATGGGAGTCCATGAACCAGCAGCGGCTCAGCGCTTCCCCACCCGAGAGGCCGGCGTCCTGCATGGCCGAGACGATCAGCGAGGCGACGCCGGTGGCGGAGGCGCCCGCGCCGTAGAACAGGAGGGTCTGCCGGTCGAGCGACAGGCCCGAAATACGCCCGGAGGCGAGCAGCGCCGAGAGGACGACGGCGGCGGTGCCCTGGACGTCGTCGTTGAAGGTGCAGATCCGGTCGCGATAGCGCCGGAGCAGCTGGAAGGCGTTCTCGGTGGCGAAGTCCTCGAACTGGAGCAGCACTCCGGGCCAGGCGGCCTGCACCGCCTCGACGAACTCGTCCAGGAGCGACTCGTAGGCCTCGCCGCGGAGCCGCTCGCGCCGCAACCCGGTGTACAGCGGATCGGCCAGCAGCTCGCGGTTGTTGGTGCCCACGTCCAGCATGATCGGCAGACAGCCCGCGGGCGGCACTCCGGCGCAGGCGGTGTAGAGCGCCAGCTTGCCGATGGGGATGCCCATGCCGTATGCCCCCAGATCACCCAGCCCCAGGATCCGCTCGCCGTCGGTCACCACGATGACCCGGACCTCTTCCTCCGGCCAGTTCTCCAGCACCCGGGCGATGCGACCGCGGTCTTCGACCGAGAGATAGAGTCCTCGCGGGCGGCGGAAAATATGCCCGAACCTGGCGCAGGCTTCGCCCACCGTCGGGGTATAGATGATGGGCATCAGCCCGGTGAGATTGTCCATTACGAAGCGATAGAACAGCGTCTCGTTCCGGTCCTGCAGGCCCACCAGAAAGATGTATTTCTCGAGATCGTTGGGCTTGGCTTCGAAGTTCCGCCGGATGCGCGCCAGCTGTTCTTCGATCGTAAACACCCGGGGTGGGAGCAGGCCGCGCAGGCCGTACGCGTCCCGCTCCTCCTCGGTGAATGCGGTGCCCTTGTTATGCCGGGGGTCGTGCAGGAGGTCGGGCCCGAGGAGAACGGGCGCGGTGCGATGCATAGTCATACTGGGATCGTAGCCGACCGGTTCTGACCGCTTCATGAAGCGGACCTGAAGCGATCTTCAGAATGGACGGCGCTCGAGGCGGGAGCCGGCCCCGCGACACGCTCGGCCCCCTCGACCACGGGTGAGTGGTCGAGAGGGTCGAGGGGGGCGAGGCCCGCTACAGCTTCTTCGGCGGGCCCGCCGGCTGCGCGGGCATCGGGGCGGCGTGCCAGCTCATGAAGCTGGGCCGGTGCGCGGTCCAGGAGAGCGCGACCTTCTTCTGCTTCCGCATGACCTGGGCCGTGACCTTCTCACCCTCGGCGTAAGAGGCGAGGATGCGGTTGGCGTGATCCACCGACTGGACGGTGCGCCCGTCAATGGAAAGGATGACGTCGCCCGCCTTGAGAGGCAGGGTCGAATCGGGCGGGGTGGCGAGCACCAGCACACCCTGGTCGGTGCCGAAGTACTGCCCCAGGTCGGCGTTCATGCCGGCCAGCTCCAGGCCGCCCATCCGGCGCATCAGCATGCCGAACGCGCCCGGCAGTTCGCCCGACATGCCGGGCTCGGGAGTCCGCATCTGAAACCGTTGCATCTCGGGCATGCGGAAGGTGAACGTGCCGGGCAGCTCGCGAGCCACCACCACGGCGGTGCCGCTCTTGCCGTCGCGCCGGTACTCCAGCCGGGCGGTATCGCCCACTTCGAGCTGCTGCGCCAGCTCGACCAGTTTCTGGCCCGGCCCGCCCTCGGCGCCGGCCAGGGGAGTGCCGTTGAAGCGGGTGATGATGTCGCCCGCCTGGAGCCCGGCCTCATCGGCGGGGCTGTCCGGCAGGACCGAGGCGATTTCGGCGCCCAGCGAATCGCGGCCGGCCTGGGGACGCATGTTGACCGTCACACCCAGCCGCGGATGGCCGGCCGCCTGGTACATCATTCGCATCTGTCCCTGCTGGGCGGCGAGCCCGGCAGGGACGGCAAACAGAGCCGCGGTCGCGGCCAGCAGCAGTGAACGTCGCATAACATGTCGCTCCCGGAGGGGTTCATCTGGGAGGATGCCGGGGCCGGAGCGAGGGTCGCATGAGCCCGGGTTCCACGCGCAGCGGGTAGACTATCCGGAGCGTACCCGGAAGTCGGTGGTGCGCCGGGGCTGCACCCGCCGGTCGGGTGGAGACGATGCGGGAACGGGGAGTGCCGGAGCGGCGCGCCACGCCTGGCAGAGCTCCGCGGCAAGGTGGGGATGAAAGGAAAAGCGTCGCCGGCGACCGGGGCCGGTCACCAGCGACGGAGCAGATCCGGGACTGCGGCTACTTCTTTCGCGCGGGCTTGCGGCGGCGCCGGGCGGCGGCGGCTTCCTTGGCCTTCCGTGCCTCGCTGGGCTTCAGATAGTAGCGCTTCTGCCGCAGATCGCGGAGGATGCCGGACTTCTGGACCTTGCGCTTGAACGCGCGCAGCGCGGCATCGAAGCGATCGCCCTCGTGGATTTCGATCTCGGCCATAACTCTTCCTGGGATATTTGGGGGATCTCCCCGTCCTGACCCTGCCGGGGCCGTCCCGTGCGAAGCTCCGGACGGCCCCGCGTTCCGGCGTCGCGAACCGCGGCGCTCAGGCGCCGACTTTCACCACGTTCTGCGCGGCCGGGCCCTTCTGCCCCTGTACGATGTCGAATTCGACCTTGTCGCCCTCTGCCAGCGACTTGAAGCCCGTGCCCTGGATGGCGCTGTGATGAACGAAGCAGTCCTTCGAGCCGTCCTCCGGAGTGATGAACCCGAAGCCCTTGGCGTCATTGAACCACTTCACGGTGCCGGTGGTACGCATGTTTCCTGCTCCTTACTCGTGTTCCTGCCGGGGGAGTGCGGACACGCGCCGTACCGGCCGGGAGATCTCCGCGGCTCATGCGCCCCCGCGTCGGGCGTGCTGCATATGCTACGGGGACCGTGACAATTGCCACGGTCCCCGTGGTGTCCGCTGTCCCTGAAAGGCGCACAATGGGGCGCGCATTTTACTGGCCCCAACGGTAGCTTCCGGCCTCTCAACTGTCAAGCTGGCACCCGTTTATGGTCACACCGACTGGAGGGTCAGCACCTGGAATGGGGCCAGCTCGAAGGGATGGGGTGTCCCCGCCTCCAGGGTGATCTCCAGCCTCCCCCTCTCGCCGTGCCAGGGGCTGCGGAAGCGGCAGTGGCAGGGAGCCTCCTGGGGCAGTTCCAGCGCGGTCTCGAGGTCGATCGCCAGGGTCTGCGGCCGGTCCGACGGGTTGCGCAGCACCAGAATACTGCGTCCGGGAGACCAGGCTGCATGCCCGTAGGGCTCGAGCCGGGCGGGGTCGCCGCCTACCCAGTGGCTGTCCAGCAGGGTTCCCGCGTTGGCCCGGGCCCAGCGGGCTCCCTCCGCCAGGACGTCCCAGTCGGACTGGCCCAGCAGCGAGGGGGTGATATACATCTCCTGCAACTGGGTCCCGGTGCCGAAATAGGCCCGCACCTCGTCGGCAAAATCGTGGGCTGGGTCGGTGCTCAGGTTGTGGGCCGACCGGGCGAATATGAGCCCGTGCAGCATCAGGGAATTGAGGGGGAAGAGCGGCCCCTTCTGGACGATGCCGGCCCAGGTGTCGGCATCGCGATAGGTAATCCAGCGCTGCCGGTCGGTGCCGACCCCGGCAAAATCGTGATCTTCCCCGCCCCGCCAGATGGAATCCGCCGAGCGCAGGAAGAAGGGGGAGGGGTAGGTGCCGGTCGTGAGGTTGATGTAGATGTCCGGCTTCTGACGCCGGAGATCGGCGATCAGGGCCAGCATGGCGTCGAAGTCGCTGTCGAAGGCGCTCCCCGGGATCACGTGGGAGGCATTGCCCGTCCCGTCGAACTTGAACTGATTGACGCCATACTGCCGGATCATGTCCAGGCAGGTCTGGTGGAACCGCTCGTAATAGCGGGGCCCCGAGAGGGCGAAGCCGCCGTTGATGACTTCGTAGCCCTGGGCCTGTCCGGCAGCGACGCGTTCCTGCCGCGGCTTGCCGTAACCGCCCCAGGGCGACAGCCACACCCCGGGGGCCGCCCCGTAGCTGGCCGCCGCCCGCTGCACCTTCTCAAAGCCGTCGGGGAAGCCGGCATGGAAATGCCAGAGCGAGGCGGGATCGTCCCACCCGTCGTCAAAAAGGAAAGAGTCGAGCACGACGTTCCGCCGCCGGTGCAGCTCGGTGCCGAAAGCCGCAATCACCGCCAGCGCCGCGACCTCGTCGTACTTGCTGAAGTATCCCAGGTCGTACCACGAGTTGTAGTGCAGGAAAGGCCGGTAGGGATGGGCGCGCTCCCGTTCGAGGTAGCCCAGGAAGTCCCGCCGCTGCTGCCCCGAACGCGCCACTCCGATCACCGACGAAAGAACCGCGGGCGCACCGGGCCGGAGCGGCAGCTCACGGGGCAGGAAGCAGCGGACCCGTCCCGTTTCCACGGTACTGGTACTGAGAGGATGTTCCATGCCAAGAAACCAGGAGCCGGCGACGACGGGGGACCCGCGCACGCTACCGGCAACGGACGCACCCTCCACCTGGGCGTCGACCAGCACGATCTCCCGCACCGGGAGCTGGCCGGCGACCGCCTCCAGCCTCACCTCCTGCCGCAGGTAGCGAGATCCCCGCCGGAGTATCGCCCGCCACTCGGCCTGGAGCCGGCCCTCCCGGTCCGCCAAGGTGAGCGCCACGCCGCGGCCCGGCAGTTGTTCCGCGTAACGGGACGCGCGGGGATCGCCCTCCAGGGCGAAGACCCGGGGTTCTCCCTGCGCCTGCATCTCCGAAGAGACAATGCGCCCGCCATCCGGCAGCACGACCTGGAACGCGTCGCGCGGTAGCGGGAGCGCCACCGCTCCCGGCTTGTCCAGGATGCGACCACCGGTGAGCCTCCCGCCCGGGAAATCCCAGGAAGCACGGATCAGGTCGTTTTCCAGCGCCAGCAGTCCGTCCCGGCTCACCCGAATGCCCGGGGACCGGGTGAGCGCGGAATACCCCAGCGCGACAGCGCCGATACTCGTCTGGTGGAGGAATTCCCGGCGGGAAAGATCCATGGCGATGGCAGTCTGCGAGTGAAGCGAATGGCACGGGTGCGGGTGCGGCAATCCCGGCATGCAACTTATCACACCCAGGGCTTCAGGGCAGGCGGGACAGGCTGGCACATCACGTGGCGAGACTGCACGAATCGTTACGCCTGCGCGCCAACGTGACCTGGATCACACGCCATAAGTGCAAGCCACGGAATGGGCTGTCGGTGGCGCAACCGGGCACCTGTCTTGCGGCGGGACGGGGTCCGAACGGATTTCGTCAGGGGGGTTCGTGCCGAGCAGCCAGTTGTTCCGGGTCTGCGGACTCGCTCTCATGGTCGGGGTTCCCACGTCTCTGTCCGCCCAGGTGCAGGGGAGTCTCGCGGTAGCCGGCGGCAACGCCAGCGACATTACCGGCGCCTCATTCGCCGCCCTTTCACTCAACCCCGCCCTGCAGTTCCAGGCCGGCCGCGGCCTGGTCCTCGGATTGCGCGCAAGCGGCACCCGCTACGAGAACGGGCAATGGGCCCTGGGCGGCACCGGGCAACTGAGCGCCGCCACCTTGGCGGCGCCCTGGCTTCGGCTGGCGGTGGACGCTAACGCCGGGGTGACCACGACGTCCTTCTCCTACGACGCTGTGTCTGCGGAGGCCGTTCCCCGTTTCGACCTGCTTGCCGGACCCGTCACCATCTTCGGCGGCTTCGGCGGCGCGGCGGCGCGCTTCAGTACGCTCGCCTTCAGCCAGCGTCCGTTTGGCCCACTCGCCGGCAATCTCAACAGCACGTACGAGTCGCGCCAGAGCCAGGGCCCGCTCTTCGGCGCGACAGTGCGCCTCACCCCGCAGTTTGCGCGGGTGGCGGCATTGCTGACCGGCCGGGAAGATGATCGCTGGATCACCGGGCAGCGGTTCACCGACCGCGCCGTCGTGCTGACGCTGGCGGGGAGCCCGGTACTGCTGGGCGGACGCTTGGGACACCGGGACGGGCCCAACGAGCAGCGGACCTATGGCGGAGTGTCGCTCAGCGTGGCGCTCACTCCCCAGGTCGCCCTGGCAGCCGCGGCCGAGAGCTATCCATCGAACCCCCTGACCGGCACAGCGGCAGGGCGCTCGATCACGGCGGGGATCGTTCTTCGATTCGGCCCTCATCGGTCGGTGCCGGTGCGGGTGCGCGGGGTCGCCCCGGCAGCGGCATCCTCCACCCGATTGGCCATTGCCGCACCCGATGCTCGCCGGGTGGAAATCGCCGGCGACTGGAACGGCTGGCATACCCAGCCGGCCCGGCCGGCGCAGAACGGTGTGTGGTATCTGGACGTTCCCCTCGCACCGGGCGAGTACCGCTATGCGTTTCGAATCGATGGCAAGGAATGGCGGATCCCCGGAGGCGTATCCGCCATTGATGACGGCTTCGGAGGCAAAGCCGCGATTGTGGTCGTGAAGTGAGCCGTCAGGCCTCAGGAGTGTGTGGCAGGATCAGTGTGACCCCAACCCGAGGAGTTACGGTATGCGTGTGAAATCACTGCTGTTCACCCTCGCGCTGGTGCCGGGTGTGGCCATGGCGCAGACGCAGTCACAGGCCCAGGGCTCTGCCCGGGCCGAAGCGGGGCTGGATCGGGCCGCCGTGCTGGCCCACATGTCGGCCGAAGGCCGGGCGCAGATGCAGGCCGTGCTGGACCGGTCCCAGGCGCAGCATCTGCCGAGCGAGGTTCTGCTCAATCTGGTAGCCGAGGGCCAGGTAAAAGGCGCAGCGGAGACGGCGATTCTCGCTGCGGCCGACCGGATGGAAACGCAGCTCTCGATGGTGCAACAGACCATGATCCAGGCCGGGCGCCCTGCTCCCACGGATGCAGAGATCACCCAGGGACAGCATGCCGTAGCACAGGGGGTGAGCGGGGAGCAGCTGGCGGCGGTGGTGCGCAGCGCCCCGAAGGATCGTCCCCTCACGGTGGCTTTTGCGGCCCTGACGGAGTTGCAGGCCCAGGGGCTCCCGGTGGACCAGGCCGTGGCCCGGGTTCAGGGACGCCTGCAGAGCGGCGTGCCCGATGCCCAGCTCGGCGCGGGCGCCACCGGTAGCGGGGCGGGCGCCGTCAACGCGGCGTCCGGCCTGGAGACCGCCACCGGCGCCTCGGCGGGAGCGGGGGCCAGCAGCGCAGGGCTCACCACGGCCGGCAACGCGGCGGCAGGGGTGGGTGCCACGGTGCACGGCCGGCCGTAACCGGCAGGAAGGACGGAGAGCAGGGGGGAACGGGCCGGAGGCCCGTTCCCCCTTTCTCTTTGCCCCTTTCCCTTTTCTCTTTTCTCTCGTCTCTTCCTGAATCAGGGAGCACCCCATGTTCCGCGCCCTGTCCCGCGGCGCCGCAGCCGCCGTACTACTCGCCGCCGCGTCACCGGCCCGCGCCCAGACGGCCGCTCCCACGGTGGCCTACGATTCCACGGTCGTGATGATCCCCATGCGGGACGGGGTGAAGCTGCATACCCTGGTATATACGCCGCGCGACGCGGCCGGCGACCTGCCGGTCATTCTGGAGCGGACCCCCTACGGCATCGACGGCAGGTTCCCCCGCGACCTGACCGGTTATTTCCAGTCACTCGCCGCCGACGGGTACATCTTCGCCTACCAGGATATCCGGGGGCGCTACGGCAGCGAAGGGAGCTTCGTGATGCAGCGCCCGCCGGCGCACGTGCGCGATTCCGCCGCGGTGGACGAGAGCACCGATGCGTGGGACACCATCGACTGGCTGGTGCGACACGTGCCGCGGAACAACGGCCGTGTGGGCATGCTGGGGACCTCCTACCCGGGCTGGCTCACCGCGATGGCGCTGATCGATCCGCATCCGGCACTGCGCGCCGCCTCGCCCCAGGCCTCGCCGGCGGACATGTGGATGGGCGACGACTTCCACCACCAGGGCGCCTTCCGGCTGAGCTACGGCTTCGAGTACGCCGTGCTCACCGAGGCCGCCGACACCAACAGCGACTTCGCTTTCGACCGGTACGATACCTACGACTGGTACCTCGGCCTGGGCCCGCTGCGCAACGTGAACGCGAAGATCCTGCACGGCTCGCTCCCCACCTGGAACGACTTCGTGGCCCATCCGGATTACGATGCGTTCTGGCAGCGGCAGACGATCGCGCGCTATCTCGACCGGGTGACGGTCCCCACGCTCAATGTGGCCGGCTGGTGGGACCAGGAAGACTTCTACGGGCCGGTGCGCATCTACGAGGCCATGGAGCCGCACGACTCGCTGCACCTGAGCCGGCTGGTGGTGGGCCCGTGGAACCACGGCGGCTGGAGCCGCGGCCCGGGCCGGACGCTGGGCGGGATCGACTTCGGTAGCGCGACCGGCCAGTACTTTCGCGACAGCGTGCAGGCGCCGTTTTTCGCGTTCTATCTGAAAGACCAAGGGACGATGACCCTGCCGGAGGCGCTGACCTGGGAATCGGGCGCCAACCGCTGGGTGCGGAACGACGCCTGGCCGCCGCGCGCCGGCGTCCAGCGGCAAAACCTCTACTTCCACGCCGGCGGCACCCTGTCGTTCGAGCCCCCTCGCGACAGCTCGGCCTTCGACAGCTATCGCTCCGACCCGGCGCACCCGGTGCCCTACCGCCGGCGGCCCATCGAGCCGACCTACTATCCCCGCGGCTCCGGCTGGTACACCTGGCTGCTGCAGGACCAGCGCTTCGCCGAGTCACGGCCCGATGTGGCGACCTGGGAGACGGAGCCGCTGGACAGTGACATTGTCGTGCGCGGCGGCATCTCCGCCCACCTCTTCGCCAGCACCACGGGCCGCGATGCCGACTGGGTGGTGAAGCTGATCGACGTGTATCCGGAGGATTACCCGGCCGATCCGGCGAAGGGCGGTTACCAGCTCATGGTGGCAAACGACGTGCTGCGTGGACGGTATCGCAAGAGCTTCGAGCACCCCTCGCCCATACCCCCCAATACCGTGCGGCCGTACACCGTGGACCTGCATACCCAGGATTACCGGTTCCTCAGGGGCCACCGCATCATGGTACAGGTGCAGAGCAGCTGGTTTCCCATCATCGACCGGAACCCGCAGACCTGGGTCCCCAATATCTTCAAGGCCAAGGCGAGCGACTTCCAGGCGGCTACGCAGCGGATCTACCGATCCGCGCGCTATCCGTCGCATGTGGCGTTGCAGATCGTGGCGGGCGAGTAAGGCCGGATATCGCCTGGGCTCGGGATGGGCCGCGGCAACGATGAGCCCGGCGGGAGAAGGTGAGCCTGCAGGTTTGACGGAAGGTGCCATCGGTTCAAGAACGCTCCGGGCGTACAAGCATTCCGGCGATGGCCCTTACACTGATTGCGTCATTGGCTGCAACCAATCACCCCTGGGTCGCGTCGTGCCCTGCACCCCCTCCCCGAGGACCCTTCATGCGCGTGTCATCGCTTCGTTCTGATCATGTGTTGCGGTTGCTGCCGGTTCTCCTGCTGACACTGCTACTCCCCCGGGCTGCCCGGGCCCAGGGCCGCTTCCCACCCGACTCCTTCACCAATCTGAAGGTGCTGCCGAAGGACATCAGTCCCCGGGAGTTGATCGGGACCATGCGCGGCTTCGCTCTGGGCCTGGGGGTACGCTGCACCTTCTGCCATGTGGGCGAAGAAGGGAAACCCCTCAGCACCTATCACTTCGCCAGTGACGAGAAGCCGACCAAGCGCAAGGCGAGAGTCATGCTCCGGATGGTGCAGGCCATCAACGACGAGTACCTCCCCAAGGTCCACGAGATCGGCGAGGCCGATAACGACCATGAGCACGGCGACAGCATGGCGGCGGGGCACGAACACGAAGCCATGGAGGGCGGCGGCCATCAGCACGTGCGCGTGGTCTGCGCTACCTGCCACCGCGGGCTGCAGCGTCCCCAGATGCTCCAGGACGTCCTGCTGGCGGCCGACGAGGCGGGCGGTGCGGACAGTGCCGTGCGGGCGTACCAGAATCTGCGGGACAGGTACTACGGCAGCTACTCCTATGATTTTACCGAGCGCCCGCTGATCGAAACCGCTCAGGCGCTGCAGGCGCAGCAGCGGCCCGACGACGCCATCCGCATCCTGCGGCTCGGCGTGGAAAACCCGCCGGTCACACCGCTGGCGAAGCGAGTCTATGCCGCGGCCCTGGTGGACCGTGCCGCCACGGTGTCCGCCGATTCGGCCGTCGCCCAGGTCCGCGCGGTCGAGCAGCAGTATGGCGCGGATGTCTTCAATGAAGAGGGCCTGAACCAGGTCGCCTACGGACTTCTCAACCGCCGTCAGACCGCCGCCGCGGTGGCGCTCTTCCGTCTCAATGCGGAGCGGCATCCGGACAGCTGGAATGTCTACGACAGCCTGGGCGAAGGACTGCTGGCCGCCGGCGACACCAGCTCGGCGGTGACAGCCTACCGGAAGTCGCTCCAGCTCAATCCGCAGAACAGCGGGGCGGCAGAGACCCTGAAGAAGCTGGAAAAGCCCTGAGAGCCACAGAACCAGAGAAACGGGAAAGGGGAAGCGCGTGGCGGCCGTTTCCCCTTTCTCCATTTCCCCCTTCTCCCAGTTCCGCCTGTCCGCTTCCGGGATTCCTCCATCCCGCATCCGCACACCTTCGCCCCCGTACGGCCCACCGGAACAACCCCTAACTCCATTCGCCACAACACTTTCTATCCAGTCGTCACCACGGTACGGTCTCTGCCCGTAATATGTGGGAGATTCCGTTACTACTAACCGAGGAAGCCCGGTCCGAGTGGATATTCCGCGCCCGAAACAGAAGAGCCGCAAGCCTTTCATCTATGGCGGTGCCGCGCTCGCGGTCCTGGTGATCGTGACGGTGGCCGTGAGCCGGCTGCAGCCGGCCGCTCCCGTGGTGGACCGCGGAACCATCTATCCCGACACGGTCCGGCGTGGCACCATGCTGGTGGAGGTACATGGCCCGGGCACCCTGGTGCCGGAGCAGATCCGCTGGGTGTCCGCACTGACGGCCGGCCGGGTCGAGAAGAAGCTGGTGCAACCGGGGACCACGGTGGATTCCGGCACCGTCCTGCTGGAGCTCAGCAACCCCGACGTCCAGCTCGAGGCGCTCGAGGCCGAGCGCCAGCTGACCCAGGCCGAGGCCGACCGGGTCAATCTCCGCTCGACGCTGGAGAATCAGCGTCTCAATCAGGAGGCCGCCGTGGCCAATGCCCAGGCGGCACAGGCCGACGCGGCGCGGAAATCGGAACAGGCGTCGGCGCTGGCGGGCGACAGTCTGATCTCAACGTCCGATGTGGCCGCGGCGCACGAGAGGGGCGAGGCGGCGACGACGCAACTTCGCGTGGAACGGCAGCGGCTCAAGGTCATGACCGAATCCATGAAGGCCCAGCTGGCCACCGCCGACAGCCAGGTGGCGCGCATGCAGTCGATCGTGCAGTTCCAGCGGCACCGGCTGGCCTCGATGCGGGTCCGGGCGGGAGCGCAGGGGGTGCTGCAGGATCTGCCCCTGGAGGAGGGCCAGTGGGTGACACCCGGCGCCACGCTGGCGAAGGTGGTGCAGCCGGCCCGGCTCAAGGCGGTGCTCCGCATTCCCGAGGTGCCGGCGCGTGATGTGGCCCTGGGTCAGCAGGCGATGATCGACCTGCGCAGCGACACGGTGCAGGGCCAGGTGGTCCGCATCGACCCCGCCGCGCAGAACGGCACCGTGACGGTCGACGTGGCGCTGCCCACCCCCCTGCCCCGCGGCGCGCGCCCCGACCTCACCGTGGACGGCACCATCCAGATCGCCAAGCTGGACAACGTGCTCCACGTGGGGCGGCCGGCCTACGGGCAGGAGAACGGCACGGTGGGGATGTTCAAGCTGGTGGACGGCGGCGATGCCGCGGTGCGCGTGCCGGTGCACCTGGGCCGCGCGTCGGTGAACGCGGTGGAGATCAAGGACGGACTCCAGGCGGGAGACGTCGTGATCCTCTCCGACATGTCTCAATGGGACGCGGTGGACCGCGTCCGTATCAAGTAGCCTTACTCCGGGAGCTGCCATGGCCGCGGCCGAAGCGCTGATCGCGCTGGAAGGCGTGAAGAAGGTGTTCTATACCGACGAGGTGGAAACCCACGCGCTCGCCGATATTCATCTGGAGATCGGCAAGGGCGAGTACGTGGCCATCGCCGGCCCGTCGGGCTGCGGCAAGACCACCCTGCTCTCCATTCTCGGCCTGCTCGACTCGCCGACCGACGGGCAATACACCCTGGCCGGCGAAGCGGTGGCCAACCTCACGGCATCGCAACGGGCCTATGTCCGGAATCGGCAGATCGGCTTCATCTTCCAGGCCTTCAACCTGATCGGCGATCTCACCGTCTACGAGAACGTCGAGCTGCCGCTCACCTACCGCAAGATGCCCTCGGCCGAGCGGAAGGAACGGGTGCACGCGGCGCTGGAACGGGTCGGCATGGCCCACCGCGTCCGGCACTATCCCGCGCAGCTCTCCGGCGGCCAGCAGCAGCGCGTGGCCGTAGCCCGCGCCGTGGCGGGCGATCCCGCCATTCTGCTGGCCGACGAGCCCACCGGGAATCTCGATTCGCGCAACGGCGAAGCGGTGATGGGGCTGCTCAAGGAGCTCCACAACGGCGGCGCCACCATCTGCATGGTGACGCACGATCCCCGCTACGCCGAGCACGCCGACCGATCGGTCCATCTGTTCGACGGCCGGGTAGTGCAGGACGAGACCGGTGAGGCCGCGCACGAGCTGGAGGAGAGCGGGTTTGAACTGAAGTAGGAGGTGAGACGCAACGGGTAAGGCGCAGGGGATAATCACGCCTCACGCCTCGCGCCTCACGTCTTACGCCTCACGAGTTACGGAGCCCGATGACCGCATTGATGGCAGATGTCCGCTACGCCCTCCGCGGAATTCGCCGCAGCCCCGGCTTTGCGCTGGTGGTGGTGCTGACGCTCGCGCTGGGGATCGGGGCGAACACCACCATCTTCTCCCTGATCAACGCGGTCCTGCTGCGGCCGCCGGCCGGGGTGACCGATCCGGGGCGGCTGGTTGCCGTGAGCACGGTCGGTCACTGCGCCGGAGGCTGCCTCGGCACGTCCTCCTACCCGGACTATCTCGATTTCGCGGCCTATGACAGCCGGCTGACCGGGCTGGCGGCGTTCGAGCCGAGGCCGTTCACCCTCTCGGCCGGCGACGAAACCTTCCAGGCATTCGGCGAATACGCGAGCCCCGACTACTTCGGGGTGCTGGGCGTGACGCCGGCGCTGGGCCGGACCTTCCGCCCGGAAGACGGCGTACCCGGCGCCACGCCGGTGGCAGTGATCGGCCATGGGCTATGGCAGCAACGCTTCGGCGGCCAGCGGGATGTGATCGGACGCACGGTTCGCGTGCGCGGTGCGGCAGTCACCATCGTGGGCGTGGCACCGGCCGGATTCATCGGCACGCTCACCGGCATCGGTGTCGGCCTCTGGGTTCCCTTTGCTGCCAGGACGGTCCTCGAGCCGGGCTCGGCATCCGACCTCACGGACCGCGGCAATCACAGCCTCTTTCTGGTGGGCCGGCTGGCGGCGTCAGCAACCGCAGCGGAAGTGCAGGCGCGTTTTGACGTGCTCACCCCGCAGATGCAGTCGGCGCACCCGGAATGGCAGGGACATCGGGGGCCGGGGTCGCGGATTGCGGTCGCCTCCGAGCGGGAGGCGGCGCTCCTCGCGCCGATGCGCACGGTGGTGGTGAGCTTCTTCGGGGTGCTCGCGGCGGTCGCCGCCCTGGTGCTCCTCATCTGCTGCGCCAATCTCGCGAACCTGCTCCTGGCGCGGGGAAGCACCCGCGCGCGGGACATCGGGGTGCGCCTCGCCCTGGGCGCAAGCCGGAGCCGGGTGGTGCGCCAGATGCTCACCGAAAGCGTGCTGCTCGCGCTGGCCGGCGGCATCGGAGGCGTCCTGCTCGCCACCGCGGCGGGGAGCCTGATCGTCCGGATCCAGCTGCCCCTGCCGGTCCCCGTCGCCCTGGACCTGTCGCTCGACTGGCGGGTATTCGGCTTCGCGGCAGTGGTGGCGGCGGTAACCGGCATCGTTTTCGGCGTGCTCCCCGCGCTGCGATTCACCGCCGCGGGCGTGGTGCAGCGACTGCACGGCGACGCGGCCGGCGAACGCCCACAGCGGCGCCGGTTCACTCTTCGCGACGCGCTGGTGGTGAGCCAGGTGGCGGTCTCGGCGATTCTGCTGATAGTAGCGGGGCTGTTCGTGAACAGCCTGCGGCACGCGCAGGACCTCGACCTCGGGTTCGATCCCGATCATGTCGCCATGGCCACCGTGGACCTGGACTCGCAAGGCTACCCCACCGAGCGGATGCTGCAGTTCTATCAACAACTCGAGACCCGGGCGCGGGCGCTACCCGGCGTCGGCTCGGCGACGCTCGCGGCGTATGCGCCGCTGGGGCTCGATTACTCGTCCGTCTCCGTGCAGATCGAGGACTATCAGCCGGGCCCGCACGAAGACAACATGGCCGGCGTCAACCGGGTGGATGACGAGTACTTCACCACGCTCGGCATCCCCGTGCTCCAGGGCCGGGGGTTCACCGCCCAGGACCGGATGGATACGCCGCGCGCGGCGGTGGTAAACCAGGCCTTTGTCCGGCGGTACTGGCCCGACGGCAAGGCTCTGGGGAGACACATCGCCTGTTGCGGCGGTCCCGCCGAGGTGGTCGGCGTGGTGCCGGACGCGAAGATGCGGTCGCTGGGGGAAGGTCCGACGCCGTACCTCTACCTCCCGCTGCGGCAGAATCCGGTCGGCTCGGCGGTGCTGGAGGTGCGGACCGCGGGAGATCCGTCGGCCATGCTGCCCATGCTCCGGAGCACTATCAGCGGCATCGACCCCGACCTTCCGGTCCAGCTCAGTACCATGCACGGCTACCTGGGGATCGCGATGGTGCCGCAGCGCCTGGGCGCGATTCTCCTCAGCGTGTTCGGCGGGCTGGGCATGCTGCTCGCGGCGCTGGGACTCTACGGCGTGCTGGCCTATCTGGTGGCGCGGCGCACCCGGGAGATCGGTATCCGGATGGCGCTCGGCTCCGAGCCTGCCGCGGTGATGCACATGGTGCTCTGGCAGGCGCTGCGGCTCGTCGCGGCCGGCCTGGCGATCGGGCTGTTGCTGGGCCTCCTCGCCGGCCATCTGATTCGCGGGTTCCTCTTCGGGGTGGGCGCCGGCGACCCGGCGACGTTTGCCGGCGTGTTGCTGATCTTTACCCTGGTGACCCTGGTGGCGGGCTACGGCCCCGCGCGTCGCGCCACACGGGTCGATCCGGTGAGGGCGCTGCGGAGCGAATAGCCCGGCCATGAACGCACTCCTTTCCGACCTCCGCTACGCTCTCCGCGGCGCGCGACGCAGCCCGGGCCTTGCCGCCCTGGTCGTGCTCACGCTGGGGCTCGGCATCGGCGCCAACACAGCGATCTTCAGCGTGGTGGACGCAGTGCTGCTCCGCCCGCTGCCGTACCGCGAGGCGGACCGGCTGGTGACGGTCGGATCGAGCGTGGACCTGCGCGGGCGCCCGAATGCGGCCATGGGGCTTTCGTATCCGGACTATCAGGACATCGGGAAGCTCCACGATGCCGTCTCCGGCATCGCCGCGTATTCCTCCGACCGCTACAACTTCCTCAATACCGACCAGCCGCGCGAGGTGCAGGTCACCCGGACGACCGCGGATCTCTTCCCGGTGCTCGGAGTGTCGCCGGCCATCGGGCGCGCGTTCAACGCGGGCGAGACGCACGATCCCGTCGCGATCATCTCCCACGGGCTCTGGATCTCCAGCTTCAACGGAGACAGGAGCGCCCTTGGGCGCACGATCTCGCTCGACGACACGGCCTTCACCATTGTCGGCATCATGCCGGCGGGGTTCGCGTTCCCCGACGCGGGCACGGACGCCTGGATCCCGATCAATTTCGCGTTTGCCGACCCCGCGATGGCGGAGATGCGGATGTTCCGCGCACTCTCCACGGTCGCGCGCCTCGCGCCGGATGCTTCGCTCGACCGGCTGCGCGGAGATCTCGATCTCCTGGGCAAGCGCATCACGGCTTCGGGGCAGCAGACCTCGAAATTCGGGAGCGGGGAGACCTTCGCGGCAACCCTGCTGCGCGATCAGCTCGTAGGCGACGCGCGGCAGCCGCTCCTGATACTCTTGGGCGCGGTGGCACTGGTGCTGCTCATTGCATGCGTCAACGCGGCGAACCTCCTGGTGGCGCGCGCGAACGCGCGCGAGAAGGAGTTCGCCGTGCGCCGCGCCATCGGCGCAGGGCGCTGGGTGATCGTCCGTCAACTCCTGGTCGAGAGCGTACTGCTCGCGCTGGGCGCCGCCGCGGTGGGGCTCGTGCTCGCGGCCGTGGGCCTCGATCTCCTCGCCGCGCAGCTGCCGCACGGGTACGTGGTCGGGATCGACGGCACGGTGCTCGGGTTCACCATTATCCTCGCCGTCGCGACGGGTCTGGGCTTCGGCATCGTGCCCGCGCTGCGCGCCTCGGCGCCCGCGCTGGAGCAGTCACTGCGCGACAGCGCGGGCGCGAGCGCAGGTCGGCAGCGGCGCCGAGCGCGCGACGTGCTGGTCGTGAGCGAGGTGGCGCTCGCCCTGGTACTGCTCGTGGGCTCGGCGCTGCTGGTGCGGAGCTTCATCAGCGTAAACGCGGTCGACCCGGGGTTCGACCCGCACGGAGTCCTCGCGGCGCGGATACGCCTCACGCCGGCCAGGTACTCCGCGACGAGCCAGAAGCGCAGCTTCTTCGACCAGCTGGTCCGGCGGCTCGGGACGCAGCCGGGAGTCGGCGCGATCACCGTCGCCGACGGGCTGCCGCTCGCCGGGGTCAACCGGGTGGGGATGGATCCTCAGCAGATCAACCCCGACGATCCCAACCAGTTCCTGGAGATCGCGGCGATGGCCGTGGGGCCCGACTACTTCTCGACCATGCACATCCCCATTCTCCAGGGGCGCGCGATCACCGCCGACGACCGCGCGGGCTCGAGTCACGTTTGCGTGGTGAACCAGGCTCTCGCGCGCGAGCTCTGGCCGAACAGGAACCCGATCGGCCAGGGCGGGATGGGGCGAGACGGCGACGCCATCGTCGTAGGCGTCGTGGCCGACGTGCGCGACGAATCGCTCGAGCACGAGGGGAAGGGCGCTGTCTACATCCCGCTCACGCAGGCGCGGAGCAGGAGCTACGATGAGATGTGGGTCATAGTGCGCTCGGCGCACCCGCTGCGCGTCGCGCCCGCCCTGCGACAGGTGGTGCACACCGAAGACGCCGCTCAGCCGATCGCGGAGATCACCACCTACAACGCGATCATCCAGCAGCGCTACGCGAGCCTCAGGCTCATCGCGGCGCTCATCACGCTCTTTGCGGGACTGGCCCTCGTGCTCGCCGTGATCGGCATCGCCGGCGTGACCGCCTACGCCGTCTCGCAGCGCAGGCGGGAGCTGGGGATTCGCCTCGCGATGGGCGCCCGCGCGATTGACGTGATCGCCCTCTTGTTGGGCGAGACCGCGGTGCTGGTGGGGATCGGTCTCGCCATCGGACTCGCGGCGGCGTTCGGCGTGACACGCACGCTGCGCTCGTTGCTTTACGGGGTGACGAGCACCGATCTCGTGACGTTCGGCGGGGCGGCGCTCGCGCTCGGGCTGGTGGCGCTGGCGGCCACGTACGTCCCGGCGCGGCGGGCCGGGCGGGTGGATCCGGTGGAGGCACTGCGCAGTGAGTAGCCTGTTCCAGGAGCTCCGGTATGCGCTGCGGGCATTGCGCATGAGCCCGGGCTTCACGGCCGCCGCCGTGCTTACCCTGGCCATCGGCATCGGCGCCTCGACCGCTGTGTTCAGCGTGGTAGACCAGTTGCTGATCCGGCCGCTGGGGTATCACGAGCCCGACCGGATCGTACGCCTGCTCAGTTACCGGCAGAAGGAATCCGGGACCGGTACCATTTCGGCGCCGGATTTCGCCGACTGGATCACCCAGTCCCGGGCATTCGCCTCCGCGGCGCTCTACGACGAGTACTCCCCCACCCTCACCTCCGCCGGCGTGCCCCGGAAGCTGCAGGCCGCCTCCGTCAGCGCCTCGTATTTCGACGTCCTGGGCGTGCAGCCTGCGATCGGCCGGTTCTTTCTCCCCGCGGAGGATGCCGGTGGATCCAGCCGGGTCGTCCTCAGTTGGAGCCTGTGGCGCGACGCGTTCGGGGCCGACCCGGCCGTGGTGGGCCGCGTGATCGACCTGAGCGGGTTTCCGTACACTGTGGTCGGCGTGGCACCACCCATGGAGGATCCCGGTCTGTCGGGCGGCGCGTTCGGCACTCCCCAGCTCTGGCGTTCGACACCTCGGTACTTCCGGACGGCCGGCCGCGGCGGCCACTCCTTTACCGCTATCGCGCGGCTCAAGCCCGGCGTATCAGCCGCCCGCGCCGAGGCACAGCTCAATGCTGTCCAGCAACGCCTGGCCGGGCAGTTTCCCACCGAGGATGCCGACCGGGTGGTACGCGCGAGAATCCTGAAAGACACGCTGGTCGGCAGCGTGCGGCCGGTTCTCTGGGTGCTGTTCGCGGCGGTCGGGCTGGTACTCCTCATCGCCTGCACCAATGTCGCCAACCTCCTGCTGTTCCGCGCCGCGGGACGGGCGCGCGAGATCGGCGTCCGCACCGCACTGGGCGCCTCGCGCGGAAGGATCATCCGGCAGCTGATGGGGGAGAGCCTGCTGCTCGCCGGCATCGGCGCGGCCGGCGGGGTGCTGCTTGCGGGCGGCATCATCAAGGCCATGGTGGCGCTTGCCGCCGGACAACTTCCCCGGGCCGGCGGCGTGCATATCGACGCCCGGGCGCTTCTGTTCGGCGTGGCCGCGGCCGGCGGCTGCGCTCTGGTCTTTGGACTCGCCCCGGCGCTTCATACCGCGCGGGTGGATGTGCTCGGCATGCTGGGCCAGGGCGGCCGGGGGATGGTGAGCCAGCGGGGCGGCCGGCTGCGGGCCGGCATGGTCGCCGTTCAGGTGGCCATAGCGGTGGTGGTGATGCTGGGAGCCGGGCTGCTGCTGCGCTCGCTGGCGCGGCTGCAGGCGATCAATCCCGGCCTGGCCGCCGAGCGGGTCCTGGTGCTTCGTGCCGATCCGCCCGGTGATCCCTACGATCCCTCCACCGAGGCCGGCGAAGCGGCGCTGCTCGGCCTGTACACGCAATTCCACGAACGGATTGCCGCGCTGCCCGGCGTACAGTCGGTCGGGATGACCGACCTGTTGCCGATGTCCGGCAGCTTTAACAGCAACGGCTTTCGGATCGTCGGCCGTCCGGTGCCCGGGCCGGGGGAAGTCCCTTCGGCGGAAACGCGCGCGGTGAGCCCGGGGTACTTCGCCACCATGGGCATTCCCCTGCTTCAGGGGCGGGGCATCCAGCCGTCGGACGACGCTGGGTCCGGGAAGGCCGTCGTCGTCAACCAGGCCTTCGTCCGCCGCTACCTCCCCAAGGCGGCGCCGCTGAACAGCCGCCTTCGAGTGTTCGCACCGGATGCCGCTCCAGCCCGGATCGTCGGAGTGGTGGGAGACGTGACGCAGTTCGCGCTCGACCGCCCCGCCGACCCCGTGATCTACGTGCCCCTCTCCCAGGCCCCCGACTACATGCAGGGCGAGCCGTGGATCGTGGTGCGAACCGCCGGCGAGCCCGCCGCGCTCACCGCTGCCGTGCGCCGCGCCATCCAGGAGGTCGAGCCGCACACACCGGTCTATGCCGCGCAGCCCATGACGGCGGTGATCGGCGCAACCCTGGCCCGCCCCCGCTTCCACACCGTGCTGCTGGCCGCGTTCGCCGCCATCGCCTTCATCCTCGCCTCCCTGGGCGTGTACGGCATGGTGGCGTATGCCGCCTCGCGCCGCCTCCCCGAGCTGGGGTTGCGGCTGGCGCTCGGCGCCGAGCCGGCGAATCTCCGGCGCTTTCTGATCGGCGGCGGGCTGCGCCCGGTCCTGATCGGCGCGGGTGCCGGCCTTCTCGGCGGCCTCCTCGCGGTGCGCCTCCTGCGGGGAATGGTCTACGGGGTGGCTGCTACCGATCCGGCCACGTTCATCGCCGTTCCGCTGGCGCTCATCACCGTTGCAACCCTCGCGGCGTGGCTGCCCGCCCGCCGGGCATCGCGCGTGGATCCGATAGCCGTGCTGCGGGAAGAGTGAGCCGCGATACGAGATAACACCGGAGAGGTAAGGCGTGAGGCGCGCGGTGTGACGCCGGCGGCCTGACCGCCTGCCGGAGCCGGCACCCCGGACCGAGCGCCGCGCGCGAGAAGCCCAGGAACTGGAAGACCGCCTTACTGCCTGAAAGGAACCAGATGCAGGGACTCATCTCCGACATCCGCTACACCCTTCGCGGCATCCGCCGCAGCCCGGGTTTCGCCCTGATCGTAGTGCTGACGCTGGCGCTGGGCGTGGGGGCGAATGTCATGATCTTCACCCTGATCAACGGCGTTCTCCTCCGGCCGCCGCCCGGGGTGAGCCGGCCGGACCGGCTGGTCGCGATCTACACCAGCGACTATTCCGGGCCGCCCTACAGCGCGTCCTCCTGGCTGGACTACCAGGATTTCCGCTCCCAGTCCGCCACCCTGAGCGACATCGCAAGCTATGCGCCGAGGCCCATGGCCGTGAGCACCGGCAGCGAGAACTTCCGCGGATTCGGCGAGCTGGTGAGCGGGAACTATTTCCGGCTGCTCGGCGTGCACCCCGTCGTGGGACGGGTCTTCAGCGCGGGCGAGGGCGAGCAGCCGGGCGCCGATCCCGTCGTGGTCATCAGTTACTCCATGTGGCAGAACCGCTACGGCGGGGCACCCGATGTCGCCGGGCGCACCCTGCGCATCGCCGGCCACCCGTTCACCATCATCGGCGTGGCGCCGCGGGGCTTTTCCAGCCTGCTGCGCGGAATTGGCGTCGACCTCTGGGTGCCCCAGACCATGGGCGCGGTGGTGCAGCCGGGCAGTGATGTGCTCGAGCGCCGGAGCAGCCGGGGGCTCCTGCTGGTGGGGCGGCTGAAACCTCACGCCACCTTCCCGCAGGCCCAGGCGGACCTGTCGCTGGTCGCCCATCGGCTGCACGATGCCCATCCGGATTCCTGGACCGACGTCCGCAAACAGAGCCGTATCGTCTCGCTGGTTCCCCAGATCAAGGCCGGTGTGTTCCCCCGCATGCGGGGAGCCGTTGTCGGCTTCTTCGCCGTGCTCATGGTGGTGGCGGGGCTGGTGCTGGTGATCTGTTGCGCCAACCTCGCCAATCTCCTCCTGGCCCGGGGAACGGGCCGGCAGAAGGAAGTGGCCATCCGCCTGGCGCTGGGCGCCAACCGGCGGCGTCTGGTGCGGCAGCTGGTCACCGAGAGCATGGCCCTCGCGCTCCTGGGAGGCGGCGTCGGCGTGCTGATCGCCACCCAGGCGGCCCGTCTGGTCCAGCGCCTTCAGCCCCCCCTGCCTATTCCTGTCAGCCTGAATCTGGCGCCCGACCTGCGTGTGCTCGTCTTCGCCGCCGCGGCCGCCACCCTGACGGGACTGGTCTTCGGGCTCTATCCGGCGCTCCGGGCCACGCGCCCCCAGCTCACCAGCATGCTGCATGAGAGCGCGCCGCTGTTGCGGATCATCGGCCGCAGGCTGGCGCTGCGCGATGTGCTGGTCGTGGGCCAGGTGGCGGTCTCCACGGTCCTGCTGATAGCCGCCGGTCTCTTTCTGCGCAGCCTGCAGAAGGCTCAGTCGCTCGACATCGGATTTCAACCCGATCACCTGGCACTCGCGACCTTCGAGCTGGGCATCCAGGGATACACCGATGAGCGGGGCCGGATCTTCTACGACCAGCTGCTGGAGCAGGCGCGGCGGACGCCCGGCGTGGAATCGGCCAGCCTGGTGCGCGATCTCCCCTTGAGCGTGTCGTTCAGCCGGCGCGGCCTGCAGCGTATCGAGGGCTACGAGCCGGGCCCGACCGAGGATATTGAGACGGGCTACAACGTGGTGGATACGGCCTATTTCCGCACCATGGGAGTTCACCTGGTCCGGGGCCGGGCATTCTCCAGCCAGGACCGCACCGGGGCGACACCGGTGGTGATCGTCAACCAGGCGTTCGCCCAGCGCTACTGGCCCGATCAGGATCCGCTGGGCAGGCACATCACCTTCGCCGACGCGCCGGCGGAGGTCGTTGGCGTGGCCCAGACGGGAAAGTATGCCTCGCTGAGCGAGGAAGACCGGCCCTACTTCTATATCCCCTGGCGGCAGGAATACCAGGGGGATATGACGCTCCTCCTGCGCACGGCCGGGCCGCCGGGCGAGAGCTTTACCGCCATCCAGCGCGAGGCCGCCGCCATCGATCGTGACCTGCCGGTGCAGCTCACCACGATGGACGACCACCTGGGCTTCGCCACCCTCGCGCAGCGGATCGGCGCGGCCCTGCTCGGCGCCTTCGGTGCCGTCGGCATCCTGCTCGCCGGGATCGGCCTCTACGGCGTTATGGCCTATGTGGTCTCGCGCCGCACCCGCGAGATGGGGATCCGCATGGCGCTGGGCTCGGAACGTTCCGCCGTCATGGGCCTGGTCCTCCGGCAGGCGTTCCGCCTCACGGCTATCGGGCTGGTCATCGGCATGGGAATCGCCGCCGCTATATGCCACCTCCTGGGGCGCTTCCTCCTTGGCGTCCCACCGCTCGACCCGCTGACCTTTGGCGCCGTCGTGCCGGTCTTCGCACTGGCCGCACTGGCCGCAAGCCTCGCGCCCGCCCGGCGGGCCACGCGGGTCGCACCGGTGGAGGCGCTGCGCGCGGAGTGAGAGGACGGCAAGACGGCAGGACGACAAGCGCGAGCCCGAAGCCGATGCCTCCCGCAGCGCGCGTATGTGCCGTTGGAAAGGGCATGGAGATTCGCCCGGTGGCGCACTTCGGCGCGCGGAGGGAGGCTCGGCGAGGGCGAGCAGCAACAGGACCGAGTAAGAGGACGGCAAGCGCGAGCCCGAAGCTGATGCCTCCCGCAGCGCGCGTATGTGCCGTTGGCAAGAGCATGGAGACTCGCCCGGTGGCGCACTTCGGCGCGCGGAGGGAGGCTCGGCGAGGGCGAGCAGCAACAGGACGGAGGACTGAGCGGGAAGCTGCAACGGTGCGAGGGCCGGGGGGCGGCGCAGGCACCACCGAACCGGGGAGTGGCGGGGTGGTATCGGTGCTGCCCGAGCGGCACGCCGGACCGAGCGCCGCGCGACAGAAGCCGAAAGGACTGAGGACTGAGGACCGAGCGGAATATCGGCCCGACAAGTCTGACCGCCCGACCGCCCGAAAGGACCGCAATGCGCTCGTTCATCTCCGATTTCCGCCACGCCTGGCGGGGCCTCCGCAAGAGCCCCGGCTTTCTACTCACGGTCACCACCGTGCTGGCCCTGGGCATCGGCGGGACCGCCGTCATCTTCGCCGTCATCAACGCGGTGCTGCTGCGTCCGCTTCCCTTCCCCCACCAGGAAGAGTTGGTCCGGATCTTCAGTGCCAAGGGGGGGCAGCGATGGACCATGTCACCGCCCGATTTCACCGACATGCGGCGGGAGACGCGTTCATTCACCGAACTGGCGGCCATGAACGAGGGAGACTACGCGCTCACCGGCGGCGGGCCCGCGGAACAGCTTTCCGGCGCGGCGGTGACGGGCGGCTTCTTCCCCGCTCTCGGAGTGCGGCCGCTCCTGGGCCGTACCATGACGCCGGCCGACGACGAGGCGGCAAGCGCGCGGGTGGCGGTCCTGGGCTACGGCCTCTGGCAGCGCCGGTTCGGCGGCGACCGGACCATCGTGGGCCGGACCATTCAACTGGACGGTGAGGCGACCCAGGTCATCGGGGTCATGCCCGAAGGGTTCAAGTACCCCGACGGCTCCCAGGTCTGGCTCCAACTCCGGTTCACGCCCGAGGAGCTTCGCACCCAGCGCGGGGCGCACTACCTGGATGTCCTGGGTCGGCTGAAGCGCGGAACCTCGATGGACGCCGCGGCGACCGATGTGGGACGGATTGCCGACAACCTGGCCGCGGCCTACCCCCGCACCAACGAAGGAGAAACGGCACGCATGACCGGACTGCGGGAGAGCATGGTGGGTGACGTCCGGACGCCTCTCATGATCCTGCTGGCGGCGGTCGGACTGGTCCTGCTCATCGCCTGCACCAACGTCGCGGGGCTGCTGCTGGTGCGCGGGTGGCGGCGCCAGCGGGAGCTGGCCATCCGTACCGCCCTGGGCGCCGCCCGGGGACAGATCGTCCGCATCCTGCTGGCGGAGAGTGTGCTGTTGTCGGTGTTCGGCGGGTTGGGTGCCATCCTGCTCGCCGTCTGGGGCACGGCGCTCATCGCCGGCCTCACCGCGGTGCCCATCCCGCTCCTGGGGCAGACCCGGCTGGACTGGACCGTCCTGGGGTTCATCGCCGGGGTCGCCCTCCTGACCGCCGTCACCTTCGGCCTGGCCCCGGCCTGGCTGGTCTCGTCTCCCCGGGCGTTGCCGGAGCGCCTCAAGGCCGAGGGACGGGGAACAGCCGGGCGCCGCACCCGGAGCCGCCACCTGCTGGTAATGATCGAGACCGCGCTCGCAGTGCTGCTGTTGACCAGCGCCGGGCTTCTGCTCCGGAGCTTCGAGCGCATGCGGCAGGTAGACCCGGGGTTCAATCCCGCGCACGTGCTCACCTTCGGGCTATCGCTCCCCGACGCAACCTACCCGCCGGAGCGCAGCGCGGCATTCATCCAGTCGCTCACCGAGCGGCTCGAGGCAGTCCCGGGGGTCGAATCGGCCGGGGCCATCTTCGGCCTGCCGCTCACCGGCTTCGGCTATTCCATCTCCGCCCTCACCCTGGACGGCCGCCAACTCTCCCAGGAGGAGCAGGAACAGCTGAGCGTCCAGATCCGGGTGGTCACGCCGGATTTCTTCCGGGCGATGAGCATTCCCGTTCGCCGCGGACGCAGCATCGAACCGGGCGACCGGGCGGGCACACCACCGGTCATCGTGGTGAACGAGGCGGCGGCCCGGCACATCTGGCCCGGCGCCGACCCGCTGGGGCACCACCTGGTGGTCGGCACCCGGCTCGGCCTGGGAGAGGAGCATGCGGGCGGGGAGGTGGTGGGCGTGATCGGCGACCTCAAGGACGAGAACCTGACCAGCCCGGCGGAGCCCACGATCTACCTCTCGCACGCGCAGTTCCCCACCGGGTACATGAGCATCGCCATACGTACCGGAGGCAACCCGCTGCTGCTCAACAACGCGGCCCGGCAAGCGCTGGCGGCGACCGATCCGGATGTGCCGATGTTCCGGGTGCGATCCATGGAACAACTGGTGGCGGCCAGTGTGGCGCAGCCGAAGCTCTACGCCGTACTGCTCACCATCTTCGCCGGAGTGGCGATCCTGCTGGCCGCCATCGGCCTGTACGGCGTGCTGGCGCAGGGCGTCGCCCAGCGGCGGCGAGAATTGGGGATCCGCATCGCGCTGGGCGCGCGTACCCGGGAAGTCGTCCGGCTGGTCCTGCGCCAGGCCTTCCTGCTGGCCGCTGCCGGGGTGGCCCTGGGCCTGCTGGCGGGCCTGCTGGCGACCCGGATCCTTACCGGGCTCCTCCACGGCGTGAACCCGCGAGACCCACTCACGCTGGGAGGGGTCACCCTCCTGCTGTTCGGGGTGTGCCTGCTGGCCAGCTGGCTGCCGGCGCGCCGCGCGGCGCGGGTGGAGCCGATGGATGTGTTGAGAGAGGAGTGAACGGTGGTGAGGCGTGAGGCGTGAGGCGTGACCGCCCTGGAAAGGAGCCACATGCAGTCATTCATCTCCGACATACGTTACGCGCTGCGCGGCCTGCGCAAGAGCCCCGGGTTCGCGCTTACCGCCGTGCTCACGCTGGCACTGGGGATCGGGGCCAACACGGCCATTTTCAGCGTGGTGGACGGCGTGCTGCTCCGGCCCGCGCCCTTCGAGCACCTGGACCGGCTCGCGATGATCTGGGAGACCGACCGGAACAGCGGGACGACGCATGAACCGGCATCCGTCCCCGACTATCTCGACTTCAAGTCCCGGTCACGGCAGTTCGAACGCCTCGCGGCCTTCCAAGGCGCCGAGGTCAACTTCACCCCCGATAACGGGCAACCCACGCGGCTGGCGGCGCTCGCGGTCACGCACGATTTCTTCGGGCTGACCGGCGTCCGCCCACTGGTCGGCCGGGGCTTCACCGCCTCCGAGGACGCGGTGGGCGGGCCCGGGGTAGTCATGATCGGCGAAGGGATGTGGCGGGAGTATTTCGCCCGCGACCCGGTCATCATCGGCCGGAGCATCCGGATCGACGGCGTGTCCCGGACGATCGTGGGTGTGGTCCCGGCCGACGCCGATTTCGGCGTCTTCCAGATTCTCAAGTCCGCCGCCTACAGCCGCGCCTTCGCCGACCGCGGCGTCCGGGCCGACGTGCAGATCTGGGCTCCGCTCCGGCCCGACCCGGCGAGCTCGCCGCGGGACACGCATCCCATCTTCGTGCTCGGGCGCCTCGCGCCGGCGGCGACCCTGTCCACCGGCCAGCAGGAGATGGCCGGGATCGCCGCCGACCTCGAAGCGGCGTATTCCTCCAATGACGCCCGCGGCGTCATGGTCGAGCCCCTCGACCAGGTGGTGTTCGGGCCGGTGCGCCCGGCGCTCTACATCCTGCTCGGGGCGGTCGGGCTCGTCCTGCTGGTGGCCTGTGTCAATGTGGCGAACCTCCTGCTGGCCCGCGGAACCACACGCACCCGGGCCCTCGCCGTCCGCGCCGCGCTGGGCGCCGGCCGCGGCCGCCTGGCCCGGCAGTTCCTCCTGGAAGGCATCGTGCTGGCGCTGGCGGGCGGCGCAGCCGGGACGCTCCTCGCCGTCTGGGGCACGCGGGCCCTGCTCGCGATCGCTCCGGCGGACATCCCCCGCGTTACCTCCATCGGCGTGGATGCTCCGGTGCTGGGAGCGACACTGGGCATCACCATTCTTGTCGGCCTGGTCTTCGGGCTGGTTCCGACGCTGCAGGCGACGCGCCTCGATGTGCAGCACGCGCTCAAGGTGGAGGGAGCGGGCCGGCTCGCCGGCGGGGCGGGAGGACGGATCCGCTCGATCCTGGTGATTTCGCAGCTGGCCCTCGCCGTCGCGCTGCTGGCGGGAGCGGGCCTCCTGATCCGCAGCTTCTGGCGCCTCCAGGCGGTGGATACCGGGTTCCATACGGCGGGTGTGCTCAAGGCGGAATTCCAGCTTCCCCGCTCACGCTACCCGGTGGACTTTTCCGTGTGGCCCAACTTCCGGGAGATGCACCTCTTCAACCGGCAGCTCCTGGAGCGCGTGGCGGCGCTTCCCGGCGTGCAGGCGGAGGCGATCGCCGGGAACGGTCCGCTGGATGCCGGGTTCACCAACTCGTTCGCGGTAGTCGGCCGCGAAGCCGAGGCGGAACACTGGCCCGAGATCTCGGTACGGCGGGTTACCCCCGGGTACCTCCGGACGGTAGGCCTGGGCCTGGTGCGGGGGAGATCCTTCGAGGCCTCGGACGGAACCGCCTCGGCGCCGGTCGTGCTGGTGAATGAAGCGGCGGTCCGCCGGTTCTTCCCGGGGCGCGACCCGATCGGTGCGCAGATCCGGCTCTGGGGCAGTGCACGGACCATCGTGGGCGTCGCGGGCGATGAGCGCTTCCACGGCCTGGCGCAGGCGGCGCCGGCGGCGGTCTATCTCCCGCTGGCACAGGCGCCGTCGGTGGACGGCGCCGAGACGCTCCTGCTGCGCGTGAGCGGCAACCCGGCAGCCCTGGCCGCCGATGTGCGGCGGGCGATTCACAGCGTGGACCCCGCACTGGCGGCTTTCGGGGTCGAACCGCTGCGCCGGACATTGGAGCGGTCGGTAGGCAGCCGGCGCTTCACCATGGTCCTGCTCGGCCTCTTCGCCGCGCTGGCCGCGGCGCTGGCGGCCATTGGCATCCACGGCGTGCTGAGCTTCACCGTCGCCCGCCGCACCCGGGAGCTGGGCATCCGGGTCGCTTTGGGCGCGCGCGGGGGGCAAGTCATGGGACTGATCCTGCGTCAGGCACTGAGGCTGACCGGTGCCGGCCTCCTCATCGGCATCGCCGGCGCACTCCTGCTGAGCCGGCTTCTGCGGAGCCAGCTCTACGGCACCACACCGACCGATCCGCTCACCTTTGTCATCGTGGCTGTGGTGCTGGGGCTGGTCGCGCTGCTGGCCGGCGCCATCCCGGCCCACCGCGCCACGCGGATCGATCCGATGACCGCGCTGCGAGAGGAGTGAATATCATGCCGGCCTGGTTTTCCGACCTTCGCTACGCGTTGCGCACCCTCCGGAGAAACCCGGGATTCGCCTTCACCGCCGTGCTCACGCTGATGCTCGGCATCGGCGCCGCCACGGTGATCTTCTCCGCCGTCAATGCCGTGCTGCTGCGCCCCCTGCCCTACCGCGATCCCGACCGTCTGGTCTCGCTCTGGGAGCAGAACACGGAAAAGGGCTGGCACAAGAACTGGGTCTCGGGGGCGGACTACCTGGACTGGAAAAACCAGGCGAGGGCCTTCCAGAGCATGGGAGCCTACTCGGATTTCATCTCGGGAATGACCCTGACCGGTGAGGGTGAGCCGGCCTACCTCCGGTCCGGCAAGGTCGCCGGCGGTCTGTTCGACGTGCTGGGCGTGCAGGCTCAACTCGGCCGCACCTTTCGCGAGGGAGAGACCTGGCAGACCGGCTCGCCCGGTGTGGTCCTGAGCGATGCAGTCTGGCGGGCCCATTTCGGCGCCGATCCGGCGATCGTGGGCCGCTCCATTACGCTCGACGGCCGGCCCTATGAAGTGCTCGGGGTCCTTCCCCGCAGCTTTCGCTTCCCGGTGCCGGGGCAGGAAATCTGGACCAGCTTCAACTGGGATCCCGCAGATCGTGGCGCCACCTGGTTCCGGCGAGCCCATTTTCTCCGCGTGGTCGGCCGGCTGGCGCCGGGACATACCCGGGAGCAGGCGGGCAGCGAGCTCCCCGCCATCGCGGCGCGGCTGGAGCGGGAGTATCCCCAGACCAATCGCCTGACGGGTGCGGGTGTCACCGGCTACCATGACTGGCTGGTGGGGGACCGCCGCACGCCTCTGCTGGTGCTGATGGGTGCGGTGACGCTGCTGCTCATCATGGCGTGCGTCAATGTCAGCAACCTTCTGCTGGTCCGCGCCGCCGCTCGGCGCAGGGAAATCGCCGTGCGCAGCGCGCTGGGCGCCGGGCGGCGCCGGTTACTGCGCCTGTCGTGGTCTGAAACCCTGGTGATCGCGGTCGTCGGGGGCGCCGCCGGGTTCCTCCTGGCCTACTGGGGTGTAGCGGCCCTCAACGCGGCCCGGCCGGCGGACCTGCTGGACCTGGGCCCGATCAGGATCTCCTGGTCGGTGCTGGCGTTTAGTCTGGGGGCGACCCTGGTCTGCGCCTTCCTCTTCAGCCTGCTGCCCGCCCTGGCCACGGTCCGGGTGAACCACCGGGCCGCGCTGAAGGAAGGCGGGCGAAGCGAGACCGGGCGCGGATCGCTTCGGATGGGCCAGGTCCTGGTGTCCCTGCAAGTCGCGCTAGCGCTGCTGCTTATGGTCGGCGCCGGCCTCCTGGTTCGCACGGTAGAGCGGCTGCAGAGCGTGAACCCCGGCTTCCAGACAGCCGGCCGGCTTGCGGTGACGGTCTCCCTGCCGTCGGCCTCCTATCCCGATGACAGGGCCGTCGTCCTGCTCGAGGGGCAGTTGCTGGAGCGGCTCCGTCATCTGCCGGGCGTGGAGAATGCCGCCGCGGTTTCTTCCCTGCCGCTTACCCGTCTCTCCTGGACCAGTGATTTCTCGGTCCGCGGCCGCCCGGTCGAGGCGGTGGGGCTGGAGGTGGTCCACCGGGAAGTCAGCCCGGGATATTTCCAGACCCTGGGCGTTCCCCTCCGGGCCGGGCGCACCTTCGAGGGGAGCGATGCACCGGGCGGCACGCCGGTCATTGTGATCAACGATGTCCTGGCCCGGAAGTACTTCGCCGGCGAGAATCCGCTGGGCAAGCAGATCGCCTTCGACCGGGTGCCGGATGAGCATTCGCTCTGGTGGACGATTATCGGGGTGGTGGGAAGCGAGCACCAGGCGGAGCTGTCCCTCTCGCCCCGGGCCGAGATCTTTACGCCCATCACCCAGGACACCAGAAGCACACTGCGTTACATCGTCCATACGGCGGGAGACGATCCCATGGCCCTGCTGCCCTCCGTCCGGCGGGCGGTAGCCGCACTCGACCGCAACCTGCCGGTCTTCGATACCCGGACGCTGGACCAGGTGCGGGTGAGCGCGATGAGCCGGCAGCGCTTTCTCCTGCTCCTGCTGGGCGCCTTCGGAACCGCTGCCCTGGTCCTGGCTGCCGTGGGGGTCTTCGGCGTGGCCTCGCAGAGCGCCCGCCGCCGTACCCGCGAGGTCGGTATCCGGATCGCCCTGGGTGCCCCGGCCGGAGCAGTGGTCCGGCTGATAGCTCAGCGGGGTGTGCTGCTGGCGGCCGCCGGCATGGCCGCGGGACTGATCGCCGCGCTGGCCGGAACCCGGCTGCTGGGCGGAGTGCTGTACGGCGTCGCGCCCAGCGATCCGCTTACCCTCGCGGCCACGGCGGTGCTGCTCCTGTCGGCAGTGCTGGTAGCCACCTGGCTGCCGGCATGGCGCGCCAGCCGGGTGGACCCGATGACGGTGCTGAGAGAAGAGTAGAAGGACTCAGGACCGAGGACTGAGCGGGAAGCTGCTACGAGGCGAGGGCCCGGGTTGCCGGCGCAGGCACCACCGAACCGGGGGGTGGCGGGGTGGTATCGGTGCTGCCGGAGCCGGCACGCCGGACCGAGCGCCGCGCGACAGAAGCCTGAGGACTGAGGACTGGGGACTGAGGACTGGGGACTGAGGACTGAGGACTGAGGACTGAGGACTGAGCGGAAAGCTCCGCCCTACCGCCATACGCCGGAAAGGACTCCAATGCAGTCTCTGCTCTTCGATCTCCGTTACGCGTTCCGCGGTCTGCGCAAGAGTCCGGGGTTCGCCGCGGTTGCCGTGCTGACGCTGGCGATCGGCATCGCGGCGGCGACGGCCGGCTTCAGCCTGGTTAACTGGGTCCTGCTCCGGCCGCTTCCAGGAGTTCGCGGAGCAGAAGGATTAGGACTGGTCTGGATAGCTCAGCGACTGCCCGGAGGCGGCATGCAGCCGAACGGACTGCTTCCCCCCGATGTAGCGCAGCTTTCCCGGCTGACCCCGGCGCTGACCGCGCTGATAGGATACCAGGGAGGGGACGTGAATCTTGCGCTGCCCGGCGCGCCCCCGCGCAGGATGAACGCGACGTTCGCCATGCCCGGCTATTTCCAGGCGCTGGGCACGCGTATGAAGATGGGCCGTGCGCTTGGTCCTGCCGATTACAGCGGTCGAACCGGCGCAGATGTGATGGTGATCAGCGACCATATCTGGCGTTCCCTGCTGGGGAGCACACCGGATATCATCGGCCGCCGCCTCGCGATCAACGGAATTCCGTTCAGTGTCGTGGGCGTCGCCGAGCGGGGATTCCGGGACATCAACCGGCTGGACCCGGTGGATCTCTGGCTACCCTCGCCCACCCTCGGCGTGGTGGCGCACTTCAAAGCGGAGTACCAGGGGCCGTCCGATCTGTACCAGTACGTGGCGCGCCTGTCACCCCGCGCGGACTGGGCAATCGCCGAACGCCAGCTGCAAGCGGCCATGCGGGGCATCGTTGTCGCGGCGCCGGACCGGTTTAATAACAGGACTACGGCCACGGTCTTCGCCGGCCTGGGTCTCCAGGCGCTGGGGCGCGACAGTATCGGATTCAGCCTGCGAGTCACCATGATCGTCGCAGGCCTCGTGCTGCTCGGCGCGTGTGCCAACGCCGGGAATCTCCTCCTGTTCCGCCGCCTGCAGCGCCGGGCCGACGGGGTCATTCGCCTCGCGCTGGGGGCCAGTCGCGCCCGTCTCTTCCGCCATCATCTGGCAGAGAGCGTGCTCCTGGGTCTGCTCGGAGCCATGGGATCTCTCCCCCTCCTCCCCATGGCACTACGCGGACTCGAGGGTCTTCGGGTGGGATGGTCCCCACTGGGGCACGTCAGCCTCGATTGGCGGGTCTTCGCTTTCGCGGCGGGCACCGGGCTCGTCGCGGCATTCCTGGCCGGGACGATTCCTGCCTGGCTGGGATCCCGGCTGGACCTCACGGCCGAGCTTAAGGAAAACGGCCCCGCGCAATCGTCGCGTGCGCCTCGGCTGCGGACCGCTCTGGTTGTCGTGCAGATCGCGGTCGCATTGACCATGGCGAGCGGGGGCTACCTGTTCGCACGGACACTGGAGAATCTCGCACACGTCCCGCTGGGGCTCGACCCCGATCAGGTAAGCGTCTTCTATGTGCGCCCAAAGGCAATGGGATACTCCCCGGAACGGACCCGGGCCTACCTGGCCTCGCTGGCGGCAGGCGTGCGTGCCGCTCCGGGGGTGCGGCAGGTTGCGCTGGCGGAGTTGACGCCCTTCCTCGGTATCTCTCATTCCGCCCAGCTGCACCGGGCCGGAGGATCGGCTGACGACGAAATCGAGGTGAATGTCAATCACGTGAGCCCGGACTATTTCAGTACCTTGCATATTGGCCGGGTCCGGGGACGAACCTTCAACGGTGCGGAGATTGTTCCAGACAGCCAGGCGCCGCGGGTCATACTCAGCCGGTCTCTGGCGACGCGCCTGTTCGGGGCCGGGGACCCTGTCGGGCAGCTGGTCGCGTTCGGGTCGAGCCGGCCCTCGACCGCCACGGTGGTTGGGGTGGTGGAGGACAGCCGGTGGCTCGGGCCGCAGGAGGAAGCGGAACCCATGCTTTACGCTCCGCTGGGACAAGGTGAAGGCGGCGCGGCCTGGCTGGAGGAGGCGATGCTGCTGGCAAAGGGTCCGGATGCTGGCACGGTAGCTCGCGCGGTGCAACGCGCCGCCCGTGTGCTGGATCCCGGACTTCCCATCGAGCCCCGCGGCACCCTGCGGGAGGCGGTATCGGCCACAGTGGCAAGCCGCACCTTCTTCTTCCGCGTCGTGGGCACACTGGCCATCATCACCCTCGTCCTGACGGGGGTCGGCGTGTACTCCCTGGCGGCATTCGGCGTTGCCTCCCGGCGGCGAGAGTTCGGCATCCGCATCGCGCTGGGGGCGGACGCGGGGGACCTCCTGAGCGCCGTAATCCGGCCTGCCGCCTGGATGGTATTAGCCGGGGTGCTGGCCGGCACTGCCGGTGCGCTGCTTATCAACCGCCATATCCGGAGTCTCCTGTTCCGGGTGAGCCCGTTCGATGTCACGGCGTTCCTCGGGGCGGCCGCGCTCCTGACGATAATCGTGTTCCTGGCGAGCTATCTGCCCGCTCGCCGGGCCAGCCGGGTGGATCCGATGACAGTGCTGAGAGAAGAGTAGAAAGGACTGAGGACTGAGGACTGAGGACTGAGCGGGAAGCTGCTACGGGGCGAGGGCCCGGGGTTGCCGGCGCAGGCACCACCGAACCCGGGGGGTGGCGGGGTGGTATCGGTGCTGCCGGAGCCGGCACGCCGGACCGAGCGCCGCCCGACAGAAGCCTGAGGACTGAGGACTGAGGACTGAGGACTGAGGACTGAGGACTGAGGACTGAGGACTGAGCGGAAAGCTACCGCCCTACCGCCATACGCCGGAAAGGACTCCAATGCAGGCTCTGCTCTTCGATCTCCGTTACGCGTTCCGCGGGCTGCGCAAGAGTCCAGGGTTCGCTCTGACTGTGGTGCTGACCCTGGCTCTCGGCATCGGCGCCAACACCACCATCTTCAGCGTGGTCGATGCGGTCCTGCTCCGCCCGCTGGAATACGACCGGCCGGAGCAGCTGGTTCAGATCCAGGCCCGCGATCCCCGGAGCGGCAAGGCGCTGAGCCAGCTCTCCTACCCCGACTACCGGGAACTGCGTTCCCAGGGCCGCACCATCAGGTCGTTCGGGGTATTCCGCTACTGGCTCTTCAACCTGTCCGGCGACGAAGGATCGGAAGCGGTCCTGGGTATCTGGGCGGACGACAGTTTGTTCAGCGCCGCCCTGCATCTGCGGCCCAGGCTCGGCGCCCTGTTCGCGGGGGGCGGCGGACCGGGAAGCACCAGGCAGGCCCTCTTGAGCAACGGCCTCTGGCACCGCCGGTACGGGGCCGACCCCCGGATTGTGGGGCGGACCATCCAGGTGGATGGCCTCCCCACCACGGTGGCGGGCGTACTCCCCGAGGGATTTCGCTTCCCTGAACTGGTCCCGGCGAACACGCCTCTCCCCACCCGTGAACCGGATGTCTATCTGCCCATCGGCCTGGAACCGGCCAACCACAACGATAGCGGGAACTACAACTACTGGGTGCTGGGGCGGCTCGCCCCCGGCGTGGGATTGCCGGCCGCGCAGGGCGACCTGGCCGCCATCACCCGGCGGCTGGCAGAGCGATATCCCGACGAGGTGAATCGGACGCTGGTGGCGCAACCCCTGAAGACACGGGTGGTGGGCGACGCCAGGGAACCGCTGTTGGTGCTCTTTGGCGCGGTGGGGCTGGTGCTGCTGATCGCCTGCACCAACATCGGCGGCCTGCTTATTACCCGCCTCGCCGCCCGACAGCGCGAGTTCGACATCCGGGCGGCGCTGGGCGCATCCCGCCGCCGGCTGGCACGCCAGCTCGGGACCGAAGTGCTGGTGCTCGCGGCGCTGGGCGGCGCGGCCGGGGTCATCCTGTCCATCTGGGGCATCCATGCCGTCCGGGTGGCCGCGCCGGGCACCATTCCCCGGCTGCGTGAGGTGACGCTGAACTGGCGTATTCTGGCCTTTGCGATGGCGGCATCGGGCCTGGCGGCGGTGCTCTTTGGCGTGGCACCCGCTTTCCGGCCTCCCTCGGGAGAATCGGTCGTCCATGATACGGGGCGAATGAGCGTGGGGAAGGGCCACCGGCGCCTGAGGCTGGCACTGGTCGTCTCTCAGGTAGGGCTGTCGGTCCTCCTGCTCACCGGCGCCGGCCTGCTCTTCCGCAGCTTTATCCGGCTGGCCTCCGTGGATCCGGGCTTCGACGGCAGCAATGTGATCACCATGTTCTCCCTGCTGGCGCCGTCCCGGTATTCAGAGCTGGCTCCGGCCATTGCGTATCAGCGCCAGGTGCTTCAGCGGATCGAGGCACTCCCCGGCGTGAGCGCGGTCGGGACCGTCAATACCCTGCCCCTCAGCAACCTGGGCAGCACCAGCTCCATCTATATCGTCGGCCGCCCCATGCCCGGCCCCGGCAGCATGCCCGACGTAGGCAGCCGGAGCATCGGCGGTGACTACTTCAAGGTGCTCCGGATTCCGCTGGTAGCGGGTCGCCTCTTCTCACCGGGAGACACCCTGGGCGCTCCCGGGGTCGTGGTCGTCAATCAGGCCTTCGTACGCCGGTTCTTCCCGGGTGAGAATCCCCTGGGACGGAAGCTCGGACTCGACGGCAACGAGTGGACCATCGCCGGGGTGGTGGGGGACACCCGCGGCGTTGCGCTCGACTCCGCAGCCGTGCCGGAGGTGAGCTATCCCTATGATCAGGCACCCGGGCCCGTGATTACGCTGGCGATCCGCACCCGCGACGCTCCTCGCGCACACCTGACCGCCATCCAGCGAACCCTGGCAGCGATCGATCCGGAGCAGTCCTTCTATGCCGTGCGGACCATGCCGGAACTCATGGCCAGCTCTCTGGCGCAGCGGCGGTTCAATCTCTGGCTGCTGGGCGGCTTCGCGGTCGCGGCGCTGGCACTCGCGGCATTGGGCCTCTATGGCCTGATCGCCTATTCCGTACGCCAGCGCACCCGGGAGATCGGCATCCGCATGGCCCTCGGCGCCGACCGGCGGGGAGTGCTCTCGCTGGTGCTGCGGGAGGGCATGCTGCTCACGCTGACCGGCCTGGGACTGGGTCTCCTCGCCGCCGTGCCGCTCTCCCGGCTCCTCGCGAGCCAACTGTACCATACCGCCCGACTCGATCCGGTGGCCCTGGGTTCGGTGGTGGCCATCTTCGCATCGGTGGCGGGCCTTGCCAGCCTGCTCCCCGCCCGGCGCGCCGCCCGGGTGGACCCGATGACGGTCCTGCGCGAGGAGTGAGGCCCCGATGGAAAGGGAAGACAGAAGGGGTGAGGCGTGACACGCCGGACGCCTCACGCCTTACGCCTCAATGCCTCACGGGACAAGGGACCCCATGACCTCAGTGATCGCCGATCTCCGCTATGCCATCCGCGGCTTGCGCAAGAGCCCGGGGTTCACCCTCGCCGCGGTCCTCACGCTGGGGCTGGGAATCGGGGGAACCACGACGATGTTCAGCGTGCTGAACGGGGTTCTGCTGCGCCCCCTCCCCTACCCGGAACCTGCGCGCCTGGTCACCTTCGCCGAGACAAATCCGCGATACCACGGTGCCATCGGTGTCACCTACCCGGAATTCGACTTTCTGCGGGCGAACGCAACGGTGTTCGACGGCCTGACGGCGACGACGCCAGTCGGCTTCAACCTGTTCGCGGGCGATCGGGCGGAGCGGGTGCGGGGCCTGCGGGTAGCGAGCGACTACTTCCGGGTTCTCGGTGCACGGCCGGCGCTGGGGCAGGCCTTCACCGCCGCCCAGGACCAGCCCGACGGCCCGGATGTCCTCGTGCTGAGCCACGGGCTGTGGGTCCGGCGCTTCGGCGGATCGCGGGATGTGATCGGCCGGAACGTGCTGCTGGACGGCAGGTCCTACCGGATCATCGGGGTCATGCCGGCCGATTTCCAGGCGTTCCCCGCCGTCGCTCTCTGGACCACGATCGCCCAGGTCGGCGCCACCATCGGCGGCGGTCGTAACCTCACGGTCATCGGCCGGTTGCGCCCGGGACTCTCGCTGCAACAGGCGGAGGCCCGGATGCCGGGCCTGACCGGCGCGTTCCGCGCACGGTTCGACAAACGGCTGGACCAGGCGAGCCTGCTCGACCTGATGCCGTACCGCAGCCTGGTCGTGGAGGATACCGGAAGGGAGATCGGCCTTCTGTTCGGCGCCACCGCACTGGTGCTGCTCATCGCCTGCGCCAACGTTGCGGCGCTGGTGCTGGGCCGCACCGCCTCGCGCGCAAGGGAACTCGCCGTCCGCGCGGCAACGGGGGCGACCCGCGGCCGGCTGGCGCGCCTGCTGCTCACCGAGAGCCTGGTGCTCTCCCTGGCCGGCGGTCTCATGGGTCTGCTGGTGGCGCGGGCCGGCCTGCGCAGTCTGCTCGCCCTCGCTCCGGAGGCGCTTCCCAGACTGGCGGGCGTACACCTGGACGCAACAGCGCTGGGATTCGGCCTCGCGCTGTCCCTGCTCACGGGCATGGGCTTCGGCCTGGCCCCCGCTTGGCGCAGCGCCCGAACCCGCGCGGATGAGGCCCTGGCGCAGAGTGCGGGCCGCACCACCAACTCGCGGCGGGCCACCCGGGCCCGCGGCCTGCTGGTGACTCTGGAAGTCGCGCTCTCGCTCATGCTCCTGGTAGGCGCGGGACTCCTGTTGCAGAGCTATGCCCGGCTCATGCGGGTGGATCCAGGATTCCGGACCGGGCACCTGCTTACCGCCGAAGTGTGGCTCACCGGAGCGCGCTACGACTCGGCCGGCACCCTGACCCGGTTCTACGACCGGCTGACGGACCGGCTGGAACGCGTGCCCGGCGTCCGGTCCGCCGCGATGGTCGAGGCCGGCCTGCCGCTGGAGCACGGCGGGAACACCGGGATCCAGCTGGACAATGATCCCGCCTGGCACGGCGCCGACTATCGCACCGTTACTCCCGGCTATTTCGCCCTCCTGGGCGTCCCGCTGTTGCGGGGCCGCGCCTTCAGCAAGTCCGACCTGGCGGAGACGGAACCGGTCGCGCTGGTGAACGCGTCTCTCGCCCGCTCCTATTTCGGCGATTCGCTTGCCGTGGGCCATTTTATAAAGATCGAGGGAGTGGCCCGGCGAATCGTCGGCATGGTGGGCGACGTCCGTTCGCGGGTGGATCAGCCGGCCCCTCCCAGCGTATTTCTGCCCGCGGCGCAGACGCCGGCCGGACTGACCCGTGCCTTCGTAAGCTGGTATCCGATCCATGTGCTGGTGCGCACCGCCGTCGCACCGGAGGCGCTGCGGACCTCATTGCGGCAGGCCATCGCCGCCACCGATCCCGCCGTTCCGGTCGGCCAGGTCCGCACTATGGACCGGGTATTCGACGACGCCCTGGCCCTGCGGCACTTTATCATGCTGCAGCTGGCCCTGTTCGCCGCCACCGCCCTTGCGCTGGCCGCGGTGGGGATCTACGGAGTCATGTCGAACCTCATGCTGCAGCGAACCCGTGAGATCGGAATCCGGATGGCCTTGGGAGCGATGCCCGGCAGGATCGTGCGGAAGATGCTGGGCTACGGGCTGCGATTCGTCCTGCTCGGCGCCATGGCCGGCCTGGCGATCGCCCTGGCACTCACCGGAATGCTCGCGAGCCAGCTCTACGGCGTCCATCCGCGCAGCATCGCCGCGTTCGCGGGCGCCACGGCCGTCCTTGCGGGCGTCGCCCTGCTGGCGGCATGGCTGCCGGCCCGCCGGGCCACGCGGGTGGATCCGGCGCGGGTTCTGAGAGAAGAGTAGAACGGACCGAGGACCGTGCCGGAGAAACCAGAAAGGGATGGAGAGGACACATGGATTCCTTGCCTGCCGTTGCCCGAGTCGCCGGCCCCGGCGCTACCCTCCTGCTGCTCGCCACCTCGCTCGCCGCCCAGACGACCGCCGGCTTCGTCACCCGGCTTGGGAACGACACGGTCGCCGTGGAGCGCTACGAGGCCTCCCCTACCGTTATCCGGGGCATCAGTGTCAGCCGGGTGCCGTCCACCCGGGTCGCGCGATACGACATGACCCTGGCCCACGACGGAACGATCGACCGGCTGCATATCGCCGTCGCGACTCCCGGAGGCCGGCCCCTGGCTGAAGTCGACTATCGCTATTTCGACGACAGCGTAGTGCTTACCCAGAAACGCGACACCCTGAGCCGGACCATGACCATCCCGGTGACCGGACGTCCCCTGCCGTTCAGCAACACCACGGTCGCCGGGTGGGAGGTGGTGCTACAGCACCTGCACGGCGGTCACATGCGCATGCTGGCCGGGAGAGAGCCGCTCGATTATGCGGTAACCCGCCTGGGCAACGGCGAGGTCCGGCTGATCACCTCGGATCACGACTACAGCCCTCTGGAGGCACGCCTGGGAGCCAATGGCCGGCTGCAGGAATTCGACTTCCGTGGAACGACCGACAAGTACCTGGCCACCCGCGTGGCCGACGTGGATGTCGAAGGGCTTGCCGCCCGCTTCGCCGCCGCCGACCAGGCCGGCCACGGCCTGGGAACCCTCTCCCCCCGGGATACCGCACGCGCTCAGCTTGGCGGGGCTCGGGTCATGGTGGACTACGGCCGCCCCTCGGCGCGGGGCCGGGTGATCTTCGGCAACGTGGTCCGCTGGGGGCAGGTATGGCGCCTCGGAGCCAACGAGGCCACGCAGCTCATCACCGACCGGGATCTGGTCATCGAGGGCGCCACCGTGCCAGCCGGTAGCTATTCGCTCTGGGCCATCCCGAACAGCGGCGGCTGGAAGCTGGTCATCAACAAGCAGCACGGCCAGTGGGGCACGGAGTACCACCCGGAGCAGGATCTGGCGCGCGTGCCCATGCAGACCTCGCGTTTGTCCGACCCGGTCGAGCGAATGACCGTCCGGATCGACCTGGGCGAGCAAGGCGGTGCCATCGTCGTCCGTTGGGCGGATACCGAAGCCCGGGTTGCGGTGACGGCGAGGGGTGGGTGAGATGATCGCGAGGCGTTAGGTGGGCACCCCTTACGCCTCACGTCTGACCCCTTACCATTCCCTTTTCCCTTTTCCCTTTTCCCTGTTCTCATGATTTCCCTGCGCAGCCTCGAGAAGTCCGTCCCCTCCGGCGCCGGCCGGCTCTGGATCCTCCGGGAGATTACCGCCGAGATCCGGCAAGGCGAGTTCGTCAGCATCATGGGCCCCTCGGGTGCCGGGAAATCCACGCTGCTCGGCATCCTGGGCATGCTGGATCACGGGTTCGAGGGCGAATACCATCTGCTGGGCCAGCCGGTCCACCGGCTCTCCACCCGGGAGCGCAACGACCTGGGGCGCGCCACCGTCGGCTTTGTCTTTCAGCAGTATCATCTGATCGACGACCTGACGGTGTACGAAAACCTGGACGTGCCGCTCTCCTACCGCAACGTAAAGAAGTCCGAGCGCGCGGCCCTGGTGGCGGATATTCTCGACCAATTCGGTATCGTGGCCAAGAAGGACCTGTTCCCCAGCCAGCTCTCCGGTGGGCAGCAGCAGCTGGTGGGCGTGGCGCGCGCGGTGGTGGCAAACCCCAAGCTCATCCTGGCCGACGAGCCTACGGGCAACCTGCACTCCGGGCAGGCGCGCGAGATCATGGAGCTGTTCCGCGAGCTCAACCGGCAGGGGACGACGATCGTCCAGGTGACCCACTCGGAGGAGCTCGCCGGCTATGGCAGCCGGGTCATTCAACTCCTCGACGGCCGAATGGCGTCGTAGTTGGAACCGCAGATTACGCAGATTACGCAGACTCCTTATAGTAGATACCCCTGCTGGAGCGCCTGCCTGACAGTGCCGCCGGTGCTCCCCGGCAGACTTGAGCGGCTGATTCCCGATCGGCCGGGATCGCGGTCGATCATCTGTGTAATCTGCGTAATCTGCGGTTCCAATTTGCCGGGAACTCGACACCTGAACGGGACTGCGTGAACGATCGCCCGCCCATCCGCATCCTGATCGCCGACGACCAGCGCGACGTGCTGGAGGCGCTGCGCCTGCTGCTCAAGAGCGAAGGGTTCGTCCTCGAGTCGGCGACATCGCCGGCGGGGGTGCTGGCGGCCGTCGAGGGCCACGATTTCGACGTAGTCCTGATGGATCTGAATTTCCAGCGCGATACCACTTCGGGCCAGGAGGGACTCGACCTG
This sequence comes from uncultured Gemmatimonadales bacterium, assembly GCA_963779755.1. Classification (GTDB taxonomy): domain Bacteria; phylum Gemmatimonadota; class Gemmatimonadetes; order Gemmatimonadales; family GWC2-71-9; genus CAVZZO01. Next base: position 1,367,231 of record CAVZZO010000003.1, read on the forward strand.
CTGAGCGCCCTGCAGCGGACCGACCCCACGCTTCCGGTCGTGGTCATGACCGCCTGGGGTACGGTGGACCGGGCAGTGGAGGCCATGCGGCGCGGCGCGCGTGATTTCATCGAGAAGCCCTGGGACAATACCCGCCTGCTGGCCACTCTGCGCACCCAGGCGGCGCTGGCCGGCGCCCTGCGCCGCTCCGAACGGCTGGAGAGCGAGAATCTGGCGCTCCGGGGTGATGGCGGTCCGGAGCTCATCGCTACCTCCCGCGCGATGCAGCCGGTGCTGCGGCTCATGGAGCGGGTCGCCGCGGCCGACGCCCCGGTGCTGATCAGCGGCGAGCACGGCACCGGCAAGGATCTGGTAGCGCACCGGCTGCACGCCGGCTCGGCACGCTCGGCCGGGCCCCTGGTCACGGTGAACGTCGGTGGACTGTCGGACGGAGTGTTCGAGAGCGAGCTCTTCGGGCACGTGCGCGGCGCCTACACCGACGCCAAGGCCGACCGGGTGGGACGCTTCGAGCTGGCGCAGGGCGGCACCCTTTTCCTCGATGAGATCGCCAACATCGCCCCCAGCCAGCAGGCCAAACTACTGCGCGTGCTCCAGACGGGCGAGTTCGAGCGGGTCGGCTCCTCCAAGACCCGCCAGGTGGACGTGCGCATCCTCTCCGCCACCAACGCCGACCTGCGCGCCGAAGTGGCCACCGGGCGGTTCCGGGAAGACCTGCTATTCCGGCTCAACACGGTGGAAATCCACCTCCCGCCGCTGCGCGACCGGCCGGAAGACATCCCGCTGCTCGCGCGGCACTTTCTGGAGCGCCACGCCCGTCGCTACGGCAAACCGGTCGAGGCGTTCGACACCGAAGCGCTGGAGGCGCTGCTGCGCCACACCTGGCCCGGCAATGTCCGCGAGCTGGACCACGTGATCGAACGGGCCGTGCTGCTGGCCACCGGTCCCCGGCTGCGGGAAGCCGAGCTGGGGCTGGTCGAGCCGGCCGGTAACGCGCCCGCGCGGCTGGAGGGGATGACGCTGGATGACGCCGAGCGCTACCTCATTCAGCGGGCACTGGCACGGACGCAGGGGAACGTGAGCGAGGCGGCCCGTGCCCTGGGGCTGAGCCGCAGCGCCCTCTACCGCAGGCTTCAGCGATTCGACCTCTGAACTGGGACCGCCGCTTCTTCCTGCTGGCGCTGGCCACCGCCGCGCCGGCCTCGATTTGCGCCCTGCTGCTCGTCTGGCTGGGCCCGCACAGCCCCAATCTCCGCTGGACCATCACGGTGATCGTCGGCATCGCGTGGCTGGTCGGCGCCGTGGCCATTCGCGAGCGCGCCGCACGGCCGCTGCAGACGCTGGCCAATCTGGTGGGGGCCATCGGCGAAGGGGATTTTTCCATCCGCGCCCGGGGCGCCGATCCGGACGACGACCTCGGGCTGGCCTACTATGAGGTGAACGCCCTGGCCCAGGCGCTGCGGCAGCAGCGGCTGGGATCGCTCGAGGCCGAGGCCCTGCTGCGGCGCGTCATTGTCGAGATCGACGCCGCGATCTTTGCCTTCGACGCCGAGCGCCGCCTGCGGGTGGTCAACCGGGCAGGGGCGGCGCTGCTGGACGCACGGCCGGAGCGCCTGCTCGGTCGCACGGCGGAATCGCTCGGGCTCGACGCGTGCCTCGAAGGCCAGAGCCCGCGCATGGTCGAGATCGCCTTCCCGGGCAAGAGCGGCCGCTGGGAAATCCGGCGCAGCTCCTTCCGCCAGGAAGGCAGGCCGCACCAACTGCTGGTACTGAACGACGTCGGGGCCGTCCTGCGGGAGCAGGAACGGCAATCGTGGCAGCAGGTGATCCGGGTTCTGAGCCACGAGGTGAACAACTCGCTCGCGCCCATCAAGTCCATCGCCGAGAGCCTCACCCAGGCGATGAATCGGGGAGCGGGCGCCGCCGCCGACCCGGGCGACCTGCAAAGCGGCCTCGGCGTCATCGCCGCCCGCTCGGAATCGCTCCGCCGTTTCATGTCATCCTACGCCCAACTCGCCCGGCTGCCCCGGCCGAACCTGGAGCGGATCGCCGTGGCCGAGCTGGCGGAACGGACGGCGCCGCTGGAGCAGCGCCTGCCGGTCAGCGTGACCGGCGGGCCGGACGTGACCGTGGCGGCCGACCCCGATCAACTGGAGCAGGTGCTGATCAACTTGTTGCGCAACGCGGCCGATGCCGCGCTGGAAACCGGTGGCGGGGTCCGCCTGGGGTGGCGCACCGACCGGGACCAGATCGTCATCGCCGTGGAGGACGACGGGCCGGGGCTGCCCTCCACCACCAACCTGTTCGTTCCCTTCTTTACTACCAAACCCAGCGGCACCGGAATCGGACTGATCCTGAGCCGGCAGATCGTAGAGGCGCACGGTGGGACGCTGGCGTTGCGGAACCGGCCGGAGGGGATGGGATGCCGGGCGGAACTACGCCTGCCGATGGTGGGTGGGGCGTAAGGCGTAAGACGCAAGGCGTAAGGAACGAGTAGTTCCAGGTGCGACGACAGGGGCCGGGATTCGGGATCTGGTAAGCAGGTCCCGTTCTCACTGCTCACGCCTCACGCCTCACGCCTTACGCCTCACGCCTCACGCCTCACGTCTCACGCCTCACGCCTCACCCGTATCTCGTATGGGGATACACCAGATTCACCGCAAACAGGAATATGTGGTTCCATAGCTGGCCGAACACCTGCCAGGCAACCAGGATGCCGATCCAGCTGAGGCCCGGGTTGCGGCGCAGGAAATCCTGGTAGCGCTCCGTCTGCCGTTCATTGAGGAAGAGGGGAACGGCCCCGCTCCCGTCCAGCGGCGGCAGGGGCAGGATATTGAGCGTTGCCAGAACGAGGTTGAGCGAGAAGACCACACTGACCAGAAACGCTATCGCCGACCAGAGCCCGCCGGCGGTCGTGTCCGTCACGTGATCGAAGTTGACCGACTGGGGCGAGAAGAAGATCCCCGCGGAGGTCGCGATACGGATGGCCACCAGGGCCAGGATAACCAGCAGCAGGTTGGTGGCCGGCCCGGCCACGGCCATCCAGGCGGCGCGCTTGGGATGCCGGGCGGCCCAGTGAGGATCGTACGGGGCGCTGGCGTAGCCGAAGGGCCAGCCGGTGAGAAAGAGGGAAATGACCGGCAACACCACCATCCCGAACGGCTCACGCCGGATGTGCGGGATGGGATTGAGCGATACCTGGCCGCCGTGATAGGCGGTGAGGTCGCCCCCCAGCTTGGCGACCCAGGCGTGCGATCCCTCGTGCAGCGTGGTGGAAAAGAGAAATACGATGTAATAGATGAGCGCGCTGGCGGGATCGAAGTTCCCCATCAGCCACTCTGCCCACTCTGCCCACTCTGCCCACTCTGCCCACTCTGCCCACTCTGCCCACTCTGCCCACTCTGCCCACTCAACTTATACATCCGCACTCGCCAGATAGGCCGCCGGAAGCCGGGGGCATGGACCGTCACCTCGTAGCGGAGATACACCTTGCTGTCGGCCAGGACATAGAGCTCGTCGATCTGGCCGCCGCCGGATGGCTTCCATTCGACGGTGAGGTGGTCGTCCTTCCATTTTGCCTTGTACTGCACCGAAATGCTGTCGCTTACCTGCAGTGAGTCCTTCCGCCCGTCGGGGTGCAGGGCATAGCTGAAACCGTCGTCGTTGGTGAAGACCAGCGAATCGCCCTGCTGCGCAATCGTCAACGCCACCGGCGGCTGGGCCATGCCCATGAGCTGGGCCATCTGTTCCCGTTCGCCCTTGCTGGGGCCGCGATACCGGCCGCCTCGCGGCATCCGGGTTTCCCCCGGCATGCCCATGCGGCTGGAATCGGGGTAGCGGGTTTCCGCCGTATCGGGGCGGGCGCCGGTGCTGTCGTCCGAGCTGTCTGCCGCGGCGGTATCGGTTCGCGCCCGACCCATCTGAGGCGGCTGGAGGGTGGCACTGCTGTCCGCCATCTTCCAGCGGCCCGAGAGATCGGGGTGCTGCGCCTGAAGGCCGGCAGGCAAGCCGGCGGCGAGCGCTGCTCCCGCCAGCCAGCCCCACCAGGTTCGACTGCTCATTCGATTGATCATCCTCATGTGCGAAAATTAGCCGGTTCCCCGGGATTCTGACCACCGGCACGGGGCTTCAGACCCTCCGATCCACCCAGCGTCCCCGCCGGAACAACCCCGCCGCCGCCAGCGTCAGGGCTCCCTCCGCCAGCGGAATGGAGAGGAAGACGCCGAGCGGGCCCATCTGGCGCGACAAGAGCCAGGCCAGCGGGATCTCCAGCAGCCAGAAGCAGCTAAGATTGAGCCAGGTTGGCGTCCAGGGATCGCCCGCCCCGTTGAACGCGCTGGTGAGCACCATGCCCAGGGCGTAAAAGGCGAACCCCAGGCTCAGGATGCGCAGCGCGGTCACCGCTAACGGTGCCGCGCCAGGGTCGCTGGTAAAGACGCCCACCACCGGCCCCGCCCACACAAGGAATACCAGCCCGATCCCGCCCAGGAACGCCACGTTCACCTGCGCTGCCCGCCAGACCGCCCGGCGGGCGCGCTCCGGCTTTCCCGCCCCCAGCGCCTGCCCCACCATGGTGGCGGCGGCGTTGGCCAGTCCCCAGGAGGGCAGCAGCGCGAAGATGGCGAGCCGGATGGCCACGGTATACCCCGCCACCGCCGCCTCGCCGAAGGTGGAAAGAATCCGGACGAGCCCGATGTAGCTCGAGGTGGCCACCAGCACCTGGAAGGTGCCGGTGCCCGAGAGCCGCAGCACCCGGCGCATGATATCCGGACGGAGCCGCAGATCGGGGCGGCGGATGCAGAGCCGCCCCCCATCGCGGCTCAGGCGGTAGGCCTGATAGAGCACGGCCGTCCCCCGCCCCATCGTGGTCGCCACGGCGGCGCCGGTGACGCCCAGCGCGGGGAAGGGCCCCAGCCCGAAGATCAGACAGGGGTCCAGCACCAGATTGATGCCGTTGCCCAGCCAGAGCGTCCGCATGGCAATGGCGGGATCGCCCGCACCGCGGAAGATGGCATTGATCAGAAACAGCAGCAGCACGCTGGCGCTGCCGCCCAGCATCATGCGCGTGTACCCGGCCCCATGCAGCGCCAGCGCGGGCGAGGCGCCCATCAGGCGGAGCAACTGGGGCGCCAGGGTGATCCCCGCCAGGGCCACCCCAGCCGCCACCAGCAGGCCCAGGGCGATCCCCTGCACCGCCGCCGTGGCGGCGGCGGCGGGATCCTTCTCGCCGATACGCCGGGCCACCATGGCGCTGACCCCGATGCCCAGGCCGATGGCTGCGGTATAGACCAGGGTCATCATGCTCTCGGTAAGCCCCACGGTGGCGATCGCCTCCGCTCCCAGGCGCGACACCCAGAAGATGTCGGTGAGCGCGAAGACCGATTCCATGGCAGTCTCCAGCACCATGGGGACGGCGAGCAGCAGCAGCGCGCGGCCGATGGGGCCGGCGGTATAGTCGTGCGGCACCCCGCGTATGGCATCGCCGATCAGGCGGCGCCATGGCCGCCGGTGTGGCCGCTGTTCCAGAATCTGTTCGGTTGCCATACGCCACTCCCGCTCCCGGAAATGAAGAACCCCGCCTGGCTCTGACTTGGCACAGGCGGGGTTCCGCGGAATCGAAGCGAGGGAGGATTACTCCCGGGTCCTCATGCGGAGCCTCGCTCGTCTGTGCCTTCGCTGATCGGCCGGACCACCGGCGCCCGCACGCCCGCGGCGGGCGTGTAGCTGGTGACATCGGCGATGACGAAGGCGTTCCGCATGTTTCTGCTCGGTTTGGGCCGGGATCCGGCGATTACAGAGTTAGCCACTTTAATGGCTGGGCCCCGGCCTGTCAACTTCATCCCGTCACTCACCCCTCTCCAGTTCCCGGCCCCGTGAGGCCAGTCACAGCAGCGGGTCGGGGCTTCCCCCGATACTGCCCGCCAGGCATCAGGCCACCCCCACAGCCCGAGAGGCAGACATGTTCACCCATTCGAAAACCCTTGCCGTGCTGGCGGCCGGCGCCTTGCTCCTGGGCGGCTGTAACGGCCGGGAGCAGGCCAATTCTGACCAGAACGCCACCCCGCCTGCCGAGATGGCAACCAGCCAGGGTTCGGCCCAGATCCGGCTGGTCAACGTCCTCCCCAGCCAATCGGTGACGCTGTTCGCCGATTCCACCCAGGTCGCGACCGCTTCGGCCAATCAGGCCGGCAGTTGGCAGACCGTGCCCGCGACGGCGGTGGACCTCAAGGTTGTGCTTCCCGGCGGCAGCCCGGATAGCGCCGCCGCCAAGTCGAGCAAGGAGCTGGACGCCAACCAGCGGTACACCGCGCTGGTGCTGCCGCCGGAGAACCCGGACGACCAGCCCAAGCTGACCATCCTGCAGGAGAACTATCAGCCGCCGGAGGAGGGCAAAGCCCGGCTCCGCATCATCAACGTGATTACCCCGGGGCAGTCGGTGGACATCTATGCCCAGGGGAACCGGGACCCCATCGTGTCCGGCGTGGACTACGAGTCCGATACGGGACTCAACGACGTGCAGCCGGTCACCGGGAATCTCCTGGTCCGCCCGTCCGATAGCAAGACGACGCTAACGACCATCAGGGATGTGAAGCTGGTTCCCGGGGTCACCTATACCTTCCTCCTCACCGGCACGCCGAAGAACGTGACCGTGATGAAGCTGGGGGCGGATAGCGCGGCAACCGGCGCGGATACCACGGCCCACGACAGCGATACCACCACCGGAGGGTGAGGCGTAGGAGCCAAGACACCGGACCTGAAACGCGAAGAAACGGTGGGGAAAAAAGGGGAAGCGAAAAACGATCGCTTCCCCTTTTTTCCTGTTCCCTGGTCCCTGTTCTCTGGTCCCTGGTCCCTGGTACCTGGTCCCTGGTACCTGGTCCCTGGTCCCTGGTCCCTGGTCCCTGGTCCCCCTCCCCTTTCCCCTTTCCCGCACGCTCAGCATACCTTTCAGCATGCCTTCCAGCCTTCAGACCGCGACCCTCGCCGCCGGGTGCTTCTGGTGCATCGAAGCGGTCATAGAACGCCTGCGCGGGGTCGAGCGCGTGGTGTCGGGCTATACCGGCGGCTCGGTGCCCGACCCCACCTATGAGCAGGTCTGTACCGGGACCACCGGCCATGCCGAGGCGGTGCAGGTCACGTTCGATCCGGACGTAATCAGCTATCGCGAGCTGCTGGAGATTTTCTTCGCGTTTCACGATCCGACCACGCTCAACCGCCAGGGGCCCGACCGGGGCACCCAGTACCGTTCGGCCATCTTCGCGGCAGACCAGGATCAGGAGCAGGCGGCACGGGAAGTCATCGCCGATCTCACCCTGCGCGGAGTGTTTCCCGATCCCATCGTCACCCAGGTGGAGCGGCTGGGCACGTTCTATCCAGCCGAGGCGTACCATCAGGAGTACTATCGGCGAAATCCCAACCAGATGTACTGCCAGGCCATGATCTCCCCCAAAGTGAGCAAGCTGCGGCAGCACTATGCCGAGCGGCTCAACTCGCTTTCCGGCTGACCGCCGAGGGGCCGTCCCAGACGGCGCGCCTCCGCGATCCGCAGATTACGCAGATTGACTCCGATGCCTGCGGCGCTTCGTGGAGCGTCGCTGCGCCATCAGAGTGATCCACAGATTACAGAGATTGACGCCGGTGCCTGCGGCATTCCGTGGAGCGTCGCCGAGCCACCACAAAGAACGACTGTTCCTTCTTGCTTCGTGGGTGCCGGGGCCGCTGTCGGAGCGCGGCCCGGTCATAGAATCCCTCCGTGTAATCTGTGTAATCTGTGGATCAATCCATGGAAACTCGGGGCTTGACCGGAACCTCGCCGCCGCTCCCGATCCGCCCTCACGGATCCTTCAGGGTCTCTTCATTCTCCGGCTCCAAGGTTGGCGGGAAGGAGAACGACCATGTCGCCGCTCTGGCCGGCCGCCCCCGACGTCTCACCTGATGTCATCACGCGGATGCGGGGGCTCAAGAATCTGGTAGGGAATACGCCGCTGCTCGCCATCGCCTATACCTGGCGGGGGGAGCCGCGGGTGCTCTACGCCAAGTGCGAGATGCAGAACCTCACCGGCAGCATCAAGGACCGGCTGGCGCTGCACGTGATCCGGCGCGCCTATGAGAGCGGCGTATTGCGGCGCGGCGCGCCCATCGTGGCGGCCAGCACCGGCAATAGCGGCATCTCCTTCGCCGCCATCGGCCGGGCCATCGGGCACCCCGTCACCGTGGTCATGCCCCACTCGACGCCGCGGGAGCGGATCGATCTGGTCAGGTCGTTCGGCGCGGACGTGAGCCTGGCCCTGGACACGGGGGCGGGGATCCGGGATTGCGCCCGGCTGGCGGAGAGTGTGGCGGCGCCGCTGGAAGGGGCCCTGCTGGCCCACGACTTCGCCAGGTCGTGCAACGCCGAGGCCCACGCGCGTACCACCGGGCCGGAGCTGTGGAGCCAGCTCTTCTCGCACGCCCTGAAGCCGGACGCGTTCGTGGCCGGCGTGGGCACCGGGGGGACCCTCATGGGAGTGGGACGCTATCTCCGGGCGATGCATCCTTCGATACGCCTGCATCCCCTGGAGCCGCGGAACGCGCCCGTGCTGTCATCTCCCCGGGCGGCTGGTCCGCACCGGATCGCCGGGCTCGCCGATGTGGGCCAGAGCATGCTCGCCGACCTCAAACATCTGGACGAAATCCTCTCGGTGGACGACGGCGATGCCATCCGCATGGCTCAGGCACTGGCCCGCGTGCTGGGGCTGCCGGTAGGGATTTCCTCGGGGGCCAACTTCCTGGGGGCCGTCCAGGCGCAGACCCGCTGGGGAAAGGATTCTGTGGTGGCGACCGTCTTCCCCGACAGCAGCCGGAATTACCTCTGCGCGCCACTGACGGAGGAAGAACCCGCCGAGGAGGGCCACCTCACCTCGGAGATCCGGCTCCTGGCCTTCCGGGCCCAGAACCGGACCTGCGAGGCCTGCGCGGATATGGATGCGTTTTGAGGACGGCAAGACGGCAGGACGGCGGGCTACCTCAGTCCTCAGTCCTCAGTCCTTTTCTCTCATACCACCCCCGGCTCCGCCCCACCAGCCACACCACCGACAGCATCACCGGCACCTCCACCAGGACGCCCACTACCGTTGCCAGGGCGGCGCCGGATTCCAGCCCGAAGAGGCTGATGGCGGCCGCTACCGCCAGCTCGAAGAAGTTGCTGGCACCGATGAGCGCCGAGGGGCAGGCGACCCGGTGGGATTCTCCAGCCGCGCGGTTCAGAATGTAGGCCAGGCCGCTGTTGAAATACACCTGGATCAGAATGGGCACGGCGAGCAGCAGGATGACCAGCGGCTGGGCCAGGATCTGCGGACCCTGGAAACCGAAGAGCAGCACCAGGGTCACCAGCAGCGCGACCAGTGAAATCGGCTGCAGGCGCTGGAGCACGCGCTCCAGCGCGGCGACGCCCCGCCGGAGCAGCGACCGGCGCCAGAGCTGCGCGCCGGCCACCGGCACCAGGATGTACAGCCCTACCGAGAGCACCAGCGTCTGCCACGGAATGGTGATGGCCGACAGGCCCAGCAGCAGCCCCACGATGGGCGCGAAGGCAACGATCATGATGGCGTCGTTCAGCGCCACCTGGGTGAGAGTGAAGTTGGGGTCGCCGTCGCTCAGATTGCTCCAGACGAAGACCATTGCGGTGCAGGGGGCGGCGGCCAGCAGGATCAGTCCGGCGACGTAGGAATCGAGCTGTGCCGCCGGCAGGAACGGCCGGAATACTCCGCGAACAAAGATCCAGGCGAGGAGGGCCATGGAAAAGGGCTTTACCGCCCAGTTCACGAACAGGGTGATTCCCATCCCCTTCCAGTGCGAGCGGACGCCTGCGAGCGCACCGAAATCCACCTTCAGCAGCATCGGCACGATCATGAGCCAGACGAGCACTGCCACCGGGAGATTCACCCGGGCGATCTCGGCACCGCCCAGCGCAGCGAACGCGGCCGGAAAGAGCATCCCCAGTCCGATCCCCGCCGCGATACAGAGCAGGACCCAGAGTGAGAGATAGCGGGCAAAGGGCGACAGCTCCGCCCCGGCGGCCTGCCCGGTGGTGACCTCGCAGACCGCGCTCACCGGCCCGGTTGCTCCGCCTCGAGGCCGATGGCGCGAACCTGCTTCTCCAGCGCCAGCCGCTCCAGCCGCTCCGCCGGCAACGCCAGCAGAAGATCAATGCGCCGCTTCAGCAGCCAGAACGCATCACGAAACGCCCGCATACGGTGGACATCGTCTCCCGGTACATCGGCCGGGTCGGCCATGCCCCAATGGGCCATGACCGGCTGCCCCGGAAAGACGGGACAGGATTCCTTCGCACGGTCGCAGACCGTGATGACGAAATCGAAATGGCCCCGCTCCAGCCCCTCTACTGACCGGGGCGGGTGCCCTCCCCACGAGAGCCCCATCTCCTCCAGCGTCCGAACGGCATAGGGATTCACCTCCGCCGCCGGCCGGGATCCGGCGCTCTCGGCCTGGAACCGCTCGCCGCCATAGGCATTGAGCAGCGCCTCCGCCATCTGGCTGCGGGCGGAGTTGCCGGTGCAAAGGAAGAGGACGCGGAACACTCTCAAGCTCCGGGCTGGGCGGTATGGCGGTATGGCGGTACGGCGGTAGAAGCATGAGCTGATTCACCTGCCGTCCTGCCCTCCTGCCGCCTTGCCGCCCTGACGAACGCCCCCATCACCCGCCCGCCGATTTCCCGGGCGAACACCTCGGTATCCAGGCCGGCACCGGCCAGGAAGGTCCGGGCGTCGGCGAATTCATAGACCCGGGTAGGCTCGATGCCGATCTGCGCGAAGCCCGCCTCGGCCAGGAGCCTGCCATACTCCTGCTCTTCCAGCGCGCCGGCGATGCAGCCGACCCACAGTTCCATACTGCGGCGCACCTCCTGCGGTATCTCCCCGCGCACGATGATATCGGAGATCGCCAGCCGCCCGCCCGGCTTGAGCACCCGGAAGGCCTCGGCCAGGACGCGCCGCTTGTCGGCGGACAGGTTGATCACACAGTTGGAGATGATCACGTCCACCGAGGCATCGGGGAGCGGAATGTTTTCGATTTCGCCCTTCAGGAACTCCGCGTTCTCGATGCCCGACTTGCGCTGATTCTCCCGCGCCAGCGCCAGCATCTCGTCGGTCATGTCGAGGCCGTAGGCCTTTCCGGCAGGCCCCACGCGACGCGCGGAGAGCAGCACATCGATCCCGCCGCCGGAACCGAGATCCAGCACGATCTCGCCTTCCTTCAGCTCGGCCAGGGCGGTGGGGTTGCCGCAGCCCAGCGAGGCCAGCACGGCCGTATCCGGCAGGCAGTCAACCTGCTCCGGTGTGTAGTGATTGTCGGTGATCGGGTCGCACCCGCCATTGGCGGTCGCGGCGCCGCAGCAGGAACTGCCCTCGCCGGAGAGCACGCGAAGGGCGGCAGAGCCGTAACGGGCACGAACGGTGTCCTGGATGTCATCAGACATGAATGCCTCGAGAATCGGATGGATAGTCGCTGGTCGCTGGTCGTTAGTCGTTAGTCGTTAGTCGTTAGTCGTTAGTCGCTCACGCCTCACGCCTTACCCCTCACAGCAGGCCCTGGCACAGCTTCCCGCATGCTTCCCTGGTTTCACTGCGCCGGCGAAGGCCGCGATGGCATCCAAGGCCTCGCGGTTCAGGCTGTAATGCACCCAGCGGCCGTCCTTCCGGTCGGTGACCAGGCCGGCGTCTTTCAAAGTCCTGAGATGGAACGAGAGGCGGGACTGGGCGGCGTCCAGTGCATCGGTCAGATCGCAAACACAGCGCTCACCATGAGATAGCAGAGTCACGATCTCCAGCCGGGTGGGGTCGGAGAGGGCGTGGAACCAGCGCGCCGCAGCGGCGAGATCCAGGGAAGTGGCAGTCATGGCGAACAAACATATCAATTTTTTTTGATATGTCAAGCAAGGCGGCAGGTTTCCCCGTTCCCTTTCCCCCTTCCCCCTTCTTACTTCTTACTTCTCATTTGTTCACCGGCTCCGCCCGCAGCATTACCGCGCCATGCGCCGGCACGGTGGTGCCGTACTTGCCCTGCTGCGGCCCCAGGTCCTTGTGGGTCCACAGGTCGCGCACCCGCGCGGTGGTGCCCCGGGGCAGCCCGACCCGGCTCCAGTAGGCCGTGATTTCGGTCGGGACGTCGGCCCGGTTGAGCAGGACCACCGCGTAGGAACCGTCCCGGAGCGGTCGCGACCAGACCTGTACCGCCGGCGGCCCCTCCTGCACCAGGGTCCCCTGCATACCCGCCGAATCCTGATCCACCGCGATGACCTCAGGGTTGGTCAGGATCTCACGGGTCTCGTCGGACATGCTGCGGAGATCGTTGCCTGCCATGAGCGGCGCCGCCATCATGGCCCACAGACTGAAATGGGCCCGGTACTCGTCCCGGCTCATACCGCCGTTGCCCACCTCCAGCATGTCGGGATCGTTCCAGGCGCCGGGTTTCGCCACCTCGGCATGGGGCGAGGACAGGTCCAGAATGGTCATGACGCTGTTCCAGCTGTCGTCGATATCGCCCGTCGTCCGCCACAGGTTGCCCACCGGCGGGGCCCACTCCCATGGCCGGTTGGAGCCCCATTCGCAGATACTGAGCACGATGGGTCGCCCGGCCGCCTTCAGGGCGTCGCTGAACTTCCGGTACTGGGTGGGAGCGTCCAGCGAGTCGGCGTAACACCAGTCTTCTTTCACATAGTCCACGCCCCACTGGGCGAAGGTCCGGGCATCCTGTTCCTCGTGCCCGTAGGTCCCGGGGCGGCCCTGGCAGGTCTTGCGGCCGGCGTCGGTGTAGATGCCGAACTTGAGGCCCTTCGAGTGGACATAGTCGGCCAGCGACTTGATCCCCTCGGGAAACCGGGTGGAGTCGGCCACCAGCCGGCCCTGGGCATCCCGGGCCACCTGCCAGCAGTCGTCGATCACCACGTAGCGGTACCCGGCATCGCGCATGCCGCTCGACACCATGGCGTCGGCCGTTTCCCGGATGAGCTTCGAGCTGACATCGCAGCCGAAATGATTCCAGCTGTTCCAGCCCATCGGCGGCGTCAGGGCGAGCCCGTTGTCCCAGGGCTTGACGGGGCGGGCTGCCAGCGTGACGATGACGGCCAGAGGGGCAATGACGAATGCGGCAAGGGTCGAGCGCATGCGACGCTCCGGGATAGGGAACCGCAGATGACGCAGATGTATGATCCACAGATTACGATCCACAGATTACGATCCACAGATTACGATCCACAGATTACGATCCACAGATTACACAGATTACCCGGATTGTTGAACCAGGGCAGGACGGCAGGACGGCAGGACGGCCCTGAAGGACTTCCTCGCGGCTATCTATTGGAGGCCGCTCGGTCGCAGGACGGCAGGGAAGATAATCTGCCCCGATCTGTGTAATCTGTGGATTACCATTAGGGAGCCCTCTGATCTCCGGACCCTCGCCATGATCCGCCTGAACCGTTCCCTCCGTCACACCCTCCGTGCCGCTCTCGCGATCCTCTTCACCGCCTGCAGCGGTGGGCGAGCCCCCCAGCCACCGGCTTCGGTTGAGCACGCCCGTCTCCCGACTGGTGCGGTGCTTGACCCGGCCGGGAGCCGGGTGGCCCTGGGCAGCATGCCGCTGGCCGCCGCCCTGGCGCCGGATGGACGCCACGTGGCCGTCTTGCTCAATGGCTGGCGGGAACAGGGGCTGCAGATCGTGGACCGCTTCTCGGGCACGGTCACGCAGACCCTGAAACAGCCCTGGGCCTTCCTGGGCATCGCCTTCACGCCGGCGGGCAACGCGCTCTATACCTCGGGCGGCAATCAGGATGTGCTGTACCGCTATCGCTGGGACGGGAGCGCGGCGACCCTGGCCGACAGCGTCCTGCTGGCCGAGTCGGTGGGCCACGGACGGGCGTATCCCGCCGGGCTCGCGATTTCGCCCGACGGGCGGCGGATCTATGTGGCCCTCAATCTGGCCGACTCGCTGGCCGTAGTGGACGCGGCGGCGGGACGGGTGATCCAGCGCCTCCCCCTGGGGCGCTATCCCTACGCCGTGGCGGTCGCGCCCGACGGCACGGTCTACACCTCAATCTGGGCCGGCGACAGCGTGGCGGTATTCCGACCCAGCGGTGATTCGCTGGTGGCGGCGGGCCGCCTGCCGGCGGGCCGCCACCCGACCGCCCTGCTCCTTAATGGCGACGGCTCCCGCCTCTACGTCGCCTCCTCGACCACCGACCGGATCAGCGTGCTCGACACCCGGGGCGGAACGCTTCTGGGGACGCTCGACGATTCGGCGCCCGCCGGCCCGGACGAGGGCAGCACCCCCAACGCGCTGGCGCTCTCGCCCGACGGCACCAAGCTCCTGGTGGCCGAGGCCGACAACAATGCCGTGGCGGTCTTCAGCCTCTCGACGTCCAGCGCCGGCAAGGTCGCGGCGGCACGGGACACGCTGCTGGGTCGGGTCCCGGTGGAGTGGTATCCCACAGCCCTCGTTACTGCCGGCGACACCATCCTGGTGGTGAATGGCAAGGGCAACGGAACCGGGCCCAACCCGGGCCGCTCGCAGCCGGGCCACCGGCTGCAGGACCGGGCCGACTACACCCTGGGACAGCTCTCCGGCTCCCTCACGACGGTACTGCTGGGCCCGCAGCGGCTGGACCAGCTGCCGGCCTACAGCGCGCGGGTGGCGCGGGCGAACGGCTGGATCGGCGCAGCAACCGCCGCCCGCCGCTATCCATCGTTCGAGCACGTGATCTATATCATCAAGGAGAACCGCACCTACGACCAGGTCCTGGGCGACCTGGAAATGGGCGACGGCGACTCCTCGCTGACCTTTTTCCCCCGGCCGATCTCCCCCAACCATCACGCCCTGGCGGAGCGGTTCGGCGTCTTCGACCGGTTCTTCGTGAATGCCGAGGTGAGCGCCGACGGCCACAACTGGTCCACGGCTGCGTATGCCCCCGACTACGTGGAAAAGACGGTCCCGTCGCAGTACCGGGGCGATGCGCACGACTACGACTATGAGGGAACCAACAGGAACCGGATTCCCGCCGACCCGGATGATGACGTGAACTCCCCCTCGACCGGGTATCTCTGGGATCTGGCACGGCGGGCGGGGATCACGTTCCGCAATTACGGGGAGTTCGTGGTCGACGACACCAGCGGCGGCACCCTGCACTACACCGGCACCAAGCCCTGGCTCGACCAGCACACCAATCATCAGGCGCCGGGCTGGGACCTGGACATTCGGGACCAGCGCCGGGCGGACGTCTGGGTGGCGGAATTCCGGCAGTTCGTGCAGCAGGGCAGGATGCCGCAGCTGGAGATCCTGCGCCTGCCCAACGATCACACCAGCGGGGCGCAGGCCGGGAAGCCGACGCCGCAGGCCTACATGGCCGATAACGACCTGGCGCTGGGCCGGGTGATCGACGCGCTGTCGCACTCACCCTTCTGGACCAGCACGGTGGTCTTCGTGCTGGAAGACGACGCGCAGGACGGCCCCGATCATGTCGATTCCCACCGCTCGCCCCTGCTGGTGATCTCGGCGTGGAACCGGGGCGGGGTGATCCACCGGTTCACCAACACCACCGACGTGATCGCGACCATCGCCGACATTCTGCACCTGGGGTCGCTCTCCCAGTTCGATCATTTCGGCCGGCCGCTGCGCGATATCTGGGCGACTGAGCCGGACCGGACGCCCTACACCGCCCTCACGCCCGCCGTGTCCCTGGACCGGCGCAATCCGGCCGGCACCGCCGAGGCGCGCGATTCGCGCCGCCTGGATCTCTCGCAGGAGGACCGGGCGGACGAGGAGCTGTTCAACCGTATCCTGTGGCGGACCATCAAAGGCACGGTGCCCTATCCCGGCCCGCGGCGGGCGTCGCTGGCGGAGGTGCGGCGGTGACCTGACTTCCCTGCCCCCCTTCCCGGCCGGGAAGGGGGAACTGGACCTGACCCCCTGGCCCCGTTCCCCGCACCGGGGTGGCAATCGAGGACAGAATGCGGATCCCCCCTTCCCAACAGGGAAGGGGGACAGGGGGTTAGGTCTGGCAGTGCCTGGCGGGACAGACGAAACGCCCGGCACCTGACTTCGGCACCGGGCGTCCGGCCCTTCGCGTCGCGCGAGTGCGTACTTCTACTTCTTATCCGAATATGTTGAAAATACGCGCCGCGAAGGATGAGCCGGTCAGCAGCACGGCACACCCGATGCCAAGCATGGCGACCAGCACCAGCGTGAGGGGGCTGACCCCGCTCAGTGCCAGGATACCCAGCACCACGACGCCCGCGCCCACCAGCACGTCGGCCCCGCTCGAGAGGTAGACGGCGTCTTCGGCCGGGCTGCCCGGATTCGCCATCCGGCGCTGCCGCACCATCGACTCGAGCCGGGCCAGAGCGCCGCTCTCGAACAGCAACGCGCCGCCCAGGACGATGGCCGAGACGGCCAGCAGATCAACCCCGCCAACCCCGAGCAGCACCAGCAGTCCAAGCACCAGCCCCGCCAGACCGGCCAGGGCGCCAAACCCCAGTCCACCGGTCACGTCGCGCTGGCTTTCTCCCAGAACGCGGCTGTAACGCGCGGCGAGGGCGGCACTCCCGACCAGCAGGGCGAAACCCGCTCCGATGGCCGCAATCGACACCAGTCCGCCGGGCAGCACCCCGAACAGTCCCAGCACCGCCAGGACCATCGCGCCTGCGCCCGCGACTGATTGGGTGAGAGAGCCTCCCTCAAGCTCAGTAGCGGCCCGCGGCCTGGTCGCCTCCACCCCTCCCACACGGATGCTCCGTGGGCTCCCGTTCAGCATATGTGAACCTCCTTTCTTTCTAGCACGTACCCCGGTCGCTGCGTCGTTGCCGGGGGCCTGCAGTTGTCCAGACCATCGAACAACCACCGGGTGCTCTCGTATCGCTGTCCCTTTGCGGTGGGAGCAATTACCGACGGGGCACTACCCGGTTGACTCGGCCGGCAAGTACGTGTCCCGCAATGCTTTGGACGTCGCCGGCCTCACCCGCACAATAGAGGTGTGCTGCTGCTCCCGATATGCCGCGCATCACACCCGACGGTGCCGGACCGGGGCTCACATCGGCTCCTTGATCTTCTTCCGGACCAGCCACCAGTTCACCGGAAAGGCGGTGAGGAACCCGGCCAGCATCGCGATCTGCATCATGAGCCAGAACACCGGGCCTGTCTTCTCCAGCTCGTGGCCGAAAATCAGAAAAGTGGCAATGGCCATCCACCCGTACATCCCGACCTGCCAGCTGGTGAGCGACAGGGTGTCGGCCTTCAACGCGGCCTTGAGGCCCTCGGAGGGGGAGAGGCCTTTCATGGGCTTGATGGCGAAGTACTGGAAGGCAATGCCGAAGACGAAGGCGAAACCGTAGTCCACCAGCCAGGCGGCGAAGATCTTGTGGCCGAAGAGTGTGAACGGCGCCAGCACCAGGAGCCACTCGGCGCAGAGATCCCCCAGGGTGCAACCGCTGCCGCAGTGCAGCGCCGAAACCATCGTGCTCTGCCAGAAGGGTTTCTGCCTGGACGGAGGCTCCCGGCGTTCGATCTTCGCCCGCCGGAACTGTTCCCGGGTGCTGAGGCGTCCCACGCGGCAATAGGCCCAGAGACCGACGGGACCGCTGTAGAGTCCGGTCACGGGCCAGACGATGTTCATGACACTCATCTGCTGGGGATGCAGAATGACATCCACCAGGATGAGGAGGGCGGATAGCCCCCCCACAGCAAGGCAGATCCAGGCGAGCACGACAAGCCAGTGAGGCATCTGGCAGACTGGGGCCCTCGGGGTCCCGGTACCATGACGCCGATCACAGCCCTGGTCATACGCCAGGCGGCGTCTACTCACCCGGAGGACGCCGAGCGCGCAGAGCTACGCAGAGAAACACCGCCGTGATGGTGCCATCGGGATTACATTGTTGAGCGACCCCCATCACCCCCTCAGACCGGCCCGACCCCATGCGCCTACGCCGTCTCCTGCCAGCCCTGTTCGCCGCACTCGCGTTGCCCGCGGCCCTGCCGGCCCAGGCCGTGGTCTATCACGTGCGCTTCCCCAACGCGGTACACCACGAAGCGGAGATCACCATGACGCTCACCGGCCTCCCGGCCGGCAGGCCGCTGGAGCTCCGCATGAGCCGCTCCTCGCCCGGGCGCTACGCGTTGCACGAGTTCGCCAAGAACGTCTACCGCGTGAGCGCCCGCGACGGGCAGGGGCGCGCGCTGATGCTCACGCGCCCGGACCCCTACGGCTGGACCGTCCCGCGGGCCGGAGGATCGGTGACGGTCTCGTACACGCTCTACGGCGACCGGGCCGACGGGACCTACGATGGAATCGATTCGACCCATGCCCACCTCAACATGCCCGCCACCTTCATGTGGGCCCGGGGGCTGGAGCAGCGGCCGATTCACGTCACCTTCGAGCCGCCGGCCGGGAGCGGGTGGAAACCGGCCACCCAGCTCCTGCCGACCGACCAGCCGCTCACCTTCCGGGCGCCCGACCTGCAGTATTTCATGGACAGCCCTACCGAGCTCAGCGACTACGCCCTGCGCACCTGGCCCGTCAGCTCCGGCGGGCATGACTACCAGATCCGTCTCGCGGTACACAGCCAGGCCACGCCGGAGCAGCTGGATCAGTACGAGGCCATGGCGAAGAAGGTGGTAGCGGCCGAGGAGGCCATCTTCGGCGAGTTCCCGCAGTACGAGCCCGGCACCTATACCTTCATCGCCGACTACCTGCCCTGGGTGTACGGCGACGGCATGGAACATCGGAACTCCACCATTATTTCCAGCAGCCGGGCCACTCTGGGCGACAATCCGGTCGCGCTGCTGGGCACGCTGGCGCACGAGTACTTCCACTCCTGGAACATGGAGCGGATCCGGGCCCGGGAAATCGAGCCGTTCGACTTCGAGCGGGCCGACATGTCGCCCACCCTGTGGTTCGGCGAGGGATTCACCAACTACTACGGCAAGCTGGCGCTGCGCCGGGCCGGCGTGTGGAACGACTCCACCTATGCCCGCAGCGAAGGCCAGGCGCTGAACTACGTGATGATGGCTCCCGGGCGGCAATTCCACTCCCCCGTCGGCATGAGCCGGCTGGCGCCCTTCGTGGATGCCGCGACGTCCATCGACCCCGTCAATTTCCCCAACACGTACGTCAGCTACTATCCCTGGGGCGAGGTCATCGCGCTGGGGCTCGACCTCACGCTGCGGCAGCGCTTCGGCAAGCCGCTGGACGGATTCATGCGGCTCATATGGCAGCGCTTCGGCAAGCCGGGCGTGCCCTACCGACTGAACGACATCCAGCACGCCCTGGCCCGGTACACCGGCGACAGCGCCTTTGCCCGCCGGTTCTTCGACCACTATGTCCGCGGCAGCGACATGCAGGACTACGCCGCCTTGCTGGCCCCCGCCGGCCTGCTCCTCCGCCCGCTGAACCCGGACGCGGCCTGGGCCGGCCCGGCGCAGGTGGAGTACGACAGCAGTGGCGGGAGGCTCGCGGTGGGCACGATCATCGGATCGCCGCTCTATGACGCGGGGCTCGACCGCGACGACGTGATCCGTACCCTGGACGGACGGCCGCTCACCTCCGACAGCGTCTGGGACGCCGTCAAGGCGGCCCACCATCCCGGCGACCGGATCGCCGTGACCTACCGCTCCCGCGGCATGGACAAGGAAACGACCATCACGCTGGCAGCCGATCCGCGGCTGGAACTGGTGACCTACGAGCAGGCAGGGCGGCCGGTCACCGACGCCATGCGCGCGCTGCGGCAGCAGTGGCTTGATGGAGAGTAGAGAGCCCTCTGAACAATGGAACCGCGAAGACGCACGAAGGGTGCAAACGCCGGTTGGCTCAGGTCTCGTAACTGCAACATGGAGACACGGAGCTTCGAAGGGCTACGGAGCAACTGCTGGGTTGAATCTCCGGTTCTCCGTGCCTCCGTGTTGCAGTTTCTGTGGATCAACACTTCGGATCTGGCTACGGAAGACCGACGGCTCGGTTGTGGGACTCTCCCGGCGCTCTGATACTGCGGAAGCGCCAAAGAAGAGGACCTTCGCGCTCTTCGCGGTTTCGCGGTTTGAACCTGAGACTTCAGGAGGACTCGATGCGATTGTCACCCGTTCTGCTCGCCATCACCATTCTCGCTCCGCCGGCCGCGGCGCAGCGCCCCGCTCCGCAGAGCGACAGCGCCGGAGGGAAGGAAGCGCCCCTGCCGGTGCCGAAGGAAGACTCCTCCGTCACCGAGCACACGATAAAGATCGGCGGCGCGGCGATTCCCTACCGGGCCCGGGCCAGCACCATGCTGCTCAAGAACGACAAGGGCGAGCCGGTCGGCAGCCTCTACTACACCGCCTACACCCGGACCGACGTAAAGGATGCGGCGGACCGTCCCATCACCTTCGCCTACAACGGCGGCCCCGGGTCTTCCTCGGCCTGGCTGCACATGGGCGCGTTCGGGCCGCGGCGGATCGTGCTGAACGACACCAGCGCCACTCCCCCGCCTTATCGGCTGGCGGACAATCCCAATTCGCTGATTGACGTCACCGACCTGGTCTTCATTGACCCGATCGGAACGGGCTTCAGCAAGCCGGTGGGGAAGGGGAAGGGGAAGGACTTCTGGGGCGTGGATGAAGACGCCCGATCGCTGGCGCAATTCATCCTGAATTACGTGAGCCGGAATCACCGCTGGCTGTCCCCCAAGTACCTGCTGGGCGAAAGCTACGGCACCACCCGCTCCGCCGTGCTGGTGAACCGGATGCAGGACCAGGAACACATGGACTTCAACGGCGTGGTACTGATCTCGTCGGTGCTGGATTTCGAAACCCTGCGCTTCGCGCAGGGGCATGACATCTCGTACGCCCTCTACCTGCCGAGCTACGCGGCGACGGCCGTCTATCACCACCGCATCAGCCAACCCGCCGACCTCGATGCCTTCCTCCGGCAGGTGCGCACCTTCGCCCTGGGCCCCTATCTGACCGCGCTCACCCGCGCCGCCCCGCTGCCGCCCGACAGCCTGAGCGCGGTGGTGAAACAGCTTGCCGCCTACACCGGCCTGCCGGAGGATTACCTCAGGAAAGCCAACCTGCGGGTGTCCCTCGGCATGTTCATGCAGGAGCTGACCCGGGGGGACAGCGTCGTTACCGGACGCTACGACTCACGTTATACCGGACCGACCACCGATCTCCTGGCGGAACGCTCCAGTTATGATCCCAACTACACCGCAGTCGCTGGCCCGTTTACCGCGGCGGTGAACAGTTACCTCCGGGATGAGCTCCAGTACCGCACCGACGATCGGTATAACATCCTGGGCGGGGTAGACTGGAACTGGAACCGGGGAGGCCGGGGCGGCTGGAACGGCGCCACCTACGTCGGCTCCGACCTGGTAAACGCGATGGTCTCCAATCCTAATCTCCAGGTGGAGATCGAGAACGGGTACTACGACATGGCCACGCCCTTCCTGGCCACCGAGTACACAGTGGACCATCTGGATCTCCCGGCCCGTCTGCGGAAGAACATCGGCCTCAAGTACTACCCGGCCGGCCACATGATGTACCTGCTGGAGCCCGCGCTGGCGAAGCTCAAGGCCAACGTGGCGGCGTTTATCCAGAAGACGGACAATGTGAAATGACCGGCGGGGCGCAGGGGCGAGGCGCAGGGGCGAGGCATGCCTCGCCCCTGCGCCCCGCCCCTGCGCCCCTGTCTTCAACTTTTCCTGCCTCCCACACGTAGTACCACTATCCCCCGCCGGCCCCGGGCCGGCTATCTGCTTGTCCCTTCAGCACATGGTCCCATGAAAGCATTTGCCCTGTGTGCGGCCGCGGCGCTCCTGCCCGGCCTCCTCGCGGCCCAGTCCATGGCCCCCGCCGATTCGACGCCCATGCGGGCTCCCGCGCCCGACCCCACCCTGCCTCTCAAGCACGCGCCCCAGCCCACCGGGGCGGATATCACGGCCGCCGATCTCATGACGCGGCTCTACATCTATGCCGACGATTCGCTCCAGGGCCGCGAGGCGGGCACGGTCGGAAACACCAAGGCCACCGATTACATCGCCGCCCAGGTGAAGAAGATCGGCCTCCAGCCCGCGGGCGAGAACGGCACCTATTTCCAGACGCTGCCCTTCAAGACCCGGACGATCGACTCCGCCTCCAGCCTGACCGCCGGGGGCACGGCGCTGGAGCTGGGGCGGGAGTGGGCGGCCACCGGAACCGCCTCCGGGGCGGGACAGGACATGCGGGTCATCTACGCCGGCGAGCTGGGCGACAGCAGCTTTCAGCTCGGCAGCGATCAGGTCCGGAATCACCTGGTGATCTTCGCGCTGCCCCGGAGCGGCCGCGGCAGCCTGCGCCGTCTGGGCGATCTGGCCGACAGCGCCGGCGCGATCGCGGTCGTGGTGCCCGACCGCTACATGGCCTTCTTCAGCCGGCCGGGAACCTTCGTGGACGATCCGGATCGTCAGTCCACGGGCCCCTCCGCCATCGTGATGCTCACCGCCGACGGCGCCGCCCGGCTCCTGGGCCGGCCCATGGACCAGGTGGCGCCCGGCGACAGCGGCGTAACCGCCTCGCTCGACCTGCGGTTGAACATCCAGCCGGTGGAGTACCCGGCCCGCAATGTGGTGGCCATCCTCCCGGGCAACGATCCGGCGCTCAGGAACCAGTACGTGGCGATCGGCGCCCATAACGACCACATCGGCGTCAACGACCAGCCGGTGGACCACGACTCGCTGCGCCTCTACAACCACCTGGTGCGGCCGGGCGGGGCGGAAGACCGGGGGGCCCGTGCCACCCCCGCGCAGCAGGCCGAGGTGAACCGCGAGCTCGCCGCCTGGCGGGCGAAGCACCCGGCCATGCGCCCCGATTCCATCGACAACGGCGCCGACGACGACGGCTCCGGCACGGTCACCGTGCTCGAGATCGCCCAGAAGATGGCGTCGCTCACGGGGAAGAACGCGCCCCGGCGCTCGATCCTCTTCGTCTGGCATGTGGGCGAGGAGAAGGGCCTGCTCGGCTCGGCCTGGTTCACCGACCACCCGACCGTGCCGCGCGATTCCATCGTGGCGCAGCTCAACATGGACATGGTCGGCCGGGGCGATACCTGGGACGAAACCGGCAAGACCAAGGACGGCCAGCCGCTCGCCGGCGCCGCCAACTACCTGCAGATCGTCGGCTCGCGCCGGCTCTCCACCGAGCTGGGCGACCTGATCGAGCGGGTGAACACCGAGGACAAGCACGGCCTGGTGTTCGACTATGCCATGGACGCCAACGGCCATCCCATGAACATCTACTGCCGCAGCGACCACTATGAGTACGCCCGCTACGGCATTCCCATCGCGTTCTTCACTACCGGCGGCCACTCCGACTACCATCAGGTTACCGACGAGCCCCAGTACATCGACTATCCGCACATGGCGCGGATCGGCAACCTGGTGGAAGACGTCGCCCTGCACATCGCCAACCTGGATCACCGGCTGGTGGTGGACCAGCCCAAGCCGGATCCGAATGGAGGGTGCCGGCAGTAGGACGGCAGGGCGCAGGGGCGACGCATCTGTCGCCCCTGCGCCCTGCTTCCGTCTTTCTTCCGTCCTTCTCCCGTCTTTCTTCCGTCCTTCTCCCGTCTTCTTCCCGTCCTACTTCCGTCCTCCCATCACCCCCCGTCGCTCATCCCATAACCGTCCGCCCCCCACCAGGGCGTTGACGTTACTGCCGGTCCGTACGTCCTCGGGGATCTTCGTCAGCTTGTCGGTGTTCCCGCCGCCCAGGACGACGTACTCCGCCTGCAGGCCCTGCCGCAGCAGACCGACGATACGGTGAACATGCTTGGTCCACTTCTTCGCTCCCAGGCGGTGGTACCCGGCCACCCCGGCATAGTCTTCGTAGGTCCGCCGCTTGCGATAGGGCAGGTGCGCCAGTTCCAGCGGCTGGAGGGTTCCTTCGATCACCAGGGCCGATCCCAGCCCCGTCCCCAGGCCCAGAAAGAGCATGCGGCCGCCTTCGTAGCTCCCCAGCGCCTGCATGGCGGCGTCGTTCACCATGCGTATCGGCTTGCCGAAGGCGGCCGCAAAGTCGAACCCCACCCAGCCCGGCCCCAGGTTGTAGGGGTCCTGGACCGGGCGATTGTCCCTGACCGGGGCGGGATAGCCCATGGCGATCACGTCGTACTCCCAGTCGGCCGCGTGCAGCACGGCCTCCACCATCCGGTCCGGCGTCATGGCCGGTCCGGAAGGGATCTTGCGCGGGACGCTATCGTCGGGCCGGCCGATCTTCACGTTGTGACCGCCGACGTCGATGACGAGGACCTGGTGCATGGTCTGCTCGATTCGGATCTGAATTGGGAGTACCCGCCAAGACGCAAGGCAACAAAATATGCGCGATGGGGATTGATCACATCAACATACCATCCGTGATGTAGACAGCGATTGCCTTTGCGGTCCTTCGCTGCCTTTGCGTCTTCGCGGTTGTTCCGACGGCCTCAAGGCAAGCGATTCCAGCCCCCCACCCCGGCCGGCAGCCGGTCGGCCTGCGGCGGCCCCCAGCTCCCCGGCTCATACTCGTAGGGCGCGCCGTCCTTCCCCAGTGCCGGGTCCACGATGGCCCAGGCAGCCTCGACCACGTCCTGCCGGGCAAAGAGCGTGGCATCACCGGCCATGGCGTCGCCCAGGAGCCGCTCGTAGGCGGTCATCCTTCCCTGCTCTCCCTGCGCCGGCTGCTCCACCACCGACAACTGCACCGGCAGCCCGGCCATCGCTTCGCCGGGACGCTTCGCGCGGGCGCCGATGGCGATCGCCACCTGGGGGTTGAGCCGGAAGCGGACCGTATTCCCCATCGAGGGCACCGCTTCGTGGAACACTACCTGCGGCGGGTTCTTGAGCTCGACCATCACCTCGGTCACCGTCCGGGCCATCGCCTTCCCGGCCCGCACGAAAAACGGCACCCCGTCCCAGCGCCAGGAATCCACGTGCAGGCAGAGCGCCGCGTAGGTCGGCACGGTGGACTCCCGGTTGACCCCGGGCTCGTCGCGATACCCGCGGAACTGCCCCAGCACCAGATCAACCGGGTCGAGCGGACGCACGGTGCGCAGGACCTTGGCCTGCTCGTCCCGGATGGCCTCGGGATAGAGGCTGGACGGCGCTTCCATGGCCAGATAGCTCACCACCTGCAGCAGGTGGTTCTGGATCACGTCGCGGATGACGCCGGCCTCCTCGTAGAACCGGCCCCGTCCCTTGACGCCGAAGTCCTCCGCCATGGTAATCTGCACGTTCTCGACGTAATGCCGGTTCCAGATCGGATCCAGGAACGCGTTCGCGAAGCGGAAATACAGGATGTTCTGCACCGCTTCCTTGCCCAGGAAATGATCGATCCGGAAGATGCTGCGCTCGGGAAACGCCTGGTGCAAAATGTCGTTCAGCTGCTTCGCCGAGGCCAGATCGCGCCCGAAGGGCTTCTCCACGATGACCCGGGCGTCCTTCGCACACCCGGCCCGCGACAGCTGTTCCACCACCGTGGCAAACATCGAGGGCGGAATGGCGAGATAGTGCAGCGGCCGGGCCGCCCCCGACTCCTTCAGGATGCCCGCCAGTTGGGCGAAGGTCCGGGGATCGTTGTAGTCGCCGTCCACGTAGCGCAGGCGCTTCGACAACTCTTCCCAGGCGGCCGGGTCGATCCCGCCGCCGTACTCGGTGATGCTCGACTTGGCCCGCTCCTTGAGCTGCTCGAGCGTCCAGCCCGACTTGGCGACCCCGATCACCGGGATATCGAGCCGCCCCCGCCTGGCCAGGGCATGCAGCGCGGGGAAAATCTTCTTGTACGCCAGGTCGCCGGTGGCCCCGAAGAACACCAGGGCGTCGGAGCGGGGGTGGTCGCCGGTCACGGCTTCTCCCGATGGCCGCCGAACTCGTAGCGCATGGCGGAGAGCACCTTGTTCTGGAAGAGGTCGAGATCGCGCGAGGCGAACCGCTCGAACAGGGCGGAGGCCAGCACGTGAGCCGGGACTCCGATATCGTTCGCCGCCTGCAGAGTCCAGCGGCCCTCGCCGGAGTCCGAAACACGCCCGCCGAACTGCTCCAGGCCGGGATCGGCGGCCAGGGCGGCGGCGGTGAGGTCGAGCAGCCAGGAGGCGATGACGCTGCCGCGCCGCCAGACCTCGGCGACATCCCGGAGGTTGAGGTCGAACTGGTAGTACTCCGGCGTGCGCAGTGGTGCCGTCTCGGCATCCTCGGCATGCTCGGCATGCTCGGCCAGGCCCGCGCCGGCGTTCTTCAGAATGTTGAATCCTTCGGCGTAGGCCGCCATGACCCCGTACTCGATCCCGTTGTGCACCATCTTGACGAAGTGGCCGGCGCCGTTAGGCCCGCAGTGGAGATAGCCCTGCTCGGCGGTTCCGGCGATCTTCTCGCGGCCGGGCGTGCGCGGGATATCCCCCCGTCCCGGCGCCAGGGCGGCGAAGATCGGATCCAGCCGCCGTACCACTTCGGTCTCCCCCCCGATCATGAGGCAGTACCCCCGATCCAGGCCCCAGACCCCGCCGCTGGTCCCCATGTCCACACAGTGGATCCCGCCGGGCTTCAGCCGTTTTGCCCGCTCGATGTCGTCGTGGTAATGAGAATTGCCGCCGTCGATGATGGTATCGCCATCTTCCAGATGGGGAATCAGCTCGTCGATGGCGGCATCCACCACCGCGGCGGGGACCATGAGACAGATGGCGCGGGGGGCCTGCAGCTGGCGCGCGAGTTCCGCCGCCGATGCGGCGCCGGTAGCCCCCTCGGCCACCAGCGCCTCCACCGCGTCGCGGGAGCGGTCGTACACCACGCAGGTATGTCCACCACGCATAAGGCGCCGCACCATATTGGCGCCCATGCGGCCAAGTCCGATCATGCCGAGTTGCATCGAAGAATGCCTTTGATTCGGGAGTCGTTAGTCGTTGGTCGTCAGTCGTTAGTCGCTGGTCTCCTGCCCTCCTGCGACCGAGCGGCCCCCAATAGAGAGCCGCGAGGAAGTCCTTTAGGGCCGTCCTGCCGTCCTGGTAATACTAGCCCCATTCACCCCTCTGTCTCTATACTGAGTCAGACCCGCTCGGGGAGACTATGACCCGCCGCTCCCGTTTCGCGCTCATCCTCGTGCTGCCGCTGCTCCCGGCGCTCCTGCCGGAGGCGGTGCCAGCCCAGACCCCCGGCCAATGGCCCCTCCCGGCGCACGACTACACCGCCACCCGCTACAGCACTCTGTCGCAGATCAGCACCGCCAACGCCTCGCGGCTCCAACCGGTATGGAATTTTTCCACCGGCGTGCTGGGCGGCCACGAGGGTTCGCCGCTGGTGGTGAACAACACCATGTATGTGGTGACTCCCTGGCCCGACGTCCTCTATGCGTTCGACCTCACCAAGGAAGACTATCCGCTCAAGTGGAAGTACCGGCCCGATGTGAACCCCGCCGCACTGGGGGTCGCCTGCTGTGACGCGATCAACCGCGGAGCGGCGTACGCCGACGGGCGCATCGTATTCAACCTGCTGGACGGTCACACCGTGGCGGTGGACGCGGAGACGGGCCGCGAGCTGTGGAAAACGAAAGTCGCCGAGATCGGCCAGGGCGAAACGCTGACCATGGCGCCCCTGGTGGTGAAGAACCGGGTCATCGTGGGGCCGTCCGGCGGAGAACTGGGCATCCGGGGCTGGGTGAAAGGCCTCGACCTGACCAGCGGGAAGGTGGTCTGGACCGCCTACAACGCCGGCCCCGACAGCGAGGTGCTGGCGAAACCCGGCGTGTTCAAGCCCTTCTACCAGCCGGGAGCGGATCTGGCCCTGAAGAGCTGGACCGATGCCGACTATCGGCACGGCGGTGTGCCGGTCTGGGGCTGGCTCTCCTACGATCCCGAGCTCGACCTGGTCTATTTCGGCACCGGCAACCCGGGCCCCTACAACCCGGAACAGCGGCCGGGCGACAACAAGTGGTCGGCATCGGTGCTGGCCCGCCGGCCGGAAGACGGCTCGCTGGTCTGGGCCTACCAGTTCACCCCGCACGACAACTGGGATTATGACGCCAACGCCGAGATGATCCTGGCCGATCTTACCATCGCGGGACGGCAGCGCAAGACGCTGGTGCACTTCGACAAGAACGGCTTCGCCTACGTGCTGGACCGCGCCACCGGGGAAGTGCTCCAGGCGAAGCCGTACGTGGACGTGACCTGGGCCAGCGGAGTCGATCTCAAGACCGGCCGGCCGCTGGTGGATTCGGCCAAACTGACCGGCGCTTCCCGGGGCGAAGTGCAGCACATCTGTCCCAGTCTGGAGGGCGGCACCAGCCCCGCCTCGCCCGCCTCCTACTCCCCCGCCACCGGGCTGTTCTACGTCTCTACGGTGAACCTCTGCATGAGCTGGACGGCCACCAAGACGGGCTATATCGAGGGGACGCCGTATATCGGAGCCAGCACGCCCTATACCGTGGGTGCCGGGGGCAATATGGGCGCCTTCATCGCCTTCGATGCCGCGGCGGGCAAGCGGGTCTGGCAGATCAGGGAGAAGTTCCCCGTCTGGAGCGGCAGCGTGGTCACCGCCGGCAACGTGGTCTTCTATGGCACGCTCGATGGATGGTTCAAGGCGGCCGACGCGAAGACCGGCAAACTGCTCTGGAAGTTCAAGGTCGGCTCCGGCGTGGTGGGGGCGCCCATCACCTACACCGGCGCCGACGGCCGGCAGTATGTGGCGGTCTATGCCGGTATCGGAGGCGACTGGTTCCTGCTGTCCGGTGATATGCGTTCCGACGACCCGGCCGACGTCCGGCCACGGTCGGACTTCGCCCCCGATCTGGCCCGATACACCAGCCAGGGAGGTATGGTGTGGGTGTTTGGGCTGAGGACTGAGGACTGAGGACTGGGGACTGGGGACTGGGGACTGGGGAGTGAGGAGTGAGGAGTGAGGAGTGAGGACAGACTCCACCCGAAGCCGATGGCTCCCGGAGCGGGCGTAGGTGCCCAGGCACAGCGGGGAACCAACCCCCTGTTAGCATCTCCAGCCCGCGGAGGGAGCCACGGCGAGGGTGGGCGATGGACTGAGGAATGAGGACTGAGGACTGAGGACTGAGTCCACCCGAAGCCGATGGCTCCCGGAGCGGGCGTAGGTGCCCCTGCACAGTGGGGAGCCAATCCCCTGTTAGCACCTCCAGGCCGCGGAGGGAGCCACGACGAGGGTGGGCGATGGACTCAGGAATGAGGACTGAGGACTGAGGACTGAGGACTGAGGACTGAGTCCACCCGAAGCCGATGGCTCCCGGAGCGGGCGTAGGTGCCCATGCACAGTGGGGAGCCAATCCCCTGTTAGCACCTCCAGGCCGCGGAGGGAGCCACGGCGAGGGTGGGCGATGGACTGAGGAATGAGGACTGAGGACTGAGGACTGAGTCCACCCGAAGCCGATGGCTCCCGGAGCGGGCGTAGGTGCCCAGGCACAGCGGGGAACCAACCCCCTGTTAGCATCTCCAGGCCGCGGAGGGAGCCACGGCGAGGGTGGACGATGGACTGAGGACTGAGGACTGAGGACTGAGGACTGAGGACTGAGCGGAAAAGTAGTGCCGGCGCAGGCACCACCGAACCGGGCGAATCGGATCGGTGCTGCCGGAACCGGGAACCGGACCCGTCAGCCAAACGCCGGGAGCTTCATGAGGTACTTCCAGACCTGCCTGCTTCTCCTGTTGGCCGCCGCCTGTAGCGGGGAACGCGGGCGCGCCCGGCCGCCCGCCCAGGCCGGGGCCACGGCTGCCCCGCCGCAGGTGCGCTACGATCAGCATGTCTTCGCCGGCGGGGTCGCACCCGCGGCGGACAGCATGTCCAATCCCTACGCCAACGATGCGTCTTCGGTCCAGGCCGGCGAGCAGCTCTTCGGCTCGATGAACTGCGACGGCTGCCATGGCGGGCCACCGACCGGCTTCGTGGGCCCCAGTCTGGTTGACGGGCGCTGGCGCTACGGCGGCGCCGACGGGGCGGTCTTCCAGTCCATCTTCTACGGCCGTCCGCGCGGCATGCCCGCCTACGGCGGCCTGCTCACCACTGAGATGATCTGGAAGCTGGTGACCTACATCAAGAGCCAGCCGGTATCGGACGATGTGCCGACGGAAAGATGGTGAACACTGGTAAGGCGTGAGGCGTGTGCACGCCTGAGCCCTTACGCCTCACGAAAATCATCCCGAGGCCCGTACGGATGAGCCAACCTCCCATTCACCCTGAAACGGTCATCGGTCACATCCATCTCAAGGTGGCCGATCTCGACCGGGCCCTCCGGTTCTACCGTGACGTGCTCGGGTTCGAGGAGACCCAGCGCTACCCCGGCGCGGCCTTCCTCTCGGCCGGCGGCTATCACCATCATATCGGTCTCAATACCTGGGAAAGCGGAGGCGGCACGCCGCCACCGCCGGGCTCCACGGGACTCTATCATATCGCTATCCGCTACCCCAGGCGCGCCGAGCTGGCCGACGCGCTGCGGCGCCTGCGCACGGCCGGCATTCAGCTCGATGGCGCCGCCGACCACGGGGTGAGCGAGGCACTCTACCTGCGCGACCCCGACCAGAACGGCGTCGAGCTGTACTGGGACAGACCCGAGGCAGACTGGCCACGCAACCCCGACGGAACGCTGGCGATGACCACCGGAAGGCTGGACCTGGGGGCCCTGCTCGACGAGACATAAGAT
Organism: uncultured Gemmatimonadales bacterium; assembly: GCA_963779755.1. Lineage (GTDB taxonomy): Bacteria > Gemmatimonadota > Gemmatimonadetes > Gemmatimonadales > GWC2-71-9 > CAVZZO01. The sequence goes on from CAVZZO010000003.1 coordinate 1,397,891, forward strand.
CTGAATTGCCGCTTCGGTCTTCTTACTTCTCACATCTTACTTCTTACGCCTTACGCCTTACGCCTCACGCCTCACGCCTCACCTCTCGCGTCTACGCTCTCAAGAAGCCGTTGCCGGTAGTACTCCGGCTCCTCCACCACCGCATCTTCCCCGTACTGCAGCACCTGCCGTATCAGCCAGTCGGCACTGGCGACCCGGTAGGTCACCACCCAGGAACCATCCGGCTCCAGGCTGCCCTCGGGATGGCGCTCCCGGATCCAGCGGCTGATCCGGGGCGAGAAGCGAACCCGGACGGCGTCTACTCCGTCTTCCGGCTCGAGGAAGAGGCCGTCCGGTCCGGTCACCGGCTCGAAATCCGCCCGGGGTGTGAAGCGGCCGCCCGCCGGCTCGACCTCCAGGATCCGGTCCATCCGGAACCGCCGCCAGGCCTGCGCGCGCTCACACCAGCCGATGACATAGGTCTTCCCTTCGGCGCTCACCATCTGGTGCGGCTGAATGACGCGCTCGGTGCCTTCCCCCGCGCTCAACCCGGCATAGACGATGCGCAGCCGCAAATGGTCCCGCACCGCCTGCGCCGGCAGCGGATGCTCCCCGCCGTCTCCCGACGCCAGCGACCAGCCGGCCCGGTCCGATGGATGCCCCAGCAGCGCGGCCAGTTCGGTCTGCAGCGGATGTTCCGCATGCTCCTGTCCGGCCAGGCCCAGCTGAATCGCAAGCAGCTCGTCGGGAAAGAACCGGATGGGGCGGCGGAAGGGGCCGCCGCTGGAGACCGCAACCCGATCGCCTTCCTGCCACACGCGCAGCGACAGCAGCCACTCGGCATCGGGCGTCTCGCCCAGCAGCGTCAGGGCCCGCAGATCGGCGCTGATCTGCCCGGTCGTGGTGTCCAGGAGGCGGGCCAGCTCATTCAGGCCGATCTCGCTCCGGCCGTTCCGGTCGGCGCGGGTGAGATGGGCGACGAGCGACACGATCCGGTTCAGCTGCAGCGCGGAGTTGGTCATGGCGCGCTCCGCCTCAACTGTAAAGCGCGGCCACGCGCTGCCGCATGCCGCCGAGCTCCGCAGCCAGCGTGTGGGGCGAGACGATCCGGGCCTGCCGGCCGAAGGTCAGCAGCCAGCGAAGAAAGGGATTGGTGTCGCGCACCGCGAACTCGAGCAGCGCCCCGGCATCGTCCAGCAGCGGATCGATCACCCGGCCCAGGCCGCGGGCCTGGACCCGGCGGGAATCGGGAAAGGCGAACCGTACCCGCACCTTGACCGGCTCGTGGTCCGACAGGTCCCACGGCGGCCGATCGACGTAGCTGCGGATGGAGAACCCGGCGGGCGGCTCGAACCGGCCCGCCCGGCCGGTCAGCGCGCGCGCCCCGCGCATCCGGTCTATCCGGAAGACGCGCAGCGCGTCGCGGTTCCGCGCCCGCGCCACACAGTACCAGCGGCCCCAGTTGAAGAAGATGCCGCAGGGTTCGATCTCGCGCGTCTCCAGTTCATCGCGCCCGATGGTGTAGTACTCGCAGGAGACGGCGATCCGCTCCGCGACCGCGCGCTGCAGAACCTGCAGGGCCCTGGTGCCTTCATCCGGCAGGGGCGAGGACAGCGCGCGCTCCACGGCCGCGGCGGGAAGCGGGAGGTCGAACTCGAGTTTGCGCCGCGCGCTGGCGGCGGCGCGGGAAAAGGGCGGCACGCCCATGGCCGCGACGCGGGCAGTCGCCTCGTCCAGAGCACGAAGCTCATCCGGCGACACGACAATGCGGTGCAAACCGCGATAGGGCAGCTCCCGTCCGCTGCCGGCCGGCTCCAGCTCGAGGTAGGGAGCGTAGAACCCGCGGGGCAGGAGGCGATAGCCCTGGGCCGGCTCGTCGCCGGGGGCATCCGGCATCGGCACCGTTTCGATTTCGATGCCGAGGCCGCGAAGTTCGTCCTTGTCCCGTTCGAAGGCGCGGCGGGCCGACTCCTGCGCCGTGGCGTCGGCGCCGGCGGGATCGTCCAGATACCCCCGTACCCTGGCAAAGATGTCCTCCCGCGTCACCGGATAACGGTGCTGCAGGAGATAGGCGATGAGATCGAGCCAGCGTGCGGTCTTGGCGGTGCTCACGGAGAGATAAGGTACCGCCGGGGTGGGACAGCGCTAGGGGGCCAAAGAACTGAGGAGAAGCGTGAGGATAGCACCGAGGACCCAAGCCAGGTGTCACCCTGAGGGAGCGCAGCGACCGAAGGGGCCGAAATCCGGGGAGGGCTTCGGCCCCTTCGCTCCGCTCAGGGTGACAATCGAATCCACTCAGTCCTCAGTCTCGTTCTCTCCTACCTGTCCCACGCCTCCCGCATCCGCTGAATCAGGTCCCGCATTTCCGCGCGCACCCGGACCTTGAGGGATCCGATGCTGATGGTCCAGTCGCCGCCCTGGTGGAGGTTGCAGCGTTCCGTCGGTTCGGTGCCCGCGCGAAACCATTCCCGCCGGGTGGTGGGGCAGTACCAGCCCGCCAGCATGCCCGACTCCGGGTCGATGTCCGCTTCCACCACGCCCTCCGGCGGCACCCAGTCCGCGTCCGAGTCGTGCCAGCCATGGCGGTAGAACGAAGCCCAGGCCGGCGCGGCGAGCCGCCCGCCTGAAGCGCCCCGCCCCAGCGATTGCGGCGTATCGCGCCCGAACCAGAAGCCGGCCACCATGGTGGGCGTGTAGCCCACGAACCAGACGTCGGCACCGTTGTTGGTGGTACCGGTCTTTCCCGCCGCGGGGCCATACACGCCCAAGCGACGGATGGCGGTCCCGGTACCTTCATCCACCACCGACTGCAGCATGGAGGTCACCAGGAAGGCGGTCACCGAATCGAGCACCTGCCGGGGGCCGGCCGGCCGCCCGCGGTACACGGTATCGCCGCCCGTTTCGATGCTACGCGCAAACCAGGGCTCGACCCGCCAGCCGCCGTTGGCCAGGGGGACGTAGCCGGTCACCAGCTCGAGCGGTGTGACCTCCGCCGAACCCAGGGCCAGCGACGGCACCAGCGGCAGGCGGCTCTCGATGCCCATGCGGTGTGCCAGCTCGGCGATGGGACGAACTCCCACCGCCTGGCTCACCCGCACGGTGGCGGCATTGGCCGACAGCGCCAGCGCGTCCCGCAGCGTGACCCGGCCGGCGTAATCGCCGCCGTAGTTGGCGGGCTGCCAGGGATGTCCGTCGTTGGCGACCTCCACCGGAACATCGTCGACCAGGGTGGCGGGCGTGAGGCCGGCCTGCAGCGCGGCCGCATAGACGAAAGGCTTGAAGGCCGAGCCCGGCTGGCGCCGGGCCTGGGACGCGCGGTCGAAGCCGCTGCCCGCGACCTCGGTGCCGCCTACCGTCGCCAGCATGCCCCCGCTGGCCGGGTCGATCGCCACCATCGCGCCCTCCACGTTCCGCCCGATGGCCGCCGCACGGTCGCGAACGGCGCGTTCGGCCGCCTGCTGGGCGGCACGATCGAACGTGGTGCGCACGGTAATTTCGCCGTACCAGGGGCGGCCGTGCATCACCGAATCCACCAGCGCGCGTGCCGCCGCCACCGCGTAACTGGGCTGTTCCGGCGGACTCCAGCCGCGCCGCGACACCCGTAGCCGCTGCTGCGACGCCTTCTCCGCCTCCCGGGCGCTGATGAACCCCTGCCGCGCCATCAGCGACAGTACCAGATCGCGCCGCGCGCGCGCCCGCTCCGGGTGAGCGCGGGGATCGTACACCGAGGGCGCCCGGGGCAGCGCCGCGAGCGTCGCCGCTTCGGCTAGCGAGAGCCGGGAAACCGGCTTGCCGAAGAACTCCCGGCTGGCCGCCTCCACCCCGTAGGTCCCATCGCCCAGGTAGATCAGGTTCAGATACAGCGAGAGGATCTGGTCCTTGCTCAGGACCTTCTCGATCCTGGGGGCCAGGTGCAGTTCGATCAGTTTCCGGCCCAACCGGGAAGCGGCGGAGCGGTCGAGAAATCCGCTCCGCACCACCTGCATGGTGAGGGTGGAAGCGCCCTCGCGCACCCCCAGCGACGATACGTCGCGCCAGAGGGCCCGGCCGATGCCGCGCCAGTCCACGCCATGATGCTGATAGAACCGCCGGTCTTCTACCGCAATGAACGCCTCCCGCACGCTCTCGGGAATGCGGTCGAGCGGCACCACCACCCGGCGCACCGGGTTCAGGTGCCCCAGGAGGCGGTCGTGCCGGTCCAGCACCCGACCGCCCTCGGAAGGGCGGAAGGCGCGGATATCGTGAAGCGACGGACAGCCGCGAAGCCCGCAGCTGGTGCTGTAGAGTGAAGCGGAGAGAATGCCCAGCGCCGGCAGGACCACCAGCCCGGTCAGGATCCGGCGGCGATTGCGGCGAAAGAATGGGGCGAGGTGCAGCGGCATCCGACCTCCGGGGGGCATACCTGAGATGCCCTACGTTCCCCGGAGGATGCGTGTTTCATCCTGCACCGTACGCCTAATCGCGCCGGGCTACCCGGCGCTTGCGGCCCCGGCGGCGGGCGGCGGCGGCCTTGATGCGGCGGGCGGCACTGGGCTTCTCATAATGCCGGCGCCGGCGCAACTCCTTGAACAATCCGGACTTCAACAGCTTGCGGCGGAAGGCCTTGAGGGCGCGTTCCACGCTCTCCCCTTCCCGCAGATCCACCTGGGTCATGCCTGCTCCTCTCTGAAAGCAGAAGGCCGGCCCGCCATGCGGCGAGCCGGCCGTTCTTCTGGAGGCCGGTAGTCCTTACTGGCCGAGCTTGACGACGTTCTCCGCCGCGGGGCCCTTGGCGCCCTGGACGATGTCGAACTCGACCCGCTCACCCTCGCTGAGGCTCTTGAAGCCGTTCGCCTGGATGGACGAGTGATGGACAAAGCAGTCCTTCTGGCCGCCTTCGGGGGTGATGAAACCAAAGCCCTTGGCGTCGTTGAACCACTTCACCGTGCCGGTGGTACGCATGTTCCTGCTCCTGTGCTGTGGTAATCGGGTGCCGGACATGCCGTACGACCGACTACGCAATGTGCGTGAATCAGACCCTCACGCCGGGCTCGGCCGCCGGTGCGCTTGCATGCGCAACTTCAGAGACGACGGCCGAAGATCAAATGGGGACCGGCTACCAAGGCCGGCCCCCAGTAAACGCTACTCGGATTGGGAAAAATGCTCCCAACGCAGAATATGAAGATAGGGGCGAAGCGCCGTTTTGGCAAGCCTGCCATGGGCCTTACCCCGCCGTCCCGCACCCGGGGGATCCCCTGTCGGCTCCGGGGATCCCCTGTCCCCCTTCCCGGTCGGGAAGGGGGCCCCGGGCCACGCCTCCACATGCCTAGGGATTATCGATCGGCAGCCCGCTCGGCACCCATGCCGGCACCGGACTGGGGTGGTGCCGCGGATCGTCCGTCAGGGCGGTCATGAAGTCGGCCAGGTGATCCACGATGGAATCCGGAATGACGACGCCGTTGATGATGGTATCGCGGGTACTGAGAATCTCGGCGGCCGTGGGGAGCAGGGTGTTCTGGAGCAACGGCTCCAACTGCCCCGGGTCGTAGTTCTGGAGCTGCACGTCGGACTGGCTGTAGTGGGCGATGAAGTCGCGCAGCTGGGGGAATGCTCCGTCGTGCCCGTAGGGGCCCGTGAGCATCACGTTGCGCAGCGGGGTGGTGCGGAAGGTATAGCGCATCGCGGCTTCGTTGTTCACCATGGCCCGTCCATAGTCGTCTCTCCCGCCCGCGCCCACGCCCTTTCCCGGGCCAAACTGCGCGATGGCGACGTTATGGAACTGATTGTCGCTGAACGCGGGGCCGTTGTGGCAGATGGAGCACTTGAGTTTCATGAAGTCGCGCGCACCCACCAGCTGCGCCTGGGTCAGGGCCTGGTTGTTGCCGGCCAGGAAGCGATCCCAGCGCGATTGGTTGAAGTTGAACCTGTCCACCAGGAAGCCGGCGATGGCATTGCTGGCATACGCGAAATCCATGTCCTTGAACTTCACGCGGGGGTAGGCGGCCTCGAACATCCGCACATACTGCGGAATGGCCCCCAGCCGCTTCATCTCCATGGCCCAGATGCTGTCCATCATCGCATCGGGAATGGCGGCCAGCTCGTTTCCGTCGAAGCCCCGCATCTCGTCACGGGCGAGCACGGGGAACATCGGCTGGGCCGACAGCGCGCCGAACTCGAACACCCGCTTCATTGCCGGCGTCAGTGCCTGCCCGGCCGGAGTGAAGACGTGTCCCGTGGAGTCCTGATACACCCGCCCGTCCCAGAAGAAGCTCGTCAGGGCGGTCAGGTTATAGAGGGGCGGCGCGTTGCGCGGAATGAACCGGTTCTCCGGGTGTACCCGATTCGGGCCGAGTCCGGTTGCCCCTTCGCCGATGGACAGACTCCGGGTGTCGCCCGTGCCGTAGGCCGGCAGGTGACAGGTCATGCACGAGATGTCGTGGTTACCCGAGAGGATCTTGTCGAAGGCCAGGGCCCGGCCCAGCCGCACCAGGGCCGCCCGCACCGGGGGAGGCGACTGGAGCGGGCCGATACCCCGGGCGGCCGCGAGGATCCGAACGCTGTCGGCCAGGCTGGTTATCGCGGCCTCGTTGAGCACGGAACCCGGTTCCGGTGAGCTGGGGCCGTCGATGCCGCAACCGGCCAGGAACAGGCCCGAGGCCAGCACGGCCAGCACGGCTCGGCGGGAGATGGGGGATACTCGCATGGTCTTGGGGGGCGCCAGGCGCGGTATAGGGGAGTCCGCCCGAACCAGAGCGGCTGGGCGGACCGATATCTGGTAATCGGAATCGGCCGGCCGGAGGGGACACGGCTTCCTCCAACCGGCTCCGGGCGATAATGTGGGGGAATCACGTCCGCAGGATACCGACCGATGGATCAGAAAGAGTGGGAATCGCTGGAGCCGCTTCTGGACGAGGCGCTGGAGTTGCCGCCCGGTGAACGCGCCTCGTGGCTGGACCGCCTGCGGAGCCGCTCCGCCGCCCTGGCGGACGCGGTGGAGGCGCTGCTGGCCCGCGAAGCCGAGGCCGACCGGGAGGCCTTCCTGGAAGGGGGGCTGAGGGTCACCCTGGCTGGGCAGCAGCTCGGGGCCTGGACCCTGGAGCGGCCGCTGGGCCAGGGGGGAATGGGCACCGTCTGGCTGGCCCGGCGGACCGACGGCCGCTACGAAGGGATGGCCGCGGTCAAGCTGCTCAACCTGGCGCTGGTCACGCCCGCGGGCCTCCGCCGCTTTCGCCGGGAAGGCAGCACGCTCAGTCTCCTGGCCCACCCCAACATCGCCCGGCTGCTCGATGCCGGGGTCAGCCCGGCGGGCCAGCCCTATCTCATTCTGGAGTACGTGGACGGGCAGCCGGTCGACGCCTGGGCCGCCGCGCGCGGGCTCGGTCTGCGGGAACGGCTCCAGCTCTTCCAGCAGGTGCTGGGGGCCGTGGGGCACGCGCACGCGCATCTGGTGGTGCACCGCGACCTGAAACCCGGCAACATTCTGGTCACGGCCGACGGCAGGGTGCAGCTGCTGGATTTCGGCATCGCCAAGCTGCTCGACACCGAGGGCGCCGATCTGGAGACGCGCACCAGCATCCGGGCGCTGACACCCATGTTCGCCGCGCCGGAGCAGCTCTCGGGCGACCAGATCACCACCGCAACCGACATCTACGCCCTCGGCGTCCTGCTCTATCTCCTGGTCTCCGGGCGCCACCCCACGGCAGGCGATGCCCGCACCCCCGCCGACGCCGTGCGCCGCGCGCTGGAGATCGAGCCGGCCCCGCTGCATCTGGGAGACCTCGACACCGTCCTGGCCAAGGCGCTGCGCAAGTCCGCGGCGGAGCGCTATCAGACCGTCGCCGCGCTGAGCGAAGATCTGACCCATTACCTGAATCACGAACCGGTGAGCGCCCGGGCACCGTCCTGGAATTATCGCAGCGCCCGGTTCCTCCGCCGCCACCGCGCCGGCGTCGTCGCGGCCGCGCTGGCCGCCGCGACCCTGGTGGGCGCGACCGTCTACTCCACCTCGCAACGGGCCGAAGCCATCCGCCAGCGGGATGCCGCCCGGGACGAGCGGCACCGGGCCGACGCCCAGGTCGAATTCCAGGATCTGCTGCTGTCGGAGGTCGGCGACAAGCCGGTCACCATGCGGCAACTGCTGGACCGCGGGCGCGGCGTACTCGAGCGCCAGGCCATCGGGGACCCCAAACTCATGGTGACGGTGCTGCTGCAGCTGGCGGAAAATTACGGCGAACTGGGGGACCTGCCGGTCGGTGATACCCTGCTCGCCCGGGCGGACTCATTCGCCCAGGTGTCGGGCGACCCGGGCGCCAGGGGACGGGTCCACTGCCGGCGCGCGGACCACCTCCGGCAGCAGGGCCGCTATGCTGACGCCTGGCGCGAGATGGACCAGGCCGACAGCCTCATGCGGAACCTGGCGCGCTCGACCGATCGCGTCGGTTGTCTCGTGATCCGCTCGCACCTGGCCGAGGAGTCGGGCCTCCACACCGATCTGGCCCTGGCCAGCACGCAGGAGGCCCTGGCCATATTGGACAGCCTGGGGGACACCGACAACATGCTGTATGTCAGTGTCCTGGGGGAAGTGTCCTCCGGGCTGTCGGTGGAGGGGCGCCACCGGGAAGCGATGGCGGCGCTACGGCGCACCATGGCCCTGATGGACAGCACCGGCCGGGGCGGTATGCTTCCCCGGATCATCTACCAGCACAACCTGGGCACCATCCTGGCCGAACTGGGCGAGACGGCCGCGGCGGAAACCGTGTTCCACGATGTGCTGGTGCGGTCGGCCGGTGCGGACCCGGAGAACGGCGCGCCCGCCCAGCCTCTGATCCACTACGCCGAGACGGCGCTCTATCAGGGGCATGCCGACAGCGCCGCCAAGTATTTCGCGGAACTGCTTCAGGGCGCCTCCCGCGACTCCAACGCCTACTGGCAGTGCCGCGCCCTGTTCGGCCTGGCGCGCGCGCAGATCCGGCTGGGCCGCCTGCGCGATGCCCGGGCCAGCGCCGCGCGGTTCCGCCGCCTCTTCCGGGCCAACTTCAAGCGCCTCAACACCGATGACCAGGTGGCCGATCCTGGCGTCCTGGACGGCTGGCTCGCCCTGGCGGACGGCAGGGTCGCGGCGGCGCACGACCTGCTCGATTCCGTACTCACGAGCTACGGCTGGCAGGAGAACCGCTACGTGAAGTTGCTCCGTGCCGACGCCCTGCTGATCGCCGCCGCCGACCTCAAGCTGGACAACCTGGACGAGGCACTGGCCCTGGCGCGGAAATCCGACAGTTCCGCGGTGCTGGACTCCCTGGCCGAATACCGGAGTGCCTATGTCGGGGAGGCCCGGGCCGAGATCGCTCGCATCCTGCTGGCCCAAGGCGATAGCGCCGGCGCGCGCGCCCGACTGGAGGAAGCGCGTGCGGCCCTGCGCACCGGCGCGGGACCGGAACATCCGCTGACCCGGGAGACGGAAGACCTGCTGGTGGAGCTGGGACAGTAACACATTCCTCTCTTATGCTCATCGCGCCTCTCCATCTTCCTGAGAGTGCAGCATCCCATGCAGCATGAGCCGGGCCTTCCGCCAGTCGCGCTTGATGGTCCGGTCGGAGACGCCCCGCATGCCGGCGATCTCGGCGAAGGTGAACCCGCAGAAGAAGTGGAGGTCCACCAGCTGGCTGAGTGCCGGGTTGAGCGTGCCGAGCTCATCCAGCGCCTCGCTGAGCCGGCCCAGTTCTTCGGCCTCGGCTCCCGCGTCGGACGGCAGGGTCTGATCGCCCACCAGGGTGATCTCGAACTGGCTGCCCCGCTTCTGCGCCCGCCGGGCGCGGACATAGTCGATCACCAGCCCACGCATGGCGCGCGAGGCGTAGGCCAGAAAGCGGGTCTGATCGGGGAAATCCAGGCCGGCGCGGCCGGCGATGTTCAGGTAGGACTCGTGCAGCAGAGTGGTGGGGCTCAGGGTGAGGGCAGAGCCCCCGCGGCGCAGATGCTGCTCCGCGATCCGGTGCAGCTCGCCGTAGAGAGCGGCGAACAACTGGTCCGCCGGTGTGGCATCGGCCCGGCGGAGCAGGTCACCAAGCTCGGGCATGGAGCACCTCCCGAGAAAGGATTACAAGCATGCGGCCCGGGCCGGGAAACGGCAAGACCGCATTCCCGCCTGACGCCTGACGCCTCACGCCTCACGCCTCACGCCTCATGCCTCACCCCTCACCCCTCCCTACTTCTCACTTCTCACCCCACTCCCCCCCGACCGCCCGGTACAGCTGTACCGCCGAGGCGAGTTGAAGCTCCTGGACCTCGGCCAGGGCCAGCTCCGCGTCGAACAGGCTGCGTTCGGAATCCAGCACCTCGAGATAGCTCGACAGCCCCCCCTCGTAGCGCTCCTGCGCCAGGTGGAGGGCCCGCCGCAACGCCTCCACCTGGATCCGCTGGGCCGCCGCCTGATCGCGGGCGGTGCGGACCGCCACCAGGGCATCGTTCACCTCGCGGGTCGCCGAGAGCACCACCTGGTCATAGGACCAGCGGGCCTCGTCGATCCGGGCACGGGCCGCGGCCTGCTGGTCGCGCAGGCGGCCGCCGGTGAAGAGGGGAATCGAGATCCCGCCCTGGATCTGGTAGATCTCGGTATTCGACTGGAACAGGCCCGAGATATCGGGGCTCTGCGACCCGTACTGGCCCAGCACCGTCAGCCGGGGCAGCCGCGCGGCGCCGGCCGCCGCGGCGCGGTAGTTAGCCGCCGCCAGCTCCCGCTCGGCGCGGCGGACATCGGGGCGGTTCTCCAGCAGTGTCGCCGGAACCGAGTCGGGCACGTCCACCGCCGTGACCACCCGGTCCAGCGGCAGCCCGCGGGGGATGGGGCCCTGCTGCCGGCCCAGCAGGACCCGGACCCGGTTCTCCTGTTGCGCCACCAGCCGGGTGAACTCCGCGACCCGTGCGGCGGCGGCGGCGGCATCGGACTCGAACTGCCGCACATCCAGCTCGGAAATCACCCCCTGGGAGAATCGGCGCCGGGCGAGCCGCAGCGTTTCGCGGCGGGAATCCAGCGTGCGGCTCGCGACATCCAGCTCGGCATCATAGGCCCGCAACTGGAGGTACCCCTCCGCCACGTCGCCCACCAGCGCCAGCAGGACGGCGCGGCGGTCTTCCTGCCGCGCGGCCAGGTCGGCGCCGGCGGCCGCGGCGTTCTGGCGGATGCGTCCCCAGAGGTCGGGCTCCCAGGACACCTCGCCCTGCACCCGGTAGGCGTGATAGGCGGCGGGCGGCACGATGCCCAGGGCGATCTGCTGCTTGACGTACACCCCGCTCACGCTGAGCTGCGGGAAGAAGTCGCTGCGGGCGACGCCGCGCAGAGCGCGGTATTCCGCCACCCGGGCCACCGCCTGGCGCAGATCACGGTTGGAATCCACAGCCACGCCGATCAGCGAGTCCAGCACCGGATCGCGGAAGAGCCCCTGCCAGGACGGCGTCTGGAGGTCGCCCACGCCCAGCACGGTGGATACCGTGTCGGCCCGCGGGCGCTGCGCGATGCTGTCCAGCACCGGCGGGAGGGAATCGCCGGGACCGGTGGAGAGCTGGGTGCCGGCGGGGGCCACCCCGGGCGGCTGATAGCCCGCGCCGCAGGCGCTGAGCGCAGCCGTCAGCAGTGCGGCGGCAACGATCTGTTTCATGCGCCCTCCCGGGCCGGCTCGCCGGCGTTGGCGGCCCGGCGGCGGAACAGGCCCCGCTCGCTGGCGCCACGGATCACGGCGAAGAAACTCGGTATGAAGAAGATCCCGATGGTGGTGGCGAACAGCATGCCGGCGAAGACGCCGGTGCCGATCGAATGCCGGCTCGCGGCGCCCGGCCCGCTGGCGATGACCAGCGGCGCCACGCCCAGGATGAAGGCGAACGAGGTCATCAGGATGGGCCGGAACCGTTCCCGAGCCGCCTCCACCGCCGCCTCGGCGATGGACCGCCCCTGGCCGCGCAGCTCGCTGGCGAACTCCACGATCAGAATCGCGTTCTTCGCAGCCAGGCCGACCACGGTGATCAGGCCCACCTGGAAGTACACGTCGATCGTCATGCCCCGCAGGTACACGCCCAGCAGCGCGCCCAGCGCGCCGAACGGGATGCCCAGCAGCACGGCAAAGGGAATGGACCAGCTCTCGTACTGCGCGGCCAGCACCAGGAACACCAGCACCAGTCCCAGGATCATGATGGTGGCGCCCTGCTCACCCGACGCCTTCTCCTGGAAGGATTGGCCCGAGTAGCCGTAGCCGATCCCCTGCCCCGCGAATCGCGAGGCGATGAGATGCTCGATGGCGCTCATCATTTCCGCCGTGCTCTTGCCCGGCGCCGGGGCCCCCGTCACCAGCGCGGAGGTGAAACCGTTGAACCGGGTGAGGACGCCCGGGCCGGCCGTAAACTCGGTATGGGTGAGCGCCGAGAGGGGGATCATGTCGCCGGTCGTGGCGGAGCGGACGTAGAGGCGCCCGATATCGGCGGGCGTCTGCCGGAAGCGCGGCTGCGCCTCGGCCTGCACCCGGTAGGTGCGCCCGTAGAGGTTGAAGTCGTTGATGTAGACCGAGGACAGCATGGCCTGCATGGTCTGGAAGAGGGCCGACAGGTTCACGCCCCGCGCCTTGGCGGCGGCGCGGTCCACCGTGACCCGCACCTGCGGTTCGGAGGCGCTGAAGACGGTGCGGAGCCCGCCCACCTCGGGCAGCTGGTTGGCCGCCACCACGAAGGCGTTCACCTGCTGCGAAAAGGTCTGCAGGCTGCTGCCGCCGGTGTTCTCCAGATTCATCTCCAGCCCCGCCGTGGTGCCCAGGCCGGGGACCTCCGGGAAATTGAAGGAGAACGCCAGGGCGTCGCGCATGCCGAAGAGCTGGCCGTTGAGGCGGCCCAGGATGGCGCTCACCTGCAGGTTCTTCGCCCCGCGCTCGTCCCACGGCTTCAGCTTGATGAACATGGTGGCGGCGTTGCTCTTGGTAGCCTGGGTCAGGATATCCAGACCCACCAGCGTGGCCGCCTCCTGCACGCCGGGATCGTGCAACACGATCTGCTCCACCCGGCCCACCACCCGTTCCGTCCGCTGGCGCGAGGCGCCGTCGGGCAACTGCACCGCCAGGGCGATGAAGCCCTTGTCTTCCTCCGGCAGGAAGGTGTGGGGGATGTGATTCCAGAGCACCCAGGTGAGCGCCAGCAGCACGGCAAAGACGGCGAAGACCGTCTTGGGGTAGCCCAGCACCCGTCCCACGGCGCCGGTATAGCCGCGCCGGGCCCGGTGGAAGCCGCGGTTGAACCAGCCGAAGGGCCCGTGCTCCGGCTCGTCTTCCTCCCGCTTGCGGAGCAGGAGCGCGCAGAGCGCAGGCGTCAGCGTCAGGGCCACGATTCCCGAGAGCACCACCGCGATCACGATGGTGATGGCGAACTGCTTGTACAGGGCGCCGGTAATGCCGCCCACGAACGCGACCGGAATGAAGACCGCGCAGAGGGAGATGACGATCGCGATCAGCGCCCCGGCCACCTGGCGCATGGCCCGGTCGGCCGCCACCCGCGGGCCCACCCCCTCGTCGGCCATGATCCGTTCCACGTTTTCGATCACCACGATGGCGTCGTCCACCACGATGCCGATGGCCAGGACCAGGCCGAACAGCGTCAGCACGTTGATGGAGAAGCCCAGGAACTGCAGTCCCAGGAAGGTGCCGATCACGCTCACCGGCACGGCCAGGATGGGAATCAGGGTCGCCCGCCAGCTCTGCAGAAAGACGAACACCACCAGCGTCACCAGCAGCATCGCCTCCGCCAGCGTCTTCACCACCTCATCCACCGACGCCGAAATGAAGAGCGTGGTGTCGTACGGCAGCGACCAGGAGACCCCGCTGGGGAACTTGGCCGCCAGCTCGTCCATCCGCTCTGCCACGGCTTTCTTCACCTGCAACGCGTTCGCGCCGGCCCGCAGATAGACCAGGAAGAAGGCGGTCGGATGCCCGCTCAGCCGGCCGACCGCATCGTAGTCCTGGGAACCCAGCGTCACCGTGGCGATATCACCCAGCCGCACCAGCGAAGCATCCGGCGCGGTCCGCACGATGATGCTGTCGAACTCCGCGGGCGTGGTGAGCCGGCCCTGGGTGGTGACCGGCAGGGTGAACTGGGTGCCGGCGGGCGCGGGTTCGCGGCCCAGCCGGCCGGCCGGGTTGGTGGTGTTCTGCTCCTGCACGGCCTGGATCACGTCGCCCACCGTCAGGCCCAGCTGCGCCATCCGGTCGGGGTCGAGCCCCAGGCGCATGGCGAACTGCAGCTGCCCGAAGAACTGGGCGTTCCCCACACCGGGGAGGCGCTTGAGCTCGTCCTCGAGATACAGCTTGCCGTAGTTGCTGAGATAGGAGGCGTCGTAGCGGGCGCTGGTCGAGGTCAGCGCCCCAACCAGCAGGATGTCGCTCTGGGCCTTCTGCACGATGATGCCCTGGCGCCGCACCTCTTCGGGGAGTTGCGGTTCCGCCAGCTTGACCGCGTTCTGCACGTCGATCGCCGCCAGATCGGGGTCGCGCGAAATATCGAACAGCAGGGACAGTGACATCGCCCCCGAGCTGGAATTGGACGACTTGTAGTAGAGCAGCCCCTGCAGGCCGGAGAGCTGTTCCTCGATCGGCGCCGCCACCGCCCTGGCCACGTCCTCCGAGCTGGCGCCGGGATAGAACGCCGTCACCGAGATGGTGGGCGGCGAGATGTTGGGATAACGGTTGACCGGCAGCCGCTGCAGGGCGAACAGCCCGAGCAGGGTGATGACGATGGAGATGACCATCGCCAGCACCGGCCGGCGGACGAAGAAATAGCGAATCTCCTGGCTGTCGTTCATCGGGTGCCCCCCGGCGCGGCGGGGGGCGCCTGGGTGGAATCGGCGCTGCTGTCGGCCGGGACCGGTTTCACCACAGCCCCGGGGCCGATCTTCTGGACGTTGTCCACCACCACGCGGTCGCCCGCCTGCAGCCCGCTGTCGATCACCCAGCGCTGGCCGCTCCACTGGCCCGGCGTGACGTCCCGGGTGGACACGGTATCGCCGGGGCCGACCACGAACACGTAGGAGCGGCCGAGGTCCTGGAGCACCGCGGTGGCGGGCACGACGATGGCGCTGTCGAGCTGAAACCCGACCGGCCGTACCCGCACGAACTGGCCGGGTACCAGCACATGATCGCTGTTGCTGAAACGCGCCCGGAATGCCTGGGTGCCGCTGCCCTGGTCGACCACCGGATCGACATAATCCAGCTTGCCGGTACGCTCGAGCTGGTTGCCGTCCGGCAGGGTCACCCGAACCGCGAGGCCGCCGCCCGGCCGGGCCAACCCGCGCGACGCCGCGTTGTTGCGCCAGCGCGCCAGGACCTGCGCCGAGGGGTGGAAGGTCACGTAGACCGGATCGAGCTGGTCGATGGTGGTGAGCAGGTCGGCGGGGCCGGTGACCCGGGCCCCCAGCTCCATCCGGGTGCGCCCCACCCGTCCCTCGATCTCGGCCCGGATCACCGTGTCGTCCAGATTCTGCTTCGCTTCGGTGACGGCGGCCTGGGCCTGCTCCAGCTCGGTCCGGGCATCGTCCACGTCGCGCCGCGCCACGGCATTGTCCTGCTGCAGCGGCTCCAGCCGCTCCAGGTTGCGTTGCGCATTGCGGTACCGGGCCATCGCGCTCCGATAAGCCGCGGCGTAGCGGACGGTATCGAGCCGGAAGAGCACCTGGCCCGGATGCACCTCCGAGCCTTCCGTGAAGGGGCGGCTCATGATGATGCCGTCCACGCGCGAACGCACCTCCACCCGGCGGAACGGCTCTACCTGGCCGACAAACTCGTACTCCTCGGCCACGTTCTGAGGCGACACCTGCACAATGCCCACCTCTGTGGGCGGGAACTGGGGCGGCGGGCTCTTCTTGCCGCAGGCCAGGGCCGCGGCGGCCAGCAGAACCACGAGGGCGCCGGGCAGCATCCGGCCGGGCCGTGAAACAGCGGAGAAGACTGGGCTCACGATGAAGATTCCGGGTTCGAAGCGGGGGAAGCCGTCTCACTGGAGCCGCTCGGCTCCCGACGGAGGTAACACTCGACCATGCCGAGGTAGCCCGACCAGATCGTGTCGGGCTGGGGCAGCCATCCATGCTTGCGCTCGATGCCGGCCATCTGTTTCGCGGCCCCCACCAGCAGGAGGAGGAAGAGGTGGGCGGTGGCCTCGGGATCGAGGGCGCGGAACTCGCCTTCACCCATCCCGGCTTCGAGCAGGGCGGAGAGCAGGCGGTGCTTCCGCTGGTATACCTGGCGCAACACCAGACGGGAGGAGTTGGGAAAGGCGGTGCCCTCGGCGTCGAGCACGCAGGCGAGGGCGGCGACTCCCGGCTCGCGCAGATGCTCCCAGATCCGGCGCAGGTGGGTCTGCAGCGCCTCGCCCACCGGCATGGAACGGCAGGCTACGATGGCGGCTTCGTCGTCCAGGAAGCAGGCCAGCCGGGCCTCGACCACCGCCTCGAAGAGGTCGGCCTTGCTGCCGAAGTAGTGGGCCACCGTGCCGGGAGAGACGCCGGCGAGCTGGGCAACCTCCCCCATGGTGCAGCGCTCGAAGCCCTGCTCGGCGAACACTCGAAAGGCCGCCTCGACGATCTCGAGGCGCCGCTCTTCAGGGCGGCGATGCCAGCGGGGACCGCATTCGGGTCCGGGCTTTGGAGGACACATGGCCCGGGTAAATAATCGAAGCGCTATTCAATTACAAGGGGTAAGTCTATGGGAGGAATGGCGGTTCATGCTGAACGCCAAGCCGAACGTGGGTTCAGCATGCCGGGGAAAAGGGAACCGGGAAACGGGAAGAGGAAGACCCTTTCCCCTTTCCCTGTTCCCGTTTCCCTTTTCCCCGGCTTACAGCTCCAGCCCCTTGCCGATGGTGAAGTAGAACGTCGCCCCCTGTTCGGGCAGTCCCTCGGCCCAGACCCGGCCGCCATGGCGATAGATAATCCGCTGCACGGTGGCCAGGCCGATGCCGCTGCCGGGGTAGTCCTCGGAGCGGTGCAGCCGCTGAAAGGGGCCAAAGAGCCGGTCCGCGTAGTTCATGTCGAATCCGGCGCCGTTGTCCCGCACGAAGAAGACCGGCTCGCCGTCGCGGACGATGCTTCCCACCTGAATCCTGGCGCCCTCGCGCCGGGCGGTGAACTTCCAGGCATTCCCCAGCAGGTTCTCCATGACCAGCTGCAGCAGCTGCGGGTCGGCCAGGACCGACATCCCCGGCCGGATCACCACCTGCACCTGCCGGCCGGGCTCCAGCTCCTCCAGCCGGGAGACGATGCTGGCCGACAGGGCGCTCAGGTCCACCTCCAGGCGCCGGGGTGAGGCCTGGCTGAACTCCGAGAGCCGCATGACGCTGACGATGAGCGACTCCATCTGGTCGATGGACTCGCAGATGCGGTCCAGGTAGTGGCCGCCCTCGCCGCCCAGATGGCCGGCGCTGGTTTCCAGCAGCGCCCGGCTGAAGTTCCGGATGCGGCGCAGGGGCGCGCGCAGGTCGTGCGAGACGGCATAGCTGAAGCTTTCCAGCTCGCGGTTCTTGCGCCGCAACTCCTCGACCAGGGCGGCGCGGGTCTCGGCCAGCTGGGTGGCCCGGCGTTCCTTTTCCTGGAGCTGGCGCGCCTGGCGGCCCAGCAGCTCGTTCTTGCGGGCCAGCTCGACGAACACCCGGACCTTGGAGCGCACGAACTCCGGGATGATGGGTTTGATCAGGTAGTCCACCGCGCCCAGCTCGTAGCCGCGCCAGGCCAGCTCGGTGCTGCGCGAGTCGGCCGTGAGGAAGATGATGGGCGTGGCGCTGCTGCGCTCGCGCTGCCGCACCAGCTCGGCGGTCTGGAAGCCGTCGAGATCGGGCATCTTCACGTCGAGCAGAATGACGGCGCAGTCGTTCGAGAGGAGCCAGCGCAGCGCCTCGCGGCCCGAGGCCGCGCGCACCAGGTTCTCGCCCAGGTCCTGCAGCACGGCTTCCAGCGCCAGGAGGTTGGCCGGCTGATCGTCCACCAGCAGCACGTTGACCGGATCGGCCCTGGGCGCCTCGGCTTCCGCCCCGGCCGGCGCGGCGGTCTTCAGTTCGGTGCCGGTCATTGGTACATCCCGACCCGGAGGAGCGAGAGCAGCTGCTCCATGTCCACCGGCTTGGCGATATAGTCGGAGGCGCCGGCTTCGATGCACTTCTCCCGGTCGCCCATCATGGCCTTGGCGGTCACCGCGATGATGGGCAGGTTCCCGAATTCGGGCATGGCCCGGATGGCGCGCATGGTTTCATAGCCGTCCATTTCCGGCATCATCACGTCCATCAGCACGGCGTCGATGCCGGCCTCCTCCTTCAGTCGTTTGATTCCCTCCTGCCCGCTCTCGGCGTAGATCACTTTCATTCGGCTGCGCTCGAGGAAGGTGGTGAGCGCGAAGATGTTGCGCACGTCGTCGTCCACGATGAGCACGGTCCGGCCGGCCAGCACCGGGTCGGAGCGCTGCAGGGTCTCCAGCAGCCGGCGCTGGCGGGCCGGCAGGCTGGCGGTCACCCGGTGGAGAAAGAGCGCCGTTTCATCCAGCAGCCGTTCGGGCGAGGCGGCATCCTTGATCACCACCGACTCCGCCAGCAGCCGCAGCTCGGCCTCTTCCTGGCGGCTCAGTTCCTTGCCGGTATACACCACGATCGGCAGCTTCCGCAGGCCCATATCGTTCTTGACCCGGGTAATGAGCTCGCTGCCGCTCATGTCGGGGAGGCCCAGGTCCAGGACCATGCAGTCGAAGCGCTGCTCTTCCAGCTGGGCCAGCGCCTCCGCGCCCGTGGCCACCGTGGCGGTCTCCACGTCGCTGCCGCCGATCAGTTCGACGATGCTGTCGCGCTGGACCCGGTCGTCCTCGACCACCAGCAACCGCTTCACCGGCCGGTCCACGAATTCCTGCAGCCGCTCCAGCGAGCCGGAGAGCAGCTCCTTGCTGCTGGGCTTGGTCATGAAGTCGCGCGCGCCCAGCCGGAGCCCCCGCTGCCAGTCTTCATCGACCGAGATGATATGCACCGGGATGTGCCGGGTGGCGGGATCGTGTTTCAGCCGGTCGAGGATGGTCCAGCCGTCGGCGTCCGGCAGCCGGAGGTCCAGCGTCACCGCCGAGGGCTGGAAGTCGCGGGCCAGGGTCAGGGCGCGGTCGGCCCGCTGGGCCACCAGCCCCTTGAACCCGCGCTGCCGCGCCAGGTCGAGCAGCACGGTGGCAAAGCCCGGGTCGTCCTCGGCGATCAGCAGCACCCGGTCGCCGGGGAGGATGTTGTTCCGGTCGTCGGAGATCTCCCGTTCCACCACGGGCGCCAGCGACATCCGGGCGGCGCCGGCCGCCGCGGGCCGCAGATCGAGCGGCGAGAGCGGCAGCGACATGGGCGGCACTTCGCCGGCCTCGGTGTGCTCGGTCAGCTCCTCCACCTGGTTCTGCGAGGGGTAGACCAGCGGCAGGTACAGGGTGAAAGTGCTGCCCTGGCCGGTATCGCTTTCCAGCGTCAGCTCGCCGCCCAGGAGCCGGGTGATCTGCCGGCTGATGGAAAGCCCCAGCCCGGTGCCGCCGTACTTGCGGCTGGTGGTGCCGTCGCCCTGCTGGAAGGCCTCGAAGATCACGGCGTGCTTGTCCCGCGGGATGCCGATCCCGGTATCGCTCACCGAGAACGACAGCACGGTCCCGGCGGTGGAGAGCACGGGATGGTTTTCCCGCCAGCCGTCGCGCGCCACCGCCACCCTGAGCGACACCCCGCCGTGGTCGGTGAACTTGAAGGCGTTGGACAGCAGGTTCTTGATCACCTGCTGCAGCCGCTTGAGGTCGGACTCCATGGCCCGCGGCAGGGAGGGGTCGAGCTCCACGTCGAACCGCAGCGACTTCTGATCGGCCACCTGGCGGAAGGTGTTCTCCACGAACCGCCGCAGGTCGGTGAACGCGATGGCGCTCACGTCCACCTGCATGGTGCCCGATTCGATCTTCGACAAGTCCAGGATGTCGTTGATCAGGTCCAGCAGGTCGGACCCGGAGGAGTGGATGGTCTGCGCGAACCCGATCTGCTTTTCCGTCAGGTTGCCCTCGGGGTTTTCGCTCAGGATCTGGGAGAGGATGAGCAGGCTGTTGAGCGGCGTCCGCAGCTCGTGCGACATGTTGGCCAGGAACTCCGACTTGTACTTGGAGATGAGCGCCAGCTGCTCGGCCTTCTCTTCCAGCGCCTGCTTGGCCTGCTCCACCTCGCGATTCTTGGCCTCCACCTCCGTCTTCTGGCTGGAGAGGAGCTGGGCCTTTTCCTCCAGCTCGGCGTTGGTCTTCTGCAGCTCGTCCTGCTGCTTCTTGAGCAGTTCCTCGGACTTCTGCAGGGAGCGCGTCTGCTGCTCCAGCCGCTTGTTGGTCTCGGTCAGGGCTTCCTGCTGCGCCTGCAGGCTTTCGGTGAGGGCCTGCGACTGCTTCAGCAGCTCCTCCGTCCGCATGTTGGCTTCGATGGTGTTGAGCACGATGCCCAGGCTCTCGGCCAGCTGCTCCAGGAAGGTGGTGCGGATCTCGTCGAAGTGGTCGAAGGTGGCCAGCTCCAGCACCGCCTTGATCTTGCCTTCGAACAGCACCGGCAGCACCGCCAGGTTGCGCGGCGCCGCCTCGCCCAGGCCGGAATTGATGGTGACGTAGCTCTGGGGCAGCGAATCGATCATGATCATGCGTTTCTCTTCGGCGCACTGCCCCACCAGCCCCTGGCCGAATTCGAAGGTGGGCGGCACGTCGCCGTCGTTGGAGCGGGCATAGCCCGCCACCATCCGCAGCTGCGCCCGCTCGCTGCCGGGGTCCACCACGTAGAACAGCCCCTGGTGGGCGGAGACCAGCGGCGCGAGATCCGAGAGGATGAGCTGGCTCACGGTGCCCAGGTCGCGCTGGCCCTGAAGCATGCGGCTGAACTTGGCCAGGTTGGTCTTGAGCCAGTCCTGCTCGGTGTTCTTCCGGGTGGTGTCGCGCAGGTTGCGGATCATCTCGTTGATGTTGTCCTTGAGCTCCGCCACCTCCCCCTGCGCTTCCACCGCGATGCTGCGGGTGAGGTCGCCCTTGGTCACCGCCGTGGCCACCTCCGCGATGGCGCGCACCTGGGTGGTGAGATTGGCGGCCAGCTGGTTCACGTTGGCCGTCAGGTCGCGCCAGATGCCGGCGGCCCCCGGCACCCGGGCCTGGCCGCCCAGCTTGCCCTCCACGCCCACCTCGCGGGCGACGTTGGTGACCTGGTCGGCGAAGGTGGCCAGCGTGCCGATCATGCCATTGATGGTGTCGGCCAGGGTGGCGATTTCGCCTTTCACCTCCACCACCAGGTGCTGCTTGAGGTCGCCGTTGGCCACCGAGGTCACCACCCGGGCGATGCCGCGCACCTGGGTGGTGAGGTTGGAGGCCATGGAGTTGACGTTGTCGGTCAGGTCCTTCCAGACGCCGGCCACGCCGGGCACGTTCGCCTGCCCGCCCAGCTTGCCCTCGGTACCCACCTCGCGGGCCACCCGGGTTACTTCGGACGCGAAGGAGTTGAGCTGGTCCACCATGGTGTTGATGGTGTTCTTCAGCTCGAGGATCTCGCCCTGCACCTCCACCGAGATCTTCTTGTTGAGCTCGCCCCGGGCTACCGCGGTGGTCACGTCGGCAATGTTGCGCACCTGGGTGGTGAGGTTCCGGGCCATCGAGTTCACGTTGTCGGTCAGGTCCTTCCAGGTGCCGCCCACCCCCTGCACGTGCGCCTGGCCGCCCAGCTTGCCCTCGGTGCCCACCTCGCGGGCCACGCGGGTCACCTCCGAGGCGAAGGAGTTGAGCTGGTCCACCATGGTGTTGATGGTTTCCTTCAGCTCGGCGATCTCGCCCTTCACGTCCACCGTGATCTTCTTGGAAAGGTCGCCGTTGGCCACCGCCGTGGTCACCTGGGCGATGTTGCGGACCTGCGCGGTGAGGTTGCCCCCCATGGAGTTCACGTTGTCGGTCAGGTCCTTCCAGACGCCGGCCACGCCCTTCACCTGCGCCTGGCCGCCCAGCTTGCCCTCGGTGCCCACCTCGCGGGCCACCCGGGTCACCTCCGAGGCGAAGGAGTTGAGCTGATCCACCATGGTATTGATGGTGTTCTTGAGCTCCAGGATTTCGCCCTTGACGTCCACCGTGATCTTCTTCGACAACTCGCCCCGGGCCACCGCCGTGGTCACCTCGGCGATGTTGCGCACCTGGGCGGTCAGGTTGCTGGCCATCGAGTTCACGTTGTCGGTCAGATCTTTCCAGGTGCCGCCCACGCCTTTCACGTAGGCCTGGCCGCCCAGCTTGCCCTCGGTGCCCACCTCGCGGGCCACCCGGGTCACCTCCGAGGCGAAGGAATTGAGCTGGTCCACCATGGTATTGATGGTGTCCTTGAGCTCGGCGATCTCGCCCTTCACGTCCACGGTGATCTTCTTGGAGAGGTCGCCGTTGGCCACGGCGGTCGTCACCTGCGCGATGTTCCGCACCTGGGAGGTGAGGTTTCCCGCCATGGAGTTGACGTTATCGGTGAGGTCCTTCCAGACGCCGGCCACACCCTCCACCTGGGCCTGGCCGCCCAGCTTGCCCTCGGTGCCCACCTCGCGGGCCACCCGGGTCACCTCCGAGGCGAAGGAGTTGAGCTGGTCCACCATGGTGTTGATGGTGTCCTTGAGCTCGAGGATCTCGCCCTGCACGTCCACCGTGATCTTCTTGTTGAGCTCGCCCCGGGCCACCGCGGTGGTCACGTCGGCGATGTTGCGCACCTGGGCCGTCAGGTTCCGCGCCATCGAGTTCACGTTGTCGGTCAGGTCCTTCCAGGTGCCGCCCACGCCCTGCACGTAGGCCTGGCCGCCCAGCTTGCCCTCGGTGCCTACCTCGCGGGCCACGCGGGTGACCTCCGAGGCGAACGAATTGAGCTGGTCCACCATGGTGTTGATGGTGTTCTTGAGCTCCAGGATCTCGCCCTTCACGTCCACGGTGATCTTCTTGGAGAGGTCTCCGTTGGCCACGGCGGTGGTCACCTGCGCGATATTCCGCACCTGGTCGGTCAGATTGCCGGCCATGGAGTTCACGTTGTCGGTGAGATCTTTCCAGGTCCCCGCCACCCCCTTCACCTGCGCCTGCCCGCCCAGCTTGCCCTCGGTGCCCACCTCGCGGGCCACCCGGGTCACTTCCGAGGCAAAGGAACTCAGCTGGTCCACCATGGTGTTGATGGTGTTCTTGAGCTCCAGGATTTCGCCCTTCACGTCCACGGTGATCTTCTTGGAGAGGTCGCCGTTGGCGACCGCCGTCGTGACGTCGGCGATGTTGCGCACCTGCGCCGTCAGGTTGCCCGCCATGGAGTTCACGTTGTCGGTCAGATCCTTCCATACGCCCGCCACCCCCTTCACCTGCGCCTGGCCGCCCAGCTTGCCTTCGGTGCCCACCTCGCGCGCCACCCGCGTCACTTCCGAGGCGAACGAGCTCAGCTGGTCTACCATGGTGTTGATGGTGTTCTTGAGCTCCAGGATTTCGCCCTTCACGTCCACCGTGATCTTCTTGGAGAGGTCGCCGTTGGCGACCGCGGTCGTCACCTGCGCGATGTTCCGTACCTGGGCGGTGAGGTTGCCCGCCATCGAGTTCACATTGTCCGTCAGGTCCTTCCAGGTTCCCGCCACGCCCTTCACCCGCGCCTGCCCGCCCAGCTTCCCCTCGGTGCCCACCTCGCGGGCCACGCGGGTGACCTCCGAGGCGAAGGAGCTGAGCTGGTCCACCATGGCATTTACCGTCTTGCCGATCCGGAGGAACTCCCCCATCAGCGGCCGGCCTTCGATGTCCAGGGCCATGCTCTGGGAGAGATCCCCCTTGGCCACGGCCCCGATCACCCGGGCGATCTCGCTGGTGGGCTGCACCAGGTCGGCCACCAGGGCGTTGACCGAGTCAATGGTGTCGCCCCAAGCGCCGCCGGCCCCGTGCAGATGGGCACGCTGGGTGATCTTTCCCTCTTTCCCGACAGCCTGGCTCAACTCGCGCAACTCGCGGCTGGTCTCCTGGTTCAGCTCGATGACCTCGTTCAGCGCGTCGCAGATCTTCCCCGCCACGCCGATCTCGTCCAGCGGCATGCGGACCGAGAAATCCCCCTTGGCCACCGCTGTGAGAACTTCCAGCAGCAGTGCAGGATCCGGCATCTGGTGTTCCTCGGGGTCAAAGCGCTTCGATCGCTTGGTCTTGCGGCCGTTCTTCTCGGTACCGACAGAGGTCATGAGAAGGCACTCCGGAGTGTGATGTGACGCAGGCACCACGCAACTGGACGGGTGAGATCTGATATTTTGCGGAGAAAACGGGCTCCCCAAACCCGCTACAGTAGGAGCCCGCTCACCTCTGCAATATGACTTTTGACCCGATTCTGCGCCGTCGCCCAAAGTCCTGCATGCTTGTAGGCAAATTTCTCATTGACCCGGCGCCCTCTGTGTGCCGAGATTCCGCTCCTGCATTGATCCGCCCTCCGGAGGTGTTCCACTGGCCGCCCCGACCCTGAGCCCCCCTGCCGCTGCGCCGGTCCAGATTCTGATTCTCGAAGACGAGGCCATGGACGCCGAGCTGGTGGAGTACGAGTTGCGCAAGACCGGCCTGCCGTTCGCGCTGCACCGGGTGGATAGCCGGGAGCGCTTCACCCGGGAGCTGGTGGAGCACCGGCCCGACCTGATTCTCTCCGACTACACCCTGCCGGCCTTCGACGGCATGGCCGCGCTGGAGCTGGCCCGCGAGCTGGCCCCCGGCGTTCCCTTCCTTATCCTCACCGGCTCTATCAACGAGGAGACCGCGGTCCGCTGCATGAAGGCTGGCGCCACCGACTACCTGCTCAAGAACAACCTGGCGCGCATCGGGCCCGCCATTGCCCGGGCACTGGAGCGGGAGCGCTCGCGGGCGGAAAAGAAGGAGGCCCAGGCGGCGCTGCGCCGCTCGGAGGCGCGGCTGCGGGCCATTATCGACCACAGCCTCCAGGCGTTCGTGCTGCTGGACCGGATGGGCACCATCCAGACCCTGAACCGGCGGGCTGTCGAGTGGCTCAACCGGATGGTGGATCACGGACCGAACGAAGGCGACGACTTCTATCAGATCGACCCGTTCCGGGGAAAGGATTGGCAGAACGCTTTCGACCTCGCCTTGCAGGGAAAAATCCTGACACGGGAGCACACGCTGGCAGTCCCGGGCTCCGAGGCCCGCTGGTTCGAGACCACTCACGCCCCGGTCATGGACGAGGACGAGGTCATCGGCGTCTGCCTCAGCCTCAGCGATATCACCGAGCGGAAGCGCGCCGAAGAGGAACTGCGGGAGAGCGAGGCCCGGTTCCGCACCCTGGCCGATTCGGCTCCGGTGCTGATCTGGATGGCCAACCGCGGCGGGCGGATCACCTACGTCAACCGCCGCTGGCTCGAGTTCACCGGGCGGGAGGCGTCCGCCGAGGCAGGGAACAGCTGGCTGGAGCGGGTACATCCCGAGGACCGCGCCCGCTGCGCCGCCGAACGGAGCGAAGCCATCCACGCCGGGCGGCCGTTCACGCTGGAATTCCGGCTGCAACGAGCCGACCGGGAGTACCGCTGGATGCTCGACACCGGCACACCGCGCTGCTCTTCGGATGGTGAGCTGGCCGGCTACATCGGCTCCTGCCTGGATATTACCGACCGCAAGCAGGCCGAAGCGGAGTTGAGCGATTTTGCCCAGCGGCTGGCGCGGAGCAACCGCGAGTTGGAGCAGTTCGCCTATATCGCCTCGCACGACCTGCAGGAGCCGCTGCGGATGGTCTCCAGCTATACCGAGATGCTGGCGCGGCGCTATCGGGGCAAGCTGGACGAGCGAGCCGACGAGTACATCGGCTACACCGTGGACGGTGTGAAACGCATGCACGCCCTCATCGGCGACCTGCTGGCGCTCTCCCGGGTGGAGGTGACCCCGCGGCAGTTCCCGCCGCTGCTGCTTTCCCTGGCGGTCAAGGAGGCAATGGGGAATCTCCGGCGGGCCATCGAGGACGCCGGCGCCGAGGTCACGGTGGGCGAGCTGCCGATGGTGAAGGCCGACGGCACCCAGATGGTGCAGCTCTTCCAGAACCTGATCGGCAATGCGCTCAAGTTCCGGGGCGAGGCGCCGCCCCGGGTGCGGATCGAGGCGGCGGAAGGGGAGGAACCGGTCGTCAGCGTGGCGGACAACGGCATCGGCATCGCGGCCGAGCACCGGGAGAAGATCTTCGGCATGTTCCAGCGGCTCCATTCCCGCAGCGAATACGCCGGCACCGGGATCGGGCTGGCGGTGTGCCGCAAGATCGTGGACCGGCACGGCGGGAGGATCTGGGTGGAATCGGAGCCGGGCCAGGGATGCACGTTCTTCGTGGCGTTTCCGGCGGTGAGCGAGGAAGTCCTTTAGGGCCGCCTTGCCGCCTTCCCACCTTCTTAAGCCTCTCTTCAGGCCCCGGGCGGTACGATGCATAGGCATTCCGCCACACCGGCGGGGTGCCTGCCCAGGAGGTGTCCCATGTCCGCTGGAAGCATCTGCAGCCGCATCATCGTGACCGCCATGCCGGGAGAGTCGGTCCGGACCGCCGCCCGGCGCATGGCGGAGAATGAAGTCGGCACCGTCGTTGTACTGCACCCCGAATTTCAGGGCCGCCCCTTCGGGATCCTCACCGATCGCGACGTGGCGGTGCGCTGTCTTGCCCGCGGGCTCGATCCCGACGAGACGGCGATCTCGAAGATCATGAGCACCCCGGTGCAGTCGCTGGAGGAACACACGCCGCTGGTGGAGGCGATCAGCCGCATGGCGGCCGGAGCGGTCCGCCGCGTGATCGTGACCGGCGAAGAAGGCCGGGTGGTGGGGATCCTGAGCCTGGACGACATCCTCGATCTGCTGGTGCTCGAGGCCTCGTCGCTGGGCCGGCTGCTGGAGAAGCAGCGCCCCGCGCTCAAGGTGTAAGAGGTGAGACGTAAGACGTGAGGCGTGAGACGGGGGGGGCAGGTCCACTGACTCCCCCCTCTCCACCCCCTTACTATTCCCTTCATGCCCGCCTCTACCAGTGCGCTCGTTGCGCTCGCCATGATGGCCGCCCGGGCCGACGGCCAGACCGTGCCCGCCGAAGAGGACGCGATCCAGGCTTTCGTCACCCGCCTCGGCTCACCCGACATCTCGCGCCTGGCCGAACAGGTCGCCTCCCGCCACCTGCGGGTGGCCGACCTGGCCGAGCGGATCACCGACCCCGCCGAGAAGAAGCTGGCCTATGAGACGGCGCTGGCGGTCTGCCACGCCGACGGGGCTGCCAACCCGGCGGAGCAGCAGTTCCTGGAGGAGCTGCGCCAGGCGCTGGGGCTCAGCCCGGAGGAGGTCGCCGCCATGAGCGCGACGGCCGACTCGCTGGCCACGGCATCGTTGGAGGTCCACCAGGCCGGCAGCGGCCCCGCGGCGGAGGGTGAAGCCGCGCTGGACCAGCTCATCCTCCAGCAGGCCATCCTCACCGGCGCGGTGGAGATCCTGCCGGATCGGCTGGCGAATATCGCGGTACTGCCGCTCCAGCTCCGGCTGGTCTATCAGATCGGCAAGCACTACGGCCAGCAGCTGGACGGCGATCAGATCAAGGACCTGGCGGTCACCATGGGTCTGGGCACCGCGGCGCAGGCGATGGAGGGCGTGGTGCTGAAGCTGGTGGGCGGGCTGGCCGGCGGGCTCCTGGGCGGAGTGTTCGGCGGAGCCGGCCGGATCGCCGCCGGCGCCACCGTGACCTTCGCGGCCACCTACGCGCTGGGCCACGTGGCGAAGCAGTACTACGCTCAGGGCCGCCGCCTCAGCGCCGACGATCTCCGGGGTCTGTTCCAGCGGTTCAAGGACGAGGCGAATACCATCTATCCCAGGGTGGAGCAGGAGATCCGCTCCAAGGCGAGCGGGCTGGACCTGCGATCGCTGGCGGGGAAACCGACCTGACCCCTGTCGCCCTTCCCTCACCTTAGCCCCCTGTTCCCCCTCTGACCTAACCCCATGTCCCCCTTCTGACCTAACCCCCTGTCCCCTTCTGACCTAACCCCCTGTCCCCTTCTGACCTAACCCCCTGTCCCCTTCTGACCTAACCCCCTGTCCCCCTTCCCTGTTGGGAAGGGGGAACCGGAATCCCGGGCTACCGTCGTCTCGAGCGCGCCGTCTGACCCAACCCCCTGTCCCCCTTCCCTATCGGGAAGGGGGAACCGGAGTCCCGGACTACCGTCGTCTCGAGCGCGCCGTCTGACCCAACCCCCTGTCCCCCTTCCCTATCGGGAAGGGGGAACCGGAATCCCGGACTACCGTCGTCTCGAGCGCGCCGTCTGACCCAACCCCCTGTCCCCCTTCCCTATCGGGAAGGGGGAACCGGAGTCCCGGACTACCGTCGTCCCCGAGCGCGCCGTCTGACCCAACCCCCTGTCCCCCTTCCCTATCGGGAAGGGGGAACCGGAGTCCCGGACTACCGTCGTACCCGCGCGCGACGTCTCACCTGACCCCCTGTCCCCCTTCCCTGTTGGGAAGGGGGAACCGGAATCCCGGACTACCGTCGTCCCGAGCGCGCCGCCTCACCTGACCCCCTGTCCCCCTTCCCTGTTGGGAAGGGGGAACCGGAATCCCGGACTTCTGTCGCACCCACGCGCGCCGTCTGACCTGACCCCCTGTCTCCCTTCCCTGTTGGGAAGGGGGAACCGGAATCCCGGACTACCGTCGTCCCAGCGCGCCGCCTCACCTGACCCCCTGTCCCCCTTCCCTATTGGGAAGGGGGAACCGGAATCCCGGACTTCTGTCGTCCCCGCGCGCGCCGCCTCACCTGACCCCCTGTCCCCCTTCCCTATCGGGAAGGGGGAACCGGAATCCCGGACTACGGTCGTCCCCGCGCGCGCCGTCTGACCCAACCCCCTGTCCCCCTTCCCTGTTGGGAAGAGGAACCGGAATCCCGGACTTCTGTCGCACCCGCGCGCGCCGTCTGACCCAACCCCCTGTCCCCCTTCCCTATCGGGAAGGGGGAACCGGAATCCCGGACTACGGTCGTCCCCACGCGCGCCGTCTGACCCAACCCCCTGTCCCCCTTCCCTATCGGGAAGGGGGAACCGGAATAAGCTCCGCCTGGATGAACTGCAGCACCGTCACCTCTTCCCGCCGGAGGGCGGCGCTGGGATGCTGCGCCCGCTTGCCCTTCCGGGGCGGCGGGATGGTGCGGCCGGCAAAATAGGCCTCGAGGACGGCAGGATGGACGTAGTACTTCCGGCAGACGGCACGGGTGTTCCGCAGCCGGTGGGCCACCCGGTCGAGGGCCAGGTTGATGTTCCGCCGGGCCTGCCGCTCCGACTCGGCGGGCCCCAGCTCCCGTAACGCGCCGGCGGCCAGCATGGTGCCGCTCCAGGTGCGGAAATCCTTGGCCGTTACCTCGCGGCCGGTGATGTGGCGCAGGTACTCGTTCACATCGTCCGAGCCGATCGCCTGCCGCTTGCCGTCTTCATCCACATACTTGAAGAGCTGCTGGCCGGGGAGATCCTGGAGCTGCTGGACGATCCGCGCCAGCCGCCGGTCGGTGAGCGCCACCGAGTGCTGGATGCCGCTCTTGCCCTTGAATTCGAACCGGATGCTGTGCCCCTTCACCTCCACGTGGTGGCGGCGCAGCGTGGTGAGGCCGTAGCTCTTGTTGGCCTTGGTGTATTCGTCGTTGCCCACCCGGATGAGCGTGCGGTCCAGCAGGCGTACGACCGTGGCGAGGAGCTTGCGGCGCGGGAGCCCGGGCAGGGCGAGGTCGCGCTCGACCTTCTCCCGTAGCCGGGGCAGCGCCTGGCTGAAGGTGAGCATGCGGCCGAACTTGGACTGGTCGCGCAGGTCGCGGAAGCGGGGGTGGTAGCGGTACTGCTTGCGGCCCTTGGCGTCGCGGGCGGTGGCCTGAATGTGGCCGTCGGGGTCGGGACAGATCCACACGTCGGTCCAGGCCGGCGGGATGGCGAGCGAGGCGAGCCGGTTGCGCTCCGCGGCGCCGGTGATGCGGGTGCCGTCGGGCGCGTAGTAGGCGAAGCCGGTGCCTACTCTCCTGCGGGCAATGCCGCGCTCGCCGTCGGTGACATAATGAATCCCGGCGGCGGTGAGGTCCTGGAATTGAGCCTGCGGCTTCGCCATGGCTCCCTGCTCCACTCGAGGCTAACTGCGTAACCGCGAAGACGCGAAGACGCGAAGGATCGCAAAGTGATTGTTAATGGGTGACAACTCGAGTCTTCTCACCGGCTCAAGCGCAGGATTGCTGCACCCCCAAAATCTCTCTTCGCGTAGTTCTTCGCGCCTCCGCGTCTTCGCGGTTAGCGCCGCAGGCAAACCGTCGGGGCACGCTTGGCTAACTACGTTAACCGCGAAGGCGCGAAGAGCGCGAAGGAGCGCGAACGTGGTTGTCTGTGAATGGCGACTCGAGCCGCCTTGCCCGCTCGTGATCTGGACTGCTGTACCCCAAAAAGGTCTTCTTCGCGTACCTTCGCGTCTTCGCGTCTTCGCGGTAGCGCCGCAGGCAAGCTGTGCCAGTGCGTTGAGCTAAGGCTTGCCTACGACGGCACCGTCCGGCAGCTCCTCCCCGGGATTGACGAACCGGTCCATCTCCACCCCGTACTGCTTCTCGTACAGCCGGCGGTAGCGCCCGTTCAGGGCCAGGAGCTCGTCCTGGGTTCCCCGCTCCACCACCCGGCCGTCGTCGAGCACCAGGATCTGGTCGGCGCTGGCGATGGTGCTCAGCCGGTGGGCGATGACGAAGGTGGTGCGCCCCTGCCGCAGGTGCCGCAAGCCGTCGCGGATCAGGGCCTCGCTCTCGGAGTCGAGCGAGCTGGTCGCCTCGTCCAGGATCAGGATCTTCGGATCGGCCAGGATGGCCCGGGCGATGGCCACCCGCTGGCGCTGGCCGCCGGAGAGCTTCACCCCCCGCTCGCCCACCACGGTATCGTAGCCCTTTTCCATGCGGGAGACGAACTCGTCGCAGTGGGCCACGTGGCCGGCCGCTTCAATTTCCGCGCGGCCGGCACCCGGCGCGGAGTAGGCAATATTCTCCGCGATGGTGCCGTCGAAGAGGAAATTGTCCTGGAGCACCACGCCCAGGTTGGTACGGTAGTCGCGCAGGCGCAAGTCGCCCAGGTCGATCCCGTCCACCAGCACCCGGCCCGTGGTGGGCCGGTTGAAGGCCATGATGAGCGAGATCATGGTGCTCTTGCCCGAGCCGCTGGGGCCCACCAGCGCCGTGGTGGTCCCGGCCGGCGCGGTGAAGGTCACCTCCCGCAGGACGGGCACGCCCTTCTCGTACTCGAACGACACGTCCTGAAACATCACCTGCCCTTCCAGCTCGGGCACGGGCCGGCGGTCGCGGTCGTGCTCGTCCTCGGTGGTGAGCTCGCGGATCTCCCGGATCCGGTCCAGGCCGGCGAAGGCTTCGCTGATCTGGGTGCCGATGGACGCGACGCCGATCAACGGCGCCGCCACCAGCCCGATGAAGAAGACGTACATCACGAAGTCGCCCAGCGACATCGTGTGATCGAGAATGGCGCGGCCGCCCACCAGGATCAGCATCACCCCCACGATTCCCACCAGCAGGGTGGTGAAGCTGGAGACCGCATTCACCCCCACGATGCTCTTCGCGATGTTGCGGAAGAGCCGGTGCACGCCCCGCGCGAAGACCAGCTTCTCCCGCCGCTCGGCGGTATAGGTCTTCACCAGCCGGATACCGCCCACGGTTTCGGCCAGGCGGCCGGTGACGTCGGCGTTGATCTCGCCTCGCTCGCGGAAGATGGGCCGCAGCCGGCGAAACCCGACGAACATGACGACCCCGAAGGCGGCGATCACGGCCAGCGTCATGCTGGTGAGCCGCCAATTGAGCCAGAAGAGCACGCCCAGCGCCAGCGAGGCGGTGAAGATTCCGCCCACCAGCTGCACCAGTCCGGTGCCCACCAGGTTCCGCACACCTTCGGCATCCGTCATGATGCGGGAGATGAGGATCCCGCTCTTGGTGGAGTCGAAATAGCTTATGGGGAGGCGGAGGACATGCTCCTGCACGTCCTTTCGCATTTCGGTGATGGCGCGCTGGGCCGCGACGCTCATCACCAGCGCCAGGGCGTAGCCGGTGCCGGCCTGGACCAGCGTGGCGGCGCCGGCGGCGAGCGCCAGCGGCACCAGCAGGTGGGTGTCGCCTTTGCCGAGGACGCGGTCGATCAGGAATTTGGAGCTGCCGGGCAGCACGAAGCCGGCGAGCCGGTTCACCAGCATGAGTGCCAGGCCAAGCGAGAGCCGGCCGCGGTAGGTCCAGATCAGGGCCCGGGCTTCGCGCCACGCGCTGGCGGCGGAGATCCGGCGTTTGGGTTGGGGCATTCATGAAGATACTGGAGTGGGCAGAGAGGGCGGCAGGGCGGCCCCCTCTGAGCCTCACCCCCTGGCCCCCTCTCCACTGCGTGGAGAGGGGGAACGGCGGAAAGGGATATCGCGTGCGGTCACCCTGAGCGATAGCGAAGGGGCCGAAGCCGATCGAATGATTCCGGCGCGACCTAACCCCCTGTCCCCCTTCCCTGGCGGGAAGGGGGAACGGGGACATTGAGCATCGCGCGCTGTCACCCTGAGCGATAGCGAAGGGGCCGAAGCCGATCGAAGGATTCCGGCGCGACCTAACCCCCTGTCCCCCTTCCCTGGCGGGAAGGGGGAACGGGGACATTGAGCATCGCGCGCTGTCACCCTGAGCGATAGCGAGGGGGCCGAAGCCGATCGAAGGATTCCGGGGCGACCTAACCCCCGTCCCCCTTCCCTGGCGGGAAGGGGGAACGGGGACATTGAGCATCGCGCGCTGTCACCCTGAGCGATAGCGAGGGGGCCGAAGCCAATCGAATGATTCCGGCCGCTTCGCTGCGCTCAGCGTGACAGTGCATTGGCAGCCGCGGCCATTGCGAGCTGGCGCCAGCGGGCGAAGCAATTTCCTCAGGTTGCGCAAGGTGTCCAGGTCCAGATCCTCTCCTCCCTGTCCCCACTGAAGCGAAGCACGGGTTCGAACCCGCAATCACGCCTCGCGCCTTACCGACCTCCGCGACGCCCACTTACGCCTCCCCCCTTACCCCGGTACCGCCCCCGTACCGCCGCGAAAATCGGCGTTCTCTGCACCCTCCGGCCGGTGCCCTCCGCGCTGCGGAATTCCGACCCCGCGCTCCCCCTTGACTCCGTATTTCACTGGTACCAGGCAACTTGAGCCCTCCTGTTCCCGGTAATCCGGGCACATGCCCGGACCGCCCCGCACAGGGCATGGATTCTGCTCCTCAGGCCATGCCGAAATCATTCCCCATTCCCAGATCGATCGGGGCTCCCCCGCCCTGTCGGATAGCGTTTCAGTCTCTTCCTTCAAAGGAGTGGTCCCATGAGACGTTCATTCGCCTCGCTCATGCTGGTGCTGTGCCTGGGCCTGTTCGCCGGCGCCGGCTCGCTCTCGGCCCAGGCGCCCGACCAGCCCTTGCCCCGCCACCGGGGGTTGTGGTTCAGCGGCGGGTTCGGCTGGGGCTCGCTGGGTTGCCAGGATTGCGGCAGTCGAACCGGCGGCCTGTCGGGCGGCCTGACGCTCGGCGGCACCATCAGCCCCAAATTCCTGCTCGGCATCGGTACCACGGGGTGGACCAAGTCGGAGAACGGCGCCACCCTCACGGTGGGGACGCTGGATGCCCGCCTCCGCTTCTATCCCAGCCTCACCAGCGGCTTCTTCCTCACCGGCGGGCTCGGGATCGGCGAGATGCGCGCCTCGGTGTCCGGCTTCGGCAGCGCGTCGGAGACCGGCGTCGGCGCCGTGCTGGGCCTCGGCTGGGACATTCCCATTTCGGGGTCGGCCAGTCTCACGCCCTTCTGGAACGGGTTCGCGGTGAACACCGCGAACGGCGACGCCAACGTGGGGCAGCTGGGAATGAGCATCACGATTCACTAAACCCGCACCAGAAAGTCCGGCAGGAGAGCGAGGCACGTCCCATGGGGCGTGCCTCGTTTTCTTTTAGTTCAAGCGGGCGGTCGGGTCGCGCGCTGTCACCCTGAGCGATAGCGAAGGGGCCGAAGCTGGTCGAGTGGTTTCGACCGCTTCGCTGCGCTCAGCGTGACAGCCCGCCCCATCCGCTCTCCCCGCCTTGGCATTGCGAGACGCGCAGCGGCGAAGCAATCTCCCAGGGTGCGCACGGAGCACCCGAAACCTCACCCCTGTCCCCTCTCCACTTCGCAACCTCACCCCCTGGGAACGCGGTGCGGGCCCAGACCATCCTCGGCTCAAGCCGAGGCTCGGCCAGCTTTTCACTGAAGTGCAGGAGCCCCACCCGGCGGCCGGGCAGCTTACCGGTTACCGTTTTCTCCCGCCATACCGCCTTTACCACCATATTTTACGCCATGCCGCCCCTCTGGATCGTCGAGCGCACCCGCAACCGGCGGTTTCCCTATCGGGTTTCCATCGAGCAGGACGGGCGGCTGATCGCGGCATTCCGCACCCAGGCCCGCTGGCCGGGCCCGGGGCAGCAGATCTTCTGCCTGCGGGAACAGGAGCTGGATCCCGCCGAGCCGCTGGAACCGGTCGAGCGGGTACCGGTGGCGGGCGTCTCCCGCATCGGCCGGAAGCTGGCGCTGGTGCTGGACCGACCCAACCGGAAACGGTGTGAGTTTCTCACGGTGCAGAAGGCGCGGAAGGCAGGCGGGGGGCACTATGAGCAGATCTATTTCCGCACCGAGTCCGGCATCCGGGCGCACCGCTCCGGCGGGCGGGTGGAACTGCGAGAGGCTCCCGATCAGATCACCGTGGTGGTGGACAGCGGCGAGCGCTACGCCTGGCGCTTTCCCGGCGCCATCCTCGAGCGCCGGAAGCTCGCGGTGGGCGATTATGCGCTGCTGCGGGACGGGCGCATCGCCGCGGTGGTCGAGCGCAAGAGTTTCGAGCACCTGCTGACGGAAGTGAGCAACGTGCAGGCGCTGCACCAGCAGCTCTCCGACCTCGCCGGCCGCCCGCATCCGGCGCTGGTCATCGAGGCCGAATACGGCGACTTTCTGAATCCCAAGCGAGTCGCAGGCCGCTGGCCGCCCAGCTTCCTGGAACGGTTCCTGGCCGAACTGAGTGCGCTGCACCCCACGTTACCGGTGATCTTTGCCGGAAACCGCAAACTGGCCAATCTCTGGACGCAGCGCTTCTTTCTGGCGGCCGCCTCGGCGCAGGCCCAGACCGAGCCGCAACTGGCGCTGGATATGGCGCGGCAGTTGGAACTGGAGCCGGGATTGCCGCGGCAGGAAGAAGAGATCCGCCGCGTCGTATTCCACGAGATGCCGGAGGCGTTCACCCTGCCTGACCTGGCTCAGCGTTTTGCCGAGGTCCCCGAAACGCGGGTCAAACGGCTGCTGGAGCGCTGGCACAAGCAGGGGGCGCTGGAAAAGGAGGGTCGGGGGAGCAGGGCAACGTGGCGGGTAAGGCGAGTGGAGTAGGACCTCACCCCGTGCCCCTCTCCACTGCTCTACCTAACCCCCTGTCCCCCTTCCCTGTTGGGAAGGGGGAACGGGGACATTGAGCATCGCGCGCTGTCACCCTGAGCGATAGCGAAGGGGCCGAAGCCGATCGAATGATTCCGGGGCGACCTAACCCCCGTCCCCCTTCCCTGGCGGGAAGGGGGAACGGGGACGTTGAGCATCGCGCGCTGTCACCCTGAGCGATAGCGAAGGGGCCGAAGCCGATCGAAGGATTCCGGCCGACCTAACCCCCTGTCCCCCTTCCCTGCCGGGAAGGGGGAACGGTCCCTTGAGATCCGCTGTCATTGCGAGCCCGCGCCAGTGGGCGAAGCACCTAACCCCCTGTCCCCCTTCCCTGGCGGGAAGGGGGAACGGGACATTGAGCATCGCGCGCTGTCACCCTGAGCGATAGCGAAGCCGCCGAAGCTGGTCGAATGGTGTATCGGCCCCTTCGCTGCGCTCAGCGTGATACAGTTTCGGAGAGATCTGAAGCACCCACCTGCAGTGTTTCGCGTTTTTCTGATACCAGATCCGGCGATGGGCGGCCACAGATTGGGCCATGCTCCGCTCTTGCGCCCCGCTCGCCGAGGCAACAATCATATGGGCATGGCATCGCCGGCATACTATACCGCAGAGATGGTCAGGGCACTGCCTGAGGACGGTAACAAATACGAAGTCGTCCACGGGGAGTTGCTGGTGACTCCGTCGCCCCGGCCCTGGCACGAAATCGTACAGGGCAGACTGTTTCTTGCGCTCGGGAATTATCTCGACCGTGAGCCCGTCGGGGTTCTGCTCGGCCCCAAAGGCGATATCTCCTGGGGGCCGGATATCCTGGTGCAGCCCGACCTTTATGTGGTCCGGTCCGACGAAGCGCGCTCATTGGACTGGAAACGGATGAAGACACTGCTGCTCGTGGCGGAGGTCCTCAGTCCTTCGACTTCCCGCTACGACCGCTTCACCAAGCGCCGGCTGTTTCAGGAGGTGGGAGTCCCACTCTACTGGATCGTCGATCCCGATCAACGTCAGGTGGAGATCTGGACCCCCGAAGCGACCTTCCCGGTGATCGAGCGCGAGCGGCTTCGCTGGATGCCGGAGGGAGCCGAGATGCCGTGCGAGGTGGAGCTGGGGTGGGTGTTTCGGGAGGTGTGAGGGGAAGGCGGCAAGGCGGCAAGGCGGCAAGGCGGCAAGGCGGCACGAAGATGCCAGTCGTCCGAGTGAACGCGAGGGAAGCAAGCGCCGTCACCCTGAGGGAGCGCAGCGACCGAAGGGGCCGAAACCGTAAGCAGCGAGCTTTTCTTGGGATCACCTCCCGCCGCATCTCTCCACTCCGCCCCTACCGCCCTGCCGCCATTTGAGTATCTTTAGAGCGCCATTTGGCGGAGGCTTACATGGGCACATCGGTCCTCGAAAAACTGGGCGGCTACAGCGTCTTCCACCGGAAATCGGCCACCGGGCTCGACCTGGCCGAGCGGGTGAGAGCAGGATTGCCAGTGGAGGCGCTGGAGTACATGCTGCGCGAGATGGTGGGGGAGCAGGTCACCCAGGCCGACATCTACCGGGTGGTCGGGAGTCCCCGGACCCTGCAGCGCAAGCGCGCCCGGGGCGGCACCCTCTCGCCCGAGGAATCCGACCGGCTGGCGCGGCTGGCCCGGATCCTGGCCCGGGCGGACGAAGTCCTGGGCGGCGCCGAGCCGGCCAAACGCTGGCTGGGGAAACCCAACACCGCGTTGGGGGACACCCGGCCCCTGTCGCTGCTGGACAGCGACGCCGGCACCCTGGCGGTGGAGCAGGTGCTGGGCCGGATCGAACACGGCGTCTACGCCTGAGCCGTGCGCTGCTATCGGATCTGCGACGCGAGGTTCCGCG
The DNA here is from genome assembly GCA_963779755.1 of uncultured Gemmatimonadales bacterium. Classification (GTDB taxonomy): domain Bacteria; phylum Gemmatimonadota; class Gemmatimonadetes; order Gemmatimonadales; family GWC2-71-9; genus CAVZZO01. Next base: position 1,435,174 of record CAVZZO010000003.1, read on the forward strand.
CGCTGGACGGCGAAGGCGCGCGCCGCTACGGTGGCCGCTGGAATCGGCCGGGTCGCGCGGTGGTGTACACCTCCGCCTCGCGTGCGCTGGCGATTCTGGAGCTGCTGGCGCAGGTGGAGCGGGGGGACCTGCGCCGGGGACTGCTCCTGCTGACGGTGGAGGTGCCGGAGGTCGGGGAGCTCAAGGAGCTGGTCGTTGGGTCGAGAGGGTCGAGGGGGTCGAGGTTGCCGCGGGGGTGGGATGCGTATCCCGCGCCGGCGACGTGTCAGAAGATGGGCGACGACTGGATGGAGCGTGCCGAGTCGCTGGTGCTGGCGGTGCCGTCGGCCATCGTGCCGGAGGAGCGGAACTTCCTGCTCAACCCGGCGCATCCCGCTTTCGCGTGCGTGCGGGAGGCGGGAGCGCGGGAGTTCAGGTTCGATAAGAGGCTGGGCCTCGGGCCATGATCCGATTGTCACCCTGAGCGATAGCGAAGGGGCCGAAGCCGATCGAAGGGTTCCGGCGCTACCTAACCCCCTGTCCCCCTTCCCTGCTGGGAAGGGGGAACGGGGACATTGAGATCCGCGGTCATTGCGAGCCCGCGCAGCGGCGAAGCACCTAACCCCCTGTCCCCCTTCCCTGTTGGGAAGGGGGAACGGGGACATTGAGCATCGCGCGCTGTCACCCTGAGCGTGACAGGGCATTTGCCTCTCTTCCTGCGCCCTACCTCTATTACCGCCGCAACAGTGCCTGGAACGCGGAGTCCTCCCGGATCGGATCCCACAGCGGGTCCAGCCGCAGCGTCTCGATCGAGACCCACGACGGCCTTCTCAGCGGCAACGGGAGTTCCGCCACGGCCCCCTTCGCGTCGCCCAGTTGGGCCAGGATCTGGGCATGCTGCACCATGGGATCGGGATCCTCCCGCTGCCCGCCGGGCCCGGATGCCGGCCCCTGGATCCAGCGGGCCTCCTGCAACGCGGCCTCCCGGCGGCCCAGCGCCGCCAGCGTGAGGCCGCGCGACACGTGCACCCGCCAGTCGTTGGGCAGCCGCACCAGCACCGAATCCAGCAGCGTGAGCGCGGAGTCGAACGCGGCGGCCGCCGCGGCCTCATTGCCCCGGAAGCGATGGGCCCACCCGGCATAGAGGGCGGCCGGGGTATAGGAGTCTTCACCGTCGAAGGCGGCTGCGGGGTCGCCACGCAGCGTGCGCAGCATCCCCTCCGGGTCCCGCTCCCAGAACTGCAGCAGGACCCGCTGGCCGGTGACGCCGCCGAACGACCCCGGAGCGTCCGGTGCCAGGCGGTCCAGGCCGGCCCGCAACGTGTCCAGCGTTCCCTGCCAGCGGATGTAAGTCCACCCCTTCAGGACCACAGCGTTTGGCAGGCCGGGTGACAGCGCCAGCACCCGGTCAAACGATTGTGCGGCATCGGCGTAGCGGTGCATCAGGTCGTAGGTGACCGCCAGATGCTGGAACAGATCCGGATCCCGCGGATCGAGATCGGTGGCCCGCCGGAAGGCGGCGATCGCTTCGGGCCAGTGCTTCAGCCGGCGTTGCATGAACCCCATCCGTTCCCAGAGCCGCGCGTCGTTGGGAATACCCTTGAGGGCCCCGGTGAGCGTGCTCAGGGCTCTCTGCCAGTCCTGCCGGCCCAGCCCATAGTCATAGATCATCGCGGCCTGCGCCTGCGGCAGGTCGGGCGCCAGGCGGACGGCCGTGTGCGCCGCCTCGCGCGCCAGCGCCAGCCGAGCCGGCGAGGGATCGTAGCGCAGCAGGTAGGTGAGCCCCTGCGCCTCGGCCAGATCCGCATAGGCCAGCGCAAAGGTGGAATCCTGCTCCGTCGCCCGGGTCAGGAACTGCACCGCCATCTCATAGTCCTGGCGGCTGCGGGTGGGCCGCAGCAGATACTGCCGCCCCTGGAGATAGAGCCGGTACGCCTCCGGGTCGCCGGTGGGCGCGCGGGTGAGGCCCTCCTGTTCTGCCGCGCTCAGGGTGGCGCCCACCGCCGCCACGATCCGCTGCGCCACCTCGCTCTGGATGGCAAAGGCGTCGTCCAGCGTCCGGTCGTAGCGCTCGGCCCAGAGGTTGGCATTGGTCGCCACGTCAACGAGCTGCACGTTGACCCGGAGCCGGTCGCCCACTGCCTGCACGCTGCCCTCCACCACGCTCCCCACGCCCAGCTCGCGCGCGATCCGCTGGAGCGAAATGCTGCTGTCGGCGTATTCCGCCACCGAGGCGCGGCCGATCACCTTGAGCGCCGTCACCCGGGAGAGCTCCGTCAGCAGCTCGTCGTGCAGCCCACCGGCGAAATAGCCGTAGGGACCGGGCCCGGTCAGGTTCACGAAGGGAAGCACCGCGATCGCGGTCCGGGCATAGGCCGGGGCGGCCGGCTGCCCGGCGGAGTTCGAGCCCCGGCGGAGGAGCAGGCCGGTGGCCACCAGCGAGACCAGCAGCAGGGCAGCGGCCCAGGGCCACCACGGCCGGGGCCGCGAGACCGGCCGGACCGGTGCGGTGGCCGTCCCCTGCTCTCCCGACGCCCGTTCCGCCTGGCGCAAGGCGCCGGCGAACTGCTGGGCGGTGGCGTAGCGATCGGCCGGGACCTTGGCCATCGCACGGGCGATGGCCAGCTCGAGCGCGCGGGAGAGGGCGGGGCGCGCAGCCGTCAGACTGGGCGGCGTGTCCATCGCGTGGCGCGCCAGGATCTCCTGGGCCGTGACTCCGGTGAAGGGCGGCCGGCCCGCCAGCATCTCGTACAGCACGCACCCCAGGGCGTAGATGTCGGACCGGCCGTCCAGGGCGCTGTCGCCGGCCGACTGCTCGGGGCTCATGTAGGAGGGGGTCCCGATGGCGATTCCGGTCTCGGTCAGGGCCTCTCCCCCGGCCGACGTCACCGCCCGCGCGATGCCGAAATCGGCCACCCGCGCGTGGCCGCCGGCCAGCAGGATGTTCTCCGGCTTGATGTCGCGGTGAACGATCCCGCGGCTGTGGGCATAGCCCAGCGCGTCCGCCACCTCGCGGGCGATCTGAAGCGCGTCTTCCAGCGGCAGCTGGCGTTCCCGCTCCAGCCGGTCGCGCAGGGATTCGCCCTCGACGTAGGGCATGACGTAGAACAGGACCTCGCCCCCTTGCCCCCTCTCCACATCGTGGAGAGGGGGAACGGGGGTGAGGCTACCGCTGTCCAGCAGCGGGAGGATATGCGGGTGATCCAGTTGGGCGGTGAGGCGGATTTCGCGGAGGAAGCGGTCGGGACCCAGGGCGTGGGCCAGCTCCGGCTTCAGCACCTTGAGGGCGACCAGGCGCTGGTGTCGCAGGTCCTCGGCCAGGTAGACCGTGGCCATCCCGCCGCGGCCCAGCTCGCGCACGATGCGATAGCGGCCGGCCAGGGCCTGATCGAGCGCTGGGGGGAGGTCGCTCATAGGAGAATGCTACCAGAATGGGGGCAGGACGGCAGGGCGGCAAGGGAGGAAGGCGGGAAGGCGGGAAGGCGGGAAGGCGGGCCGAACATTGCTGTCATTGCGAGGCGGCGCAGCCGCCGAAGCAATCTCCCTGGGCTGCGCCAGGAGCCTCACCCCCTGGCTCTCCACTTCGTGGAGAGGGGGAACCGGCGGAAACGGCTATCGCATGCGGTCACCCTGAGCGATAGCGAAGGGGCCGAAGCCGATCGATTGATGCCGGCCGACCTAACCCCCTGTCCCCCTTCCCTGCTGGGAAGGGGGAACGGTCCCTTGAGATCCGCTGTCATCGCGAGCCCGCGCCAGCCGCCTCACCCCCTGTCCCCCTCTCCACGATGTGGAGAGGGGGAACGGGTGGGACGGATTATCACATGCTGTCACCCTGAGGCCGCGCAGCGGCCGAAAGGGCCGAAGCCGATCGAATGATTCCGGCCGACCTAACCCCCTGTCCCCCTTCCCTGCCGGGAAGGGGGAACGGTCCCTTGAGATCCGCTGTCATTGCGAGCCCGCGCCAGCGGACGAAGCACCTAACCCCCTGTCCCCATTCCCTGTTGGGAAGGGGGAACGGGGACATTGAGCATCGCGCGCTGTCACCCTGAGCGATAGCGAAGGGGCCGAAGCCGATCGATTGATTCCGGCGCTACCTAACCCCCTGTCCCCCTTCCCTGCTGGGAAGGGGGAACGGTCCCTTGAGATCCGCTGTCATTGCGAGCCCGCGCCAGCGGACGAAGCACCTAACCCCCTGTCCCCCTTCCCTGTTGGGAAGGGGGAACGGGGACATTGAGCATCGCGCGCTGTCACCCTGAGCGATAGCGAAGGGGCCGAAGCCGATCGAATGATTCCGGCGCTACCTAGCCCCCTGTCCCCCTTCCCTGCTGGGAAGGGGGAACGGTCCCTTGAGATCCGCTGTCATTGCGAGCCCGCGCCAGCGGACGAAGCACCTAACCCCCTGTCCCCCTTCCCTGTTGGGAAGGGGGAACGGGGACATTGAGCATCGCGCGCTGTCACCCTGAGCGATAGCGAAGGGGCCGAAGCCGATCGAATGATTCCGCCGCAGTGTCATTGCGAGCCTGCGTCAGCAGGCGAAGCAATCCCCGCAGGCACAATCCGATCCGGACAGGTGGACGGGGCCGGACATCGGATCATTCCTCAGGAGATTGCTTCGGGCGCTCCGCGCCCTCGCAATGACAGCCAGGGTAGGCGCCGCTCAGCGTGACCGGAGGCGAATACCTGTGGGCCTAGGGAACCAGCGACTCGAGGGGGATGCTGAGCAGGTCGCGGAGTCTCCTGGCCTGGGTCAAGGATAGACTGCGCTTTCCATGGAAGAATTCAGATACGCGGCTCTTCCCACCCATAGGTTCGTGCAGCGCCGTTCGGGTGAACCCTTTCTGTTCCAGCGCGAGTGCAACCACCTGCTGCGGTGTAACACCGCTGGTGTCGATCGGATCATGTTCAGACTCATACGCCTCAATCAGGACTGAGAGAAACACCATGCGATCGTACGCCTCAGTGCGCTCGTCGGGATTGGCATAGGCCAGGGCATCGAGTTCCGCCACGGCGGCCTCGTACTCGCGCTCATCGCGGAGAACGTGGGGGTGGGAAAAATCGAGCATCGCTGTTGACATGGTGTACCTCGCCCTAACGCTGTCGTCGTTTCACTGTCCAGGCGTCGTACCCCTTGTGGTCGAATACGCCCAGGATCAGCACTCGTCCAACAGAATACAGAATGCGAGCCACTATTCTGTACTTCTTGCCACCCAGGTTGAACACCGCCAGTCCGTCGCCCAGGAAGTCGGTCTGCCCAAACACCTTCCTGACATCGTGAGGTGAGGATAGCCGGCTCGTCTTCATCAGCCGAAACCACACCTTTAATGTTTCCTTCGCGCCGGGATGCTCTTTCCAAAAATCTCTGAGCCGTCGCTCTGTGATTACATGCATGGTGGCTGTTCCCAATATGGGAACCCAAAGCGAGAAAGTCAATATCGCCGAAGCTGTTTAATCTCTTGTGTTTACAAAGTTGATGTTCCCACAAAGGGAACCAACAACAGGTCGTTGGTTCTGAGCGCGGGCTCAAGGCCGCGGGACATACCCAAATCTGGGGTCAGCGTGCGCTGATCCAGGGAGCGGAAAAACGCCACAGAGAGTGGAAAGGCGGGACGGGCGCGCGCTGTCACCCTGAGCGATAGCGAAGGGGCCGAAGCCGATCGAAGGGTTCCGGGGCGACCTAACCCCCTGTCCCCCTTCCCTGGCGGGAAGGGGGAACGGTCCCTTGAGATCCGCTGTCATTGCGAGCCCGCGCCAGCGGACGAAGCACCTAACCCCCTGTCCCCCTTCCCTGTTGGGAAGGGGGAACGGGGACATTGAGCATCGCGCGCTGTCACCCTGAGCGATAGCGAAGGGGCCGAAGCCGATCGATTGATTCCGGCGCGACCTAACCCCCTGTCCCCCTTCCCTGCTGGGAAGGGGGAACGGTCCCTTGAGATCCGCTGTCATTGCGAGCCCGCGCCAGCGGACGAAGCACCTAACCCCCTGTCCCCCTTCCCTGTTGGGAAGGGGGAACGGGGACATTGAGCATCGCGCGCTGTCACCCTGAGCGATAGCGAAGGGGCCGAAGCCGATCGAAGGGTTCCGGCCGCTTCGCTGCGCTCAGCGTGACAGTGCATTTGCAGTCGCCGTCATTGCGAGCCCGCACAGCGGGGAAGCAATCTCCTACCCATTCTTCGAAAGCACGAACCTCCCCGTCGTCCTTACCCCGGTGATGGTGACCCAGTCCCAGGTTCCAACCAGCTTGCTGCCGTCCCATTCGCCGATCAGGCCCGCATTGTTATCGGCGTTCTGGGGATTTAGCTCGATAGTAACGCTATCGCCATGCGGCATGCCCCTGAAGAAGCCGGTGCCGATCTGGGGACCAACCTCGGCCATAGTGTCGGCGGCCGGGTACCAATGGAAATCCCAGGACCCGTTGATCTCGTTACCGGGCCCGAGGGTGGGATCGAGGGTCAGGGTACCCACCACCAGCGGGGCGCCGGCCTCCGAGGTGGCGAGATAGGCATAGGTGCCGGGCCCCATTGCCACCACATCCGGACTCAGCGGCGCCGGTTTGCCGCCGGAGCAAGCGGCGAGGGAGAGCAGGGCGAGGAGGGCGAGGTGGCGCATAGGGATGAAGAGAAAAGAGAAAGGAGAAAGGAGAAAAGGTGGCCCGTGGGGCGGTTTCCTGTACCCCTGAAGACCCGGCCAGGGGCCGGGAGGTCACGAAACCGCGCGCCGGTCATTGCGAGGCCGCGTAGGCGGCCGAAGCAATCTCCCTGGGCTGCGCCAGGAGCATTACCCCCTGACCCCTCTCCACTGCCACCTGTAGCCCCTCAAAACCTCGTCCTCACCCCCACCTGCACCCCGCCGGCGCCGGGCGCGATAAGCATGCTGGTGCGTGGTGCGGCGTCGGCCGGGACCCAGGCATAGCGTGGAATGGCGGTGCCGATCAGCCCGCCGAGAATCGCACCGGCCAGGGTCGAGCCTGCCACCACACGATCGGACGCGAAGTAGAAGTAGTCGCGATCGGCCGCAACCACCGTGAGGCCGGTGAGCAGTCCCACGCCGGTGCCGACGAGAAAGCCGATAGCCGTTTGGCGTCCCACCTGCCGGCGCAGGTCCACGCCGGCGATGGCACCGGAGGGGATCGCCACGGGCCCGTCGTCGGGGCCGGCGGCGGTGAGCTGGATGCCCGCGGAGTCGCGGCGGATGAAGACTCCCTCGATTGGCCTGAGTGAGCGGTTCGCCTGGCGCACGCGGATGTGATCGCCGTACTGCTGGGCGGCGCCGGCATGGGCGATGCCCAGGCAGCAGCCGAGGGCGAGCAGGAAGACGGGAGAGCGCATGGTGTCCTCCTCGGGTTCAGAAGGCCAGCCGCAGACCCAGGGCGGACCGGCCCTGGATGCTGGTGGCGATGGTCCAAGGAGGGATGGGAGGGTCAAGGGGGAGTCAAGGAGGACGGCAGGGCGGCAGGACGGCAGGACGGCAGGACGGCAGGACGGCAGGACGGCCCTAAAGGACTTCCTCGCGGCTCTCTATTGGAGGCCGCTCGGTCGCAGGACGGCAGGGCGGCAGGGCGGCCCTAAAGGACTTCCTCGCGGCTCTCTATTGGAGGCCGCTCGGTCGCAGGACGGCAGGACGGCAGGACGGCCCTAAAGGACTTCCTCGCGGCTCTCTCTTGGAGGCCGCTCGGTCGCAGGACGGCAGGGAACATTGCTGTCATTGCGAGACCGCGCTAGCGGGCGAAGCAATCCCCATAGGCCGCGCGCGGAGGCCCGCTACCTAACCCCCTGTCCCCCTTCCCTGGCGGGAAGGGGGAACGGGGACATTGAGCATCGCGAGCTGTCACCGTCCTACCGCCCTCGCCGGATCTTCCTCCGGTAGCCCTCCGCCACCCTGGACTCGGCGACGCTCATGGCCAGGTGGTACTTCCGGTCCGAGGCGGACCAGCCCTCCTGTTCCTGGCGGAGCGCTTCGGTTTCCAGGTCCTCGCGCATCTCCTGCAGCGCGGCGTCACCAGGCGCGGCTTGGGCGATACGGGTCGCCATCTCCCGCAGGCAGCGTACCGCGCCATCGGCGTCACCGCGATCGGCATGGGCCACCGCCTCGGCGCGGGCACGGGCCACCTCGAAGCGCAGGAAGGTATGCTCCACCGTGGGCTCCAGGTGATCCTCGCCATCCAGGTTTGCGGCGACGGGAAAGGTCAGCGTGGCCTGCTCGATTCCCTGTTCCGTCACCCGGTCGTAGCGGATCCTGAGGCCGGCCAGTTGGACCGGCCCCAGCTGCGATACGTCTTCCACGTGCAGCCGGAACGCGAGCGCCAAGGGCGAGGTGGCGTAGAGATCGCCCAGCAGCACCCGCCAGTCGCCGGCCGCGGTGTGCTCCACCGGATAGTCCTGCAGCAGCGTCATGCCGGATACCCGCCGGTGGGCGGGGTGGATCGTGGCCTCCACATTCTGCGCCGCCAGGGCCACCAGGCCTTCGATCTCTTCCTCGAAGATCCCGGCCATCTGGTCGGTCGTCTCCACGTACCAGGAGTTCCCCCGGCCGGCCCGGGCCATGGCGGCGAGGAGATCCTCGTTGAACTGCGGCCCGAAGCCGATGCAGGTGGTGGAGATCCGCTGCTCTGCGGCGCCTCCTGCCATGCCCTCCAGCCGAGCCGGATCGGCGATGCCGCGGTTGGCCAGCCCGTCGGTGAGCAGGACCACCCGGTTGGTGCCGTCCACCAGCCCGCTGCCGACCAGCCGCTGCCCCATGAGCCAGCCGCCGGAGAGGTTGGTGCAGCCGCCGGACTGGATGCGCTCGATCGCCTCCAGGGCGGTGGGGCTGCCGCCGGGGAGGGGGCCATAGACCACCGACACATCATCGTCGAAGGTGACGAGACTCAGGCGGTCGGCCGGGCCCAGGAAGCTCACGAACCGCCGGGCGGCCTCTTTGGCGGCGGCCAGGGGCGCGCCGTCCATGGAGCCGGAGCGGTCGAGCACCAGGGCCACGTTGATGGGCGGCCGCCGGAGCGGCGACTCGCCGGTGAGGGTGACCAGGACGCCCACCTGATGGGCGTTCTGGGTGGTGAGGACGCGGGTGGAGAGGCGGATGTCGTGTTTCATAGAGGCTCCCGGTGTAAGGGGAGCCATTAAGGTGTGGGAGGGGTGGGACAGTTGGACCTAACCCCCTGTCCCCCTTCCCTGATGGGAAGGGGGAACCGGATCTCATCATCGACTTGTGATTGCGGGCCCGCGCAGCGGGCGAAGCAATCCCCAAGGTGGGCTGTCACCCTGGGGCCGCGCAGCGGCCGAAGGGGCCGAAGCCGATCGCATGATTCCGGCCGACCTAACCCCCTGTCCCCCTTCCCTGATGGGAAGGGGAAACCGGGAGAACAGGCCGACGCCTTCGTGGAGACGGGAGCGGGGCGTTTTACAGTTCCGCGCCCCAGTGCCGCAGGATGGACCTGCCGAGCGCCTTGTAGTCAGCGTAGCACGTGAGGTAACCCTCATTGCGCATCCATCCCCTGAATTGCCGCAGGGAACTGAATATCCCATACCAGGTGGTGATCGTTCCCGGGCCCCCGCGGATGCCAAAACCCAGCACGGCTTCTCGCCCGTCGCTGCTCTGGATCGGGAGGACGGCGCAGGCAGGCACGGCATCCGAATCCATGTCGATCTCTTCCTCGAAGTAGCGTTTCGCCTGCTTATCCAGATACTCCAGGCGCTGTTGGTCGGTGATTTCCGTCCTGGACGGCAGGCCGGCTGCTTCGATGACCTCCTCATCGCTCCGCCAGTCGCACAGAAATTCGGGGCGCGACGCGTTGAAGTGCCCGGGCGGGGTCTGGCTGATCGCCTCGCCCAGGCAGTCGTGTTCGCTCTCGTGCTCTTCGTACCAGCGGGTCAGCTGCTCATACGCCGGACTGGCCTCCGGGAAGGCGGCCAGCTCCGGATCTTCCAGCAGGGTATCTATCCATACCTGGGGCTCGGCCGGCGGGCGCTGCGGCTCCAGATCCTGCTCCTCGTCATCTTCCCAGCCCGGATGCCAGCGGGACATCGGCGTTCTCCAATTGAAGGTCAAAGAGTGTTCAAGCACATCACCGGCCCGGATCAGTGGCTATACCCTGGTGATGCCAGGGGCGGGGCCGAATCCGTTTCCAAGGCCTGGAACAGCTCCGAGCCGCGTTTGGAACAGGTGCATGGAGAGATCCGGCATGTCCGGGAAGGGCACGAGTCAGAGACCTGGCAGGACAGCGCCGATGAAGCCTTCGCGCATGGTTCCGGCTACCAGGAGTGGCTGCCGGCCGGCATTGCCACCGTGCGCTCCCCTGGGGGGCCGTGCCCGCATGGCTCGAGCCTCAGTACTCCCTGCTCACCAGCACATCGAGCCTGACACTTAGAATCTGCGCCGCCCGGCGGACAAGATCGCGTGGGAAGAGGGTTCGCTGGCTCATGACCCCGTGCGGAGTCATTCGGATCCAGCTGCGGATTTCCGGGGATACCAGTCGTGAATAGCGGGCGTCGAGTGTCACCCGCCGGCAGTGGCCGCGCCCTTTGAGCCGCCAATCGCCGCCCAGTTCCTGCTCGGCCCGGACGAAGGCGACGACGACATCCGCGGTCCGCAGGCCGTGAGAGGTGTAGCCACGCTTCGGGCGGTGCCGGATGGGACGCGTCCGGCAAGCAGGCCCTCCGGCCGGAGGCCCCTGATCCGGGCGCCCGGTGCCGCGCGCAGGGGGGTATCCCGCGAGAGCCCTTCTCCCCAGCAGGCGCCGGCCGCGGGAGCGATAGAGCAGATCGAGGTTGAGCAGTGTCACCTCGTTCCAGCCGGTTCGCTCCTGCCCCGATTGCTGCTGCACGGCAAGGGAGCGGAGATAACAGGTCTCCGCGTCCTCCTGATTTCCCATACAGTGATGGGTGTAGCCGAGCCGGTCCCAGGCGAATGCAACCCGCCGCTCGGCGCCAAGGGATGAGGTATAGAGGCACATGGCGGCATGAAAGCAGCGCCGGGCCACAAAGAAGTTGGGGGAGCCGGAGCGGATTTGAGCGATGCCCACCGCCATGAGGCGCTCGGCCCGGCGGAACTCGCGCTCCCGGCCATCGCGAATCTCCCCGCCACGAGGCGGGCCGTTCCACGAGGTGATGACCTCGCCATCCGGGCGGCGGTGGGCGGGCGCAGCAAAGATTTCGGGCACCTGTTCACTCATGGTGCCACCCCTGGGCCGGCATGAGCGCGGCCACGGCATGAGACTCCCTGCCTAACGGGGCTGGTAGGGTGAACGCAGGGGAAACGGTATCTGGATCTTCCGGCATGGCCCGACCCTTTCGAAGATGGTTCTTCGCGCATGGTTCCGGCCTCCCGGGAGGAGGCCGGCCGGCATTGCCACCGTGCGCTCCCCTGCAGGGACCAGGGCGACGGTTGGCGGACGGGTCAGCGAGCCGGTGCTCTCGCCGTCCTCTTCATGGCTCCCGGCAGATTATGGCCGGGGTGTGACAGTTCTGCAAAGCAAAGCGGCCCGCGCATATCATCGCGGGCCGCCGGCCGCGACTTAGATGGATGTTACCGGATTGCTCCGGCCGCGCGGCCCATCAAATCGGGGAAAGCACCGCACGTGGATAAAAGGATTTAGCTCGCGGTGGACTCTGGCGCAACCCTGGGTGGCAGGACGGAGCGTCAGGCTAAGGGCTATCATTGCGAGGCGCCGCAGCGGGCGAGGCAATCTACCCGAGGTGCGCACGCTGTCACCCTGAGGCCGCGCAGCGGCCGAAGGGACCGAAGCCAATCGCATGATTCCGGCCGACCTAACCCCCTGTCCCCCTTCCCTGCCGGGAAGGGGGAACCGGGACCGTGAGATCCGGCCTGCTCGCGCCTGCCGTCTTGCCTGACCTAACCCCCTGTCCCCCTTCCCTGCCGGGAAGGGGGAACCGGGACCGTGAGATCCGGCCTGCTCGCGCCTGCCGTCTTGCCTGACCTAACCCCCTGTCCCCCTTCCCTGTCGGGAAGGGGGAACCGGGACCGTGAGATCCGGCCTGCTCGCGCCTGCCGTCTTGCCTGACCTAACCCCCTGTCCCCCTTCCCTGTCGGGAAGGGGGAACGGTTTCTTGAGATCCGCTGTCATCGCGAGGCGGCGCAGCCGCCGAGGCAATCTCCCGAGGTGCGCACGCTGTCACCCTGAGGCCGCGCAGCGGCCGAAGGGACCGAAGCCAATCGCATGATTCCGGCCGACCTAACCCCCTGTCCCCCTTCCCTGTCGGGAAGGGGGAACGGTTTCTTGAGATCCGCTGTCATCGCGAGGCGGCGCAGCCGCCGAGGCAATCTCCCGAGGTGCGCACGCTGTCACCCTGAGGCCGCGCAGCGGCCGAAGGGACCGAAGCCAATCGCATGATTCCGGCCGACCTAACCCCCTGTCCCCCTTCCCTGCCGGGAAGGGGGAACCGGGACCGTGAGATCCGGCCTGCTCGCGAGGCGGCGCAGCCGCCGAGGCAATCTCCCGAGGTGCGCACGCTGTCACCCTGAGGCCGCGCAGCGGCCGAAGGGGCCGAAGCCGATCGCATGATTCCGGCTGACCTAACCCCTGTCCCCCTTCCCTGATGGGAAGGGGGAATGGTCCCTTGAGATCCGCTGTCATTGCGAGGCGGCGCCAGCGGCCGAAGCAATCCCCATGCTACCGGCTGGGAGTTACGCCACCGCTCACTGCTCACCGTCCTCCCTTTCCCCTGTCCCCGCTCCACTTGGTGGAGAAGGGGAAGGACGATTCGTCGCGCGTTTTTTTGATACCAAATTGGACAGCGGGCGGCCGCAGATTGGGCCATGGTCCACCCTTGCGCGCCTTTCGCCGAGGCATCAATCATATGGGCATGGCTTCACCGGCATATTACAGCGCGGAAATGGTCCGGGCACTGCCCGAGGACGGCAACAAGTACGAGGTCGTCCACGGGGAGTTGCTGGTGACCCCGTCGCCGCGACCACTCCACGAGCTGGTCCAGAACCGACTGCTGCTGGTGCTGGGCACCTACCTCGAGCGGGAGGACGTCGGCGTCCTCCTCGGCCCCAAAGGTGACATCTCCTGGGGGCCGGACATTCTGGTCCAGCCCGATCTGTTCGTCGTCCCCAAGCCGGAGTTCCGCACGCTCACCTGGGAGGGGATGAAGACGCTGCTCCTCGCGGTCGAGGTCCTGAGCCCTTCCACCGCACGCTATGACCGGTTCACCAAGCGCAGGCTGTTTCAGGAAGTGGGTGTGCCCCTCTACTGGATCGTGGATCCGGACGGGGGCCAGGTGGAAATCTGGACCCCGGAGGCAACGTTCCCCGTGATCGAGCGGGAACGGCTGCGCTGGATGCCGGAGGGGGCAGAGATGCCGTGCGAGGTGGAGCTGGGATGGGTGTTTCGGGCGGTGTGACGGCAGGCCGGGGCAGGCCGGGGCGGGACAGAATGTCGCGCGCTGTCACCCTGTGCGAGAGCGAAGGGGTCGAAGCCCGACCTAGCACTCTGTCATTGCGAGGCGGCCGCAGGCGCCGAAGTACCTAACCCCCTGTCCCCCTTCCCTATTGGGAAGGGGGGACCGGGCCTTGAGGTTCGATTGTCGTGGAGCCTTCCCGCGCTGTCATTGCGAGGCGGCCGCAGGCGCCGAAGTACCTAACCCCCTGTCCCCCTTCCCTATTGGGAAGGGGGGACCGGGCCTTGAGGTATGCGGTCATTGCGAGGCAGCGCAGCCGCCGGGTGAAAGAGGTGGGGGCGAGGGAGTTCAGGTTGGGGGCTTCTCGCTGAACCGATTGTCACCCTGAGCGATAGCGAAGGGACCGAAGCCGTCCCTAGGACAGACCACCAACCAACCGCTTCCAGTACTCCAGAATCAGCACCATGCTCAGCGTATCCAGCTTGCAGTACTGCCTGAGAAGGCGGCTCCAGCCCGCCCTGGCCGCCGGGTCCCGGCTGGACTCCCCGTACATCATCTCCTGATACCCCCGCATGGCCCCGGTGCCTTCATGGATGTCCTGGAGGACGCCATGGATCATAACCGGCGGGAGGGCCGAGTAGGGGTCCTGCTCCGGATCCCCAACCAGACCGGTCCAGGCCTCGAACTGCTGCCGCAGGGCTTCGTCCGTCCTCCAGAGCGCGTCCAGCACGGCCTTGATTGACGCGCTCCCCCGCATGCCGGGGTGGTAGAACCCGTCCTTGCAGCAGGCGTGCATGTCCTGGATCCGGTTCTCGAAGACATCCTCCAGCCACTCGACCAGCTCCGGAACCTCCCGCCCGAACTGCTCCAGGTCCCGGACGATCTCCTTCAGCACGCTGGCTTCGTAGTGCGACCAGGTCAGCACCGGTCCCGTGTCCCCGATGGCCGACCGCAGCGACTCGGCGAAGAGCTGGTTGGGCCATAGCTCGGAGTCGTTGAGCCATTCCTGGTGTCCGCGGTCCGCGCCCAGTCATCCGGACCGTAGTGGACGCTCCACTGGAAGGTGACCAGGCCATAGGGCCGCATCCCGGCATGGTAGGGGAGGGCGAGCCGGGAGGTCTCGAAATCAATGAAGTAAGTGGCCCCCTGCAGGCTCTCGATCCGCGGCAGGAGGCCAGGGCCGAGCATAAATGCTGTTATCGCGGGTACAGCTGATCTGGCGGCGCTGGCGTTCGGCGATCCGCGCCCACGGTGCCGTCGGCCCGGGCCAGCCCATCCTCCGGGATGTCGAGCAGGCTGGACTTGCCATGCTGGAGCATCCAGGGCACGAGGTTGCTTCGATCCGGCGCCCTGGCGCTCCCGACCTTGTACAGTTCCAGCATGTGAGGCCGAGTGTCCGCGTAGGGGCCCCAGCAATCCCGGAAACCGTCCTTGGTCCTCGGCCGGCGCGTTGAATTCGCAGCTCTTGCACTGCGAGCCGAGCTCGCACCTGCTCCCGGTGGACGGCCAGCGGCTGCGTCCAGGAGGGATTCGTACAGGGCCGCGGCGTCTTCCACCTCGTCCCGCAGCAGATCCACTTCTTGCGAAACGTCCACCTCCGTCACCAGGTCCAGCTGCGCGAGTTGCTCCCCGGTTCCGATGTACTGGCCGGTATGGAGCCGGCTGGACCCATCCGGCGGCACCTGGTGGACCAGCTGGAAGAGCCGTGGAGCCTGGTCCAGGGCGGTACGCTTGCTCTTGTCCACCAGAGCCAGTACCGGCTGGACGGTAACGCCCGGAAGGACCTTCTCCAGCAGGAGCGCCTGATAGGTGATGTCCTCCAGTTTTTCCCGCCATTCCGATCGAATGCTGGAGCCTTTCTTGGTACGGAAGCAGCCGGCGGCCTCTTCCAAAAGGAGCTGGTGCTCGGCGCCGTCGAATGACTTCGCCTTGACCTCAACGAGTCGGACGATATTACCGCGCCTCTCCAGGATATCCACCCGGGCGAGCCGCCTGCCGACCAGCAGCGTAGCTTCGAACAGGGTGACCTCCGGCCGCTTCAAGCAGCTCGCGGGTGCGCTCGAAGTCCGCCTGCGGATCGCGCCCGTATTCGAGTGCTATCCCTTCGGGGATACCTGGCCTTGGCCAACGCCTCGACCATGTAGCCGCCCTCGGCCAGGAGGCCGAGGTAGGGGTCGGACTCCCGGTTATCGGGGTAGCCGTTCTCCCGGTAGTAGAGCTTGGCGTCGCAGGTGCGAGCCAGCTTGAAGTCGGATTTGGAGAGGGTACGCAGCCGAACCGGCCCTTCCAGGGGTGGATCACGCGGGATAGACAGCATCTTTCAATCCTCTCCTGGCGGCGCCAGGTGACGGGTGCTGGCTCCCATTGGAGGCAGACAGGCTTGAACCGGCCATCATCCTGACCGGCTCAAGCTGGCCCAAAGGTGTGACAATTCCACCAGCACCCCCTCGCACCCCACCCCCGCCAACCGGTTCCGCCACCCGGTCGCAGCCTTCCGGTCCACCCGCCGCTCGTGGGTGCCGGGATTGCGGACCTCCTGCACGAAGCGATCCAGAATGGCCGGATACTGGGCCGCGAACCACCTGCCGTTCTTGGACGCGCCGGTGAGGAACCTGGCTCGGGCTTCGTCGCCGCCAAGAACGCGGGGGAGCTGCCCCAGCGTCAGCCTCTGCCGCCGCAGGTCTCTGCTCACCCCCTCCAGGTTCTCCCAGGCGAGCTCCTCCGAGGCCTTCTTGAGGAGTATCCGTAAGATCCGGTTGGTCTCCAGTTCCAGCGCCTTGGCGTAGCCGCCCATCACCGACTGGAAATCGAAGCTTTCGTCGTTCCGGTGGTCGCGGAAGACTTTCTCGGCCGTGGCCAGGAAGGCCCTGGTAGCGGGATCAAGCGCGGCCCAGACCTGTTCCCCAAACAGGTTCTCCCGCAGCTCCCGCAGCATCGCCCCTGCCCCGCCGGCCTCGGCATCGAACTCGGCCCAAAGCCGGTCGCCGATGATGGCGTCGCGACTCTCCTCATCGAAGAATCGGGTCTCGTCCTCCCGGGTCACCACCAGGGGCAGGTCCACCATGCCGCCATAGAGGGACACCGGGCGATCGTTGTAGTGCACATTCCGGAGCCGCTTCAACTCGGCGATCACCGCCAGAGTGTCGTCCTGGGCCAGCCGGCGGATGTCCAGCAGCTTGAACCAGCAATCGCACCGCAGCGATTGGTGACGGTAGTAGTCCGGGACGTGGGCGGGGTCGGCCTGGCTCACGTCTTCAACCGTGATCCGGTCCACGTGGCCGACGTACAGGGACCGATAGTCGGTCAGATAGAGATGAACCTCGCGATCGGGGTTCTCCGACAACTCGGCCTCGAGCTGTTGGAGGTCCTCGGGGTGCTCCAGCGGCTGCTGGCGATTGGGCGAGCGGACCTTACCCCACCAGACGTAGATCTCGTCCGGATCTTCCTGGTCTCTCGCCCTGCCGAGGAGGATGGCGAGATGCTCCTCCATGGCGTTGGTGGCGTAGGAGGGGTTCCAGACGGCGACGAGGTGGCGGGATGTGTTGGGCGTGGATCCCTGTCCGGAAATGGGGGGCAGGGCTAACCTATCCCTGGGGCTCGGGGCCGCAAGGGGGTGCGGAGGTCATTCGAACCTCAGTACTCCCTGCTCACCAGGACCTCGAGTCTGACACCCAGGATCTGTGCCGCCCTGAGGACAAGGTTGCGCGGGAAGATGGTTAGACGACTTCCGACCCATTCGGAGTCCTACGGGTCCAGAAGTGGGCTCAGGCCTTTCGTGAGAAGTCAGTCAAGCACCGGTATGCCGAGTCCTGCGAGGTAGCAGAATGTGCTGTCATAGAACGAAGGTGCGCGCGTTGTATCGGCGGAGTCGCCATTCGGTACGCAGACAACCATCCCCTGTCGTGCACGGGTCAGGAGAACCCGGTACGCGTTACGGAGGTACTGCTGGCGCTCAGGCTTGTTCACCCGATTCCACTTGCTCCCGCGAAATGTGTAGTAGTTCCAAGCCCCGCCCGCATACCTGAGATCTGCATCCCAGGTAACACAGGTCCAGTCCAGCTCAAGCCCCTGGACCTGGAACTCTGTTGCAGCATCCTCCAAATAATAGGGACGAGCGCGTATCCTCGGGGCCATTCAAGAACCAGTGGATCGGATTGACCTCGACGCGAACATCTATCGCAAGAGGCTTCAGTCTCTGAGCATCGGACGACACAACTAGGCCGTAACGCTCCGATCCCCGCCCGTGCTCTCTAAGCCAGCGCCTGGCTAGGCCAAGATCTCGGGTAAGTGCTATCGGATAGCGTCCTGCCATAGATGAGAGTATTTCCTGCGCTCCCACCTCGTCCAGATCCAATACGGTCTTCACGAATCTCGAGACATTCTCACTGCGGAATGAACGCACGGACACGGCGAGATGGAGCCTGGCGTCTCTGACTACGTGTGGCCGGCCTTCTAACGCGTCCAGTGCCTTGCCAGCTCCATATTCGCTGTCACGGAGTTCGGGAGAGATATCAGACTTCCCAGTCCGGAAACCCGTCGCGTACGGCCTCCAGCCAGGC
Source organism: uncultured Gemmatimonadales bacterium (assembly GCA_963779755.1). Lineage (GTDB taxonomy): Bacteria > Gemmatimonadota > Gemmatimonadetes > Gemmatimonadales > GWC2-71-9 > CAVZZO01. Next base: position 1,453,067 of record CAVZZO010000003.1, read on the forward strand.
CCCGATCCCTGCTTCTCCGCGATTGATCTCCTGACCACCGCCGACCAGGCAAATAACGACGGCCCAATCGGGCTGGCGATCCATGTAGGACAGTAGGAACTCTGGCTCCGATTGACAAATTCGGGATGGCCCTTCTTTCGTTTCATGAAGTCGGCGGTCATCTTCCGATTCCAGGCGCGCTGGGCCTCATCGAAGATGACGACGTGATCTGCTGGAGGGCCGGCATTGTTCAGGCCTTCATCTCGAAAATGATGGACGTTCTGGATGAAGGACTTTACCTCTTGACCAGCCTGCCCCTTCCGCACCTTGAGTCCTTGGGCCTCGCGGCGCTTGATCGCGTCTCTGGTCAGGGCCTCTCTCAAGACCTTTACCAACGGTCCATTCCCAGAGAGGTATACGGCATGCGTTGGCTCAGCCGGATCCTGCTTCCGAGTCGCGAATTCAGGCCAACTAATGTCTTGCCAGCTCCGGGCACTCCGGTCAACAAGACGATGGATTTCCTTCGCAGCTTCTGAGCGTGGGCAATCACCTGTTCTATGGTCCGCGTAGTCTCCTGCAGATCAAGGGGACCCGCCTCCGTCCGGGAGATTGCCTCGACGGACTGACCGGCAAAGAGGGCCTGGGCCGCCTCAACGATTGTCGGTGTCGGGAAATATGGCGAGTCGGCCCATTCAATCGGATCCAATGGAAGACCACGCTGGTTCGCCAACCCGGCAAGAATGAGTTGCCGGAGACCGACCGCATTGGCGCGGAGCGGTGGATACACCCAATCGTTGTATGGCTTGGAAAGATGGGGATCGGACTCTGGGGCCTCGGTGGCGATCAGAATGGGAATGACACGGGCGCTGTGGCTCGCGAGGTGGAAGTTCTTGAGATCAAGAGCATAGTCCCACGCCTGCTCCAGGTCCGCCCGGAGAAAGCGGGTTTGAGCTACCTTGAATTCGAGAACAAAGACCACATCCGCCGAGATGACGACGGCGTCAATGCGACTGCCCGATTCGAGGAACCACAAATTCGAGGTGAATCGCACCGTCGATTCCCCTGGAGCGCCGCCTTGAGGATCGGGATCTGCTGGCCCCATGCCCCCATCTGGGCCTGCTCGATATCGCCTTCGGACCTCTTGCCCAATATCCCAAGAATTGCGTCCGCATCGGCGGCGAGGAAGCCTTGAATAGACGCCGTGTAATAGGCCCGAGGCATGCTGATGCTAGACTCCCTCACTGCTGGGCGATTCGGATGACCTGACCCGATCATAAGGCCAGTTCCCGGAACCGGCAGAATGCGTTGGCCAGGCGCATCTGATCGGGCGTCCTGCAATCCGGCGCGAAGATTCTAGTGCCCGCCACTATCAGAGCAATACAACGTGCCCGTGACGTAGCGACGTTCAGCCGATTTCCACTATAGAGGAACCCCATGCCCCGAGGTGCATCCTCCGCGCTCGAGGTTGCTATGGAGTAGATGACGATTGGGGCTTCCTGGCCCTGGAACTTATCTACTGTCCCAACTCGTGCCCCGCCCGGAAGTGCATCAAGAAGAGCACTAACCTGCGCATTGTAAGGTGCGACGATGAGTACGTCTTCCAGCCCCAGCGGCTTCCGTCTACCGTCCTGGTCGGTCCAGGCAGAGCCGCCTGACAACAGCTGCGCCATCATGGCTCTGATCAGATCGACCTCTTCGGGACATTCGTCTGGCCGGCCGGCATGCTCAGCCGGTACGAGCCTGAGACCGGTCTTGTCCAAGGGAAGCTGGCCGAAGACGCACTGCGCTTCAAGGCCGTCCCGCGACCGCAGTCTGCCCTGGTAGAAGACCTCAGAGGTGAAGCGGCAAACGTCCGGATGCAATCTCCACGTCTCGTTCAAGAACAGCCCACGATCAGGCGGCATCGTGCCCTGCCCCTGCAGCAGGTGCTCCAAAGCCGACATATCCGTTCCAGGAGGATGGATGCCCTGCTGCGGTTGCTCGAGCTGCCTCGGATCTCCCAACAGGATGAGATTGCGGGCGGCCGGTGCAACTGCCAGAGCATTCGCCAAAGAGAACTGGCCGGCCTCATCGACGAATAGGAGGTCGACTGAGCCTTGCATCTCCGGACGGCTCCAGAGCCAAGCGGTTCCCGCCGCCAGAGTCACCTTGCCTTCCTGGAGCGCGTCAGGCACGTCATCGTTGTTGCGGGCTACTACGATCTCCTTCGCGGCACACCTCTGTTCATCGCGTGCCTTCTGTATACCCCGAACTTCGACGCCTCTTGCCCTGGCGAGTGAACACACCTTCTCAAGCAGGTTGCCAATCACCTTGTGGCTGGTGGCGGTGATACCCACCCTCTTCCCTTCACCGAGTGCTTTCAGGATCATCAGAGCCCCGGTATGAGTCTTACCGGTTCCGGGGGGACCCTGGATAGGCAGGATGGTATCTCCGAGGGAGGACACCAGCCGTTCCGCAGCCGCCCCAGCTATCTCCCCATCCGCAGCGAGCCGTTTCCCTTCCGTGAGCCCCGCGACTCGAGGTCTCTTGGCCGTTAACATATCGAGCGCTGCGTTGTACGGTGCCTGACGCATCATTCCATTGGTAGCCACGAACTCCCCGAATGCTCAGCGAACTCCGCCGAAGCACACCGTCAGAGATGTACTCGTAAGGAATGAGAGCCTCCGGATGCGGCACCTGACTATTCTTACCTCGCTGAAGGTCAATCGTTCGTTCCATGTCATCCACCCCCACGATCACCCCGGGGCTCGCGCCGGTAGTGGGGTCTGTGCGCACCATCGCCGGGATGGAATGAGTGGTCCTGCGGCGGGAATCGGTATCGGTGTATCGTTGACTTGCGTACATGCCCCACTTCTCCCAGGTATTGCAGGCCGCCCAGTGTCCCACTGTCTTCGGTCAGCTCGTCCAGCGTCATCTCGCACCAGTTGAAGTATCGCCACCACATGGCCTTCGCCTCGCGCCGATGAAACTCGAGTAGCTGGGCCAGTAGCCACTTCGCCCGTTGTTCCGGAGTCCACGTCCCGGGGTCTCACGGGAAGATCAAGGGTCAGCCGGTCTCGTACCTGCTGCACTTGCTCTAGTCGTTGCGCCTGGTCTTGATCTGGCTCGACGGAAGCGGGGGAGGCGCGTGGGATATCTTCCCCAGTCCTGATTCTTCAGCTGATCCCGAAGGGTCTCCAGCCAGTCTCGTAGCCGCTTGGCTGGAGAGGCAGTCATCCCGGTTATAGCCCTCGATCTCCTGGAGGAGCTCCCCGCCGTTCACGCTGTTGCCGCCAAGTTCAAGCCAGGCCTCGAAGCTGGCCAATGCGGCGCGATGCGCTAGAGATTGACCGCCCTCGTGAAGCCGTAGAACGCCTCCATTCTCTTCTTGATCGAATAGCTCTCCACCGAAGCCCGAAGACCCTGGTGTACGACGAGGTCCACAAACACCTTACCCCTCAGCAGCCGGTCGAGCTCTTCAATGCGGGTGTCATAGCGGCCGGCCAGTCGCTTGAGAGCAGTTTGTTCATAGGCGGCATAGTGATACACGTGGAGATCGGGATACTGTTCCAGACGGGCGGTTAGCAGATCCATGAACCATTCGAACACCTCCGATCGCGCGTGCAGGAGTCGCTTGCCTCCAGCTACACCCTGGAGCGGGAGCTGGGCGGCGGCGGCATGTCGCGCGTCTTCGTGGCCCAGGAACACCGGCTCGGCCGCAAGGTGGTGGTGAAGCTGCTGGCGCCCGAGCTGGCCGCGGCGCTCTCGGCCACCCGGTTCGAGCGGGAGATCCAGGTGGCCGCCTCGCTGCAACAGGCCAACATCGTCCCGGTGCTGGCGGCGGGCGAGGTGGACGGCCTTCCTTATTACACCATGCCGTTCGTGGAGGGCGAGAGTCTCCGCGCCCGGCTGGGCCGCGGCCCCCTCACCATCGCCGAGGTGGTGAGCATCCTGCGCGATGTCTCCCGCGCCCTGGCCTACGCCCACGAGCACGGCGTGGTCCACCGGGACATCAAGCCGGACAACGTCCTCCTCTCCGGCCACACGGCGGTGGTGACCGACTTCGGCATCGCCAAGGCGATCGCGGCCGCCGCCCAGGGCCCGGCCGGCGCCACGCTCACCCAGCTGGGCACCGCCGTGGGGACGCCCATGTACATGGCGCCGGAACAGGCGGCGGGCGATCCGGCGACGGACCACCGCGCCGACATCTACGCCTTCGGCTGCATGGCCTACGAGCTGATCACCGGGCAGGCACCCTTCGCCGGCCTGACGCCCCACCGGCTGCTCGTGGCCCATATGAGCGAGAGCCCGAAGCCGGTGGCCGACCTGCGCCCCGACTGCCCGCCCGCCCTGGCGTCGCTGGTGATGCAGTGCGTCGCCAAGGAACCGGGTTCGCGCCCGGCCGGCGCCACCGAGCTGCTGCAGCGGCTCGACGCGGTCACCTCGCCGTCGGGTTCAGGGGCGGCCGTGCCGGCCATCCTCATGGGCGGCCGGAACATGCTCTGGCGCGCGCTGGCCATCTACGCCGGCGCGTTCGTGGCGGTGGCCATCGTGGCCCGGGCCGCGATCATCGCCATCGGCCTCCCCGACTGGGTCTTCCCCGGCGCGCTGGTGGTCATGGCGCTGGGCCTCCCGGTGGTGCTCTTCACCGCCTACACCCAGTACGTCGCCCGCCGGGCGGCCGCCGCCACGCCCACCTTCACCCCCGGCGGCTCCCGCTCGCTCACGGCCGGCGAGGGGACGATGGCCACGCTGGCGATCAAGGCGATGCCGCACGTCTCCTGGAAGCGCACCGCCCGCGGCGGGATCATCGCGGTAGGCGCGTTCATTCTGCTCATCACGGGCTGGATGGTGACGCGCGCGCTGGGCATCGGGCCGGCGGCCTCGCTGCTCTCGTCCGGCAAGCTCTCCGCCAGCGACAGGGTGGTGGTGGCGGCATTCGATGCGCCGGGCGCCGACTCGTCGCTGGGCAGCACCATCGCCGAGGCGGTGAAGACCAACCTGTCGCAGAGCAGCGCCGTGCACGTGATGCCCACCAGCGCGGTCGTGGCCACGCTGGAGCAGATGCAGCGGCCCGACACGGCGCGGGTGGACTATGCCACCGCGCGGGAGATCGCCCAGCGATCGGGTGCCAAGGCGGTGGTGACGGGGAGCATCGTGCCGGCGGGGAGCGGGTACATCATCACCGCCAAGCTGGTGGAGGCGACCTCGGGCAACGATCTGGCGTCCTACACCGAGTCGGCGAAGGATGCGGGCGATCTCATCGCGGCGGTGGACCGGGTGACCAAGTCGCTGCGCGGCAAGATCGGCGAGTCGCTCAAGTCGGTGCACGACGCGCCCCGGCTCGACCAGGTGACCACCGCGTCGCTCGGCGCGCTCAAGAGCTACACCGCCGGGCTCTTCGCCAACGACGTGCAGGGCGACTACCCGGCCGCCATCCAGCACTTCCGCGACGCCATCCGGCAGGACAGCACCTTCGCCATGGCCTGGGTGCAGCTCGTCCTACTCGCTGGCGTCGAAGGGCGGCACCGGTTCGAGCGCGGCAGCGGACGCGGCGCTGACCCAGGGTTTCCAGCTGCGCGACCGGCTGCCGGAGCGGGAGCGGGCCAATGTCGAGGGGGCGTACTACTGGCTGGTGGCGAACGACCGGAAGAAGGCGATTCCGGCGCTGCGGCGCGCGGTGGAGCTCGACTCCACCAATGTGGACGCGGTCAACAACCTCGCCATCGCCCTCTCCAATACGCGCGACTATGCCGGCGCCGAGCGGATGTACCGGCTGGCGATCGCGGGCGATCCGGGGAACGGCACGCTGATCACCAACCTGGCGACCCTGTACACCATGATGGGGCGGCATGCTTCGTTCGATTCGGTGATGGCGGCGGATGGAGCGCGACAGCATCCCCTTCCCCACCGCGCCCGCCCGTTTCACCGAGCTGCTGGCCGCGCCATCAGTACGACTCGGCCGAGGCGCTCGCCCGCGCCGGGGCCGACACGGCCAGGCCGGCGAACCGGCCGCGCGCCCAGGAAGCCGTGATCCAGTTGGCGGTGCTGCACGGCCGGCTGCGCGAGGCGGAACGGATGTACCCCGCCTGGCTGGACGCGACGGCTCGTCTCCGCGGCGATTCGGTCAGCCCGTACCAGATCGCCTACTGGCATGCCATGGTGGACGGCGCCCTGCGGGGCAACACCGCGAGAGCCACCGCCATGCTCGACTCGACGCTGCGCGCCCATCCGGTGGCCTCGGAGCCGCTGGAGCGGGACCAGAGCCAGTACCTGGCCCTGGCCTATGCCCTCATGGGCGATGCGGCCAAGGCGCGAACGGTGATGAGCCAGCACGTGGCCCGGCTCGATTCGCTGGGCCAGACGCAGCAGTATCTCTGGCGGGTCTGGCTGCAGGGCGCCACCGCCCTGGCGGAAGGAAAGACCGACAGCGCCATCGTCTATTACCGCCAGAGCGACTTCGACGCCGACGGCCTGCCGATGAACAGACGGCACCGTGTGGCCCCCCCTCACGCTGGGCCAGGCATTCGATCGCGCGGGCAAGCCCGACTCGGCGCGGAAGTACCTCACCCAGTATGCCGAGATGGCGGGGACCGGTCATTATAATGCGGACCCCTACAACATGGCGCCCACGCTCTTCCGGCTGGGCCAGCTGTACCAGGACGCGGGCGACACCGCACACGCGATGGAGTACTACGGCCGGTTCGTGGATCTGTGGAAGAACGCCGACCCCGACCTCCAGCCGCGGGTGACCGAGGCGAAGAAGGCGATGGCGGAGCTGGCGCCGGATCGGCGATAGCCTCACCCCCTCCCTCTCTACCTCACCCCTGTCCCCTCTCCACTTGGTGGAGAGGGGGACCGAACCTCAGGATCCCAACCAGCGCTTCGCGGGACACTTTTTCATTTGCCAGCCGGACAACCCGGTAACCGCGCCGAATGAGCCATTCGGTCCGTGCATGGTCTTTCGCGGTTTGTGCAGGATCCAGATGTATCGGCCCGTCAATCTCCATGATGAACCGCAACTCGGCACAATAGAAGTCGACAACGAAGGGACCAACGGGGTACTGGCGGCGAAACCTGAGTCCAAACAGCTGCCGGTTGCGGACGAGCTGCCAGACCTTGTGCTCGGCAGGCGTAAGATGCTTCCGAAGCCCTCGAGCGATCTGCTTCCTCGCAACCATGCGGCGGCGGATGGGGCGATGCATACGGACACGATAGATATAGACCGGCCTGCACGTCACACCATACGAACGCAAACAGAGCCGATGAAACGCGGGAATCCCGAGTGCCGCGTCCCCCTCTCCACGAAGTGGAGAGGGGACAGGGGTGAGGTAGCAGCGGAGAGCGGACAATGGTAAGGCAGCGACAGAGGTGAGGGAGGACGCACTGGAGAGGGGGCCAAGGGGTGAGCCTACGGCACCATCCGGAACCGCTCTACATGTCTCGCCCGCACCACCCCGAAATGCCGCCGGTCCGTCGTGAGCACGCTGGTGATATCCAGGCGCTCGGCCATGGCCACGAGTGACGCATCCACGAAACCGAGCGGCAGGGACTGGTAGATGGAAACGAGATCGGCAACGCGGGGGAGATCCTCCTCCTCCTGCGGCTCGATCCGGAACTCGCCATCGGCCAGCGCGCGGACGAAGGCCTGCTCCGCCGCGGGGCCGATCCGGGTCTGGAGGAGATAGCAGATTTCGGGAAGGACAGGGGCCGGCACCAGGATGTCCTCTTTGCCGCGCTCCCACCAGCTCCGCACCCGGTTGTGCCAGGCATCGCTCCGGTCAATGAGCGCGTACAGGGGCCCGGTGTCGGCCAGGACGGTCAGGCGTGCGGCTCCTGCCAGAGCAGGTCTTCCTGCCGCTCAGCCGTGTCCCCGCACCCGCTGGCGAACTGCCCGGCGATCGTGGGTACCCTCCGCCCGGACTCACCGCTCCCCCGCCCCAGATAGAACGCGACAGCCTCGCGCAGTACCGCCGCGAAGCTTTTCCCTTCGCGCCGAGCCGCCTGGCGCAGGCCCTTGAGGAGAGCTTCGTCGAGAAAGACGGTGGTGCGCTTCATCGCATATATATGCTATTATGGTGACATACAGTCAATGCCCGGGCGGCAAGGCGGGCCGAAGGTCGCTGCTTCGGTCGCTCCGCGCCCTCGCAATGACAGCCAGGGATGGCGCCACGACGATCGAGACTCAAGTCCCGGTTCCCCCTTCCCAACAGGGAAGGGGGACAGGGGGTTAGGTCAGAAGGGGGGCAGGGGGTTAGGTCGAGAAAGCCAGAAGGGCCCGGAGCCCGGTCACGGCTTCGGCCCCTTCGCTGCGCTCAGGGTGACAGCATTGCCCCGCCGCGCCCATTCTGCCCACTCACCTGCCGTCCTGCGACCGAGCGGCCTTCAATAAGAGCCGCGAGGAAGTCCTTTAGGGCCGTCCTGCCGTCCTGCCGTCGTGCCGCCCTGCCGCCCTGCCGTCTTCCACCACGAACGCCTCCATCGCGAAGTACTCCGCCAACCCCAGCCGGTCCAGGTCCGCCGCGGTGCCCTGGTTGCGCGCCTCCACCCGCTGCCAGAACTCCCGCTCGTCCGGCCCCGGGAAGGGCGCGGTGTCCTTCTGCGACTGGTGCTTGAAGATGGCCTGGATCTTGAGCCGCAGCTCCTCCTGGCTCATGGGCACCAGCCAGGTGGCCTCCGTCACCGGCCACTCCTGCCACGCGCCGCGATAGAGCCAGACCTCCGGCGCCGGGTGGCCCGCCTCCACATACTCCGCCAGCGCCGAGTCCACCGCCTGCCTGCACATGCGGTGGGTGCCGTGAGGGTCGGACAGATCGCCCGCCACGAAGATCATCTCCGGCCGCAGCTCCTCCAGCAGTTCGCGCACCCGGCGCACATCACCCGGGCCGATGGGATCCTTGCGTACCCGGCCGGTCTGGTAGAACGGCAGGTTGAGGAACCGGGCGGACTCCTCGCTCAGGCCCAGCGTGCGGATGCCGGCCACGGCCTCGGATTCGCGGATCACCCGCTTGATCTCCTGCACCTCGGGGATATCCACGTCGCCCGGCTGTTTCCGCGCCAGCGCGGCCTCCACCTTGTCGGCCAGCTCGCTCGACGCCTCGGGCGCGATGTGCCGCTCGGCCGCCAGCCGCTGGAGGAAATCGAGGTGCCGGCGGACGTCGTGGTCGAACACCGCCAGGCTCCCGCTGGTGAGATACGCGACGGTGATGCGGTTTTCGTTCAGCACCAGCTTCCGGAGCGTGCCGCCCATGGAGATGACGTCGTCGTCCGGGTGAGGCGAGAAGCAGATCACTCGCTTCTCCCGGGGCAGTTTCGATTTCCCCCGGATCTTCGCCCCCAGCTGGTTGAACACCAGCCCGTTGAGCACGCCCGCCGCCCCGTACTGTGCCACCAGGCTGCTCAGCCGATGCTCGGCGTAGTGCCGCTGGGTGAGCTTGAGGATGGCGGTCTGGGTCTGGCGCGAGAGCCAGACCACCGCCCGGAGCGCCAGCTCGGGTGTCCATTCGACATAGCCCAGCAGCCAGGGTGTGGCGATGCGGGTGAGCGCGGCCGCCGCCGCGCCGTCGAGGTAGAACGTGGCGTGCGGATGTTCCTGGAGAAAGGTGGCCGCCACCTCGTGATCCACCTCGCCCTCGACCGCCCGGCGCACGATGTCGGCCTTGTGCTCGCCGGTCGCCAGCAGGACGATCTCCCGTGCCTCCAGAATGGTGCCCACGCCCATGGTGACCGCTTCACGCGGCACGTTCTCCTCGCCGAAGAAGTCGGCGGCGGCGTCCTTGCGGGTGACCAGGTCGAGCGTGATGAGCCGGGTACGGCTGTCGGCGCCGCTGCCGGGCTCGTTGAAGCCGATATGTCCGGTGCGTCCGATCCCCAGCAGCTGGAGGTCGATCCCGCCCGCGGCGCGGATCGCCTCCTCGTACCGCTCGCACTCGGCGGTCACCCGCGCGCGCGCGATGTCGCCCCGGGGGATGTGGACGTTCTCCCGCCGGATATCGATGTGGGAGAAGAGGTTCTCCCACATGAACCGATGGTAGGAGTGGACGCTCTCCGGGTCCATCGGGTAGTACTCGTCCAGGTTGAAGGTGACCACGTCGGCGAAGCTGAAGCCGTCCTCCCGGTGCATGCGGATGAGTTCGCGGTAGACGCCGATGGGCGTGGAGCCGGTGGCGAGGCCGAGTACCGGGGCGGCGCCGGCGGCGCGCCGGTCCCGGATGACGTCGGCGATGCGCTGCGCGACGACGCGGGCAAGTTCCTCGTGGTCGTCGAAGATGAGGGCGGGGAGGCGTTCGGGCGGCATGGAGGAAATGTAGGGGGAGTGGGCCGGGAAGGCGGCAGGGCGGCAGGGCGGCAGGGCGGCAGCCAAACATCGCTATCATTGCGAGCCCGCGTAGAGCCGGTGAGACCTAACCCCCTGTCCCCCTTCCCGACTGGGAAGGGGAACTCGCGAGGACCTAACCCCCGTCCCCCTTCCCGACTGGGAAGGGGGAACTCGCGAGATAGGATCAGGTCGCGCTTCCGGGTACCGGCGTGCGATGATTTTGGTTTCCAGTATCAGGCAGGGCCAGGACATCTTCGGGCATGAGGAACGTCAATATCGTTCTCGGACGCCGGGTCAAGCCCGAAAAGCTCCAACAGGCAAAGCACCTTCGCGGGAGGATGACGCCCGCCGAGCGTATGCTATGGCGTCAGCTTCGGAGAAACCAACTGGGGGTGCATTTCAGGCGTCAACAGATCATCCGGGGCTTCGTGGTCGATTTCTACTGCCATACGGCCCGGCTTATCGTCGAGGTCGACGGCGGCATTCACCAGACCCAGCTTGACTATGACCGCGCACGCGAAGATGCCCTCCGAGAGCTCGGCCTGAGAATACTCAGGGTCAGCAATGAAGATGTGCTGCGACACTGCGGAGCTACTCTGGCTCGGATCCGGAGGGTACTCAAGCTCCCGGTCCCCCCTTCCCGACAGGGAAGGGGGACAGGGGGTTAGGTCAGGGGGGACAGGGGGTTAGGTCAAAGGGGGAACAGGGGGCTAGATCAGCCTGAAGACGGAGGACACGGGATCAGGTCACCGGTACCGCTCTCCGCCCTTCCACACCGCCTCGACGTTGCGCAGAGTCGAGATGTCCTTCGTCGGATCCCCCTTCACCGCCACCAGGTCCGCCAGCAACCCCACCGCGATGCGGCCACGGTCGTTCAGGTGGAAAATCGCGGCGTTGCCGCTGGTGGCGGCCTTCGCCGCGGCGAGCGGGGTCATGCCGTGCGCTACCATCAGCTCGGCTTCCCGCACGTTGGTGCCGTGGGTGAAGACACCGACATCGCCGCCGAAACAGATGGTGACGCCGGCATCCAGCGCCGCCCTTGAACGAGGCCCATTTGGCCTTGAGGCCTGCGGGCTCCGGCGTCCTGCCCGGCAGGTAGCCGGCGAAGTACTCGGCATAGGCCTCGCTCGCGGCCAGGGTGGGGCAGAGCGCCACGCCCTTGTTCTTCATCAGCTGAAAGACCTCGGGTGTTCCTTCGCCGCCGTGCTCGATGGTGGTGACGCTGGCCAGGATGGCCCGCTTCATGCCTTCCGGGGTGTTGGCGTGCGCCGCCACCGGCCGGCCGGCGTCGGTGGCCGTTGCCACCAGGGCGTTCAGTTCCTCCTGGGTGAAGGTGGGGCGCGACTCGCCGCGCGGCCCCCAGCCATAGTCGGCATAGACCTTGACCCAGTCGGCGCCGTGGCCGATCTGGCTCCGGGTGACACGGGTGATCTCCTCGACGCCCGAGGCCTCTTCCCCGCCCTGCGGCGGGTCGAACGAGTAGTTGGTGCGCCGGGGGCCGTAGCTGCCGGTGGCCACGATGGCACGGGTAACCGCCAGGATCCTCGGGCCGGGGACGACCCCGTCATTGATGGCGTGCTTGAGCTGGACGTCGTAATCGAAGACGCCCTCGGTCCCCAGGTCGCGGGTGGTGGTGATGCCGGCCATGAGGGTGGCGCGGGCGTGCGCCACGGCCTCGGCCATGCGGTAGCCGGCCTTCTCCTTCAGGACCTGGTCGTCCCAGAGCGTTTCATTGTAGGGATGGAGAAAGAGATGGCTGTGGCCCTCGATCATGCCGGGAATGAGCGTGGTGCCGGGGAGGCTGATGCGTTCGGTACCGGCCGGCGCCTTGAAGCCGGCGGCCGGCCCGACAGCTTCGATGCGGTTCCCGTGGACCAGAACCACCCAGCCTTTCTGCGGGCCGTCGGCTACCCCGTCCCACACCGCATCGGGAACCAGCAGGGTGCGTTTTACGGAGTCGGCGGCAGGCTGCTGCGCGTGGGCAACGGGCGCGGCCAGGATCAGCGCGCCAAGGATTGCCAGGTGGCTGGGACGAAGCATGGGAGTGGCTCGGGATGATTTGAAACCGCAGATTACGCAGATTACGCAGAAACGGCAACGACGCGAGGTTGATCAGTCCGCTCCCACGCAGGTGCTATTTTTTGTCAGCACAAAGCGGTAGTATCCCAGGCTCGGCGTTCCGAAATTGAGCAGGAGAGCGCGGGTCAAACGGCTGGCTTTGAGATAGTTGATAACCTGGGCTCTCTCAATGTCAGTGACGGTGGGAAGGGCCTTGATCTCGACGACCAGGTGCTCATAGCAGACAAAGTCGGCGCGGTAGCCGGTTTTCAGGAATTGCCCATTGAAGCGGATTGGGAACAGTACCTCCGACGCAAAAGGGATCCCGGCCGCGCTCAATGCCAGAGCCAGCGCCTCGTGGTACACAGCCTCCAGAAAACCCGCTCCCAGTTGTCGATGCACCTGCAGAGCTGCCCCAATAACGGCATACGTTTCGCTGTCGCGCCTGGTGCGTAAGATGCTCATTAGTAAGTAGTGAAACCAACTGCCGCTACGGCGCATCATCATTTCAGCGCACGGCAGGGCATTTTCAATCTGCGTAATCTGCGTAATCTGCGGCTCCACCCATCGGACTCCTGAAAATGCTCAGAACCCTGACACTGGCAGCTGTGGCAGCCTGCATATCCGCCTCGACCGGATTGGCTCAAGCCACCATCCCCGATTCGCTCGCCTACCGGGAGTACCGCCTCACCGACTCGACCCTGACGAAGTTCGCCGCGGCGTCCAAGGCCATCCTGGAGGCCAACCAGCGGAACGAACTCCCGTCCATGAACCTGGACGACGTCGAAACCATCGACGGGATGGCCGCCTTCTACGACCGCACTCCCGCCCTGCACGATGCCCTGGCCCGGGCCGGGATCAGCGCCCGCGACTTCGTCCTCTTCATGACCACCGCCTTCCAGGCCGGTGTCGGCTCCTGGATCGTGGAACGCAGCGGCTGGAAGGCTCTGCCCCACAACGTGGCGCCGGAGAACGTCCGGTTCTATCGCAAGCACGCGCCGGAGCTCGCCCGGATGAACCAGGAGCTGGCCCGGCTCCGGGAAGGGCAGCAGTGACCCCGCGGTTTCCGGCCGTGGCGGGCGGGCTATCGCAAAATGGGGAGCCAGCAATATCGTTGATCATCCCCAGCGCAACCTGACCGCACCTCCCTTCTCGCCGGCGAACCCGTGTCCGATCCTGTCGCCCATCTCCAGGCCGTGCTCGCCGGCCGGTACCGCTTCGAACAGAAACTCGGCCGCGGCGGGATGGCCACGGTCTTCCTGGCGCAGGATCTCAAGCACCAGCGGCCGGTGGCGGTCAAGGTGCTCCATCCGGAGATCTCAGCCGCCCTGGGCCCGGAGCGGTTCCTCCGCGAGATCCGCATCGCGGCCAGCCTGAACCATCCCCATATCCTGACGCTGATCGACTCGGGGGAGGTGCCGGCCGGAGACGCCTCTCCCCGCGGAGCGCCCCTGCTCTACTACACCATGCCCTACGTGGAGGGCGAAAGCCTGCGGGACCGGCTCAACCGCGAGGGCCGGCTGCCGCCGGGGGACGCCGTCCGCATCATGCAGGACGTGCTCGATGCGCTGGCCTATGCCCACCGCCAGGGCATCGTGCACCGCGATATCAAGCCGGAGAACATCATGCTCACCGGCCGCCACGCGCTGGTGGTGGATTTCGGGGTCGCCAAGGCCGCCAGCGACGCTGCCGGGGGGCTGGGAGGCAGCGAGGCACTGACCAGCATCGGCCTGGCCATCGGCACCCCCGCCTATATGGCGCCGGAGCAGGCGGCCGGCGACGCCGCCATCGACGGCCGCACCGATCTCTACGCCGTCGGCGAACTCGGCTATGAAATGCTCACGGGGCAGCCCCCCTTCACCGGCCCGACGCCGCTGGCCGCGGTCGCCGCGCACCTCACCGAGTCGCCTACCCCGATGTCGGTGCTCCGGGCCGGGCTGCCGGAGCCGCTCGCCACGGCCACCATGCGCTGCCTGGAACGGGACCCGGCCGACCGCTGGGAATCGGCGGAGGCGTTGCTGCAGGTGCTGGATTCGTTCAGCACCCCCGCGGCCGGCACGGCGGCAACGCGGTTGCCGCGCCGGCGGAGCCGGCGGGCGCTCATCGGGCTGGCGGTCTTCGCGGCGGTAGCGGGCGCCTGGATCTGGACCGGGCCGCTGTCGCGGGCACGCGGCCAGGACTGGGCCCACCGGCAGGCCATTCCACGCCTGCTGGCGCTGGCGGAATCAGGGGACTGGGAGAAAGCCTATGCGCTGGCGAAGGAGGTGGACCGGCGGGTTCCCGGCGACTCGCTGTTCAATGCCCTGCTCCCCAGGTTCGCCCAGCGCTATCGGGTCCATACCGTCCCCGAGGGCGCCGAGGTGTGGCGCAAGCCGTATGGCGCGCCGGACTCCGCGTGGGAGCTGCTGGGGCGGACACCGCTCGACAGCGCGCTGGTGGCCCTGTCGGGTCCCGGCGGCCGCACCTATGACGCCAACCGCATCCGGATTCGGGCCCCCGGGTACCGGACGCTGGAACTGGTGGGGCTGCCCTTCGCCGATTCGGTGATCACCCTCGACCGGGACGGCGCGATTCCCCCGGAGATGGTGCGCGTGGGCGGCGGGCGGCTCAGCCCCCAATACGCGGGCTTCGAGAACGACGAACCGATCACGCTGGCCGATTTCCTGATGGACCGCTTCGAGGTGGCCAACCGCGAGTACCAGCGGTTCGTGGACAGCGGGGGATATCGCCGGCCGGAATTCTGGACGGAGCCGTTCGAGAAGGACGGAGCGAAGATCTCCTGGCAAGCGGCCATGGCGTTGATGACCGACCGCACCGGCCGAACCGGCCCGTCCACCTGGGAAGCCGGGGAATATCCCCGGGGCAAGGAGGACGACCCGGTCGGCGGGGTGAGCTGGTACGAGGCCATGGCGTACGCCCGGTTCGCCGGCAAGTCCCTGCCCACCCTGCTGCACTGGAGCCGGGCCGCCAGTCTGCGGAACAGCGCACTGGTGGTGCCGCGAGGCAACTTTGCCGGCCAGGGAACCGTCCCCGCAGGCAGCACCGGTGCGATGAGCGCCTTCGGGACCTACGACATGGCGGGCAACCTGCGCGAATGGGTCCAGAACGCGAACGGCGGCGACCGCTACATCCTGGGCGGCGGATGGGCCGACCCTCCCTTCCGGTTCAACGATGCCTACGCCCAGGTGCCCTTCGACCGCTCGGCACTCAACGGGATCCGCCTGGTATCCTACGACTCGTCGGACGCCAACCTGGCCCGGGCGGCCGCCCCGGTCGAACGGCGCCTGCGCGATTTCGTGCGCGCCACCCCGGTGAGCGATGCGGTCTTCGCCGCCTACCGCGAGGCGTACGCCTATGACCGGAAACCGCTCAATGCGCAGGTACTGGAGAAGGTGGATGAGGGCAGCTGGACCCGGGAACTGGTACGGCTCGACGCCGCCTACGGCGACAGTCTGCTGGCGTATCTCTTCCTCCCGAAGCAGGGCACCCGGCCCTTCCCGGCGGTGGTGTTCTTCCCGCCCGGCATCTCCTTCGTCCTGCCCGGGCTCCCGGCCGACGAAACCCGGCACTTCGATTTTCTGCTGAAGAGCGGCCGCGCGGTGCTCTATCCGATCTACAAGGGAACCTTTCAGCGGCGGGACTCGCTGCGCAGCTACGTGGCGAACGGGTCCATCGCCTATCGCGACCACGTGGTGATGTGGGCCAAGGACCTGGGGCGCGCCATCGACTACCTGGAGACGCGGCCGGAGATCTCGACCGGGCGGCTGGCTTACTATGGCGTGAGCTGGGGTGGGGCCATGGGCGGGCTGATGCCGGCGATCGAGCCGCGGATCAAGCTCTGTGTTCTCCAGGTGGCCGGGCTCCAATTCACGCCGGTGCGGCCGGAAGTCGACCCGGTGAACTATCTGCCCCGAATCCACGTCCCCACGCTGATGATCAATGGCCGGTGGGATTTCTACTTCCCCATCGAGACGTCACAGATCCCGATGTTCCGCCTGCTGGGCACCCCGCCGGATCAGAAACGCCACGTGATCGAGGAGGGGAGCCACTTCGTGCCGCGGGTCCGGCTGATCCAGGAGACGCTGGCGTGGCTGGACCGGTACCAGCCGTCGGGCAAATAGCTCCGGCTGACAAAGGACCCGGGTGCCGGGCACCGGGAATCAGGAATCAGGAATCAGGAATCAGGGGCTTGTCGCCTCACTCCCGATTCCTGGTTCCTGATCCCTCAGAACACCTTGAACCCCGGCGACACCGCGTGCGGGGTGTAGGTCAGGAAGAACGGCCCGTAGGCGATCAGGATGAACAGGATGGCCAGGATGAACCACCAGCCCAGCCGGTCGAGCCGCAGCTCCCAGCCGCTCCTGGCCGGGGCAGTGAGCGTCTGGGAGACGGGAATGTCGGCCGGCTGCTCGCCCCGCTTCCCGGCCAGGATGGTCATCAGGATCACCACGAAGAACATCATCACGCCCAGGAACATGATGGACCCGCCGATCCCGGTCAGGATTCCCGGCAGATGCCAGGAGGGGCTGTCGTAGGTGGCGGTGGCCATGAAGGTGCGGCGCGGCATGCCGTGCAGCCCGCCGGAAATCATGCCGCGGGCGAAGATCAGGATCCCGAGGGTGTAGGTCCACGACGACACCAGCGCCAGCTTGCGGCTCCAGAGCCCGCGCCCGGTGAGATAGGGCACCAGCCAGTAGGCCACCCCCATGAGTGTCAGCGCCACCGCGGTGCCCACGGTCATGTGGAAGTGTCCCGGCACCCAGGTGGTGTTGTGGATCACCTGGTTCATGGTGTAGCTGGCGTTGATGAGGCCGGTGGCGCCGCCCAGAATGAACGTGAGCATGGCCAGCAGCTGGGCGGTGACCGATGGGTCGCCCCAGGGGAGCTTCCGGATCCAGCCCAGGAGGCCGGCCCCCCCACGCCGCCGCCCGCCGATCTCCAGCGCGGCCATCACGCTGAACGCGGTGGCCAGGCTGGGGAAGAAGATCCCGAACGTCAGCACCCCATGGAACGCCTTGAGCTTGGTGCTGATCCCCGGGTCGGTGTACTGGTGGTGCAGCCCGGTGGGTATGGACAGCACCAGGAAGAGAATCCAGACGATGCGGGTGTAGCTGTCGCTGATGAGCGCGCCGCCCACCTGGCGGGGAATCAGGGCATACCACGAGACGTAGGCCGGCAGCAGCCAGGCATACACGATGGCGTGGCCGGTGAACCAGAACAGCGTGCGGGTGAGCAGCGGATCGACCAGAGCGCGGATACCCAGCGACCAGGGCAGCAGGAAGACCAGAAACGACACCGCCACCGGCAGCGACGCCAGGAACCACATCAGGTAGGAGCTGACCGAGATGTACGCCAGCAGCGGGATGCGCTCGCCCCGGTGCTCCCGCCGCCAGCCGCGCAGGTTGAGCAGCATGCTGAACAGCACCAGCCAGGTGCTCACCACCACCAGCACCAGGCCCAGGTAATAGGTCCAGTGCGCCTGCAGCGGGGCGTAGGAGGTGTAGAGCACGCTCGCCTGGTTGCTGACTACGGCATAGATGACCAGAAGATTGCCGGCCACCAGCGAGCCGAAACTGGCCCAGAGGAACTTCCCGTTGAGCGGCCGGCTCAGCGCCCGGGCGGTCATCAGCGGCAGGAAGCAGTTGGCGAACGAGAAGGTAAAGATGATGACGTTCGCCACCCCATGCGCCGTCAGGCCCTGATAGTAGGTGTGCAGGCCGGGGAAATACCCGATGATATTGATCCGGGCGTAGGAGAGCGCATTGGCGAGGCCGTGGAACACGCCGGCGGTAAGCGCCAGGTAGCCCACGTAGAGGGTCCAGCGCAGCGCCCGCCGCTGCCCTTGGGGCAGATCGTAGCCGGCCGGATCGAACACGGTGGAGGTGAGCGTCGCCATGGCGCTAGTCCTCCCTCTGTTCTTCGTGTTCGTCGTGGGCCTGCGCGGGCGTGACGATCACCTTTCCCGCCATGTTCTGGTGCCCCATGCCGCAGTATTCGTGGCAGATGAGCAGGTGGGTGCCCGGCTCCTTGAAGGTGTAGCTGTTGCGGGAGATCTGGCCCGGGATGAGCATCATGTTGATCCGGGTCCCCTCGATGTTGAATCCGTGAATCACGTCCACCGTCGTGGCCACGAAATCCACCCGCGCGCCGGCCGGCACCCGGATCTCCGGCGGGTTGAAGGCCCAGGTCTGCGCCACCACCACCGCTTCATAGTGCCCGGGCGCGATCTCGCGCACGCCGGGTTTGTTGAACGGCGGCGTCTGGTAGGCCTTGCGCGGGTCCACCCGCCCCGCCTTCCCCGGCAGGTGGATGCCCATCTCCACCGTGGTGTAGAGCAGCACGCCGAGGCAGGAGATCAGCACCAGAATGCCGACCGCCAGGAACCCTCGTTCGTAGGTATGGACTTTCATCGCGTCGCTCGGCCTGGGTTGAAGGGCGGCACGGCGGGAAGGCTCAGCGCTGGAGCAGGTCGCGGTAGATCACCACCCAGAACCCGGCGATGATCATCAGGATGATGATGTTGAGAAAGAGCGTGCCCGGGGTGGACGGCTCTTCCTGCAGCGACAGCTCGGTGTCGGCCGGATCGTCCGACCCGGTGGCCGGCGCCCGCGGAGGAGGGGTTGGATCGGGTGTCATGGCATCAGGGGGCGCTGGGGGGATGGATTTGGCCCTGCCGCTCCGACTCCCAGCCGCGGACGGTGCGGGAGAGCAGGGCGAAAACGCCAAACAGCACGATGAGGAGCCCGAGGGCGATCAGATCGTTTCTGGGATTCACGATGCCGCCCAGCAACTGATTGAGCGTTTCCCAGATGTAGCCCACCAGGGGAACGCCCACGATCATGAAACCTGCGATACTGAGGATCAGTTTTCCGAGCGAGAGCGACGTCTGCTGAGTCATGGCCACTGCCTGACGCAACGAGGAGTGGCTTGCATTATCAGGAGGGACCGGCGGAACGTCAAGGACGGGGGCAGAACGGGAAAGGGGAACGGGAAAGGGGAACGGGAAAGGGGAAACGGGAAATGGGAAACGGGATGGGGAACAGGGAGCAGGCTATTCCCCATTCACCATCCGCCCATTCTACCTGTAGATATACCCCAGCACTCCCCCATACACCACGTGTCCCAGCAGGCTGCCGAACAGCATGTGGAGATCGCCCCGGGAAAAGAACCCGCCGCCCACCGCGGGCATGAAGACGATCTGGGCCAGGAAAAAGACCAGGACGCCGAAGAGGACGCCGCGCAGGAACGAGGCGCCCGGCAGGCGGCTGGAGAAAACGCCGGCGTAGACCAGCGCGAAGATCACGCCGACCAGGAACGCCACCACCCAGCCGCCGAAGGCGCCGAGGGAGAGGTGCGCCGAGGTCAGCGCGATCGAGGAGCTGAGAATCTGGCCGATGGCGATCTGCGGCAGCCCGATGGACGGCTCGATCAGCAGGAGGGCCGTCATCGTGGCGGTGGCGATCAGACCCGCGGCAACGGCGCGACCGGCGTGCATGGCTTCCCTCCGGGCCGACAGGGGTATCGCGGTCATGGCTGGGCCATCCCGTGGCTCACGGCGTAGACGTAGGCGGCGACCAGTTTGATCTGGTCGTCGTTGATGCCGCCGGGGTGGGCCGGCATCACCGTGCCTTTGAGCCCGTTGGTCACCCGGTTGACGATCGAGGCATAGGTGCCGTCGATGTGCCGCCAGCCGGGCCCCCGCAGCGACGGGGCGATGGGGCCGCCCTTCAGCTTGTCGCCGTGGCAGGCGTGGCAGGTGCCCCGGCCATGGAAGATCTGACGGCCCTGCTCGATCATGGCCGGCGTGATCCGGGCGGAATCGGAGGCAGCGGCGGCCGTGCCGCTGTCGGCGGCCTGGGCGCGGGCGGTCTCCACGTGCAACAGGGCGAGCGCAAGGACCCCGAGGACCAGCGAAGTTGTGAAGCGCCTCATGAATGGAATAACCGTCGTGTCAGGATGATCCATTCTAGGGCCGGCGCCCCACCCGTCAAGCATGACAGTCTGTCCGGGACAAGGTGTCCGGCGATGACGGGCTGGCCGGGCCGCGAACGGACTTCCGGCCGGCGGGCCTCCGTGAGCGGGACAGATCCGGTGGTATCGATCCACAGATTACACCGATTACGCGGATGGCTCCGAAGGGCCGGGAGCCATCTGGGTAATCTGTGGATCGGCAACCCCGGTAGAGGCGCCTGGCGCAGGCCGAACCGTGTAAGGCCCTGCACTACAGCGGTTTGCCCCCTTCCGGTCGAGGACGGCCGGAGCGGCTGCCGGCGCCCCGGCAGACGGTGCGCCCTATCGCAAACCGTCCCCGACCCATACCGTTGTACCAGAAGGACTCCCCCAAACCCAGAGGTCGTCATGCGATACCCCACCCCCACCAGGTGGCTCCCGGTTCTGCTGGCCCTTGCGGTTGCCACACCGGTTGTGGCACGCGCTCAGATCGAGGAGCCGCGGATCCCGCTCCGCACCGCGATCAACGAGATCAACACCTTCCGCTCGGCGTACCAGGACGCCTACAACAAGAAGGACGTCGGCGCGCTGGTGGCCATGTACGCGCCCGACGCCGTGGTCATCTCCGGTGACGGGTCCATCGCCAAGGGCTCCGACGAAACCCGGGCCGCGCTGCAGAAGGAAATGGGCATGCTGAGCCAGATCACCATCACCTCGGATTCCATGGCGGTCTTCGGGCATACGGCGTGGGATGTGGGAACCCTGAGAGGCATGGACCCCGACGGCCATCAGCAGGTCAGCCACTACCTCGCGGTCCTGCGGCGTGGGCTGACCGAATGGCAGCTGAGCAGCGTGGCGGTGGTGCCGGTCGCAACGAAGATGTGAGCCACCGATTGCGCAGATAACACGGATGAGGGCGGTAGGCCGGCCGGCGGCGGCATGGAACAGGATCGCGCTGCTGCCGGCCCCCTGCCCACCGGTACCGGCTGTGGATCTGTGACTCCGCAGGCAGGTTCCGCCGGCCGCTTCGATGAGACGAAGTCCGCCAACTCAGCCCGCTTGCAGCTTTGTCCGATCTCCTCTCCACGCTGAGCGCCGCCCTCGCCGGCCGCTACCGCTTTGAACGGGAACTCGGCCGCGGCGGGATGGCGACCGTCTTCCTCGCCCAGGACCTGAAACACGACCGGCCGGTCGCGCTCAAGGTCCTGCACCAGGAGATCGCCGCCGCGATCGGGCCGGAGCGGTTTCTCCGCGAAATCCGCATCGCCGCCCAGCTGCAGCATCCCCACATCCTGACGCTGATCGACTCGGGTGAGGTGGCTATCGAAAGCGGCCGGGCCCCTGGGGCGCCGTACCTCTACTACACCATGCCCTTCGTGGATGGAGAGAGCGTGCGGGACCGGCTGGCCCGGGAAGGGCGGCTCTCTCCGGGGGAGACCGTGCGCATCCTCCAGGATGTGCTAGATGCGCTGGCCTGCGCCCACCGGCAGGGGATCGTCCACCGCGACATCAAGCCGGAGAACGTCATGCTCTCCGGTCGCCATGCGCTGGTCGTGGATTTCGGCGTCGCCAAGGCGGTCAGCCCCGCGACCGGTCCGGCAGCGGCGTCCCTCACCACCACCGGCCTGGCTATCGGCACACCGGCATACATGGCGCCCGAGCAGGCGGCCGGCCAGTCCGCGGTGGACGGCCGCACCGACCTCTATGCGGTGGGAGTGCTCGCCTATGAAATGCTGACCGGTCGCCCGCCGTTCACCGGGGCGACTCCGCTCGCCATGGTCGCAGCGCACCTGAGCGACCTCCCGGCGCCGGTCTCGTCAGTCCGGCCCGACCTGCCGGTACCGCTGGCCACGACGATCATGCGGTGTCTGGAAAAGGACCCGGCCCACCGCTGGCAGTCGACCGACGAGCTGCTGCACGAGCTCGAGTCGATCGCGACGGCGTCCGGAGGGCTGGCCGGCACCGGCGCCGCCCGGGTCGGCCGGCCGATCTGGCGCCGTCCGACCCTGCTTGCGGCCGCCCTGGCCATCCTCGTCCTCGGCGCCTGGCTCTGGACCGGGCCCCTGGCCCGCGCGCGTGACCGCCGCTGGGTGCGGGACCGCGCCATTCCGCGGCTCCTCGTCCTGGCCGATTCGGGCGACTGGGAAGCGGCCTATCAACTGGCCCGCACCGTCGACCGGCGGGCGCCGGGCGATTCCCTGTTCAACGCCCTGGTGCCGAGGTTCGCGGTGCGGTACCGGATCCGCACGGCGCCGGAAGGCGCGCGGGTCTGGCGCAAGGCCTATGGCGCGCCCGATTCCGCCTGGACCCTCCTCGGGCAGACGCCGCTCGACAGCGCCCTCGGCGCGCAGAGCGGCCCGGGCGGGCAGTTTCTTGACGCCAATCGTATCCGGATCGAGGCGCCGGGCTACCGGACCCTGGAGCTGATCGGCCTGCCGTTCGAGGACTCGGTCATCCGGCTCGATCCGGACAGCGCCATTCCACCCGGCATGGTGCGGGTCGGGGGCGGCTCGGTCGCGGCGCAGTACCCCGGGTTCGAGAACGCGGAGCCGATTCGGCTGGCCGACTACCTGATGGACCGGTTCGAGGTCACCAACCACGAGTATCAGCGATTCGTGGACAGCGGGGGCTACCGGCGCCGCGAATTCTGGCAGGAGCCGGTTGCGGTGGACGGGCGGACCATCCCCTGGGAGCAGGCGATGGCCGTGATGACCGACCGCACGGGACGCATTGGCCCGTCTACGTGGGAGGCGGGGCGCTACCCCACCGGGGCCGGGGACGAGCCGGTGGGCGGGGTCAGCTGGTACGAGGCCATGGCCTATGCCCGCTTCGCGGGGAAGTCGCTCCCCACGGTGGTGCACTGGAACCATGCCGCCAGTGTGCGCAACAGCGCCTGGATCGTGCCGGCCAGCAATTTCTCCGGCCAAGGGGCCGTCGCGGTCGGCACGACCGGCGGCATCAGCGCGTTCGGGACGTACGACATGGCGGGAAACGTGCGCGAGTGGTGTCTCAACGCCAGCGGATCCCAGCGGTTCATTCTGGGAGGGGGGTGGGCGGATCCGCCGTATCGATTCAACGACACCTATGCCCAGGCACCGATGGACCGCTCGCCGTTGAACGGGATTCGCCTGGTGCGGTACCCGCCATCGGACTCGAATCTTGCCCGCGCGGCGGCCCCGATCACCCGGGAGCGGCGCGACCTGCAGCACGTGACGCCGGTGAGCGATGCGGTCTTCTCGGCCTATCGCGAGATGTACCAGTACGACCGCAAACCGCTCGACGCCCGGATCGAGGAAACGGTGGATGAGGGCGACTGGACCCGCCAACTGATACGGATGGACGCGGCCTACGGAGGCGACAGCCTGCTGGTGTACCTCTATCTGCCGAAGCGGGGAGCCCGCCCCTTCCCGGCCATCGTCTTCTTCCCGCCGGGCATTGCGATCGTTCTGCCCACCCTGGGGCCCTCGGAGAGCCGCCATTTCGATTTCCTGCTCCGGAGCGGCCGGGCGGTGCTGTACCCGGTCTACAAGGGGACCTATCAGCGCCGAGATTCGCTCCAGAGCGACACGCCGGACTCGACCAATTTCTATCGCGATCATGTGGTGATGTGGGCCAAGGACATGCGCCGCGGCATCGACTACCTGGAGACCCGGCCGGATATTGCTACCGACCGGCTGGCGTATTACGGCGTGAGCTGGGGCGGCGAGATGGGCGGCCTGATGCCGGCGATCGAGCCGCGGATCAGGGTCAGCGTGCTGCAGGTGGCGGGAATCAGCTTCGCGCCGGTGCGCCCGGAGGTGGATCCGGTGAACTACCTCCCCCACATCCATGCCCCCACCCTGATGATCAACGGGCGCTACGATTTCTATTTTCCCATCGAGGCCTCACAGATCCCCATGTTCCGGCTGCTGGGCACCCCACCCGACCAGAAGCGGCACGTCATCGAAGAAGGAAGCCACTTCGTACCCCGCGTCCGGCTGATCCAGGAGACGCTGGCCTGGCTGGACAAGTACCAGCCAGTGCAAGAGCCGCATTGATCCACAGATGACGCAGATTGATCCCCTGACCGGACGGTGCGGCGCTCCCGCTTCACCCCAGTCACTCTGACCCATCGGTCTTTCATGGTCGTAGCCCGGCAGGTATCGGGGCCATCTGTGTAATCTGTGGATCAGCGCCAGATAGCCATGACTCCGTGAGTGTCGTGGCGGTTGGCGTTGCCCTCGGTCACGACAATCATCCCATTGGCCACGATGGGGCTGTTCCAGTGGCCGCCGCCGCAGTCGAGCGTCTTGAGCAGGCGGCCGCTGGGCGCGTCGTACACGCGGAGTCCCCCCGCGGGATCGTACACCAAGAGCATGCCATCGGCCACCACGGGGCTGGTGCCGCCGTTCTCGTTGTGCCACGCCGGCTGGAGCTGCTTGCCGCTGACTGTCCAGGCGGCGGTGCCGCCCCCATCGGCCGCGAACAGCCAGGTCCTGCCGTTCTGGTGCCAGACCGCCGGGGCACTGAAGAGACGGTCGCCCGATGGCGTATCCACCGACTGAAGTTCATGGCCTCGGTGTGGGGCCGTTCCCCGTTCCTGCGCCCACTCCAGCAGATGGATCTTTCCCGCCTTCCCCCCCTGCGCCACCAGGCCGTCACCCAGTAGCACCGGCGAGGTGGACCCCAGGTCCACATCGGCGTCATCCAGCCGGTGGGTATCCTCCGGGGTCCAGTTTCCCAGGAGGCGCGAGGCGGCCGGGTCCAGCTCGAGTACCGCGTCGCCCCAGTGGGTCTTTCCGTCCCAGTATCCGTCGCCCGTCGCCACGAAGATGTTCCCGCTGGAGGAATCCACCACCGCGCCCGCCCGGCCCCAGATGGCGGCGCCGCTCTGGGGACACTGTGCGGGCGTGAGCAGGCCGGCCCGGTCGCTGCAGAGCGAATTCCACACATTGATGATGGTTCCGCTCGCGGCATCGAGCACCGCCACGTGTCCCTGATAGGGCGGCCGGTCGCCGATGTAGCCGCCGGTGACCGCGATGACATGCCCGCGGGAGTAGTTGAGCGACGCCGCGATCTTCTCGCGCTGCGGCAGCCGGGTGATGGCGGTACTCCAGACCTCATGGCCGTCGTCCAGCGACAGCTTGCGGATCGCTCCGTCGGGCGCCGCGGCGTAAATGTGCTGCCGGTCGGGGTCGGCCACGGGAGTAGCGTTGGTGATCCGGTAGGTGCCGGCCCAGCTCTGATAATCGGGAGGGATATAGGTCCAGAGGACGCTGTCGCCCGCCGCGTCGATTGCCTGGGTCTTGCCGTAGGTCGTGGTAACCACCAGCACGTCGCGGGACTGTCCCTTCACCCGCACCCCGGCCAGAAAGATCGGGGACGCGTCCACGGTGCCATCGAGCTGGATCTGGTGGCGCTCCAGCCCGTCGAGCCGGGCCGGGCTCAGCCCCATGGAAGCAGGGGGCGCGCTGGAGCGCTGGGCATCCCAACCGAAGCGGGTCCAGTCCCGAGCCAGCGAGACACTGTCGTGTGGAGCGAAGAGCAGCAGGAGCGAGAGCAGGAGGAAGCGAGACATAGTGGGTGTTCTCTTTATGTGTTCCTGGACCCGGGCGCCGTCGCAGGAGTGCCGGTTGGGCGGGCCCGGGCCGGCCGGCGAACCGCCCGGACCTTGCCCGACGCTGCGCCTCCGCAGAAGAACCGATCGGTGCCGTTGGACTCGAGACCCGAAATGAGCTGGCCGGGCGGCATCCCGATGCGCTCCAGGACCTCTCCCGATCGAGGGTCGACCCGCCTCATGTCGCTCTCGTCATCCTCCAGGGTCGCATGCCAGAGCTCGCCGTCTACCCACGTTACCCCTGTGACGAAGCGATTGGACTCGATGGTGCGCAGGATCGCTCCCGTTTCGGGGTCCACCTGGTGGATCTTCCGGTCGCGATACTCCCCGACCCAGAGGGTCCCTTCTGCCCACGCGAGACCCGAGTCGCCGCCACCGGCCGGCGCCGGGATAGTCGTGAGCACCTCGCCCGTTCCCGGATCGATCTTCTGGATGCGATCCTCGGCGATCTGAAACAGGTATCGGCCGTCGAAGGCCGTCCCCGCGTGGGCCGCGACGTCGATATGCCGCACCGCCTGTCCGGTGGCCGGATCGAAGGCGTTGAGCGTATTTCCGGCGGCGAACCACACCCGTTCGCCGTCGTAGGTCACCCCATGCACCCGCTCGGTGCCGGCGAAGGGCCCGTACTCCTCGATAACCTCAGCGGGCGAGTCTTTCATACGGGTACGTTAATCAAACGGCAGCGACGCAGGGAGTAACAGGACCGTCGTGATCCCGGGGACCGGCCGGGTCACCCAGCGGCGAGCGCGGCCGCGCCCGAAGGGCTGCACCTTGCCCGAGGCGGCGAGCGCATCCAGGGCCCGCTGCACCGTGCGCTGGCTCGTTCCCAACGCGAGCGCGAGGGCCGAGCTCGACCAGGATTCGCCGTCGGCGAGGAGGGCAAGCAGGGCGGCCGCCGCGTCTTCGGCGGGCGGCGCCAGCACGACCACTTCGCGCGCGCGGCGCGGCGCAAGGGCAAACCCCCGTTCCGTCGCGCTGATGGCCGCCCGCGTCCGGAGCAACCTGCGAAGCCGCGCGATTTCCACTCGCAACCGGGCGCGATGCGATTCATCGGTGAACTTCGCCCCGAGGGCCCGGAGGAGCCGGGCCCTCGACGCATCTCCAGGCCACGCCTCACCCAGGGCGCGCGCCAGCGCGAACAGCACCGGCCGTTTTGCGAGCGACACGACCGTGCCTCCGTCGTGCACCACCCGGCGGCAGGCATCCACGACCAACGCGTCCGATGCCAGCAATTCTTCGACTTCTTCCAGCAGGAGGAGCCGCTCCTCGCCGCCCGTAATCAGGCGCGCCGCGGGGGTGTTCAGGACGACAGCCGCGCCTGCAACCTCCGCCGCAAGAGCCGGGATACCGGCCTGGCGGGCGGCGTCCGCGGCCCGGGCCAGCGCTGCTCGCGCCGCTTTCGTCCGGAGGCGCCGCAGCGCGACCCCCGCGAGGACGAGTTCGTGGGCCGCGCGGGCGGCGGACGGACGGGACGCCTGATCGCCCTCGGCCAGCAGACGCTCCGCCTCGTCCAGGCGCCCGATCAGCAGGAGATGCCGCACCTGAAGATCCCGCGCATGCGCCGCGTTCAACCGATCACCCCGCTCTTCCAGGGTCGCCCTGGCCGAAGCGAGCGCTTTCGCCGGCCAGCCGAGATCGCGCGAGACCAGCGCGATTTCGGCCTCGGCCACGACGCATCGCGCGCGAGCCACGGCTTCGGTCGGGCCGAAAGCGCGCCCGGCACGTCGCAACAGCGCCTTCGCCCGCGCAAGGTCGCCGAGCTGCGCCATGGCGATGCCCCGGAGCGCGAGCGCAGACGGGTCGTCCCGTAGCGCGACGCGCTTCAAGGCGCCGAGGGGATCGCCGGCCGCGAGTGCCCGCCCCGCCGCGGTGATCAGCGAATCCATCGGAATCCCGCCAGACTTGTAACTCCCACCGTAGCGCCGTCCGGCGTTAGAGTAGGCCCGCAGTTCACGAGCAGCCAATCCTATCGGTGGAAGGAGCCGAGAACAATGACGACGCACCCGACCAAGGCAGCAGGCAGGGAACCCGGAAAAGGGCATCTCCCCGCGACCACTCCCACGGTCCTCTCGCCGCAGGAGTGGGAGAAGGCGCTTCAGCAGATGCTCGTGAAGGAAAAGGCCATGACGCGGGCCCGCGACGCCCTGGCCGCCGAACGCCGGCGGATGCCGTGGATGCCGGTGGAGAAGAGCTACCAGTTCGACGGTCCCGGGGGCAGGGTCAGCCTGCTCGATCTGTTCGAGGGACGCCGGCAGCTGATCGTCTACCGGGCCTTCTTCGAGCCCGGCGTGCACGGCTGGCCGGAACATGCCTGCATTGGCTGTTCCCTGGGGGCCGACCAGGTCGCCCACCTGGCCCATCTGAACGCCCGCGACACGACGCTGGTGTATGCGTCTCGCGCGCCGCAGGCCGACATCGCGCGCCTGAAGGCACGGATGGGCTGGGAGATGCCGTGGTACACCATCACCGACAGCTTCGACGCCGACTTCGGGGTGGATGAATGGCACGGCCACAACGCGTTCATCCGCGACGGCGAGCGCGTGTTCCGCACTTACTTCATCAACGGCCGCGGCGACGAGGCGATGGGCACCACCTGGAGCTACCTCGACATGACGGCGCTCGGGCGGCAGGAGACCTGGGAGGATTCGCCGGAAGGCTATCCCCAGGACCGCCCGTACAAGTGGTGGAACTGGCACGAGAGCTACTTCCCCGACGCCGCGCCCGACCCGAAGTGGGTCGCGGTATCGGACGCCGGCGAGGCCGCCTTCCGCAAGCGCGCCGCAGAGAGCACCCAGCCTTTGCCGCAAGAAGAGACCGATGGGTGACATCACGAAAAATGAACCCGCAGTGCCCGGGATAGCGGATCGGAGCGCCTTCCAGGCGGAGTTGGACGCGCTGCGGGTTCGGCTGAGCGCGGATCGGCTGCTGTCCTTCGCCGCCGCACCGACCTTCGCGGTCATGGCATACCTGACGGCCATCCACGGCGGTGGCATGCCGGACCACGGCATGTGCCTGATGTACTGGTTGATGAGCGCGTTCCACTTGGGGCCCTGGCTGAAGCTGATCTCCCGGCGCTGAGCGGAGGGCAGCGCGGCCGCGCGCAGGCATCGTCGCTCAGCGCGGGCTGGCGGGGAGGGCCGCGGCTCCGGCCCGGTTGCTGCCCCTTGCGGCCTCGGTAGATTCCTTCCCATGTCCGCTCGCCGACCTGCCCCCGCTGACCTGCCCCGGAGCCGGGGCCCGGTTCGCATTTACCGCCTGGGAGCGGAGCCCGGGGACGACCTTTCGGCGACGACCACGCCCGAGGAGCGGGTGGCACTCGTCTGGGAGCTGAGCCGGCGGCTGTGGGCCCTGACCGGCCAGCCCAGCCTCGCGGGTCCGCGCGACCAACTCCCGATCCGGGTCATTCGCCCCACGTGAACGACGATTGGTTCGACCTGCTGCAGGCCCTGGTCGGCGCCCAGGCCCGTTTCCTCGTGGTCGGGGCGCATGCGATGGCGGTCCACGGGGTCCCGCGCGGCACCCAGGATCTCGACGTCTGGATCGAGCCGTCGCCCGAGAACGCCGAGCGGGTGTGGCAGGCGCTGGCGGCCTTCGGGGCCCCCTTGTCCAGCCTGGGCATCACCCGGGATGACTTCGCGCAGCCCGGCGCGATCATCCAGATCGGCCTCCCGCCCAACCGGATTGATGTGCTCACCGCGATCAGCGGGATTCCCGATTTCGGCACGGCCTGGGGGGAGCGGCGCGTCCACCCGGTGCGGGGCTGCCCAGTACCGTTCCTGGGCCGGGCCGAGCTGATCCTCAACAAGCGCGCCAGCGGCCGGCGGAAGGACTTGGCGGATCTGGAAGCCCTGGGGGAGCTGCCGCCACTACCATGACCGGCGCGGTGACCGCCCCGGATTCGGCAGCCGAAGATCCGCGGAGACATCGCCACTCCGGCGACCTTGATCTGTCCCGCCATCTCAAGCCTCCGCATGTCGGTACGCCGCCTGCCAGGCCGTCAGTCCGCCCCCCAGGTCGTACCGCGATCAGGCCGCCGGACCTCCCTCCGGCCACGGGGCCGTGAACTCGAAGCGTTCGACTTGCCGGAGCCGGGTAAAGTCCTGGGTATTGGAGGTAATCAGGACCAGACCCTCTTCACGGCACGAAGCGGCGAGGAGAGCATCGTTGAGGAAAGATCGGGTGAAGCCGCCCCGGCTCAGGGTGCCGCGCTGAATGAGGAGGGACACCAACTCGCCGCTGCGAACCCAGGCCTGGTAGGAAGGCACGATCACTCTGCCCCGGGTTTCAAAGGGCCGCAGGTAGGCTTTCCGGATCTGGCGCCGCCCCTGTGGGCTCAGGCCTCCCAGCATGAGCTCCTGGCCCACGGTCGCGTGGAGATAGGTCACTGGAAGCCAGGCGGCATAGAACGTAACCAGGGCCTCTGCCGCACGGGTGTCCCGGGCGGCCGCAACGTAAATATTCGTATCCAGTACATATTTCGGCACCGTGCCTCAGTTCTCCGCAAAGGGATCCTGAAGGGCCCGGCGTCCGGCCAGGCGGCGGACCCCCGTGGTGACCTCCTGTCGGAAGGCCACGAGGTCCAGGGCCTGTTCCACGGTCTCGGTTTCGGTTGTGGTGCCGAGGATCCGGCGAGCCCGGTCGAGCTTGGCCTGGCTGAGGCGCAGGTTCTTCCGGACCCGGGGCGAACTGTGAGCCATCCCGACCTCCGAATGATTGTACAGCCATAATCTACCAACTGTACAGGCGGGCCACAAGAGAAACTGTTCATCCTATCGTTCGCTCGACGCCGGACCGCTGACTTGACTAGTGGACTGTACCAGATAAGTGTTTAGTGTTAGATTGGTGGGCATGGAAACTCAACCACTCGTGCTGACCCCCGCCGAGCGCGCCGAGTTGGAGCGTCGGACGCGCAGTCGGACGGGGCGCGCCCAGGATGCTATGGTCGCGCGTGTGTTGCTGCTGTTGGCGGCGGGCCTGACCTACCGCGACATCGCCGCACGCACGGGGCGCTCGGAACCGTTCATCAGTAAGTGGAAGCGCCGGTTTGTGGAGGCGCGCCTGGCCGGGCTGTACGTGCGGCACGCGGGGCGTCCCGTCCGAGTCCGGACTCCCCAGCTGGAAGCACGCATTCTCGATGCGACGCGCACGGCCCCGCCGGACGGGTCGACGCATTGGAGCACCCGGCGACTGGCGAAGCGCCTCAAGCTGCCGCACATGACGGTCGCACGGGTCTGGAGGAAGCACGGGATTCAGCCGCACCGGATGGAGCGTTATATGGCGTCGAACGATCCCGACTTCGAGACCAAAGCGGCGGATGTGATCGGGCTCTACTTGCATCCGCCGCAGCATGCCGCCGTTTTCTGTGTGGATGAGAAGACGGCGATCCAGGCCCTCGAGCGCAAGGATCCGATGCTGCCGCTGTCGCCCGGCCGCGCGGAACGCCATGGGTTTGAATACGTCCGCCACGGCACGCTGTCGCTGTTCGCCGCCCTCGAGACGCGGACGGGCCTGGTGATCGGCCAGACTGCCGAGCGCCACACGAGCCAGGCCTTCATTGCGTTTCTGGCCGATCTCCTGACGCGCGTGCCGGCGCGGCGTGAGGTGCACATCATCTGCGACAACTTGTCGGTGCATAAAACGCAACGCGTCGCGGAATTCCTGGCCGAGCATCCGCGCGTGCAGTTGCACTTCACTCCGACCTACAGCTCTTGGTTGAATCAAGTGGAGCTCTGGTTCGCCAAAATCGAACGCGATCTGATTCATCGGGGCGTCTTCACCTCCACCAAAGACCTCGCCCGCCGCATCAGGAAGTACATTCGGCAGTACAACCGCGACCCGCGACCGATTCGGTGGAAGTACGATGATCCCGCTCACCGCATCCACGTCGCTTAACGTTCAACTGGTACAGTCCACTAGTCTGACTAGATCGGCCAGATTCAGGCATGCGCGATACCTATTCCCTCTACGAGGCCAAGGCCCGCCTTTCCGCCATTGTGCGGCGCGTGCGCGACGGGCATCGGGTCATTGTCACCGTGCGGGGCGAACCGGTGGCCGAGATCCGCCCGCTGGTGCCGCCGGCCGCCGGGCTCGCGCGCCGGGTGGAGCAGCTGGCCGAGCGGGGCGTGCTGGTGCGGGGCGCCGGCCCCGCGCCGGGGCGGTGGCCCGTGGCGCGGCGGCCGGGCGCCCTGGCCCGGTTTCTGGCTGAGCGCGAGTGATGCGGGTGGCCTACGTGGATACGTCCTGCCTGGTGGCGATGGCATTTGGCGAGCGAGGCGGGACGGCGGTGGCGCGGCGATTGGCCGGCTTCGAGGAGTTGGTGGCGGCCAATCTGCTCCAAGCCGAGCTGAGGTCGGTGTTCGTGCGCGAGGGTCTGGGCGCCGGTCTCCTGGGTCATTCCGGACCGGCCGTTGCATCAGGAGATCGCCCGGGTGCTCGCGGCGGGATATGTCCGCGGGGCTGATTGCTGGCACCTCGCCACCGCCCTGTTCCTCGCCGAAGACCCCGGCGAGCTCACATTTCTCACCCTGGATGAGCGGCAGCGGGGATTGGGCTTCGCCGTGTGAGTGAAGCCGCTCAGGCGCCAAAGACGCCGGCTCGGCTACTCCGTCGCTGCCCGACTCCGGCCCGAAGGTTCGTCGCATTCGCGACAGTTGGGGTCGACCAGGTGAATCGCCCCGGGATTGCCGGAGGTTGGAGCCATGGACAAGCGCACACGAACTCCCAGAGGTGCGGGAGCGGACCGTCCGGCTGGTGCGGGAGCACGGGCCGGAGCATGACTCGCAATGGGCGGCGATCCGGTCCGTTGCAAGCAAGGTGGGCCGGCCAGCCCTGTGCGTGCGCTGCGGGTTGGTCCGCGTTTCCAGTCGCCACCCAGTTCGCCTGCATCCCGCTCATTTCCTTCAGTTCATGGCCGAGGGCAATCGGTCGATTAATTGGCCCGCCAGATCGGGCGATCCACCGAGGGTCGGTAAAGAGCTCCGTCCCGCACGCTGCATTCGCCCTACACTCATCCATGGACTGCTGACCACCAGCATTCCCAGCCTGCACAGTATCCAGCCCAAACGGATCACGAAACGCGACACCCCTATTGCCCGATGGGGGTGGAGGGTGACTATCAGCTCCTAGCCCGTCGGCCTCGGCCGGCGCACCCTCGGAGCACCCCTAACGAGGAGTGCTCCCATGATTTCCTTCCCCAGGCGCGAGCGCGCCCAGACCGCCGCCGCCGTGGTCGGCGTGGACGCCGGCAAGTTTTCCCATACCCTGGTCATGCGTCCCCGGGGCCAGCCCGATTCCAAGCCGTTCAGCTTCCCCACCACCCGCCCGGGTTTCGAGGCCGCGGTGGCCTTCCTGCGCCAGAAGGCGCCCGGCGCCGAGGTCTCCACGGTGCTGGTCGGGATCGAGTTCGCCGGAAACTACGGCTTCACCTTCGCCCACTTCCTGGCCCACCTCGGCGTCCCGGTCGTGAGCGTCCTTCCGGCCCACACCAAGCGCTGGAAGGACGTCGCGCACAATCAGCCCTTGAAGACCGACGCCAAGGATGCCGGCACCATCACCGACCTCCTGGCCCAGGGGCACTTCGTGAGCTTCCCATTCCTGGCCCCGGCCTATGCCGATCTCCGTTACCTGGTGGCCGCCCGGGAGCGGCTGTCCCTGCTGCGGCGCGGCGCGATGACTCAGCTCCGCTCCCTCTTACAGGTGGTCTTCCCCGAGTTCGAGGCCATCTTCCCCCTGTTGACGAAGAAGACGCCGAGGTCCCTCCTCCGGGCCTTCCCCACCCCGGAGGACCTGCTCCGGGCGTCCAAGGCCAAGGTGCTCCGCGTGCTGCACACCGCCAGCCGCGGCCACTTGGGTCCCGAAACTTACGAGAAGCTGATCACGGCGGCCCGCGCCACCCTGGGCCTCCCCCGCGCCCAGGGCCGGCTTGGCCAGGAGATCGGTCTGGTCCTCGAGCGGCTGGCACTCTTCGAGACCCAGATCAAGACCTTGGAGGCGGCGATGGTCGACGCGCTCCAAGGCGTGCCCGAGACGCCCTATCTCCTCAGCATCCCCAAGATCGCGCCCGTGACCGCCGCCGTCTTCCTCGGCTCGATCGGCGATCCGCGGGCCTATGAGTCCAGTGCCCAGATTCTCCGGGTGGCCGGGCTCTCGCTGATCGAGCGCTCCAGCGGCATCCTCCGCGGCACCAAGCGGATCTCCAAGCGAGGCCGGCCGCTGCTCCGGCAGGCGGCGTACATGTTTGCGGTCCGAAGCATCACCAAGGGCGGCCTCTTCCGAGCCGAGTACGAGGCCCTCTGCCGCCGCAATGGCGGGCAGAAGATGAAGGCCGTGGTGGCCGTCATGCGCTCGGGCCTGCGGCTCCTCTACAGCGTAGCCCGGGACCGGCGGGTGTTTACGGCCGAGCCCCCGGTCTGGCGGGATCGTCCTGCCCGGCGGGTCGCCATGGCCTGAGCCTGACGCACGACGGCTGGCCGGCCGGGGCTGAGGAGCCCTTGTTCGCTTGAAGGAGCCCCCGGGCTCGCTTCCCATCCTACACGGCTCTCCCTGGCCGAGGGTCCGCTCGAGTCTCCGATAATGGGGTGTCGAGGGTCGCCCGCCTGTGCGGGCCACGCCTTCGAGTGGTGCTAGCATCGAGCTACGCGGCCCGTGTCCACCGGCAGGTGCTCTTTGACAATTGTTGTACCATGCTCCATTGTGGGCCTCGGGCCCGAC
Source organism: uncultured Gemmatimonadales bacterium (assembly GCA_963779755.1). Lineage (GTDB taxonomy): Bacteria > Gemmatimonadota > Gemmatimonadetes > Gemmatimonadales > GWC2-71-9 > CAVZZO01. Next base: position 1,487,656 of record CAVZZO010000003.1, read on the forward strand.
GCGGGATGAGGCGTGACGTGCGTAGCTCCCGGTCTTCGGCGTACGACTCGATCGCGCCCGGGCCGCTCCGTTTCTCTGCCCAGCCGGGGCCGACGCGGATCCAATAATCCGAACGACGGGCGCCCCGGCGCCGCGTCCCACGCGACACGCGATCGCGCCGGGGGGTGGGTCCGCCCCGATGACCCGAACGCTTCCGCACGATCCGCCGGGAACTGGCTACCCTGGACGTTTGAGCTCGTAGCCTGTCGCGCCCGCCTTCGCAGGCCCGACACCAAGCTCAAGCCCGTCAGTTCCGAGAATGACCCACGCATCATCTCGGTCCTCGTTGCTGTCGGCGAACACGTGCAACTCGTCACCACCTTGAAAGGCGATGAAAAGATCCCAGCCAGGAGGGTGGGCCCGAGCCTCAGTGATCTCTTGACCGACGAGGGGCCTAACCGCCTCTAACAGATGACCGGTCACGCCTCCGGAAACATTCCAGTCGGCAATCACTTCTTTGGCTGTTTGAAGCCGCCAAGGAGAGAGGATCGTCAGGTGTCTCCAGCCATGTGGCCGCGCTAGGGGTGCATCGTCTGGACGATGTCCCATGGGGCCAATATCCAAGCAAAGCACTGAGCCGTGCGGATTGTCGATCCCCTCGCACCGCTTCCCCACTAGCTCGGCGAGTACTCCGCGGACCTCACTGGCACTGAAAGTAGTCATGGCGATGGTTACGGGTTCTTGAGATACTTTGCCTGCTTCGCCAGCTCTTCCGCGGTGGCTCGGATGTCGTCTGCCGAAAGGTCCTGGCCTGTGATCGCGTCGTGAAGAGCTCGCCGGCCCGCTCGGTTCAGACCAAGATCCTTCACGATTCGATCGACTTCTCTGTTCGGGCCTGCGTTGTCGCCACGCCCCTTGCCGGCTTGAGCAAACTGCACAGAGCCGTCGACCAACGCGCCGATGGCAGCACCCACGGCGGCACCTTTAATAGCCCCGGCAGTGGCGCCAGCCGAACCTCCGCCGATTGCGCACAGAGCCGCAACCGGACCTGCGGGAGAACATGCGACGGCTCCGGCAGCAGCGCCTCCTGTCCCACCCCCTACCGCACCGATAATCGCCCCGACGCCTGTTCCCAACAAGGTCCAGAAGCCGGGGCAAGATGGACCAAAGTTGCTATCTTGGGGCGGGCAGAGTCCAAACGGATCGGTGTAGGCTACCGGATTCCCCCCCGCGTAGTCATACAGATTCACTCCACCGGCGAGCCCGATGGGATCCTGGGTGAGGAACCGTCCCGTCCTGGGATCATACCAATCCGCCGATTACCCAGATTACACCGATTCCATGTAAGAGGAAGGGCAATCGGTCGAATCTGCGTCATCGGCGGATTCCGAACCACGCCGGCGTTACAATGGTGACGCGGGTGAAGCGGCGGGCGGGTAGCATGGCGGGATGCCGGCCCCCGCCTTGCCCCACGACCCCGACACTTACGCCATCATTGGCGCGGCCATGGAGGTCCATCGTGCCCTGGGCCCCGGCTATCTGGAGGCGGCCTATCGGGAGGCCCTGGCTTTCGCCTTCGCCAGTCGGCGGATTCCGTTCGCCAGCGAAGTACCCTTCCGGCTCTTCTTCAACGGCCGCCCGCTCATCACTCGTTACCGGGCCGACTTTGTCTGCTTCGACCAGGTCGTTGTGGAACTCAAGGCGTTGGCCGCCCTGACGGGCGTCGAGACGGCCCAGATCCTCAACTATCTCAAGGCGAGCGGATTGACCCGGGGACTCCTCCTGAATTTTGGGAATCCCAGCCTTCAGTACCGGCGCTTCGTCTGGAGCCAGGTGCTGTCTCCCGAACCATCGGCGCCATCGGCGCCATCGGCGGATTGATGCTGGGTGAGGAACCGTCCCGTCCTGGGATCATACCAATCCGCCGATTACCCAGATTACACCGATTCCATGTAAGAGGAAGGGCAATCGGTCGAATCTGCGTCATCGGCGGATTCCGAACCACGCCGGCGTTACAATGGTGACGCGGGTGAAGCGGCGGGCGGGTAGCATGGCGGGATGCCGGCCCCCGCCTTGCCCCACGACCCCGACACTTACGCCATCATTGGCGCGGCCATGGAGGTCCATCGTGCCCTGGGCCCCGGCTATCTGGAGGCGGCCTATCGGGAGGCCCTGGCTTTCGCCTTCGCCAGTCGGCGGATTCCGTTCGCCAGCGAAGTACCCTTCCGGCTCTTCTTCAACGGCCGCCCGCTCATCACTCGTTACCGGGCCGACTTTGTCTGCTTCGACCAGGTCGTTGTGGAACTCAAGGCGTTGGCCGCCCTGACGGGCGTCGAGACGGCCCAGATCCTCAACTATCTCAAGGCCAGCGGATTGACCCGGGGACTCCTCCTGAATTTTGGGGGTCCCAGCCTTCAGTACCGGCGCTTCGTCTGGAGCCAGCCGCCGTCCCCCGACCCATCGGCGCCATCGGCGGATTGATGTTGGGTCAGCAAAGACCCGGTTGCGATCCGTCGTACCGCTGCCCGCCGCTAACTTGCTGCTGTTGTTTTTCTTAGTCGCCCCGCGTCAGCCGTCTGCATCATAACTTACGCGTTTTGGCCCTAGACGCGAGTTTCGAGATCGACTCACCCGGGCCCGAGGGCCGGCGGCCAGGCGCGGCCTCAACGGAGGGATGCCGGAGTCTCCCGGGTCATGCTATCGTTCGGGGGTCTGTTGGCCGCCGTCACTATGGATCCGCCCTCGGACAGGCCGGTATGCCGCGCATCAGCCAGTTCTTTGGAGTCACGATTGTGATGTACTTCAACGATCACGCGCCACCACATTTTCATGCCCGGTATGGCGAGCATGAGTCCGCTATCGCGATTGACACGCTGGGCCCCATCTGGGGGGACCTACCGCCCAGGGCGTTGGCACTGGTTCTGGAGTGGGCGGTGGGGCACCGAGCGGAATTGCTGGCCGACTGGGGGCGCGCCCGCGAAGGGCGGCCGCTCCTGCCGATTGCACCCCTGACTTGAGCAAAGGGAGGTAGGTATGTCGACTCGCGTTCGGCTCCGGGCGGTTCAGCCTCTCGAAGGCACTACCGTGCAGCTTGAATTGACCACGGGTGAAGAGCGCCGCATCGATCTGGCGCCCTTCCTTCGGGGTCCCGTGTTTGCGGCGATCCGTGAGTCAGCGGAACTGTTCCGACAGATCTCCGTGGACCCGGAGCTCGGCACCGTCGTCTGGCCCAACGGTGCCGACATCGATCCGGACGTACTGATCGGGGGGTTCCGTCCCGCTTGGCAGGACGAACCGGCCCCGACCTCCAGATAGTCCAAGGTCCCCCGGCGCTGCCGGGGGCCATGCTCGCGGAGTTGGCGCAAGCGCTGAAAGTCTCCGCCGCGTTCGCCACTCGGGGGATTCCGTTCGCCAGCGAAGTGCCTTTCCGGCTCCTCTTCAACGGCCGCCCGCTCACCACCCGTTACCGGGCGGACTTTGTCTGTTATGAACGGGTCATCGTGGAACTCAAGGCCCTGAGCGCACTCACCGACGCCGAAACCGCCCAGGTCCTGAACTATCTCAAGGCCAGCGGCCTGAGTCGTGGGTTGTTGATCACCTTCGGGGGCCCGAGTCTGCAGTACCGCCGCTTCGTCCCGACCCCGAAAGGCTCCTCGGCGTAATCGGTGCAATCTGCGGATTGGTGAGGAACCGTCCCGTCCTGGGATCATACCAATCCGCCGATTACCCAGATTACACCGATTCACGAGTCGGGAGGCCGTACGGCTCCGTACGACGGCGGCCAAGCGCTACAAACGGGTCGAGAACGCATGCGCGCTCATCTGGAAACTGCTGACGGTTGCGGAGACAACCTTCAGGAACCTGAACGCGCCACACCGGCTCCGCGACGTTGCCGCCGGGCGGAAATACGAGAACGGCATCGCCGTTCACTCGAAACGGGTCGCCGCCTGATTCTCGTTTACACACCTATTGAAACGAGCTCACCAAAGTGCGCGTGGCAGGCTAGGCTCCGCCATTGGGCGCAGTAGAAGGCAATGAGGGCGCCGCTGAGGCGCCCTCATGCGATCATCAGTTGGAATCTCAGAGATGAGTCAGGGCAGGCCCAAACACGGCTCGTGCCACAGTCCAGGAATCCCTTCGAGTTGGTACAACGGATCACCACCGTGATAGAAGCCGACGTCCTTCACCGTGGCGACCCTCCCAGCATACCCGAGCTGCTCAGAACTCAGCGGATGGTGAAGCTTCCATTCGTGGGCGAAGCGCTCCAAGTTCGCCTGTGCAGAGATCCGCACCTGTGCACCCACATGAAACCTGGCTTCATACGGCGTTGACATTTATCACCCATTCTATGGGGTAGGAGTGAAGGTGCCAGGCGCCACCGGGATTGGTTGCGTTGTCTGAAACTGTGCTGCCCCGCCGCTCGTGGCGGGACCGTTGAAAGGTGTCTTGAGCGCATCCGCCGGTACCCTGAAAGTCGCTTGCATGGCACCCTTGCCTCCGTCGATCTCGAGAAGCGCCTCCGCCTCAGCAGCACTCTTGCCAGCGACTTCACCAGATGGGGTGACGAAACTGCCCGCACGAAGGGCCCCAGAACCTTCGATTGCAGCCGCCCCCTCGACACTTGTGAAGTGGGTGATAGCAACTGAGCGAAGCGAGGTACCGACCCTGCTCGCTACAATGCCGGCGACCTTCGCTCCCCCAATGAGCAGTGCCGCCTCAGCAGTGCCACGAAGAACGTGCCCGCTGCCGATATCGTTGCCCGCCGTCGCCGCCGCATTTAGACCCGTAGCGTGGAATGTCGCATTGAGAGCGGCTCCTGCATTAAGGGCCAAACTGCCAACAGCGCCACCTCGCCGAGCTCCCCAGTTTGCCAATCCTTGGGCGAGGCATTCTGTCCACGCCGACGACCCCTTGCATGGGTCCAACCCGAAGGGATCGCTAAAGCCGACCGGATTCCCCCCCGCGTACGCATACAGATTGACCCCGCCCGCGAGGCCAATGGGATCCTGGGTGAGGAAGCGTCCCGTCTTGGGGTCATACCAATCCGCCGATTACACAGATTGCGCGGATTCGCGAATCCGGAAAACCCAAGGAGGCAAATCTGAGTAATCAGCGTAATCTGCGGATTCATCCCGCTACCGGGCGGACTTTGTCTGTTCTGAACGGGTCATCGTGGAACTCAAGGCCCTGAGCGCACTCACCGACGCCGAAACCGCCCAGGTCCTGAACTATCTCAAGGCCAGCGGCCTGAGTCGTGGGTTGTTGATCAACTTCGGGGGCCCGAGTCTGCAGTACCGCCGCTTCGTCCTGACCCCGAAAGGCTCAACGGCGTAATCGGTGCAATCTGCGGATTGGTGAGGAACCGTCCCGTCTTGGGATCCTACCGATCCGCCGATTACACAGATTGCGCGGATTCGCGAATCCGGGAAAACCCAAGGAGGCAAATCTGAGTAATCGGCGTCATCGGCGGATTCATCCCGCTACCGGGCGGACTTTGTCTGCTATGATCGGGTCATCGTGGAACTCAAGGCCCTGAGCGCACTCACCGACGCCGAAACCGCCCAGGTCCTCAACTATCTCAAGGCCAGCGGCCTGCGTCGTGGGTTGTTGATCAACTTCGGGGGCCCGAGTCTGCAGTACCGCCGCTTCGTCCTGACCCCGAAAGGCTCCTCGGCGTAATCGGTGCAATCTGCGGATTGGTGAGGAACCGTCCCGTCCTGGGATCATACCACCGGTTCCGGAAGTAGGTGAACCCGCCCGTCTGGTTCGGGGTGCTCCCACCGGTGAAGCCGGTCTCGGTGTTGGTCTGGCCCGCCGAGAGGCTGCCCATCCCCCACCTGCGAGGAAAAAGGGCCGCCAAAGCCCTCCTCGATGCCCTCATCCTCAACACCCACGCCAAACGCTGGACCGGTACCGGGTTGAAGAGGGGCCGCTAAAACGAAGAGCCCAGCGCTGAGAGCCCCGGGCCCATCGCAGCCTCGCTCACAGCCGCTCTACTGCGCAGGCGGCTGCAATTTGTCGATGATACCCTCCAGCGCCTTCCCCTCGGGATTCGCATTCCAGTCTTCATCAAACCCGGCACGCTGAAGCTGATCGGCCACTGCTTCGCGCAAGGCATTCACTTGGGGCCGTGTGAAGCGCACCGGCTGCGTGCGCTCAGCATCGTCCGCCACGATCTCGCGTATCTCAGCCGACACTTCGCATCGCTCCCTGATCAGCTTGCGCTCGAGGCGCGTGAGGCTCAGCCAGATCTCAGCTGTCACAGCTTCTCCTAGAGCCAATCGAGTGTGGTCACTGACGCCATGCTGTGACTACCTTCCCCAGCAGGTTGATAGCGAAAGCAGCGGTCTGACCAGTGATCCGCAAGCTCTCTCGCCCCAATTGGTCAACAAGCGGCCCCGTAGTGGTGCCGTTCCGAGCCGCGTCCAGAAGAGCACCGGGGCTCACGCCTCGGTTGATAATCTGGTTGATGCCGTGCCCCGTGAATCCAGAGATCGCATTGCCGATGAACCGCGAGCCTACTGCGGCCACCGTCGCCCCCGCAGCACTCGCCTGCGTGGCGGCCCCGCTGGACAGCAGAGCCGAGCCAGCGGCGACTAGACCGTCCACAACCACTGCGCCGGTAACAACAGCCCCTGCAACTGCAGCTACAGCGCAGCCGGTGCTCTCCTTGCACGACGCGGCTGCGCCCTTGAGATCATTCAGGAGCCCGCCGTTGCCCTGAGCCGCCTCGTGCGCGTAGTAACCCGAGGACCCCTCGGGACAGTCGTCGTATTCGTCCGTCTTCCCGTCACCACCAGCATCCTCGGGACACAGACCAAATGGGTCAGCAAACGCGACCGGATTCCCCCCCGCGTACGCATACAGATTGACGCCACCCGCGAGGCCGATGGGATCCTGGGTGAGGAACCGTCCCGTCCTGGGATCATACCAATCCGCCGATTGCGCAGATCCTTCACCTTACATCTTCCAATTTACTCAAGAAGGATTCCACAGACAGCGCCGCGCCGCCTGGAGTACCGCCGGATGGTCTTCAGCCCTCCCCGAAGCGGCTGATCTGTCCGCTGCTCCAGGCCCAACGCGGGGAGCACGCCGTCACCGCGAAGCGGCTGAAGGGCGACCTGGCCGGGCTGGTGGAGATCGTCGACGACTTCGACGGGAATACCTACCGGGCTGTGTACACCACCAAGCTGGCCGGCGTCGTCTACGTGCTGCACATCTTTCAGAAGAAGGCGACGCACGGCATCGCGACGCCCAAGCGGGAGCTCGATCTGATCACGACCCGGCTCCGGCGGGCGAGAGAGCATCATACAGCACAGAGAGACCGGGAGACCTGACATGGCGGAACGGATCACGATCACCAAGGGAAGCGGGAACGTCTTTGCCGATCTAGGGCTGCCCGATGCCGAGGAGCTCCTGGTCAAGGCCACGCTTCTGGCGCGGGCGCTCAAGGTGTCTGCGGACGAGTTGCTCGGGCTTAAGGCCGTGACAGAGAAGACCACCCCCAAGGCGGCCCGCCTCCTCAAGCGGCTGCAGAAGATCACCGACCTTCCGGCGGCTGATCAGCGCACCGTACTCAAACTCCTCGACGCCCTCCACGAATCCCGCCAGCGCACCAACCGGCCCCGCGCCACGGGTTAAGCCCCAGCAAGAGGAAAGCCCGGTCAGTTGACCGGGCTCCTTTGTTGTCAGTTCATGGAAAGCACGGACCAATCTTCGACTACTGGGCGTTTGCGGGAATCTCAATACTTTCAGCGATGTGCATCAAGGGCGCGAGAGAATCCGAGTCTGCGACTGCGACGAAGGAGAGAAACGTCAGACTATCAATTTTCCAGTATGCCTGCATATGAACCCCGGTACCGGTTGCCTGATGGCCCACGAACACTTGGGCGATGAAATCTCTGCCGTTGCTGTTGCCGATGCACCATCCATGGGTGGCCGCCTCAGAGTCCTCCAAGACACGCCGTACGAGCGCATGTGCCTCCCTGTCAACTGTGATGCCGATGCTTCCGTAGCCATCAAGCATCCAGCTTCTCACGGCGGAATCTCGAGGGAGCGGCTTGGCATTGGATGGAAGGGCTAAGCGCACCCCCAACAGGCCAAGAGGCGATGTCTGCCAGTCAAGAGGACTGGATGGGGAGACACTACAGGAATTGAGCTTCGCCCGTTGGGCACGAGGTGGTTGTTCGGTCCTTGTGCAGTCCATCCCACTGGCGAGGATGAAGCTAATGAGCCCCATCGATATCGCCCTTCGGGACAGCGCATTTCGGCTGGCCGGCGGACGAATCGCCCGATGCCTAGAACCCACCATGATCGCACCTCGGAGCCTTTCCGCGCTGCGAGTTGTAGACGTTGTCTCCGTGGACGATGGCGAACTGCTCACTACGGTTCATGGACTTCCCGAGGGCCACCGGAGCATGATGGAGGAGCTCGTGTGCGAAGACTTGGCCCAAAGTAAACGATTCGCCCCCGCCGTCACATTTTCCCCATTCCCCAGTGTTATACCCGATCTTATCAGAGTTTCGAAACACCGTGACGGCAAGCGGATCGAACTGCTCCGAGCTCATGTCATCTGACAAGTGGAAGTTGAAAGTCACCTTCCCGGTGAAGACCATGTGTCGGAAGGCCGCCTGGATCTCGGCAAACTTCTCATTCCCCCTTGCCTTGAAGCTCTCAACGCAGTTGGACTTGTCCCAAGTGATGTCCGTGTCCGTGGCATCGCCAGTGGCCTTCTTCGCCTTGTCGAGGTCTTCCGGCGTCTTCCCCGTAGCGCACACCTTCAGCCCGAACGGATCACTGAACGCTACCGGGTTCGACCCCGCATAGGCATACAGATTGACCCCGCCGGCGAGCCCGATGGGATCCTGGGTGAGGAAGGATCCCTGGCCGGAATCGTACCCTCAGGCTGTTCGACCTAACGCCAAGCCACGGTCGTGATCTCGGGCGCCAAGGCAAAATGGGAGTCGCGAGTGGCGAGCGCGAGATCATGCTCCAGCGCCAGCGCCGCGATCCAGATGTCGTTCTCGGGAATCGGGGTTCCGCGGGCTCGCAGACCGGCCTTCACTTCCCCATACCGCTGTGCGGTCTCCACTCCGCACGGCAGCACGGCGGCAATCCGGCTCAACTGCTCGATGGCCTGGAGGTTCTGGGCCGGACGGGCGGACTTCTGGGCCCCGTAGTACAACTCCCCGAGCGCGATGGCCGGCACGAACACTGCCGCCGCGCCCGCTACCGCCGCCGTGACCGCCTGCTCGTCGGCGAGAAGGGCAATGAGAATATTGGTGTCGAGAAGGTACCTACCAGCCGGCGGCATCAGTCCGCTCGCAGTCGGCCTCGATCGCCGCGGCCATTCGCCCTAGGTCGTCAGGCGGAATCGCTCCGGACAATGCGAGCAGGGGACCGCGGGCGCTTGCCTGCTCCAACACCCGGATGTAGGCAAGCGCCCGCTCCTGGTCGGGCGGAGGAAGCCGCCGTACCCGGGCGGCGAGGTCATCGGATGGCGATGCGGTCATCAGGCCTCCTTGTTCCCCGGAATATAATCTCCCGCGGGCCAGCGCCCTCGCCCAGAGGGCGCGGTGCATGGCGGAGACGCTGCGCCGGTGGGTACGGCAGGCGGAACGGGATGCCGGGCAGCGGCCGGGGCTGACCACCGAGGAGCAGCAGCGGCTCAAGGCGCTGGAGCGGGAGAATCGGGAACTGCGCCGGGCCAATGAGATTCTGCGGAAGACGTCGGCGTTTTTTGCCCAGGCGGAGCTCGACCGCCGCGGGCCGTGATGCCGGAGTTCATGACGCCCACCGGGAGACGTACGGAGTCGAGCCGATCTGTACGCAGACTGCCGCGCTCCAGGACCGGGACACCGATGCGGGGCTGATTCATCAGAGCGATCACGGGGTGCGGTACCTCTCAATCCGGCACACCGAGCCCTTGGCGGAGGCCGGGATCTAACCCTCGGTCGGGAGCCGGGGGGATTCCTACGACAACGCCCTGGCGGAAACGGTACTCGGGCTGTTCAAGACGGAACTCATCCGCCAGGCCGGCCCCTGGCGCGGGCTGGACGACGTCGAGTACGCCACGCTGGAGTGGGTGGCCTGGTTCAACACCCAGCGCCTGCTGGAACCCCTGGGCTATCTTCCCCCCGCGGAGTCGAGGAGCAGTTTCACCGTACCGCATCGGCTCAACTCACTGATGGGGTACTCGCGTGTAACCGAGTCTCCGGAAAAGCCGGGGCGATTCACCGAGGCGATTCAGTCCACGAAATCGGGGCCGGACCACCGAGCTATGCTCGACCCGCCTTCCCCGGCCGTTTGCGCCGCGCGCGGGCCTTTGGTGTTCCGGCTGCCACCTCGAGTTTGTCACCGGGGGCAGGAGTGGCATCCGGCACCTTGCCCAAGGCCTTCAGATAGGCCGGCCGGGACCCGCGCTTCGCCCGGGCCCCCAGGTACTCTTCGGTCAGCAGCGCCGCCAGCTTCTCCGCCACCGCGGTGCTCACAAACTGGTTCAGCGAAATCCCCTCCCGCTCGGCGAGTTCCCGGGCGCGGGCGTGAAGGGAGTTCGGCAATCTGAGACTCAGAGCGCTCATAGCATTCCTCCGATCTGTTCGAGAAAGGCAACCGGAGATACCGGTGTCACCCCGAAGCGCTCGCTCCCCGCGAAGTCCCGGTGGTTGAAGGTGAGAATCCGGTTGCATTGCCCGTTGACCGCCGCTTCCAGGACCATGTCATCCCTGGGGTCCGGCAACACGGGCCGCCACAGGAAGTGGATCGGCTGGTGTTCGCCCGCGGCACAGAGGTAGTCGAGGACGGCGTCAACCTCCGCCTTGGAGAGCTGGTGCCCAGCCCCGCGACGCTTCAGCACCTCTTCATACTCCAGCACCAGAGGGACCGACACCACGTGTGCGAACCGCTTGGTACCGACCAGGGTCAGCAGCTGGTATGACGCGCCGCGCTGCGAGCGCAGGCCGGCCACCAGGACATTGGTATCGAGCACGACCCGTGGCACCATGCGGTATTATAGGTGATACCGCATCAGCTGGCAAACGCCCGCCGCGGATGACGGCGACGATCGCAGTACCTGCTCACGACGCGGGTCGAATCGCAGGCACTTCCTGCCCGCCCTTACGACAGCCTGACCTACGCCTTCGACCGCCGGGGCAATCTGCTGGTCCCGGCCGAAGCGCGTGGGGCCGGCAAAGGAGGGTATGTCCTCTGTCGCCGGCAAGACTGCGGCAGCTATCCTGAAGAAGGCAAGTACACTGGATTGGAGGACAGACGATGGAAGATCATGCCCGGCCTCCATCTCTGAATCGTTGCGTAGGGCTCGTCCAGGAGCGCAATGGGCCGCGATCCGGTCCGCTGCGACCAAGCTGGGTGCACTGCGGAGACATTTCGACAGATCCGCAGATTGCACAGATGGGGCCGGACGGCATCCGCGGATTGCGCAGATGGGCAGCAACGCCTCCGCCTTCAGGCAGGACGATTCCGCAGATGCAGGATGGCCCCGATTCCGCGCCAACCGGGTACCAGGTGCCCGGAACAGATCACTGCTCTTGCTCCATGATCGGTCGGCACGACCCGGCTCCCGGCGCCCGAATAGTGCCGAAAGCCGCGGCTAGCGAAGAAGACGAGCGCCGCGCGTGGACTCAGGCGACGACGCGGAGCCGGCCCCGTCCCCGGCGTCGCGCGGGCTTCCGGATCACGATGTCAATATCGCGGCCCAGGGCGCGGAGAAAGCCGATCAGCCGCTCGGTGGAGTAGTCCGCGAGCCGGCCATGGAGGATGTGGGAGACCTTGGGCTGGTCCACCCCCATGAGCTTGGCCGCAGCCCGCTGGGTCAGGCCCCGCCGCTCGATAATCTCGCCGATCTGGACCGCCAGCATCGCCTTGGCCAGCCGTTCCTCGGGGTTCGGCAGCCCGAGATCCGCAAAGACGTTGCCGCTCCCTTTGGTGATCTTGATCCGTCCCGCCATCTCACTCCTCCGCGTGTCGGTGCGCCGCGTGATGCTCCCGGGCCCGCCGGAGCCGGGCCTTGATCAGCGCGAGCTCCCGCTTGGGCGTCGCAATGCCGTGGATCGCCTTCTTCTGAAAGACGTGCAGCACGTAGACGACGCCGGCCAGCTTGGTGGTGTACACCGCTCGATACGTGCTCCCATCGTAATCCTCGACGACTTCCACCAGCCCGTGCAGATCCCCCTTGAGCCGCTTGGCCGCCGGATGCTGCCTCCCGATCTGGGCCTGATAGAGCGCGTAGCCCACGGTGTCCTGGATCGGGTCCGGACAGGCGCGGAGATCGTCGAGGCTCGAGCCCATCCAGTGCACCGGGGTGAGCGGCATGATAGAATATGCGGATACTGGCATGTAGGCGCCAGTCCCCGCTCCGCCGGATGGGTCCGGCCATGCACCGCCTTGAGCTGGGCGATGGCCACCCGGGTGTAGAGCGCCGTGGTGGCGGAGATTCGCCAGCGCCGGGGGCTGACCCCGGAAGAATTAGGGAAAGCGGTGGGCGTGTCGAACCGGGTGGTGGCCTACTACGAGGGACACACCGCGCAGCCGCCCGGGGCCATGCTGGCCGATTTGGCCCGCGCCCTCAAAGTCTCGGCCGACGAATTACTCGGTTTGAAGCCCACCACAGACAAACAGCCGCCCAAAACGGCGCGGCTGCTCAACCGCCTCCAAAAGGTGGCTGACTTACCGGCCGCCGATCAGCGCACCGTCCTCAAGCTCATCGAGGCACTCGCAGAGGCGCGGCGGTCGGCGCGACCTCGCAAAAAGGCCCGCGCAGCCAGCTGACGGAAGGAGAGAGAGCCTGGTCACCACGACCAAGCTCTCAGGGCTAACGGCCCGCAGCCGAGTGGTGGTAGATCATTCGGGAACATCTGATGCAGCAAACAATACGAGCTCGGGACCCTCGTGGGCCTTCTCCGGCTGACCAACGAGCTTGCTGTCGGCAGGCAAGTGCACATGTAGCGTCTTAGTGTAGCCGCCCACTGCGAGGCGGGCAAACACCTCAGCAAGGTAGCGCAAGCCAGCGGAATTGCCCCACACATAGAAGTCGCCGTCCTTGACTTCAACCAAGTAGTTGCCTCCGGTGCGGAGCAACTGATTAGGCAGATCGATCTGATTCGGGTCCTTCACGTCAAACTTTATCTCAAGGCTAGGCATTTCCTTCTCCCGAATTGCTATGGCTGAACATGGCTGTTGCTGTAGGAGCCGTCAGCTCCCCACACCTCGACATTCCCGTGAAGCTGAGGAGAGCCCCCACGAGTTAGCGGGTGCGTCTCCACGCGAATGTCTACCTTTGTGCCGTCAGGAAAAACAATCGCTACTCCCTGACCGCCTCTGGTAGCATGCGGCTCAACTGTGGCCCCTGCATCCGATACTGCCTGAACAATCTGCTCGTTGGTAACCTGTGAAGAGCCGTCCCCCAACGAGCCGATAGTTCTACCGAGGACTGTTCCTTCCGCAGCACCAACCACCTTGTTCAGTACCGCACCCGCCACCTTGATCCCGCCGAAGAGAAGGGCGACGTCCTTAGCTCCCCCGGAAATGTCCCCACTTCCGATCTTGTCGCCGGCAGCAGCCGCGAAGTTAACCCCAAGAGCCTCAAGGCCAGCGTTAGCGGCGGCGCCTGTCCACAATGCGGCCTTACCGACTATGCCGCCTCGAGAAGCACCCCAGTTGGCTAATCCTTGGGCGAGGCATTCTGTCCACGCCGACGACCCCTTGCATGGGTCCAGCCCAAACGGATCACGAAACGCAACCGGATTCCCCCCCGCATACGCATACAGATTGACCCCACCGGCGAGCCCGATGGGATCCTGGGTGAGAAAACACCTGATAGCGTTTCCCGCCTACGATCCCGCGCTCCTAAGCCGCTTCAGTTGTTCAGTTTAGCCGCTCCGCTCTTGCCGATCTTGATCATAAGATGCACCCGAAAAGGCCGGGACGTGAGTTTCGGGGCCGACTCCGCCGTCCTCTACCGGCGTCAAGGTACTTCATGCGGTGCGTGGCCGAATCGTGAGTGCGCGGGCAGCCAGTTCGCTGGAGGATCGTTCATGCTAGATGGTGGCCTTCTCACGGGGGATGGGCTTCGAGAGTAGGCTGTACGTGAGAAGACCGACGATAACTCCTGGGCCAAGCCGTATGAGGTAGTCCAATCGGACAAGGAGCAGCAGGACAGAAAGAGTGACTGGGCTTGACACGATCCAGGCGACGCGACGACCGAGCGCGGACCACCTCCGGCTGACCCTGAGTATCAGCAGCTGATGGAGGATGCTGCCCACTGAAACCGGCAAGAGCGCGACCAATAGGGGGAGAAGGAGGTCGCCAAACGAGGAAACCTCCGTTGGGCCAGGGAGAAAGCGCTCACTGATCACGAGGGTGAGGACAGCCAGTGGCAGCGCGACGAAATCCATGATCGCCACATTGCGCACCAGCTGCCTCATCTGGTGGTCGTCCAGTTTTCTCACCCAACACTCCCTGAAAGCACTCTAAGGCTTAGCCTCATTCTTAATTCGATCAACTCCACAGGCCAAGGCACACAGTGAGGTCGAGGATTCCGTTTGCTGTAGGACAGTGTGCGCCTTGCCGTCGGCGTCGTAATAGTATGCTTCAAGAGAAGGGTAGTGACTCGCGAACCCGTCAACGCTGTAGCTTCCGCTCCCGTTTGGCTTGAATTCCAAATACCCAGCGACGCCTGGTACCGTTGTCTTCGAATCGTGTCCCTCAAGCGAGATGGTAATCTTCCCGTCTGGGCCGAATGACGCCCCGATTTGATTGAAGGGCGACGGACTCTTGCTGCATGACCCACCCGACGTACATGAAGGGGAGAATCCATGTGTGATCTCGCGCTGGTTCTTAGGGTGCCGTCCCGATTCGTGTAGAAAATTGAAATGGCGTATGCTTCCGGGATGATCGAACCCCGATCCGCCGAAGTGCGGATCTAACCCGGAGGCATACGCCATGAGAGAAGTTACGGCCACGGAGCAGGGGTGGGAAGCACTGGTCGGGGCGGACCCGCTTACGGCGGCCCTGCGCCGCGAAGCGCGGCGCTGGATTGAGCGCATGTTGCACGAGGAATTGGCGGCCGTCTTGGGCAGCGGCCGGCATGAGCGGACCGCCGCCCGGCAGGGATACCGGCACGGCACCCGGCGGCGGCGGGTGACGACCAGCCTGGGCCCCGTGGATCTCGCCATCCCGCGAGGGCGGGTGCAGGCGGGCGCCGAGCTGCGGGAATGGCAGAGCGGGCTGCTCCCGCGGTACGCGCGCCGAGCCCGGGCGGTGGATGCGGCGCTGATCGGCTTCTACTGCGGGGGCGGTAATCAGCGGCGGCTCGCCCGGGCGCTCCGCTCGCTGCTGGCCGACGGTCCCGCCTCGCGGAGCACGGTCTCGCGCGTCGTGCGGGGCCTGCGGCAGGGCTACGAGGCGTGGCGCGACCGCCCCCTGGGAGCGTTAGGGGTGCAGTATCTCTATCTGGATGCGATTCACCTCCACGTGCGGGTGCTCAAGCGGGTCGAGCCGCTCCCGGTCCAGGTGGCGGTCGGGGTGCGGCCCGACGGGCAGAAGGTGCTGCTGGATCTCCGGCTCTACGTCGCGGAGAGCGCCGCGGCCTGGGGCGACTTCGTGCGCGGTCTGGTGGAGCGCGGCCTGGTCGCGCCGGCGCTGGTGATCACCGACGGCAGCAAGGGTCTGCGCCGGGCGCTGAGCGAGATCTGGCCGCAGGCTGCGGTGCAGCGCTGCACGGTGCATAAGCTGCGCAACCTGGCGGCCCACTGCCCGCAGCGGCTCTATCCGGCCGGCAAGCGCGACTACCACGCCATCGTGTATGCCGCCGATGCGGAGGCGGCGCGGCGGGCCTGGGGGCGGTTTACCCGCCGCTGGGGCCGGGAGCTGCCGGGGGTGGTGGCGAGCCTGGAGGAGGCGGGCGAGGAGCTGCTCACGTTCTATCGCCTGCCGAAGGCGCAGTGGAAGAGCCTGCGCACGACGAATATCGTCGAGCGCGTGCTGGAGGAGGTGCGACGGCGAGTCAAAACGCAGGGATCGCTGCCCAGCACCGAGGCCGTCCTGGTGCTCGGCTACGGTCTGATCGCGACGGGGCAACTGCCCTTGCGGCGGATTGCCGGCTGGCGAACCTTGCCCCGTGTCAGTAACCGTCAAGCGGCTGCATGAGCGCCTGACACGCTTGGAGGCCCGGAGACAGCGCCCATTGATTTTCTACACAACTCGGGACACGACCGGTTCTTAGTATCGACAACGATATAGCCCCGGGACTGCGCCGGGTCGGACGAACTGGAGAAGCCCCGGCCGTCACCCTTTAGCCCCGGAAAGACGGTCTTGGACTGGATGAAGAAGGAGAAACAGAGTGTGTTCGGCTGGTTCTTATCTGGGCACAGCCCGAACGGGTCGCTGAACGCAACCGGATTCCCCCCCGCATACGCATACAGATTGACCCCGCCGGCGAGCCCGAGGGGATCCTGGGTGAGGAACCGTCCCGTCCTGGGATCATACCAATCCGCCGATTACCCAGATTACACCGATTCACGAGTCGGGAAGACCTGGGGAGGCGGATCTGAGTAATCGGCGCAATCTGCGGATTCATCCCGCTACCCGGCCGACTTTGTCTGCTTCCATTGTGGAACTCAAGGCGTTGGCAGCGCTGACGGGCGTCGAGACGGCCCAGGTTCTCAACTATCTCAAGGCCAGCGGCCTGAGTCGTGGGTTGTTGATCAACTTCGGGGGCCCGAATCTGCAGTACCGCCGCTTCGTCCTGACCCCGAAAGGCTCCTCGGCGTAATCGGTGCAATCTGCGGATTGGTGAGGAACCGTCCCGTCTTCGGATCATACCAATCCGCCGATTACCCAGATTACACCGATTCACGAGTCGGGAAGACCTGGGGAGGCGGATCTGAGTAATCGGCGCAATCTGCGGATTCATCCCGCTACCGGGCGGACTTTGTCTGTTATGATCGGGTCATCGTGGAACTCAAGGCCCTGAGCGCACTCACCGACGCCGAAACCGCCCAGGTCCTGAACTATCTCAAGGCCAGCGGCCTGAGTCGTGGGTTGTTGATCAACTTCGGGGGCCCGAGTCTGCAGTACCGCCGCTTCGTCCTGACCCCGAAAGGCTCCTCGGCGTAATCGGTGCAATCTGCGGATTGGTGAGGAACCGTCCCGTCCTGGGATCATACCAATCCGCCGATTACCCAGTTTACACCGATTCCATGTAAGAGGAAGGGCAATCGGTCGAATCTGCGTCATCGGCGGATTCCGAACCACGCCGGCGTTACAATGGTGACGCGGGTGAAGCGGCGGGCGGGTAGCATGGCGGGATGCCGGCCCCCGCCTTGCCCCACGACCCCGACACTTACGCCATCATTGGCGCGGCCATGGAGGTCCATCGTGCCCTGGGCCCCGGCTATCTGGAGGCGGCCTATCGGGAGGCCCTGGCTTTCGCCTTCGCCAGTCGGCGGATTCCGTTCGCCAGCGAAGTACCCTTCCGGCTCTTCTTCAACGGCCGCCCGCTCATCACTCGTTACCGGGCCGACTTTGTCTGCTTCGACCAGGTCGTTGTGGAACTCAAGGCGTTGGCCGCCCTGACGGGCGTCGAGACGGCCCAGATCCTCAACTATCTCAAGGCCAGCGGATTGACCCGGGGACTCCTCCTGAATTTTGGGGGTCCCAGCCTTCAGTACCGGCGCTTCGTCTGGAGCCAGGTGCTGTCTCCCGAACCATCGGCGCCATCGGCGGATTGATGTTGGGTCAGCAAAGACCCGGTTGCGATCCGTCGTACCGCTGCCCGCCGCTAACTTGCTGCTGTTGTTTTTCTTAGTCGCCCCGCGTCAGCCGTCTGCATCATAACTTACGCGTTTTGGCCCTAGACGCGAGTTTCGAGATCGACTCACCCGGGCCCGAGGGCCGGCGGCCAGGCGCGGCCTCAACGGAGGGATGCCGGAGTCTCCCGGGTCCTGCTATCGTTCGGGGGTCTGTTGGCCGCCGTCACTATGGATCCGCCCTCGGACAGGCCGGTATGCCGCGCATCAGCCAGTTCTTTGGAGTCACGATTGTGATGTACTTCAACGATCACGCGCCACCACATTTTCATGCCCGGTATGGCGAGCATGAGTCCGCTATCGCGATTGACACGCTGGGCCCCATCTGGGGGGACCTACCGCCCAGGGCGTTGGCACTGGTTCTGGAGTGGGCGGTGGGGCACCGAGCGGAATTGCTGGCCGACTGGGAGCGCGCCCGCGAAGGGCGGCCGCTCCTGCCGATTGCACCCCTGACTTGAGCAAAGGGAGGTAGGTATGTCGACTCGCGTTCGGCTCCGCGCGGTTCAGCCTCTCGAAGGCACTACCGTGCAGCTTGAATTGACCACGGGTGAAGAGCGCCGCATCGATCTGGCGCCCTTCCTTCGGGGTCCCGTGTTTGCGGCGATCCGTGAGTCAGCGGAACTGTTCCGACAGATCTCCGTGGACCCGGAGCTCGGCACCGTCGTCTGGCCCAACGGTGCCGACATCGATCCGGACGTACTGATCGGGGGGTTCCGTCCCGCTTGGCAGGACGAACCGGCCCCGACCTCCAGATAGTCCAAGGTCCCCCGGCGCTGCCGGGGGCCATGCTCGCGGAGTTGGCGCAAGCGCTGAAAGTCTCCGCCGCGTTCGCCACTCGGGGGATTCCGTTCGCCAGCGAAGTGCCTTTCCGGCTCCTCTTCAACGGCCGCCCGCTCACCACCCGTTACCGGGCCGACTTTGTCTGCTTTGGCCAGGTCATTGTGGAACTCAAGGCGTTGGCCGCCCTGACGGACGTCGAGACGGCTCAGGTCCTCAACTATCTCAAGGCATTTTCGAGGCCGACTCGCGCCCGAGCGTCGGCAGCCGGGCTCACTTGTAGTCCTGGTTCTAGGAGCGTCTGTTCTCTCAGCCTCCAAACGGAAGCGATCACTGCGAGGCAGTGGCAGGCTTCAAGCCCCTCAGGAAGGAATCCTGCACGGCGACTTTGGCGCGAATCGCTTGAAGGCTCGCATCCGGCTGAAATCACTCCCGCCTCTTGACTGCGACCAGCGCGGATCCGCCATCCATTTCCCGCATTTCGCACAGCACGAGGCTGCCGGGAGGAAACTCCCAGGCTTCGTCCTCTTGGTCATAGTCAGGCGGAGCCTCGAGCCGGTACACGGCATCGCCGACATGCCGTGCCGGCGAGGGCCTGAACACTACCGTACCCTCGTCGAGGAGACGCACAAAAACCACTGTACGGTTAGTACTTGAATCCGTCTCCACCAACATGAATTACCTCCCGCGTCGCATCGTCTACAACGACAGACCGTCCGGTACTCGGATGAACATACCTCGTTGCTGCGTTGCCCTTATTCACTAGGTTCTCTGCAGCGACGCGCTCGCCCGTCTTAATGGCTTCTGTAATCTGCTCCGCAGTCCATCCTCTCCGTTCCATCTGGGCGGCCCATCTGGTTGCCGATTTGTTGGCCCCAAGCTTCCAAGCAGCGGCCTCTTCCCCGCCGGGAAATGCACTGACCGTAGCAAGAGCTTGCGCGGCGATTCGCTCGCCACTCCCCACGTTCCTACCTGGTGATTGTATATCAACCCCAGTGACGGCTTTCGGGGAAATTGGTGATAGGGCCTCAACAATGCCGCCAAACACTCTCCCCATGGTGGTCAGTTGTTTGCCTACCCACGCTCGGGCTGCGGCTATCCAATCTGGGCCGCAAGGGGGATCCTTACACAGCCCAAACGGATCACGAAACGCGACCGGATTCCCCCCCGCGTAGGCGTAGAGATTCACCCCGCCCGCCAGCCCGATGGGATCCTGGGTGAGGAACCGTCCCGTCCTGGGATCATACCACCGGTTCCGGAAGTAGGTGAACCCGCCCGTCTGGTTCGGGGTGCTCCCACCGGTGAAGCCGGTCTCGGTGTTGGTGGCCCCCGCGGAAACATTCCCGACATCGAAGCCGCCGAAGGGATCCCGCCCAAAGTAGGTGGCGGAGTTCTCCTTGTTTCCATCCGGCTTGATGGCCGCCAGGGTCGTGCCCTGCCGGTCCCCCACCAGAGCCAGATTCAGCGTGCCGCTGGGGCCGCCGCTGAACCGGCCGGCCAGGACCTGGTCCACCCCGCCGGTCAGGTAGCGCTGGCGGATGTTCCAGGAGCCGCCGGTCTTGACCACGGTCAGGGCCACGTTGGCCCCGTCATACAGATAGAATGACGTGCTGCCGCCCGCCGTCAAGGGCTCGGGCAGGGGATTGTACCCCACCTGGCTCTTGACCTGGGAGATCACCCGCTGGCCGTTGGCGTCGTACCAGTGCCAGTTGAAGTCCCAGTTGCCTGCCGCCGAGGTGGGCGTCATGGAGAAATAGAGCTGGTTGGCGGCGGTGTAGGCCATCTCCGAGCGCTCGACTACCGTTGGAATGGAGTCGGTGGACCCCAGCCGGTTGCCGGCCTGATCGGTCCAGTAATTCTCCCCGCTGGAGCAGCCGGGGAAGGTGTGCTTCGCCGTGATCCGGTTGTCGAAGCTGTAGCTGTAAGGCCGGATACCCTGGCAGCTCACCCCACTCTCGGTGGTGCCGAAGTTGTCGCTGAGCCGGTTGCCGAAGACATCGTAGGTGTAGATATGCGTCTTCGTGATGGTGCTGGCCCGGCTGGAGGAGAGCAGCCGGCGGGTGCCGTTGGTGGCATAGCCGTAATCATATGTGAGGGACGGGAAACCCGGCTCGGTGGCGGTGTAGTGGGTGAGCTCGTCAATCAGGCTGTAGACCGGGCTGCCGAACTGATACCAGATGGGCCCGCCCGGCTTGCTCACCAGGGAACGAGTCAGAATGCTGGTGACCCGGCTATCCGGCCCGTAGGTGGTGGCGGTATAGATCGAGTCGGTCCCGGGAGTGGCGCCGGCGTAGAGACGGATGGAGCGGTTGGTCTCGCGACCCGCTCGATCATACTTCCATACGATCCGGGCGATCCGGAGGGTGTTGGCGCCTGAGTCGACCTCGGCGATCATGGAATCCAGCCGTGCGGTGACCGAACCCCAGTAATAGTGGGTGCGCCCAGTGGATTCGGCCAACGTGGCGCCGTTCGGCACGACATGGTCCGTCGCCAGGGTGCGCTGGCCGCGCCGGTTGTACTGGTAGTCCCGGCTGAGGGTGACCTGGTTGGGAAACACCACGGTGTCGCCCGTCAGCATGTTGCTGGGTGTGTAGCTCCAGTAGTGGAAATTGGTATAGGCCCCCAGATAGGTATCGTAACTGGACGAGCTGATCGGCCGGCCCTTGTGGTCATAATAGCGGTTGTGGTACCCGCCGGCCGCCAGCTGCTTGCCGGTGGCCATCGCCCAGCCGTTGTAGGTGTTCAGGGTGGCCGTGTCGGCAAACCGCTCTCCGTCCACGGCATAGCCGGGAATTACCGATGGCTGGTATTCCTGACTGAGATTCCCCATCCAGTCGTACAGCCGCCAGACGAACGTCCCGTTCCCGCCATAGACGATGGCCGGCTGGTCGTTCGGGGCATAGGTAAACGCCTGCTTCCGCGCCTGCTTCCCCGTCCGGGTACCCGGCGTAATGAGGGAATCCACCCGGCCCATGGCATCGTAAAAATACCGGGTGGCCTGCAGGGCCGGCGTCCCGAAGGGCGTGGTCAAATCCGCAGCAGACGACGCGTAGACGTCCCGCTCGGTGACCAGTCCGCCCGGGCCATAGAGCGTTCGCATGGTCGGGGCGAGCGAGTCGGTCCCCGTCTTGGTATGGGTTACCCGGCCCGGATAGTCGTAGAGCAGTCGTGTTCTGGTCCCCACCGGATCGATGATCGAGTCGGGCCGCCCGAAGACGTTGTAGTAGAAATGGGTCGCCGCCCCGTCCGCCACGCGCGTCTGCGTGGCGTTGTTCCAGGTCGCACTGTAGTAGGTGAAGGTGTAGGCGTTCCCAACGGGATCGGTGACCTTGAACGGCCGGGTGCCCGCCGGGTGGCCCGGAGTCATGGCGAAGTAGGTGAACGTGGTCGTGTCCGCCGCCGGGCCAATGATCGTGCTCGGCTCGCAGCGGGCCACCCCGCTCGTCCCGTAGCGGGTGACGGTGGTGTCCGCCGCGCCCATGACCCCCCGCACCTTCAGCAGCCGCGAGCACCAGGTCTGGCCTGAGGTCAGGGACAGCGAGTCATAGACGAACGTGACGGTATCGAGCTGGATCTGCGCCGTGGCGGGATATTTCAGCGTGTTTCGTATGAGCGTATCCACCCGCCCCAGCGCATCGTAGTGGTACATCACCGAATCGGCGTCGCTGGGAAAGTCGCGCCCGTGGACGATCCGCAGGACGCGGCCCACGCTGTCGCGGACGATGTGGCGATAGTCGTCGGCGGCAGAACTGGGCACATAGAACCCGCCGGCCACCGCGCCGTTGGAGATGCGGCGGACCATGGTGGGCCCGCCGTAGGGATCGACGGTGTAGTCCGTGGCCAGATTACTGAAGTCGACGGCGGTCCCGCGCAGCTGACTGAGATAGATGAGCCGTTCCTGTAGTTCACCGGTATGCCGGCCGTATCCAATCCGGGGCACGGCGCGGCGGTATTGGGACCGGAACCGGGCCATGCCGCCGATGGCCGAGCCGCGGGTCATTGACTCCGGCGTCCACGTCACCGTGTCATAGGTAATGTTCGCGATGATTGGATGAGCCGTCGTGCTCCGCGGATCCGTGATCGAGGTGAGAAAGGCCCCGTGACTCAGGTCGGCGTGATAGCCGAATTTGGTCGTGTCACCGGCAGAGGCACTCGTGAAGGTGACCATCTCGGTCAGCCGGCCGGAGGTGTAGTACAGCTGGGCCATGAGTTTACTGGATCCGCCATTCGGGTGCGCGGAAATCTGGGACACCTGAGCGCCGCTCCCATAGGCGAACTCGAACTGCCCACCCGTCGTATCGTGGATCGATGTGATTCTGCGGGAGGTCCCGGTCAGGTAATTGTAGCGGGTCCGGTTCCCGATGATGTCCGCGGCCCAGACGATCATGCCGTCCGCGCGATAGCCCCGGCTGGTGCCATCGGGGAGATAGATCTGATAGACCGACCCGGCCAGGGCACTGAAAACGAGCCGCACAGACTGGCCTGCCGGAGCGTGCCAGACGCTCCCCACCTTGTGAAAGAGCCAGTAGCTGCCATCACCGGAAAGCCACATGGCCACGCTGTCTCCTGCGGTGTTCCGGGTGAACCGCAGCTCGCTCAGTTCGGCCAATTGCCAGCCCTGGCCGAAGTTGGTGGTGGTGGTATCCATCAGCGTAAGCTGCACCAACTCCTGCGTGAGGACGGTATCCTGCATTGCACCCGGGTAGAACCCCCGCACCCGCAGGGTGGCCGTGCGGAGGCTGTCCCCCGTCGCCGGCGCCGGGACCTCCCCGCCCAGGACCGTCGTTCTGGTCATAGACCTCTTCCAGGGCGCATCCACCCAGGATCGGCGTCACATGATTCCGGGCCACGATGCTATCCGCCGCCGATATGTCGTAGGTATCCCAGTCCCCGACGAAGAAATCGAACTGGTGGTATTCCGTGGCGGCGCACGGCGGGGGCGGCGCTGCCGGGACGCGGGCCACCACCGCACCGGCGCCCAGCGCCAGCACCGCCGGGGCGATCAATCCCCTGGGAAACATCTCAATGCCTCCCATCGGGAGGCCGGGTGACCTGCGCGGAGACGCAACGCCACTCCCCGTTCGCCAGCACATAGACGTCGACATAGCGGCTGAGGCCGCGGGTGCCGTCCCTGGCCACCCAGCGGCCGGTCGCCCGCACCAGTCCCACGTTGCTATAACATCGCACGTCCACCTCCTCCAGCCGGTAGAGCACCAGATCGGAACCCGCGGACGTGTGCCGCAGAAAGGCGGCCTTGTCGAGCACCGTTCCGTCGGACTCGATGCAGACGAAGTCGTCGGCCAGCCGCTGGCTGTACCAGCGGACGTCGCCCGCCAGTGAAGCGCGCACGTATTCCTCGTTCAGCTCCAACAGACACTCGCGATCGGACACGCAGCCTCGGCCGCCGGGGAAGCGGGAGTGTATCGCGTCCGCAGTGGCGCTGCTCGCCGGTTTGGGACCTCGAATCGTCCGCCGATTCCAGGTCCGGAAGCAGCGCGCCGGGTGAGCGGCCGATCGCTACGGTCGTTGCGGTGCGTGCCACACACCACAGGAGGACAGCATGAGGCACATCACCTGCAGCGCGATTCTGGCCGCCGCCGTGCTGGGCTGCGGCCGGGAGGCGTCGGTCACCAGGCCGAACGACCAGAGTTCCCGGGTTCCCACGGTCTCACAGTACGACATCCACGCGATCCCGGCGACGCTGGGCGGGACGAGCAATCGGGCCAACAGTATCAGCCAGCGCGACTGGCTCGCGGGCTTCGCTCTGCTGCCGGATAACCAGACCCGGCACGCGGCCCTGTGGCGCGAGGGACTGATCCAGGACCTGAAGACGCTGGGCGGCCCTAACAGCAGCGTCGTCTGGCCTGGCCAGAATCATCAGGGGACCGTCGTCGGGATTTCCGAAACCGCTGAAACGGGCACGCTGGGCGAAGAATGGAGCTGCAGTGCCTTCTTCTCCTCGGTGACCAATCATATCTGCCTCGGCTTCGTCTGGAAGGATGGCGTGATGACCGGCCTGCCGACCCTGGGCGGCGAGAACGGCTACGCCGCCGGGGTGAACGACCGCAACGAGGTGGTGGGCTGGGCGGAGACGCCGGTGCACGACCCGACCTGCAATCCGCCCCAGGTGCTCCAGTTCCGCGCCGTGCTGTGGGATGCGTCCGGCAGCGCGCACGAACTGCGCCCCCTGCCCGGCGATTCCACCTCCGCCGCTACCGCCATCAATAACCGGGGCCAGGTGGTGGGGATCTCCGGCGATTGCGACGTCGCCGTGGGCGAGTTCAGCGCCCGCCACGCCGTGCTCTGGAATCCAGGGAGAGCCGATCGACATCGGCAACCTGGGCGGCGTGGCCTGGAACACGCCGACCGCGATCAACGAGGCGGGCGACGTGGTCGGTTTCTCCGATCCGCCGGGCGACGAGGACGGCAGCTTCATCGCCCACGCGTTTCTCTGGACCCGCGCGGGCGGCATCCAGGACCTGGGCACGCTTCCCGGCGACGAGATCAGCGAGGCCCTTGGCATCAATGCCCAACGGCAGGTGGTAGGCGTCTCCTGCGGCGCCATTTGCCGCGCCTTCATCTGGCAGAACGGGGTGATGCAGAACCTGAACGACATCGTGCCCGGCGGATCGGACCTGCTGGTCTCCGCTCGGGACATCAATGACGCCGGGGAGATCACGGGCGACGTCGCGACCAGCAACGGGACTCTGCCCTACATCGCTACTCCCGTGGCTCCTCAGCCGTAGGGAGGGTTGGTCAGGCGGGTGGCCGGTACTCACGCCTCGAGGCTGCGGCCCAGTCTCGACGACCATCCGCCCTGACCACCCCATTCCGCCTTGCGACCGCGACACTGATGCCGGGTGATGCATCATGGCGACCGCGGGTTCTCGATTCGCAACACCGAGCGGCTGGCGATAAGCCGGGATCGAACCCTCGCAAGGGGGCTACGTCAGTACAGTCAGCACCAGCGGCAGCGTTCAGCACTTGGCTATCTCAGCCCGACCGCCTTCGAGGTGCGGCTCTTCAAACCGCCTCGCTCTAACCCCAGATGTCCACGAGATCAGGTCAGGACCAATCGATCCTCGGTCATAGGTCATCCCCCTCGCGTTCTCTGGATCTTCTCAAGTTCCTCCACAACTCCTTCGGCAAGGGTAGCTATGCAGTACCAGCACAGGCAACCAATGGTAACACCCATCGTCACTTCTGTCGCCTTAATAGGCAAGTCAAAGATCAAGCTAAATAAAACCAGGATCAGCGACAGCCAAAGGCCAACACCCGAATAGACTCTCTGGCTTCTCCAGCGCCTAATCTTCTTCGAAGCATACCTTCCTTCCCGCCAATACCAGCGGAACAGCCTTGCGAAGAACCACCCACCGGCTGCGATAATCACCAGATTGACAGAGAGCTCTATCGACACCTACTTGCCTCCACTCTTGCACTCCTGGTACTCCTGCCATAGGCGCGCCGTCCTGACGCCTGGAACAAACGCCTCGACCGCCTTCCTTGCTGGGGTCAATTGTTTTTGCAGGATCCAGCTCGTCAGCCCAGCTTGAGCCGTGCGTTCAGTCACGCTGGCCCCGATTGTGAGAGCTGCTCCTTGAAGCGCCATCCGCCTTCCGCTTAGCCCTACAACAATTTCGGGCGCAGTCCGAATAACCGCCTTCTCGGCAAGTACTGCACCGCCCTCGAGTACAACGCCAGCCCCGAATTGCACAAGCCCCCTTGCCACCAACGTCACTGGGTTCATCAATAACGCAACAGTGAGGACATCCGAGCCGAAGGATACGAAGACCTGAATGCCTTGCGCCCTGCACGATGGCTCTCCGGTAGAGGATTGAGTGGCACCATTGGCCTTGCCTGTTCGTGGTAATTCGGTTCCGGGTATACCTTCCTGAGACGCCGGCAAACCTATTGTCCCGTAGCACATCTTATCTGTCTTGTGCCAAGGGGTAAGCTGAACATCACCTTGGAACATCGCCTCCCACCACTGGGTGCAAACGACATCGGTACCCGTCGGATCGAGCCTGTTGACCGGGTCGTTGGCCGCATACTCGTACAGATTCAAGCCTCCTTCAATGCCTACGGGATCTTCGCTGAGGAACCTCCCCACTTCGGGATCGTAGTACCTCGCCCGCATGTAATAGAGCCCGCTCTCGGGATCGTATTCCCGGCCCGCCATGCGGAAGCGGGTAACCACGCCGGTGTCCGGGCTGGCGATCCGGCCCCAGGCGTTGAGATCGTACTTCTTGAGCGGGGCGCCCGCGCTATCCCGCGCAATCCCGTGCACCGACCCGATCACCGGGTCGGTGACCACGATCCCGCTCCAGCTGGCGTTCTTGATACTGAAGAGCTGATCGCTTCCCGGCAAGTGGCCGTATTGGTTGGCGACGGCGAAGCTGTTGTTGAGGTCGAGCGCCACCTGGTCGCCGTCGTAGACGTACCACTGGTATGGTAAGCGGTGAGCGGTAAGCGGTGAGCGGGCACGCAGAAACTGCGGAAGCCGGCCAGGCGCCAAGGCGCTGGCTTCGAGCGGTAAGCAGTGGGCGGGTTCGCGCGTGAAGCTCGGGTGAGGTCCTTACAGAAAGGGATACGACCTTGAGATTTTCTCGTCGCCCCCAAGCGATGCTGTGCCCCCCTGCGCTCGGGGCAGCTCAGCGGCGATTTCAATCGCATGGATGGGGCCCTCTGGGTGGATCGCTACTGAGTCTATTTCGACCCATGGCCCAACAGGAGCGGAATGCCACCCGGGGGCCAGGCCGCCGGTGACCGAGTACCTGCGGTGGTACAGTCAGTACCACCGCAGCATTCAGCCCTAGAGGTTACCTTACGCCGGCCGCCTTTGAGGCGCGGCTCTCCGGCCGCGTCGCTTAACCCAGGTGTCCATGAAATCAGGTTAGGCCCATAGAGTGAGATAACTTCTAGCCCGAGGAGTAGAACCTCGAACAACCCTACATTGCCTCAATCGACAATCTCGCTCCACCGCCGCCTCGCAATGATACCTCCAATTGGGCCAAATGCGACCGAGAGTATCAGAATCGTAATTTGGCTATCAGGTGAAAAAGCATCGCGACCGCTTGCCGCGATGGCAAAGCCTGTCCATATGGGAACTGCACATAGGAGCCCCAGTAAAGCTGCCCCCCACCACCAGCGTGCCAATGGCCGAAGCGCACCGAGTACCATCCCCGCACTTATCCCCCCCCCCAATACGCAAGGATTGTACTCCCTAGGGTGCTGTGATGAGTTTCGAAAGCCTGCGTACCGTTGAGAGCATAAATGCCCAGCGCTATTACGGAGTACAGCACGGCACCACAAATCCCTAGCCCGCCCCCCCAGAGAACGTTCTGGGTCAGCGTCTTGCCCCTATACTTCCGATCCTTTACTAGTGACGACACGCGGCTACCGCCTCCATCACGGCGTCATAGGTGGCCAACCCAGGAACTAGGCTCCTAAGAAACCCCCCTACGGAGAACCCTCCCGCCAAGGATGGGGCCGCTGCGTCAAAGCCAATTGCGGTTGCCCCCAACGCCCCCCTCGATCCCAAATATGCAGAGGCTAAGCTACGGCCCCCGCGAATCAGGTTCCCGCGAGCGTACACCAAGTCCATCTTTGTACCCCATTCTGTAAGGCTCCTAGCAACGTACCCAGCTGCCCTCGCTCCTCTGAAAATCCCGGACAACCCCCCAGTGAAAAAGAACGAGCCGTCAATAACGCCAGTTCCGATTGCTATTAGAACAGCATCCCTACAAGCCATCTTGTCGCCTGGCTTGGGCGGACTGCCCGCGCCCGCCCCGCTCGTCGACACGATCGGGTTCCCATTGGGGTCCTCCCGCGGCGTGAACCCACCACACGTTGTCCACTGCCATTCGGTCCAAGAGCCTTGATCGCTGTTGCACGCTTGCGGCTCGGAGAAAGCACTCGGAAGATCATGATGTGCATAGCCCTCGATCTCCGGGAGGCAGACAACGCCCTCGTCGCACTTGGGATCCATACCAAATGGATCCGACCCACTGATAGGATCATTGCCAGAGTACGCGTAGAGATTGAGCCCTCCCATTATCCCAATCGGATCTTCGGTCAGGAACCTCCCCAGCTCCGGGTCATAGTACCTCGCCCGCATATAATAGAGCCCGCTCTCGGGATCGTACTCCCGCCCCGCCATGCGGAACCGGGTAACCACGCCGGTGTCCGGACTGGCGATCCGGCCCCAGGCATTGAGATCGTACTTCTTGAGCGGCGCCCCCGCACTGTCCCGCGCGATCCCGTGCACCGACCCGATTACCGGGTCGGTGAGCACGACCCCGCTCCAGCTGGCGTTCTTGATACTGAAGAGTCGGTCGCTGCCTGGCAAGTGGCCGTATTGGTTGGTGACGGCGAAGCTGTTGTTGAGGTCGAGCGCCACCTGGTCGCCGTCGTAGACGTACCACTGGTTGCCGCTCGCGGTGGTCTTGCGCACCCGGCGGCCGAAGGGGTCGTAGGCGAAACTGTCCACAAAGGCCCCCGGGCCCGTGAGCACCTGCTTCAACCGGCCCAGGGCGTCCCAGGTGTACTGTTGGCCGATATAGCAGTAGACGTAACCCGAGCACTTCGACACCATGTTCCCGTTGGCGTCATAGGTAAAGTACCAGCCGGCCGAGTAGGCCAGCCGATTGCCCGCCCCCACGTTCGCGACCAGCTCGCCCGCCACGAGGCGGTTGCCCGCTGAATCATAGACATAGGCCGGACCCGTCCAGCCCCACTCGTTGGTGCAGGTGGGGCCGCTCAGGTCACAGGCATTGGTCAACCGGCCCAGGCTGTCGTAGGTGAAGGCCCGCTTGAGCTCCCCATTGTACTGCTGGGTCTTGAGCCGGTTCAGGGAGTCATAGGTGACGGTGACGCCCAGCAGGTTGTTCAGGGCGGAATTGCTGTAGGCCTGGAGCGAATCGGCGTGATTCTTCGTGAACGTACGCGTCTCGGTCCACTGGCCGGTGCTTGGGGTTCCGGGCCCAAACGTGAGGGTGGTCGCCAGCCGTTCTTGATTATACGTGGGGCTCAGATGCCCGCCCGGAGCCGTCAAGCTTGTGAGGGTTCCATTGCTGCCGCTGTAACCCGCACTGACGGGGTAGTTGTTCCCCGGGTCCGACCGGGCCGTGATCCGGTTCTGGCTATCCCACGTGTAATTCCACTGGTAGGTGTGGCCGCTCATGGTCTGGATCGAAGTCGTGAGCCGGCCTGCGGCGTCGTACGCCAGGGAGTCGTAGGCCACGGCATTCTTCCCGACCAGCCAGCGGCCCGCCGGATCATAGCGGAAGGTATCGGCCGGAAAATCCGGGCCGGAGCGCGTGAGCAGTCGGCCGGCCACATCATAGGTCAGGGTGATCGTATCCCCGCGGCGCGTCTTCACGGTCCGCACGTTCCCGGCCACGTCGTACCAGGTGCTGTCGGCCTTGGTGGTGTCGCCCAGATCGTGCTGGGCCGTCAGCCAGCCCAGGGGGTTGTAGCGGAACTTGTAGACCTCATGTTTGGGATCGGTCACCCGGACCAGGTTGCCCAGCGAGTCGTAGCCGAAGCTGGTGGTGTACCCCCTGCCGTCCATCGAGGTCAGGGTCTGGTTCAGGACCCCGTAGGTCACCTTGCTCGTGCCCGATTGGGGAACGTGCGTGGTGTCCGCTCGCCCCAGCGCATCGTAGTGGTAGGTGATCCGGTTCCCCCGGGCATCCACCTGGGTGGCGACGTTCCCCCAGGTTCCTTCATAGAGTGTGCTGTCCCGGTGGGCAGAGTCGGCGTGGATGAAGACCGTGACCCGGCCTCGGGTATCCTCCAGGTAGCGGCCCCCGAAGGCCCCGGCGATCTGCACGCTGTCGAGTGAACCCGCCGGCCCGCCGGTGCCGCTGTGGTAGGTGTAGCTGACACCGGCCGGGCCGCCCGTGATGGTGGCGACGTCGCCCAGCGCCGTATAGGTGTAGTTCAGCGTGCGGTTGGTGGTCAGATCCTTGGCCTGGAGCAGGAGGTAGGGCGAATAGGCCGGTGGTTCGTTCCCGTTCGAGTAGCTGAACTGGCTCGCGTGGCCATTCGGTTCGGTCACATAGGTGGGCCGGGACAGGGTGTCCCGGGTGATGGTCGTGATTTTCCCGAAGACGTCCTTGATCCAGATGGGCGCTCCCAGCCGGTCCAGCCGGAAGGTGATGACCGCGCCTTGGGGGTCGGTCGCGGTCGCCAGCGCGGAGTCGGGCACCTGGGCCGTCTTGGCGGTGGCTTCGCTCGTTCCGGTGGTGCCTGGCTGCCATACCACGCGGTCCGCCGCCTTCAGGACCACCGTTGGCCGCCCATTGCCGCCGGTGTAGAGCGGAACACTCGGCGCCTTGAGACTGTCCACCCGCCCGAGAGCGTCGTAGGTGATATTGGTCGCGTGTCCTGCCCGGTCGGTGACCTGGGTGAGCTGGTTCGTGGACGTGTTATAGGCCAGGACCGTCGAGATATTGTCGGGGTCTTTCACATTCACCAGCCGGCCGCTGGTGATGGTATAGGTCGTCACCCGGTTGCCGGGATCCTTGACCGTGGCCAGCTTGCCCGAGGCGTAGGTCAGCGTATCCCGCTTCCCCATGGGGTCAGTGATCTTGACCAGCAGCGTATCGTTGGGCGCGGTCCCCCAGGTGAGCGTGGTGGTATTGCCGAAGCGATCCACTGCCTTGGACATCCGGCCGTTCGAGAGAAACTCCACATAGGAGCCGTCCAACGCCACACGCCGCAAATGCCCTCCGACAGTCGCCAATGTGGTGGTCACGCCCGCCGGCGGCGCGCCGTTCTTGTACACCAGCACGGAGCCGTCCCCTTCCACCACTACGACACCATCCGATTGGGAGAAGACCTGTTGTAACCCGGCCATGCCCACGCCCGCGCCGAACGCACTCTTGCCGCGGTCGTTGACCAGGACATAGCTCGGCACGGTATTGCTGATCGTGCTGTCCGTTCCGTAGTGCGCCGTGGCCACCACCAGGACATCGTACCCCCCGGTCGTGAGGCCATTGGTGCTGTCATCCAGGACCGCCTCCACGCGCACCGGCGTGGTGCCCTGAGCCATGTAATAGACCGCCTGCTGGCCATTCAGCAGGGTCAGGAAGGCACCGGTAGACACCCGCTTGACCTGCAGGCTGTAGCTCGTGGGTGTGTGCCCCGCGGTCGCATTCAGGTCCATGGCGATCACGGCCTTCGGGTGGACCGTGGCGCTGTTGTAGACCAGGGATACGGTGCGAGGCTGGCCGAGGGAGAAGTACGGGACGGTGCTATGGGTCCAGACCATGTCGAAACAACTGGCGAGGCACTGACCGACGCTGCGATTCCCGGGACTATACGGGGCGAGCGAGATTACCGGGGCTCCCGGCGGGGCGACCACCGGCACGGAAACCCACCCAGTATCCGAAGCCTCGCCGTCGGCATGCAGCGTGATCCGCCCCGTGCCGGCGGCTCCGACGTGGAAGTACGCTTTGACCTTGGTATTCTGCGCGCCCGCTGCCAGGGATAGCGAGCTGGGCTGCACGCTATCACAGGTCGCCGGGGCGGTGCTGGCGCAGGAAAGCCCGTACGTGTCGTCGTTGATCCCGTTATTCCACACCGTGAAGAACTGAATGAACTCGGTAGGAGCGTACGGGTTCTTGGTGGAGGTCGTCCCCCAATCCGGGGTGACGACCACACTGAAGTCGTTGCAGCCCTCCACACAAAGCGGCTGGGCTTGCCCGGATAGCGGTCGGGAGAACGTCAGGCAGGCGACGAGGACAGGAAGGAAGGGGAGCAGGGCGAGGAAGCGGCGAGCGGACACGGCGGGCTCCGGAGAGAGGTCGCTCCCTGCCATGGCAGATTACATGCCCTGCGGCTCCAGGATTCACCTCGTTATCCGGGAACAACTTAGGCGGCCGGCGCACCTTCCTTCCTCCCCAAATGTTCAGAAATGTTCAGCTTTGTTCGGAACATTTCCGAACATTTCTGAACATTTCGTTCGCGTGCTTCGCCTCCCGCAGCGATAGCCCATGCGTCCGCAGGCGGGAGTAGAGGGTCGTGCGGCTGATCCCGAGTACCGCCATGATACGCTTGGCGTTCCAGCCATGGGCTGCACAGATCGCTACCAGTTGCGCGTCTACTGTCCCCACGCGACCAGGAACCCGCGGGTCCAGATCACGACACCCCATCTCGATGGCTTCCGCGAGCCCGGCGCCCGTGATTTGTCCCCCACCCCCCAGCCACCCTGCCCGCTCCACCACATACCGCAGCTCGCGCACGTTCCCCGGCCAGGCGTAGCCCGCCAGCACGGACGCGACACCCTCGCCCAGGCTCCAGCCCTGCCGTCTCGCGAAGTGCTCCGCCAGCGGCAGCAGATCCTCCGTCCGTTCCCGGAGCGGCGGCAGCCGCACCAAGGCCCCGCAGATCCGGTGATAGAGATCCGCCCGGAACCGGCCAGCTTCGATCTCGCGGGTCAGCGGCCCCTGCGCCGCCGCCACGATCCGCAGATCCACCCGTCGCTTCCCGGTCTCGCCCAACCGCCGCACTTCCCCCTGCTCCAGCACCCGCAACAGCTTGGCCTGCGCCTCCAGCGCCAGGCTGGGCAGCTCATCCAGCAACAGGGTCCCGCCGTCGGAGGCCGCGATCAGGCCCTCGGCATCGTCCGCCCCGGTATAGGCGCCACGCCGGTGCCCGAACAGC
Organism: uncultured Gemmatimonadales bacterium; assembly: GCA_963779755.1. Lineage (GTDB taxonomy): Bacteria > Gemmatimonadota > Gemmatimonadetes > Gemmatimonadales > GWC2-71-9 > CAVZZO01. The sequence continues at coordinate 1,520,907 of CAVZZO010000003.1, forward strand.
TCCCCTTCCACCAGCTCGCGCGGCAGCGCCGCACAATTGAGGTCTACCAGGGGCCCACGCCGCCCGCTCCAGGCATGCATCGCCTGGGCGAAGAGCTCCTTCCCCGTCCCCGTCTCCCCCACGAGGAGAACCGGCAGACTGGTCGTCGCGAAGCGGAAGGCCAGATCGAGCGCGCGCAGGAAGGCAGGCGCTCGGCCGATCATTGCCGGCGCCGCGCCCGGTGCCCCCGGGCCGCTGATTTCCGGCGTGCGGCTAGCGGTCATCGCCCGCTCCCATGTCTCCGAGCCGCGGTTGGGTGACCTGATCGGCGTCCTCGTCCGTCTTCAGGATCCTGGGCGTGATGAAGAGATATAGCTCGGTCTGGCTCTTGCTCCGGCTGGCACTCCCGAAGAGGCCGCCCAGGATCGGGAGGTCCGAGAGCAGGGGCACCCCCGACTGGCTCTTGTCCCGCTGCTCGTCGGTGAGGCCTCCGATCACGATGGTCTGGCCGTCCCGCACCAGCACCTGGGTGGCGGCCTCCCGGGTCGAAATGATGGGCGCATCGAACTGGGTCTCGCTGGTGGCGGCATTGATCTCCTGCTGGATGACGAGGGAGACGTAGCCGTCCTGGTTGATGGTGGGGCGCACGGTGAGCTTGGTCCCCACATCCTTGTACTGCACCACCTGGTCCCGGCTCGGGGTGTCGGTCGGCAGCGAGCGGCTCACCTGCACGAAGGGCCGCTGGCTCCCCACCAGGAATCGGGCCTCGGTGTTGTTGGAGGCGAGGAGGACCGGACGAGAGATGATGTGCACATCGCCGTGACTCTGGGCCATCCGGAGCGTGGCATCAATGTCCGCCTTGCCCAGGCCCATGAGCCGGACCACCAAGTCGCCCAGCCCGCCACCTGCGGTATTCGCGTCGATGCTGCCGCCGTCCAGCTTTTGCTTCGGCAGGTGCAGGTCGGCCCCCAGCGAGAAGCTCCGGTCGTGCCGGGCCTCGACAATCAGGACTTCGATCAGGACCTGGAGCGGCCGGATGTCGAGCTGGTTCACTGCCTCCTCCAGGACCTTGTAATCCTCTGCGGAGGCGCGGATCAGGAGCGAGTTGGTCAGCTCGTCGGGCACGATGGTGACGGAGCCCGAGAGGGCGGACAGGCGGACAGGCGGGAAGGCGGGAGGGCGGGAGGTGCTGCCCGTGCCGGAGTTCCCTGCGGAGGCACTACGTTCCGCTGCAGTTCGTCGGAGAGCGTTCCGCTCGAAAGTCCGGAGCTGCCGCTGAACTCGCCCGACCCGCCGAAGAGCTGATTCACGGTGGCGGCGACGTCGGCGGCGCGGGCGTGCTTGAGCCGGATGACAAAGAGGCGGATGTCCTGGGGTGCGCCCGGTGTCCCCGGCCCCGGCGTGGGCGGCGGCGGAGCGGGGGGCTTGGGTTCGATCCGGAAATAGGCGGAGTCCTCGGTGAGCTGCAGCCCGTTGGTTTCGACCAGGTCGCGCAGCAGCGGCAACACGGCCGCCCGGGTGACGGGAGCCGGCGGCTCCAGGGTCACCGTTCCGAACCGACCCTTGCACCAGGAAATCGCCCGTGGATCTAGCCTGTTGGCGTCCGCAGATGGCGCAGATTGGTCCTGTTGACGTCCGGCTTTTTACGAAGATACGCCGATAGCATCGCTCGACGCCGGATTGGAACGTGCCCTCTTCCGACTTCTTGGATCAGCAACCTGGAGTGCCGGGTCGTAATCTGACGGCCACATGGGAGGCCCATCGGCGACTCCCCCCCGGGGCATCTGCGAGATCTGCGGATGATCGGCGAGTTCATCGAGCAACGGGGCCTGATCCAGCGGGCCGCGGCCGAGCTCAGGGGGGTGGACCCGTCCAAGGTCTCCCGTATCCTCCATGGGCGGCACGCGGACTACTCCACCGAGCGCCTGATCGGCTTTCTCCGCCCGCTGGGCCGCGATATTGACATCGTGATCCGGAGCCCGGGCGGCGCCGGGGACCGGGCCGGCTCCGCGTCGTCGCCTGATTCCACGCGCTGCACGCGCTTTCTTCTTTAGCCGTCGGTTTCTTCCGACGATCTTGCCTGGCAAAGCCCCGCCGCCTCTCGATCCTCCGGCCCCGGCAAGCGAGCCCCTTCAATCCAGAGGCTGGTGCGCTCACAGCAGGGGCTCTGGAAAAGCTTGGCGATTCACACCGCGAAGAAGTAAAACGCCCCCCTTGGGGAGACCGGCGGCTAGCGAGGTCCTACGGCTTGTCTGGCGGACGGCCGGCAGCCGGGATCGAGTCGACGACTTCGAGACTTGGTGGTGCACCAGCCTGTAGCCTACACTCATACCTGGCCATACGTCCCGGCTCCGCTACCCACTCCTGGACGATCCACTGCCCCTTGCCCATGTGGGTTACCTGAGGGGCTCCGACCCGCGTGCCCCACGGAGGCCCACGGGAAGAGAAGCCCATCTTACGCCAATCGTCGGCATTCTCGAACACGATGGGGCGCATGGAGGACGTACTTGCGTGCCCAACCGTCGCCGCTAGCTCGGTGCACGCCCTCTTGGCGGCATCCGGGCCGTCCGGTACCCAACCTGCGGACACTGCGGTGAAGTCCTCCGGTGTCCGCAGGATCAGCAGCTGGGTGTCACGCTGGGCGAGGATCACCACGGACTCCATGTGCGCGCTGCCGACCGGCCTGTATACGCTCCGATAATAGACCAAGCCAGGAACGACCCGTGATGACTCGGCCGTAGTCTCGAGCATATCCGGGTCGAGGCTGCTCACTGCTTCATGACGCGCGGTTGCGATGGCCGTAAGAGCCACGGAATCGGTAGCTGAAAGTCGGCTCGCCTGGCCCATTCTCCCTGGCTCACGACTGCAAGCGACTAAGAAAGCGATCGCCATTAGGCGGCTGGCGGCTCTGGCGCACGCTCGCCGGCCAACGAGCAGAGGCCGCACGTCTCGCGTGGATGCCATAGCGATCATGGGCAGTACGTCGGCTCGGTAGCTCCGCTTCGGCATGCGTCGCTCCACTGTTTGTACCAACTGTTCGCCATCATCGCCGGGGCAAGGGCCGCGTCGAAGCGTCCCCAGACCGTGAGGGCACGACGCCATGCAAGCGCCTCTTCATCGGGCCTGTTGAAGAAGTGTGTTGCTTCATGCGTCAGTCGTGTTGCGTTGTCCACCTTACTCTGGCCTTCGAGGATGTAGATGGTTTTGCCGGTATTACATCCCGTGGCGCCCTGGTCTTTGCATATTCGATCGAGCTTCGACTGAGAGAGGGGCTTCACGTCGGCCTTATTCGTTGCGACCAGAATGATCGTTGAGCGTCCCTCCTGCCCACCCTCGGACTTCAGAAGTCGGAACGCGTCACCTACCGTGTCTTTGGGACAGTCGTCCACGTTGGTGGTGTGCTTCCCTGTGTACGGACATAGCCCAAACGGGTCACTGAAGTTGATGGGATCGCCATTGGCGAGGCCATAGAGATTAAACCCACCCGCCAGGCCGATGGGGTCTTCCTGCGTGAACCGCCCTGTTGCCGGATCGACAGAGCGATTTCGCCTGTAGAGCGTGCCGGCCCCATCCTCCTTGCCTTGAATCAGCGTTCCAAACCATCCATTGGGAGTCGGCGAGACGATATTAGGACCTGACCACAGGGCTTCTTTGGTGAGCCCGGTGGCAAAGGCAAGGCCACGCCATTGAACCTCCACACAATGAGAGCCGTCGACGCACGTCTCCACCCCACCGTCGCCAAAAGTGCCGAGATCCGCCTCACCACGCCAGTTCCACAGCGGGAATACCTCCACCGGCGGCCAAGAGAATTGTCCCTGGTTCGTTCGCCGCAACAGGTTGAGTCGCGTAATTCCAATAGGCTGGTCTAGCGCACCCGCGTAGGTGTAGGCAGTCTGCCCGAATAACGGCCCAGGGTCGGCCCAGAGACCGCGATAGTCTAGTCCAGCCCACGGCGCGGCGGGACCGGTATCAGTCTCCAGATAGACCCCGTTATCATCTGCGGGCCCTATCTCTTCTGAAGCGTATGGCCTCTGGATTTCCCAAAGCTCCTGATTACCGTCCCACACTGTCCTACGGATCAAGCCCATTTGACAATCCGAGAATGCGAGGCTGTCACCCCCCAGCCAACAGCTTCGCCTGCTCATGACAAGCACACGCCGGCCCAAGGCATCATAGCGATACTCGTCAAAGACATCTTTCCACGCTGGCACCCTCATGTCGCCTTCCGCATGGCGCCACTCGGCCACACGAAGACGATCGTCTGCGCTATACCATGACGCCCGCTCATCGAAGAGATTGGCGCTGCCCCCATAATAGAAGACGGTGTTACCGGCCGAGTCGTAGATAGCGTCGTGGTGTCCGCCGGCGTCCCACATTGACGTCAATCTGCCAGTCCCCGCTTGATAAAAACTAGAACTAGTCGACCCTTGGGAGAAGGTGTTCTCGTAGTTGATGTTGCCATGAACCGATGAGTACCCGGCGTAGGCATTGCCCAACGGATCGTACGTGAAGCTCTGGCTGGCTCCATCCCCGCCGATATACACGTACAACACCGAATCGCTGAGGTTCTGGGGTCTCTCATAAGTCAGTGACGTCAACTGACCTAATCCCGAGTATGTGGCGGTCACGGTATCCTTCCAACCGTGGCTGTTCTTGGCGGAGGACACACGAGTCAGATCAGCCCATGCCAGTTGAGCCAGACGGAGGTAGCTGTCCGGATCTTTGTAGGGAGACAGGCTCCCGTTGGCGACCTGGTCAAGAGTCATGCGGCCCAACGAATCGTACACCATCGAATCCACGATCTGTCCTGGTAAGCCCTTTCGAACTAGTTGGCCACGGGTATCGTATCCGAAGGTGACCGCATTGCCGAGTAGGGCCGTAACCTGGTTCAAGTCTCCAGTCGTATCGCTATACACGTACGATACGCTGTCGCGCATACCTGTTCCGACGGCGAGTTGCGACGGATGGTGAATCGACGCCAGCCGTCCGTTGACATCGTAGGTGTGGCGAAGAACATAGAGATGTCCAAATGTACCGCTACTATAATTCCGAATCCAGAGAGAATCCCTGGCCAGCTGGCCGTTAATGAAGTAGGTGCGGTGGATCCTCGCGTCTCCATTGTCCGCTTTCAAGAGCGAGCCGTCAGGTGCGTAGGCAAACACAGCGGTGTCGGCGAAGATCTTGAGCCCGCTGCCGTTGTTGGGGAACCAGGGGTATGGGCGTCCTTGGAGGCTGTCAGGATAATTGTCGTACAGTAGATCTAGCGTATTGATGTTTCCCGGCGTCGTCCGCGCGGCGTAGGACACCTCCGGCACAATTCGCTTCACCAGACGGTTCAGCCGGTCATAGGTCATCCGAACAATGTGGCCGGTTCGTGCCTTGGCACTGTCCACATTCCCCGAAGGACCATACCAACTGGTGTCGCGAATCCCGTCCGGTGCGATTCTGACGATCGACCGATTTGCGGCGTCGAAGACCCATTGAGTCGTCAGAGGGCCGAGGCTATCGTGGTCCGGTGACTGGACCAGCTGGCTTTGCGTCAGGTTGCCCTCATTGTCATAGGCATTATAGGTAGTCAAGCGCAAGGCTTCCGCCCCGCCGTGTGCAGGCGCCCACGACGAGGTTAGGATGGTTCTGTCTGCGGCGTCATACGCCACGGAGTCGGTGCGAACTTGCCCAGCTCCAATCGCCGTCTGAAGAAAGATGAGCTTCCCGTTCGCATCGCTCTGATACCACGTCGGGTAGTAGTTGCTGCTCGCCACGTAGCTCGTGTTCCCCTGACTGTCATACCCGACCGTCGTAACCGCACCGATCGGCGGGGTAATTGTGCTGAGGAGGTACGCTCCGTTCCCAGAACTATTGTAGCCGAAGGTAGTCCGATTGATCGTGCCTCGGGCATCTTGCACCCACAACCGGTTCCCATTCGCCGCGTCAACCCCCAATTGCGTGACCTGCCCATTCGGCTGAACGACCTGCGTCAACTGATCCCAGGTCTGGTTCCAGGTGTAACGAGTCGTCGGATTGAGGCCGTTGGCATATGGGTTGGAATCTGAGACGGTGGCGAGGTTCCCGCGCAGGTCGTAGGTGGCACCAGTGACGAAACCGCCAGGTCCCTGGACCCGTGTTGGAAGCTCGGGCCAAGTCGCATTGGTCCTGGCGATGGAGGTCAAACGTCCGTAGGGGTCGCGAATCTGACTAACCGCCCCAAGGCTGTCTGTCCAGAAATGGATAACATCCGCGCTATCGGTGCGCGGGCCATCGTAGATGGTGTAAGTGCTCTCCGGAGCGGTGAGCCCAGACCCGCATGACCAAGCTCGCACCTCGGCTGGGCAGAAGGTTTGCGCGATCGTGTGAGCCCCTGCAACGGGAAGCGAGTCTCCCACCAATCTCATCCCCACGCCAAGCTTGTACCAATGGGTATTGCCCCGCCGGTCGGTGCGCCTGGTGATCGTGCCCGGATGTGCGACGCTGTCGTAGCCGAATTGGACGCTGGCGGCAATCCCTGGATCGGTAATAGATGTGATCCTGGCCCCCCCTGTGACTGCCGTCCCGATAACCCTGGTTACACGGCCGAGGCCCGTGACGTCTGGGGCATCAATCGAGCTGAGGGTCCCGTTCGGCCCAGCGTACTGGAACGTGTAGGTTCGGTTAGAGGGCGAGGGTGGCAAGGTGATGCTGAGGAGCCGGCTAGCACCGTCCGGAGCAAAGACAGTGGCATACCCAAGGCGATTCACCGTTTGGATATGGAAGCCGCTGCTATTGAATACCACTTTCACGCCGGCTTTCAAGTGCCGGGTATAGGTGCCGCCGCTGTACGAGAGGCTGTCACGTCCATCGAATGCCCGGGCGACATACCAGGTGGTCCCAGTACAGCAGTTTGTCTTTACATAACGTCGTGAACTCCCATCCCCACCGATCCAGAGGATGGAACCGTCACTGAGAAATTGGAGTTGTTCGAACCCTGCCAGCCACCATCCTGCACCGAAGTAGCTCCCCAGGCGATTGAGGATCACAACACTGCCCGTATCGGTCCGGATCGCGATGTAGCCCGTCCCCGTCACATACTTGTCCAGTTCCAGTTGGAAGGCATACAGCCCAGTCGACAGGTCGCTGGCGGAGAAGTTAGTCATCACGCGCCGCGTCGCTGCTTGGCTAGGGGATCCCCACTGGGTCCCGGCCCAGGCCCGCCGGTCCCGCTGGATAAAAGACCCACCAATCTTGAGCCGTGCGATGGCGACAATGGAGTCTGGCCGGTCGTTAGCGGCCAAGGCAAGATCGGCGTTCAGGGAAGGAAACGGATAGGCACTCTGAACGTTGTAGAGGAGGGTTGGTGTCCGAACCTTGTTGAGTGTTCGGGTCGATGGCAGCGGATGCACGATCCGAAGGTCACCACATTCATAGGCCGCATCGGAACCCGCCGCAATGGTCAGGCAGAGATCGCGTTCCACCAAGGGCCCAGTCGGTGTGACGGGAGTGGGTTTGACGGTGTACCAGCCCTGATTCGAGGCATGGCCGGTGGCAGTCAGGTACACGTTGCCATCTACGGTGGCGCCCACATGGTAGGTCACAGTCACCGTAATGCTGCTACCGCCGCCACAGCCAAAGCACAACGGCGCGAGCGGACCGCCTGGATCAAGCGTGGCGGAGGTAGGGCTCACCGACACACAGCTTACGCCAAGCGTTCGGGAGCAGGAGAACGTATAGGTGTCCGTGTAGTCCCCAGTATTCACGACCGTGAACGACGCCGTATGGTTGGCGTTGGGGGATACGGTGAGCGTTCCCCCGTGCGGGGTGACGGACACCGAATAGTTCAGGCAGCCGCTGACGCACAGCGGGCTAATCGGCTGCTGAGCAAGCCCTAATGAAGGGGAGAGAACGGCTGTAACCAACACCCCCGCAACGGCCAAGAAAGAATGGACCAGACGGCGACCAGCCACGGCAAGCTCCGGTGAGGTTTGCCTGCCCCTCTAAGCAGGCCGCGTGCCGTTCAGGTTTCCGCAGCAATCTCGTTCTGGATCATGGAGTTAGCGCACACGGCACCGTCCTGTCAGTAGAGAATTTCTCAGAATTTCTCAGAACCTCTGAGAATTTCTCAGAATTTCTCATGGAACCCGAGCATCGGCGGGAGCTTTGCTCCAGGAATCTCGCCGGACATCGCGCAAACGAATGCGATGATCTGTCAAGCGACGGTACAGGGTCGCTTGGCTGATCCCCAGCGCAGCCGCGATAGACACGCGCTTGCCTCGGTGCTTACGACACACCGCCAGCAGTCGGTTTCGTTCCACGAGCGCCGTTGGAATCATCCCAGCAACCTCGTGGCCGACAGCGATTGCCTCCGCGAGATGCGGGCCATCAAGGGACCCGCTACCTCCCAGCCACCCCGCCCGCTCCGCCACATACCGCAGTTCCCGCACGTTCCCCGGCCAGGGATAGCCGGCCAGGACCGGCAGCACATCCTCGCCCAGGCTCCACCCCTGCCGTCCCGCAAAGTGCTCCGCCAGCGGCAGCAGATCCTCCGTCCGTTCCCGGAGCGGCGGCAGCCGCACCAAGGCCCCGCAGATCCGGTGATAGAGATCCGCCCGGAACCGGCCGGCTTCGATCTCGCAGGTCAGCGGCCCCTGCGCCGCCGCCACGATCCGCAGATCCACCCGCCGCTTCCCGGTCTCGCCCAGCCGCCGCACTTCCCCCTGCTCCAGCACCCGCAGCAGCTTGGCCTGCGCTTCCAGGCTCAGACTCGCTAACTCGTCCAGCAACAGGGTCCCGCCGTCGGAGGCCGCGATCAGGCCTTCGGCGTCGTCCGCTCCGGTATAGGCGCCACGCCGGCGCCCGAACAGTTCGCCCTCCACCAGCTCGCGCGGCAGCGCCGCACAATTCAGATCTACCAGCTTCCCCGGGCGCCCGCTCCAGGCATGGATGGCCTGGGCCACGAGCTCCTTGCCGGTCCCCGTCTCCCCCACCAGCAGAATGGGCAGACCGGTGGTCGCGCAGCGCTGGGCCAGATCCAGCGCACGCACGAAGGCGGGCGCCCGGCCGATCATCTCCGGCACCCGGCGCGATGCGCCCGGGCCGCTGAACGCCGGCCGGCGGCTAGCGGTCATCGCCCGCACCCATGTTCCCGAGGCGTGGTCGGGTGACCTGATCGGCGTCCTCGTCCGTCTTCAGGATCCGGGGCGTGATGAAGAGGTAGAGCTCGGTCTGGCTCCGGGTCCGGCTGGCACTCCCAAAGAGGCCGCCCAGGATCGGGAGGTCCGAGAGCAGGGGAATCCCCGATTGGCTCTTGTCCCGCTGCTCGTCGGTGAGGCCGCCGATCACGATGGTCTGGCCGTCGCGCACCAGCACCTGGGTCGCGGCCTCCCGGGTGGAGATGATGGGCGCGTCGAACTGGGTCTCACTGGTGGCCGCGTTGATTTCCTGCTGAATCGTGAGGGAGACATAGCCGTCCTGATTGATGGTGGGCCGCACGGAAAGCTTGGTCCCGACGTCCTTGTACTGCACGACCTGGTCGCGCGATGGCGTATCGGTGGGCAGGGAGCGGCTCACCTGCACGAAGGGCCGCTGGCTGCCGACCAGGAAGTGCGCCTCGGTGTTGTTGGAGGCGAGGAGGACCGGCCGCGAGAGGATATGGACATCCCCATGGCTCTGGGCCAGCCGGAGGGTCGCGTCGATGTCCGCCTTGCCCAGCCCCATGAGCCGGACCACCAGATCGCCCAGCCCCCCGCCCACGGTACTCGCGTCGATACTGCCGCCATCCAGCTTCTGCCTCGGCAGACTGAGATCCGCGCCCAGGGAGAAGCTCCGGTCGTGCCGGGCCTCGACGATGAGGACCTCGATCAGGACCTGGAGCGGGCGGATGTCGAGCTGATTGACTGCCTCCTCCAGCACCGTGTAATCCTCCTGCGAGGCCCGGATGAGCAGCGAGTTGGTCCGCTCGTCGGGCACGATAGTGACGGAACCCGAGAGGGCGGACGGGCGGGAAGGCGGGAGGGCGGGAGGTGCTGCCTGACCCGGAGTTCCCTGGGGCGGAACGACGTTCCGGCGGAGTTCGTCCGAGAGGGTCCCATTGGAGAGCCCAGTACTGCCGCTGAACTCGCCCGAGCCGCCGAAGAGCTGATTCACCGTGGCGGCGACGTCGGCGGCGCGGGCGTGCTTGAGCCGGATGACGAAGAGCCGAATGTCCTGGGGTGCGCCCGGTGTCCCCGGCCCCGGCGTGGCCGGCGGAGCGGGCGGCTTGGGTTCGATCCGGAAATAGGCGGAGTCCTCGGTGAGCTGCAGCCCGTTGGTTTCGACCAGGCCGCGCAGCAGCGGCAACACGGCCGCTCGGGGGACCGCCCCCGGCGGCTCCAGGGTCACCCGGGTACCCGGCACGTTGGTGGTGAGGACGGTCTTGGGGAGATAGCGCCCCAGGCCCTGGATGGCCGCGCGGAGATCGGTATCCACCAAGTGGATCACCAGGCTGTCGTGGGTCTCGCGGATGGCGGCGGTGCTTGAGTCCTGGGCCAGTACCGGAGGCGCGAAGAGCACGAGCATCGCCGTCATTGCGAGCCCGCGCAGCGGGCGAAGTAATCGGGGTCGGTGCGCACCCCACCCGACTGCTTCGGTCGCTTCGCTCCCTCGCAATGAGACGCACGGGAGGACCCTCCCTCGCAATGACAGCGGGAGTGTACCGCCGTACCGCCGTACCGCCGTACCGCCCGGCGTCCTGCCGTCCTCCGTCACCATGGCTCCCTCACTCTCAACACCCAGGTCGTATCCATGCCCGTGAGCACCACGCGATCCCGTTCGATCCGGCGCACCCGGATCGCGCCGATGGCCTCGCCCGGCTGGACCAGCCGCGTCTCGGCGGTGCCGGGCAGGCCCTCGATGATGGCGGCTGGCCGCGTCCCCCAGACGATGCCGCTCAGCACCAGTTGCGGCCGCGGCTCCGGCGGGGGCGCAGGATCCGCAGGCGCCGGATCGGGGTCGAAGGCCACCGCGGCCGGGACGCGGGCCGGCCGGAAGGGATCGTGCGCGATCAGGGTCGCCAGCGGCGGCGCCGAGTGGGCTTTCGCCGTCCCGGCGGTCGAGTCGGTCGTGCTCGCCCGAGGCGGCGGCAACGCGATCCGGACCGGCCGCAGTGCATACCACCCCGCGGGCAGCACCGCTAATCCCAGCAGCAGCAATCCCAAGCGCGCCAACGGGGATATCCCACCAGCGAGGCCGCGCATCGTCCTCGCCAGGCCCTCCCGCCAAAGCAGGTCTCCTCCGCGTGGCTTCGCGCCCTTCGCGTCTTCGCGGTTCCCGTTCATGGATGCTCCGTCGCATCGCTGAGGAACCATCCCCGCACCGTCAACTCCGCCTGCAGCACCTCGGGCTGGTCGGGCGGGGTGGCCGGATCGGCTCCGATCACGCGGTATTGGGCAATCCGGAGCGGCACCCGATCCTCCGCCAGCGTCTCCAGCGTCTCTACCATGCCGCGGAGATCCCCCGTGAGTCGCGCCTCCACGGTGACGCGCTGCAAGGCGCCCGCTCGCGCGCTGTCCCCTGCCGGCACGGCGGCATCCAGCCGCACGCGATGGCGCGCGGCCGCGAGGCTCAGCCGTTCGGTCAGATCGTCCACCGCCTCCGCCCGGGAGCGGCCAGCCAGGATGCGCGGGGCGAGCTGCCCCAGACTATCCCGCACGCGCGTGCCTTCCTCCAGCAGAGCCGGCCCCGCCTCGACCTGCTCCCGCAGCGCGGCGAGCTCCCGCGCCTGCGTGGCCAGCGCGGCATGGGCATCCCGAATAAAACGGACCGCCGCGGGTCCACCCCGGACGAGGAGGAGCGCGGTGAGGAAGATGCCGCTCCCCAGCACGAGCGCCCGGCGGTCGCGCCCCGTCATGGGGTAGGTACCTCGAACTCCAGCGTGAACCGCTCCCAATCCCGGCCCGCAATGGGTTCCCGCACCACCTCCCCCCGGAGCGTGGGCTGCCCCACCATGCCACTCCGCTCCAGCAGGGCCACGACCGCCGAGGCGCGGCGGGCATAACCCGCCAGCGAGCCGTGCCCCAGCGAGTCCACGGCAACGGTGGTGAGAAAGGCGGAGTCGGGCAGGGTCGCGGCGAGCCGGGCGAGGAGCTGGGCCGGGGCGCCACGAGCCGCGTCATCCGCGGCCAGGACCGCGAGCATGCCGCGGGTCTCCCCCACTTTCCGCCGCACGGCGAGGACCGCGGCGGCCGGTTCCCGGAGGCTTTGGAGTTCCACCGTTATCGCCCGCCGCTCCTGCCGGGTCTTGGCCACCCAGGCGGACGCCAGGCCCAGCCACAGGAGTACCACGGCCACGCCCAGCCGGGTGATGCCCCGGGCCGACGACCGCCGGCGCGCGCGCGCGAGCGAGGCCGGGACCAGACTGAGCGGGACGCCCGCGGCCTCGGGCAACGCGCGCACATCCACCAGCGTGAGCCCGGCCTCGCGCGAGCCCGCGGCGATGGCCTCGACCAGCGGCTCCTCCACGGCCGCGGCACGCGCGCGCACCCGGTGCGCTCCCTGCCCTTCCCTGATCCAGGTGGCGTTGGTCACCAGCGGCACGCCGTTCTTCCGGAAGAATCGCCCGGCCTGATGCTGCACCAGGCCGCGGAGCGCGGGCGTGCGCACCGGGGGCAGGCCACCCAGCGTGCGGAGCTGCACCAGGGGCGGCGCCACCAGGGCGAGCAGCCGGCGGACGCGGGGCCGAGCCGGGGCCCCTCGCAGCAGCGTGGAGAGGGTGCGGGTGAGATCCGCCGGATCGGCGTACGTCGCCTCGGCGCGCCAAGCCGCCCCCTTCCGGCCGGCGCACTCGGCCAGGACGCGGCCGAGTTCGATCCGCACGACGAGCGGGCGGCTCACCACGGCTCCCGGCGCACGATGGCCAGCCGATCGGCCAGGGGCACGGCCACGAGCGTGGCGGAAGCGGTGATAGGGGTCCCCCGAATGCCACCCGTCGCATGGACGGTGAGTTGCGCCGGCCGAAACCGCACCAGCGACAGCAACTCCTGATAGTGTGCGGCGAGAACCGCACGGCTGGTGGGCGAGACCCGCGCCGCCAGCTCGTCCAGACTGGCGACTGGCTGCCCGGCGGCCCGTTGCCGCAGCACCCGCTCGGCGATTTCGCCCGGGAATCCCGGCAGGACGGCGAGCACCGCGGGCGGAGCGGTCAAGAGGTCTACCAGGCCGTCGCCCTCCACCCCGAGCACCGCGGCGGCCTGCCCTGCGCGCTCCCCGTCGAAGCCTCGGATCCGCCGCAATTCGGCCACCGACGCCAGCGGCCCGTTCCGGGGCCTCACCCGGTGTTCGCGTCGGTACCAGTCCGCTTCGGCGCCCAGGGGCCGGGGCACGTCGTCCGGATCCCGCCAGTCGAGGAGGGCCTCCACCAGCGAGTCGTTGCCCAGCACCAGGCGCAGCGTCGCGGCGTCGGCCCGATTGAGATTGAGGCGGCTGCCGGGATCGGTGGCGGTCACGGTACACCACGCCGCGCGGCCCAGGTCTACCGTGTCGAGCCGCGGCAATGGGCCCAGCGCGTGGAACCGGGCCTGGAGAATGTCGAGACAGGCCTCCCGGGCCCATGCCGCCCGTTCCAGCCGGATCCGGTTGGCGCTGGCGCCCAGGCCCATGCGGAGAGAGACCAGCGCCGTGGCGACGAGTCCGCCCACCGCGGCGAGCAGCCACAGGACCGCCACCAGGGCAAAGCCACGCCGCGTCATCCCCGCCCCTTAATAAGGAATAGGAGGGTGTCCACCCCAGGTGTACGCGCCAGCCGGAGCCGGACCGCCAGCGGTGCGCTCACCGGCGAGAGCCAGGTCTGCACCCAGTGGCTCTCGGCGCCCGGCTCCAGCAGGTAATCGAAGGCCAGCCCCGTCGCGCTGTCGCTCAGGATCCAGCGCCGCTCGTCCGTCCTGGCCTCCAGGTGACCGCGCACCAGGCCTAGCGCGACGTGCCGCCGCTCGGCCCAGCCGCCGGGCACCCGCACCCAACTGGTGAAGCGCATCGCGTCCGGCCGCCCCTCGAAGCCGCCCGCCTCGCCCCCCACTTCCAGCGCCAGCATCGTCTCCGCGAGCCAGCGGCGGGCGTTCTCCCGGCGATCCTGCGCGGCGGTCGCCGCGGTGACGCGCTCCACGCCATCGCTCACCGCGCCGAAGGTCTGATGCACCAGCAGCACGACGAACCCGGCGACCACCAGGGCGACGAGGAGCTCGAGGAGGGTGAAGCCGGCGATAGAACCGCGTCTCGGGGAGGGCCTTGCTCCGCGCGTCATTGCGAGGGAGCGCAGCGACCGAAGCAATCCCCCTCCGTGCGCACCTGAGGAGATTGCTTCGGGCGCTGCGCGCCCTCGCAATGACATGAGGGGCGCCGCTCTGCCCACTCTGCCCACTCTGCTCATGGCGCCCTCGCCCGATACACCACCGTCACCAGCAGCTCCACGTCGGGATGCGCGGCCTCGGCGACGGCCAGCCGGTACAGCGCCGGCTCGGGCCGCTGGATGCCGGCCACGAACTCGCCGATCCGCCGCCGGCCCAAGCGCTGGTCAAGATCCGTCCGCGTCAGCAGGGTGAGCGCCGTCAGCACGCGGGCGGCCTCGACCACCTCGTGCTCGCGCGCCAGGGCCCGGCGTTCCTGGTCCAGCCCGTGCTGCACTACCCCGATCGCCGAGAGGCCGGCGATGCTCAGAATCGCCAGGGCGAGGAGCGCCTCGAGCAGCACCAGCCCGCGGACGGCCGAGCGCTGGTTATCGTTCGGCATCCCGTCCTCCGGTCCACGGATCGATCCCCGATCCCAGTACCCGGCCGTCGGGCAGGAACTCCAGCAGGGACGGCCCATCCGCTCCCACACTGTCCACCGTGAGTTCCACCACCTGTCCGGTGCGGATCGCCGTGAGCCGGGCCCGCTCGATCGAGCGGCCGGCGAGGTCCGCCTGGCGCCTCGGCGGAACGGCGAGCGCCGTGACACCCGCCAGCAATCCCATGATGGCGAGCACCACCAGGAGTTCCACCAGCGACAGCCCGCGCCGGGTCATCCCGCCACCCGCAGGCTGTAGACCGCCTGGAGCAGCGCCGCCGCCACCAGGGTGACCAGGCCCCCGAAGAGGATGATGAGCGCCGGCTCCAGCGCCGTGGTGAGGGCACGCAGCGAGCGCTCCGCCTCGCGCGCCGCCAGGTCGCCCGCGCGACGCGTCATCACGCCGAGCTGCCCGCTCGCCTCCCCCACGGCGAGCACCTGCAGAGCCTGTGGAGAAAGGGCTTTCGCGGCGTCAAGCGACGCCGTCACCCGTTCTCCTTCCCCCACCCGCGTACGAGCGGCGGACAAGCGCTGCGCGATGGCGGGATTGGCCGCCGCCTCCCGCGCCGCATCGAGGGCGGCCAGGATCGGCAGGCCGGACTGGAGCATTCCGCCCAGGGCCCGGCATACCCGGGCGCTGGCCAGCGCCAGGCGCAGCGGGCCGATGAACGGCGTGCGCAGCAGCAATTCCTCGCTGCGCTGGCGCACGGCTGGCCGCCGCAGCGCCGCCCTGGCACCCAGAAGCAGGCCGACCACGACGCCGCCAACGACGCCCCAATGCGTCGCCAGCAGGTGGGAGACGCCGAGGAGGGCACGGGTCGTCGGCGGAAGCTGCTGCCCCAGGTCCGCCAGGAGGCCGGCGAAGCGGGGAATCACCACCGTCGTGATAATGACCACCGCGGCGGTGCCGGTGACAGCCAGAAGGAGCGGGTAGGCCAGCGCCTGGCGCACGCGCCCGATGAGATCGGCCTCCATCTCCAGATGGCCCGCCACCTCCTCCAGGGCCTGGCCAAGGTGGCCGCCCCGCTCGCCGGCGCGGATCATCCCCGTCACCACGCCGGGAAGGGAGCCGGTCGCCTCCAGCGCCGAGGCCAGGCTCCGGCCCTGCCGGACATGCTCGAACGCCTCGGCCAGCGGCGCCTTCAGCCTGGCCGGTGCCAGGGTGATGGTGGACTGGAACGCCCGATCGAGCGGCACGCCCGCCGTGGTGAGGGACGCCAGCGCCCGAAACACCAGGGCCAGGTCGTGCCGGCGCAGTTGCCGCCGCGGCAGGATCTCGGCGGACTGGACCAACTCCAGCGGCGATAGACCCCGCCGTCCCAGCAGCGCGTCGGCCGCCAGTGGATGCTCGGCTTCCACCACGCCGCGGACGATCAGGCCATCCGGCCGGGCGGCCCGGTAGCGGTAGACGTTCATGGGGTCGTCGTGTCCCAACTCACGATGTCCGCATCCTCGTTCTGTCCGCCCGGCTGGCCGTCCCGGCCGTAGCTGGCCAGGTCATAAGAGGTCGGGCTGTGCACCCCCGGGCTGGTGTAGAGGTAGGGCCGGTTCCAGGGATCCAGCGGCGCCCGCTTGCGGAGATAGGGGCCGCGCCAGTTCAGCGCCGGCGGCGAACCCTGCGGCAGCTGCCAGAGGGCATCCAAGCCCTGCGCCGTCGAGGGGTAGTAGTCGTTATCCAGCCGATAGGCATCCAGCGCCGTCCCCAGAATCTCCAACTGGGACTGCGCGGTGGATCGCTTGGCGTCGCCCACGTTCCGGAAGACCATGGGCGAGACGATGCTCGCCAGAATCGCGATGACGGCGATGACGACGAGGATCTCGATGAGGGTGAAGCCGGCAGTGGGGCGGTACGGCGGTACGGCGGTACGGCGGTAGCAAAGGAAGGCCGACCGCCTGAGGGTCCGACCGCCCGACCACCCGACCGCCCTCATTGTCCCACCACGCGCATCACTTCCTCCACGGTCGTCATCCCCGCCTGCACCTTGCTCCAGCCGTCCTGTTTGAGCGTCGTCATGCCCTCCGCGGCGGCGAGGCGCCGCAGGTCCGTCGGCGACGGATGGGTGATCAGCATCTGCTGCAGCTCCTCGCTCATGGTGAGCAGTTCGTAGATTCCGGTCCGGCCCCGGTACCCGGTCTGGCGGCAGCCGTCGCAGCCCCGCCCCCGTTCCAGCCGCCCTTCCTCTATATCCGGCACCACCACCGGCCCCTCCCGCAGCAGCGCCAGCGCCCCGGGATCGGGGCGGTAGCGCTCGCGGCACTCGGCACAGGTCTTCCGCACCAGCCGCTGGGCCAGCACCCCCTCCAGGCTGGCGGCGATCATATAGGGCTCGACCCCCAGATCGGTGAGCCGGGTCAGCGCACTGACGGCGTCATTGGTATGGAGGGTGGAGAAGACAAGGTGGCCGGTCATGGCGGCCTGCACCGCGATCGCCGCGGTCTCGGCATCGCGCATCTCGCCCACCATCAGGACATCCGGGTCCTGCCGCAGAATGCTCCGGAGCGCGGCGGCAAACGTCATCCCGCTCTGAACGTGCACCGGCACCTGCGTCACCCCGGGCAGGTGGTATTCGACCGGATCCTCGACCGTGATGATCTTCTCCTCCCCGCTGCGACGGAGCGCCAGCGCGGCATAGAGCGTCGTAGTCTTGCCGCTCCCGGTGGGCCCCGTGGAGAGCACGATCCCGTGGGAGCGGCCGGCCAGCGCCCGGAACCGCTCCAGCAGGGCCGGCGGCATCCCCAGCTCGTCCAGCCCCACCAGCCGCCCGCCCCGGTCCAGCAGCCGCAGCACCACCGATTCGCCGTGCAGCGTGGGCACGGTGGAGACCCGGAGATCGAGCTCTCGCGCTTCCAGCCGCACCCGGATCCGGCCATCCTGCGGCAGGCGCCGCTGCGCGATGTCCAGCTCGGCCAGCAGCTTGATCCGGGAGACCACCGCCGCCTGGAGCGCCGGGGGCGGGCTCGGCAGCTCCGTCAGGACCCCGTCAATCCGGAGCCGGACGCGGAGCCCGTCTGCCGTGGCCTCCAGGTGGATATCGCTGGCGGCGGCGCTATGGGCCTCCCGGATGAGCAGGTTGACGAACCGGATGACGGGGGGCTGGTTGGCCAGGTCGCGGGCATCGGCCAGCGGTTCGCCGGACGCGTCTCCCTCCGAGGAGCCGGCCGAGCCCAGATCCCGGACCAGTTCCACCATGGATTCCGCCTGGGCGGCGGTGCGCCGGATCGCATCCAGCAGCTCGTCTTCGGCCACGGGTTGGAGCCGCAGCGGCACGCCATAGTGATGCCGCAGATCCTCCAGCACTTCCGGGTTCTCCTCGCCCGCCACGGCGACCACCAGCTCGCCCTGCTCCAGCGCGAGCGGGAGCAGACGGAAGAAGGCGAGATACTCAGGACTGAGGCCGGCGGGGATGCCGAGGGTGCTGTGGAGCAGAGGCATGGGGATCCAGGGATCAAGATGATCGTTCCTCAGGCACACTACATACCAGAGCACCTCCTATGGCTAATCCTGTTGCTGCTCATCCGGTTATCTGGGGAAACGCGGCGTCCGGACCGGTGTGTCACGGGCCCCCAGAACTGTGTCATTTCTGGGGTCCGGTGTATCAGGCTGAGCGGAAGGTGCGGGAATCGGATCGCTTCCGCGCCCGGTAGAACGTGCTGCGACACATCCCCAGGGTAGCGGCGGCTTTGGTCTTGTTGCCGGCGGCCAGTTCGACCACCTGGTCCAGCAGGTCCTCGCTCAGGTCCGGTGCCGCCAGGCGGGCAAGATCGCCCACACTCTGTAGAAACCTCGGGGGCAGGTGGGCGGGCCCGGCGAGGCCGCCGGGCTTCCCATGCACCGCGATATACTCGCAGACGCTTTTCAATTGCCGGATGTTGCCCGGCCAGGGAGCGCTCAGGAAGATGGCCCGTACCTCGGGTGACAGCCTCGGCGGGGATTCCGGCGCGGCAAACTCGCGAAGAAACCGGGCCGCCAGGAACAGGATGTCGGGGCGCCGCTCCCGCAGGGGCGGAACCTCCAGGATGGCATAGCCAAACCGATCCAGCAGATCGGCCCGGAATTCCCCCGCCGCGGCGAGCGCGAAGAGATCCGCATTGGTGGCGCAGATCACGCGCGTATCCACCTTGATCGGGCGGATGTCGTGCAATCGGAACACCACCCCGTCTTCGATGACATGGAGGAGCGTCTCCTGGACCTCGGCGGAGGCGGAGCCCAGTTCGTCCAGGAAGAACGAGCCGCCATGGGCCGACTCGATGAGCCCCTTGCGATCCGTCACCGCGCCGGTAAAGGAGCCGCGGGTGTGGCCGCCGAGGATGGAGGCGCCGAGACTGCCCGGGATCGCCGCCGCCGAGGTGTAATGGAAGCCGTGGCGGCCGGAAACCTGGTGCAGCAGACGCGCGAGCACCCCCTTGCCCGTGCCGCGCTCGCCCAGCAGGAGGAGGGGACGGCGCGTCGGCCCCCAGGCGCGTACTTCCTTCATGACCGAGTCCGGAAACTCCAGACCGTGCGGGACGTGTGGATCCATGGAATCGGACGCGGTGTCCGGGGGCTGAGGTATGGCAGATAGGCTACCCCGAAATCTGAACTCCGCTAGAGGGAACTTCACCACGCCGTAAAGCGGGAACGGATTGCCCGGGGGTGTGACACACTTTCCGCCCGCGGTGACACACTTTTCTCCCCGCCTGAGACAGTCGAAAACCTGCCCATCTTCTCCACCCAACTCTTGGAGCGGCGGGCAGTTGGCACGCGAGGACGGAACCGGCACGGTGCCTGCCAAGGGCAGGATCAACCTCTGCCGGAGAACTCGCCGTGCATGCGCGCCGTTTGGCCGTTCTGGTTCCTGCGCTATTCCTTGCTGCTCTAGTCTTAGGCTTCCCCGATGCTCAGCCCCTCCCTGCGCAGAGCCAGCCGCTCTGCGTCAGCGGCTGTAACAACTTCAACGTCTATGTCACTCCGGATGGATCCACATCGCCTTCTCGGCCGGCGAACAGCAATGGTTATAGTGCCTTATTCCAGGTACAGAACAATGGGGCTCTCCAGGACTCGTACGACATCACCTGCCTGGGGAGTAGCGGGGTTACCTGTACCGGTGTGAGTTCCAGCAATCTCACCATCGCATCCGGGGCCAAGAAGTTTGTCACGGCCTACTACAACGTGGGCTCGCAGGGGACCGGCAAACTCCGTCTTACCGCCGCAGGAGAGGCCTCGGATACTGGCTGGTACAATGTTCCCATCACCGCTCCACAAGGGTTCCCCGGAGTCGCCCTGATCAACTTCAACCGCGACAACCATGATCGCTCGCTGTGTTTGACGGCAGGCGCGGGAGAGGCGGCCGCGTATCAATGCGGGTATCTCACCGTATATCACTCGATGCCGGGCTACACGACGAAAGGACGGGAGCGCTCACTGAGCCTGGTCCACACCTCGGAACAGGCGTATCCCAGCCCGATCGTGGTTGCCGGCGTGACTGAACCGGTCACGATTGCCAAGCCCGACAACATTTTCTTCCAGCTGTCCGTCAGTGGAGTGGTGCGGGATACCGGGCACATGGGGAACTGGGGCGGCGGCCCAACGGACGTGACCCGCCAGGTGATCATCACCTACAACGCGAGTAGCGACTCCACCGGGCTGTATCCCATCTCGCTTCTGATCCGGAATGAGTACGGTGCGGCGACATATGACGTTGTCCTCGCCGATACACTCATGGGGGTGAACCGGACAGGGAGCGAGTTCGGGGCCGGGTGGGGGCTGGATGGGATCGAGCATCTCTACTTCAACCAGCCGGTGGGGACCGCGAAGGGGGACATCCTGCTGGTGGATGGCGACGGCTCCGGCCGCTGGTACCACAAGCTCACGGCCACGACCTGGGCGGGGCCCAGGGGCACCTATCAGGACACCCTCACCTACAGCAGCACAACCCAGCGCTACACCCGGACCCTGCGGCACGGGATCCAGGTGGTCTTCGACGCCAGCGGCCGGCATGTGAAGACGGTGAACCGGGTCGGCGATTCCACCGTCTTCGTCTGGAGCGGCAGCCCGGTGCGCCTCACCAGCATCAAGGTGCCCCCGGTGGGGCAGACCGGCACGGTGTACACCCTGGCCTGGGACGGCAATCACCAGCTGGACAAGATCACCGATCCGGCGGGGCGGGTGCTGGATGCAACGGTGACGAGCAACACGCTCGTGAGCTTGAAGGATCCCGATTCGTTGACCACAACCTTCAACTACAACACCAATCAACTCATTTCGGCCCGCACCGATACGCGAGGTAACAGCAGCTATTACACTTACACGCTGAATCTGTTGTCAACGGCCCGGCTTCCCCTTGACACTGTGGGAACGAGCTACGCCACGACGACCTACACGCCGTGGAACTGGAAGTTCGTAGATCCTGACA
Organism: uncultured Gemmatimonadales bacterium; assembly: GCA_963779755.1. Lineage (GTDB taxonomy): Bacteria > Gemmatimonadota > Gemmatimonadetes > Gemmatimonadales > GWC2-71-9 > CAVZZO01. Next base: position 1,542,044 of record CAVZZO010000003.1, read on the forward strand.
CAGCCTACACCAAGATCCTGGGCCCGCGGCCGAATCTGGCGGATGACGCGACCTTCTGGCTGGACAAGTGGGGGGCACCGGTCAAGATCAAGGATGCGCTGGGGGCCGTAACCACCATCGTGCGGGGGAACAGTGCGGTCCCGGCGCTGGCCACCAAGGTCGTTCGCTCCAACGGCCATGTGGACTCGATGACCTACGACAACCGGGGAAATCTCTCCGAGGCGCGCAGCCTTAGTAGCCAATCGGGGGCGCCTACCAGCTATACCAGCTACACCTACGGCGACCTCACCAACGCGCCCGATTCGCCCACCCGGGTGACCGATGCCCTGGGCCGGCATACCGATTACACCTATACCTCCCTCGGCCTGACCAAGTCGGTGACGTCTCCCAACGGCCATACGATGGGATTCGCCTACCAGCTCACCGGGCTCCAGAAGGGCGAACTCCTGAGCGTCACCGATTCGCAGGTGACCGTCTGGCATGAGAGCGCGGCGAAGGACACCGTGCTGAATCTGACGCAGCGCTTCACGTATACCTCCCCGCTGGGGAACATCCAGACCACCACGGCGCCGAGCGGCGTCGTGACCAGTTATGTCCTGGACGCCTACGGCGGGATCAAGGAGTTCTTCGACCCCTACGGGACGCATACGCGCTACGTGGCGGACGTGATGGGGCGGGTGACGATTGACAGCCAGTTCAACGGGTGGTGGGACCAGGGGCGGCACCCGACGACCTGGACGCCGCTGGCCGGGTGTGATTCGACGTATTTCAACTGCAACCCGGCGCTCGTCAACTACGTCCCCAACTACAACTATCTGCTCACCCACTACCACTGGTCGGCGGCCGGGGTGGATACGGTCACCGATCCCGGCGGCGTCGTCCGGTCGTACGCCTATGGGCCCAGGGGCGAGGTGGTCTCCGAGAGTGACGAGTTCGGCCATCATCGCACGGCGGTCTACGACGAGGCCGGGCTTCTGACGAGCAGTACCTCACGCTCCAACTTCCAGGTGCGCTTCCACTACGACCTTGCCGGCCGGCGTACCTCGATGGTGTACCCAACCCGTATCTGGGGTGTCGTGTACCCAGGTGACACCGCCCATGTGGCTGGCGACAGTCTGTATTACCAGTATGACAGCCTGGGACACCTGACGCTGGCCCATGACCGGTGGAACGAAATCCGCCGGACCTACTATGCCAATGGGGCGCTGAAGGCCAAGCGGACCACGAGCCCGGCGGATTCCCTGGTGTACACGTATGATGCAAGCGGCGCGGTGAAAACGATGATCGCCGTCCAGGGAAGCGGCTGGAAGGATTCCGTCGAGTACACCTATGACGCCGCCGGCGCCCTGGATTCCATGCGCGTGACCTTCAATGTGCAGGGCACGCCAGTCGCCCGGGTGTTTACGTTCGACTGGGACGAGCTGGGCCGCCGCAAGCTGGTGACCTATCCCAACGCGATGAAAGTTCATTACAGCTATGACCCCGCCGGCGCGCTGCGGCAGGTCATCGATACGAATCCGGGTAATCCCTCGGGTACTACGGACCGCTTCGACTTCACCTATCGCAATACTAATGTGGACCCCGCCGGTCGTGTTTACTACCACACGGGCGACTGCCGCACCATTCAATTCGGTGACGCCAACAACTCGGCCTGTCAAGACAACGGGACCCAGCGGCAGATCACCAGCGTCTATAGCCGCCTGAGTGCGCTGGTCACCCAACGGCACAACCTGTATGCGGATACCATGGCCTACGACAAGTCGGGGAACATGGTCTTCCACCACCTCGGGGCCAGTACCGCTACCCGGATGTGGCTGCACATGGTGCTCAACAGCAACCGGCTGAACTACGACTCCACCGCCGGCGACGGTGCGGTAACGATTCGGCAATTCTATGACGCTGACGGTGCAGAGACGCTGCGTCGGCCCAGTGACAGCACCCTGAATACGGTGAGCCTCTGGCGGTGGTATTACTACGATGGACTGGGCCGGATGAGCGGCTATCGCTACGCCACCTGGAATCAGAGCTGGGGCCTGGATTTACACTACGACCCCGACCACTGCCGCTACGATGCCGATGGCCAGCAGATGCTGGGCTGCGACAATCTGGCCCCGGCGATGGCCTTCGAGGGCCCCAATCCCTCCTGGGGCTCGACCGGCTGGCGCTATTTCCACGCCCCTGGGGTGGATGAGCCCCTGGTGGCCCTCTTCAGGTCAGGGGCGCCGCCCTCCGTTCTGAGCGAGATCTACTTCGTGACGGATGGCCAGGGACGGCAGATTGCCGCCGCGCATCCGAATGGGGGTCTCTCCGCCGATGACCTGACTTCCGACAAGGCGGGCTGGCAATACGCCGGGGCGGCGAAGAACGCGGACGGCTTCGGCGCCGACCGGTACCAGCCGGCCAACCTCCCCCAGGTATCGCTCTTCCGGAATCGCGCGTATGATTCCCGGACGGGGCGATGGACGCAGGAGGATCCCATCGGGGCGGCGGGGGGGATCAATCTGTATCAGTTCAACGGGAATAATCCGGTAGTCAATACTGATCCGTTTGGGCTAGACCCATGTAATCCTCCGGGAAGTTGCAAGGCTGTTGGCGTAGCGGTTGGAGCGGCGGCGGGGGCTGCAGTTGGAGATCTTGTCGCTGGTGGTTGTGCGGCAACAACTGGTGGGGCGTGCCTTCTTGGCGCACCTGCGATCGTCGGCGTATCCGCTGGCATTGGCTCAGCTGGGGGAGGTCTTGTAGGGACTGTTGTTGAACATAAAGATGCATTGGAGCAAGTTGGGAAAAATGTAGTAAATTCCCTGCGGACAACTTGGCAGAAGATCAAGACTGCGGTCGGGTTGGCAGTGGGTCTTCATGGTGGGCACCAGCCGCCAAAGATGCCGCATGATGACCCACCTCCTCCTCCAGTCAAGCCGGCACCAGCCCCTCCGGGGGGCGGGAAGCCCGATATCCAAATTGGTCCCGACGGAGTTCCCAGAATGAAGATTCCTTCGCCGTGAAGGAGCCATGAAGCACATTCTTGAGAGAGCATACTGGTGGTGGATGCTCAAGACAAGCGACGTGGAGGATGTCCACGGATTGCGACTGGTGTATATCAGTGCTGACGCCAACCGGGCGAAGCCGACTATTCTGCGAGCGGTATCCGAGGCACTGGACCGAATTGCTTCCGCGAGAGGTGGATTCGGTGAGTTGGTCACTTCACATCTGCGGTTTGTCGCAGCCTTGAAGGCGCGACGGAGTTGGATCGTACCTATGGCTCGGGGATATGTTTCCCCCTTCTATAGAATTGAGGTGGAGAATCCACACTACCTTGCCTGCCGCTTAGTCTGGGCCGCAACCTATGTTCGACTCTTTCATGATGCTCTCGCAAATGGCGGACAAGGAACCGGTTTGGCTGCTATTCGCGATAGAGCGCGCGAATCGCAGGTCAGATTCCTGGAGCAGTTCCCCGATTCCGAACGCTGGCTGGAGTATATCGCCCAACACCCTGGTGGAATCTAATGTTATGTAACAGAAGTTGACAGCATAAGTTATGCCAGGTACATTGGGGTACCCCTGACCAAGGAGAAGCATGCGCACGGGTCGCCCCAAGGCCGCGTTGACGTTGACGGAAGAGGAGCGGCATGAGTTGGAGTCGTTGGCCAAGCGTCGGCGCTCGGCGTCCGCGCTGGCCCAGCGGGCGCGCATGGTGCTGGCTTGCGCGGCGGGCCAGGACAACCAGACCGTGGCGCGGCGCGTGCGCGTGGCGCCGGCCACGGTCGGCAAGTGGCGGCAGCCGCTTCCTTGAGGACCGCGTGGCCGGGCTGATGGACGAGCCGCGGCCCGGCACGCCGCGCCAGGTCACGGACGAGCAGATCGAGGACGTGATCGTGCGCACGCTGGAGAGCACGCCCGGAAGGGGCGACGCATTGGAGCAGCCGGGACATGGCCAAGGCGACGGGTCTGAGTCATATGACCGTCAGCCGGATCTGGCGTGCGTTCGGCCTCAAGCCGCACCTCGACGAGACCTTCAAGGTCTCCCCCGATCCGCTGCTCCTCGACAAGGTGCGCGATATCGTCGGGTCTGTACTTGAACCCACCTGACCACGCACGCGGTGGTCTTCTGCGTCGACGTCAAGCCGCAGAGGGGCCTGCTGTGGGTTGACGGTCGGTTCAGGCGCTGTCTTCAGCGACCGGCTAACCACGGGTCTCGCGGAGGCGCCGTGGGCCACTCTTGAGCAACATGAATTTGGGCATACCCTCCAGTTCATTGGGCTCTCGGCGCTCAATGGGTATGTCAATATCGAGGCGCCCTGGGCGCCTTATCTTGGCCTTGGCGCCTTGGGGATTCCGTTCCCGTTCAACCCTTGGGAGAGCGGCGCCACTTGGTTGGGGCACGTTTCTGGTCTACCCTGAGTGAGACTTCCTGCCATGTCAAGAGCCATCAATCTCGCCGTCGTTGGCGCTTGTGCTGTAGCGGCACTGGGGACGTACTGCGGTAAAGGTGTGACGGTCGTAAACAGATATGAGATTGCCCCGTGTCCGGGAACTCAGTTCGCACTGCCCGATTCCGCGTCGGGCGAAGGGTTCGCGCTGACGTCAAAAGTCCCAAAGAACGATGCCATCCCGGACTGCGTGGGGTGCAGAGTCTATAGGCTGCGTGAAAATCGAGATTTGCGTATGTACTTGGAAGCTAAGCTGAATGACCGACCGACCGCTTGTACTCTCGATGTAATGTATCGTTACGTCGGTCACTCGAGGTCGTGTCCCGAGTTGTGTAGAAAATCAATGGGCGCTGTCTCCGGGCCTCCAAGCGTGTCAGGCGCTCATGCAGCCGCTTGACGGTTACTGACACGGGGCAAGGTTCGCCAGCCGGCAATCCGCCGCAAGGGCAGTTGCCCCGTCGCGATCAGACCGTAGCCGAGCACCAGGACGGCCTCGGTGCTGGGCAGCGATCCCTGCGTTTTGACTCGCCGTCGCACCTCCTCCAGCACGCGCTCGACGATATTTGTCGTGCGCAGGCTCTTCCACTGCGCCTTCGGCAGGCGATAGAACGTGAGCAGCTCCTCGCCCGCCTCCTCCAGGCTCGCCACCACCCCCGGGAGCTCCCGGCCCCAGCGGCGGGTAAACCGCCCCCAGGCCCGCCGCGCCGCCTCCGCATCGGCGGCGTACACGATGGCGTGGTAGTCGCGTTTGACGGCCGGATAGAGCCGCTGCGGGCAATGGGCCGCCAGGTTGCGCAGCTTATGCACCGTGCAGCGCTGCACCGCAGCCCGCGGCCAGATCTCGCTCAGCGCCCGGCGCAGACCCTTGCTGCCGTCGGTGATCACCAGCGCCGGCGCGACCAGGCCGCGCTCCACCAGCCCGCGCACGAAGTCGCCCCAGGCCGCGGCGCTTTCCGCGACGTAGAGCCGGAGATCCAGCAGCACCTTCTGCCCGTCGGGCCGCACCCCGACCGCCACCTGGACCGGGAGCGGCTCGACCCGCTTGAGCACCCGCACGTGGAGGTGAATCGCATCCAGATAGAGATATTGCACCCCCAACTCCCCCAGGGGGCGCTCGCGCCACGCCTCGTAGCCCTGCCGCAGCCCCCGCACGACGCGCGAGACCGTGCTCCGCGAGGCGGGACCGTCGGCCAGCAGCGAGCGGAGCGCCCGGGCGAGCCGCCGCTGATTGCCGCCCCCGCAGTAGAAGCCGATCAGCGCCGCATCCACCGCCCGGGCCCGGCGCGCGTACCGCGGCAGCAGCCCGCTCTGCCATTCCCGCAGCTCGGCGCCCGCCTGCACCCGCCCTCGCGGGATGGCGAGATCCACGGGGCCCAGACTGGTCGTCACCCGCCGCCGCCGGGTGCCGTGCCGATATCCCTGCCGGGCGGCGCTCCGCTCATGCCGGCCGCTGCCCAAGACGGCCGCCAACTCCTCGTGCAACATGCGCTCAATCCACCGCCGCGCGTCGCGGCGCAGGGCCGCCGTCAGCGGGTCCGCCCCGACCAGTGCTTCCCACCCCTGCTCCGTGGCCGTACCTTCTCTCATGGCGTATGCCTCCGGGTTAGATCCGCACTTCGGCGGATCGGGGTTCGATCATCCCGGAAGCATACGCCATTTCAATTTTCTACACGAATCGGGACGGCACCGGTTCAATGGCGTGGCATTGCCTTTGCCGCCGGGCTTACCAAAGAAGCCCTGTGGTCAGGTCCTAATATCGTCTCGCCGACCCCCAATGGGTGGTTTGGAACTCTGATTCAGGGCAAGGAGGATGGGGCCGGCACGCTCTACAGGCGAAATCGCTCTGTCGATCCGGCAACAGGGCGATTCACGCAGGAAGATCCGCTTGGCCTGGCCGGCGGGCTCAATCTCTACGGCTTCGCGAATGGCGACCCTGTCAACTTCAGTGACCCGTTTGGGCTATGTCCGTACACAGGAAAGCACACCACCAACGTGGACGAGTGAATGACCCTCGCCTGTAAGGCGAGGGCTTCAAGAGGGGTCGATTGGAAATCGACTATCGTCGGCGATCTGCTCTCCTTGTTGTTCGTCGATGTAGGCTCGGATCATCTCTTCAGTCACCGTGCCGCTGCTGACGGCCAAGTACCCACGCGCCCAGAAATGGCGGCCCCAAAAATGCCGCCGGATGCGAGGAAATTCTTGAAAGAGCACGCGCGAGCTAATGCCCTTAAACCATTGGGCTATTTGACTTACCCGTTGGATCGGGCGGTACCCGACCAAGACGTGAACATGGTCGCGTGCCACCTTGCCCGACAGGATCTCGAGTTCATGCTCCATCGCGATTCGCCGGATCAGGTCGCGCACACGAATGGCCAAGTCCCCTGTCAGCACCGGCTTCCGATACTTCGGAACCCACACCAAGTGCACCGACAGGTCCGTCTTCGTGTGCGCTCCAATCCGATAGTTTCGCACACGACCAAGTTACACGGACCTTCTCTTCGCCTAAAGGCGAGGGGTTCAAACCCTCCCCGAGGTGGAAACTGAACCGCCCCGGGATTGCCGGAGACTCCAGTCTGTGAGAGGTTGGAGCCATGGACAAGCGCACACGATACTCCCCGGAGGTGCGGGAGCGGACGGTCCGGCTGGTGGTGGAGCACGGACCGGAGCATGAGTCGCAATGGGCGGCGATCCGGTCCGTCGCGAGCAAGGTGGGCTGTACCGCCGAGACCCTGCGCCGGTGGGTGCGGCAGGCGGAGCGGGATCGGGGCCAGCGCCCGGGGGTCACGACCGAGGAGCAGCAGCGGCTGAAGACCCTCGAACGGGAAAACCGGGAACTGCGCCGGGCCAACGAGATTCTGCGGAAGGCGTCGGCATTTTTTGCCCAGGCGGAGCTCGACCGCCGCGGGCCGTGATGGTGGCGTTCATCGACGCGCACCGGGAGACGTACGGAGTCGAGCCGATCTGTGCGCAGCTGCCGATCGCTCCGGCGACCTATTACGAGCACAAGGCCCGGGCCGTGGATCCCCGCCGGCTGCCCCCGCGGGTCCAGCGGGATGCCCGACTGAAGCCCGAGATCGAGCGGGTGTGGCGGGCGAATCGGCGGGTCTACGGCGCCAAGAAGGTCTGGAAGCAGTTGCACCGGGAGCAGATCCCGGTCGCGCGGTGCACGGTGGCGCGGCTGATGCGGGCCCTCGGCCTGCGTGGCGTAGTGCGCGGGCGGGGGGCGAAGACGACCCTGCCGGCGGCCCTGGCGGAGCGGCCGCAGGATCTGGTGGAGCGGAACTTCACGGCGACGCGGCCCAATCAGCTCTGGGTGGCGGATCTGACGTACGTGGCGACGTGGCGGGGCTTCGTCTACGTCGCCTTCGTGATCGATGTCTTCTCCCGGCGGATCGTGGGCTGGCGGGCGAGCCGCTCGCTCCGGAGCGATCTGGCGCTCGACGCCCTGGAGCAGGCGCTCTACGACCGGGACACGGACGCGGGACTGATCCATCACAGCGACCGCGGGGTGCAGGGCGGATTCAAGTGGTCGTCGCAACACCCACTCTGTGGAGGTTGCGATGGGAGTACCGAAGCGTCGAAGGAGCGATCGGTCGGGGCGAGCCAAGGTGCGCTCGCCCGGGCGCCCGCCAGTGGGGCGGCGTGAGGACCGGCGGGTGTTCTGGGCGGCGATCGCACGGGGCGAGTATCCCGCGGTGGCGGTCGCCGACGCCCGCGTGTCGTGGGTGGTGGGAGTGCGCTGGTTCCGCCAAGCTGGAGGGATGCCTCCCTCGCATCTGGCCCCGGGGGCGCCACCGCTCTCGGGGCGCTACCTCTCGTTCGCGGAGCGCGAGCAGCTCGCCCTCCTCAGGGCCCAGCGACTCGGCGTGCGCGAGTGTGCCCGTTGGCTCCATCGCGCGCCGTCGACGATCTCGCGCGAGTTGCGCCGCAACGCGGCCACGCGCAGCGGCGCGCTCGATTACCGCGCCACCACGGCGCAGTGGCACGCCGATCGTGCGGCCTGTCGACCAAAGGCGGCAAAGCTGGCAATCGATCCGCGGCTGCAGCAGTATGTGCAGGAGCGGCTGGCGGGAGTAATTGCATTCCCCGACGGCGTGCCGATCCACGGGCCGGCGGTGCCGTGGAAGGGTCGGCGGCACGGGCGTCGCCAGCACCGGCGCTGGGGGCGCGCGTGGAGCCCCGAGCAGATCGCGCACCGACTCCCCCTCGACTATCCAGACGATCCGACGATGCGCATCAGCCACGAGGCGATTTACCAGGCCCTCTACGTGCAGGGCCGTGGTGCGCTCCGTCGGGAACTCACCGCGTACCTGCGCACGGGGCGAGCCTTGCGGGTCCCGCGAGCCCGCACGCGCGGCCGGGGCAAGCGCTTTGTCACGCCGGAGCTGCGGATCGCCGAGCGCCCGGCGGAAGTTGAGGATCGTGCGGTTCCAGGGCATTGGGAAGGCGACCTGATCCTCGGGCTCGGCAGCTCGGCCATCGGCACGCTCGTCGAGCGTACCACCCGCTTCACCGTGCTGCTGCACCTGCCGCGTATGGCGACACACGCCACGGGCGCCCGGACGACCGACACGCGGAACGGCCCGCCCCTAGCGGGGCACGGTGCCACCGCCGTGCGGGACGCGATCGTCCGCACGATGCGCACGGTGCCGCGCCAGCTTTGGCGCTCGCTCACGTGGGATCAAGGCGCTGAGATGGCCGAGCACGCCCAGCTCCGGATCGACACCGGCCTCGCGGTCTACTTCTGTGATCCGCACAGCCCGTGGCAGCGCGGAACCAACGAGAACACGAACGGGCTGCTGCGGCAGTTCTTCCCGAAAGGGACCGACCTCAGCGTCCACCGCGCCGCGATCCTCGATGCGGTCGCGCTCGCCCTCAACGCGCGTCCGCGGAAGACCTTGGACTGGCGTACCCCTGCCGAAGCCTTCGCCACCCTGCTACGATCTGCAGTGACAACGACCGTTGCGACGACCGATTGAACCTGGGCAGTACCTCTCGATCCGCTACACCGAGCGCTTGGCGGAGGCCGGAATCGAGCCGTCGGTCGGGAGCCGGGGGGATTCCTACGATAACGCCTTGGCCGAAACGGTCATCGGCCTGTTCAAGACCGAGGTCATTCGGCAGGACGGTCCCTGGCGCGGGCTCGACGAGGTCGAATACGCCACGCTGGAGTGGGTCGCCTGGTATAACACCCAGCGCCTGCTGGAACCGCTGGGATACGTCCCCCCAGCGGAGTACGAGGAGCAGTTTCACCGTACCACATCCGCGCATATCGCGGAGAGGGTACTCACGTAACCGGGTCTCCGGGAAAGCCGGGGCGATTCAGCGCGACGTCCCCGCTCTCCGGTGGCGACGCAGGTCAAGCGACTCGCGACCCTCGCTCCGTGCTCAGGTGGACCTTGACTCCCGCGCGCGCCAGCATCTCGACCAGGGCATCGATGCTGAAGCGGTGGAGTCGGCCACGGACCAGGTCACTGACCCGGGGCTGCGATACTCCCAGGAGCTTCGCTGCCTGGGCCTGGGTGAGTTTCCTGCGTCCGATCAGCTTCTCAATGGCGATCATGAGCTCTGCCCGCACCCGGAGATGCTCGGCCTCCACCGGGGAGAAGCCGAGATCGCGAAACACGTTGTCGGAACCCTTCGTGATCTTGATCGCCATCTCCGCCTCCTAGTCTTCCGTGTGCGGCCGGCCCAGCTCTCTGAAGCGCGCCCGTGCGATATCCAGATCGAGTTTCCGTGTCCGCTGGGCCTTCTTCACAAAGGCGTGCAGCACGTACACCGCTTCCGGCCGTGTTGCGAGATACAGCACCCGAAATTCTCCATCCATGTGTACTCGGACCTCTCGGACCCCGGGCCCGACACTGGGCATCGGTTTCCAGTCGCTCGGCTCCTGCCCATCCTGGACCCGCCAGAGCTGATAGCCCGTATCCCTGCGCGCATCCGGAGGAAAGCGGCGAACCGCTGCCTGGGAGCTACCGAGCCAGCGCAGGGGCTTGAGGGCCATGGCTCAATATATCGGTTTGGATATGGCCTGCCAAGAGAGGGTGCCACCCACACTGTGCCTGCACTCGGATCAGGAGTTCTTTGATTTTGCCCAGACCATCGCTTGTCAGAACTCCCGTGCTGGCGCTGCGAATTTCTGTCTCCGGTTCGAGCAAGGCGTGCGGATTAGGGGCGGCGGCGCCCTGCGGGGCTTCTGTGGGAGGTGTACGGGGGTGGCCCGTCGGGGGGAGCTGCTGACGAAATGCGATCCCCGTGCCGGGGACCCGGGCGATCCTCGGTCCACCATCGTATGCCAAGCTGTCACGGCCGGATGAACTTACCGGCCGCTTCAACGCCCATCAAAAGGGGCGGCTATTGCTGCAGGTCGAGGAAGGCTTTTGGGCCGGTGATAAGAAGGCCGAGGGAGCCCTGAAGCATATGATAACCTCCGACAAGGTCCTGGTCGAACCCAAGTATGTGGATGCGTTCGAAGTGGCGAACTATGCCAGACTACTGGTAACCTCGAACAACGAGTGGATCGTCCCTGCCGGGTTTGGCGAAAGACGATTTGCTGTACTCGACGCCGATGATGCTCGTGCCAACGATCTTGCATACTTCGCAGCGCTCCGCCGCGAACTCTTTGAGGACGGCGGTTGCGCCCGCTTCTTGAAATACCTGCTCGAAGATGTACGAATTGACTTCCAGACACTCAGACGTCCCCCAGCCACACCAGCGCTCCTCGAACAACAACTCGAGAGTCTCGAGCCGGACCGAACGGAAACACCTGCCGCCAAACGACGTCGCGGCGGCAGGCGGGTGGTTGGACACCGGACGCTGCAGCGCTGCTATCAGCAGTGCGATCCGGACACGCTGAAGGAGGTCGTGGAATTCCAGCGACCCCGGTCACCGGCCTCCGGCCGCTTCCAAGTCACCAAGTGAGCCCGTGGTACCTCACGCGGCAACTCACTCACTGACTCACACAGGAACTCACACACCTCGCAGATAGGTAAAGCCCGGCAACGCGTAAGTCGTTGTCGGGCTTGATTGCCCCTCCTGGGATCGACGCGTCCGGCGGCGGATGCCGCCGGCGCCGGGCGGAGCCCCGGCGAGCGGACCGAGGCGGCGCAGCCGCCGCAGGTCAACCAGGACTCTCCAATCCGCAGATTGCGCGGATGGCATCAGGTTCGCGGCGAACGCGCTCCATTCCGCAGGAAAACGATACCGACCCCCAGCGGGAAGTGGAGTAGGGTCGGTCCATGCCAGCTCCGTTCCATCGGACCCGCAGCGGCCGGGACAGGTCGAGGCGTGATCCCCAGACCTACGCTATCATCGGAGCCGCCATGGAGGTGCACCGCGCCCTCGGGCTCGGCTTCCGGGAGGGGGTGTATCACGAGGCGCTTGCACGGGAGTTTACTCAGCGGCAGATCCCCTATGAGGGGGAAGTCCCCTTCACCATCGCATTCAAGGGCAAGCCGCTCCGAACCTCGTATCGGGCCGATTTCGTATGTTACGGGGAGGTCCTGGTCGAATTGAAGGCCCTTCGCGCCCTCACCGGCGTGGAATTGGCCCAGGTGTTGAACTACCTGCGCGCCAGCAGGCTCGAACGGGCGCTCCTGCTGAACTTCGGCGCCTCGAGCCTCGAGTACCGCCGCATAATTCTCTCCGCGGACTCATCTGCGCAATCTGTGGTCAAATCTGCGCAATCTGTGGTCAAATCTGCGCAATCTGTGGACTGGATTGCCCCTCCTGGGATCGAACCAGGACTCTCCTGATCCAGAGTCAGGCGTGTTGCCAATTACACCAAGGGGCACCGGGACCCTGCCGGGCTTCGGACCTACCGCCGTACCGCCCTTACCGCCGTACCGCCCTTCGAGTGGAGCTGAGGGGGATCGAACCCCTGACCTCTGCAGTGCGATTGCAGCGCTCTCCCAGCTGAGCTACAGCCCCGGCAAGGGCGGGTAAGTTATCAGCGGGTTTGAGCTTGGGCAAGGCAGCCGGGCCACCCCCTTTATGGAGAGGGACGGGGGAGGCGAGGGTCACCTCCCTTCCTGCGTGGCCCGCTGAATCAGGCGGCTGAGCTCGGCCATTTCCTCGGGAGAGAGCTTGCCGTCGTTCAGGGCGAAAAGGGCGGAGACCGCCTGGGACGGCGAACCGCCGAAAAAGGTCCGGACCACATGGGCCAGGGCCTGGCGGCCGGCGTCCTCCGTCTCGACCACGGGCAGGTACACGTAGCGCAGCCCGTCGCGTTCGTGGTGCAGATGCCCCTTGTCTTCCAGTAGATTGAGCATCCCGCGCACCGCCGAGTACGAGGGCGGGTCGGGAAGCTGCGAGCGCACCTCGGCGACGGTAGCGCGACCCAGCCGGTAGACGGTATCCATGATCTGCCGCTCACGACGGCCCAGCGTTTCAGGGTGGGTCATGTGCTAATCCATTAGCAGGTGCCAGCACATTAGCAACTGCCACGGGCCGACGCAAGTAGTTTCCGTAGGCGGGTAGATTTCCGGTTCCCTCTTCCCGGTCTCCATGCCCACTCGCACCCACGACCTCCTGAGCCGTCTCCGGGCTGCCACCACCCTGCTCTACCGGGGAGAGTGGGAGCGGGCCGAGCTGGAGCTGGCCGCGTGCCGCGAGTCCAGCGCCGAGGAGGATCCGCGGCTGCAGGACCTGGTCATGTTGCGGCTGGGAGAGCTGCAGCGCCGCCGCGGGCGTTTCGACGATGCCCGCCATTATTTCGAGGAAGCCGCGACCCATCCCCTCTCGCTGCTGGGCCAGGCGGCGTTGGCGCTGGACCGGGGCGAGGCGCGGATGGCGGTGGACCTGCTGCACCGCTATCTCCGCCGTGTCACGCCGGCGCAGCACGCCCTGCGGGCCCCGGGCCTGGCCCTGCTGGTCCGCGCCCGTCTGTTATTGGACGACCTGCGCGAAGCGGAGGTAGCGCTGCAGGAGCTGCGGGAAATGGCGAGAGAGGGCGCCAGCCCGGCCCTCCGGCTCGACCTCACCTGGTCGGAGGGGCGCATCGCCCTGGCCACCGCTCAGCCCGGGTCGGCTCAGGCGCGGTTCGAAGAGGCGGCCGCCCTGTGCGAAGCCGAGTGCCGGCCCTTCGAGGCGGCCCGCATCCGGATCGAGCTGAGCCAGGCGCTGGCCGCGCAGGACCGGCTGGACGCCGCCGAATGGGAGGTGCACCGCGCCCTCTCACCGCTCAGGAAGCTGGGCGCGGCGGGCGAGGTCCGGCGGGGAGAAAGCCAGCTGGCGGCGGTGCGGACCACCGTGCATCAGGCAGAGGACCAGCCGGTGCGGAAGTTCCGGCTCACCCGGCGGGAGGAGGAGGTCCTGCGGCTCCTCGCCGAGGGGCTGTCGGACCGGGAAATGGCGCTGCGGCTCCGGCTGACCGAGCGTACCATCCACCGGCACGTGGCGAGCATCATGGCCAAGACCGGAGTGAGCTCCCGGGCCGCCGCGGTGGAAATGGTCAGGGAAGAGGTCCGGGGCGGCCCCTGACAGCGATTAGCTTTCGACCGATACTCTACCCGAAAGGGCACACTCATGTTCCGAGCACTGAAGGGCACATTCGCACTCCTCGCCGCCTCGTCGCTGCTGGCCGTTCCGGCACAGGCGCAGAGCTTCGAGGGTGTGGTGAATTACACGATCACGAGCGGCAAGGGTCAGACGATGGACATGACCTATATGATGAAAGGCGACAAGATCCGGCAGGTGATGCACACGCAGGGCCAGGAAGTGGCCATGCTCATGGACCTCGGCAGTCATACCATGACCATGGTCATGCCTTCGCAGCAGGCCTACATGACGATGGACATGAACCACATGGCGCAGATGGCGCCGGGCATGCAGCACCAGTCCTCCGAGCCGCCCAAGATCACCGCCACCGGCAAGACTGAAACGGTCGCCGGGCACAAGTGCGAGCACTACCTGGTGGGCGAGGAGCAGAACGTGGATATCTGCGTGGCCAAGGGAATGGGCTACTACATGTCGGGCAACGGCGTGCGGGGCCACGGCATGGGCGATATGCCCTCCGGCGCCAATCTCGACGCCTGGAAGAAGGTGTTCAAGGACGGGTTCTTCCCGCTCAAGATGGAAATGAAGGACCAGAACGGGATGACCATGGAAGCGACCAGCATCGAGTCCAAGTCGCTCCCCGACAGCCTCTTCGCCCCTCCCTCGGGCTATCGCCAGATGCAGATGCCGGCCGGCATGCCCAGCGGAATGCAGAAGCCGTAAGAGGAACGGGAAGAGGGAAGCGGGAAACGGGAAGAGGCGCCATCCTCTTCCCGTTTCCCGTTTCCCGTTTCCCGTTTCCCGTTTCCCGAAGTGCTAGACCTGCTCGGCGACCTTGCTTTCGGCTTCCCGCTTCAGTCCCAGGATGATCCGGCTCCCCCGATGCCGGGTGAAGTACTCGTTCGCCCACTGGAGCAGCACCAGCAGCCGGTTCTCGAAATCCACCAGGTAGAACAGGTGGACCCCGACCCACAGGAGCCAGGCGGGCAGGCCCCAGAACTTGAGGCCGCGGAAGTTGGCGACGGCGGCCGAGCGGCCGATGGTCGCCAGACTGCCCTTGTCGAAGTAGCGGAACGGCCCGGTCGAGCGGCCGCGAAGCCGCTGCTGAATGAGCCGGGCGACAAAGCGGCCCTGCTGCAATGCGGCCGTGGCGACGCAGGGAATCGGCTGCCCTTTGTGCTCCACATGCGCCAGGTCGCCGATCACCATGATTTCGGGGCGGCCATCAACGGTCAGATCGGGATTCACCCGCACCCGCCCCATCTCGTCCAGCTCGCAACCGGTGGCCTCCGCCAGCGCGCGGCCCAGCGGCGAGCCGCGCACGCCGGCCGCCCAGAACACGTTCCGGCTGGCGATCCGCTCGTGCCGTCCCTCCGTAGACACGATGACGCCCTGCTCGTCCACTCCGGTCACCCACACCCCGGTGCGTACTTCGATGCCCAGTCGAACCAGCTTCTCGCGGGCGTGGCGCGAGAGCACCGGGGGGAACGAGGGCAGGACATCGGGAGTCGCATCCAGCAGTACGATGCGGGTAAGCCGGGGATCGAAATGCCGGAACTCGCCGCTCAGGGTGTGGTGCGCCAGCTCGCCCAGCGAACCGGAGAGTTCGACGCCCGTCGGCCCCGCGCCCACCACCACGAAGGTGAGCCACGCCGCCCGCTCCAGCGGGTCGGGCTCCCGTTCGGCCGACTCGAAGGCGCCCAGAACCCGGTTCCGGATGTCCACCGCGTCTTCCAGGCTCTTGAGCCCGGGCGCGATCGCCGCCCATTCGTTGTTGCCGAAATAGTCGTTGCGCACCCCGGCGGCGACGATGAGGGAATCATACTCGACCACCCCGTCACGCAGCAGCAGGCGCCGGTGCGCCGCGTCGATGTCCGTCACCTCGCCCAGGATGACCTGCGCGTTGGCCAGGCGTTTGAGCTCGGCCCGCAGCGGCGACGCGATATCGCCGGTGCCCAGCCCGCCGGTGGCAACCTGATAGAGCAACGGCTGAAACAGGTGGAAATTGCGGCGGTCGATGAGCGTGATCTCCACCGGGGCGCGCGACAGGGCCCGGGCGGCGTAGAGCCCTCCCACCCCTCCCCCCACAATGACGACGTGGTGCGCGCGATCGGTCATACCAAGCCAAAGGCCCGAGGACTGAGAACTGAGAACCGAGCATCAAGAAGCAAGATCGGATGCGGCGGCTGGCGGGGCAAGCACTGTGAAGGAGGTTTATGACTGTTTTTACTGCGGGAAGGGGAGCCGGGAAACGGGTGTTTCCCTATTCCCGGTTCCCCGTATTCCCGGCCAGTAACTTCTCGATATCAAACTTCCCTGCCGCCGCCCGGGTCGACATGGAGCGGACGGTTCCGTATACCGGCCGGCGGTAGAATGGACGGTCAAAGCGGCCGAAACACCAGTGAACCCCCGCGTAGCTGTTGGGATCCCTCCCATCCAGCGCGTACTTGTCGTTGAGCTCGCGCAGCACACGGAAGGCATGCCGCCAGCCGCGGGTCCATTGCATCACCGTCTTGCCCCACAGCATGCGCAGGTAGTTGTGCATGTATCCCTCCCGCAGGTAACTCCGCTGGGCGTAGTTCCACAGCTCATCCTCGGTCGCGGCCCTCTCCAGCTCCGCGCGGGTGTAGACCGCGGGTCGCGGATCGGCGGAGTGGTCGTCCAGCTCTTTGCGGGCCCAGCCGGGCACCGCCGAGGCGCTCCGGTGCCGGGAGTCCCGCCAGGCGAAATTGCTGGCCAGTTCACGCCAGACCAGCGCCTGGTCCTGAAACTTCTCATACTGGGCGGAGGGGCCGGCCTCACGGGCGCGCAACAGAACTTCCTGTATGCTGATGTTGCCGAAGTGGAGGTAGGGGCTGAGCCGGCTGGTGGCTTCCGGCTGGTTGGGGTCCCCCCGGCCCTCGGCGTACTTGGGCAGCCCGCGCTCGAGAAAGCGCTCCAGCCGGAGGCGGGCCTCGGCCATGCCGCCCCGGAAGGAGGGGGAAGGGGCGACGGCGTGGTCGATGGCGCAGGATTGCAGCAGACGGCCGATCGCCGGGTCCCCTTTCCCGATTGCCCGCAGATCCAACGCGTCAAACCCCGGGTCCACTCTGCGCCTGGTCCTGGGCTCCACATCTCCCACCGGATGGAGATGATGCGGCAGGAGTGCATGCAACCGGGGCCGAATGGCCCGCGCAGAGCTGAACGCCTGGTCGAAGGCCGCCAGCGGAACCACTCCCAGCGAGTCCACGGCCGTCACCGGTGCGTCGGTCCTCCGCGCCAGGCCGGCGGTCTGGTCGGGAATTATGAAGGTGGGAAAGAAGTCGGTGACAACGAGGGCGGCGCGCCGGGCCAGGCGAACCAGGGGTGAAGCGTGAGAGCTTTCGGAACCCCCACCGGCTACACTGCGAGTATCCAGATAAAAGACATACTGGATACCACGCTGCTCGAAGGCGCGATGGAGATCGAGGGCCGATTCAATAATGAAGGCATGGATCCGGTCGCTGGCATGGGGATAGTCGTGGCGCAGGCCGTGATAGACCAGCACGGGGAGCCCCAGCGCATTCGCCTGCTCCACCGCGTAATTGAGCGCGAAGTTGTCGTGGGCGCGGAGGGTGGTCTGCGTCCAGTAGAGGACGAAGTCCCCCTTCAAATACCGCGACGCCTGTCCTATGAAATGAAGGCGCTGGCCATGCATCAGGACAGGGAAACGGGAAAAGGGAAACGGAGAAAAGTACAGTTTCGCGTAAAAATGATGCCACCATTTCCGCTGGCGCGTAGAATACTGGCTGCATGAAGGATCATCGTTCTCTCAGGGCATGGCAGGAGGCTCGGCAGGTTTCGTTGCTGGCGCTGCATCTGGCCCGCGATCACTGGAAGCCGTGGGCCTCGGCTCTGTTCTACCAACTCCAACGAGCCTCCCTGTCTGTTCAGCTGAACATTGCTGAAGGGGCCACCTTCAACCGGTCACCCACCTACACCAGGCACCTGGGAATCGCCTACGGCTCCCTGGTCGAAACCAGGGAGATCATCGAATTAGCCGTCGACGCCGGGGTCATTTCGCGTGCGTCCGCAGCAGGCATCCGGAGTCATCTCACCGAAGCGCAGCGCCTACTGATCGGCTTGCTCAAGAGACATCGCCCCATGCGTTCCTAGGATCGCCTTGCCGCTTCCCGGTTCCCTTTTCCCTATTCCCCCATCTCCCACTCCCTACCCGGTATCCCGGTTTCGGTTCCCCCGGCTTGACCTCCCCGCCCCGGGGCCCTACCGTGCAATTGTAGGGGAAATGACGACACGAGCGGCCTGGAGGTGCGCATGAACAAAAAGGATGCAGCACTGCTGGGGGGGCTCGGCCTGGGGGCGTTCAGCCTCGGGGCCTTGACGATGTTTCTGATGGATCCCAAGCGGGGACGGCGCCGCCGGGCTCTGGCCCGCGGCAGGCTGGCCCGGGCAACCCACGAGGTGCGCGACGGCGTATCCGGCACCATGCACGACCTCCGCAACCGGGCCCGGGGTCTCCTGGCGGAAACCCGCGCCGAGATAGAGGAGTCGGACGTGCCGGACGAAGTGCTGATCGAGCGGGTCCGCAGCGCCCTGGGCCATGTGGTTCCGCACGCCGGCCGGCTGGAGCTGAACGCCTACCACGGCAACGTCAAGATCCGCGGGCAGGTGCCGGAAGACGAAAAGCCGGGCCTGCTGCGGACGGTGCGCAGGGTGCGGGGGGTGGAGCAGGTCGAAGACATGGTAGGGACCTGGCACTGAACCTCGGGGAAGGGGAAAAAAAGGGGAAGGGGTAGAGCGACTCGCCCTTTCCCCTTTCCCTTTTCCCCTTTCCCGGTTCCTTCGCCTATTCCCCGTCGGCAAACCTCACTTCGATCTCCATCCCGTCCCGCGCGATCACCGTTTCCGGGAAGATCGCCCGGGCTTCTTTCAGCAGATCGCCCGCGTCCAGGCTGTAGCGCGGGCTGATATGGGTGAGCGCCAGCCGGCGCACCCCGGCCGTCCGCGCCACCTCGGCCGCTTCACGGGCGGTGGAGTGCCCGGTCTCCTTCGCCCGGTCGATCTCCAGGTCCTGGAAGGTGGCCTCGTGCACCAGCAGGTCCGCGCCCCGCGCCGCCTCGGTGACGGCCCGCGTCGGCCTGGTGTCGCCGGTGTAGACCACGGTGCGGCCCGGCCGGGGATCGCCGACCAGATCCTGCGGCCCCACCCGGCGGCCGTCCGGCAGTTCCACCGTCTCGCCCCGGTGCAACCGGCCCCAGAGCGGTCCTTCGGGGATCCCCAGCGCGCGCGCTTTTTCCGGATCGAAGCGGCCCAGCCGCTGGTGCTCCGCCAGGGCATAGCCCACCGTGTCGGCGCGGTGCTCAGTCGGGAAGACGCGGATGTCGTACTCCTCCCGCGCCAGCACCTGTCCCGGCTGGAGCTCGATGACCTCGATGGGAAACTTGTTGCGCTCGATCCCCACGCTCAGCGCGCCGCCCAGGATGCGCTCCGCCCCGCGGGGTCCGTAGAGCGTCATCGGCTCGCTGCGGTCCATCAGGCCCAGCGTGCGCACCAGGCCGATCACGCCCAGGAAATGGTCGGAGTGAAAATGGCTGAAGAAGATCTCGCGGAAGGAGAAGCCCACCCCGTAGCGCATCATCTGCCGCTGGGTGCCCTCGCCGCAATCGAAGAGGAGCGTCTCCCCTTCGCGCGCAAGCGCAATGCCGGCGACGTTGCGCTCGACGGTGGGGCAGGCGGCGGAGGTGCCGAGGAAGGTAAGAGTCAGCATCCGGTAGGAATCAGGAACAGGGAATCAGGAATCCGGGAGGAAGCAGGAGTCAGGAACCTGATTCCCGGTTCCCGGGCCCTGGTCCCTCCTGCGCTATCCGCTCGATCTTGCGCACCACCCGCTCCAGTTCTTCCACCAGCCGGCTCTCGCGTCCCGCCAGTGCCTGGCGCAACGAAGTGAGCAGCCCGCGATAGAACCAGAGCTGCTGGGCCTCGCCGGCGTGGAACCGGTGCCACACGCCCGGCCCGATGCGGCGGAAATCGCCCAGAATGGACCAGGCGTTGTGCAGCTTGTCGGCCGCCACCACCCGGACCACATCCAGCGGAGCCTCGGCCAGGTGCCGGAGGTGCTGCTCCTTGCGGGCGTGCCACTCCGCCTTGGGATCGCCGTTGGCGGCCTGAGGATCGGAATCGGTGCAGGCCAGCACAATGCGGTGCACCCGGTCGCCGAACTGGGCGCGGATCTCCTCCTGGGTCTTGCCGTCGGCCGGCCGGTCTTCCACGGCATCGTGCAGCAGCGCGGCGATCGCCTCGTCTTCGTCGCCCCCATCCTCCAGCACCAGCGACGCCACCCCCAGCAGATGCCCGATATACGGCGTGGCCGCGGGACCCTTGCGGACCTGGGTTGCGTGCAGCTGGCTGGCATAGACCAGCGCCTCCTGGAACCGGCCGGAGAGAACGGTGGTGGAGGGGCGGGACATGGTCCAATATACCCCACCCCACCCGACCGCCCCATGGTAAGGCGTGAGGCGTAAGACGTGAGGTGTCAAACCGTCGTTCGCCCTGCCGGCAGTAGCTGCGCCACGCTGGCGGCTGCGGGGCCAGGGCGTACATTGGGATTACCCCCCGCAAAGGTGTTGCCGCGTGCCCGCTTCCGTCCTGGAGCGCCTGCGCACCGCCCTCGCTCCGCACTACAGTGTCGAGCGGGAGCTGGCCAGCGGGGGCATGGGCACGGTCTTCCTGGGCCGTGATCAGGGGCTCGACCGTCCCGTGGCGATCAAGCTGCTACGGCCGGAGCTGGCCACCGCGGCGCACGCCGAGCGCTTCCTGCGGGAGGCGCGCGTCCTGGCGCGCCTGAGCCATCCCAACATCGTCCCCATCCACGACGTGGGCGAGGCGGACGGCCTCTACTACTACATCATGGATTATCTGACGGGCGAGACGCTGTACCAGCGCCTCACCCGCGGGGGCCTGTCGCCGGCGGAAACAACCAGCCTCGCCCTGGACCTGCTCGCCGCCCTGGACGCGGCGCACCGGCGGGGGGTGGTCCACCGCGATCTCAAGCCGGGCAACATCTTCCTGGTCGAGGGCCGCGGCATGCTGACCGATTTCGGCGTCGCCAAGTCGCTCGATCCGGCGGAGAGTTCCATCACCGCCAGCGGGACCAATCCCGGGACGCTGGCGTACATGGCGCCGGAGCAGCTCAGCGGCGGGGCCATCACGCCCCGCACCGATCTCTACGCCCTGGGGATCGTCATGTTCGAGGCGCTGACCGGGCGGCGCTGGTGGATCCGCGACCAGCGGCAGCAGACCGACTGGTCCGGCGTACCGGCGCCGCTGGGACGGATCCTGCGGAAGGCGCTCGCCTGGAAACCGGAGGACCGCTGGGCCAGCGCCGCTGAGTTCCGCGCCGCGCTCCGGGCCCGGTCCGGCCCACCGCGACGAAGCCGGGTACTCTGGGTCCTCGGCGCCGCCACCGTGCTGGTGCTGGGTCTGTGGTGGCTGCGGCCCCCGGCCCAGCCCCCCCGGCTGGCGGCCATCCTGCCGTTTCAAGCCGGTCCGGGCGTAGACAGCGTGCTGGCAGCCAACCTGACGGCCCTTGTGGTGGACGAGCTGCACGACGCGCTCCCTCTCTACAGCGACCGGCAATCCGAGCTCTACGCCGCCCAGATCGTCCGCGATTCCGGCCGGTCCCGGGGGCTGAGCGCCGTCATCACCGCCCGGCTCGTGGGCCGGCCCGACAGCCTGCGGCTGCGACTCACCATCCTGCAGCCCGGCGGGGCGGCCCTCCGGCTGCGGGACATACTGGGCGACAGTTCCGGCCGGTACAGCATGAGCTTCGGCGCGGCCAGGGAGATCATGTTCGCCCTGGTTCCGGAGCTCCATGGGTTCGATCCCCGGAGGGGCTTCAGCCAGGTCCCGCGCGCCTTGAGCAGCTTCGCCGAAGGCATCCGGGCCTTCCGGCAGGACCGCTGGAAGGAGGCGCAGCGAGCCTTCGAGGAGGCGCTGGGCATCGATTCCAATTTCGCCATGGCCTCGTGGCGGCTGGTGAACGTGCGCCGCTGGCGCCGGATACCCTTCGGCGTCGATGTGCGCCGGCTCTATCAGGAGCATGGGAGCGAGTTTGGCGAGAAAGACCAGCTCCTGATCCGGGCGCAGACCGAACCTGACCTGAAGGCGCGCTTCGCCGATTACCAGCTGGCGGTAGACCGGTATCCCTACGACGGCTACGCCGCCCTGCTCTACGCCGACGAGCTGTTTCACCGCGGGCCGCTGGCGGGGCGCGGCCTCACCGAGGCACTGAACATGTTCGAGCATGCGGTGCGGGTGGACTCCCTCCTCGCCCCGGCCTACGACCATATCATCTGGGGCTACTCCCGGCTGGGCGACCGCGCCGCCGCCCAATCCGCCTACCAGCGCATGAAGCAGGTCGTGCCCCGGTCGCGAGGGGGCGGCGATCTCGACCTGACACTGCTGATGGGCCTGGTGCTGCGCGAGCGCTTCGCGCCGGACTCCCGCGTCGCCTTCGGGCATTGGGAGGACACGGCCGCGGTGAAGGACCTCATCGAGTCGTTCCGCTGGGGCATCGCGTTCGATATTCCACGGGCCCAGCTGAAGTACGGGCGCATCATTGCCTCCCGCATTCCCTATCCCGAGGTCCGGGCCAGCGGCCACAACGGCGAAGCGATCGCGCTGATCGCGCTGGGGCGGCCCGCCGCGGCGTTCGCGCAGTTCGACAGTGCCTACCGGATTCTCCAATCCCCCGCGTCCGACCTTCTGCGCGCCGAGTGGCGCGTACTGCCCGCGGCGCTCGGCCTGCTGCCGCGCGATACGGCCGAGGAAGCACGGGGACGCCGGTGGCTGGCCAGCGATCCCCTGAGCTTCCGGGCGCAGTGGGCGCTGGCGGTGGCCGACCTGATGGCGGGCGACAGCGGGGCCGCAAGCATGCATGCGGCCCGCGTGAAGGACCAGGCCGCCACCGACCAGCGCGCGCAGCGGCTGGCGCAGCTCTTCGCGGCCCTCGAGTCCGGGCACCGCGGCCGGTACGATGAAGCCCTCGCCATCTCCGAGCCGCTGCTGCAGTGGGATTCCGGCGGCCGCAGCGGCGACCCTTTCGCCCGCGCCATACTGCACCTCGCGCGCGGCCAGTGGCTGGACCGCATGGGCCGGCCGAAGCAGGCGTACAGCGAATGGCTCTGGCACGACAACACCGATCTCGAAGGCTGGCCCGTGCACGAAGTACAGGCGGGCGAAGTGGACTGGTCGTTCGGCACGCTGGGGCGGCTCTGGCAGGCGCGCGCCCTGCTGGCCACCGGCCGGACGGCCGAAGCCTGTCGTCCGCTGCACCGCGTCCTGGAGCTCTGGTCCGATGCCGAGCCGGCCCTGCGCCCCCGGGTGGATTCGGCCCGCGCCCTGGCCCGCAAGTGCCCGCCGTGATCCACTGCCGGATCCTGGGGCCGGCACTGGTCACGGTAGACGGCCACCCGGCTCCGCCCGAGCTGTTGTGGCGCAAGAACCTGGCGCTCCTCATCTACCTGGCCCGGGCGCCCCGTCGCAGCCACACCCGTGAGCACCTGACCGGACTGCTCTGGCACGACAAACCGGAAGCGGCGGCGCGACACTCGCTCAACGAGGCGGTCCGGGTGCTCCGGCGCATCGGCGGCACCGATACGGTGCTGAGCGACGGGGGACAGGTAAGCCTGGCGGCCGATGCGGTCCGGCTGGATACGGAAGAGCTGGCGGAGCAGCTCGCCGGCGGCAACCTCGCCGCCGCGGCGCTCGTGGCCGGCAGCTTCCTGGAAGGCTTCTCCATTCCCGGCGCCACGGCGTTCGAGGACTGGCTGGCCGCCGAGCGGGAGCAGTGGCGCCGCACCGGCGTGCAGGCGCTCGCCGGCCTGGCGGAACAGCAACTGGCGGGCGGACACCCGCATGCGGCGGTCGAGTCCGCCGAGCGCGCGCTGCGGCTGGACCCGGCCTCGGGAGTCGCCCTGCGAGCGCTGCTCCGCGCGCTGGCCCTGGCGGGCGATCCGGGCGCGGCGCTGGCCCGCTACACCGCCTACACTGCCTATCTGGACCAGGAGTTCGGCGGGGATCCCGATGGCGAGACCCAGGCGCTGGCGCGGAGGCTGCGCCGTCCGGTGCGGTGGGGAGCGGCGGCACCGGCCTGGACCGCCGGGCCGGCCCGGCGGCCGCCGCTGTCCGGCCGGGAGGCTGAGCTCGGCCGCCTGCTGCACCTGTGGAATGAAGCACGTGCCGGCCCCGCCCGCCTGGCGCTGGTCAGCGCGGATTCGGGCATGGGCAAGAGCCGCCTGGTGGAGGAACTGCTGCTGCGGACCCGGCTCGAGAGCGGTGCCGTGCTGCAGACCCGCGCGGTGCCCAGCGATGAATCGGAACCCTGCGGGCGGCTTCTGGACCTGGCGCGCGGCGAACTGCTGGACCTGCCGGGGATTGCCGCGGCTCCCCCCGCCGCCATTTGTGCCCTGGCCGAACGCATACCGGAATGGCAGGAACGCTTCCCCGGCGCGGCGGCGGCCGGGGCGCTTCCGCCCGTAACCCACGCGGTTGCCGATGTGCTGCGTGCCGCGCTGGAGGAGAGTCCCGCCGTGCTGGCCATCGACGATGCCCAGTGGGCGGACGGGCCAACGCTGGAGGCGGTGGGTGCGCTGCTGCGCGATCTGCGCGCGCATCCGCTCCTGGTGGTCCTGAGCTTCGCACCCCGTCCCGCGCGCCCCGAGCTGGATGGCCTGCAGAGCCGCCTGGGGCGCGAGACCCCGGGCGACACGGTCCATCCCGGACCCCTGCAGGAGGACGCGTTGCGGGAACTGGCCCGGTGGTGGCTGCCCTCCTACGATGAGGAGGCGCTCCATCGCATCACCCGGCGGGTCGCGGCGGATTCCGCCGGCACGCCCCTGCTGGCGGCCGAACTGTTCCGGGCCGTGGCCTCGGGCCTGGACCTCGACCGCGAGTCGCCCGCATGGCCCGCCCCCTTCCGCACCATGGACCAGACCCGTCCCGGCGACCTGCCGGCGGCCATCGTCGCCGCGATCCGCATCGCCTTTCGCCGGCTCTCGGCCGCGGCGCAACACGTGCTCACGGCCGCCGCGGTGCTGGACGACCGGGTGACCGAGGCGCAACTGGCCGCCGCGACGGGGCTGGGCTCTCCCACGCTGCGGCAGGCCCTGGACGAGCTGGAATGGAGCCGGTGGCTGGCGGCCGACCCGCGAGGCTACACCTTCGTCGCCAGGCTGGTGCGGGAAGTAGTGGGGGACGATATGGTGACGCGGGGAGAGCGGGAGAGGATACGGACAGCGGTGAGCGGTGAGCGGTGAGCGGTCCGGGCCGGCAACCGGTAGCGCGTGCCCGCTCACCGCTCACCGCTCACCGCTCACCTCAGAACACCTTCAGCTGCACCGTCACCTTCCCGGGACTCCGCGCGATGGTATCGGTGAGCGCGCGGACCGACTGCAGGGTGCTGCGCAGGTCGTTGTAGAGCCCGCTGTCGCTGGCGAGCTTGCCCAGCGAGCCCTGGCCGTGGTTGATGGCCGAGAGCAGGGTGTCGAGCGACGCGCCGGTGTGGGTCAGCTGCCCGGTCAGGGAACCGAGCTTGGCGGTGACCGAGTCGAGGTTGGAGAGGCCGTTGGCGAAACCCGGCAGGGCGATGAGCGAATCCAGCCGCTCGCTCAGCTGCCGGAGCGCGGCCATGGTGCGGATCGCTTCCTCGTTGGATTCCGGCAGCCGGTTGGCCAGCAGGTCCATCATCCGCCGCATGGCACTGAGGGTCCCCTGCAGATCTTTGGCGGTCTGCTGGCTGAGCAGCCGCTGGGCCGCCATCAGGACGCTGTCGGCCCGGGCGCCCAGGGTGGTGGCGAGATCGCCGAGGCCCGGGTCCATGGTACCCTGAATCACGCCGTCGCGCGGGAGCGGTTTGGCCGCCTGGCCCGGCTTGAACGAAACGGCGGCATCGCCCAGCGCGGTGATGGAAATGATCTTCGCCGAGGCGTCGATCTTCGGCTGGATATCCTGGGACAGGCTGATCGAGACCATGACGCTGTCGTGCGGCGTCAGCTCGATCCGCTCGACCTTGCCCACGTGCACGCCGGCGATGAGCACCGGGACGCCCACTTTCAGGTTGCCCACCTGGCCGAATCTGATGTGGGTGTAGTTGCCGGACCCCAGCGTCCGCCCGCTGAGCCAGACCGACCCCGCGATGAAGAGCGCGATGGCGATGATCACCAGCGTCCCGACGGTGACTTCCTGCCTATAGCGCAATTCCATGCTTTCCGCTCCCGATATCGGCGTGGTTGAAGTCGCGCTCCAGGAATTCCATCACCTTCGGATGCCGCGAGGCCATAAACTCCTGCGGCGTGCCCTGCTGGATGATCTTGCCGCCGGTGAGCAGCGCCAGCCGGTCGGCGGTGCGGAAGGCGCCGCGCACGTCGTGCGTGACCATCACGCTGGTCACGCCCAGCTTCTCGGCCAGGCGCTTGACCAGCTCGTCGATCACGTCGGAGTTGACCGGATCGAGCCCCGAGGTCGGCTCGTCGTAGAGCAGATATTTGGGCTGGCCCGCGATGGCGCGGGCGATCCCCACCCGTTTCCGCATGCCGCCCGACAGCTCCGCCGGATATTTCTGCGCCACGTCGGGAGCGAGGTTCACCAGCTGCAGGCACTCGACCACCCGGCCGCGGGCGAACTCCTCATCGGCGTACTGGTGTTCATCGCTCATGCCGAGGCGGATGTTCTCGAACACGTCCATGGAGTCGAACAGCGCGCCGTTCTGGAAGACGTAGCCGATATGGGTGCGCAGCTCGGCCAGCTGCTTGCGCTTGAGGCGGCCCACATTCTGGCCGTCCACCAGCACCGTGCCGGAATCCGGGTGGATGAGCCCGATGATGTGCTTGAGCAGCACGCTCTTGCCCGTGCCGGAGGGGCCGAGCAGGGCGACCGTCTCGCCGTCGTTGACGATAAAATCCACACCGTCCAGCACGACCTGCTCGCCGAAGCGCTTGTGAACGTCGCGGAGCTCGATCATCCGTTAAGCAGGATCTTGGCCAGCAGGGTATCCAGCAGCAGGATGATCACCGAGCTGGAGACCACCGCGCCGGTGGTGGAGCGGCCCACCCCTTCCGCCCCCTGCTGCGTGGTAAAGCCCATGTAGCAGGAGATGAGCGTGATGGATGCCGCGAAGGCGAAGGCCTTGATCACCGAGTAGTAGGCGTCGAAGCCGCGCCAGAAGGTCCGCGCACCGTAGATGAAATCCTGGTCCGTCATGGGCAGCACGGCCTGCACCGCCTTCCAGCCGGCGATGATCCCGGTGACGTCGGCGAAGATGACCAGCACGGGGATCATGATGAGCCCCGCCACCACGCGCGGCACCAGCAGGTGGGAGGCGGGCGAGCGGCCCAGGCTCTCCAGCGCGTCGATCTGTTCGGTCACCCGCATGGTGCCCAGCTCGGCGGCGTAGCGCGCGCCGATGCGGCCCGCCAGAATAAGCCCGGTGAGCACCGGCCCCAGCTCCAGCACCACCGACTCCACGATGACCCCGGCCAGGAAGTAGATGGGGATGGACCCGGTGAACTGATAGCCGGCCTGGAGGGCGGTGACCGCCCCGGCAAACATCGACACCAGCAGCACGATGAACAGGCTGCCGACCCCGATGTTCCACGCCTCCTCGAACATCCGGGGCACCCAGATGCGCACTTCGCTGACCCCGCGCACCAGCTCCACCACCATGAGACTGAAGCGTCCCATCTGGGCGGAGGCCGCGAGCGTGAACCGGCCGACAAAGCGGGGCAGACGAAGCAGTGCGTTCATCCCTGGCTGACACCTCCCGAGTGGCCCTGTATCTTGAAGGCCCATGGCCCCAAAGTCAAAGCCGCCCATTGCCGATAGCGCACCGCTCTTCCGCCGCCGGCTGCTGCGCTGGTTCCGCCGCCACGGCCGGGATCTGCCCTGGCGCCGCACCCGCGATCCCTACCAGGTGCTGGTATCGGAGATCATGCTGCAACAGACCCAGGTAAGCCGGGTGCGCGACTTCTACCCCCGCTTCCTGGCCCAATACCCCAGCATCGAGATCCTGGCCGGCGCGAGCCCGCGCCAGGTGCGCGAGAGCTGGGAAGGGCTGGGCTACTACCGGCGGGCGGCCAACCTGCACCGGCTGGCGGGCGAGGTGGTGCGGGAGTGCGGCGGCACCCTGCCGCGTGAGGTGGACGAGCTGCGCCGCCTGCCCGGCATCGGCCGGTACACGGCGGGGGCGGTGGCCTGCTTCGCCTATGAGCTGGCCGAGCCCGCGGTGGACACCAACGTGGCCCGGGTGCTCCGCCGCGCCTTCCATCCCCGGCTACGCGCCCGGGGCGCCGAGCGGCGCCTGTGGGACACCGCCCGCCGCCTGCTCCCGCGCAAAGGCCCCCCGGCCTGGGCCTTCAACCAGGCGCTCATGGAGTTGGGGGCGGTGATCTGTACGGCGCGGAAGCCGGCATGCGAGAGGTGCCCGGTGGCGGGGGTATGCAAGACTGGGAAACGGGAAAAGGGAACGGGTCTAAACAGGGAAACGGCGCTGATCAATTCCCCTTTCCCGTTTCCCGTTCCCCTTTCCCCTTTCCCCTTTCCCGTTTCCCGTTTCCCGTTTCCCGTTTCCCGTTTCCCGTTTCCCGTTTCCCGTTTCCCGTTTCCCGCGCTCACCGCGTATATCGCATCATCACTCCCGCCAGCAAGGCCAATAGCGCGAGGGTGCCGGCAATGGAGGAGAAGACCCGCTGCCGCACGCGCAGGGCGTCGAACACCGCGGCGGCGGGACCGGTGGGGTCGATCCGGGCCAGCCGGGCCGACGTGGGCACGGTAATGACCAGCACCAGCACGGAAGCGATCAGCCCGGCCCCCTGCATCACCATGAGCCAGATACTGGGCGCCGCGGCGGCGTAGGCCTGGTACATCTCAAAGGTGAGCATGACGCCGGTGAGCAGCGTGATGGCCGCGCCGGGCCCCACCAGGATCCGGGTGATGGCGGCCTGCAGCCGGGCGAACACGGCCAGGGCAGAGCGTTCCTCCTTCCGGCTGGCGATGGAGGCGACCATCATGGCCAGCGCGGCCCCGATCCAGATCACGAACCCGAACCAGTGCAGGAACAGCATCGTCCGGAACATTTACGGCAGCCTTTCGCTGAATTCTTCGGGGTGGAGCGGATGGCGCCCGTCGAAGCCCGCATCCACCTCGTGCCAGTAGGCGATGCGTTCCTCGCCCAGGTGCCAGCAGAGAAACACCAGCCGGTCTTCCCGCAGGGTGTAGAAATCCACCAGGCCGGCCTCGAAGCCCTTGAACAGACACCCGACCTGGGTCAGCTCGCCCAGATAGAGATTGATGCGCTCCGCCCGGGTGGAGACTTCCTCCCGCGCCAACAGGAGCTCGGGGGTTTCGCCCCAGTCGGCGCGCGCGCCGCCGCTCAGCAGCTCGTAACGCGCCACCGCGGCGCGCCACCGGGGGTATTCCTCCTGTATGTCGCTCACTACCCGCGCCACCAGGGGCAGCGTCGACTCGGCTTCCTCCAGGGTGAAGATCCGCATGTCGCCCATGCTCACCCCCAGGCAATAGTGATCTCCGGAATCTGCTCCGGATGGCTGATGAACCCCAGCACACAGCCCGCGCCGTCCACCACCGTGATGGTGGGCCGCAGATGCGATTCGCCGTCTTCCGGATCCATCCGCAGCGTGAAACCTTTCAGCTCCTGCTCCGGGCCCACCCTGCAGGTGTTCCGCCGCATCAGCTGGTCGGCCCGCACCTCCCGCGGCTCCAGGCCCGCGGCCAGGCAGCGGGTCACCAGGTCGCGATCGCTCAGCACGCCCAGGAAATGGCGGGTCCGGTGATCGTCCACTACCGGCACCACCGACACGTTCCGGTCCCGGAAGAGAATGGCCAGCTCACTGGCGCGTGCGCCGGCCACCGCGACGTGGGGATTGGGGACCATGACTTCGGAGGCGAGCATGCCAGGAGCCGCGATTCAGGATAGGGACCAGGAGCCAGGGACGCAGGGAATTCTAGGGCCCCCCCGGAGGACCGGGCAACCGGCCTGATTCCTGATTCCTGGTCCCTGATCCCTCATTTCAGCGCCTCCCGCGCCGCCTCGTACCCCTGCTCCCGGTACCATTCGCCCTCTTCCACTCTGAAGGTGGAGCCCCGGCGCACCGGCGGCCGTACATGCACCAGCCGCGGCCCGGCCGGCCAATGGGGACGCTGGAGCGCGGTATTGGCCGCCATGAGTATGCCGATCCCGGCGTCGTGGGCCCGTGCCAGCGGGGGCATGGCGGAATCGTCGTCGCCACCCATCTCGTCGAACCCGGCCCCGGTATCCACCGAGAATACCAGCTCCGGGCCCAGCGCCGCGGCCGGCTCCCAGGGCACCACCATCCGGAAGCCGCCGTCGATGTACTTGCGGCCGTTGCTGACAACCGGCGGATAGAAGAACGGCAGCGCACAGGTGGCGAGCAGCGACTCGATGAGGGGAACGTCGGGGCCCAGGTTCTCCCACTCCGCCATTCCCGATTCCCGATGCCCCGCTGCTCCGCGGATCGCGGCCCCCAGCAGCACCAGCCCCCCGGTCGCAAAGTCTACGGCGGTGACGGTGAGCGGCGTTTTCAGCTCGCCGAACCGGCGGGCGGGAATCAGCCGCTCGAAAGTGTCGCGCAGGGGCTCGACCTGAAACAGGGAGGGCGCGGTGAGCCCCCGGATGGCAAGCAGGGGCCGGGTGCGGGCGACGTCCTTGCGGGTGACCGTGGCCAGGGTACGTTCGATCTCCGCCTGCGACAGCCCGGTGGCATACATGGCGGCGATCACCGCGCCCATGGAGGTGCCCAGGTAGTGCGACGGCACGATGCCCGCTTCGGTCAGCGCGCGGTGGGCGCCCACGTGGGCGGCGGCCTTCACCCCGCCGCCGCCGAACACGGCCACCGTCCGCGGGCTCACCGCCGCCGCGCCTCCCGGTTGGCCCGCGCATGCTCAAAACGCTCGCGCTCCTGGTCGGTCTCCGGAACGAGCCGGGGGACCCGCCGCGGCCGCCCCTCCTTGTCGATCGCCACGAATACCACATGGGCCGTGTGGGTGTGTTTGCGCTCGCCGGTGGAGATGATCTCGCTGTACACCTCGACCGACACGTCCATCGAGCTGGTCCCCACGAAGTCCACCGCCGCCGCGCAGGTCACCAGCGCCCCGACCGGAATCCGCTCGCGGAAATCCACCCGGTCGATGCTGGCCGTGACCGCCGGCCCGCCGGCGTGCCGGATTGCGGCGACCGCGGCCGCCTGATCCACCATGCTCATGAGATGCCCGCCGAACAGATCACCCAGCACGTTCTGCATGTGCGGCATTACGAGCGACGTCAGCTCCGCTCGACTGTAGGACATGGGGCGGGACTCGGGAATCATAGAAAAAACGAAAGGAGAAAAGGACTGGAGGACTGAGTGGTGTCACCGTGACAGAACGTAGCGCGCTGAGCGATTTCAAGCCAACCGTGAACTCGAATTCCCTCGCTTGCCGTCCTGCCGTCCTGCCGTCCGCGCTCAGTCCCCAGTCCTCAGTCCTCTCTTTACTGGAGCACCGCCCGGGCCATATCGCCGACCGCGTCCGAGTCGGCCAGGCCGGCTGCCTGGATGATGGCGGCCCGATGCTTCTCCCGGTCCCAGCCGGCCAGGGTCTGCATGGCGAGCATCCGCAGATGATCCTCGGGGGAGAGGGCATGGGGGAACTCCCCCGTGGGCTGGAGCGGCAGCTCGCCCTGGAAGAGGAGGAACCGGTGGAGCACGTCCTCCGACTCAGGCGACCGGTCCTGCATCACCTGGTGAAAGGCCAGCTTCACCTGGTGCCAGGGATGCGGCAGCGGCCCGGCGTGCGGCTCGGGCCCGGCGGGGGAGACGCCCAGCAGCTGCCGGAGATACTCGTGCGCCTGGGACATGGCTCAGGACATCCAGTAGAAGGCGAGCTTCGGCGCATCGGGCGGGATGATGCTGGTCTGCACGGTGATGCCGTTCTCTTCCGGCGAGCCGCCGGAGGACTGGGGCGGAGGCACCGCCCGGTAGAGGCGCCCCGAGACTTCGATAGTGCCCAGCATGTGATCCACCGCGTTCTGCAGGTAGGCCTCCTTGAAGTTCCCCAGCAGGTGCGTCGGCACCGGGGTCTTCCCCTGCACCTCCGGCAGGGCGAAACCGTCCAGCGAAATGGCCCGGTCCAGGAAGCAGGCATCGTACAGATACCAGGCGCCCTGGTAGCGGAGGAAGTTGACGCAATGCCCGTCGGAGGCCACGCCGGGCGAGCCCCAGAACCGGTAGCGCCGCTCCGTCACGTCCTGCACCGGCGACAGGTCCACCGGCTGGGCGGAGACGTCGTGGAAGAGGCTGGGATCGTCCACCGGCTCGGTCCGGTTGATCCCCGGGTTCCGCACCACGATGGCGCACCAGCGCACATCGTGCTCCGCGTCGGCCGGCCAGGCCACCCAGAAGCTCCGCCGCTCCACCCGGACGCCCTGTACGCCCGCCATGGCCTGGAACATCCGGTACCAGCCGCCGCAGTAGCCGCCCTGCTTCTTCAGCATCTGGTGGACCGTCCAGGCCGGCACGGCATACTGCAGGCCCGTGGTACGCACCTTGGCGATGATGGCGTCGCAGATCGCCTTCTCGTCGGCGCAGCCGGCGGCCCAGTCGCAGGTCCAGCGCAGCAGCGGCTCGAAGACCCAGCGCCCGGCCACCGAGGCGGGCCGAGGCGCCCGGGCGGCCCGGTTGCTGCGATGCCAGAGCACCGCCTCCACCGGCATCTTCCAGACGAGATAGATCAGATGGCTGCTGGTTCCGAGCGGCACCTCGCGGCTGCCGGCCCGGGCGGTCCATTCCCACTCCACCTGCACCGACCCGATGGCCGACGGCAGCGCGGCCTCCATCTCGAGTTCGCAGGGCGCCGAGCGGCCATCGGGGTTGAACTGGAGCCGCACCTCTCGCGCCGCGACCCCCGGGCCCCCCGTCCCTCGCGCCTGAACGGTCCAGGCGCCATCGTCCAGTCCGGCGGACCGGTTCAACACCACCCGGATGCGCGGGCGGGTCCCGCAGGGGTATGCGGCGGGGTCGGGACTGCTCCCCGCCCGCCACTCGGGAACGGCGCCCAGGAAACGCTCATCCCCGGGATCGCGGATGGGCACCGCCTGGTCGTTCTCCTGATAGGCGAACGCGATGCTCTGGATTGCCGGCGGTGGGCCGCTGCCTGCCATACCGGACTCCGGTCGTGCGCTGAGGGATCGTCCATTGTAATACCGGCGCCGCCCCGCCGCCCGGGAAGAACCGGCACCTGCTTGACGCGGACCGTGCCGCTCCCTATATCAGCCTACCGCCTTATCACCGTTCCCTGCGGCGGGCCGGTTCTCCGGCCCGGGCGTCCCACCCTTTGCCCCCTGGAGGTCCCATATGTCCCGCTTTACCAGCAGGGATCTGATGGTCTCCGTCCTGCCGGAGGATGGAGTCGAGTTGATGGCCGGTCCCAAAGGATGCTTGAAAAACACTACCGGGTGCACCAACGTGACCAAAAAGCTGTACCCCGAGCTCTCCGGCCCGGACGACCTGGCCCTTCTGCAGGAGCAACTCACGCTGGCACAGCTGTAGGCTTCCGGGCGGAAGCGCCGATCCGTGCTTCCGCCCCTGTTCCTCCCTCCCCGATGTCCACACTCCAGGAGTCGTTATTGCAGCGGCGATTCCGGGCTGCTTCCGCGTGGCGGATGGCAGCCTGGGACCGGTTGAGCCCGGGACGGCAGGCGTGGCTGCGTTCCTTCCGCGGCGATGACGATTTCTTCGGCATTCTGGAGCCCCGGGAGGCAGGGCCCGGCGTTCAGGCGATCTCCCGGCCCACCGCCCGGCTCTTCCAGCGGCTGGGGCGCCCAGCGCGCCTTCCCGCCGAGTTTCTCGAACAGGAAGGCGCCGCCGCCGCCCGCACCGCGGCCCGCCTGGTGCTGGACGGCGTCCTGGAAATCGAAGGCGACGGCGCCTTCGTGGGCGGACCGGCGGCGCATGCGGTCCTCTTCACCCCCACCGCGCCGGCCATCCCGCGCAGCGGAACGGCCCGGCTCTCCCGGGCCGCATTGCATTACGGCGAATCGCTGCGCCTGCGTGACGCTGCCCTGCTCGCTGCCCGGCTCTACCGGTTCAATACCGAACCCGCGACCCCGCGCCTGCGCCGCGACCTCGGCGGCCGCGATGCGATTGGCCGGCTGCTCCGGAGCACGGGAATCTCCTGGGTGCAGAACCCGGCGCGCGCATGGCTCACCTGGGCTCCGCCGCGGCCCGGTCCTCCGGTCGAAGGGCGGCGCCACTACAAGCTCTACCTGAGCATCCCCGCCGCCCACCTGCCTGACGCGCTCCCGACCGCGCTCGGCGTCCTCCGCCGGGTGCCGGGTATCGATTCGGCCAAGCTGGGCGCAGACATTCCCGGCCTGATCCGGCCCGACAAGTTCGTGGTCTACTTTGCCCGCCGGCGTGACCTGCGCGCGGCAGCCCGGCTGCTGGCCCCCGCGCTCGAGGGCCTCCCGGCGCAGGGCGTTCCCTTCAGTGCCGGGCTGGAGCGCCGGGGCGTGCTCTCCTGGGGCGCCGAGCCGGCGGCCGACGAACCCGTTCCCGCGGGGTGGCAGGGCACCAGCTGGAGGACTCGCATCGTCAGCCGGCTCGCCTCCGCGATGGCGGCGGCGCTCGCGCTGGACCACGCGCCTGTGCCCCCCTGGCGCTTTGCCCAGGACCGCCTGAGCCTCGACGGGGTCGATCCCAGGACCTGGACCCCAACCCCCGCCTTCCACTCGGACGGCGGCTCGCCATGACGCTGACGGAGCCGCTGGTCCTGCGCCCGGACGTGCTGATCATCCCGGTGCCCCGGCTCCCGGACCGGATTCGGCGGCAGATCCAGGCCGACCCTTCCGAATTTGCCGTGACTCTGCGCCACGGACGGGGTGGCTCGCGCGTGGTGACGGCCGAGACCGCCCGGCTGCTGGAAGGTTTCCGGTCGCCCAGCCGCGTGGTCGAGGTCGTCCTGCGGTACAGCAGGGAGCAGGGAGTGCCACCCGATCGGTTGCTCGCCGACGTCTTTCCCGTTGTGAGCGACTGTTTCAACCAGCGATTTCTGGTTCCGGCCGCTTCGCCCGATGCCCGCCGCATCGAGCCGCTGCTGGCAAGCGGCGCGCGGGTGGCCGGCTGCGAGATCCGCCGGCTGGTTCATCTGCTGGAGGACACCGAGGTCTACCAGGGGCTCGCTTCCTCGGGCCGGGCCGTGGCCGTCAAGCTGGCCCGGTCCGGCTCGCGTGTCGTACGCGAGGCGTTTCGGCGCGAGGCCACCGTCCTGCGCCGGCTCCGGGGAAGGGGCGCACCGCGGGTGCTCAGGGCCGCCAACCGGCAGGGGCGGCCCTGCCTGGTCCTCGAGTGGTGCGCCGGGGTGCCGCCCACCATCACCCCCGGGGGGCCGTCGTCCCCCGGCGAGCGGATGCGGCTGCTGCTGGCCATCCTCCGCCGCTACGCGCGGCTGCATGGCCTGGGCGTGCTCCACGGCGACGTCCATCCGGATAACATCCTGGTTGACCGGCGCGGCGGGGCGACGCTGCTGGATTTCGGCCAGTCGGCCCTCACCCGGGGCCGGCCTCCCGTTGCGCCCGGCCCCCGGGGCGGTGTGGCCTGGTATCTCGATCCCGAGTATGCCGGGGCGCTTCTTCGCGGCGAGCCGGATCCGCCGCTCACCGCCGCGGCGGAGCAGTACAGCCTGGCCGCCCTCGCCTATCGCCTGCTCACCGGCGACCACTACCTGGAGTTCGGGCTGGAGCGCCCGGTGCTGCTCCGCCAGATCGTGTCGGACGACCCGCTCCCCTTTGCCCGCCGCGGCACCGAGCCCTGGCCCGCGGTGGAAGCGGTGCTCGAGCGGGCGCTGGCCAAGGATCCGGGTGCCCGCTACCGGTCGGTCGCGGCATTCGCCCGGGCACTCCGCGCGGCCGCCGCTCGCCCGCGACCGGGCGGGCGGGTCCCCAGGAAGGAGGGGGCCGAACTGGAACATGCCGTTCGGCAAACCATTGACCTGCTGGACCCGTCTGCCGCGCTCTTCGGCGGCGCGCTGGAGGCGCCTTCCTGTTCGGTGTGCTATGGATCGGCCGGGATCGCCTTCGCGCTCTACCGCTTCGCCTCGATGCGCCAGAGCCCGGCGTTGCTGGCCGCCGCCGACAGCTGGCTCACCCGCGCCGAGCGGGAGAGCGGCCACCCGGGCGCGTGGCACAACCCGGCGATCGACATGGGCGCCGGCGACGTGGGCCCGATCTCGCTTCTCAACACGCCCGCCGGGCTGCATCTGGTCCGGGCCCACCTGGCTCAGGCCGTGGGAGACCAGGAGGAGCTGACCCGGGCGGTCGAGCGGTTTCTCGACGCGTCCAGCACCCCCTGCGACAGGCTCGACCTCTTCCTCGGCCGGGCCGGCACGCTGCTGGGCATCGTTCTGCTGCTCGAGTTGCTGCCGGAGGGGGCAACCGCCGCCGCGGCCAGCCTGCGGAACGCGGGCACGGAAGCGAGTAGATTTCTCCGGGACCATATCAATGCACTGCCGGTGCCCGGTGCCACCGGCGGCTTCAGCACCCTGGGCATGGCTCACGGATGGGCGGGCCTGCTCTACGCGCTGCTCTGCTGGCAGCGGGTCTCGGGGACCGCGCCACCGGCCTGGCTGGACCCGCGCCTGACCGCAACTGGCGGCTCTGGCCGAGCCGGTGGGACGGGGTCTGGGGTGGGTCAATGCCCTGCCGGCGGGGAACGAGGCCGCGGCGCCGGCAGCGGGCTGGTGCAAGGGAGCCGCGGGGTTCGTGCATCTCTGGCTGGAGTCCCATCGTAGCGGTGGGAACCGGGATCACCTCCGGCTGGCGGAGGCGAGCGGATGGACTGCCTGGGAGGCGGCCGAGCCGATGTCCAATCTCTGTTGCGGCGTCGCCGGCCGCGGATATGCCCTGCTGCGGCTGTACCGGCACACCGGATCGCCGGTGTGGCTGGAGCGCGCCCGGCGCCTCACCCTGCATGCGGTACGATCGCTGCGCCACACGGCGCGCGACCCCCAGGCCATGAGCCTCTACAAGCATTGGCTGGGGATCGCGCTGCTGGCGGCCGACCTGCAACGACCCGAACAGGCCTGCATGCCGCTGTTCGAGAGCGAAGGCTGGCCCGTCTCCGCCCCGGGAACCCATGGCTGATCTGAGGACCCTGCTGCAGGCCTCGCTCGAGGGCCGCTATCAGGTGGAGCGGCAGCTTGGTCGTGGCGGCATGGCCATGGTCTACCTTGCCCGCGACCTGCGCCACGACCGCCGGGTTGCCATCAAGGTGCTGCTCCCGGAGCTGGCGGCCGGCATCAGCGCCGAGCGGTTTGCCCGCGAGATCCGGGTGGCGGCGAACCTGAGCCATCCCAACATTCTGCCGCTGTACGATTCCGGCCTGCTGCAGTTACCCATGGCCGAAGGTCAAAGGTCGAGGATCGGAGGGGAGGCTTCGGACTTCGAGAGGACGCCGCTGGCCGTCCCCTACTACGTCATGCCCTACGTGGAGGGTGAATCGCTGGCGCAGCGGCTCCACCGGGAAAGCCAGCTCCCCATCGAAGAGGCGCTGGAGATCGCCGAACAGGTCGCCGCCGCGCTGGCGGCGGCGCACGAA
This sequence comes from uncultured Gemmatimonadales bacterium, assembly GCA_963779755.1. Taxonomy (GTDB): domain Bacteria; phylum Gemmatimonadota; class Gemmatimonadetes; order Gemmatimonadales; family GWC2-71-9; genus CAVZZO01. Next base: position 1,579,605 of record CAVZZO010000003.1, read on the forward strand.
CAGGGCGTCATCCACCGCGATATCAAGCCGGAAAACATTCTGCTCTCGGGCGGCCGCGCCATGGTGGCCGACTTCGGGATCGCCCGGCCGGTGAGCGCCGAGGAGACCGCGCGGCTCACCGACACCGGACTCATCGTGGGCACGCCGGAGTACATGAGTCCCGAGCAGATTGCGGGCGACCCCCGGCTGGACAGCCGCAGCGACATCTACAGCCTGGCCTGCGTGGTGTACGAGATGCTGGTGGGGGAGCCGCCGTTCACCGGGCCCACGCCCCAGAGCATCCTGGCGCGCCATACGCTGGAACGGGTCCACAGCATGCGCAACGTGCGCGACACCATTCCGGAGTCGGTCGAGCTCGCCGTGGCGCGCGGGATGGCCAAGGCCCCGGTGGACCGGTTCCGTACCGCCGCCGATTTTGCGCGTGCGTTGCGCGCCCCCGCCCCCCCGCCGACCCGGGAATATCCCGCTCTCGCTCCCGGCCGGCCTCGCGCGCGCTGGATGCTGGCGGCGGCCCTCACGGTATTGGTCCTGGTCGCCGTGGCGATCGGCTACCGTCTCCGGGACCGCCCGCCGCGGCCCCTCGCGCTGGATCCTGCCCGAGTGGCGGTTCTCCCCTTCCGGATCACCGGCACGGACGACAGCGCCTCACGGCTGCTGGCGCGGAGCGCGAGCGATCTTCTGGCCCAGCGGCTGCCCGGTGGTGGCGGTCCCGCGGCGGTGGATCCCGGCACCGTGAGCGGCGCGCTCAACCGCCTCCCGGCGCCGGACCGCGCGGCCCTCACCCCGACCATCGCGAGCCGGGTCGCGGGCATGGTGGGCGCGGGACAGGTTCTGCTGGGCGATCTCTGGACCGGCGACGGCCGGGTCGTGCTGAATGCCACCCTGCTGGACGCCCGCAACCAGCAGCCGATCACCCGGGTAGAGAACGTGCGGGGCCCGCCGGACAGCCTGTCGTCGCTGCTGGATCGTTTCACCACCGAGCTGCTGGTGCGTGCCGCGGGCGAAGCCGACCGGCTGCCGGAACTGCTCGGCCATCCGCTGCCGGCCTTGCGCGCCTACCTGGGAGGCACACTGGCCTATGCCGGCGGCAGGTTCTCCGAGGCCGCCGACCGCTACATGGCCGCCTTGCAAGCCGATCCCTCGCTGGCGGCCGCCACCCTGGGGCTTGCCTCGCTCTCTACCCTGGAGAAGGTGGACGCCTGGCGGGACTCCGCCTGGCGGCGGCGGTCGGAGCTCATGCCGGCAGACCGGGCCTACCTCGCGGCCCTGGTGGGCCCGCGCTATCCCCGGGAATCGTCCGTAGCCGAGCGGTTGGCCGCCTGGGAGAAGGTGGTGGCGGCCGACCCCAACCACTGGGAGCGCTGGTACCAGCTGGGCGAACTGCTCTACCATTCCGGCCCGCTGCTCGGCGTGCCCGGGATCCACGAGCGGGCCGGGGCCGCATTCCGCCGGACCCTGGACCTGGCCCCCCGCTTCGTGCCGGCCCTGGGGCACCTGCTGGACCTGGCCGCGAGCGACACCGACACCGCCCAGGTGCGAGCCCTGGGCACGCGGTACCTCGCGCTGGACTCGGTGGGCGACCTGGCCGACTACTACCGCTGGCGCATCGCCGTAGCGCTGGGCGACAGCCTCGCGCTGGCGCGGCTGCGCGGCCGCTTCAGCGACCTGAGCGTCGCCACGCTCGACCGCATCATCGAGATGTCCCAGCTGGACGGGGTCGCCCTGAGCGATGCCGTGCGGGCCGCGCAGGCACTGCGCAGCGGAAGCGGCCTGAGCGGCGACACCCGCGTGGCGTTCATGAAGCTGCAGGAGATCGCGCTCAACCGGGGACGACCGAAAGAAGCCGCCGACCTGTCCCGCCAGCAGACCTCTGAAATTTCCATCCGGCCGCGGGACCGGTTCACGTCGGTGGCGGATGCGCTCTACTGGGGCGCGGACACGGTCCAGGCCGCGCGGCTGGTCCAGCAGTCGGCCGCGATCGCCGATGCGCCGGCACGCCCCGGCGAGCCGGACAGCTCCGACGCCTACTTCGACGTGTGCGCCACCGGGCTCTGGCGCGCAGCGCGGGGAGAGATGGCTACCCTGCCCCGCCTCATCACACGGCTACGCCGGGTCGCTCACCCCTTCGACCAGTTCCAGACGGGCTACATCGGCCTCTGCGCCGAAGTGCTGGAGACCCAACTCGCCTCCTCCCTCCGCCGGCCCGACCTTCCGGTGCTGGTGAACCGGCTGGACAGCCTCATGCGCACCGGACCGCCCTCGATTACCTGGATGCTGGTGGGGTCGAACCTGACGGTGGCGCGGTTGCGCGAGGCCCAGGGCGACTATCCCGCCGCGCTGGCCGCCACCCGGCGGCGGATCTACGTGACCGACCTGGGAGAAATCCGGATCCTGGTGGGGCTTTCATCCTTCCTGCGGGAGGAAGGCCGGCTCGCCGTCCTGGCGGGCGACACCACCGCGGCGGTGAGCGCCTACAGTCACTATCTGGCGTTGCGGGACGATCCGGAGCCGGGGGTGAAGCCGGAGGTGGAGAAGGTGCGGGCGGCCTACCTCGCCCTTGAAAAAGGACTGGGAGAAAAGGACTGAGAGAAAAGGGGCCCACCTGTGGCTCTTTTCTCTCAGTCCCTTCTTCTTTTCTCTCCTTAGTAATCCACCGGCCTCAGATAGTACTCTCCGATCGCCGTCTGGCTCAGCATCGCCACCGTGGGCAGGCGCCGTTTCCAGTGGGTGGATTCCAGGCGTTTACGCACCAGTGCCACCTCGGCTTCGCTGTAGCCCAGCCGGGTGACCTCCTCCGGGGTATAGCCCTGGAGCAGCAGGTGGAGGATGTGGTCGGCTTTGGGGTAGGAGATGCCCAGGTCGCCCTCGTCGGTCTGGCCGTGAATCAGGTCGGCGCTGGCGGGCTTGTCCACGATCACCTCCGGCACGCCCACGTGCCGGGCCAGCGCCCAGACCTGGCTCTTGAAGAGATCGCCGATGGGATTGACCGGCGGCGAGTCGTCGGCGTGCCAGGTGAAATAGCCGAAGAGCCGCTCCGTCTTGTTGCCGGTGCCCAGCGGCAGCGCCTTCCGGGCAGCCGAGAGATCGAACAGCACGATCATCCGGGTGCGGGCCATCACGTTGCCCCGGCGGGTATCGTCGCTGCCGCCCACCGCCTCGACCAGCCCGTCCACCGCCGCACTGATCTCCACCGTGCATCCCTCGATGCCGAGCTGGTCGATCACCAGCTGCGCATGGCTCATGCTCTCGGGACTGCTGGTACGATAGGGCATCCGCACGCCGATCACGTTCTCCGCCCCCAGGGCTTCGGCCGCCAGGAAGGCCACCAGGCTGCTGTCCACGCCGCCCGAGAGGCCGACGATTGCCTTGTCGAACCCGCGCCGCCGCGGCAGCTCGTCGCGGATGAACTCCACCAGCCAGCGGCGGGTGAGGGCGGGGTCGATGGCGAGGGGATCGGACAGACGGTCGGGCGGACGGGCGGACGGGCGGTCGGCTGATTTATTCCGGGGCGACGCATTGGGAGGTGCAGAGGCTATCTGGCCGTTCTCGGAAACGCCCTCACCGGCCGCCTGTCCGCCCGACCGCCCGACCGCCTGCAGCAGCCCCGGCAGCTTCACTTCCAGGTCCGACAGGAGCGGCGAATCGGCCCGGGCGCGGGTGATGTCGTCCAGATCGATGGTGACCGGCTCGAGCGCGCTCTGGAACAGCGGCAGCTCGGCCAGCAATTCGCCCCGGGGGTTCACCAGAATGGACCCGCCGGCAAAGCCCTTGCCGCCCTCGAAGCCCACCAGCTGCACCAGCGCCACGAAGACGCCGTGCTCCTCCGCGATCCCTTTGGCCAGTCGTTCCCAGCGCTGGAGATTATCGGGCCGGCCCCGCGCCTCCGGGCTGATGCCGCGGCCCGGTGTGGCGCTGGGGATGATGATCATCTGGGCGCCGTCGAGCGCGGCCAGGGTGGCAGTGAGCGAATGCCAGGCATCCTCGCAGATCAGCATCGCGGCTCGGCCCCAGCGGGTGTCGAACGCCTGAACCGAGCGGCCCGGCTCAACGAACCGCTCCTCGTCGAACACTCCGTAGGTGGGGAGAAATACCTTGCGGTGGATATGCCGGATTCCGGCCTGGTCGCCCCCCAGCGTGGCGTAGAGCGAAGAATTGTGGAGCCGGTTCTGCCACACTTCGTAGAACCCGATCGCGATATCCAGCGGCGGCCCGGCGGCCTCGCCGTGGACCCGGCTCAGATCCTGGTAGAACTCCTCGGCGGGAAGCGCCAGCTCGCGCACGCCACCCTCGAGGAAATACCCGGTGAGGGCCGACTCGGGCGCCAGCAGCAGGTCGGGGGCCTCGGGCCAGCCGGCCACCTCGCGGAAGACCGCGCCGAGTTGCGCCAGGTTATCGCGGTAGGCAGCCTTCCGGGGATGGAGCTGCGCGAGGGCAAGGCGGAGCATGGGGGAAGTATAAGGCGGGAAGGGCAGTAAGGGCGGTACGGCGGGACGGCGGGACGGCGGGACGGCGGGACGGCGGGACGGCGGGACGGCGGGACGGCGGTGGCTGTCAATGGTCAAGAGGATTTCGCAACCGACCGGTAGAGTCTCCAGGTCAGTTGGCCGGCACGATTCCGCAATTCATTGAGCTGTTCCCACTGCTTCACCTCGAGGTACCCGAGATCCCGGGCAAGACGAAGACAATAAGACAACTCGGACAGCGAACCGAGGGCGATATCCAGGTACCTGCGAAATTCCCGCGGGCCTTTCTTGGCACAGCCCTCGGCGATGTTCATCGGAGCAGAGAATGCGGCACGGCGTGTCTGCGAAACCAGCCCGTAGAGCTCCGCCTTGGGCCATGTCCGGGTAGCCCCATAGACGGCCAGCGTGAGTTGGTGATTTACCTTCCAGGCTTCGAAGCGCTCGTAGGGTAGCATGGGCATAACGTATCTCAGGTAAGGCTCAACCCAGCGTCAAATAGCCGGAGAACTACCGCCGTACCGCCATACCGCCGTACCGCCTATTTTACGTCATGCTCTGGTACATCGGCTTGGGCAGCGCGCTGGGGGGGATGGGCCGCTACCTGCTGAGCGGGCTGGTGCAGCGGGCCGGCGGGGCCGGGTTTCCCTCGGGCACTCTGGTGGTCAACATCCTCGGGTCGTTTCTCCTGGGGCTGTTGTTGCGGTACAGCCTGAGCGCTCCCATGGGGCCGAACATGCGCGCGGCGCTCACAGCCGGCTTCTGCGGCGGGTTCACCACCTTCTCCACCTTCAGCTACGAGACGGTGGAGCTGCTGCAGGACGGGCAGTGGGCCAAGGCGGGGACGTATGTCGGGCTGAGCCTGCTGGTGGGCCTGGCGGCGGTGTGGGCCGGGTTCCTGGTGGCGAGGGAGCTGGCGTGATGGTGAGCGGTGAGCGGTGAGCGGTGAGCGGTGAGCGGTGAGCGGTGAGCGGTGAGCGGTGAGCGGTGAGCGGTGAGCGGTGAGCGGTGAGCGGTGAGCGGTGAGCGAATGTCGTTATTTCCAGCGATGGATCAATCCCAGAAGGAGCCGCTGGCTTCGGCGACACCGGTCCAGTAGCGGCAGGACCATCGCTTCCGGGACCAGTGACGCGTCGGACAGGAGTGGCAGCACATCGCCAGTTTCTATGGCTGAACCGTACGCGATTCGGAGATGGCGCCGGCAGGTCGGGCTCCTCATGAAGGCATAGCCCTCGGCGAGATTGAGCTGTACCGATAGAGAACTCCGCAGCCCCTGATCAAACAGGGGCCGTGCGAACGGCCTGGTATAGTTCCGGCTGAGCCCCAGCATTCCGAGAACGACGGCTCGGGCTTCCTGCCAGGCAACCAGCGAGGTATGGTCGCGCATGAAGCAGGATACGGGAGCGACGGAAACCAGTCGTCATCCAGTAAGCGCGATGAGGCACGCCGTTTCGCGCGACGGGCGGCTCTCGGCTTTCCCCCTCACCGCTCACCGCTCACCTCTCACCGTCTCTTGCCCATGCACGGCCTGACCGGCGAACGCGTCCTCATGCGCATCCACATCGGCGAGAACGACCGCGCCGGTGGGAAGCCGCTCTACGAGGCGATCGTAAACCTGCTGCGGCAGCGCGGCTTCGCGGGTGCCACCGTCTTCCGCGGCATCATGGGCTTCGGCGCAACCGCCCGGCTGCATACCGAGAAGGTCCTCCGCCTCTCCCTCGACCTGCCGCTGGTCATCGAGTGCGTGGACACCCAGGAGAAGATCGACCAGATTCTCCCGGAGCTCGACGGCATGATCGGCGGCGGCCTGATCACGCTCGAACGGGCCCACGTGATCATCTACCGGGGAGACAATGCCCAGGGGACAAAGGAGAAGTAGTTACTTTCCACCCCGTTCCCGTTTCCCTCTTCCACGACTCCCTTTTCTCCACATGTCCTCACCTCTGTTCTCCTCGCTCGCCGGCGTCCCCAATCTTTCGGAGCTCGAGCCCACCCTGCTGGTGGGCGGCCAGCCCTCCGCCGACCACCTGCGCGCCTTCCGGGAGGCCGGCGGGGCGATCGTTCTGGACATCCGCGACCCGATGGAACCGCGGCCCATGGAGGATGAGCGCGAGCTGGTGGAATCGCTGGGTATGCGCTACGAGAACATCCCGGTCTCCGGCGGTGTGGACGACGCGCTGCTGGAACGGATTCTCACCGTGATCCGCTCGGCCGGAGAGCAGTCGCTGCTCTTCCACTGCAACAGCGGCAACCGCTGCGGCGCGGCCGTCATCGCCCACTGCATGCTGGACCTGAACATGGACGAAGAGGCAGCGGTCACCGAGGCGATGCGCAGCGGGCTGCGCAGCCCGGAAATCCTCCAGTGGGGACTGACGTACGTCGAGAGCCACCGCTGACCACTCGCGACCTCTCGACCCTCTCGACCCTCTCGACCCTCTCGACCCTCTCGACCCTCTCGACCCCCTCGACCCCCTCGACCCCCTCGACCCTGCTATACAACTGACACGAGCAGTGTGCCATAAGATCCTGCGACGCCTCACCCCGCCATCCTTGCACGCCTGAAACCTCACGGCACTCGCGGCCGTCCGTCGCGTGTCCCCACGACGGAGCCGCCCGTGATCCCCCGTGTCTCCAGCGGCCTTCTGGCGGCCGCCCTGCTCGCCGCCTGCCAGTCCGCTCCCGGCGGACAACCCGCTATCCCGGTTGCCATGTTCCGGGGCGATGCCGCCCACAGCGGGAATTATCCCGGCAGTAGCGATACTTCGTTCGGTGGGCTCCTCTGGCGGGTGCAGACGGGCGGAGCGGTGCATTCGACACCCGTCATGGCGGCGGGCATGGTCTACGCCGGCAGCGGCGATCACTACCTCTACGCCATCGATGCCGCCAACGGCGTGGTGCGGTGGCGCTACCGCGCGGCCGGGGCAATCCAGTCTTCGCCCGCGGTCGCCCGCGGCACGGTCTTCTTCGTGGATCGCGCCGACACCCTCTACGCGCTGGACGCGCACGACGGCACCCGGCGGTGGGCGCGCGGCTTCGGCCACCCGCTGCCGCTTCCCTGGGGCCACGAGAGCGGCGACCGCTACACCTCGAGCCCGGCGGTCTACGGTACCGATCTCCTGGTGGGCGGCCGCGACGGCGGACTCTACCGGATCCGGGCCGGCGACGGCCACGTGGTCTGGCGCTACCAGGCCGACGGGCAGATCTGGGACTCTCCCGCCGTGCGCGATTCGCTGGTGTACGCCGGGGCGACCGACGGGGTGGTCTACGGCGTCAGCCTGGCCGATGGAAAACAGCGCTGGCGCTTCGGCACCCTGGGCCAGACCCTGGGCTCCGACACCTTCGGGTTCGACCGCCGCACCGTACAGTCCTCACCCGCCGTCTCCGACTCCACCGTCTTTATCGGCGCACGCGACGGCTTCCTCTACGCCCTGAACCGCCTCACCGGCGCGCCGCGCTGGCACTACGACCACGACGTCTCCTGGGTCAACACCTCTCCCGCGCTGGCCGGCGGGCTGGTCTTCGACGGCAGTTCCGACGGCCGCTTTGTTCAGGCGGTCGACGCCGTCACCGGGGAGGAACGGTGGCGCGACACCACCGACGGCATCGTCTGGTCGTCACCCGCCGTGGCGGAGAACATCGTCTTCGCAGGAGACGGCGCCGGGAACCTCCTGGCCCTGGACCGGGCCACCGGGAGGCAGCGTTGGCGCTACCGCGCGGGCGGGGGGATTTACTCCTCGCCGGTCCCCGGCCCCGGAATGCTCTGCTTCGGCAGTGTGGACGGCGCGATTTACGCCGTACGCCTGCGGAGCGGGCCGGCACTGGACCGCGCGGTCTTCTGGGACAGTACCGTGGTGCACGGCGGGTGGTTCGCCCAGCACGCCACGGTGCGGGACTTTCTGGCGGGGCAGGATTACCGGCAGCTCGACAGCCGCGGCCTCATCGGCTTTCTCCAAGCCCACAGCGCCGATGGTGTTCCCAGTGTCGTGGTCTTCGCGCTGGACTACCTCCCGCCCGAGGCCGCGGCCGGCGACAGCCTGTCCCTGTTCCGGCGCTACCTCGAGGCCGGCGGGAAAGTGGTCTGGCTGGGGGTGCCGCCGCTGCTCTTCCCCCGCGATCCCGCCAGCGGCCGCACCGATCTGAGCCGCATCGACCGCTCCGGGCCCGCCCGGCTGCTGGGCGTGACGCACCAGGGCGGGAACTTCGATCCGGTCAGCGCCTCGCCCACCGACGCGGCCCGGCGCTGGGGCATCGAGGACTGGTGGATCAGCAACTGGTCGGCCGACCCGCAGTCGGTGAGCACCGTGCTGGCGCGCGATGAAATGGGCTTGGCGGCGGCCTGGGTGAAATCCTACGGCGGGCCCCCGGGAACCGGGTTCGTGCGTCTCTACGGGGGCCAGTGGCAGGGCGGCATGTCGCGGGCGCAGCTGCTGACGGTGCAGGCGGCGGCGGAGTATATGCCGAGGGGCAAGAAGGAAGAAGTGAGAAGTAAGAAGTAAGGGGTAAGGGGTAAGGCGTCCCGCTCCACCTCTTACTTCTTACTTCTTACTCCTTACTTCTTACTTCTCACGTCTCACGCCTCACGCCTTACGCCTTCCGGCGGTTCAGATCTCCCGTCCCCCGCTCCAGCGGTGCCAGTACATCCGCATCTCGCTGATGAGATGGCCTTCGGTTTCGCAGAAGATGGCCCCGCGGGCATCCACCCAGTCTCCGCTGCGACGGCGGCGGAAGGTGCACTTGAACTCCGTGGCGAACCACGGCCCCACCGTGAAGATCTCGCCGCCGGTAAAGGTCACTTCCGACTGGTTGTACGGCAGATCTTTCCAGTAGTCGCGAATCGCTTCCGTCCCCTCGAGAGGCGGCGTGAACGGGGTCGCGAGGAAGCGCGCGTTGGGCGTGAACACCGATACGATGGTGTCGGCGTTGCAGCGGCTCCAGCCCTGGCCGAACGTCTCGATCAGGGCCGCGCCCAGGGCGCGCAGGTCTTCCGGGGAGGATGGGCTCGTGGACATGAGGGCGGTCGGCAGACCGGACAGCGGGGATTATGTTCCTCGGGACGATGCTCCCCAAGATAATCGGCCGCCTGCTGCGCTGCCTTGCGCTGCTCTGCCTCCCGGCGGGGGAGCTTCAGGGCCAGACGCCCTGCCCTGCCTCCGCCGGGGAAGCGGTGGCGTCCGGCTGGCAGGCGTACCGCGCCGATTCCATCGGCCGGGCGGAGGATCTCTTCTCCCGCGCCGACCGCGCCTGCCGCCGGAACCTGGATGCCAAGGTGGGCCTGGGATACACCGCCCTCCGGCAACAGCGGCTCGATCGGGCCGATTCACTGTTTCTCCTGGTGATCCGCGCCGACACCGCCAACGCCGACGCCTGGGAGGGGCGCGCCCTGGTGGCCAACCGCCGGGGCGACGTAAAGGGGGCGGTCGCCGCCCTGCGCCGGGTGGTCGCCCTGGCTCCCGGCAACCAGCCGGCCCGCAGGCTGCTGGACCGGCTGGCGCCGGCGGAGCGGCCGCCGCGCCTCCCGGTGCGCATCCCGGACACGCTCACCGCGGAGGCGCGGGTGCGGGGCGAACACTTCGAAGTACCCGGACCGAACGGCTGGCAGCCGTTCTATATCAAGGGGCTCAACTTCGGCGTGGCCCTGCCGGGCCGGTTTCCCAGCCAGTTCCCCACCGACTCCGGTCTCTACGCCGCCTGGCTCGACACGCTCGCCGGCATGCACGGCAACACGGTGCGGCTCTACACCATCCTGCCGCCGGAGTTCTATCGCGCGTTGCGGGGACACAACCTTGCCCACCCGGATGCGCCCCTCTGGCTCATCCATGGAGTGTGGACCGAGCTGCCGCCCCGGGACGATTTCGAGGACTCCGCCTGGCAGGCGGAGTTCCATCAGGAGATGGAACGCGTGGCGGGTGTGATCCACGGCGCGGTAGACATCGCCCCCCGCCCCGGGCATGCTGCCGGGCACTACGATGCGGATATCTCCCGCTGGACCCTGGGCTATATCATCGGCCGGGAATGGGAGCCCTACGCGGTGACGTCCTTCGACTCGGCGCGGGCCGGCAGCATCGGCCGGTACGACGGGGAGTACCTCATGGCCGAAGGCCCCCCGATGGACGTGTGGCTGGCGCGGCAGTGCGACTATCTCCTTTCATACGAAGCCTCGCGCTACCGCACCATCCGCCCCATCGCCTATACCAACTGGCCCACGCTCGACCCGCTCAGCCATCCGACCGAGGCCTCCGTGGCCGAGGAGCAGGTGTGGCGCGAGAAGGCGGGTCGGCCGCTGGCGTCGCCCACCCATGAGTATGACAACGACGTGATCGGCCTGGATGCCAACCTGGTGCAGCCGACCGCCGCCAACCCCGCGGGCTGGTTCGCCTCCTATCATGCCTATCCCTACTACCCCGATTTCATGCTGTACGATCCGGGCTACGGCGAGGCCCGCTCACCCGAAGGTCCCAGCAACTACTTCGGTTACCTGGAGGACCTGCGCCGCTACCATAAGGGCCTGCCGCTGGTGATCGCGGAATACGGGGTGCCCTCGAGCCGCGGGATGGCGCACCTCCAGCCCCAGGGCTGGACCCACGGCGGCCACGACGAGCGCTCCATGGCGGAGATCGACGCGCGGCTCACCCGCGAGATCCGGCAGAGCGGCGCCGCCGGCGGGATCCTCTTCGCCCTGATAGACGAGTGGTTCAAGAAAAACTGGGTGGTGGTGGATCTGGAACAGCCCGCGGAACGGAACCGCCTCTGGCACAACGTCATGGACGCAGAGCAGAATTACGGCGTGCTGGGGATGTATGCCGGCGCGGCCGATTCCGCCCCCCGCCTGGGCGGCGATCCCGCGGCCTGGACGCGCGGCGGCCCCCTGGAACTTGCCCGGGGACTCGGCCCGGCTTTCGGCCCCCACGGGCTCTACGTGCAGTCGGACGAAAGCGCGATCCATCTGGCGCTCAGCCTGAGGGGCGCCGGCGGCCGCCCCTTCCCCTGGGATTCGCTCCATATACTCCTCGCCATCGATACCTACCTGCCGGGCCAGGGCCAGCACCGGCTGCCCGACCGCCTGGCCACCAGCGACCTCGGGTTCGAGTTCCTGGCCCGTTTCGACGGCCCCGGAGATGCCCGGCTGGACATCCTGCCGGACTACAATCCCTATGCCGGCCCACCCGGCCCGACGGGTGACGACATGGGGCGGTTCTATCATCGCCCGGTGACCATCCGCGACCGCTGGGATGGGCGGTTCGACAGCCTGTACGTGACGGTCAACCGCGCGCGCTTCGGACGGGACGGGACATTCTTCCCGGCGCGCGGGTACAACCGGGGCCGGCTGCGCTTCGGCACGGCCGCCGAGTCGTCGCTGTCGGACTGGTACTATGACAGGCAATCCGGACTGCTGGAGCTGCGCCTTCCCTGGATGCTGCTCAACGTCTCCGACCCGTCTTCGGCGACGGTGCTCTTCGAGCGGCAGATCCGGCCCGACTTCGGGACCGCGCAGACCACCGGTTTTCACTTCGGCGCGCTGGTCTACCGGCCGGGCAGAGGGCCGGCGCCGTTCGCCGCGCTGCCGCTCCTCCGGGAGGGCCGCTGGCGCAGCGGCGATTTCCCGGCCTGGACATGGAAGACCTGGGAGGTGCCCCATTACCATGAGGGAGCGAAGGCCGCGATCGAGGCAATGCGGGAGGCCTGGGGCGAGAGGTGAGGCGTGAGGCGTGAGGCGTGAGGCGTGAGCAGGGAAACGGGAAAGGGAGAGAATGGGAAGAGCCAGGGCAGGGATCGGGAATCAGGAATCAGGAATGGGGAGCGTCACCGCCACCCGCTCCCGATTCCTGATTCCTCGTCCCACCTTGCGACCGGCACTACTGCTTGCATCTCTACTGATCCTGCCGGCCGCCCGACTGGCCGCCCAGATCCCGGCGGCCGATTCGGCCTTCGCGGCCGGGAGCTTCGCCGCCGCCAAACGGCTCTACGAGCAGGTGCTCCAGTCCGATCCCCGGAATGCCCGGGCCCTCTACCGGCTGGGCGTGCTCGCCTCCTGGGACGGGAAGCTCGACTCCGCCCTGGTGCTGCTCCGCCGGGCGCGCGCGGGAGGAGCCGGATGAGCCGGACCTGATGAACGCTGAGGCGCGCGTGCTCTCCTGGGCGGCGCGCTACGGCCCGGCCGTGCGCCTCTACGACAGTGTGCTGGTCGCTCATCCCGACAATACCGATGCGGCGGTCGGCAAGGCGCGAACGCTGGCGTGGGCCAATCAGCTGGGCCGGGCCGACAGTGCCTTTGCGGCGATTCTGGCGCGCCAGCCCTACAACGAGGAAGCACGGGTCGGCCGGGCACAGACGGAATCGTGGCGGGGCGATTTCACCAGCGCGGTCGCAGGATATCGCGCCGCGCTGGAACGGGACAGCAGCAACGTCGCCGCCCGGACGGGGCTCGCCCAGGTATATCTCTGGCAGGGCCGCTACTTCGATGCCCGGCGCGAGATCCGGCGTTCCTGGGCCCTCGACACCAATCATCATGATACGCGGTTGCTGCGGCAGCAGATCCGGGCCTCCATCCGGCCCCAGGTCGAAGGTACCGCAGCCTGGAACCGCGATTCCGACCACAACACCAGCTGGTGGCAGACGCTGACCACTTCGCTCGCCCTGGCCAACCGGCTGCGCGGGTTTGCCCAGGCGGGCCTGCTGGAAGCGAGCGATCCGGTCCGGAACGCCACCCGGCTGAGCGGCGAAGCCGGCCTGTCCTGGGTGCCCGGCAACACCCACGTGACGGTGGCGGGCGGCGCCCGCCGGCTCGAGCCGGACAGCGCCCCCGCGCGGACCGAGCCGACCTACCGGGCATCCATCGGCTATCGTTTCCTGCCGACGGCGGGGATCGGTGCCGGGTACGCCCACTATCCCTTCGACGAAACCGCGCTGCTGATCGGACGCCACCTGGACGTGGACGAGGTCTCGGCGGACGGCGACTGGACCATCCGGCGCGGACTGTCGCTGGGCGCCGGCGCGTCCCGCGCCTGGTTCAGCGACAACAACACCCGCACGGCCGGCGTGCTGGCCCTGACCCAGACGGTGCAGCGGCGCTTCTTTCTCGGCGCCTTCGGCCGGGTCATGGAGTATGACTTCAAGGGCTTCGGCTACTTCTCGCCCGACCGGTTCAGCCTGCTCGAGGGCCGGGGCGGGTATGTCTATGAGGGGCCGGTGTGGACCGCGCGGCTCAGTGGCGGGCTGGGCATTCAGCAGATCGCGAAGGGAGCCGCCAGCCAGAGCGAGTGGCATCTGGAGGCGCGTCTGGGCCGGGCCTGGGGCGTGGCCAACGCGGTGGAGGTCTTCGGCGGCATTACCAACAGCGCCGCCTCGAGCACCACCGGAGCGTTCCGGTACGGCACGGCGGGCGTTACTATCCGGCTCGGTCTGTAGATCCCGACATCGGCGCTCGTCACGGAGGCAGCGGCATGGCCGGCAAAGTCCTGCGGTGGCTGGGTATTATCGTGGCGGCGGTGGTCGTGCTCATCGTGGTGGCGGTGGGGTCGATCTACCTGCTCAGCTCCCGCCGCCTGGCAAAGACCTGGAAGATCACCCCGGAGAGCGTTGTCGTCCCCACCGACTCGGCCAGCGTCGAATACGGCCGGCACCTCGCCACCGCGCGGCTCGGCTGCGCCGATTGCCATACCGCCGATCTCGGCGGACAGGTGATGATCAACGACGGCGCCTTCGGCCGCTTCGTACCGGCCAACCTGACGCGCGGGCAGGGCGGCGTCGGCGGACACTACACCAGCGAGGACTGGGTTCGCCTGCTCCGGCACGGTGTCCGCCCCAACGGTACCGCCGTCACCCTGATGCCGGTCCAGGTCATCGCCGGACTCAGCGACCACGATCTGGGCGCGCTCATCGCCTACCTCGAGTCGGTCCCTCCGGTGGACCGCGAGCTGCCGCCCAGCAAGCCCGGGCCGATCGCCCGGATGCTGCTGGTCACCAACAAGGCGCCCCTCATTCCGGCCGAGGTCGTGAATCATGTCACCCGCCAGCCGGCCGTCGGGCCCGCGGTCACCGCCGAGTACGGTCAATACCTGGTGGAGACCAGCGGGTGCCGGGAATGCCACGGCCAGCATCTGAGCGGCGGCAAGGTCGGGGGCGATCCGTCATCCCCCGCCGCGACCAATCTCACCCCCACCGGCCTGGGCGGCTGGAGCGAGGCGGACTTCTTTCAGTCGCTGCGCCAGGGCAAGCGCCCCGACGGAACCGCCATCAGCGACTACATGCCCTGGAAATCGTTCGGGAAGATGACCGACGACGAGCTGAAGGCGGTATGGCTGTATCTCCAGACCGTTCCGGCGCGGCCTACGGGACAGGGCTAGGGTCCGGAACGGTCAGACATGCCTGAGGAGTGGTCAGACATGCCTGAGGAGTGGTCAGACATGCCTGAGGAGTGGTCAGACATGCCTGAGGAGTGGTCAGACATGCCTGAGGAGTGGTCAGGCATGCCTGACCACTCCTCAGTTCGCGCCTTCCCCGCTCACCCTTGCCAGTCCTTCCTTCGCCTGCTGGTCCAGGTACTGGAGCGAGCTGTCGGCGCCTTTCCAGAGCGCCCGGAACTGGGTATAGGCATCGGCGGCGCCGGCGCGGTCGCCGGCGGCCTCCAACGCCCGTCCCAGCGCGAGGTCGGCGGAGGGCCGAACGGTGAAGTCGCTGACAAACCCGTTCTGCAGGTGGCGGATTCCATCCTCCCGGGTCTCCGCCCGCGACACCTCCAGGAGGGCGAGCTCGAAGCGGGCGAAGGAGCTCAGGAAATCCATTCCCATGAGCTGGGCCTGGCGTAGTCCGCCGCGCATCTCCCGGATGGCGGTCGCGGTATCCCCTTCCAGGGCGCTGGCCCAGCCGCGGAAGGCGCGCGCCGCCCCCTGGACGGTGCTCGAGGTATCCGGCAGAACCTTGAGCCCTTCAGCGATCACCCGGCGCGCCTCAGCGGGGCGGTTGTGTGTCAGTTCCCACATTACCCGCGTCCGCCAGGCGAAGGGGTTGTTCAGCGGTACCCGGTTGATCACGCCGGCCATCGGCCCGGCGAACGAATCGTCCGTGAGGCGTGAGAGCGGGCCGATCAGGTATCCCCCGCTCGCCACCTGCGGGTTCACCGCGCGCAGGCTGTCCACCATCGCCCGGGCCTGTTCCACCCGGCCCAGCCCGACCAGCACCGCCGCCGCGCTGATCATCATGTTGGCCCGGGCGGTGGCGTCCATCCGTTTGGCTGCCTGGCCCAGGAGCGACCCGATAATCGGGGTGATCCGCGGATTCGAGTCGGAGTACTGCGCCATCATGACGCCGAAGGTCGGCCCGGTGCCGGCAGTGGCGATCTGACGAAGCGCCGAATCGGTGGCGGCGCCCCACAACGCCTTGCCCGCCAGGGCGTACTCCCGGGTTTCGGTCGAGTCGCCGTATTCCCGCATCAGGGCGAGGTAGCGATAGAACCGGGTGCTGTCGTGGTCGGCCGCCGCCAGCTCGAGCGGGTGCACCACCGCGGGCACCAGTGAGGAATCGCGCCGGATGACCGAGTCGAACGCCGCCAGCAGCTCGGCATTGCTGTTGGCCAGGAGCGGGCGCATGTGGTACATCGCGTCGCCCAGAAAGAACCAGCCGTCCACGTCGGCCGGGTTGGCGGCCAGGTAGCGGCGCAGGCTGTCCACCGTGGACGGGTCTCCCAGCTCGAACAGGCGGTACGCGCCGAGCAGGCGGCGCTCCCGCTCGGGCATGCGGTCGACATAGGTGCGGGCCAGATTCAGCGCCTCGATGGTTCCCGGCGCCTGCCATCCCGACTTCCAGCCCAATGTCAGGGCCAGCCGGAAGCTGGCCAGCGCGAAGGTGGAATCGGCGGCGATGGCGCGCCGGAAGGCGGCCGTGGCCGAATCCCAGTCGGCGGAGCGGTAGAGCTGCTCGCCCCGCAGGTACTCGCGCATGGCGTCCACCGACGTGGTGGTGAGGGCGCTGACCCGCAGCGAAGGGATGGGCTCGTTCGAGCGCCAGATGTTGCGCATCAGCGCGAGGCTCAGGTCGTCCACCAGCTGGAGCACGCTGTCGGCGCTGCCCTCCACCTGCGCCGCCGCCAGCTGCTGCCGGTCCCGGGCGTAGAGCGTGGCGTTGAGCCGGACACTGTTGCCGGTCGAGGTGATACTCCCCAGCACCACCGACCCGGCACCCACCTTGCGTCCCACCGCCAGCGCGCCGTCCAGGTCTTCATCGCGATTCCCGCCCCGCTCCCGCCACTGCGCCAGCACCGAGCGGGGCTCCACCGTGCGGATCCCACCCACCGCATTCAGGTTGGTGGAGAGCAGGTCCACCATGCCTTCCGTCAGGTAGTCCACGCCGGGACCCGAGGTATGGAAGGGCAGCACCGCGATGCTCTCGGCCCCCTTGACCACGGGGCCCCGCGCCCGGCGGCCGCCGATGTACCAGCCGGCGACGACGGCGGCCACCACCAGCGCGGCTCCGACCAGCCCGATCCGCCAGTCCAGGCCCCGGCGGGTTCCCTGCTTCAGGGCCCGGGAGAACTCGGCCATGGTGGCGAAGCGGGCGGTCGGCTCCGAGGCCATGGCGCGGCCGATCGCCTGGTCGACCGGCTCCTCCACATCCTTGCGCTCGGCCCGGACCCGCGGCCGCGGACCGGTGATCGCCTGGGTGAGCACCGACTGCATGGTGGGGCCGCTGAAGGGCTGCTTCCCGGTCAGCATCTCGTAGGCGACACAGCCCAGGCTGTAGAGATCGCTGCGGGGGCCCACATCCTCGCTCGCGGTGGCCTGCTCCGGACTCATATAGGCCGGCGTGCCGATGGCCAGACCGGTCCCGGTGAGCTGCTGGCCCTGGCTGGCCGCGTTGATGGCCCGGGCGATCCCGAAATCGGCCACTACGGCGTGCCCGCCGGAAATCAGGATATTTTCCGGCTTGATGTCGCGGTGGACGATCCCGCGCTCGTGCGCGTAGCCGAGCGCGCTCGCTACCTCCTGGGTGAGCTGCACCGCCTCATCGGCGGGCAGCCGCCCTTCCCGCTGCAGTTTGTCGCGCAGGGACTCGCCCTCGACAAACGGCATGACGTAGTACAGCATCCCCGCGGCCTCGCCCGAGTCGTACACCGGCACGATATGCGGGTGCTGCAGCCCGGCGGCCAGTTCGATTTCCCGGAGGAACCGCCCCTTGCCCAGAGTAGCCGACAGCTCCGGCCGCAGCACCTTGATGGCCACCTGCCGGCGATGCTTGCGGTCTTCGGCCAGGTACACCGTGGCCATGCCGCCGGCGCCAAGCTCGCGCTCCACATCATACCGCTCCGCCAGGGCGGCCTTCAGCTGGTCAAGGATCGTCACAGGGGTCCGGGCAGTCTGGAGTCAGAAATCCACAGATTACACAGCTTACGCAGATTGTCGCCCTCAGGCCATAGCCTTCCCAGCGACTAACGCCCCGGCTACCTATTAGGTCGTTCAACGCGCGGGACTGCATACGGCCCAGAATGGTTTCCGCCCCGCTCCGGGCCCGCCCTACGCCCGGCACGGCGGGCACCCGCGAAATCGGTGTCATCTGTATCATCTGAGTCATCTGTGGACCCACTCGAGGAATGACAGAACTCCCTGACGACCGCAAGAGCCTGCTGGAGCGCCTCCACGAATCCCATGCGCACTTCTGCCGGACGGTGGAGGGCCTGACCAGCGCCCAGTGGAACTTCGAGGCCACGCGCGAGCACTGGTCCATCTTCGAAGTGACCGAGCACCTGGCTACGGTCGAAGACCGGGTCCACCGCATGCTGGAAGAGGTGGCCCCCGGTCCTGCCTTGTCGCCGTCCGCCCGAAACCGGACCGCGGGCCGCGATGAAGAACTGCTCACCACCCTAGCCGATCGGAGCCGGAAACAGCAGGCGGCCGAGACCGTGACGCCCATGGGCCGGTTCGGCACGCCGTCCGATGCTATTATCGCGCTGGAGAAGGCACGCAACCGGGTCAGCCGCTTCGTGGAAACCACCCGCCGGGATCTGCGGGAATTCGGCAGCCCGCACCAACTGCTGGGACTGCTGGACGGCTACCAGTGGGTGCTGTTCCTCTCCGCTCACATGGAGCGGCATCTGGAGCAGATGCGGGAGATCAAGACCACGCCGGGGTTTCCGCACAGATAGGGGCTTCCCCTCTCCCGTTCCCCCGGCCCTGAGCCACGTCTCGAAGAAGCCGCTGCCGGAGTCGCTGACCGCCTGCCCCGCGATCCTTCCCCGCAGGTGGAACCTCCCCCGCATCTGCACGAAGCGGCGCGTGAAGCCGCCCGTGCCCAGGGCGGTTCCCAGTCCCTCATCCAGATGGAGAACGACATGAACGGTGTCCGCGCCCCGGGCCGCGGTGAACCTGGCGCTGGTGGGCATGGCCCTTCCGGCCCCCCGGGCCGGCCGCCGGCCCGAATAGGCCACCGTCGGCGCCCGCAACACCTGCCACAGGCCCAGGGAATCGGTGAGCGCAACGAAGAGCGGCTGCTCGCTCTCGCCGGAGCGATCGGTGGAGTTGAGCACCCGGCCGTAGAGGAAGTTGTACCGGGCGCCGTGGGCGGCGCCCCAATCCCAGGTCACATCGCGCCACACCCCCCAGTTGTGGTCGTGATAGGATGCCGCGCCGGTGAACGACCGGCAGCGGCCGGCGACGCAGAACCGCCCCGTGGCCCGTGCCGTGAGCGCCGGCACCACATAGCCGCTGGGGCGCTCTCCTTCTTGCAACTGCATGGGCGGGAAGTACTGGCGGTCTTCCGGCTGTAACGTGATGTCGCCGCTCACCCCGGCGCTTCCCGGCAGCCGGAGACGCACCCGGTAGACGCCGTCACGCTGTTCCACGCTGCTGGCGCCCACCTGGAGATCGGCCCGCGCGGTATCGAACACGACGCCGGCCGGCCCGGCGCTGCCGCTGTAGCGCCGGTAGCTCCCGTCGGGCTGCCGGTGCGTCACCAGCACCTGCCCGCCCCAGCTGCCCCGGCCAATCCGGCCACCGACCGCCAGAGTGATGTACCACCACTCTTCGGGCCCGGTAACCACATTGAAGTAGTGCCACTCGCCCCAGGTGGAGTCGTCCACCACCGGCCGGTGGAAATGATCCAGCTGGTCGTAGAGCTGCTGCGGGGTAGGCGCGATCCAGGCGGAATCCTCCGCGATATCGGCCCAGGCACCGGAGCGGACATCGAGGCCGGCATCCAGCGCGGAGGCGCGGCTGGGCACGGCGGCGCCGGCGCGCACCGGCAGTACCCGCCCCTCGTGGGCCACATAGAGCAGCTTGCTGTCCAGCAGGGGCGACACCGCGCGCACCATGCGGGCAAAGCGCGGTCCGCCCAGCACCTGACGGGTCACGAAGCGGGCCCGGGGAATGGTAAAGAAGAGGCCGGTGAGCCCGCCGGTCCGCATGGCTTCGATATCGATCCCCTGCGGCAGCACGGTGACGGCGCCGCCGCCCACCAGGGCCACATCGCGCGACTGCGACAGCATCGCCTCGCCCACCGAGAGCAGGACGATCATTACCCCTACCCCCAGCGCAAAACCGGCCAGCAGAAAGAGCGAGCGGAGCGGCCGGACCACCAGATGCCGGAAAGCCAGCGTCAGCAGCATCGCCCTACTCCCCTCCCCGCTCGATGCGCCCGTCCAGCATCTCCACCACCCGCCCGGCCTCCTCCCGGAGCCGCTCCTCGTGCGTCACCACCACCAGGGTCATCCCGTCGGCGTTCAGCCGGTGGAAGAGATCCAGGATCTCGCGCCCGGTGCGGAGGTCCAGCTCGCCGGTGGGCTCGTCGGCCAGTACCACCACCGGGCGGTTCGCCAGCGCCCGGGCAATCGCCACGCGCTGCATCTCGCCGCCGGAGAGTTGGGTCGCGCGGTGGCCGGCCCGGTGGCTCAGGCCGACATACTCCAGCAGCTCGAGCGCGCGCTGCCGCCGCTCCCGGCGCCCTGTTCCCGCCTCCGCCAACGGCAGCTCGATATTTTCCCGCGCGGTCAGCACCGGCAGCAGGTGAAACCGCTGGAAGACAAACCCGATCTCCCGCAGCCGGAGCCGGGTCAGCTCGCGGTCCGGCAGCCGGTCGAGCCGGGTGCCGCGCAGAGTTACGTGGCCGGCCGTCGGCAGGTCGATGCCCCCCAGCAGGTGCAGCAGTGTGGACTTGCCACAGCCGCTCGGCCCCGACACCGCCACGAACTCCCCGGGCCGGACGGCGAGCGACACACCGCGGACGGCGTGGACCGTCTCGCCGTTCATGGGATAGTCGCGGTGCAGGTCGTGCGCCTGCAGGACGGGTGTGGCGCTCACGGCGCCTCCGCCCGCAAGGTGGCGGCAATGGGAAGCCGGGCGGCGAGCCAGGCGGGATAGGCCCCGGCCAGCAGTCCCGAGAGAACGAAGACCAGCGCGGCGGCAAGCAGGGAGCCGGGGCGCACCACGAAGAACGAGACCGCGGCGGGGAGCCCGGGGAACGCCTTGAGAATGGCATCGAGGTAATGGGCGGTCACCAGGCCCAGCCCGGTGCCGATCACGCCTCCGATCACCGTCAGAACCGCGCCCTCGGCTACCACCTGCCGGACGATATGCGCCCGGCTGAGCCCGATGGCGCGGAGGGTGGCGATCTCCCCCAGCCGCTCGTTTACCGTGACGGTGAGCAGGGTACTCACCAGTAACAGCGTGATCACCAGGCTGATGGTGCCCAGGATGCGGGAGAGCTGCTGGAAGTAGACCAGCCGCTGGCGGAAGAAAATGGCCATGTCGGCCACGCTGTTCACTTCCAGGTCGGGGAACCGGGCGCGATAGCGGCGGACCACCGCGTCGACCTCCGCATCGCTGCGCACCTTCACCGCGATGGCCGAGACGCGATCGCCCTCGCCGCGGCCGGTGAGCTGCTGCATCACCGGGAAAAGGCCGCCGATCGAGGGCTGGCCGGCGGGGTCGTAGAGCCAGCGCACCCGGCCCCGGACCACCATTATCCGGCGCACTGCGCCGGCCGCCTGCTGCGGGTCCAGCCGGCCCAGCAGGGTAACGGTGTCGCCGATCGCCAGGCCCGCTTGCTCCTGGGCGGGCGTGCTCACCAGCAGTCCGGCGGAATCGCCGGGAGCCAGGTCGTGCCCCGCCTCGACGTCATAGAGGAGCCGGGCCTCCGGCAGCACGCCGTAGCCGAACAGCGTCACCAGCGAGTCGCCGCGGCGCACGAAGACCGCCCCGCCCAGCAGGGGAGCCACCGACGCGACCCGCGGATCCGCCTGGAGCGAGTCGGCCAGCAGGTGGAACCCCGGGATGGTGGCTTCGGTATCGAAAGGCAGGGTGCCCCGCGGGGAAATTCTGATCTGGTACCCGCGCGAGAGCAGGAGCCGCATGAAGCTCCGGTCCAGCCCGCCGCCCAGCATGATCATGTCGAGCAGGAGCGCACAGGTCACCGCCAGCCCGGCGAGCGAGAGCGCGGTGCGCAACCGATGCCGCCACAACGAGCGCACCACCCAGAGCCAGGCCATTCAGCGGCTCCAGAGCGCCAGCGGGCGGGTCCGCACCAGGCGCCAGGCGGCGATGCTCCCCGCGCCCAGGCCCAGCACAATCGACAGGAGCACGCTGAAGAGGATGATGCCCGGCGTGATGACGGAAAAGACCAGTCGGGTCTGGAAGCGATGCTCGTAGTAGAGGTTGGTGAGCGCGCCCGCCGCCTGGGCGATGCCGATCCCCAGCGCCGAGCCGAGAATGGCGATCAGCGTGGCCTCCAGGGCCAGCGCGCCGAAGACGGTGACGGAGCGGACGCCGATGAGCCGCATCACCGCCGCGTCCTTGCGGCGCTCTTCCACCTTCAGCAGCATGATGCAGAGCAGAAAGACGGCGCTCGCCACCACCGAGATCACCGCAATCGCCCGGTGAAACCGGCTCACCACCACGAAGGTGCGGGACGACTGGGAGGCGATGGCCCGGCTGGAGCGCGCTTCGTAGCCGAACGCTACCCGGTTAAGCGCCGCGGCCGCGCTGTCGGGCGCGACACCTTCCCGGAGGCCGAGGCCGAACCGGTCCACCCGGTCGGGGGCTCCCAGCAGGCGCTCCAGGTCGGGCAGGTGCATCTGGAGATGCCACTCCTGCCGGGTGATGGTTGCGGGGTCGGGCGCCGGTTCGTAAATGGCGGCGATGACGGCCCGGGTGTTCAGCGAATCGGTGCTCGTTCCCAGCGCCACCGTATCGCCCACCTGAAGGTGCAACTCGCCGGCCAGGCGCCGCTCGACCGCAACGGGAACGGCCTGGGCCCGCGCGGGCCGCGGGCACCAGGCCAGCAGGAGCAAGGCAGCGGCAAGGAGACCGCACTTCCCCATTCCCGTTTCCCCCTTCCCGCGGTTACGCCTTACGCCCTACCATGGTACCTACTGGCTCTTCTTTGGTTCCAGGGCGCGGCTGATCGCCGCCTTGACCGTGACCCGAGTCTCGGTCTTCAACGCGTCCCGGAGCGCCGCTTTGCCCGCCGGGCCGCCGACCTGCCCCAGGGTACGGGCCGCCATACTGGCGAAGATCGGATCGGGATCGGCCAGATACCGCCGTGCCACCGTGGTCGCCCGGGCGCTGTCCACCCGGGCCAGACGCACCAGAGCACCCATGCGCATGTTCCGGGTTTCCATCGGATCGGTGAGCCGGGCGAGCGCGGCGGCCGCCGCGGGCTCGTGCCGCCGAGCCAGGAGCTGGACGGCTGTGCCGCGCATCTGCGCCGGTTCCGTCGTATCGGTTGCCGCCAGCAAGGCCTGGAGCACTCCCGGGTCGGCGCTGCCGGCGTAAACCCGCAGCGCATTGGCCCGAACCGTGAGACTGGGGTCGTGCTGGTACATGCTCCGGGCGCTGTCCACCGCGGCCGCCGAGTCCCGCCGGGCCAGGACATTGAGCGCCGTGGCGCGCACCATGCTGGACTGATCCTGCAGCGCGGCACGAGCGATCTGCAGCGAGAGCGTGTCCCGATCCTCCCCCAGTTGCCGGACAGCCTCCACCCGTAAATAGGGCGAATGCTCATTCAGCGCCACGAACTGGCGGCCGTTCACCGCCGCCGTATCCGTCAGGCTGTCGAGCTGCCGGAGCGCCCAGTTGCGCGCGGTGAAGTCCATATCGTGGCGGGCCATATCGGCCAGCTCGTGCGGCGTCTGGTCCGTCTCGACCGTGCCCAGCAGCCAGCCCCCTTCGTCGAACCGGAAAGACAGCGGCTTGCCGGGGACCGGAACGGAGAAGGTTTCCTTCGCCTTCGACACCATGATATCCTGGCGCACGACCGAATCGGCGGTGATGACGCGGACGGTCACCGGAAAGCGGAACAGCGGGTGCAGCGAATCCACCGTCTGCGTCTGGGCCACCGTTACGTGCAGCGTCTTCCCCGCGCTGTCCCAGTGGCGGGAGACTTTCACCCGGGGATAGCCGATGCCGTAGGCCCACTGATTGAAAAACCAGTCGAGGTCCCTGCCGCTGGCCTTTTCCATGGCAACGGCATAGTCGGCCGTGGTGGCCGCCTTGTAGGCGTTGTCCACCAGATAGCGGTGCATGCCGGCCCAGAAGACCGAGTCGCCCAGCAGGCGGCGCAGCTGGTGGGCCAGCTGGGCCCCCTTGGGATACACGTGTCCGCTGAAGAAGAGCACGATGGGGTCGTCCCCCTGATATTCTCCCCAGACCAGCGGCCGTTCCTGGTTCCGGTCGGCGGCCATGGCGGACCGCTGCTGGTTGTACCAGTCCCACTGCGCCTCTTCCCGGCCGCGGCTCTTCTCCAGCTCCACCGATTCCATATAGGTGGTGAGTCCTTCGTTGAGCCAGATGTTGGCCCAGTTGGCCGTGGTCACCAGGTCGCCGAACCACTGGTGGGCCAGCTCGTGCGCGTTGAGCCCGCGGCCGCTCTGCTCCGGCTCGGCCGAGGCGGGGTGCAGCGCCAGGTCGGTCTGGGTGGTGGCCGAGACGTTTTCCATGCCGCCGAAGGTGAAGTCGGGGATCACCGCCTCGTCATACTTGGCCCAGGGGAAGGGCACGCCCAGCACCTGGCTGTAGATCTCGATCATCTGGGGCGTCTCGCCGAAGGTGCGCCAGGCGGCGAGCACCGTGTCGGGCTTCACCCAGTAGTCCACCGGCTTGTCGCGCCAGTGGTCGTGCAGAATGGCGAAGGGTGCCACCACCACCGAGTAGAGATAGGTCGACGCCGGCTGCTCCTGCGACCAGTGCCACACCTTCTGGGCGCCGCCGTCGACCGGCGTCACGCTCACCAGCCGGCCGTTGGAGAGCACCTTCATGTTCGAATCGGCCGTGACCAGGAATTCCCAGGTGGCCTTGTCGTTCGACGCATCCCAGGTGGGGACCCAGTTGCGGGTCTCGGTCGCCTCGCCCTGCGACCAGATCACGTGCTGCCGGGGCACGAAGTAGATCCCCCGTTCGGGCACGGTGTGATACCTGAGGCTGAACACCACGGTGTCGCCGGGCCGGGCGGTGCGACGCAGCCGGACGGTCACCGAGCTGGTGTCGAAGCGGAACCGGAGCCTGCGTCCCGCGGCGTCGGTGGCGGCATCGATGGTCAGGTTGCCGGCGTCCAGCCGCACAGTACTGGTGGGATGGTCCCGGACCACCAGCGTGGTGGTGACGTCGCCCTGTACCAGATGTCGTGCCGGGTCGAACCGGACGGCGATCTTCTGGTGCTGCAGGTCGAACGCATGGGGCCGGTTGGGCCAGGTGCGCGGCGGCTGATACTGGCCGACGGTACCGGAAGGAACGCCCTGCGCCGCCAGCGCGGCCGGGACGAGAAGAGCGAGCAGAATGAAGGGGGGTCGCATTACCACAACCGTGGAGAGAGACTGCTGGACCATAACGGGCCCCTGACCTTCAGACCAGTCTCAAGCGTCTGAACTGCGACACGGCTCCGCCACCACCAGGCGGCTCGCCATCCGCAGCCCCCCACCCCCACAGCAGTTGCTCCGTGACTCCGTGTCTCCGTGTCGTGGTTTTCAGCGTCTCACGCATACAGGTGCCTGCGGATGCGCGTGGCACGCCGGCCCGATTTTCATTATCCTATGCATCGTCATGAGCGCCACCGCGCGCCCTATTCCTGTCGTCATCGATACCGACCCCGGCATTGACGACGTGCTGGCCCTGCTCCTGGCGCTTGCCAGCCCGGAGCTGGAGGTCCGCGCCATCGTCACCGTGTACGGCAACGTCACGCTTTCGCACACCACCCGAAACGCGCGGGAGATCGTCCGCCGTACCGGTCGCCGGGTGCCGGTCGTGGCGGGCTCGGCGCGACCGCTGCAACGGCCGCTGGTGACCGCGCCGGACACCCACGGAACGGAAGGCACGGGATTCGCCGCCGTTCCGCCCGCCGGGGACGAACCGGGCGATCCGCTGGCTCTGTATCATGTGCTGGCCGCCAGCCGCGAACCGGTGCTGCTGCTGACGCTGGGCCCGCTCACCAATCTGGCGCATGCCCTGGCGCGCGATCCGGCCATGGTGCGCCGGGCGCTCAGGGGGCACCTGGCCATGGCCGGAAGCCTGACCGCCCGCGGCACCGCCACGCCGCGGAGCGAATTCAACAGTTGGTGCGATCCCGAGGCGGCGGCGGCCGTGCTTGCGGCCCGGCTGGACACCGGCTGGATCGGACTCGACGTCACCCGCCAGTCGCGGTTGACGCACCCGGAGGTGGAAGCGCTGGAGGACGGCGACCGGCAACGCTGGCTGCGCGATCTGCTTCGCTTCTACGTAGAATTCCATCGCGCGCACGAGGGCTTCGACGGGTGTGTCGTGAACGACCCGGTCATTGTGGCCGAAGCCTTCCGGCCCGGCCTGGTACGGTTCGAGCCGGCGCGCCTGCGGGTGGACTGCGGGGAGGGCTCCGAGCGCGGGCGGACCGCGCCCGACCCGGCGGGCATCCCGGCGCGCTTCGGCCGGGGGCTGGACGTCGCCGCGATGCGAGCGCTGCTGCGGGAGCGGGTGTTGTCGCCTACATCCTGGGGGGCAGATGACTGAGCTGAGGCCGACCGTCGCGGTAATCGGAGTGGGTGAGATCGGGTGCGGCTGGGCGGCGCTTACCGTATCCCGGGGCTGGCCGACCGCGCTGTACGACACCGACACCGGCGCGCTCACTCGCGCCCGCCAGAATGTGATCGAGCGGGCCCAGCGCCTCGCCGCCAACCGTTATGCCGACAGCGAAGCCACCGAAGAAGGCGTGGGCCTGCTGACCCCCTCCCGCAGCCTGTTACAGGCGGTCGAGGAGGCCGACTGGATCATCGAGGCGACGCCGGAAGACCTGCCCGGCAAACAGCGGGCCCTGGAGCACATCGAGCAGGTCTGCCGGCTCAAGGCCGTGGTCACCAGCAGCAGCAGCGGACTGGCCGGCAGCGATCTCTGCGCCCGGCTCCGCCGGCCGGAACGAATGCTGGTGGCCCACCCCCTGAATCCGGTCGAGCTGATCCCGCTGGTGGAGGTCATGCCCTCGCCTCTCACCGAGAGCTCCTGCACCGAAGACGTCCGCTACTGGCTGGAAACGCTGGGACGGGTCCCCGTGGTCCTGAACAAGGAAATCCCCGGCGGCATCGCCGGCCGGATCGCGGCCGCCGTCTGGCGCGAGAGCATTCAGCTGGTGCTGGAGGGCGTGGTGGACGTGCGGGACGTCGATATTGCCGTGCAGATGGGCCCCTGCCTGGGCTGGACCGCCGCGGGCCCCAATCTGACCTACCACCTGGGCGCCGGCGAGCAGGGCGTGGCCGTATTCCTCGCCAACCTGCTGGGCACTTTCGAGGACTGGTGGGGTGCGCTGGCCACCTGGACCAAGCTCCCGGCCGAGGAACAGCACCGGCTGGTCAAGGCCATCGAAAAGGCCTATGGCGACCAGCTCCCCTCGCTCCGGGCGGCGCGCGACCTGCGGCTGGTCCGGGTGCTGAATGCGCTGAGCGAGGAGGAATAGGGGAGGGCGAGGCATGCCTCGCCGCGCCTACAGCACCGTCTGCACCAGCAGCCAGGCGTTGAGCAGCGCGATCACCACTGCCATCCCCCACGCCACCGACTTCAGCACCGGTCCGTTGACGAATTCGCCCATCTTGCGGCGGTCGCTGGTGAAGATGACGAGCGGGATCACGGCGAAGGACAGCTGCAGGCTGAGAATCACCTGGCTCAGGATGAGCAGCGCCCCCACGCCCCGTGAGCCGGCGACGGCGGTGACGATGACCGCCGGGATGATGGCCAGCAGCCGGGTAATGAGCCGCCGGATCCAGGGCGGCAGCCGCAGGTTGAGGAACCCCTCCATGACCACCTGACCGGCCAGCGTGCCGGTAATGGTCGAGTTCTGTCCCGACGCCAGGAGCGCTACGGCGAAGAGGGTGCTCGCCAGCGTGGTGCCCAGCAGCGGCGCCAGCAGCTTGTAGGCGTCGCCGATTTCAGCCACGCCCTGATAGCCGCTGAAGTGGAAGGTTGCCGCCGACATGATCAGGATGGCACCGTTGATGAAGAAGGCGAAGAACAGCGCCAGGGTCGAGTCGATGGTTCCGAAACGGATGGCTTCCCGGCGCGACGCCGGATCGTCGCCCACGCTCCGGGTCTGCACGATGGAAGAGTGCAGATAGAGATTATGCGGCATCACCGTGGCGCCCAGGATGCCGACGGCGATGTACAGCATGCCGGGATTGCGGATGATGTCGGGATGGGGAATGAGGCCGGCGGCCACCGCGCCCATGTCGGGCCGCGCCAGCAGCAGCTCGAGCGCGAAACAGCCGCCGATGGTCGCCACCAGGGCGATGACCACCGCCTCCAGCCAGCGGAACCCGCGGTGCTGCAGCATGAGAATGAGCAGCACGTCGAACGCGGTGAGGCACACACCCCAGATCAGCGGCAATCCGAGCAGCAGGTTGAGCGCGATGGCCGAGCCGATCACCTCGGCCAGGTCGCAGGCGCCGATGGCGATCTCCGCCAGCACCCAGAGCACGAAATTCGTGGGCCGGGAGTAATGATCGCGGCACGCCTGCGCCAGGTCGCGCCCGGTGACCACGCCCAGGCGCACCGTGAGCGCCTGCAGCAGCATGGCCATCAGGTTGGAGATAAGGATGATCGACAACAGGGTGTAGCCGAACTGCGCGCCCCCCGCCAGATCGGTCGCCCAGTTGCCCGGGTCCATATACCCCACGGCCACCAGGTACCCCGGCCCCGCGAACGCCAGCAGCTTCCGCAGGAAACCGGCGTTCTTCGGAATGGTGATCGAACGATAGACCTCGGGCAGCGAGGGCGCGTGCCGGGCGAAGCGCCAGCCGCCGGGCTCTCCGCCCCCGCTTCCCTGGTGGTCGTCGCGCAGAGGGGCGGTCATGCGCCGGCCCGGCCCTCCGCCGAGCAGAGCAGCCGCAGGGCCATCTCATGCCCGATCACCCGGCGCTTCCCGGCCACCCGCAGCGTGAGCGGCCCGCGGAACGGCTGCCGGTCTTCCACCAGCACCCGAACACCGGGCTTGAGACCGTGGCCCGCCAGGTAACGCAGGTGCTCGGGATCGGAGGTCAGAACCCGCCGGACGCGGATCCGGCTCCCCGCCCCGAACTCGGCCAGGGGCGGAAAGACCAGCTCGTCGATTTCGCCGCTGGCGGTGGGAATCGGATCGCCGTGAGGATCCACCCGTGGGTTGCCCAGCGCCTCGGCCATCCGCTCGATCAGCAGGTCGCTTACGGCGTGCTCCAGCCGCTCGGCCTCCTCATGCACGTCGTCCCACTGGTACCCCAGATATTCCACCAGGTAGGTCTCTACCAGCCGGTGCCGCCGCACCATCCGCAGGGCGACGCGGCGCCCGGCGCGGGTCAGCTCGACGCCCCGGTAGGGCATGTGCCGCACCAGCCCCTGCTCCGCCAGCCGCTTCACCATGCCGCTCACCGAGGGCGGCGCCAGCTCGAGCAGCTGGGCCAGCTCATTGGTGCCGGCCGCGCCGCCGTTGCGGGTGAGACGATAGATGGCCTTGAGATAGTCCTCGACCGAACGGGTGAGAAGATCAGGGATGGCGGCGGGCATGGCGGGGTATCCTGAGGGGGTTTAGGTGTGACTAAACCTCCTTTACGATAGTGCGAATGTCAAGTTGTGGAAATGGTAAGACGACGGACGCCGCGCGGGAACTGCCGGGACCAAGCTCCCGGTTCGCGCCAGTGCCGCGCAGGGCCGGTGGGTCGGGAGACCAACTGAGCCGGCCGCGGGTGGCCCTGTCTCCGCCTCCCCGTTGCCTAACGGTCTACCCGCAGCGCCTGGACCAGCGCGGCGAGCGCCGCCGGCATGTGGCGCCGGCTGGTGTAGTAGAGGTAGAACCCCGGGAAGGGCTGGCACCAATCCTCCAGCACCCGGACCAGGGAACCTTTCGCGAGATACGGCGCGACCCGTTCCTCGTCCGCGTAGGCGAGGCCCACGCCGTCGACGGCGGCGCGGAGCATCAGGCCTGCGTCATCGACTGTCAGCGGTCCGTTAATGGCGACGGTGAGCGACTGCTTGCCCTTGTCGAACTCCCAGCGATACACCCCCGCCGATCCGTGGCGGAAGCCGATGCAGTGGTGGTCGAGGAGATCGCGCGGCCTCCTGGGCCGAGGATGGGTGGCGAAATATCGGGGCGATCCGACGATCGCGGGGCGGTGGTCGGGCGACACCCGGATGGCAATCATGTCCTGCTCGATGAACTCCATCAGGTGAATCCCCGCGTCGTACCCACCGGACACCAGGTCGACTCGGTTCTCCCTGCTGGTGATATCGAGCGCGACCTCAGGGTACTGGTGCAGGAACGGTCCCACCTTCGGGGCCAGCACCGTCATCATGGCCAGCGGGGAGACCGCAAGCCGGAGCCGGCCCACCGGCCGCTGGCCCAGGTTCGCGACCAGGGCGAGGGCATCGCGAATGTCACCCAGCGCGGGGCGGAGCCGAGCCAGCAGTTGTGCTCCGGCCTCAGTCGGCGCGACGCTCCGGGTAGTGCGGGCCAGCAGCCGCACCCCGACCCGTTCCTCCAGCGCCCGCACCGCGTGGCTGAGCGCCGAGGGAGTCACCCCCAGGCGGCGCGCCGCCCGGGTGAAGCTTCGTTCTTCCGCGACCGCCAGCAGGGCGGAAAGCACGCTGAGTTCGTCTCGGACCATTGTTGAATACTACTCACAAGCGCTTTGCGATTATACCGGCTACTCCGGTCCGGAGCTGCTCCCTATGATTGGCATGCCGGAGTCGGGCGGTGTCGAAGCCTCCGGAAGAGGGCGGCGAGCCCCCGGGGGATCACCTCCGATGCGACGCAACACGGGAGTCCGGCAGGTGCTGGTCTCCGATCCACCGAAGAGGCACGCCATGGAGCGCAGAGAGTTTCTATACGCCGCCGCTGCCGGCCTGGCCGGCACGGGCCTGTTCCGGGTTCGTCCGGCTCCCCGGGTCGGTCCGACCCTGGTCTCGGGACCGATCGACGCCGCGGCCTTCCACGCCATGCGCAAGTTTGCGCCGACCCGGTTCGGACGCATCGCCTACGTGGAGCGGGGGCTTGGCGAGGCCGCGCTATTCCTGCACGGCGATCCGCTCAACGGTTTCCAGTGGCGCGGGGCGCTGGAGCGGCTGTCATCGGAGCGCCGCTGCATTGCCCCCGATCTCATGGGGCTGGGCTACGGCGAGATCCCGGCAGGCCAGAGTCTGGCCCCCGAGGCGCAGGCCGACATGTGCGCGGCGCTGCTCGATGTGCTCGCGATCAGGTCGGTGGACCTGGTCGGCAGCGACAGCGGCGGCGCGGTCGCCCAGTTGCTGGTGGCGCGCCATCCCGAACGAGTGCGGACACTGCTGCTCACCAATTGTGATAGCTACGAGAACAGCCCCCCGGAGGCGCTCGCCCCGGTGATCGCAGGCGCCCGCAGGGGAACCCTGGTGAAGGACACCAATGTCCGGTGGCTCGCGGACACGAACCAGGCGCGGGCGGCGCTGGGCACCGCCTACACCGATCCCGCCCACCTGACCGACGAGGCGATCGAGGTCTACCTGCGGCCCTCCACTACCTCGCCGCTCCGCACGGCGCAGTTTCATGAATACCAGATCGCGCTGGACCGGAACGCCTTGCTACCGGTGGTGCCTCAGCTCCGGCAGAACCAGATACCGGTGCAGCTGATCTGGGGCATAGCAGACAGCATCTTTACGCCCGGCAATGCCGACGCCCTCGCCCGGCTGTTCCCGCGCTGCCGCGGCGTCCGCAAGCTCGAGGGCGCGAAGCTGTTCTTTCCCGAGGAGTTTCCCGACATCGTCGCTCAGGAGGCGCGGAGGTTGTGGGGGAGGAGTGAAGACGGTCGGGAGGTCAGGGGATAGGCCGCGACGCGATCAGGTGACGGCACAATCTGATTGCCTCGAACTCTCACCCGCCTCTCGCTTCACACACCTGCAGCAGCCCCGTGAGCATCCGCTCTGTCATGCCCCACACGATGTGCCCACCCACCATGTAGGCGGGAAAGGGGCGGGAGACGCCGGGCGCGATCTCCATGCTGACGTCGCCGTAGCGGGCGGGATCGGCCAGGTCTTCGACCGGGGCCCAGTGCGTCAGGGCGACTTCGTGATTGGGATGGAGCGCCGGCCGGCCTTCCACGGCGAAGACGAACGGCCGGGCCAGAATGGGCAGGCGCGTGGTGCGGGGAGCCACGTCGTCCAGCGAGCCGAGGAGCGCCCCCCGCTCCAGGTGGATGCCGACCTCCTCGGCGGTCTCCCGGATGGCGGTGGCGAGCAGATCGGCGTCATCCGGGTGCCGCCGGCCGCCGGGCAGTCCCATGTGACCGGACCAGGGATCGCCGGCCCGTTCCGCCCGCCGGATGAGAAGAACGGCCTCGGGGTCCGTGCCCACGATGACGGCGACGGCGGCTTCGGTCAGGCCCTCACCCGTCGCCTGCACCGGCTGCCGGCGCGACAGCGCGTCGCGCAACCGGCGCTGGAAGGGAGTCACGCGGAGAGCCGGCGCACCGATGCCTCGTAGACCTGTTCCAGCGCCGGGGTGATGCCCTGCCAGGGATGGGCCGCCCCGAAGGTGTGCCCGGTGCCGGGAATCAGCAGCAGCTCCGCCTTTCCGCCGCTCGCGGCGTGCAGCGCCCGCGCATCGGCCGGATCCACCGACTCGTCGTCCTCGCCGTGAATGATGAGCCAGGGGACCGCCACCCGGGCCGCGGCGGCCAGAATGTCGAGCGATCCGCCGGCGTGGTGGTCGATGTCGTCGAGCACCTCGGTGGAGAGCGGAAAATCCTGCCCGGTGCGCGAGTTGTGGATGCTGACCGCTCCGCGTTTGCGCCAGGCGGCTTTGGCCTCGCCGCTCCAGCGGTCTACCGTGCCGATGGCGGCCCAGGTCACCAGGCGGGTGATGCGCCGGTCGCGTTCGGCGGCGAGGATCGCCATGCCGCCGCCGCGGGAGTGTCCCACCAGCCCGAGCGACACCGCGGCGGGGAAGCCGAGCCTGCCGCCGGTGATCGCGTCCACCACCGCGAGGATGTCGTGCAGCTCGTGGCTGTAGGTGTTCCGGCCGAAGCGTTCGGGCCAGACGAATTCGCCCGAGTCGTCCACTCCGCTGCCGCTCAGGTTGCAACTGACGGCGGTGAACCCCGCGCGCGCCAGCCGTTCGCAGAAGGGCGGGAACATGCCCCAATCCTTGAAGCCCTTGAAGCCGTGGACCACCAGGACTGCCGGACGGGAAGCGGCCCGGTCTCCGGTGCGGACATCGACCAGAATCGCTCCCAGCGCGCCGGCAAGGCGGTGGCGGGTGAGGTGGGGAGTAGCCATGGGTCGCAAGTTAATGCAGGACCTTGCTACTCGTTTTCAACCTCGACGACCCGTCCTGCACGGCATCGGGAAGCAGCAGCTGCCCAGTATCGAAATGAACACCTGCCCCCGCCCGGGCCGGCGGGGGCTCAGGCCACCGCCGCCTCCACCAGGTCCATCTCTCCGTTCTCCGCATCCAGCCGCGCCCGCCCGCCGACCGGCAGCGTCCACTGGTCGTCGACATGCCCGATGGGAAAGCCGTACGCCACCGGGATATTGAGCGGGCCGAAATAGGTCCCCAGCACCTCCCCCAGCCCCAGGGCGCCGTCGTCGCTGGCCCGGTGCATTTCGGTGAACCGCCCCAGGGCCGCGCCCGCCAGCCCCTGGAGATGACCCGCCATGCGCAGATGCGAAAGCATCCGGTCCAGCCGGTACAGATCCTCTCCGACATCCTCCAGAAAGAGGATGGCGCCCCGGGTGTCGGGAAAATGCCGGGTGCCGACCAGACACTGCATCAGGCTAAGATTGCCACCAACCAGCGGGCCTTCGGCGACGCCGGAGCGCAGGGTCACGATTCTGTCCCGGTCCGGCACCAGGACTTCCGCGGGCGGCGCGACCCGTCCCAACCGGCCGGGCGGGTTCGCCTGAGTGAGCACCCGTTCAAGATGCCGGCGGCTGAAGCTGGAGAGACTGTGCCGGGCCACCGGCCCGTGAAAGGTCACCACGCCGGTAGCGCGGGTCACGGCATTCAGGAGAGCGGTAATGTCAGAATACCCGATGAGCGGCCGCGGCCGGCGGGCGACCGCGTCAAAGTCGACTTGATCCAGAAGTCGGGTCACCCCGTAGCCCCCGCGGAGGCACCAGACCGCGTCGATGGCCGGGTCGCACAGCGCGGCATTGAGATCTTCCAGCCGCTCGGCGTCGGTGCCAGCGAGATATCCGTAGTGGCGGCCGGCGTGCGGCGCCGGCCGCGGCTCCCAACCCAGGGCCTGGCACAGTTCCCGGCCCCGAACCAGATCATCGAGCTCGAGCAATGGACCAGCCGGAGCAATCAGCGCGATTCGAGCCCCCGGACCGAGTTTCGGGGGACGGACGGACGGCAGCTTTGACCCCATCGGAGCAGTCTCCTACATTTCGGGTCCCTTTCCTGCGACGGAGTGCCGATCTGCGCGCCTATCACCCTGCCCTGCTGGCCGTCGGCCGGGCCATGGCCGAGCAACGGGAGCCCATGGTCACCCAGTGGGCCAACTGGCTGGGCGACCGGCTCACCGCGGCCCCGGCCTTCCCCCGCGCCCTGACCGAGCGGGAACTCCGGCTCCTGATCGAAGCGCTGACCGAAATGGTCGGCCCCATGCGGCGCGAGGTCAAGCCGGTCTGGTATTCGGCCTGCGAGCAGTACGGCCGCATGGCGGCGGCGCGGGGCCTGGCGGCCGGCGAAGTGGTCGAGGAAATCCAGTACCTGCGCGAGGTCCTGATCCGGCATCTGTCGCCGGTGCTGGCCGCCATGCGGGCCCGTCAGGGCATGGCAACCATGTTGCGGCTGAACCGGGTGGTCGACAAAGGCGTCTCCACCGCGGTCGTGGGCTACACCGACGCCCTGATCGCCACGCTGTTCGTGCAGAA
Source organism: uncultured Gemmatimonadales bacterium (assembly GCA_963779755.1). GTDB lineage: Bacteria > Gemmatimonadota > Gemmatimonadetes > Gemmatimonadales > GWC2-71-9 > CAVZZO01. The sequence continues at coordinate 1,614,373 of CAVZZO010000003.1, forward strand.
CGGCGTGCCCCGGCCCGATACCGAGCTGGATGCCGCCGAGATCAGCCGCCAGCTCGACAACCTTGAAGAGGAGCTCGCCGCCGCTACCCGGCCCAACGGGAAGAGCCCGGCCGCCTAGGCCCCGCCTTCCCGCCCGACCTGTCGTCCGGCGCCAACCACCATGGCGTACCATCACCTCACCCCGCTGCTCTGGGCCCTCCCCTGGACGGCGCCCTTTGTGGTCTTCCTCCGGCTGGCCCGGCGGGAGCCCGACATCGCCCGGGCGCCCCGGGTGCGGGGCCGGCTGGTGAGCGTGATCATTCCCGCCCGCAATGAGGCCGCCGGCATCGGCACGGTCATCGCATCGGTCCTGGGCGGCCAGTACGAGCCCCTGGAAATCCTGGTGGTGGACGACCGTTCCAGCGACGAAACCGCCGGCATCGTGCGCCGGTTCGCCCAGGTGGACTCGCGGGTCCGGCTCATCAGCGGGACGGAGCTGCCGCCCGGCTGGTTCGGCAAGCCGTGGGCCTGCTTCCAGGGCTACCTCGAGGCCCGCGGCGAGCTGCTGCTCTTTACCGATGCCGACACCCGCCACAGCCCGGAGCTGCTCTGCCGCGCGGTGGGCGCCCTGGAGCGGGAGGACGCCGCCCTGCTCACCGTGGCCCCGCGGCAGCGCTGCGTGTCGTTCTGGGAGCGTGCCATCATGCCGCAGGTGGTTTCGCTGCTGGCGCTGCGCTACCATCCGGCCCGGGTGAACCGCGCCACCGAAGCCCGCGACGTCATCGCCAACGGGCAGTTCATCCTGACCCCGCGAAGCGCCTACGAACGGGCCGGCACCCATGCGGCGGTCAAGGGCGAAGTGGCGGAAGACCTGGCCCTGGCGCAGATCTTCCTGCGCCGCGGGCTCAAGGTGTACTTCGCCTTTGCCGAAACGCTGATGGAAACCCGGATGTACCAGGGCCTGCGGCACCTGGTCGAGGGCTGGTCCAAGAACGTCTATCTCGGCGGCCGGGCCTCGTTCCCCGATGAGCCGGCCCGGCGGGCCCTGGTGCCGGTGGTGCTGGGCGCCATGATGCTCTTCTGGCTGCTCCCCCCGCTCCTGCTGCTGCTGGGAATCCTGGGGATTCTTCCGTCGCTCACCCTGCCCGCTTTCGCCGCCACCCTGCTCTGCACCCTGTTCTGGATGGCTTTCAGCCGGGGCATGGGTATTCCCACCGTCTACGGCCTGGCCTATCCGCTGGGCGCCCTGCTGACGCTCTACATCGTGGGCCGCTCCACCTGGCGCGGCGCGCGCAGGGTGGAGTGGAAAGGGCGGGTGTACCGGCTCGGAGAAGCGTGAGGAGAGGGATCAGGAACCGGGAATCAGGGAGCAGGGGCCCGGCCTCATTCCCGATTCCCGATTCCCGATTCCCGATTCCTCTCCCGGTCCTCCTGATCCCGGACTTGCCATCGCACGCCGATGGGGAGACCTTGCGAAAGGCCGTTTCAGGAGACAACAATGCAGTTGACGCTCACCAGAGACATGGTCGACGCGCTCGATCGTGCCGCGGACAAGCCCGACTGGCTGACCGAGCGTCTGGACACCATCAGGCACGGGCGTGAGCCCTATATCCTGACGCTCCGGGCGGAGGAAAGCACGGCGCTGGAGGAGTTGTGCGCCATGAATATCCGGTTCGACGAGGCGGGCAATGTGCTGCCGGAGCACCGCCCGCTGGACGAGCTGTCCCTCATGATCATGGCGCACTACTGAGCACTTCACGCACCCGGCCGGCCAGCTCGTCCCAGGTCCAGGGCTTCTGGATGAACGGCAGGGACGCCCACTCGGGGAACTGGCCCAGGTCCCCCTGGCCGGGTGCGTAGCCGCTGGTAAAGAGAAACGGCAGCCGCAGCCCCGCCTTCTTCACTTCCTCGTACAACTGCCACCCGCTGAGCCTGGGCATCACCACATCGGAGATGACCAGGTTCAGCCGCGGCTCACCGCTCTGGATGATCCGCAGCGCCTCCTGACCGTCGCCCGCGGTGACCACCTGGTAGCCCAGCCGGCGGAGAATGCGCTCGCCCGCGCGGCGCAGGGCCGGCTCATCCTCCACCAGCAGCAGGGTCTCTCCCTTGCCCTGCACTTCCCCGGTGGAGAGCGGCGCCCCGGTGCTCCCCGGGTGGGCGGCATGCCCGGCCAGCGGGAAGTACACCGCCACCGACGTTCCGCTTCCCGGGACGCTCTCCATCTCCACGTAGCCCCGGTGCTGCTTGGCCAGCCCGTAGATCATCGACAGGCCCAGGCCGCTTCCTTCCGTCGGCGGCTTGGTGGTGAAAAAGGGCTCGAAGGCGCGCGCCAGCACCGCCGGGTCCATGCCCTCCCCGGTATCGCGCACGTGCAGGCAGCCGTACATACCCGGCTCCCGGTAGGGCCGCTCGGGTGAGGGAACCAGCGCCTCCACGGCGGCGCGGATCCGCAGGGTCCCGCCCCCGGGCATGGCGTCCCGGGCGTTGGTCGCCAGGTTGAGCAGGATCTGCTCTACGGCACCGGGATCGGCCAGGACGGCCCGCCCGCGGCACTCGTCCACAATCTCGATCGTGAGGTTCTCGGGCAGCAGGCGCCGGAGCGTGTCCCCCAGGTTCTCCACCACCCGCCCCAGATCCAGCGGCACCGGGGCGAGCTTGCTGTGGCGGCTGAAGCTGAGGAGCTTGCGGATCATGCTGGAGCCGCGCCGGGCCGAGGTCTTGAGATCGTCCACAATCCGCTGCAGCTCCGGATCGGACTGGCTCATGCCCTGGGCCAGCAGGTCGGCGTCGGCCAGGACTACCGTGAGCAGGTTGTTGAAGTCATGCGCGATGCCGGCGGTGAGCTGCCCCACCGCCTCCATCCGCTGCGCCGCCCGCAGCTCGCTTTCCAGCCGGCGCCGCTCGGTGATGTCGCGCAGGATGCTCTGGACTACCCCGTCTTCTGCCAGGGTGGAGTTGATCTCGGCCGTGACCTGGCTGCCGTCGGGCCGGAGCAGCACCCGCTCCACCAGCCGCCGGTCGTCCCCGCGGATCTGGTCCAGCGTCAGGGGTAGCCGCTCGAGATCGTCGGGCGCGATCAGCTCCGCCGCGGAGCGGCCCACCAGGTCCTCCCGATCGCGCTCCAGCAGGCGGCACGCCTGGGCGTTGACCTGCAGGATCACCCCCTGCGTGGTCAGCAGGATGATGGCGTCGCTGGCCTCCTCCATCAGGCGGCGGTAGCGCCGCTCCGAGTCCTCCAGCCGCCGCTCGGCTTCCCGGCGCTGGGTCACGTCGTGGATGATGACGTAGAGCGCGGGCCGCCCCCCGAAATCAATGGGCGTGGAGTGTACCTCCACATCCCGCACGCTGCCGTCGGCCACGCAGTGGCGGGACTGGAACACCCTCTGCGACCCCGCCCGCGCCGCCCGCATGTCTTCCCGGACCAGCTCCAGGTTGCGCCGGTTGATGCTGGTGATGTTGCTGCCCACCAGGTCCCGGTGCGGGCGGCCGTAGAAGGCCGACGCCGCGGGGTTGGCCTCCAGCAGCGTGCCGGTCTCGCTGTCCAGGATGAATACGATGGCGGCGGTGCCTTCGAACATCTGGCGGTAGCGGGCCTCGCTCGTCTCCAGGGCCCGGCGCGATCGCTCCACCCGCCGCAGCGCCCCGGCCACCAGCAGGTAGAGCAGGAGCGAGGTGGCCAGCACGTAGCCCAGTCCCTTGACGGTCTGGATGCGGCTCAGCTGCTCCAGCGACATGCGCCCGACGTGCAGCAGCAGCTGGTCGGAAAAGAAAATCCAGGCGCAGCCCGCGACTGCATAGACCGCGGCAATCGTGAAGGGTGTCAGCAGGCGGGGTCTGTCTCTGCCTGGAGCCATGTTTGAATGTGTGAGGAGCCCGCGGGGGTGGGCCGCCCTAATCTAGCCCGGGGACCGGGATGGGGAAGGGCGGGAAGGCGGGAAGGCGGGAAGACAAAAAGGGACCGGAGCCGGACGCCCGAAGCCGATGGCTGCCGGAGCGCGCGTAGGGAGCCAGGGCGGTGAGCGGTGAGCGGTGAGCGGTGAGCCGGAAGCTAGGCCGGCCGCCGGCCGACGCCGATGGGTCCCAGAGCGGGCGTCGGGGCGCCCACAGGTGGATGGGGATCTCTCATCGGGGCGCGCACCGTCAGGCCGCGGAGGGAGCCACGGCGTCGGCCGGCGGCAAGCGCTGAGGACCGGGTACTGGGGCTCCAACACATGGAGGCAGTCTCGGCCAAGGGCGCGGGCAAGGGCGATACGGTGCTCCTCCATGCGCTTGAATGGTACCGGACCAGAGCCACCTGGTCGCTATGCTGACTCCCCACTTTCCGGGGATCCCGCATGCGGCTGGAGGCACAACTGAGGCAGATTCGGTCGCTGTGCGATCTCCCCGCGCTGGTGGCCGGGCTGGGATTCGAGCCGCTCTGGGAGCCGCTGCCGGTGGAGGCATGGCTCCCCGGCTCCGCCGGAATGCCCGGCATCCGCGAAGCTGCGCTGGTGGGGCAGCACGCGGGATTCCGCTGGGCCGCGCTCCGGGCCCGCGACCCGCGGCTGGCCCGGCGCATTACCCTGTGGCTGCAACGGCGGGGAGAATCCGCCGGCCTGCTGCTCTACCACGACGATGGCCGCCTGACGGTATCGGTCTCGTTTGGCGACCGGCCGCTCGTCGTGCTCGATCTCCAGCAGCCCGAGCCTGCGTCCCTGCTCGCCCTCAGGAGGATGCAGGATACCTGCATCGGGGCAGCAAACCCGCTGGCGCTGGCCGCCCTGATTGCCGGCTGCCTCGATTGCTCCGACCTCACCCGCGCCTTCTTCCGCGATTTCCGGGCAGCACTGGACACCATGGCGGGCGCGCTGACGGGACGGGTGGCGGCAGGCACCCGGCTGCCGCTTGCGCTGCTCCAGCTCACCCGGGTCCTGTTTCTCTATTTCGTGCAGGCACGTGGCTGGCTCGACGGCCGCCGGCAGTTCCTGGCCCAGGAGCTCGACCACTGCCTCAGCCGTGGCGGGCATGTTCATCGCCAGTTCCTTGCGCCGCTCTTCTTTGGCACCCTGAACTGCCCCAGCCATCAGCGAAGCGCGGGGATCAGGCGGTTCGGGCGCATTCCATTCCTCAATGGCGGCCTCTTCGAGCCACATCCGCTGGAACGCCGCTGGCGGGGCAGTATCCCCAATACCTGCTGGCGGGAAACATTCGACCGGCTATTCGAGCGCTACCACTTCACCGCCGACGAGTCGCAACGGGAAGGCCGCATTGCACCCGACATGCTGGGCCGGGTATTCGAAGGGCTGATGGCCCCGGACGAACGCCATGCCAGCGGGACATTCTATACGCCGCCCGCGCTGGTCGACGGCATCGTTCACCGCGCCTTGCAGGCGCTGGTGGAGCGCCGACTCGGCGTGAGTTCCGCAGTCGCCGAGCGCATGCTGGCCGACGCCGACCCCGCGCTCCTGCCGATCTGGCCCGGCCTGGCCGTGCTCGACCCTGCGGTGGGAAGCGGCGCGTTCCTCCTGGGAGCGATGGAACGGCTGGACCATCTCCGCCGCTCGGAAATCCCCGGCCGGCCGGCGCGCCGCCGCCGGATTCTGGAACAGAACCTTTTCGGTGTCGACCTGAACCCCACGGCGGTACGACTGGCCGAACTGCGCCTCTGGCTCGCCGTCATTGCCGAGGAACCGGAAGACGATCCCACCACCATCGCGCCGCTGCCCAACCTCGATTGCCTCATCCGTCAGGGCGACAGCCTGACCGATCCCTTCGCCCTGGCCGGGCGGCTGCCCGGATCGGCCCGCGCCGCGGCTCTCGAGGTGGCCCGGCTGCGTCACGCGGTGGTCGTCACGCCGGGAAGCGGCAAGGCCGCGTCCGCCCGGGCCCTGCGCCAGGCTGAGGCGGCCGCGGCGCGCGCCTGCCTGGGCATGGCGGAGCATGAGCTGGCCCGGGAGATCTCGGAGATTCTGGCAGTGGCTCGCGGTCCCGACCTCTTCGGCACGCGGCGCGGCCTCAACCACGATGAACGGCAGCATCTCCATCTGCTGCGCGCTCAGCGGCGGGGGCTGTCGGCGGCGCGCCGCCGGCTCGATCGCGACGGGGAAGTTCCCTGGTTTCACTATCAGAGCCATTTCCCGGATGTCTTTGCCCGGCGCGGAGGATTCGATCTCGTCATCGGCAATCCGCCCTGGGTCCGCTCCGAGCACCTGAAACCGGCAACCCGGGATTACCTCATGCGGCGATACCGCTGGTGGCGCGCGGGACCCGGGACCGCCGGGTACCGGCACCTGCCCGATCTCGCGGTGGCATTTCTGGAGCGGGCGGTCGAGCTGGCCGGCCCTGAAGGAGTGGTGGGGGTTCTTCTCCCGGCCAAGCTCGCGACGGCAGGGTACGGGAACCGGGCTCGCGCCGCGCTGGTCAGAGAAACCACCATCCATACCGTCGCCGACCTCTCGGCGGACGCGACCGGCTTCGAGGCCTCGGTATATCCCATGGCGGTGATTACAGCCAAGGGTCCGCCGGAGAAACCAGCGCAGGTCTGCACCTCACTGCGGGGGACGTCTCCGTCCGTGCCGCTGCATCGGCTCTCCGCTGGTCCCTGGATATTGCTTCCCTCGCTCCATGCCATGGTACACCGCCTGCGGGATCGCTACGGCACGCTCGCCGGCAGCTACTCCGTTCATCTGGGTGTGAAAACAGGAGCCAATAGCGTGTTTCTCGATCCTCCGGCGTCGATCGAGTCAGAGTTGTTCCGCTGGGCCGTTCGCGGGCGCGACGTGCGGCCCTGCCGGGTGAGCCCGCGCCGCCGCCTTCTCTGGACGCACGGGCCGGACGGCGAGCCCCTGGAGCGGCTTCCCCCGCGAGCGGCCGCCTGGCTGGAGGAACGCTTTCACCTGCTGGGCCGGCGGGCCGACTACCGCCGGGCGCCGCCCTGGCGCCTCTTCCGCACCGGCCCTGCCACCGCGTCCTGCCGGGTCGTCTGGGCCGATCTGGCGCGGCAGCTGATGGCGGCGCCGCTGCTTGCCCCGGCAGCCGGCGACCTCATTCCGCTCAACACCTGTTACGTGGTTGTCCTTCCGGACGACCGCGCGGCGCTGGGCCTTGCGGCCTGGCTCAACTGCACCTGGATCCGTGCGCTGGCCCGCCTGACGGCAGACCGGGCCCGGGGCGCCTATGCCCGGTTCAACGCCCGGGCCGTCGGCGGCGTGCCGCTGCCGGCCGCGGTGCTGGCTGAAGGACGCCTGGAGCGGCTGGCCCGCGACGCCGCTCCCGAGACTCTCGATCAGAAGACTCTGGATGATGAGGCCGCTGAATATCTCGAGCTGTCTGCCGGCGAGCGCCGGGCGCTGGCACGGGTGGACGACGCGCGCACCCGTCGTTCCCGCTGAAGCGCTGACGACCGTCCGCGAACCGGCGCGCACCATTCTGCCGTCGCTGCAACCGGCGGCCAGCGACGCGGTAGCAAGAACCCTCGTGGCCACCTGCGCCCGGGAACGGCACCGGGCAGAGGCGCCGGCCTGGCTGCAGCCGGGCCAGCAGGCGACCTGGTCAGCGCTGATACCCATGCTGCGCCGCTTCGGTGGCGCCCTGCTCGCCGACCCGGTCGGCTCCGGGAAGTCCTACATTGCGCTCGCGGTGGCGCGGTCGGAGCGGGGCCGCCGGCCGGTCGCGGTGCTGGTACCCTCGGTGCTCCTGCCCCAGTGGGAGCGATTGTCCCGGAGGCTGGGCATTCCCGTGCAGCTCTGGTCGCACGAGCGTCTCAGTCGCGGACAGCTCCCGCCCGGCGATCCGTCGCTGGTTGTCGTAGACGAGAGTCATCATTTCCGGAATCCCGCCACGCGGCGTTATCACACCCTCGCTCCGTGGCTGGTGGGCCGCCGGACGCTGCTCCTCTCGGCCACCCCGGTCGTCAATCGCACCCGCGACCTCTCGTCTCAACTGCTGCTCGGTATCCGCGACGACGCACTCGCAGCGCTCGGTGTGCGCTCCCTGCGCGAACTGCTCGAGTGCGAGGCCTCGCACCCGGCGCTCGGTGCCCTCATCCTGGAGCGGCCGCGCGAGACGGGCGCACCCTCACGCAGCGAGCAGGCGATCGTTGTCCCGGACGACGCCGGCCTTCACCGGACCCTGGCGTTGCTCGATCAGCTCCGCCTCTCGGAGTCACCCGCCGTATCGCGGCTGCTGCGCGGGGTCTTCTGGCGCGCCGCGGCATCGAGCCCGGCGGCGCTCTGCGGGGTGCTGTCGCGCTATCGGACACTCCTGATGCATTGCCGGGACGCCTCCAACGGTTCCCGGCCCGCAGCCCGCACCTGGATTCGCCGGATCACCGGCCTCGACCCGGCCCAGTTGGTCCTGTGGCCGCTGATGGGCGAGCCCCAGGAGGGAAGCGACCTCGTCCTGGACGACCTCCCTCTGCTCGACCGCCTGGTATCGGAGGCGGCCCGGTCCCGTGCGGTGGGTGACACCAAGAGCGCGCTGCTCACGCGGTTGCTCCATCCGGCGGAGCCGACGCTGATCTTTACGGTCGCGCGGGAAACGGTTCACTACCTTCGGCAGCATCTCCCTTCCGCACGGCTGGCATGGTGCACCGGTGTCCGCTCCGGGATTGGACGGCTACCGGTTGCCCGCGAGAGCGTACTCCGGTGGTTCCGCCCCGAGGCCTCCCGTCTGCGCCTCGACCTGGGCCCCACCACGCTGGTGGCCACCGACGTCGCCGCGGAAGGACTGAATCTGCAGCGGGCCCGCAGGGTGATTCATTATGATCTGCCATGGACCGCCGTACGGCTCGACCAGCGGGACGGTCGGGCGCTGCGACTGGGATCGGCCCACGCGGAGGTCGAAGTGATCACTTTCCAGCCGCCGCCTGCGCTGGAGCAGCGGCTGCGACAGAGCCAGCTGATCGCCCGAAAGCGCAGTCTCCCCGCCCGGGCGGGACTCGGCCCGGAGGGCAGCCGGTGCTGGCGCTGGCGAGACGACCTCGCCGCTCGCTGGCCCGGGGGCACCGTCGGCAATGCACCGCTCGTGTCGGTGGTGGAGGGAGATCATGCGGGCGTGCTTCTGGGACTGCGGATAGAGGACGCTCCCGGACCGCCCCTCGCCGTTGTTGCGGCGCGCCCCGACCACGAGAAGGCATGGTCGGAAAATCCGGCGCTGATCGAGCGCTGGCTGGAGAGTGCCATGCGATTGCCGGGCCGGGCCCCCACCAGTGTGGAGCAGGAGCGCGCCCTGGCGCTGGTTGCGTCTTTTGTGCGCGAACGGCTTCGACTGCAGCAGGCTTGCCGCTGGCAACCCCCCAGGCCCGGCACGGAAGCGCGGCGTCTGTTGCGGCGCTTGCACCGGTTGGCCGTCCGGGCGGCACGGCGGCGGGATGCGCGCCTGCTGGCATTGGCCGAACGTGGCATGGCCTTCGCCCGGCGGGGACATACGGCGGGGGAAGCGATGCTCGTGTCAGAGCTGCTGCGGGCCGGGCCGCGGGATTTCCCCCGCCGTCTCCGGCGGCTGCCGGACGGGCCGGATTCCAGTGGCGCGCTGCAGGTCGTCCTCACCGGCGTGCTCATCTTTCGAGCCCGGAAGACCTCGCCGCCTCTCCTCGTTTGAGTGGGCCCTTCGGCCTTGGCGTGCCCGCCTTGACACCCGCTCCGGCGCCAGGCCAATTCCAGCCATGACGCGGCTGGTACACCCGGGCTCGGAGTATCTTGCCGGCTACACCGACGCGCTGCGCCGCGGCTGGTCGCCCGACAATACCAGCCCCGAGGTGGCGCAGGAGCAGCTGGCGGAGATCGCGACCGATCCGGACCGATTTCTCGCGGGGCAGACGGATCTGGAGGCCCGCGGCCCCGCCATTCGCCTGCCGACGGCAGTGTGGTGCCCCGGCTCCCCGGCTTCCACCGCTGGATGTGGGATGGCGAGTTCTGCGGCACCATCGCCATGCGCTGGCAGCCGGGGACCGAAGCCCTCCCCCCGTGGGGCACATCGGCTATGCCGTGGTTCCCTGGAAGCGCCGGGAAAGGAAATAGCTCTGACGTGACGCGATGGTAACGGGCGGGTCTGTTAACACGTCATCAAGGGTGCGCTAGGTGACGCATACTCTCTCTCCTCATTCTGGGACGCGCCATCAATTGTCGCAAGAGCAGTTTGCTGCAGTGCGTGATACCGACAATCGTCCCATTGACTGCGGCTAGGCTAAGCCGTAGCGTATGTCGCCTCAAGAGAGGCACCTGATTCGATCGTTTGGACTGTGGTGGCGATTGCGCTAACGCCATAGCTTCCAGCTGATGAAGAGAGGTCATGTGAGGCGACGATTTGTGGTCGGGTGCGCATTGCTGCTGAGCGCGGCGGCGTGCGGCGATGCTGCCAGTCCCAGCGGTAGCCCTCCGACAGTACTCGTGACGAATGCCACATGCGCGTCCGGGCGCTGTGCCACTCTTGAAATCCGGGCGTACGTCTGGAAGTTTCCTGTCCCGCAGACGCCCGACGGGCTCCGTATTCTCGGTGAAGCCCCACCGGGGCAAACGTGCCTTCTCTTTCCAGCGTCCTGGCCCTTAAGCATCATTGGTCCGGACACTACAGGCCAGATTGACACCACTATCGTGACCTGGACCCCCGGCGATGCGGACGGGATTTACTTGATTGCGGTTGACAGCCTGGTGTATCACGGCGGTGGGAGTGCAGGTCAAGTTGACAGTACTAATCAAGGCATTCCGCCCTTTGACGGCGTAGACTTTGCGAGTGTGGGGGAGACCCCCACTTTCGTGCCCGGGATAGCCGATGGCTGGGCCGTCACCTTCCCGAGTACGCCACCATTCAGCGCATCTCTCACCAAACCGGGCGCGTGCAAGTCGTGAGGAACTTCTCTTCCGGCTTATGCCGCGTGCTTGCACATGCCGGATATCCAGCGTGGTTGTGCCTTCAATGAAAGGAGTCCAGTCGCCATGCGTGATAAAATGGGAGCAGCATTGCTCGTGTGCTCGCTTGTCGCTCTCGCGGCGTGTGATCAAGGGACAGTGTCGCCGAACTCATCACGCGATCAGCCCGATTTGGCAGTGGGTCGTCAAAGCGACTCGGTGGCTACTCCAGCGGGCTGGTATGATCGGTCGTGCGTGCACGAGATTCCAAATGGCGCGCATGTGAGCACTAGCGGCCTCGTCACGCCCCGTAGTGGCACCACTTTTCAAGTTCCAGCCTGTTCGCATCCCCCGCGTCCGAACGTACCCAATAACGGTGGATCCAACAGCCCCATGTTTCCAGTCAACAATGGCTGGATGGAATACGCGTACTACGCGCTGGCGTCCGGCCACACCTTCCATCAGCTGAACGCTGGCTGGCGCGTACCACCAGCGCCAGCGGGCTCGTATTCCGGCACCCAGACTTATTATAGCTTCCCGGGCTTAGAGAATGGATCCTACATCATCCAACCGGTGGTTCAGTACGGCTACAACGGGGCGTTTGGGGTGCCGTCCCGATTCGTGTAGAAAATTGAAATGGCGTATGCTTCCGGGATGATCGAACCCCGATCCGCCGAAGTGCGGATCTAACCCGGAGGCATACGCCATGAGAGAAGTTACGGCCACGGAGCAGGGGTGGGAAGCACTGGTCGGGGCGGACCCGCTGACGGCGGCCCTGCGCGGCGAAGCGCGGCGCTGGATTGAGCGCATGTTGCACGAGGAATTGGCGGCCGTCTTGGGCAGCGGCCGGCATGAGCGGACCGCCGCCCGGCAGGGATATCGGCACGGCACCCGGCGGCGGCGGGTGACGACCAGCCTGGGCCCCGTGGATCTCGCCATCCCGCGAGGGCGGGTGCAGGCGGGCGCCGAGCTGCGGGAATGGCAGAGCGGGCTGCTGCCGCGGTACGCGCGCCGAGCCCGGGCGGTGGATGCGGCGCTGGTCGGCTTCTACTGCGGGGGCGGCAATCAGCGGCGGCTCGCCCGGGCGCTCCGCTCGCTGCTGGCCGACGGTCCCGCCTCGCGGAGCACGGTCTCGCGCGTCGTGCGGGGGCTGCGGCAGGGCTACGAGGCGTGGCGCGAGCGCCCCCTGGGGGAGTTGGGGGTGCAGTATCTCTATCTGGATGCGATCCACCTGCATGTGCGGGTGCTCAAGCGGGTCGAGCCGCTCCCGGTCCAGGTGGCGGTCGGGGTGCGGCCCGACGGGCAGAAGGTGCTGCTGGATCTCCGGCTCTACGTCGCGGAGAGCGCCGCGGCCTGGGGCGACTTCGTGCGCGGGCTGGTGGAGCGCGGCCTGGTCGCGCCGGCGCTGGTGATCACCGACGGCAGCAAGGGTCTGCGCCGGGCGCTGAGCGAGATCTGGCCGCAGGCTGCGGTGCAGCGCTGCACGGTGCATAAGCTGCGCAACCTGGCGGCCCACTGCCCGCAGCGGCTCTATCCGGCCGGCAAGCGCGACTACCACGCCATCGTGTATGCCGCCGATGCGGAGGCGGCGCGGCGGGCCTGGGGGCGGTTTACCCGCCGCTGGGGCCGGGAGCTGCCGGGGGTGGTGGCGAGCCTGGAGGAGGCGGGCGAGGAGCTGCTCACGTTCTATCGCCTGCCGAAGGCGCAGTGGAAGAGCCTGCGCACGACGAATATCGTCGAGCGCGTGCTGGAGGAGGTGCGACGGCGAGTCAAAACGCAGGGATCGCTGCCCAGCACCGAGGCCGTCCTGGTGCTCGGCTACGGTCTGATCGCGACGGGGCAACTGCCCTTGCGGCGGATTGCCGGCTGGCGAACCTTGCCCCGTGTCAGTAACCGTCAAGCGGCTGCATGAGCGCCTGACACGCTTGGAGGCCCGGAGACAGCGCCCATTGATTTTCTACACAACTCGGGACACGACCACAGGAGGGTATCCGTCATATACTTACTATTGGGAGGAGTGTTCAATCGACTGCGGCCCCATGAGTCCGGACCTGCCTGCACACGGCTGGCAGTTCATCTCGAGTAATCGAACGGTTATTTGGTCGAAGAGGCAAAATTACCTCCGCAACACCGCAACGGACAGCCATGGCACACAGGCCGTGGCGGAAATCTACATCCCGTGAATTGCGTGGGAGGCCGAGGTCCTTCGTGAGGGCAGCAGGACGGCTACAAGGACTGAGTAGGCATGTGCGGCGCAATCCCGTCGTGGTAAGGTTGGCCTGGAAAGGCCGCCCCCCTCGTATCGGGTTGCCGAGCGGTTCTAGGCCCCATGGCGCCTGCCCTGGTGCTCAGAGCGTTGACCTTTCCCCCGGAATAGTGCCGGTCAGGGTCGCTCGTATCACTTCCATCTCCACGTAGCCGGCGGGCCTCCCAACCGGCTGGCCGCCCACGCGTCAGCGCTACCGATCGCTGTCGACCGCCAGCTGGGGTGCCTCGCCCATGTCCCCGGCCTCAAGTTCCTACCCGGCGGCACTTTTCCCATCTGGCCTCGGCCGGTTTCGACTATCGCCGCCCCGTAGCGCTCCGCCCATCCGTGTCCCGCCCCACCCTGCGCGGCGCAGCTGGACGGGGAGCTTCCACGGTTACCTTCCAGCCAAACTCTATCCCCGGAAAACCGCATGCCCAGCCCCCAGGCCATCCTGTTCGACCTCGACGGCACCCTGATCGACTCCGTCCGGCTCATCCTCGACAGCTATCACCACGCGCTGGAAGTCCACGGCCTCCCGCCCCGGACCGACGAACACTGGCTGGCCGGCATCGGCACCCCGCTCTGGGCCCAGTTCGCCGAGTATGCCGCCGACCAGGCCATGATGGACCGGCTCATCGCCACCTACCGGGAATACAACCTGACCCATCACGACAGCCGGGTGAGCGCCTATCCCGGCGTGGTCGAGATGGTCCGCGCGGTGCGCACGGCCGGTATCCGCACCGCGCTGGTCACCAGCAAGAACCGGGGCGGCGCCGAGCGGGGGCTCCAGGCGGCCGGCCTCACCGCGGAGATCGAAATCCTGGTCTGCGCCGACGAGGTCGCCAACCCCAAGCCCCACCCCGAGCCGGTGCACCTGGCGCTGGAGCGGCTGGGCGGCATCGCCGCCGAGTCGGCCGTCTTCGTGGGCGACAGCGTGCACGACATGCAGTCGGGCCGGGCCGCCGGCGTCCGCACCGCCGCCGTCCTCTGGGGGCCCTTCACCCGCCGGCACCTGGAAGGCTGCGGGCCGGATTACTGGCTCGGGAGTCCCGAAGACCTGATTGCGCTGGTGAACGGTGAGCGGTGAACGGTGAGCGGTAAGCGGGCTCGCTCCTCAAGCCCCGGGCGCGGGCCCGCTCACCGCTCACCGCTCACCGCTCACCGTTCCCCCCCGCCCGCTCTTGTCACAACGGCGCCACTGTCTATCTTCCGGCGTCCCGATCCTCGGAGTTGGGCGTGCGCCTGCTACCTCGTGACGAGCGCTTCTTCGAGTTGTTCACCAGTGTCGCCGAGTTGAACGTCCGGGCGGCCCAGGTGCTGCTGGAGATGTTTCAGGCCGACGAGACCCGCCGCCCCCAGCTGGTCGATTCCATCAAACGCTGCGAGCACGAGGCCGACGAGATCACCCACGCGGTGGTCACCCGGCTGGACCGCACGTTCATCACCCCGCTCGACCGCGAAGACATCCACATGCTGGCCTCCCGGCTGGACGATGTGCTCGACATCATCGACGGGACGGCACGCCGGACCTCCATCTTCCAGCCCGGCCCGGCACCCCAGGGGGTCATCCTCCTGGCGGAGGCAATCGGACGGGTCACGCAACAGCTGCTGGTGGCGGTGAAGGTGCTGCAGAACGGCAAGGCGAAGGTGGTGATCAACGCCTGCATCGAAGTGAAGCGACTGGAGGAGGAGGGCGACGTGATCTACCACCAGTGGCTCGCCCGGCTGTTCGACGGCGCCACCGACCCTTTCGCCGTGATCAAGTGGAAGGAGATCTACGACAACCTGGAGCGCACGCTGGACGTGGCGGAGGACGTGTCCAACGTCCTCGAGTCCATTGCCATCAAACACTCCTGAGCCATGGACCGCACCGTCGTCTTTGTCCTTGGCATCATCGGCGTCGCGCTCATCTTCGATTTCATCAACGGCTTCCACGACAGCGCCAATTCCATCGCCACCGTCGTCTCCACCCGGGTCCTGAGCCCCGGGGTGGCGGTGCTCTGGGCCGCCTTCTTCAACTTCGTCGCCGCGTTCACCGTCGGCACCGCGGTGGCCAAGACCCTGGGGAAGGGGCTCGTCGACCCCTCGGTGGTGGACCCCAACCTGATCCTCGCCGCCCTCCTCGGCGCCATTCTCTGGGACCTGCTCACCTGGTGGCTGGGGTTGCCCACCTCGTCCTCCCATGCGCTCATGGGCGGGCTGGGCGGCGCCGCCATCGCCAAGGCGGGCCTGGATGCCCTGCAGCTCAACGGGTGGGTGCTGCCCATCATCTTCATCGTGGTGGCCCCGCTCATGGGACTGGTGCTGGGCTTCAGCCTCAATGTCGGCCTGAGCTGGGTCTTCCACCGAAGCAATGCCGGGAAGGTGGAAGGGCTCTTTCGCCGGCTGCAGCTGGTATCGGCCGCGCTCTACTCCCTGAGCCACGGCGCCAACGACGCGCAGAAGACCATGGGAATCGTGGTCGGCCTGCTGGTGGCCACCCAGGCGCACTTCGCCGGCGCCACCGGCCTGCTGAGCATCTTCCACCTGCGCACCGCCGACCACATCCCGCTCTGGGTCATCCTGGCGGCGCACACGGCCATCGCGCTGGGCACGGCGGCCGGCGGCTGGCGCATCGTGAAGACCATGGGCACCCGGATCACCAAACTGCGGCCCTTCGGCGGGTTCTGTGCGGAAACATCGGGCGGGATTTCGGTACTGATCGCGACGCATTTCGGCGTGCCGGTCAGTACTACCCATACCATCACCGGCGCCATCGTCGGCGTCGGATCGGCTACCCGGCTCTCGGCCGTCCGCTGGGGCGTGGCGGGCCGGATCGTGTGGGCCTGGATCCTGACCATGCCGATGGCGGCGGTCATCGCCGCGCTGGCGTATCTGGTACTACGGTGACCCGCGGTGCAGGGGCAGGCAGGCCTGACCCCTGCACCGGTTCACGCCGCTTGCCGCCGGCTCCCCGCCACCGCCCGCCCGTACTGCTCCAGCAGGTCGTCGAAGATCCGGTCCCAGCGGCGTTCCTGCGCGGTGCGGAGGGCGCCCGCCGAGAGGCGCTGGCGCAGGGCGCGGTCGTGCAGCAGGCGTTCCAGGCCGCCGGCCAGCGCCTTGACGTCGCCCGGGGCCACCAGCCAGGCGTTCTCGCCGTGCCGGGCAAACTCGACCACTCCGCCCGCCGCTGCCGCCACGCAGGGAAGCCCCGAGGCCATCGCTTCCAGCAGCGAATTGCCGAACGTTTCGGTAGAGGATGGGAAGACGAACAGGTCGGACGACGCGTAGGCAGCCGACAGTTCCGGGCCCGATAACAGGCCCGTCAGGTGCACGCCGGGCAGCTCCAGCCGCTGGAACTCCGGCTCCATGGGGCCGCGACCTACCAGCGCCAGCCGGGCATCGGGCCGGTGGCCCAGTGCCTGCCATGCCTCGGCCAGGATGTGCAGGTCTTTCTCCCGCGCGATCCGGCCCACGTAGCTCACCAGCATGTCGCCCCTGCCCAGCCCCAGCCGGCGCCGGTATTCCTCCCGCCGGAAGGCGGGGCTGAAACAGGCCGGATCGACCCCGCGGGTCCAGATGCCGGTGTGGCGCACGCCGCGCGCCAGCAGGTGCCGCTCGTAGACCGACGAGGGGCACAGCACCACGCTCGCCTGGGAGTAGAACCAGCGCAGATAGCGCCAGCCGGCGCGCATGACCCAGTCCAGGCCGTAGCGGCCGGCGTATTTCTCGTAGTCGGTGTGGGCGGAGGCGACCAGCGGCAGCCCCAGCTGCCGCGCCACCCGCAGGCCGGTGAGGCCCAGCGCGAATTCCGTCGCCACGTGCACTACATCGGGCTCGAAGTCCTCCACGTCGAGGAGCACGTCGCGGTAGCGGGGGAAGGCCCACTGCACGTCGGGATAGAGAAAGAGCGGCACGCTGGGGCTGCGGTGGACCTCGGGCCGGTCGGCCGAGCCGTCGGGCAGCGGGTAACTGGCGGAATAGACCCGGACGGTGTGCCCCCGCGCGGCCAGCGCGTCGCGCAGCCGCGTGAGGGTCACCCCCACACCGCTCACCATGGGCCAGTACACTTCGCTGAAGAGAGCGATCTTCATGGGTCCACAGATGACACAGGTGGCACGGGCGCTGAGATCACGTCCGCGGACCAGGCGGTTTGATCCACAGATCACGCTGATTGCGCAGATTGGTACCAGACAATCTACGGCTCAGCCCGCTACCGCGCGAGTTTCCCGCGGCTCCCGGGGAAACGGGTCGGACTTGTGCACATGGAGGGATCCTTGGCGGCCACGGAAAGCATGCAATAGCTCGGTGTCATCCTGTCATCTGTGTCATCTGTGGACTACAGGCCGATCGCCTGCGGACTCTGGTGCCGCACCGGCGGCAGCCCCGCCGCCTCACGGATCACGGTGGAGAACCCGCTCCAGTCGTATTCCTCCCGGCCCCGCGCCAGGGCTTCCACCATGTGGGTGCGGATCAGGCCGGCCAGCGGCAGCGGCGCGCGGAATTCGTCCGCCGCCTGAATGGCCAGCGTCACGTCCTTGAGCCCCAGCGGCATGGCAAAGCCGGCCGGGAGAAATTCGGTGGCGGCGATCTTCGGCCCGTAGCCCTTCACGATGGGCGAGCCGAACAGCGTGCCCGAGAGCATTTCCAGCATGCGGGAGCCGGGGATGCCGCTCTTCTCGCCCAGGGCGAACGCTTCACCCAGCATTTCAATGGTGGCGGCAATCAGAAAGTTCCCCACCAGCTTGGCCAGCGACGCCTGCTCGGCGCTGTCCATCGGGAAGCTGCCCTGGCCCAGCGCGGAAAACACCGGCTCGCACTGCGCCCGCAGCGATTGCTCGCCGCCGGGAACAATCCAGAGCTTCCGGGCGGCGGCGGCGTCGGGCCGGCCGAATACCGGCGCCGCCACGAAGCCCTGCTTCGCCGAGCGGTGCGCCTCCTCGAGAGTACGGGACTGGCGCACGGAAATCGTGCTCATGCCCAGGTGGATGCCGCCCTCCCGCAGCCCTTCGATCAGGCCGTTGGCGCCGAAGGTGACTCCCCCCACGGCGGCGTCGTCGGCCAGCATGGTGATCGCGATATCCGCCCCGCGCGCGGCCTCCGCCGGCGTCGCGGCCGGCTCCGCGCCTTCCATCTCCTGCGCCCGTCGCGCGGTACGGTTCCACACCCGGACGGGAAACCCGTCCTGGATCAGATTCGAAGCCATGGCCCGGCCCATTCGCCCGAGACCGAGAAACGCAATGATGGGTTGGGACATGATGCGTGCCCTCGAAGCTGCAAGTCTTATCAGGGATGCGCAGGTCGCCGGTCGTAATCCGGCCCTGGCCATTCCGTCCTGCCGCCTTGCCGTCCTGCCGTCTTGCGACCGAGCGGCCTCCAATAAGAGCCGCGAGGAAGTCCTTTAGGGCCGTCCTGCCGTCCTGCGACCGAGCGGCCTCCAATAAGAGCCGCGAGGAAGTCCTTTAGGGCCGTCTTGCCGTCCTCACTGGGGCGGCTGGAGTCGAACCAGCAACCTCCCGGTTAACAGCCGGGCGCTCTGCCAATTGAGCTACACCCCACGGAATAGCCGTCAGGAGGAATGTAACAGCGGGATCGTATGCACCGGGCTCAGGCGGGGGAGGTGGAGCCACGTGCCTGGGCGCGGAACCACGCCATGACGGCGGCGCGGCTGCGGCGGCTCACGGGGATCGCAACGCCGGATTGAAGGACCAGCCTGCCTCCCCCGCCCGCGCGGACAGCGGGGAGATGCGATTAGTGTTTCAGGCATGGCAGGCATCTCCTCCAGCAGCTCGCCGCCGGCGGTCTGGGCGCTGGTACTCGCCGCGGGAACCGGCAGCCGCTTCGGCGGCGGCAAGCTGCTCGCCCCCTACCGGGGAACGCCGCTGCTCCAGCCGGTCCTGGAGGTCGTCCGGTCCGCCGTCCGGAGTGGCGCGCTGGCAGGGGGCGCCGCGGTGCTCCCGGCGGGCAATGAAGCGCTCGCGCGGCTGGTCCGGGGCGTTGCCCTCGATCCGGTCACGAGCGACGATCCCGGCGCCGGTCTGGCCGGTTCCCTGCGGTCGGGCCTGGCCCATCTGGCCCGGCGCGCCGGCCCGCGCGACGCGGCGCTCATTTTCCTGGGAGACCAGCCCGGGGTACGCGAGACCGTGGTTGCCACCCTGGTAGCGGCGTTCCGGCACGACCCCGATCCGGTACGGCGTCCCCGCTACCGCCAGGAACCGGATATCCCGGGACACCCGGTCCTCATTCCGCGCCGGTACTGGCACCTGGCCGGTGCTCTGGAAGGCGACCGGGGCTTCGGCGCGCTCCTGCAGGATCGCGCCGTGCCCGTCCACCCGATCGACGTGCCCGGCCGAAACCCCGGCGTCAACCTGCCCGGCGATCTCGCCCGCCTGGAATCCGAGCCGCGGTGAGGCTCACATTCTCCGGCGCGCCCGAAGTCGCCGCGCCCCTGGATCATGTCTGGCGCAAGGTGCTCGACCCCCGCGCGGTCGCGGCCGCGGGGCCCGGGGTCGAATCGGTGCGCGTCCTCACCCCGGAGCGGTTCCGGGTCATCACCGGCTTCGGCCTGGGCGGTCTGCGTTTCCGCTTCGGACTGGACGTCCGGCTGTTCGATATCATCCATCCGACGGAAGTGAAGCTGCGCGCCAGCGGCCACGCACCCGGTTCAGGCCTGGACGTGCTCGCCGCCATCCGGCTGGAGTCGCTGGGCGCCGCCCGTACCCGGCTGCACTGGGCCGCGGAGTGCGGCGTGAGCGGCATGCTGGGCCGGATCGGCGCCCGGATGATGGAGCCCACCGCCCGCCGGCTGACCGGCGAGTTCTGGGACCGGTTCGTGGAGTCCATCGGCATCGTGATGCCGCCCCTGGCCGACCGCCGCACGGCCCAGTGGACACCGGCCCGGCTCGCCTCGCCCGCCGCCGCCTCGCTGGCGGGCGCCCTCCTGCTGGACGACGCCCTGCTGCCGCAGGGCGTGATCCCGCTGGGCACGATGCTCGATGCGTCGCAGGTGGCCGCCATCAGCCGGGCGGCGCGGCAGGGCACGCTCGCCGCCCGGCTGCGGTTCGTCTGGCCTGCTCCGGGCGATATCCCCGGTAACGACGCCGCCGCGCGGCTGGCCGGCCGCTTCGGGCCGGGGCTCACGGTTTCGCCTCCGGCGTACAGCCGTGTCCGCATCCATGCCCCTCAGGCGGGACGGTTCGCGGTTGCCCGCGAGATCGTCACCCGGCTCAATCAGCATGACCTGCTCGATATTCAGCTCGTGCGCAGCGAAGGGCCGGTGGGTGCGGGGGCGCTGCTGGCCGAACTGGGCTGTCCCTATCACCTGATGCCGGCGGCGGAGCTGGAGCGGATGGAGCAGTGGGCCCCCGCGACGCCACCGGTGCTCCGGCTGGAATCCTGACCCGCCGGTGAGCGATCATCGCATCCGCAGCAACGGCGTCTCCCTGGCCGTGCGAGATGAGGGCACCGGCGTGCCGCTCCTCCTGCTGCACGGCATGTGGTGCCGCGGGAGCATGTTCGATCGGCTGCTGCCGCACCTCCGCGGCTACCGCATCATCATTCCCGATCTCCGCGCCCACGGCGACAGCGACGTGCCCCGCGCCGGCTGGAGCCTTCGCGACCTCGCCCGCGACTGCCGCACCATCCTGGAGACGCTGGAAACCGGACCGGCCCTGGTGGCGGGCTTCAGCATGGGGGGCATGGCCGCGCTCCACCTGGCCCTCAAGTCTCCCGGGCTGGTGCGCGGCCTGGTGCTGCTCGGCACCTCCGCCGAAGGCGAGAACGCGCTCCGCAAGGCGGAGATGATTTCCCTCATCGGCCTGATCCGGCTGGGACTGCCCCGCAGCCGGGTGGGAACCGAGGCCGCGCGCTGGATGTTCAGCCGGGCGTTCCGGGAGGACCATCCCGACGTGGCGCACGCCTGGTCGAAGGACGTCGCCGCCATGCCGCGGAAGGCACTGACGCAGGCGCTGGAAGCGGTGGGGCGGCGTCCCTCGCTCACCCGCCGGCTCGCCCGGCTGACCCTGCCGGCGAGCGTCGGCGCGGGCGACAAGGACGTCGTGCTGACTCCCCGCCACTCGAAACGCCTCGTCCGGGTGCTCCCCGGCGCCACCCTGCGCATCCTGCCGGGAGTGGGGCACGCCCTCCCGATCGAGGCGCCGGAGGCGGTCGCCGGGATGATAGGCGAGCTGCCAGCCCTGCCCTAGGCCCGCGGGCCTGCCCTTCATGAAGAATCCTTCCCTCCATCTTCGTGAAGATTCTAGGGGCACCCGCCTAGCATGCAGGCACGTTCCCGGCCCAGCGACGTGTCATGCGGATTCCCAGCCTGCTCCTGCGACAACTGTACACCTTCGGCTCCCTGGCGAATGAGGGGGAGGGGTTTCATTTCAGCCTGAAGAACCGGCTGCGCGACGTGACGCTGACGCGGGTTCGGAGTCTGCGCGTGGACGGGCTGGACATCCCCCTGGACGATCTGGTTATCGATCTGGGCGACGGGCACACACTGCGCGCGACGGAGATCTCCCCGCAGCGGCCCCAGGCCTTTCCGCTGCGCCAGGGGGCGCGGCTCCGCAGCGCCAGGGGCCTCCTGCCGCAGGGGCCGCACGAGATCCGCATCACCTTCGAGACGCTGCCGTTCGGGTCCATGGAGATCGCGGTCAAGGACGTGATCGCCGAGTGCGCCACGCACCACTCCGCGCTGCCCTGCGACAAACAGCACAACGCCACGCCGGCCATCATCCGCCAGCGGCAGCGCTTTGTGGAAGAGTACAGCGGAGTCGCGCTGCAGCACCTGACCCGGTACTCCTTCGATCCCGGCATCACCCACGGCAACATCGAGAACTTCACCGGCGTGGCCCAGGTGCCGCTCGGCTTCGCCGGCCCCATTCGCATCAACGGCGAGCACGCACAGGGCGACTTCCTCATACCTCTGGCCACCAGCGAAGGGACGCTGGTCGCCTCCTACAACCGGGGGATCAAGGTCATCAATCTCTGCGGCGGCGTCACCTGCACGGTCACCGACGACTGCATGCAGCGGGCACCGGTCTTCATCTTCGATTCGGCCCGCGAGGCGCGCGATTTCCGCGACTGGATCAACGAGCACATGGAGGACATCCGCCGGGAATCGGAAGCGACCTCCCATGTGGCGAAGCTGCTCTACATCGACGTCTACCTGTCCAACAAGTTCGCCTACCTCCGGTTCAATTTCTCCACCGGCGACGCGGCGGGCCAGAACATGGTGGGCCGCGCGACCTTCGCCGCCTGCAGCTGGATCCTGGAAAACGCGGCCGGCGTCCGGCGGTTCTATCTGGAGTCCAACCTCGCCACCGACAAGAAGGCCTCGCACGTCAACCTGCTGCGCACCCGGGGGAAGCGCGTCACCGCCGAGGTGGTGGTGCCCCGCCGGTTGCTGCTGGAGCATCTGCGGGTGGAACCGGAGAGCCTGACCTATCATGGCGGGGTCGCCAATGTCGGCGCCTTTCTGTCCGGCGCCCACAACAACGGGCTGCACTCGGCCAACGCCATTACCGCGATGTTCATCGCCACCGGCCAGGACGTGGCCAACGTGGCCGAAGCCTCCAGCGGGATCATCTACAGCGAACTCACTCCCGCCGGCGACCTGTATCTCTCCATGACGCTGCCCTCGCTCATCGTCGCCACCCATGGCGGCGGCACCGGCCTCGCCACGCAGCAGGAATGCCTGGCGATTCTCGGCTGCACCGGCAAGGGCACGGCGAAAAAGCTGGCCGAGATCATCGCCGGTGTGGTGCTGGCGGGCGAGCTGTCGCTGGCCGGGGCCATCTCCTCCCTGGAATGGGTGTCCGCCCACGAGGAATACGGGCGGAACCGCTGACCATGGCTTCGCCCCTGCCCACCGTTTCCGCCGGATCTCCCGCGCCCGACGCGCCACCGGCCTTCGAGCTGGCTGCCGTGGGGCCGCCGCCCGGGATCATCCGCCGGATCTTCGTCACCAACCGGCATCTGGCGGGGCTGGTAGCCGGCGCGCTGGTGGCGCATGTGGATTCCGGCCGGCAGAACGGGGCGCGGGGGCCGCGCTTTCGCATCCAGCAGGCGCTGGCCCTGGTGGTACGGCCGCTCCTCGACCCGCAGCTGCGCGACGCGCCCTTCCCGGTACAGCTGCGGCGGCGGCTGGAGCGGCTGGGACCGACCTACATCAAGCTGGGGCAGATCCTGAGCCTGCGCGAAGACATCCTGCCACGGCCGGTCACCGACGAGCTCAAGAACCTGCTGAACCGCCTGCCGGTGGTGCCGCTGCCCGTCTTCCTCGCCCAGGTGGAGAAGGATCTGAAGCGCCCCACCGAGCAGATGTTCTCCTGGATCGATCCCGAGCCGCTGGGTTCCGCGTCGATTGCGCAGGCCCACCGCGCGCGCACGCTGGCGGGCGACGACGTCATCCTCAAGGTCGTGAAGCCGGGCATCAAGGAAACGCTCAAGCGCGACGCCCGGCTGCTGGGCATCGCCGGGGCGGTGCTGCAGATCTTCTTTCCCCGCTACCAGCCGCGGCGGATCATCCGCGAGTTCACCACCTACACCCTGCGTGAGGTGAACCTCCGCCGGGAAGCGGACAATGCCGAGACCTTCGCCGGCAACTTCCGCGATATGCCGGATGTGGTCTTCCCCACGATCTACCGGGAGTACAGCGGGCCCAGCGTTCTCTGCATGGAGTTCCTGGACGGCTTGCGCCCGGACACTCCGGCCGCGCAGGCGCTCCCGGAGGAGCAGCGGGAGCGCCTGGTGGATCTGGGCGCCGCGTCCATCATCCGCATGATCTACCAGGACGGATTCTTCCATGCCGACCTGCACCCGGGCAACCTGGTGGTCCTGCCGGACGCCCAGGTGGGCTTCATCGACCTGGGCATGGTGGGCCGCCTCGACGACGAGCTCCGCCGCACCCTGCTCTACTACTACTACTCGCT
The DNA here is from genome assembly GCA_963779755.1 of uncultured Gemmatimonadales bacterium. GTDB lineage: Bacteria > Gemmatimonadota > Gemmatimonadetes > Gemmatimonadales > GWC2-71-9 > CAVZZO01. Next base: position 1,638,342 of record CAVZZO010000003.1, read on the forward strand.
GGTGATGGGGGACGCGGAGAACGCGGCCCGCTACCTCGCGGCCATCGCCGAGCCGGGCCGCGGCGGCGACCCGGGCGGCTTCCGCCGCGAGGTCACGGAAATCTCCCGCCGCTGGAAACGGGCCGCGAGCTTCGATTCCTTCTCGCTGGGCCAACTGGTGCTCGAGTCGGTGACCCGCGGCGCCGAGTTCGGGATGTACTTCCCGGTGGAGATGGTGCTGATGGTGAAGGCGCTCATCACCTTCGAAGGGGTGGGCAACGTGCTGCTGCCGGGCTTCGACGTGGCCGAAGTCTCCCGCCGCCACGTGCGCCGGGTCTTCCTCCACCAGTTCAGCCCGGTGCGCTTCCTCCAGGAAGGGCTCCGCGGCGCTCCCGACCTGGTGGACGCCATGGTCAAGATGCCGCTGCTGGTGACGGAGGGGCTGCGGGTGCTGGAGAAGACCACCCGCCGCCGGCCCGAGAGCCCGCTGGCCGGCATCCGGGGCACGCTGCTGGCCGGTTTCTGCCTGGTGGCGGGTTCCATCGTGATGGTCTACCACGGCCCCTGGCCGCTCTGGGCCGCGCTGTTCGCGGCTTCCCTTCCCCTCGCCTTCCATCGCAATGGCTGAGCCGGCCACTCTCCCCGCGCCGCCGCCGGCGACCCCGACGCCGCGGGAATGGGAGCCGTTCGACCCCGGCTTCTGCCGGGACTTCGTGAAACGCGCGGTGGCCCCGGCGTCCGATCACTGGTTCCGGCCGCAGCTCCTGGGAGCGCAGCGCATTCCCCGCCATGGGCCGGTGATCCTGGCCGCCAACCACAGCGGCACCGCGTTTCCCTATGACGGGATGATCCTGGATGCGTATCTCTGGCGGCTGGACGGACTCAGGGCGGGCGCCAAGTTCCGGACCGTCTACGAGAAGGAGCTCTCGTTCCGCTGGTGGATGCGGCCCTTCGGCCTGGACAACTTCTGGCGCCGGGGCGGCGGGGTCGACATGACGTTCGACAATTTCGACCGTCTCCTCGCCCGCGGCGACCGGGTCATCTACTTCCCCGAAGGGGTTCCCGGTATCGGGAAGGGATTCCAGAACCGTTACCGGCTGCAGCGGTTCAGCACCAGCTTCGTGCTGCTGGCCGCGCGGCACGGCGTGCCGGTGATTCCGCTCTATATCCTGAACGCCGAATGGGTGATGCCGTATCACTTCACCCTGAAGCCGCTCGACCGGCTGATGCAGCGGGTTTTCCACGTCCCCTTCCTGCCGCTGCCGGCCGGCATCCTGGCGATCATCTTTCCCTGGATGTGGTATCTGGCGCTGCCGGCCCACATGATCTTCGTGGCGGGGAAAACGCTCGACATGGCCCCGCTGCTCGCCTCCGAGGGGGTGACCGACCTCGACCGGCCCGATCGCGCCGCGCTGCAGCATGTGGCCATGAAAGTGCGCCACGCCATGCAGGCGGAGCTGGACCAGCTGGTCCAGCTGCACGGCCGGCGGCCCTACCGGCTGCGGATGCTGCTGCGCGAGCTCTGGCGGGCCCGCCGCCGGCTGGGGGCCATCCTCCCCATTGCGTGGCCGGCGACCTTCCTGCGCTCCGAGCGCGACCGGCTCCGGCCCCCGGCCCGGAACCGGCTGCATGCCCTGCTGCGCGACTGGGATCTGATCGGGTTCTACCTGCCGCTCGGCTGGCCCCTGCTCTCCATCTTCCGGGCCCTGCGCCGGCCGCCGTACGGCTATCGCGGCATGAGCCGGGAAGAGGCCCGGCGCAAGCGGGGAGAATTCATCTGGCGGCTCGCCGAGAGGCCGCTGCCGGACAGAGAGAAATGGACTGAGGACTGAGGACTGAGGACTGAGGACGCCAAGCTCAGTGTCACCCTGAGGGAGCGCAGCGACCGAAGGGGCCGAAACCCGGGGCCCTCAGTCCTTTTCTCTCAGTCCTTTTTCCACCGAAGCCAGCGCCCGCTCCAGTCTCCGCGTCACCGGCAGCGGCCGGCCCGACCGCGTGAGCCCCACCTCCGCCCACAAGTCGCGTTTCCGGTCGCGCAGGACGTCCAGCCGGAGGCTGACGCCGTGGCGGGCCAGCTGCGGGGCCAGCTCGCTGCGCCGGCGCCAGAGGTCGCGCCGGGTAGCCTCATAGGCCAGCTCGCAGACCCGGCGGCGGGATGAGAAGCTGAACACGTTGGTGAAGAACATCTGATACTCGTCCGGCTCCGGCTCGAAGAGCAGCACATCGGCATGCGGGTAGCGTGTTTCGTAGGCCGCCATGCCCACCTCTAGCCGCGAGTGGATCAGGGTCCGGAAGGTCTGGGAGAAGACGGTGGGGAATCCCCGCTCCACCAGGGCGCCGTGCGGCAGCCCGGGCCCTTCGACATCATCCCGGGTATCGGCCGGCACCAGCGGATTGACGCAGAACAGCAGGTCGGCCCCTTCATCCAGGGCCACCGACGCGTGCAGCGTCTTCAGGAGCACCCCGTCGACGCAGTAACGTCCATTCACCTCCACCGGCGGATAGACGCCGGGGACCGCGGTGCTGGCCTGCACCGCCACCGAGATGGGCACCCCGTCCCAGCCCCGGTGGCCGAACCGCACCGGCCGCCCCGATTCCAGATCGGAGGCGATGACGATGAGCCGGGAATCCAGCCGGCGAAAATCGTCCGTGCGCCCCTTGAGGCTGAAGGTGCGGGCCAGATACTCCCGAATGGGGTCGTTATTGAAGATGCCCACCGGCAGCGCCCGGGCCAGGCGGGTGAGCGATTCGACTATGCGCTGGTCGCGCGGGTTGCGGACATAGCTCCATAGCGCCTCGGCCAGGAGCCGGGGCAGCATGCCGCCCCGCCGGAGCAGTTCACCGTAGGCCGGCGTGAAGAACCGGACCGGATCGAACGGGTGCTCACCGGGATCGTGCTTGACCATGGCACGGACCAGCTGCGCCGGGGTCAGGCCGTTGGCCAGGAGCGCCGCAATGAACGACCCGGCGCTGACGCCCACGTACACCGGCAGGCGATGAAAATCGACCCCATCCAGCGCCTCCTGGAGCGCCCACAGGGCGCCGATCTCGTACACGGCGCCCTCTGGACCCCCGCCCGCCAGCGCCAGGCCTATCCGGGACATGGCGCCTCCACCGCGTCAGGCAGTCGCCGCGGCGGCTTTCTTCCGGCGCGTGGTCTTGGCCCGGCGTCCCTTCGCCTTCGACCGCTCGACCGTGCGGGTCAGCTCCTCCACCCGGCGGGTCAGCTGCATGATCTCTTTCCGGGTCGGCACGCCGATCCGGTGCAGCGCCGTGGTCATCCCGCTGTCCAGCGGGGCCGTCAGACGGTCCATCGCGCCGCCGGCGTCGGTCCGCAGATCGTCCATCCGGTCTTCCACCCGGGTGATCATCTTCTGCAGACGACTCTTGTTCACCTTCTCCAGCGTCTGGCCCTTCTTGACCAGCGTCCGGAACAGCTTGCTCCCTTCCTCGCCGGCCAGGGCAAAGGCGCCGAGCCCGGCCAGCCAGATGTTCTGGGCCGAGCCGCGGAGCGTCGGCACTGCCGTGGTCTTCTTGGTCCTGGGCATACATCCTCCTTACAGGTAATTCGTCCTGCCGTGAACGGCCTCCGCTCTTACGCAGAGGCCGTGTGCCGGCGGCGCCGGCCGCCCGGCTTGCCACTCTCCCCCACCCGCGTGTGTTCCAGCGTCTCCAGCGACTGCTCCAGCCGCGCGATCCCCTCCCGCAGCGCTTCCATTTCACCCCGCGCCGCCCGCACGCTCGGCAGCCGGTCCACCGAGGAGCGCATCAGGCTGCCCACCCGCGTCTGCAACTGCTCCACCCCGGTGTTCAGCGCCTTCTCTCCCCGGCGAATGACGTCGTGAAACAGTTCGACCGGGAGAAACGAGATGCCGCGCTTCTCGCCCTCGAAGATGATCTGGGCCAGGGTCTGGGATGTGACGTCGTCGCCGCTCTGGCTGTCCACCACCCGGAGCTCCTGCCCGGCGCGAATCCACTCCCGGACCTCGTCCAGCGAGATATACCGGCTCTCTTCGGTGTCGTAGAGCTTGCGGCTTCCCCCACCGTACCGCTTGATCAGCCGGATCATCTCCGCCGCCATCCTTTCCGCAGCGGGGCATGGTTGCCGCACTGCGGTATAACACTAGACAATCCGCCATGAAGGCAGCGTGAATCGCGCGTGAGAAGGCGGCTAGCGGGAAGGGCGAAGCGTGCGGTCGGTCGCCGACAGGCGGCGCAGCAGGTCCCGGCCGAGCGCGCCCAGCTCCGTCAGCCCGGTAGGAGGATCGGCCAGGAGCGGCAGCCCGGCCACCGGATGGTCGGGTAACAAATCCTGCAGCAGTTGCAGGCCGCGCTGGTCGCGCTCGCCCTGCCACGCCAGGAGGCGCAGTCCCTCCGGCACCGCCGCTGGAAGCGCCGAGGCGGGCAGGGGCGGGTGCAGCTGGTTGGCGACTACCGCGCGCAGGTGATATCCCTCCTCCACCAGCCGGCGGGCGAAGAACATGGTGTCCGCGTTGCGCTCATCGCCCGGTCCCGCTACCAGCAGAAAGGCGGTGCTCCGGTCGCGCAGCAGGTCGCGTACCGACCCGGCGCGCTCACGGAATCCCTGATACAGGGGAGCGAAGGCCTGGAAGAACTCGGCCATATCCCGCAGCAGCCCGAGCCCCACCAGCCGGTTCAGCATGGCCTCCACCCCCCGACCCACCACGCCCCCGCGGATCCGGCCCCGGGCATCGAACCAGGGCCGCAGCGCGATGCGCCATGCGCCGCTGTCGAGGAACTGCACGATCCGGTCGGGCGCGTGGAGAAAATCGAGGGCCTGGCGTGTGGGCGGCGTGTCCAGGATGATGCGGCCGTAACGCTCGGCCTCGGCCACCTCGAAGAGGCGCTCCACCGCCATGTACTCCAGAATGCCGGCGAGGCTGCCGGAAAGGTGATGATAGAACCGGTTGGTGAAGATGCGCTCGGCGGCCGCGTCGTCCGGCGAGTAGCGGGCCACCAGCCGGTCGAACGTGGCTCCGGCATCCAGCAGGCTCGCATGCAGGCTGCCCCGTGCGCGCAGACGCACCGGGATTTCACGGTCGGCGCCGGCGAGCCCCACCCCCAGGGTGTCCTTGAGCCGGCGCGAAGGATCGAACGTCATCACCAGCGTGTCGGCTCCCGAACGGGCGGACGCTACGCCCAGGGCGGCGGCAAGCGTGGTCTTCCCCACGCCGCCCGATCCCACCACAACCAGCAGCGGATAGCGCAGGAGCGAGCCGTAACTCATGCGTCCACTCCGGCCAGCTGGGTACCGAGTCGCTCGGCCAGTGCATCCACCAGATCCCGTCCGGGGGGCAGGGGAAGCAGCGGCAACGCGGGCAGCGCACCCGGCCAGGCCCGAGCGAGCCTGGCCCGTTCCGAACGGTTCAGCTTCCAGCGCGCAGTCCAGAGCTGCAGCGCGCTTTGTGCTGCCGCGCCGAGCGGGGGAAGTCCGGCGGGAACCGCGGGATACATCCGGTTGAGGACGATCATCTCCGGCCTCCGCCCCAGCCGTTCGCGGGCGGCGGCGAGCAGCTCGATAGCCTCCTGAACCGGGAGCTCCTCTGCCAGAGCGCCCAGCACCAGCCCGCAGTCCTCTCCCGCCAGGAAGCGGGCGAGATCCCGGGCCATGCCGCCCAGCTGGCCGTCCCCCAGCACATCGCCCAGGAGGGCCGGAGCGCTGAGGAGAGAGATTCCATGACCGGTGGCGGGCGCATCCAGGATCACCTGGTCCACGTCAGGCCCCGTTTCCCCGCGGATCACCAGCAGGGCGTGGCCCAGCACCGCCATCTCTTTCAGGCCCGGCGCCCCCGCGGTAAAGTGCTGAAAGACCGGGTGCGCTACGATCCTGGAGGCAACGGCCCGGATCTTTACTTTCTGCCGCACCAGTTCCTCCAGCACCGCCCTGGGCTGGATGTTCTGCACCCAGAGTCCGGGACCGCTCTGCACCGGCGTCCCGCCTGACGGCGGGCATTCCACCAGCTGGTGCAGGCTCTCCCGCGGGTCGGTCTCCATCAGCAGGACCCGCCGCCCCTCCCGGACAAACAGGCGGCCCAGCGCGGCGGTCAGCGTGGTCTTGCCCACGCCGCCTTTCCCGGTCACCACCAGCAACCGGCGCCGAAGCAGGCTTTCCAGAAGCGCCATGCCGCCAAGGTAGTAAGCGGCGCATGAAGCGGATATGAAGAAGGAGTCAGGAGTCGGGAGTCGGGATCAGGGCCCCCATTCCTGACTCCTGATTCCCCATTCCTGATTCCTGATTCCCCATTCCTGATTCCTGATTCCCGGCTCCTCCCTTAGTCTTCGCTCATGCGCGATGTTCTTCGGGAATACCAACGCCTGCGACAGGATGGAACGGAGGTCGGACGCGCTGTCGTCACGGCCGTCTGGGGATCCGCTCCAAGGCCGGCGGGAGCTTCTCTCCTGGTTGCCGCCGACGGACGCATGGCGGGGTCGGTCTCGGGTGGCTGCGTGGAAACGGCCGCCGCCGCCGCCGTCCTCGAGGTCCTGGCGAGCGGCCAGCCACGGGTGGAGCGGATCGGCGTCAGCAATGAAAGCGCCTGGGAGGTAGGACTGGCCTGCGGCGGCACCATTTCGCTCCTGCTGGAGCCGTCGGTGCGGGAAGAGCTGCTGCTAGCGGCGGGTGGCGAGGGCGGTACCGTGATCGGGACGGTGGTGGGGGGCGGCACCGCCGTCGGCGCGTCCATTATGCTCCTGCCGGAGGAAGGCCGGGCCACCACCGCCGATCCGCTGCTGCGGCGCCTCGCGCCCGACCTGCTGGCGGCCGCCGCCGGGGCCCTGGGCACGGAGCAGAGTAGCGTGGCAACGGTGGGCACCGGCACCGATCAGGCGGAGGTCTTTCTCGAGGTCTTCCCCCGCCGGCCACGGCTGGTGGTCTTCGGCGGCGTGCACATCGCCGCGGAGCTGGTGACCCTCGCCCGGCGCATGGGCTTTCATACCGTGGTGGCCGATGGACGCGCGGTCTTTCTCACCCGCGAGCGTTTTCCCGATGCCGATGAGCTGATCCTGGCGTGGCCGGAGGAGGCCTTCGCCCGCACCGGCCTGGACGCCGCGACCTACGTCTGCGTCCTCTCGCACGATCCCAAGTTCGACGAGCCGGCTCTGCGCCTGGCCCTCCGCTCGCCGGCCCGCTACATCGGCGCCATCGGATCGAAGAAGACCCAGGCCGACCGGCGCCGGCGCCTGGCCGAGGCGGGGTTTGCCCCGGAAGAAATCGGGCGCATTCACGGCCCCATCGGCCTGGACCTGGGCGGCCGCGGCGCGGCCGAAACCGCGCTGGCGATCCTGGCGGAGATGATGGCGGTCCGGTTTGGCGCCTCCGGCAGGCCCCACTCGGGAGAAGGCGCAACGTCCTGAGACTGCCGTTGCGCCGAGCGGTCTTCAGACCGCGGTTTCAGCCTCCCGCTGCTCATCCGCGCTCGGCCCGTACATTCCCGGCACCGGCACATCGTTCAGCCGCAGATACACCGTCAACTGCCCGCGGTGGTGCACGATATGATTCAGCAGGAAGGCCCGGATCGCCGCGACCCGGGGCAGGGTCATCATTTTCTGCCCGCCCTTGATGAATGTCCACGGCTCGGCATAGCCGGCATCGTCGCGATCGAGCGCCGCCCGGGCCCGGGTGGTGCAGCGGTCAAACAGCTCCAGCAGCTCGGTCCGGCTGGCGGCACGGGTGGACTCGAATCCTTCGGCCATAGCCTCCAGGAGATCGAATTCGGTATTGTCCATGATGGCACCGGCCCAGTCGTAGGCCTCGGCGATGTGGGAGGCGAGATGGCCCAGGGTCATGGACCTGTCATGGGGCTGCCAATCCAGCCGGTCCTCCGGCACCCGCTCCAGCACCCGCCGCGTCTGTGCGGTTTCCTGATCGAATTCCGGTAGCAGCAGTTCCTTGATTGTCATCGGTCACCTCGTATGAAGGATTCCAGCGCTTCACTCCGCCACGGCCTCTCCCTCGCTGGCTGTCAGCCGGGCATACAGCTCCCCCAGCCGGCGGGTCACCGGCCCCGGCTGGCCCGTCCCGATCCTGCGGCCGTCCACCTGGACCACCGCTGCGATCTCGCCCATGGTGCCGGTGCAGAACGCCTCTTCGGCCCGATAGACCTCCGCCTGGCTGATGTCGCGCTCGGCGTGGGGGATCGCATTCGCCGCGCAGAGCTCCAACACCGCCGCCCGGGTGATCCCCTCGGGGCAGGCGACGGCCCGGCTGGTCAGGACCCGGCCGGATGAAACGATGAACAGGTGCGTGGCGTTGGTTTCCGCCACGAAGCCGCGCTGATCCAGCAGCAGGGCATCGTCGGCCCCGGCCGCGTTGGCTTCGATCTTGGCCAGGATACTCTGGATCAGGTTGCAGTGATGGATTTTCGGATCGAGGCAGTCGGGCGGGAAGCGGCGGATCGAGCTGGATGCCAGCGTGATGCCGCTCCGGTCATACACCGGCGGCTTGAACTCGGCCAGCACGATGAGCGTGGGCCCCGACTGATTGAGCCGGGGGTCCATCCCCGAGGTGATCTTGACGCCGCGCGTCAGCGTGAGCCGGATATGGACCCCGTCCCGCATGCCGTTAGCGGCCAGAGTCTTCCGGATTTCGGCCGTGATCGCTTCGTGCGACGGGATCTGCTCGAAGGCCAGGGCCAGGGCCGAATGGCGCAGCCGGTCGAGATGCTGGCGCAGCCGGAAGATGCGGCCGTCATAGAGCCGCAGCCCCTCCCACACCGCGTCGCCGCCCTGGACCGCCGAGTCGAACGGGCTGATCCCCGCCTCATTCCGGTGAATCAGCCTCCCATTGATGTTGATCTGGAGATCCTGGTTGCGTGCGTCGAAGGTCTGGAGCATCCGTGGGACCGGAGTCAGGAGTCAGGAATCAGGGATCAGGAATCAGGAATCAGGGGAGCGGCGTGGCAGTCCTCGGCTTGCTCGACCACCTCGGCCCTCTCGACCGCTTCCAGGAGGCCAACCCACCACGCAGCTATCTGAGCGCGTATTGCGCCATCTCCTCATAATATGGCCGGCACTCGGCGAGGAGGCCGCGCAGGGAGGGCGACAGCTCCAGCGTGCGCTCGCGGTAGGGTTCGAACCCGGTGGACTGCTCCACCCGGTGGTACCAGTATTTCGCCCAGATGCCGTCGGTCTCGCGGCGGCCCGGCGGCCAGCTGAGCATGGACTCGGAAAAGGCGATGCCCAGCCGCTCGCAGAGTGCGCCCAGGATGCGGCGTGGATTCTTCAGGATGTCGGACGAGTCGATGACCGGCGGTATCGCGCCGGTGTGCTCCCGCACCTCCCGGAAGATCTCCACCTGCTGGGGCAGACCGGTGTCCCGCAGGGTGGGCGGGCCCATCCGGGCGGTGAGCGAGGGCAGCATCCCGGCCGGGTCGCGAATGAGAAAGCAGTTGGTCAACCGGGTAATCCAGCCGCGGTCGACTCCGGGCAGGAGATGATGCGCCATGTGCTTCTGATAGAAGATGGCGGCACCGGGCGGAACAAACTCGGTGAGCCACCGGGTCACCCGGGGCCAGTCGATATCGTGCGCGGCGATGACTTCGTCACGCCCCGGATGGCTCACCTCCACCTGCGTCAGGTAATGGGCGTAGAGCGGCTCATCGCAGACGAACGTATCCGGCCGGTTCTCCCACGATCGCATGAGGGCGGTAGAGATGTTCCGTGGGCCGGACCACATGGCGAGGCGGATCAGGGAATTCTCAGACGACACGGTGCGCACCGGGTCTCGGAGAGCCGCATGACATAGGGAGCCGTCAGGAACTCTGAGAAGTCTTCCTGGCCATCTCGCTCACCAGCCAGTCCTTCGCTTTTTCCGCGTCTTCAAACGCCTTGATATTCCGGCCGGTGATCCGCATCATCGCCGTATACGCCACCCGCTGCAGTCCCTTCATCCCCACTACCGCGCCCGCCACCACGAAGCGCCGGTTCTGCGAGACCATCTCCCGCAGCTCGCCCAGGATCTCAGCGTCGAAATGCGCGTCCTGGACGTTGGTTAGTGTCAGCACGGAGTGTTCCGGCTGGGCCTGGATCAGGCGCCGGGCCTGTTCGATCGCATTCAGGCCTTGCTCGGTGGTGCGGACCTCGGAAAAATCCAGCGAGGTGATCTGCTGGCCCCGGTGGGTGATCATCTGAATGCGTTCCATGTACTCCCTTCCAGCCCCGTGTGCTGACGTCATGGCGTCCGGTCGGGCCCGGGTATAAGATACACACCCACCCTCTGGAATCATTACTGGAGATGCCCGTGCCTTCCTGCCGGCCGGGCCCCCGCTGCCCCACCGGGGGCTCCCCAGGGTCATCCCGAACTCAAGGCGCGCTCCGGCCCGGGCTCCTCCCGCCGCTGGTGCTGCTGGGCATGCTGCTGCTCTTCGCCCTCTGGTACACCGGCCGGCAGGAACCGCCCAAGGCCACCGAAATCCAGGTGGTCCACCCCGATTCTACCGGCCGCGTATCGCGGGCGCGGACACCCGCGCCGGCCCGGGAGCCCGATTCCACCGCCGATACCCTGAGGATACCGCCGGAGAGCCTCGCCGCCGACACCCTGCCCCTTCCCGCTCCCCCGCCGGGCACGGAGCCGCCTGCCGCGCCCTCGTTCAGCGGCCCCCCCGGCCGGGTGCCGCTCGGGATGATGACGGACTACGCCCGCTCCCTGCGCTTCGACCTGAGTCGCGGGCTCGAGCTGCGGCAGATCCCCTCCGGCAGCCTGGACCTCTCGCTGGCGCCGGTCAGCGGCATCCGCCTCCTGGGCTGGCCCGAGCTGGAACAGGGCCGGCTTTTGGCAAAGATCGAGTCCGGCCGGCGGGATGATCAGCTCGGACTGGTTCGCGGCACCGTGTATCTCTGGATCCAGGGGTCGCCCGCGAGCGGGCTGACCGCCAGCCTCGTTCCCACGACCGCCTTCAACCCCGTCCACCGCACCGATGCCGTCACCTACCGGCAGGGTGGCGTCCGTGAGGTGCCGGTGGGACACGATATCTGGCTGGTCCAGCCCGCCGACTCCTCGCGGGCGCTGTACGTGGCCTGCCCCGGCGGATGGTGCGTCATCCGATAGGAACCAGGGGCCAGGAATCAGGAACCCGGGTGCTCCGGTTGAGCCTAACCCCGCGGCCCGATTCCCGGTGCCCATTCCCCATTCCCCATTCCCCATCCCTATCTCCCATGCGCGGACTCCTCTGCTGCCTTCCCCTCCTCCTCGCCGGGCCCGCCCTGCCCGCCCCCCCGGCGTACGACGTGGTCATCCGCCACGGCACCATCTACGACGGCTCGGGTGGGGCGCCGTTCGTGGGCGACCTCGCCATCACGGGCGACAGCATCGCCGCGATCGGCAATGTGCCGGGCCGGGGTCGCGCCGAGCTGGATGCCCGCGGCATGGCCGTCGCCCCCGGCTTCATCAACATGCTGAGCTGGGCCGGGGTGCCGCTGCTGGTGGACGGCCGTTCCCAGAGCGACCTCCGGCAGGGCGTCACCCTGGAAGTATTCGGCGAAGGCAGCTCCATGGGCCCGCTCACCGACACGATGAAGGCGGACATGGTCCGGCTCCAGGGCGACCTCAAGTACGATGTCACCTGGACGACCCTGTCCGGTTTCCTCGACACCCTGGTGGCGCGCGGCGTCGCGACCAACGTCGCCTCCTTCATCGGCGCCACCACTCTCCGGGTCCACGAGGTCGGCTACGCAAATCGCCCCGCCACGCCGGAGGAGCTGGACCGCATGAAAGCCCTGGTGCGCCAGGGCATGCGGCAGGGCGCGCTGGGGATCGGCTCGTCGCTCATCTATGCCCCGGCCAACTACGCGCCCACTGATGAGCTGATCGCCCTGGCGCGCGAAGCAGGCCGCTACGGCGGGATGTACATCTCGCACATGCGGAACGAGGGCTCCGGCCTGCTGCCGGCGCTGGACGAGCTGATCCGCATCGCGCGGGAGGGAGACATCCGCGCCGAAGTCTACCATTTCAAGGCCAGCGGGAAGGCCAACTGGCCCAAGCTGGACAGCGCGATCGCAAAGATCGACTCGGCCCGGGCGGCGGGCCTCCGGATCACCGCCGATATGTATACCTATCCGGCCAGCTCGACCGGGCTGGATGCCACCATGCCCACCTGGGTGCAGGAGGGCGGCCATGACGCCTGGATCGCCCGGCTGAAAGACCCGGCCATCCGCGCGAAACTGGCCGCCGAAATGCGCGGCAGCGGCGCCTACGACAATTCGTTCTCCAATGCCGGCGGCCCCTCCGGCATCCTGCTGGTGGGGTTCAAGCAGGATTCACTCAAGTACCTCACAGGAAAGACGCTGGCCCAGGTCGCCGCCATGCGCGGCACCTCGCCGGAGGAGACGGCGATGGACCTGGTCATCCAGGACGACAGCCGGGTCAGCTGCGTCTTCTTTACCATGTCCGAAGACAACGTCAGGAAGAAGGTGGCGCTGCCCTGGATGAGCTTCGGCTCCGATGCCGGTTCGATCGCCCCCGAGGGCGCCTTCCTCAAGTCCAGCCCGCATCCCCGCACCTACGGTACCTTCGCCCGGCTGCTGGGACGCTACGTCCGGGATGAGCACGTGATCCCGCTGCGGGAAGCCGTCCGCCGGCTGGCGGCGCTTCCGGCCCGCAACCTGGGTATCCAGCGCCGCGGCACCCTGCGAGTGGGCAACTACGCCGATGTTGTGGTGTTCGATCCGGCGGCCATTCAGGATCACGCCACCTTTGAACGGCCCCATCAGTATGCCACCGGAGTGCGCGATGTGTTCGTCAACGGCGTGCCGGTGATCCGCCGGGGCGAACACACCGGGGCGCTCCCCGGCCGGGTGGTGCATGGGCCGGGATACGAGAGGACTGAGGACTGAGCAGGACGGCCCTAAAGGACTTCCTCGCGGCTTTCTATTGGAGGCCGCTCGGTCGCAGGACGGCAGGACGGCAGGACGGCCCTAAAGGACTTCCTCGCGGCTTTCTATTGGAGGCCGCTCGGTCGCAGGACGGCAGGACGGCAGGACGGCAGGACGGCTCGGGCTCTGCGAAGGGAATACCCGGCCCTCCCGGCGAGCGCAAGCAGCGAATGAACGCGTATGTGCCCTGGGGACATGCGACGCTCTTTCCCCGGTGACGCACTTCGGCGCGCGGAGGGAGGCTCGGCGAGGACGAGCAGCAGGACTGTGGACTGCGGATTGAGGATTGAGGACTGAGCCCAGGCTCACGCGAGCCCGAAGCCGATGCAGCTGACGCACTTCGGCGCGCGGAGGGAGGCTCGGCGAGGACGAGCAGCAACAGGACTGGGGACTAAGCCCCGAGAACTGAAGACTCTGGATCTGAGAACCCGACTGAACCTCTACGTGTGAGATTTTCGACATGCCGGACGCGATCAGCTTCCTCGAGCAGGTCAACCGCAACTTTGACAATGCCGCCGGCCTGACCGGCCACGATCCGACGCTGCTGGCCCAGATCAAGGCCTGCAACTGTCTCTACTATACCTCCTTCCCGCTCAAGCGCGACGACGGCTCGATCGACGTGATCCACGCCTGGCGGGCCGAGCATAGCCATCACCGGCTGCCGACCAAAGGCGGCATCCGTTTCAGCGCCGCCGTGGACGCCGACGAGGTCATGGCCCTGGCGGCGCTCATGACCTACAAATGCGCCATCGTGGATGTGCCGTTCGGCGGTGCCAAGGGCGCCGTCCGGATCGACCGGAGCAGGTACTCCGCCGCCGAGCTGGAACGCATTACCCGCCGCTACACCTTCGAGCTGGTGCGCAAGAGCTTCATCGGCCCCGGCACCGATGTACCGGCGCCCGATTTCGGCACCAGTCCGCAGGAGATGGCCTGGATCGCCGATACCTACACCACCCTGGTGCCGGCCGACATCAACGCGCTGGCCTGCGTGACCGCCAAACCGGTCGCCTTGAGCGGCATCAACGGCCGCGTCGAGGCCACCGGCCGGGGCATCATGTACGGCCTGCGCGAAGTCTGCGCCAGCGCCGAAGACATGAAACCGCTGGGCCTCGGCACTGGGTTGGCGGGCAAGCGGGTGGTGGTACAGGGCCTGGGAAATGTCGGCTTCCATGCCGCGAAGTTCCTGCTGGAGGAGGGCGCCATCCTGGTGGGTGTGGCGGAGCGGGAAGGCGCCATTCACGCGCCCCGGGGGCTGGACCTGGACGCGGTCATGGCACACCGGCAGGAGACCCGGTCGATCCTGGAGTTCCCCGGCGCGCGCGATCTGCCCGGGTCCGCCGACGCCCTGGAGCTGGAGTGCGACATTCTCGTGCCGGCCGCCCTGGAAAATCAGATCACCGCCGAAAACGCTCCCGCGGTCAAGGCGAGGATCATCGGCGAAGGAGCCAACGGCCCGACCACCGCCGAGGCCGACGCCATCCTCCAGCAGCGGGGCGCACTGGTGGTACCCGACATGTTCCTCAACGCCGGCGGCGTGACCGTCTCCTACTTCGAGTGGCTCAAGAACCTCTCCCACGTGCGTTTCGGCCGGATGGAAAAACGCTACGAGGAGGCCTCCAACCGGCGCTTTCTCGCCGCCATCGAGAGCGCGACCGGCCGGCAGTTTACCGAAGACGAACTGGCGCGCCTGGGCCCGGGCGCGGATGAGATCGACCTGGTCAACAGCGGCCTCGAGGAGACCATGAGCACCGCCTACCGGCAGATCCGGGAGATCCAGCACCGGCGCGGCGCGGGGCTGTCGCTCCGCACGGCGGCATTCATCAACGCCATAGACAAGATCGCCGTGGCCTATCAGGAGATGGGCATTTTCCCCTGAGGCACCGGCCCCGCTTGACGCCGGCTTGACCCGGGTGGCGCAGCGTCTCCGCAGAACTCTTCCTGCGGAGACGTCCCATGTTGCGGAAACTGCGCGGCACGACCTGGCATCGCTGGCTGGCCCTGCTGGTCTTTGCCCTTTACCTGCCGGCCTGTTCCAGCTGGCATACGGCGCTGGAAGGGGCGCGGGTGGTGGCCGGGCCCAAGGCGCCGTCGTCGGTAAGGTCTTCCTTCCCCAGAGTGCCTGGGTCGTCCTCAGGCATCCCACGATCTCCAACGATAGCATCATCGGCGTTGTGGGGGACGCGTCCGGCATTCCAGCCCGGCATGGCGCCAGCCTCGCCGTACCCCTCTCGAGCGTCAAGGAAGTGCAGGTGCGGCGGGGGGATGCGGCAAAGACCGTCTTTGCCGTGCTGGGTGCCACCGTAGCCATAGCACTGGTTGCCGTCGCGACCAGCGACAACGGCTCCTCCACACCGGTCCAGCAACAGTCCGACAGCATCGTCTTCAGCTGCCCCCTGGTCTACTCCTGGGACGGCACCCACTGGCGGCTGGATTCCGGGACGTTCGGCGGCGCCATTACCCGTGGTGCCCAGCGGACCGACCTGGACAACCTGCTCTACGCCCGGCCGCAACAGGGCGGGCTCTGCTTCCTGGTCACCAACCAGTCGCCGGAGACGGACCACATCGACGCGCTGAGCGTGCTGGCGGTGGATCACGCGCCCGGAATCACGGTGGCCCCGGATGGAGCCGGCCGCCTGCACTCGGTCGGAAGCCTGATCGCGCCGGTGAGGGCCGTGGATGCGACCGGAGCGGATATTCTCCCGCGAATCGCCCAGGAGGACGGCTGGCACTGGGCTTCGCGAGCAGTCCGGCGCGATACTGCCAGCATGACCGATGCGCGGGAAGCGCTGACCCTGAGCTTCTCCCGCGGAAGCGGCCGCACCCCGGCCCGGCTGGTGGTAGACGGCCGCAACACGACCTGGGCCGCGATGATGATGGGAGAAATGGTGAGCCTGCACGGCCGCGCCACTCCGGCGTGGTACGATTCGCTTGATCATGATCCCGCGCTGGTCAGGCAGACCATCTCGGCCATGGCGCAGACCGGCTTCCTGCAGGTCAGCGTATGGGACGGGAACCGCTGGCTGTCGCAAGGCTTCCTGCCGGAGGCCGGGCCCGAGCTGGCCAAGCGCCAGGTGATACCTCTCGATCTCGCATCCGCCGGCGGCGATACCGTCCGGATCCGGTTGGAGACATCGCCCGGGTTCTGGCTGCTGGACCGCGTGGCCCTCGATACCTCGGCGGAGCAGGCGCTTCAGGTTCGGGAGCTGCACCCGGATACCGCCACCTTCGGCGACGGCAGCGATGCTCTTCCCTTGATCGCCGACAGGGACGACCGCTACCTCGATCTCGAAACCAGCGACTCGGCGCGAGTCACGTTCACCGATCCGGAGGTGCCGGCAGGGATGGTTCGCAGCTATCTGCTCCGTTCCACCGGCTGGTACCGCATTCACACCCCGCAAACCGACGCGCCGTCGCCGCTGCTGGCCGCCATGGGGCAGCCGGGAATGCTGGCCCGGCTGGCCCTCGCCAGGCTGAACCAGGAGCTGGCCGGCGCGGAGCTGGGCCAATGACCGGCGGGCGTGAAGTGTGGATCACCGGCATCGGGGCCGTCAGCGCGGCCGGGGTGGGAACCGGTCCGCTGCGACACCTGATCCGCACGGGGCGGGTGGCGGGTGGCGACGGGTTTGCCGCCCCTGCCCTCCCCCGAACGCCGGCCAATCGTCGGCTCGACCGGGCCGCCAGCATGTTCCTCACGGCGGCGGAGGAAGCCTGGGCCGGCGCGGGACTCGCCGCGGGTTCCTTTGATGGTGCCGGGGCAATCCTGCTGGAGGGGTCGTCTCTGGGACCGATGGCGGATCTGTTGCGCGCACACGAGCGCCAGCTGGTGCAGGGTGCCGGCGCGCCCCGACTATCCGGCCGCCTGGTGCGCTTCATGACCGGAGCGGGCGGGGCGGTGTTTGCGCAGCTGCACGGAATCCGGGGCCTGGTTCTGCATCTGTCGGCCGGGAGCGTTTCCGCCGCCTGCGCCATCGGCGACGCATTCGAGCGCATCGCCCGGGGTGAGGCGGACGTGGCGCTGGCGGGGGGCGGAGAATGCCCGCTGCATCCCGCGATCCTCGAAACCTTCGAAAGCTCTGGAGTCCTGGTTCCGGCGGGGAAGCGCTGCCGACCCTTCGACCGGGAACGCTGTGGCACCGTCCTGGGAGAAGGAGCCGGCGCCCTGGTGCTGGAGTCGGCGGAGCACGCGCGCGGGCGCGCCGCAAGTCCTCTGGTACGCATGGCCGGCTTCGGCAGCAGCACCGAAGCTTACAGCGCCACCGCGCCGGACCCTGAGGGCACCGGTGTCTTTCGAGCCGCATCGGCGGCTCTGCAGGGTGGCGCGCTCCCGGCCTGGATCAAGACGCATGGGACCGGCACCATCCTGAACGATGCCGCCGAGTGCCGCGGGTTGGCGACCCTGCTGGGCACACAGCTGCCGCAGTGCCCTATCACGTCGCTCAAGCCTGCGCTGGGCCATGCGCTGGGGGCCAGCGGCGCAGTCGAGGCGGTCGCCGCCGTGCTCGCGTTGCTGGAGGGAATCGTGCCGGCCACGGCCACAACTGATTCACCCGATCTGGCCCTGCCGCCCTGCCGTGTCGTATTGCGACCCGAGCGCGCCGGCGATGGACCGGTGCTGCTGCTCTCCGAGAGCTTCGGCGGCCGCTGCACGGCGCTGGCGGTGAATCCCCTGACCTGAGCTGGGAATGGCCTCGCCTGGCGCCATCCACCTTCACCAGGCGCAGCGCGGCGATGTCGCGGCTCACCGAGGACTGGGTGACGTCCCAGCCCTCCGCCGAGAGTGCCGCCGCGAGCTCCTCCTGAGTGTGGAGCGGGCGGCGGCTGATCAGCTTCAGAATCTTGAGCTGGCGCTTGTGCGATCGGCCGTCATCCTACTGCTCTACGTTCCTCACGGTAGCAAAGACCTTTCGCGGAAGGCGGGTAATCCCGGGTGTATCCTGGTTGGCTGGTCGCATTCCACCAAACCCATAGCCCATCATGCCGCCGATAAGAGCGCCCAGGTTCCCACCGAAGGCGGCATAGCGAATGCATGGATCATCTTCGAAGCTGGACTGGTTACTACAGAAGCGGTGCATCGTCCAAGCTCCCAGGATAGTACCCGCTGCGGCCCCCAGTCCCGTTCCAACCAATGCATGCGAGCTGCTTCGTTGGCCTGCAGAAGGCGAGCGTCGTCCTGATTGGGCCGTACCGATGAGAGCGCCGATAACCCCTGGAGCTACCAGGGATACAGGTATTTCGATGGCCAGGCCCGGCCTTGATTCCCGCAGTCTATCGTGATGCAGGGCGACGACAGTTGCGAGGACCAACGCTCCCGCACCCGCACCAATCAATGCACCCCTGACCACCTCGGAGTGCCGATTGGGCTCTAGATGGAACTGGCGACCGGGTTGATTCAACGTGCGGTTTGGATCCCAGCCGCTGGAAGGCTGAAGGATGGATGGAAGCGGCGTAGGGCCAATCCGCGCGCGATAGTGTGGCAAGCCAGTAGGCGAATCGTTGATTGGGGTCGGGTGTACAGGAGGCCCCTTGACCGGTTGGGCCATCTGGGCATTCGCCTGGCCAGTGCACAGAAGTGCAATGACTAGCAGCACACAGCAAGGAAGAGAGGCACTGAAAGAATGCTCCGGTGACCTGTTCGGAACAGGCAGGCTAATAGACATCGTGATTGGCCCTTGAAGGTCAATGGAAGACAGTAAAACCGCACCACCAACCGAGGCTCAAGTCACCGGCTCGATTCTCATTACGAGCGGGACGGTAAGGTACAGCAAAGGAAGCCGCATTGTCGGGCCGGGGGTTCCCATACTTTAGAGCTTTTCGGGCGGGGCGCTAGGGCGGCAGTGCGACAGAACGGGGCCGAATTGCGACAATGACTGCCGGCCCGTCAGCCCACTGTGCTTTAGGCGACCTTCATCGCCCAACTTGGGAGAATGAAGGAGCCGAAAGATCGGGCAGGCCGCGGAGGGAATCCGGCTAATCTGTACCGGCTCCCATGTCTGGAGCCGTTATGACCCCCAAGCACACTCTATCAATCATCTTCCCTCACCCCCAGCTTCTTCAGCTCCTTCAGGACTCTCCGCTGCGCTCCCTTGTCGGTAACCGCCAGGAACAGCGTGTCGTCTCCCGCGATCGTCCCCACCACGTCGGGCCAGGCCAGCCGGTCGAGCGCCACGCCGGCGCCATTGGCCTCGCCCGGCGGCGTGTGCAGGACGACCAGGGCATCGCCGGCCGGCTCGGCGCCAAGCACACTGTCCTGCAGCCGCCGCAGATCGGGGTTCTCGTCGGGCACCGTGGCGATGGGCCGCCGGTAGGCGCCATCCACCTTCACCAGGCGCAGCGCGGTGATGTCCCGGCTCACCGAGGACTGGGTGACGTCCCAGCCCTCCGCCGAGAGTGCCGCCGCCAGCTCCTCCTGAGTGTGGATCGGGCGGCGGCTGATCAGCTCCAGAATCTTGAGCTGGCGCTTGTGCCGATCGGCCGTCATCGCCTGCCCCCCGCCAGACGCGCCATGGCCCGCACGAAGCGGCGCTGTTCCGCCCGTTCCCACCGGCGGAAGGCCCGGAGCCGCCGGGCCAGCACATCGAGCCCGAGGTTGCCCAGCCCCCCGGCGGAACGGCGGCGCCGCAGCAGATCGGCGGCCGGCAGCGGCGGCGGGACCTCGCCCGCCCGGACCGCCCGGGCCACGTCCTGGTACGCCGCGCGGAACGGCTCTCCCTCCTCCACCCGCTGCATGACGAGGTCGGTCGCCAGCACGCCGCCGGTCAGCGCTTCGCGCGCCCGCTTGCGGTTCACTGTCAGGCGGGGCACGGCGTAGCCCAGCATGGCCAGCATGTCCGCGGTACGATCCAGGCCGCGCACCAGCGGCTCCTTCAGGAACTGAAAGTCCCGGTGGTAGCCGCCGGTCAGGCGGCCCCGCAGCGCCAGGACGGCGGCGAGGTCGCCGTCCACCAGCGCGCTGCGCGCGCGGGTCAGCTCGAAGAGATCGGGATTGCGCTTCTGCGGCATGATGCTGGAACCGGTGGCGAGGTCGGCCGGCAGCTCGAGGAAGCCGTACTCCTCGGACGAGAGGAGGATGACATCCGCCGCGAGCTTGCCCAGGTCGGCGGCGAGCTGTGCGCACCAGAAGAGCGCCGCCGCCTCGAGCTTCCCCCGTCCGTTCTGTACCGCGGTGACGCTGAGCTCGAGCCGGGCGAACCCCAGCGCGCGGGCCGCGGCCTCGCGCCGGATGGGGAGCGGCACGCCGTAGCCCGCCGCGCTGCCCAGGGGCGAGCGGTCCGCCTGCTGGTAAACGGCCGGCAACTGCTCCAGCGTATCGAGCAGGCCTTCGGCGTAACCCGCCGCCCAGGCCCCGGCCGACGAAGGCATTGCGCGCCGCAGGTGCGTGTACCCCGGCCACAGGCTCGCCCGTTCCCGGCGGGCGAAGGCCAGCAGCACCTCCGTGAGGGCGGCGGTGCGCTCATGCAGCCGGAGCAGCGCGTCCTTGAGATAGAGCCGGATGTCGCAGGCGATCTGGTCGTTCCGCGAGCGGCCGGTATGGAGTCGCTGGCCCGCCTCGCCGGCCTTCCGCGTGAGCCAGCCCTCGACCAGCGTGTGCACGTCTTCGTCTCGCCGCCCCAGCCGCAGGCGCCCGCGCTCAGCCTCGCGCAGCGCCGAGCGCAGCCCCCGCTGGAGCCTGCGGTAGTCGGTAAGACTCAGGAGCGACGACGCGTACAGTCCCTCCGCGTGGCCCAGGCTGCCCAGAATATCCCAGCGCAGGAGCCGGGCATCCCAGGGCCGGTCCGGCCCCGCGGTGTAGTCGAACACCGCCTGGTCCACGCCGGCCGGGCCTCCCCAAAGGGTCGTCACCGGCTTCTTTCGCGGGCTCATTGCAGGTACCCTCCCGCCAGGGCGGCATAGAAGGCGCGCGCGTCGGACACTTCCGCGAGCGCCACCGATTCATCCGGGGTATGGCTCAGGCGGCTGGTCCCGGGGCCGCATTTGAACGCATCGCAGTGCCGCAGGAAGACCCAGTCGGAACAGGTGGGGCTGCCGTAGACCGAGGCCCGTGGCCGGAGCGTCCGCGCCAGAGGCAGCAGCCGCGAATCCGCCGGCGTCTCGCAGGGCACCAGCCGGTCCGAGGTGATGACCACTTCGGCCTTGAGCGCGTCACGCAGCGCCTGCGCCAGCTCCGCATGAGGCCAGGCCGGCGTGCTGCGGATATCGAGTACCGCCTTCGCCACCGGCGGAGTGACGTTCCGGCTGACGCCGGCCTCCAGCATGGTAGGCGTAATGGTCGGGTCGCCCAGCACCGGGTGGGGACGGCCGCGGCCCACGCCGGCGAGCCGCAGCAGATCTTCCGCCAGCGCCGTCACCGCATTGGTGAACTCCCCGTCGTCGGCGGCATAGCCGGCATGGCGCTGGGTGCCGTGGGCCACCAGGTCGGCCATCATGAGCCCCCGCTGCGCCACCGCAATCTCCAGGTTGGTGGGCTCGCCGATCACCGCCGCGTCGACGCTCCCCGCAGCCGCGACCGCCGCCGGCATGGTGGTGTGCTTCGTCTCTTCACCGAGGCCGAGCAGAACGAGCAGGCGGCCGGCCTCCGGCCCGCCCGCCTCCGCCAGGTCGCGCGCCGCGAGCAGCATGGCCGCGACGCTCGCCTTGGCATCGCCGGAGCCGCGGCCGACCAGCCGCCCGTCCCGCACTTCCGGCGTCCAGGGATCGTGAGTCCAGCCGGCACCGGGCGGGACGACATCCAGGTGCGACACCAGCGCGAGCGTCCGTCCCGGCCGCCGGCCCGGCACCGTCACGGTGACGCCGGTCGCGTCGCGGCGGACCTCGAGGCCCCAGTCGCGCACCGTTCGTTCCACCAGCTGCGCCACCGCTTCCTCATCGCCGCTGACCGAGGGCGTGGCGACCAGCTCGGATAGCAGCGACCGCTCAGTCGGCCAGGTCGACGTCGAGATAGGTCGCTTTCTCCTTTCGGCCGACGATCATGGTGCCGCATCCCGCCCCGGTGAACACCTCGAGGAGCAGCGCGTCGGGGGCGGCGCCGGAGATGATATGGGTACGCTCCACCCCGTTGGCCGTGGCCCGGAGGCAGGCCTCCACCTTGGGGCGCATGCCGCCGGTAATGGTGCCGTCGGCCATCAGGGCCGACAGGTCGTCGGCGTCGGCAAAGGTGACCAGCGACCCCGGATCGGCGGGATTGCGCAGGATGCCCGGGGCGCCGGTGAGAAAGATCAGCTTCTGCGCCCGGAGCGCCGTCGCCAGCACTTCGGCCACGGTGTCGGCGTTCACGTTGTACACCTGGCCCGCCCGGTCGCCCGCCAGACTGGCCACCACGGGAATGAAGCGGCCATCGAGCAATGTGAACAACACGCGGGGATCCACCGATTCGATGTCGCCCACGTGGCCGTAATCGACCGTCCGGGTGACCCCGTCATCGTCGCGCACCTGGACCGGCGGACGGCGGCGGGCGGTGATCAGGTCGGCATCCACGCCCGAGAGCCCGACCGCCTGGAGATCGTGCGCCCGCAGGGTCCGGAGCAGCTCCACGTTGAGCGTGCCCGCGTACACCATGGTGGCCACTTCGAGCCCGGTATCGTCCGTGATCCGCCGGCCCGCCGCCATCCGGGGTTCGACACCCAGCCGCCGGCTCAGCGCCGAGGCCTGGGGACCGCCGCCGTGCACCACCACCAGACGGATGCCCAGAGAATGCAGCAGCCCGATCTGTGCCGCGACGTGATCCAGTACCTCAGACCCGGCCAACACTTCGCCGCCCAGCTTGACCACAAAGATGTGATCCCGGTACGCCCGCACATAACGGAGCGCCCCCTTGAGCCCGGCGATACCACGGGATGAATCGATGGACATGGCCTCTCTCAGTCCTCAGTCCTCAGTCCTCAGTCCTCATTCCTCATTCCTCATTCCTCATTCCTCATTCCTCATTCCTTCCCAGCGTTACTGCTCCAGCAGCGTCAGCAATAATGCCCGTTGCACATGCAGGCGGTTCTCCGCCTCATCCACGACCACGCTATTGGGGCCGTCCAGCACCGCGTCCTCGATTTCCACGTTGCGACGCACCGGCAGGCAGTGCATGACGATGCCCCGCCCTTCCCGGGTAGACTTGAGACGCTCCTGGGTTATCCGCCAGTCGCGGTTGGCATTGCGAAGCTGCGCCTCCTCCTCCGGGCTGCCGAAATACTTGAGCGAGCCCCAGGACTTCACGTAGACGGCATCCGCGCCGACCAGGGCGTCGTAGGGATCGTTGTTGATGTGCACGAACCGGCCGCCGGTCTGCTGCGTCAGCTTCCGGATGAGCCCGGTATCTTCCGCATCCAGCTCGTAACCTTCCGGCCGGGCGATGACGATTTCCATGCCCAGGCGGGCCGCCGCCAGCGCGGCGCTCACCGGCACGGCGGTGGGCAGCGGCTTGGGGTGCCAGGCCCAGGTGAGTACGAAACGCTTGCCCCGCGGGTCGCCCAGCTTCTCCCGCAGCGTGAGCGCGTCGGCCAGCTCCTGACAGGGATGCCGGCGCGCGCTCTCCAGGTTGATGACCGGCTTCTCGCAGTGCTGGGCGAACCCGCGCACCACCCGGTCCTCGCGCACAATGCCCCAGTTGGTGCCGCGTGGGAAGCTGCGGATGCCTACCACGTCGGCGTACCGGCCCAGTACCCGGGCCGCTTCGATCACGTGCTCGACCTTGTCCTTGTCCATGACCACGCCGGGCTCGGTCTCCAGCGGCCAGCTGCCCTTCCCCGGCTCCAGCACCACGGCATGGCCGCCGTGCAGGAACATCGCGGTTTCGAAGCTGGCGCGGGTTCGCAGGCTCGGGTCCATGAGCACCATGGCCATGACCTTCTTCTCCAGCCCTCCCGTCACCTCACCCCGCTTGATCCGCTCGGCCAGATCGAGCAGGGCCAGGATCTCCTCCTGGCTCCACTCCTCCACCGCCAGAAAGTCGCGCTTGCTCACGCCAGTACCTCCTTGAGGGCGGTCAGCAGCCGATCCGCCTCCGCATGCGAGAAGGACAACGGCGGCAGGAGCCGGAGTACGTCCGGATCCGTCGCCGTCCCGGTCAGTATGCGGTGAGCGAACAGCGCGCGCTGCACCGGTGCCGCCGGCCGGCCCAGCCGGAGCCCCAGCAGAAGTCCCCGGCCGTCCACGCCCGGCAGTCCCAGCGCCAGCGCCCCCTCCCGCAGCGCTTCCCCCACCGCGATCGCGTTGGCAATCAAACCCTCGCGGTCGATGACTTCCAGGGTGGCGAGCGCCGCGGCACAGGGGACCGGGCCGCCGCCGAAGGTGCTGCCGAGGTCGCCCGGCTTGAGCATGGCGGTGATCTGCGGGGCGGCAAGCACGGCCGCCATCGGCAGCCCGGAGGCGAGGCCCTTGGCCATGGTGAGAAGATCGGGCGTCACCCCGAACGACTCCGCGGCGGTGAAGGCGCCGCAGCGGCCGGTGCCGCACTGGATCTCATCGAAAATCAGTACCGCGCCGGCGCGGTCGCAGGCCTCGCGCGCGGCGAGCAGGAACTCCGGCGTGCAGGCCCGGGCACCGGCCATCCCCTGCACCGGCTCCAGCAGCACCGCCGCGACGGTTTCGTCCACGGCCTGCATCACGGCGGCGGGATCGTTGAAGGTGGCGCGACGCGAGATCGGCATGCCCGCCCGGCGCGCCCCGGCCTCGTACTTAGCACCGTCGCAGCAGGCCAGCGTGGCCACGGTCCGCCCATGCCACCCGCCGGTGAGGGTGACGATCGTCTGCCGGCCGGTGTAGCGGCGCGCCAGATGCAGCGCGTTTTCGTTGGCCTCCGCCCCGGAATTGCAGAAGAACACCTGGTCCAGCGGCACCGGCGCGCGATCGGCCAGCTGGGTCGCCAGCGTCCGCCGCAGCGGCAGGGGTACCGCGGTCGAGTAGAAGAGCAGCCGAGCCGCCTGGTCGGCAATGGCCTGCACCACGGCCGGATGGCTGTGCCCGGTCACCGCCACCGCGTGCCCGCCATAGGCGTCGAGCCATTCATTACCGCTCTCATCCACCAGCCAGGAGCCGTGCCCGGAGACGGGACGCACCGGCATCTGGGAGTAGACGGGCATGAGATGGGACATGGAGGCCGAGAGGGTCAAGGGGGTCGAAGGTCGAAGGTCAAAGGAAGCCATTAGACCGGAAAGGGGCTTCCGCCCCGTAACCCGGCCGTCTCGTCAATTCCCAGCGCCAGGTTCATCGCCTGCACCCCCTGGCCGCCCGCACCCTTGACCAGGTTATCGATGGCCACGTTGACCTCGATCTCCCGCCCGTCTTTGCTCTCCGTTACGTGGATCAGTGCGTAATTGGTACCTGCCGCGTGGGTCAACTGGACCGGCTCATCCATCACGCGGACAAAGGGCCGGGCGGCGTAGGTCGTGCGGTAGCGTTCCGCCATGCCGGGTGGGACGTGGCGTGCGTGAAGCGTGAGGTAGATCCCCCGCACGAACGGTCCCGAATGGGTGAGCAGCCGCGCTTCCGCGTCCGGCCGGCCGGTCCATTCGCGCCAGCGCTGCAGGATCTCGGCGTCATGCCGGTGGTGGAGCGGCGAATAGGCGAAGACGTTGTTGGCCCGAAGCGGATGGTGGGTGGTCGGCCTGGGCCGGTTGCCGCTGCCGCTGGACCCGGTGATGGCGAAGAGTGAGGGCTCGACCGGGGTCTCCAGGCCCGAAAGGGGGTACAGTGCCAGTTGCGCCGCCGTGGCGAAGCAGCCGGGCACCGCCAGCGCCGTCTTCCCCAGCAAGGCGGGCCCCAGCACATCGGCCAGCGCGTAGGTGAAGCGGCCGGCGTAGGCCGGCGCGCCATGGGGGCCGTAGTACCGCTCGTAGAGCCGGAGATCGGACACGCGAAAATCGGCGGCGAGATCGACGATGATACCGGGGCCCGCCTCGTAGACCGACTCGATCACCCGCGACGACTCCCCATGCTCCAGCGCCAGAAAGACGACATCGCAGCCGGCGGCGGCCATGCCGGCCTCGTCACCGGCAAAGCGCGCGTCGGTCATGCCCGCCAGGCCCGGATGCACCGCCGCCAGCGGCTGGCCCGCCTGGCTCCGGCTGGTGGCCGTCAACTCGGTGACGTCCGGATGCTGGAGCAGCAGGCGGAGCAGCTCCCCGCCGACGAACCCGGCTCCGCCGATTACCGCGACCCTCACGATGTTGCTCCCGCGGGGCGGCCGGCGCGGTCGAGCGCCGCGGTCACGATTTCCACCAGGCCCGAGGGATCGCGCAGCGCGTTCCGGGATGGCAGCCCCAGCCGGTTCTCGATGTAGCTGCGGCCCACCTCGTTGTCGGTGGCCGGCCCGGTCACCACGGTGATCGACAGGCCGTAGTCCCGCCGCATCAGCTCCGCCGCACCCCAGCAGGCCACCGGGTCGGGCGCCGCCATCACCCAGGCCGCGCCGAGGCCGGCCAGCCCCTCATCGGAAAGAATGTCCTGCACCCCGTATTCCCCGAGAATGCCGTCGCCCAGCTCCGCTACCACGACGTCGGGCCGGGAGGCGGCCAGCCGGTTGAAGAGCCCCCGGGCTACGGGCACCGTCATCCCGGCATGGGTGCTCGCGGCCCCCGCGTCGTTGAAAGTGAGCGCGGCAATGGCCCCGGCATCCTGCATGGCCAGCGCGTCGCGCATGAGCGAGACGCCGGTCAGCTTCGCCGCCGCCACCCGGCGTCCTTCCCGGGCCAGGCCCCGGACAATCTCGGTGGCCGCCGCCGTCTTGCCGGCGTTCATGCAGGTGCCCGCCACGTAGACCACGGGGACACCGGTCTCCAGCCGGTCCGCGGCCGGCACCGCGTGCGCCCGGATATTGGCCGGCGTGCCGATGCGGTCGCCCAGGTCGGGGAAAGTGAGCACCGCGCCCAGGACCTCCGCGCGGAAGGGAGGCCCGATATCGGGATTGGCCGAGGTGCACCGGCCCAGAATACCGCCCAGGTTGAGCACCTCGATCTCATTGCCGGGCGAAAGCTCGTCCGGTACCACGCCGGCGTAGCCCCGCAACGCCCGCCGGCTCCCCAGGGTGCCCGCCAGCACATCGCCGGCGCGCAGCGATACCATGCGCCCACTGGGATCTTCCAGCGTATTGTAGGTCCCCTTCTCGGTCAGCACCCGGACCGCAAGGATATAACCTTCCCGGCTGACGATCTCCGGGCCGATGATCACTTCGGATGCGAGGTGCGCATTCCGGGTCGACGAGGCAATCCGGTCCAGCCGGATACGACGGGTATGAACCATGAGAACCGATCAGCGACCGGAGCCGGCCCGCTGCGCGAGAAGGGAAGGAATGGCGGAAACCCGGGCGAAAGCGCGGGCTTCGTCCCCGCTCCAGAGCCGGTTATCCTCGCCGTAGGTGGCGACCGACGGGTCGAGCAGCGAGAAGGGACTGCGCACCCCGACTACCTGGAATCGGCCCGGCGCCAGACGCACCCGGGTCTCGCCCGTCACCCGCTGCTGACTGCTGGCGAGCAGGGCCTCGATATCGCGCAGCGCCGGATCGAAATACTGTCCTTCGTGCAGCCGGTCGCCATAGAAGCGGGCCAGCTGGTCCTTCCAGTAGATCTGCCAGCGGGTGAGCACCAGCTTCTCCAGCTCGCGATGCGCCCCGATCAGCACCAGCGCCGCGCCCGCTTCGAACCCCACCCGGCCCTTGATGCCCAGCGCCGTCTCGCCCAGGTGTATTCCCCGGCCAATACCATACGCCTGGGTCAGGCCGGCCAAGGCATCGACCAGGGCGGGACCGGGCTGTTCCGCGCCGTCGAGCGCGGCCGGCAGCCCGTTCGCCCAGGCCAGCACGATCTCCTGCGGTGCCGGCGCATCGGCCGGCGGGTCCAGCAACTCCGCCGGAGGCCCGGCCCAGGAGTCGTGGGTCCAGCCGCCGCCCCAGGTGGTGCCCCAGCCGCCCCGATTCACCGAATAGGCGCCCGCCTGCGCCGGGACCGGCAGGCCGCGCTCCTGGAGATAGGCGATCGCATCCGGTCGCGACAAACGCTGGTCGCGAATGGGGGTGAGAATCTCGAGCTCAGGCGCCAGGACGCGGAAGGCCACATCGAAGCGGACCTGGTCGTTCCCCGCCCCCGTCGATCCATGGGCGACCGCCGCGGCGCCGATGGCCCGCGCCGTCTCCACTACCGAGATGGCCTGCTGCGTGCGCTCGGCGGCCACGCTCAGGGGATAGACCTCCCCCCGCAGCACATTGCCCTGAATAAGGAAGCGGACGAAACGGTCGTGCACCTGCGCCGTGGCGTCAACCTCGTGGTGCCGGGCGGCGCCCACGGCCAACGCCTGGCGGCGGATCGCCTCCCGTTCCCCGGGCGAGGCTCCGCCGGTATACACGAACACGGTGTGCACCTCCCAGCCGGCCTCCCGCAGCCGGGGCACACAGTAGGAGGTATCCAGGCCACCGGAGAAGGCGAGGGCGGCGATTCGCTGAGATTGCATAGTGCATAAGTATGCAATAGGCCTGGGCCGCTCCGCAAGGCCGGAAACCGAAAGGAGCAAAGGACTGGGGGGGACGGCAAGGCGGCAGGACGGCAAGACGGCAAGAGCGAGCTCGAAGCCGATGCCTCCCGCAGCGCGCGTCAGGAGCGCCCACCGGTGGATGGGGATCTGATCGCCGCGAAGCGATCCGTCGGCGCGCGGAGGGAGGCTCGGCGAGGGCAAGCGCCAGGGACTGAGCGGGAAGCTGCTACGGCGCGAGGGCCGGGGTTGCCGGCGCAGGCACCACCGAACCGGGGAGTGGCGGGGTGGTATCGGTGCTGCCGGAGCCGGCACCCCGGACCGAGCACCGCGGGCCAGATGCCCCAGGACTGAGACACTAACGGCTCCGGCCGCCCGACGCCGATGCCTCCCGCAGCGCGCGTATGTGCCTTGGAGACACGCGATGCCCTCTCCCCGGTGGCGCACTTCAGCGCGCGGAGGGGGGCTCGGCGAGGACGAGCGGGAAGAGGACTGAGGCGAAGCAACTGCGAGCCCAGCGAACACCCGGCAGAAGGATGGTTCCCAAGGTTCTTGCAGAACCGCCTTCCCCTGTCACTCCGGGACAGTAGACTTCTCGCATGCTGACCACCGCCCTGGTGCTCCTTGCCCTCATCCTCGTCCTGCTGCTCATAATCCTGCTCCGCGGGGGGCCGGCAGACTCGCTACGGCAGAGCCTGGATGAAATGCGCGCCCGGGTAGACCAGCTGGCCGGTAGCCAGCAGGTCCTGCCCGGGGCCGTGACCGAGCAGGTCACCGCCCTTTCCACCCTGCTCTCCCGCCAGCTCGAGGCGTCCGATGCCAGCGTCGGCCGCCGGCTGGACGAAACCGGACGCGCGGTGGCGGACGTGCGCGAGCGACTGGGACAGCTGGCCGAGGCGACCCGGCGGCTGGAGGCGGTGGGCAGGAGCATTACCGAGGTGCAGGATCTCCTGCGGGTACCGAAGTTGCGCGGGACGCTGGGCGAGGTCTGGCTGGAGGAACTGCTGCGGCAGGTCTTTCCCGCCGGACTCTTCGAAATGCAATATGCCTTTCAATCGGGCCTCAGGGTGGACGCCGTGATCCGGATCGGGCCCCGACTCGTCCCCATCGACGCCAAGTTCCCGCTGGAAGCCTGCCAGCGCATGCTGGCCGCCCCCGACCAGGAGGCAGCCCTTCGCGAGCGCCGGGCCTTCCGCCGCTCCCTGCGATCCCGAATCGACGAAATCGCCGACAAGTACATCTGCCCCGGCGAAGGCACCTTCGATTTCGCCCTGATGTATGTGCCGGCGGAGAACGTCTATTACGAGACCGTGGTGCGCGACGAGCGGCCGGAGGAAGGCGATAGCCTGCTGGCCTACGCCATGGGCCGGAAGGTCATCCCCGTCTCACCCCATACGTTCTACGCCTATCTCTCCGCCGTGCTGCACGGCCTGAAGGGCCTGCAGGTGGAGGAGCGCGCCCGGGAGCTACAGGGCGAGTTGGGACGGCTGCAGCAGCTCACCCTCCAGTTTGTCGACAGCTTCCAGAAGGTCGGCGGCCACCTGATGCACGCGCAGAAGGCCTGGGAAGCGGCCGGGAAGGAGCACGAACGGCTGGAAGCGAGGCTGGAAGCGCTGACAGGCCTGCGGCTGGAGGAAGGACTGAGGACTGAGGACTGAGGACTGAGGACTGAACGGAAAGCTACCACCGGTGCGAGGGCCCGGGGTTGCCGGCAGGCACCACCGAACCGGGGAGTGGCGGGGTGGTATCGGTGCTGCCGGAACCGGCACCCCGGACCGAGCACCGCGCACGAGAGGCCCGAGGCTGAGGCCTGGGGCCTGAGGCCTCAGTCCTTTCTACTTCCGGTGCAGCTCCATCCCGAACCCAGCGTGAAGATGCAGTGCCAGGTTGGGGACGCTGGCGTGCCCGTCGGCGACCGGAATGCGGACGTAGGATGCCGATCCCCGCGCGTCCAGGCTGACGAAGACGATCTCAGGAACCAGATAGAAGCGGTGGCTCAGTGTGGCCATGGCCGTGGCCCCGGACAGGAAATAGCCGTCGAAAAGAAAGCCGCGATTGCGGTCGACTTTCTGATCGTGGATCCGGATCCGGGGATACGTAATCACCGGCCCGGCGCCCAGGCTGTACACCCAGTTCCCCCGCCGCCAGCCGCGGGAGAGGGTGATCATGTTGAACCCGTTGGTGATGCTGAACTCCTGCACCACGGCGGGACGCCGGGTGGCGTACACCTTGTGGTGGGTAAAATCCACCAGCCACCCCTTGTTGTGCTTCCAGAATCCGATCCGCCCGGCGTAATACCAGGTGTCCTTGAAGGGATAATTGCGGAAATGCGGATTCCAGTGCAGGTCAGGATTGTGCTGCAGAGCCACACTGATCCGTATTGGCGCATCCAGCGAGGTCCCGCCGAACAACTCGAGCGTGACCTGCGCCCGGAGCGCTGAGGGGAAAATCGCTGACAGAAACAGCACCAGCGCCGCTCGGCGCGAGTGGGACATTGAAATTCCCTGGCCGGTGGAATCCGCGAATAATCTAGGCCTGGTCGCTTCGATCGTGAACCCGCCTTTCCAATTCTCATCCTCCGGTTCCCGTCCGGGCGCTTTCCGTCTCCCTGCCTCCGTCCCTGCAACCTTTCCTCCCGGCGTTGCGTCTAATGCCCCATACCTTCAGCAGAGGTGGATGTGGCTTGTACGCGTGCGGGAGTGCTGCTCCTTCTGGTTTCCTTACCGGCTGCCGCGGCGGCGCAAACCGAGGCCGCGCGCCCCGTCCGGCGCCTGAACGATCATGCCGCGGCGCCGCAGGTCCACGCGGCGACCCTGCGGCAGGACCTGCACATGGATGGAAAGCTGGACGATGCTGCCTGGCTGGCCGCAGAACCGGCGGGGTTGGCGGCTCAGTTGGATCCCAACGAGGGCGAGCCTCCCAGCGAGCGCACCGAGATCCGCGTCCTGGTGGACCAGCACGCGCTCTACATCGGCGCGCGCCTGTATGACGACCATCCCGACCGCATCGTCAGCCGCCTGGGCCGTCGGGACGAGCGGCCCGCCAGTGATCGCCTGACCATCAGAATCGACAGCCGGCACGACCACCTGACGGCCTTTCTCTTTGATGTCTTCCCTGCCGGCAACAAGGGCGACGCCAGCGTGGGCTCGGACGAGCACGAGGACTATTCCTGGGACCCGGTCTGGGAAGTCGCGACCACCATCGACTCTCTCGGCTGGACCGCCGAGATCCGCATCCCGCTCTCGCAGTTACGCTATAACCGGGACTCGCGGGTCTGGGGTATCCAGGTGATCCGCTTCATCCAGCGGCGGCAGGAGGAAGACGTCTTCAGCTATGTGCCCAAGACGGAAAACGCCGGCGTCAACCGCTACGGACACCTGACCGGCCTGCGCGGACTGCCGGCCACCCGGCGCGTCGAGGTGACCCCGTACGTGGCGGGACGGGCCGAGTATCAGCCCGCGCAGGCCGGCGACCCGTTTGCACGGGGACACGACTACACCGGCTCCGCCGGCGCCGATTTCAAGGTGGGGCTGGGCAGCAACCTGACGCTCGACGGCACGGTGAACCCCGACTTCGGCCAGGTCGAGGTCGATCCGGCGGTGGTGAACCTCACCGCCTTCGAGACGGTCTTCGACGAGAAGCGCCCCTTCTTCGTGGAAGGCGCCGACCTGTTCAGTTTTGGGAACCTGCGCACCTACAACGCTTTCACCTCGCCCATCACCTTCTTTTCCCGGAGGATCGGGCGGCCGCCGCAGGGGGCCATTACCGCCCCGGGGGCCGCCTTCGCCGATGTGCCCGGTCAGACCACCATCGCGGCGGCCGGCAAGCTCACCGGCAAGACCGAAAACGGCTGGTCCATCGCCCTGCTGGATGCGGTCACACCGACGGAGAACGGGAACTATGTATTGCCCGGTTCACCCGTCATCCGGCACCAGGCGGTCGAGCCGTTCACCAACTATTTCGTGGGGCGGCTCCGTCGCGAGTTGCGCCAGGGCAATACCGCCGTGGGCATGCTGGTGACCGCGGTCAACCGCAGCCTGAGCGAGCCCGCGCTCGAAGCCGAGCTGCGCTCCCAGGCCTACGCGGGGGGCATCGATTTCAACCACGCCTGGGGCAACCGGAACTGGGCGCTCGACGCTTCACTGGCGGGCAGCCGGATTGCCGGCAGCCCGGCCGCGATTGCCCGGGCCCAGCGCGCCAGTGCGCGCTACTACCAGCGCCCCGATGCCCATAACCTCCACTTTGATTCCACCCGTACCGCGCTTTCCGGCTATACCGCGCAGCTGGCCGTGACCAAGATCGGCGGCGGCCATTGGGGCGGGAACCTGGCCTATCAGGAGAAGAGCCCCGGCTTCGAGAGCAACGACCTGGGCCTGACCCAGACCACCGGCCGCCGCGGGATTTCCACCGACCTGCATTACTACCAGCCCCGCCCGGGCCTCTTCCGCAACTGGACCGTCGGAGTGCTGAGCGGGAACGACTGGAACTACGACGGCAATCACACTACCAGCTACCTGGGCAATATTATCGAGCTGCGGCTGCGGAACTTCTGGTCCTACCACAGCCAGCTCTTCTATGACTTCAGCGCCTACGACGACCAGCTCACCCGGGGGGGCCCCCTTGCCCGGCTGCCCCAGCGGGGAAACTGGGACATGTTCCTTGAGTCCGACGATCGCGGGGTGCTGTCGCTGCAGCTGGAAGGGCACTTCAACTGGAACACCGCCGGCGGGTACGCCACCAGGTATGGTGCCGGGGTGGTCTTTCAGCCCGGCCCCAATCTCCAGGTGAGCCTGGAGCCCAGCTATTCGCGCTACCACAACCTGAGCCAGTATGTCACCACGGTGGACGACCCCACCGCCACCGCGACCTTCGGCCGGCGCACCGTCTTCGCCACGGTGGAGCAGCGCGAGGTGGCGCTGACCACGCGACTCAACTGGACTTTCAGTCCCATGCTCAGCCTGCAGCTCTACCTCCAGCCCTTCGTTTCCACCGGCGCCTACCACGACTACAAGGAATTCCGCGCGCCCGGCACCTTCAATTTCGACAGCTACGGCCGCAACCGTGGGACCATCGCTCAGGACCCCGCCACCGGCGATTTCACCGTCGACCCCGACGGCGCCGGCCCGGCGCCGGCCTTCGGCTTCCCGGCGCAGGACTTCAACTTCCGTTCGCTGCGGGCCAATCTGGTCATGCGCTGGGAATACCGCCCGGGCTCGACCCTGTTCCTGGTCTGGCAGCACTCCCGTGCCGGGGCGGCCGGACGCGGCGACTTCTCCTTCAGACGCGACTTCAACGCGATCTTCGATTATCCGGGGACCAACGTCGTGGCGGTCAAGATGACGTGGTGGCTGGGGGTATGACAAACCGTAAGGCGTAAGGAGTGAGAGTCAGTATCCCTCGCCCCTTACGCCTCACCCCTCACGCCTCACGCCTCACGCCTCACGCCTCACACTTCAACAAACGTCGCCGAGAAGTGCCGCAGCGTCGGCGGGTTGTTGGTCATCCGCAGGCCACGCAGCGTTTCCCGGCACTGATACAACTCCCCCATTGCCTCCACCACATAGTCAATGTGGCTCTGGGTGTAAACCCGCCGGGGGATGGCGAGCCGCACCAGTTCCAATGCCGGAGCCGTCTCGCCGCCACCGAACATGACGCTCCCGATCTCCACGGCGCGGATGCCGGCCTGCCGGTACAGCCCGCATACCAGCGCCTGGCCCGGGAACTCGGCCGGCGGGATCCGGGGACACAGCCCGCCCGCATCCACATAGACGGCATGGCCGCCCGGCGGCTCGATGATGGGATAGCCGATCTCCCGCAGGCGCTCGCCCAGGTATTCCACCGAGCGCAGGCGGTAGGCGAGATAATCCTCGTGGACCACTTCTTCGAAGCCCTGAGCCATGGCCTCCAGGTCGCGGCCCGCCAGCCCGCCGTAGGTAACGAATCCCTCGGTCAGGATCAGCAGCGAGCCGGCGCGCTGCGCCAGCTCCGGATCGCGCAGCAGCAGCACGCCGCCGATGTTCACCAGGCCGTCCTTCTTGGCGCTGATGGTGGCGCCGTCGGCCAGATCGAACATCTCGCGGACGATCGCCCGTACCGGGCGGTCCGACTGCCCCGGCTCGCGCAGCTTGATGAAATAGGCGTTCTCGGCGAACCGGCAGGCATCGAGAAAGAGCGGGATGCCGTACCGGTCGCACAGGGCCCGGACCGCCCGGAGATTCTCCAGGCTCACCGGCTGTCCCCCGCCCGAGTTGTTGGTCACCGTGACCATGCAGAGCGGAATCCGCTCCGCCCCCACCTCGTCGATCAGCGCCTGCAGCCGCGCCACATCCATGTTGCCCTTGAAGGGATGGCGGCTGGAGGGCTGCCGGCCCTCGGCGATGACCAGATCCACCGCCCGCGCGCCGGAATGCTCCACGTTGGCGCGGGTGGTATCGAAGTGATTGTTGTTGGGCACGACCTTGCCCGGGCCGCCCATCAGCTCGAACAGAATCCGCTCGCTGGCGCGGCCCTGGTGCGTGGGAAGCGCGTGCGGAAATCCGGTCAGCTCCGCCAGCTTGGCCTCGAACCGGTAGAAGCTCTCGGCCCCGGCGTACGACTCGTCGCCCTGCATGATGCCGGCCCACTGGAGGCTGCTCATGGCCCCGGTACCGCTGTCGGTGAGCAGGTCGATGAGCACGTCGCGCGCGCGGATGTTGAACACATTGAACCGGGCGCGCCGCAGGATCTCCTCCCGTTCCTCCCGGGTGGTGAGCCGCAGCGGCTCCACCACCTTGATGCGAAACGGCTCGATGATGGTCCGCATGGAGGCTTAGCCCAGCAGGGCGCCGACCTGCCTCAGGCCGGTCTCGCCCAGGAGGGTACGCGCCAGGGGGAAGAGCACCTGATCTTCCCGCTCGATGTGGGCCCGGAGGAGACCGACCAGCGCATGGGCCGGCGGCCCCACCCCGGCCGCCGGCTCCGGGGACTCGAGCGCGTCCGCCAGCTGCTGCTCCAGCTCGCGCAGCTCGGCATGTTCCTCGACGAAGACGCCCGTGGGAGCCTCCTCGCCCAGCAGGCGGAAGAGCGCCCGCTCCTCGTTCTCGTTGTGCTGCCGGACGGCACTGGAGATGAACCGGTGCGCTTCGCGGATCCGGACCAGATTCAGGGTGAGGCTCTCGCCCCGCTCCACCTCCACGACGGCGGACTCCAGCTCGTCCAGCACGCGCAGCGCGTGCCGGTGCTCCTCTTCAAAACGGGTGATGGGATCGTCCATGGTCCTGTCCTTCACGGCGTCGCGACCCAGCGGATTCCCTCGCCTCGCCGCAGGCGGTCGAATCCCTGGTTGATCTCCGCCAGCGGGACGGTCCCGCTGACGATGGGGCCGAGCCGCAGCCGGCCCGCTTCGACCAGCCCGAGAATCTCGGCATATTCCGACCCGCAGCAGCCCAGGCTGCCCACGATTTCCATTTCGTGGTACATCAGCTTGCCGGCGGCCAGCGCGGCGGGCTCGTGGGAGAATCCGATCACGCAGAGGCGGCCGCCCCGGCGCAGCAGGCTGAATGCCAGCTCGATCGTCGCCGGCCGGCCGATGGCCTCGAAGGCGATATCCACCCCCCCGTCGCTGAGCGCCCGGATTTCCTTGTCGGGGCGCGGCACCGAGCTGGGATTGAGCGTGGCCGTGGCGCCCAGACCCCGGGCCGCGGCCAGCCGCTCCTCGTTCACATCGAGCGCGATGACCCGGGCCCCCGCCACCACCGAACACTGCACCACGTTGAGGCCCACCCCGCCGCAGCCCACCACCGCAACCACATCACCGGCCCGGACCCGGCCCCGGTATTTCACCGCATGGTAGGGGGTGCTGATAGCGTCGGCAATGATACACGCCTGCTCCAGCGGGAGGTCGGCGGGAACCGGGATCAGAATGTCCGCGGGCACGCGCACGTACTCCGCATAGGCGCCATCGATGTTGTTGCCCAGCATGATCAGCTGGTCGCAGAGATTGTCCCGCCCCTGGCGGCAATAGCGGCACCGGCCGCAGGCGTACACCGAGGGAATGAGCACCCGGTCGCCTTCGGCGCGGCCGCTCACCCCGGACCCCAGCGCGGCCACTGTCCCGGCAGCCTCGTGCCCCAGAATGAGCGGCGGCGGCTTGAAGGTCTTGACGCCGTGATCGAGATAGTGCAGGTCCGTGTGACACAGCCCGCATCCCGCCACCTGTACCACGACCTCGCCCGGCCCGGCGACCGGATCGGGCACGGTGGTGACGTCGAGTCCGCCATTCCCACGATAGACCGCTGCTCGCATTGCCTTTTCTCCCAGTCCTTTCTTTCTCCCGCCCGCCCTCGCCGAACCTCCCTCCGCACGCCGACGGATCGCTTCGCGGCGATTCGATCCCCATCCACCGGTGGGCGCTCCTGACGCGCTGCGGGAGGCATCGGCTTCGGCCGGGGAGGGCCTTCCGGCGCAGTCCTATCTCTCAGTCCTTTTCTCTCGTCTCTTTTCTTGTATAGATCGTCGTGAACCTGAGCAGCGACACGATCCGGCAGTCGGTGCAATCCTCCGGCAGCTCGGCCGGCCGGACCGCCTGCTCCAGGACCTCGTACCCCAGCTGCCGGTACAGGCCCGCCGCTTCCGCGGCCCGGGGACCGGCGGCGGTGAAGCGGCGTTCCCAGCCTGCCGCCACCAGCTCGGGGTCGGGCGGCGGCTCCGGAAGGAACCTCTCTTCTTCCGGCACTCAGGCCTCCGCCGCGGCCAGCCGGCTGGCGCGCTGCCGCGCCAGCAGCCCCGCCCCCAGAGCGGCGGTGAACTGCACCAGGTCGCCCGGGGGCACGTTGACCTCGGCGCCGAGCTGCTCCCGCACCACGTCGACCATGCGGCTGAATCGCAGGATCCCGCCGATCAGCGTGAACTCCGGCTCCATGCGCACCCGCTTCATGAGCTGCACCGACCGGCCCACCAGCGACACGATGGCGCCGTGCATGATGTCGGCGGGCGCCACGCCTTCGGAGAGATGGTTGATGACCTCCGACTCGGCGAACACGGCGCACACCCCGGAGATCGGGATCGCGTTGCGGGAGGTGACTACCAGCGGGCCGATCTCTTCGGTGCCGTAGCCCATGTACCGCGCCGTCTTCTCCAGGAACGCACCGGTGCCCGCGGCGCATTTGTCGTTGAGCCGGAAGGAGGCGACCTTGCGGCGGTCGTCCAGCCGGCTGGCTTTCATGGTCTGGCCGCCCACATCCAGCACCGTGCGGGTAGCCGGAAAGAGGTGCGCCGCGCCGCGGGCGCCGGCGGTCAGATCGGTAACCTGGGCATCGGTCTGGCCCGCATGGTGGCGGCCGAACCCGGTGGCCACCACATAGGCCAGCTCCTCCCGGCTGGTCCCCGCCGCCGCCGCCGCTCGGCGCAGCGTCCGGTCGGCCACCTCCGGCAGCCGGAACCCGGTGGGCTCCATGGCACGCGCCAGCATCTCGCCGCGCTCATCCAGAATCACGGCTTTGGTATAGGTGGAGCCGATATCGACCCCCGCGACGCGCATCATGCGACCTCCCCGCCCGCGGGCACGGGCCGGCGACTGGCCAGGATGTGATCCAGCGCGAACAGCGCCGCGCCCAGCGCTCCCATGTAGTGCGACTCGGGGCTCACATTCACCGGCTGGCCCAGCCGCTCGGTCAGGGTGGCGATCATGGCCACGTTACGCGCCACGCCGCCGGTGAAGGTGACCTCGGACTCGACGCCCACCCGCCGGAGCAGCCCGGCCGACCGGCCGGCGATGGACTGGTGTACGCCGAGCAGGATATCCTCGATCTTCTTGCCGCGGCCCAGCCAGGAGAGGATCTCGGACTCGGCGAAGACGGTGCAGGTGGTGGTGATCTTCACCGGCCGCTCGCCCCGGAGCGCCGTGGGGCCTAGCTGGTCCAGCGGGATATCCAGCGCGCTGGAGGCGGCGCCCAGGAACCGGCCGGTGCCCGCGGCGCACTTGTCGTTCATGCAGAAGTCCACGATCTCGCCGTTGGGCGAGACCCGGATCGCCTTGGTATCCTGGCCCCCCATATCTACCACGGTGCGCGTGGCGGGGAACATCTGGACCGCCCCGCGGCCATGACAGCTGATCTCGGTCACCTGGGTATTCCCGAAAGTGACCTTGTAGCGGCCGTAGCCCGTCCCCACCACGTACTCCACCTCTTCCTCCCGCAGGCCGCCATCGGCCAGCGCCATGGCGAAGGCCTGTGCCGCCGCCTGGATGACGTTGGCGCCGGTCTCCGTGAGCGCGCGGCCTACGATCCGGCGCTCCTCGTTAATCACCACCGCCTTGGTCTGGGTGGACCCGACGTCCACGCCCGCGGCCAGTGCCATATTTCCTCCCTCCGGCTAGGCGCCGGCCAGCGCCGACTGGCGCCGGCGGGTCGCCAGCCCTTCGAAGAATGCATCCACGCGGTTCTTGAGCTGCGCTTCGGACACCACCCGCCGGTCCATCATGTCCGACTCGATGAACAGGCTGGGTGCTCCGCTGGCCTCCATCAGGGCGCGGCGGCTGTCCGCCAGCCCGGTGGACACCGTGCGGCAGCTCTTGATGGGGTGGTACACCACGCCGTCGGCGTGATAGTCGCCCAGCATGTGCAGCAGGATGCGGGTCTGGTGGAACATGCTGTCCATCGCGTCGCGCACCCCCAGCAGCACGCCTTCGGCCAGGCTGTCGAGCGGGCTGGCCATGTCGTACTGATAGCCCAGGTTGGCGCCCCCGGAGGCGAACCAGAGGTAGGTGGAATTGACGAACGTCCCGCCCTGGCCGGAGAAGAACTCCTGGAAGCGGCGGAAGATGGGATAGCAGGGCACGCCGGCGAACAGCAGCCGGAACTGCTCCTCGTTCAGCGTGCCGATCCCGTGCAGCGCCTTGTACTCCATCTCCTCCACCAGCTGGTCGAAAAACTCCGCGCCCTCCGCGCTGCCCCGGAACCCGTTGGCCACGCCGAGATAGATGGTGCCCTCCGACAGGGCGTCGAACACGGCCGGGCGGCTGGCGTTCAGCTGCAGCAGGCGCTGCCAGCCCCGGCTCATGGTGTTGGCGTGTCCCAGCGTCTCGCGCAGCCGGTCGATATCGAACGGCCGGCCGGTGGTACGCTCGCAGAGCGCGATCACCTCGTCCAGCTGCGAGCGGACATAGCGGCGGTCGTTCTCGAAATCCGGATCGCCCGGGCCCGGCCTGGTCACGGAGGAACGCGAGCCGGGCACGTCGAGCGTGAGCGTGGGGATGTGATACATCCGCTCCCAGATCTCCGCCCATTTGATGTAGGTGTTGCAGGCGTTGGTGGCGATGGCGAACGCGGGCTTGGGGATCCGGCCCATGGGGTGCGCCCCGCCCCGCAACTGCAGCGCCACGTCGGCCTTGACGTAGCCGCAGATGTCGGGCGAGTAGCCGTAGTCTTCCGCCTCATTGAGGTACTCGTGCGCGACGTGCCGCACCGCGGTCTGCAGTGAGTTGATTTCGGGAAATACCGTGGGGATATCGAACGACCGCAGCAGCTCCGCCAGGCTGCCCATCACGAAGACATATGCCGCCGGCGCCTGCGTCTCCGCCGCCTGCGTCAGCTCCTCGTACCACTTCCGGAAGAGGCGGCCCCCTTCCCGGTTGCCGCGCCCCACCAGGGAATCCCGGCTGTCCGGTCCCGTCATGGCGTCGCCCCCTTACTCGAAGAGTATGTTCTCGAGGAAGGTCTCCAGCTGGACCTCGAGATGGTCGGTGCTGGACATGTTCTCCTCGAACTCGCTCACGAAGTACGGAATCCCTTCCCGGTCCAGGGTGCGGGTATACACCACCTGCTCCTCCAGGCCCGGCTCGCACATCTTCGCGGCCGTGATGATGGCGGCGCCCGCCCCGGCCCCGCGGATCCGGCGCAGCAGCATGTCTTCCTTGGGCTTGCGGGGATCGTGCTGCACCGGGCTGTGGCTGGACTGTTCCAGATAGGCATGCGCCAGGTTGGCCAGCGGATCGCCCTCCAGCGGCACGTCGGTCAGCAACCAGCGAAGCCCGATGAGCAGGTCGTCGTCCACCACGTAACAACTCCGTCCGATCGCCCGGATCAGATCCAGCGGCGGCTGCTCGCAGAAGCCCCCCTCCAGCACCACCCGGATCTTGTCCTGCCGGCGGCGCACGCGGCGGGAGAGCTGCGGCAGCACCTCGGCGAGCAGGGCATTGTGCTCCTCCCGCGGCAAGACCCCGCCGATCGCCGTGAGGATGTAGGCTTCATCCGCCGACACCTGCCACGGCATTTCGCGTTTGAGCACGTAGAGGTCGCGGAGCAGCGAGCGGTTCCGGTTGAAGACGCCAAGCGAGTGGCGCAGGGCCTCGTCGGTCACCGGCCTGCCGGCCACCGCCTCGATGGTGCGGCGCAGGCGGTCGTACTCGCCGCGCAGCCACCCGGCCGCGGCGGGTGAGTCCGCGTGCTGCGGCAGGTAGAGGATCTCGCAGGGATAGGAGAAGTTCCGTTCCCAGACGGCGGCCAGGTTGCGCGCCGCATCGCAGATCGGATGGGTCACGAACAGATCCAGCTCCACTCTCGCCGAGAGGGCCAGCTCCAGGGACGTCTTCACGATCGAGCAGAGATAGGACCCGAACCGCGAATCCGCCTGGGTGGGCTCGATGGGAGCGCCACGCATCTTGAACGGCAGCATCCCGGCGGCGTGGACGATCTCTTCCGGGAAATAGACCTGGAAATGCCCCACCACCTTGCCGCCGCGCTCCCGCCAGCGGCGCACCGTGGGGAAGGACGTATCCTCCAGCAGCTCCCGGCACTGCTGCAGCACGATATTCAGCGGCTGGCCCGACCAGCCCTCGAACAACGGTTCTGACATGACAGGCTCCCGGCTCATCGGTGGCTCCAGGCCGGCACGCGCTTCTCCTGAAACGCCTGCAGCCCTTCGACGGCATCGGCCGTGGCCATCAGGGATTCGATATAGATCTGTTGCGCGCTGCGGAGGGCCGCCGCCCGGCTGCCGGCGCTCCCGGCCAGCAGCGCGCGCCGCGCCAGCCGCACCGCGGCCGCGCTGTGCCGCGCGATCCGCTCCCCCAGTTCCTCGGCCGCGGGCTCCACGTCGTCGTCCGGCACCACGCGGTAGACCAGCCCGTAGTCACGCGCCTCCGCCGCGCGGATCGGGTCGCCCGTCAGAATGATGGAGGCCGCCACGGCATGGCCACAGCGTTCCGGCAGGAGCGCGCAGGCCGCCGGCGGAAAGACGCCCAGGGCAATTTCGGGATGGCCGAACACCGCGCTTTCACCGGCGATGACCAGGTCCGCCGCCTGCACCAGCTCGAAGCCGCCGCCCAGACACTTGCCCCGGACCGCCGCGATCACCGGCAACGGCCCGTCGGCCAGCGCCGATACGGTGCGGACGAACTCGGGGATCATGGTCTCGTATTCCGGCGGCAGATGCTCGCCCACGTCGGCGCCCGCCGAGAAGTGCCGGCCTTCTGCGGTCAACAGAATGACCCGCAGGTCCGCGGTCGCGACCAGCCGGTCCACCGCCTTCTGCAGCGCGACCAGCGTGTTGCGCGTCAGGATGTTGAGCGGAGGGGTGGCGAGAATGATCCGGCCGATGCCGTTGGCCGCCCGTACATGAATACCGCCGTTCATCAGGCCACCTCCCCCAGAAGCTGGCCGCCATCCACCGGGATCACGGCGCCGGTGATGAATCCGCCGCCCTCCCCGCAGAGGAAACGCGTCACCCGGCCGATGTCCTCCGGCCGGCCCATCCGGCCCAGCGGAGTGCGGGCCACGGCGCGCTGCCGCAGATCCTCCGGCATCGCCCGGGTCATGTCGGTATCGATGAAGCCGGGAGCGATGACGTTGACCGTGACGCCGTCGCGCGCAAGCTCCAGCGCCAGCGATCGGGCCAGCCCGATCAGCCCGGCCTTGGAGGCGGCATAGTTGGTCTGGCCCAGCCGTCCGCGGATCCCGTTGATGGACCCGAGCAGCACCACCCGCCCCATGGGTGAGCGGCGCAGAAGCGGCAAGGCCGCCCGGACGGCGAGAAAGGCGCCGGTCAGGTTGACGTCGAGCACCGCGCGCCAGTCGGCCTCTTCCATCTTCCAGCTCACCCGGTCGCGGGTAATCCCGGCAGCGCAGACCAGCCAGTCGAGTGCCTGCCGTTCCTCCTCCACCCGCCCCACGGCGCGGCGGAGGTCGTCCAGGCTGGTGACATCCCCCTCGAGCGTGAGCGAGGCGGGCGAGGCGGCGGGAAATGCCCGGTCCACCGCGGCCACCCAGGCATCCTCCGCCAGGGCCTCCGCGATGGCGTGGCCGATGCCGCGCCCCGCGCCGGTTACGAGAGCGGTGCGCCGCATGCGCCGCAATACCGGTGCTGAGCCGGGAGGTTGCCGGCCCCGCAGGCGCCGCAGACCCCGAGCGGCGGCCCCCACTCGGTCTCCGAGCTCAGGCCCTCCGCGGCCCGCTGCCGCAGCAGGTCGTAACGGGGCGGCCGCTTTTCCACGAACGCCCGCATCCCTTCCACCGGCTCCCAGGAGGCGTAGTGCAGGGCCAGCCAGTCCTGCGCATGCCGCACGGTGGAGTGCCACGCCAGATCCTTCCAGAAATTCACCTGCTGCTTGGTGTACCGGGTGCACTCCGGGAAGGAGGCGAGCAGCCGGGCGGCGAGATCCTCCACGAAGGCATCGAGCTTCGACAGATCGAGCGCGTAGCCGTCCTCGCCCTTCTGGGCCTTGCGGATCTGGCCGGCATCGGCGCCCTCGACCCACTCGCCGTTGTGCCGCACCGAGGGCACCACCCAGTTCACCAGGCCCCAGTCCAGTGCCTGTCGCGCGGTGACGGGCTCGTTGAGCATCAGGATCTGGCGGGCCCGCTTGTCGCCCGCCACGATCGGCAGCCACTGGGTCGACCCGCCGCAGGCGACCGAGCCCACATGGGTGCCCACCTGCTTGATGATCGCGTGCTCCGCCATCACCGTCAGGTCGCAGGC
Source organism: uncultured Gemmatimonadales bacterium (assembly GCA_963779755.1). Classification (GTDB taxonomy): domain Bacteria; phylum Gemmatimonadota; class Gemmatimonadetes; order Gemmatimonadales; family GWC2-71-9; genus CAVZZO01. Next base: position 1,681,605 of record CAVZZO010000003.1, read on the forward strand.
CAGCTGGCTCTCGTTGCCGCCGCCCACGGCCATGCCGTTGAGCCGGGCCACCACCGGCTTGCCGGTGTTGAGAATGCTCTCGATATAGGCGCGGAACAGCGCCATGTATTTCCAGTAGTCGCGCGGAACGGCCACGTACTCCGCGGCGTACTCCTTCACGTCGCCGCCGGTACAGAAGGCCCGGTCACCGGCTCCGGTGAGCACGATGACCCCCACGGCGTCGTCGAAGCTGGCGTCGCGGAACGCGGCCGCCAGCTCTTCCAGCGCGCGGGTGGAGTAGGCGTTGTAATTCTGGGGCCGGTTGATGGTGATCCGCGCCACGCCGCCGGCCTTGGCGTAGAGCACCTCTTCGAAGCCAAAGGTGTCGGCGCCGCGGGGCGCGAAATGCCGGGTCATGACGGGGGCGTGCATGTCAGTCCTCCCACCAGGTGGTCGGCGAAGACGGTGCCGAGCTCGGCCCCCTGGATGGTGCCTGCGGGTTGATACCAGCGGGCGATCCAGTTGATGGCGCCCAGGATCACGAAGACGGCCACTTTGGGGTCCACGGCGCGAAACTCCCCCGCGCGGACGCCCCCGGCAATGATGGCCCGGAGACCGCGCTCGTAGCGGTCCCGGGCGGCGATGACCTGCCGCTGCCGCGCCTCGCCCAGCGCGGTGACCTCAAAGGCCAGGGGCGACCCCTCCAGCGTTTCGGTCATCACCCGGACGTGCTCGCGGATGACGTGCCGCAGGCGGCCCGTGCCGGTCCGGTGCGCCCGCCGGGCCTCCCGCAGATGCCCGCTCACCTGGGCCAGCGAAACGCGGTGGCACTCGAAGAGGATCGCTTCCTTGTCGGGGAAGTAGTGGTAAAGCGCCTGCTTGCGCACACCGAGGTAGCGGGCGATGTCCTCCAGCGTGGTGGCGTGATAGCCCTTATCGCGGAAAGCTGTCAGCGCGGCACGCAGGATCTCCGCCCGGCGGCGTTGCCGCTTGCGGAGCACGTGAGGAGAGGAGCCACTGGCCGATACGCGCCGGGCCATGACGGGCCTATTCCGGAAGAAAGAAGTCGGGTTTTACCACCCATTAGAATTCTTACCCACGGTTAAAAATTGGCAAGCCGGAGATTCTCCCACAGAGAAGACGGCAGGACGGCAGGACGGCAAGACGGCAAGACGGCAAGACGGCAGGACGGCAAGACGGCGGCACTCGCCGTCCTGCCGTCCTCACCGTGACTGTCGTCACTTCACCGATTTGTCCGCTGGGCCACTTTGTTGAGTCTTCGGCCTCCGCCGGGCTCCGGCGGGATTCCGGCCGGCCCACACCGCCCGGGCGATGCAGCTCGACGGGGCGGCCCAGAAGCAGAGGGACAACACCGGGAGGGACAGGTATGAAATGGAAGGCGCTACCGCTCGCCGCCGCGCTGGCGACGCTGCTCGCCCCCGCGGCAGCAGCCCAGCGGGCCGGCAGCCTGGAGATCGGCGCGTTCGGCACCTGGCATAAATTCGACAAGAGCGTGCAGTTCAAGAACCACATCGGGGCCGGGGGGCTGGTGGGCCTGTTCGTGGCCCGGAATGTCTCCATCGAGGCCGATGCCTCGTACACCAAGACCCAGTTCAGCGTGAACCCCCGTAGCGATGTCACCTACGTCCCCATCCGGGGTCGGGTGGTCGCCCATGTGCCGCTGGGCAGCATGTCCAGCGTCAACCTGGGCGCCGGCTATGTGCGCGCCCGGTACGGCAAGGCTCTGAGCGTGGACGACAACGGCGCCACCGGCCTCATCGGGTTCCGCCTGGGGAGCAGCAATATCGCCGCCCGGGTCGACGGCATCATCGATTACATCCCCTCGCCCTACAACGAGCTCGACGGGTTCGTCAGCCGGAACATCCACTACAGCGTGCGTGCCGGCCTGAGTTTCCTCATCGGCAAGCAGGGGCCGCGCGACAGCGACCGGGACGGCGTCCCCAACGACCTCGACCGCTGCCCCGATACGCCCATCGGCACGGCGGTGGATGCCTCCGGCTGCGCCCTGCCCAAGGACGCCGATCACGACGGCGTGATGGACGATGTGGACCGCTGCGCCAACACGCCTGCCGGGGCCAAGGTGGACGAAAACGGCTGCCAGGTAAAGGACAGCGACCACGACGGCGTGATGGACTCGGTCGACAAGTGTGCGGGCACGCCCAGCGGGACCAAAGTGGACGCCGTGGGCTGCCCCGTGAAAGTGGACAGCGACGGCGACGGTGTCGTGGATGCGCAGGACAAGTGCGAGGATACGCCTGCCGGCACCAAGGTCGACGCGACCGGCTGCCCCATCGACAGCGACAAGGACGGCGTGGTTGACGCCGCCGATCGCTGCCCCGACACACCGCCGGGCGCCAAGGTGGACGGCTCCGGCTGCCCCATCACGGATTCGGACGGCGACGGTATCGCCGACAGCAACGACAAGTGTCCGGGCACGCCCGCCGGCATGCTGGTCGGGCCCAATGGATGCCTGGTACTGTTCGCCGAAAACAAGGAAAGCGTGGTGTTGCAGGGGGTGACCTTCCAGACCGGCAGCTCGCGCCTCAGCATCGACGCGCGCAAGGTGCTGGATTTCGTGGCCCAGTCGCTCAAGGCCAATCCCGACATCAGCGTCGAGGTGCAGGGGTATACCGATTCGCAGGGATCGAATGCGGTGAACCAGCGGCTCTCCCAGGCCCGCGCGCAGTCGGTCCGGGCCTACCTGATCCAGAAAGGCGTGAGTGCCGGCCGGCTCACCGCCCGCGGCTACGGCGAGAGCAATCCCATCGCCGATAACTCGACCGCCCAGGGCCGGGAACAGAACCGGCGCGTCGAACTGAAAAAGCAGTAGCCGGAAGAAGCAGGGACCAACGGGAAAGGGGAGGAACCATGTTCCTCCCCTTTTCTCGTGGCTCTTCCCGGCCTTGCTCTGCGTGAGGAACTAGACCGCCCGCCTTGGTCCAGCCGCCGCCGGGCGCGGTGTGCCCCGGGTAATCAGAAGCACCGAGGCCACAATCGCGAGCGTGGCGAACGCGGTACGCAGCGAGAGGCTCTCCCCCGCCAGCAGCCAACCCAGCAGCACCGCCACCACCGGATTGACATAGGCGTAGGTGGACACCTGCGTGGGCGGCGCCACCCGCAGAAGCCAGAGATAAGCCGTAAAACCGATCAGGGCGCCGAAGACGATGAGATAGAGCAGCGCGAGCGCCGACCTGGGCGTAATCGCGGCTAGATCCAGCCCCCGCCCCTCACCCAGCAGGAGCCCGGCCAGCACCAGCGCGGCGCCGCCGGCCAGCATCTCCATCCCGGTGGACAGGAGCGGGGAGGACGGGAGCCGTGCCGCGCGCGAGTACAGAGAGCCGATGGCCCAGGACAGACTCGCCAGCACCAGCATGACGGCGCCGAGGGCATCCACCCGCTCGCCCAGGCCCAGGCTGGCTGGGCTCACCAGCACCACCAGGCCGGCCAGGCCGAGCGCAAGCCCGGTCATCACCCGCAGGGTCGGGCGCCCACCGCCGGGCCGGAGCCATTGCAGCACGACCATCCACACCGGCACCACCGCCACGAGTACTGCCGCCAGCCCCGAGGGCACGCGCTGCTCGGCCAGCACCACACCGCCGTTGCCGCCCAGCAGGAGCAGGGCACCGATGACCGCCGCCGCCGCCCAGTGATGCCGGTCCGGCCCGGGGGCGCCGCGCAGGCGCGACCAGGCGTAGAGAATCAGCCCCGAGACGGTAAACCGGACGCCGGCCATGAACAGCGGCGGCATGGTCTCGATCGCGAACCGGATGGCGAGATAGGTGGAGCCCCAGATGAGGTACACCGCCGCAAAGGCGAGGACCACCTTCCAGCGGGGCGGCGTCAACGTTTCAGGTGTCACGGCCCGTCTCGAGCGGGGGAAGCTGCATGGTTTCCTTGATGCTGTTCAGCACGACGGTCGTACGAGTGGACCGTACGGTTGGAATGGCGCCGAAACGGTCCTGCAGCAGTGTGCCCAGGGCGGACGTATCCCGGGTTCGCACCTTCACCAGGAAACAGTCCTCCCCTGCCACGTGGTGCACCTCGAGCACCTCGGGGATGGCCACCAGGGCGGCGCTCGTCTCCGAGGCGCCCGGGCTGTCCTCCGCCCGCACGAACACGAACGCCAGGAGCCCCATCCCCACCTCCGCAGGGTCCACCCGGGTCTCATAGCCCTGGATCACGCCGCGCGCCTCGAGCTTCCGCACCCGCTCCAGCACCGCCGAGGGGGCCATCCCGATTTCCCGGGCAACCTCAGCGTTCGACACCCTGGCATTAGACCGCATAATATTCAGTATAAACCGATCAATATCGTCTATCATGCGGATATATTACTATTATTTAGAATATTGGTCAAACCCCAGCGCCGACTCCCAGCCCAGGCATTCGGGGTTTCGGTTCGGGATGCCAGAGCCGCCCGGATGCGTTACCATTGACCCGTGTCCACGCCGCATACGTCTTATGCCCGCCGCCTGGGCCTCTTCTCGGGAACCATGGTGGTGGTCGGCGGCATCATCGGCGCCGGCATCTTCCTCAACCCGGCGGTGGTCGCCGTCCGGGTCCATACCGGCGGCCTCACCATGGCCGTCTGGGGGACCGGCGGGGTCGTGGCCCTGCTCGGCGCTTTCATCTACGGCGAGCTGGGCCAGCGGGTTCCCCGCGCAGGCGGCGGGTACGTCTATCTCCGCAATGCCTTCGGCCCGCTGCCCGCCTTCCTCTATGCCTGGGCCCTGCTGCTGGTGATGGCCACCGGCGCCCTGGCCTATGTCGCGGTGATGTTCGCCAACTACACCGCCGATCTGATAGGCCTGCCCGCCCGCGCGGTGACACCGCTGGCCGTGGGGGGGATCGTCTTCCTGACGGGCGTGAATTACCTGGGGGTGAAGCCCGGCGCCATCACCCAGAATCTCTTCACGCTGCTGAAGCTGGCCGCGCTCGCCGCCCTGATCGGCGCGGGATTGTTTGCCGCGGCTCCCGCGACGGCACCCGCCGCGACCGCCGCCCCGCACGGCGGCGCCCTGATCGTGGCCTTCGGGACCGCACTGGTCCCGGTCCTCTTTACCTTCGGGGGCTGGCAACAGGCGAACTTCATCGCCGAAGAGATGGTCAATCCGCGGCGCGACCTCCCGCGGGCACTGCTCCTGGGAGTCGTCGTGGTGGTGGTGGCCTACCTGCTCACCAACGCGGCCTACCTGCGCGCCCTGGGCGTGGACGGGCTGGCCCGGAGCAGCACCCCGGCGGCCGACACCATGGGAGTCTTTTTCGGGCAAACGGGCCGGGTGCTCATCTCCGCCGGCATCGCGCTGTCGACGTTCGGGTTCCTCAACCTGGTGATCCTGGTCTCGCCCCGGGTCTACCAGACCATGGCCGCCGACGGGCTGTTCTTCCCTTCCATGGCCCGCCTGCATCCGCGCTACCGGACGCCGTCGGTCGCGCTGCTGGTGCAGGCGGCGTGGGCCATCGCGCTCACGCTCACCGGTACCTACGGCACCCTGCTCGATTATGTGGTGTTTGGAGATTGGATCTTCTTCGGCACCACCGCCGCTACGCTGTTCATCGCGCGGCGGCAGCGTTGGGGAGAGGAGGAGCAGGAGGGCGGACTGTTCCGGACGCCGTTCTATCCCTGGAGCGTGCTGCTGTTCATCCTGGCGGCGGTGTATGTGGTGGCGGGATCGGTAGCGTCGAATCCGCTGAATGCCCTGAAGGGGACGATCCTCCTGGTGCTGGGTGTTCCGGTGTTCCTGTTCTGGCGCCGCCGGCGCTGACCGTCTCCTCCGTCACCTGCGACACGGTATCCGAGCGCCGCCGGCGTCTGAGGATGTACTCCTCGCGGTACATCCGGATCAATTCGAAGAAATACGACAGCGCCAGCGGCCCCACCAGGATCCCCAGCAGTCCGAAGTAGCGAATGCCCGCAAAGGCGCCGATCAGCGTCACCAGCGGGTGGATCTTGGCCCAGCGGCTGAAGACGATCGGGCGGATGACGTTGTCCACGTTGGCCACCAGGAGCACGCTCCAGGCCGCCAGCCCGATGGCCGCGCCGTAGCGGCCGTCCAGCGTCAGCAGAATCACCCCCGGCACCCACACCAGCCCCGAGCCCACCACCGGCAGCACGGAGAAGATGGCCGTCACCAGCGCCCAGAACAGGGGATTGGCCAGCCCCACCATGAGGAAACCGAGGCCCACCAGCGTGCCCTGCAGCAGCGCCGTCAGCCCCGTCCCGATCACGGTGGAGACGGTTACGTCGGTAAACCGCTGGCGCAGGATGGCGCTGTTGGCCGGCGAAAACGGGATGTAGGGCTCCACCGCGCTCCAGGTCTCGTCCGACCAGATCAGCAGGTAGTAGAGCCCGAACAGCGAGATGGTCAGATTCAGCGACAGCCGGGTCGCGGTGCCGATGAGCAGCAGTGCGCTGCTGCCGACCCAGGCGACGATCGATTCGCTCATCTTGGCCAGCTGGGGGCCCAGATCATAAGAGCCGATGCGGACCGCGCTCAGCCGGCCGATCAGCGGCCCATTGAGCACGCCCCGGGCGATGTCCGGCGCCTCGTTGACCACCACCCCCGTGATCAGGAATCCCGCCGCCATCAGGATGAGCAGCGCCAGCGCCACCACCAGCCCCGCCCCGATGGTCGGCCGGAGCGGCGGCACCAGCAGCCGGTAGATCGGCTCGAAAATGACAAAGAGGACGGGAATCGCGATCAGTCCCGTGGTAAACGGGAGCAACGCGACGATGATGAGAACCCCCAGCAGGAGGATCAGCGCCGCCGCCCGCTGGTACTTGGAGTCGAACAATCGCATGCGGGGAGTCTAGAGGACCACTCCCGGACACGCCAGCAGGCCCCCCTCCCTGCCCCATGATTCGGCAGGATTCAGCTCGTCACAAAGTGAAACTAGGCCTGGAACGAGCCCCGCTCGCCGGAGCCTGCGCCCTCACCGCCCGGGGGCAGCACAGCGGGATCGGAGCGGTACAGACCTCCCTGAGCCGGACGAGTTCGCTATGAAGAAACCGCAGATGACGCAGATTTCGCAGATTGATTCCCTGTGAGGTGACTCCGGTATCGACCCCACCAACCAGAAAAGAAGAGAGAACGCCTTTGCTGGTGGTTGCCCGGCAGCGCTCCGCGGAGCACGGCGGGGATCGGAGCCAATCTGCGTAATCTGTGTAATCTGTGGATCGAAACCGGCCCTGATCCAACTCGCGATACGACGGCCGGCAGGAGACCAGCCCGGTACAGACTTCCCTGAACCGGACGAGTTCGCTATGAAGAAACCGCAGAAGACGCAGATAACGCAGATTGATTCCCTGTGAGGTGACTCCGGTATCGACCCCACCAACCAGAAAAGAAGAGAGAACGCCTTTGCTGGTGGTTGCCCGGCAGCGCTCCGCGGAGCACGGCCGGGATCGGAGCCAATCTGCGTAATCTGTGTAATCTGTGGATCGAAACCGGCCCTGACCCAACCCGCGATACGACGGCCGCCGGCAGGAGGGCCCGGTGGAGATTTCCCGGGGCTGGTCTTCAACCGGTATCCCGCCCGGCACGATCCGATCGAGGCCATCGAGGCCTGGTGTCTTGCCCAGTCCGGTACCGGGACCTATGGTAGGCCCGGCCACGCAGCCTTTCCCTAGACGAGGGAGGTCCCATGCGCTTGTTTCTTCTGCGGCGCCTCGCGCTGCTCGCCGGTGTCCTGACCTACCTCCTTCCCGCCATCGGGCTGCCACCCCTGTATGCCCAGGATTCTTCGTCAGACGCCCGGTTGGTGATGTCGGCCGGCATGCTCAAACGTCTCGGGGCTGCCGTTGACGGGCATCGCACAGGCACACGCGTGTGGGTTGTGATCGACAGCGCTGCTCCCTATACGGTCTGGGGAGTCTTCGAAAAGCACGACCCGGCCATCGAGGTGGCGCGGCGGCATCCGGGCACTCTGGCACTCGGGCCGTACTACGCCCCGACCGATGATGGACTCACCGAGACCTTCATGGCGACCACGTGCTGGAAAGACCAGTACACCCAGTGGCACTGCCCGGATAGCTTGAGGACCACCAGTATGGACAGCGTGCTGAGCGTGACGGTTACGGTGCAGACCCGTGACGGTCGCAGGTACGTCTCCAATTTCGGTCCGGATGTCGAAGCGGTGTTCTTCACGCTGTCGGCCATCGACCGGCTGTTGCTGCCCTATTACACCACCCTCTACGGCCCGGAATACGCCAAACGCCAACGTCAGGAGGTGGTGAGGCGGATCAGGGGACAGCAGCACCAGTAACGGACGGCGTATCCGCCAGCAGCCGGATGAACGCCGAGTCTTCGTGCAGGGAGCGAAACCAGGGACTGGTCGCGAGGAATTTCCGGTCCGCCGGCTCCTCCTGGAGCAGTGCCGCCAGGAGGGCCAGCGCATCGGCACGTTGGCCGGCGAGGAGTGTGACATAGGCTTCGAAGGGGGTGAGTGCGAGGCGGGCGACGCGAGACAGTCGGGCTTTCCCCTTCACCGCCTGCGACAGCAGTGAGCGGGCGCTGTCCAGGCGGCCGCTGCGGGCCAGCACCGCCGCAACCATCAACTGGCGTTCCAGCAGCACGGCTGGCTCGCCCCCTTCCGTGTCGGCCGCCAAGCGCCTGAACTCGGCCCAGGCGCTGTCGATGTCCGGCCGGCCGTTGCCCGACCAGCCCAGGAGGCGAAGTTTGCAGTCGACGAAATTCGGATCCTGGGGGAAGCGGCTCCGGCCTTGGGTGCACCACGACGCGGCGTCCTCGAACCGGCCCTCGGTAAGGGCAGTAAAGAAGAGCCCCGAGAGGATCCGGGGGGCGGCCGTCAGGTAGGCATCGGCCGCATAGGCGCGGGCGGCGGCCGCGTCCGCTTCGGCAAAGTGCCCATCACTGAAATACGCGCGGCTCAGGATATACCACGCCTCCGCGTCCACCGGGTCCTTCTCCACCGCCGCCTGCAGGTCGCGCGCGGCGGCTGCCAGCGTGTCGCGCGCCGCGGGAGACACACGCTCCCACCAGGTGTACCGCAGCATTCCCCGGGCGGCCAGCGCCTCGGCGTTCCCCGGCTCGCGGCGCAGCGCCTTCGCCACCAGTGCGCGGCTGGAATCGAATGCCTGGCGGACGATCGCGGAGTCACCCGGCTCGGTGGACGCCACCTGGCCCAGCACCAGCGCGGTGCGGGCACGCCCCAGCGTGGGGCGCAGCCATTTGGGATCGGCTGCCTCGGCATGGCGCAGGAGCGTGTCCGCCCGATGCAGGAGCCGGATGGCCCCCTCGGGCTGATCCCGCGCGACCAGCTCCCCGGCATCGTTGATCAGGTCCCTCGATTGTTGCATCCGGGTCCAGGCCTCGACACTCCGGGTTTCCTGCCGGGTCTCCCGGTTCCGCACTTCCACCCCGATGCGCCGCCGGAGCACCGAGGCGACTTCCTGGGTGATGGAGTCCTGCAGATCGAACAGGGCCGGCAATGCGGCTTCCACCGTGTGGTCGTCGAGCTGCACCCCGCTCTCCGGGTTCACCAGCTGCACGCTGACGCGGATGCGATCCGCGTCGCGGTCCACGCTTCCCGTCACCACCGTGCCGACCTGGCGCATGCGGGCCAGGCTGTCCAGCGGGACCTGCCGGTAGCGGAACGGCTTGACCCCCTCGGCGCTGATGACGCTGAGGGCCGGCACCCGGCTCAGCTCGTCGATCAGGTCCTGCGTCAGGCCGGTCGCCAGGTAGCCCAGGCTGCTGTCGGGCGTGAGGTCCTGAAAATAGAGCACGGCAATGTGGCGCGGATCGAGCCGGGAAGGCTGTCCCAGCGCCGCCGGCTCCCGGCTGCCGCGCCACCAGAGGACGAGCGCCAGGACGGCCCCCAGCGCGAGCGCCGCCGCCGGCCACCACCGCCACCGCCGCCGCCGCTGGGGAACCGGCGCGATGCCCTCCAGGGCCGCGATGAACCCGCGAACGGTGGAGAAGCGGTCCGCCGGCATCTTGGCCAGCCCCTGGCCGACCGCTGCCTCCACCTTGGGCGGCAACGAGGGGCGAAGCGAGGAAAGCGGCGGCACCGGATCGAGCTGATGGCGCGCAATGATGGCGTGGCTGGTCGGCCCGGTGAACGGCGGCACGCCGCCCAGCATCTCATAGAGCACGCAGGCCAGGGAGTAGAGATCGCTGCGCCCATCCAGGTCCTCCTGCCCGGCGCCCTGCTCCGGACTCATGTAGGGCGCCGTGCCGACCACCAGGCCGACGGACGTGATCCGCTCGGCGCCCGCCTCCAGCACCGCGCGGGCCACACCGAAATCGGCCACAACGGCATGTCCCTGGTCCAGCAGGATGTTCTCCGGTTTGATGTCGCGGTGGATGATGCCCATGCTGTGGGCGTATCCCAGCGCATCGGCCACTTCGCGGGCGATCCGCAGGGCATCCTCCAGCGGGAACTGGTGCTCCCGCTGGAGGCGGGCCCGGAGCGATTCGCCCTCGAGATAGGGCATGACGTAGTACAGCAGGCCCTGCGCTTCGCCCGAATCGAAGAGGGGGAGGATGTTGGGGTGGTGCAGCTGGGCCGCGATGTGGATCTCGCGGAGAAACCGTTCGGGGCCGAGCAGCTGCACCAACTCCGGCCGGAGCACCTTGATGGCCACCATCCGGTCGTGCTTCAGGTCGCGGGCCAGGTAGATCCGCGCCATCCCCCCCTGGCCGATCTCCCGGTCCGGGAGATAGCGGTCGCCCAGCGCCTGCCGCAGGCGTTCCAGGATCTCGGGCATGGCGGCCCCCGCAACCAAAGGCGAGAAAGCCGGATCGGTAGATCCGGCTTTCTACAATAGGGCGGCGGAGACTGCCGGGCCAGCCTGCTGCCTCAGGACCGGCGGAGCGTGATGTCGCCGTTCACCGTTTCGATCTTTAGATCGGGGCCGCCTTTGCCCAGGGTACCCCGGACCCGCCGGGGCCCGAACTTGCCGGTGACGGTCACCGGGAAGTCGCTGGTGATGTCGCCATTCACGGTCTTCACCGACAGATCGGCGTTGATATCGGCGGGCAGGGTAAGCTCGACCCCGCCGTTCACCGTACTGAAATGCGCGCCTTCAGCGAAGTCCGCCCGCCCCATGCTGATGCGCAGCGAGCCATTGACCGTGGAAGCCTCGGCCCGCCCGGCCGCGCTCAGATCGATGCTGCCGTTCACCGTACTGGCTTCGGCATCCGCCGGCATGCCGGTGGCGTCGACATCGCCGTTCACCGTCCGGCCCACGAAGTGGACGCCCTTCGGCACCCGCACCCGGAAATGGACACTGACGTCGTTGTTGTTGGTATTCATGTGCCCCGCGTCGCCGGGGCCGCACTCGTTCTCATGGCTGCTGCGCCGCGGGGTGGGATATACCGCGCAGATAGTGATGCCGCCATCGTGTTCCAGCACCTTGATGGTGACATCGTCCGGATCGCTGCGCCGGGCCTGCTTGGTGGCGGTCACCTCGGCCTCATTGCCGGACGCCGCCACGGCTTCGATCTCGCCGTTCACGCCCTTGATCTCGAGCGTGGTGCCCGGCGCCATCTCCTTGTGCCAGCTGAAATCGGGAGCGGCCGATGCCGCCGCCGGCGGCGGGGACGGCGCCCGCAGGCCGGCGCCGAAGCCACCGATGGGCAGCACGGCGGCCGCGGCCGCCAGGGTCAGGGTTTCCAACGCGCGCATGCTGCCACCTCGCTTTCCAATGGTCTGAAGGTCCAGACGAGCATCGTGTGTGCTTTGCCGGGGATGCCCCGGGTCCGCCGGAGATTCTCCTGGTGCCTTACCGCTAGCGCTTCCGCAACCGCATGTCGCCATCGAAGGACTGCATGTCGATGCGCGCGGAGCCGTTCCCGATGGTGAAGCTGAACCGCTTCTTCATGCCGTGCGTCCCCGTCAGCACGACGGGCCAGTCGGACTGGAAGTCGCCATCGAAGGTCGAGATGGACAGGGTCGCGTTGAGCGGATCGGCCACCTCGAGCGTGACGTCGCCGGAGTGGGAATCGAAGCGGTAGCGGCCGCTGGTGGCGATGTTTCCGCGATAGAGGATGTCGCCATCCACCGTGGTGGCCTCCACCTCGCCCGAGCTGATTCCGTCCAGCGTGATATCGCCGTCCACCGCCGAGGCGGAGATGTCGCCCTTGACGTCGGTGAGGCCGATGCCCCCGTCCACCGTGTTTACTTCCACCCGGGCCTGGGCGCCGGCCACCGTGATCTCTCCCTCGACGCTGTGGACAGAGACAAAATCCCGGCCGCCCTGTACTGAGACATTGCCTTCCACCGACCGCAGATCCACCCGGGCCTCGCTCCCCTGCACCGTGATATCTCCCTCGGTGGTCTGCAGGTCCAGCTCCATCCAGGCCGGCACGGTGAGCCGGAAATCGGCGTTGTCGTTCCCCCGCCAGGGCTGATTGCGGACCCGCAGCACGCCGCCCCCCTGGTCGATCTGCAGCCGGTCGTTATCCGACAGCTCGGCGGAGACCTGTACCGCGTTGCGGCTCCAGGTACGCACCACGATCTGCCCCGACCGGTTGTTCATCTCGAGCCGGGTCCCGCGGGCCACCGTGATAGTGGTATCCTGCTGGACCGGTGCCAGGATCAGCGCGGCAATTGCCAGTGTTGCCAGCATACGATCAGCCTTTCGTTCAGCTCTGCGCCACGGCCAGCTGGGCCGCCCGGCGCAACAGTTCGATCTTCTTGCGCATGGTCTGCGCGAGATGATCGTTCAGGTACGTATTGTTGGGATCGCGGGCCAGGGCACTGCGCGCCTCTCCGATGGCCCGGTCGATCCGGCTCAGATTCTCCTCGATCACCCGCACGGTGGTCGTATCCAGATGCCCCCGTTCCTCGGCCAGCACCCGCTCCAGCTCGGCGATGGCCGAATCGGGGCGGCCCCGGCCGAAGTTCGCTACCGGCCGCAGCGGGGTCGTCTGCGCCACGCTATCGGTCCGGGCGGCCACCATGGGCGGGGCCGCAGGCCGCAGCAGCACCCAGGCCCCACCGGCCCCGAGCATCAACAGCAGCACGGCCGCCACGGCCAGCTGCGCCAGGTTGAGACTGATCCGCCGTCCCGGGCGCCGCGACGCGATCGGGACGACCCGGCTCTCGCCGGTCAGGCCGATCGCCGCGGCAATCCCGGCCCAGACCCGCGCGGGCGGCTGATGCACCGGCAGCCGGGCGGCCCGCGCCGCCACCTGCCCCAGCTCCGCGAGGACCGCCCGGCACCCGGCACAGTCCGCCAGGTGGCTTTCCAGCCCCTCCCGCTCGGCCGGGCTCAACTCGCCGTCCAGGTATTCCGACAGCCGTTCCGTCCACTGGTCGCTCATATTCTGCTCCTTACCGGTCGAGCCAGCCGCGCAGGGCCATCCGGGCCCGGTGCAGCTGCGCCTTCGATGTGCCGGGTACGATGCCCAGCATGCCGGCGATTTCCTCGTGCTTATAGCCCTCGACATCGTGGAGCACGAAGATCCGCCGCGCTCCCTCGGGAAGCCGGGCCATGGCTTCCTCGAAATCGATCGACAACTCGGGGCGCGGGGTCCGGGTCCGCAGGTTCTCAACCGCGCTCTCGTCCTCCAGAAACCGGTTCCGCTCCACCCCCAACCGCTCCCGCCGGGCCAGCATGACATTGATCGCCAGCCGATGGAGCCAGGTCCCGAAGGCCGCCTCGCCCCGGAACGTCCCCAGTTTCTCCCAGGCCCGGATGAACACCGCCTGGGTGGCATCCTCCGCCTCTTCCGGGTTGATCATCCGGCGCGCCAAACTGAAAATCCGACCCGCGTGCCGGTGATAGAGCCGCTCGAAGGCAAGGGCGTCGCCTGCGGCCGCGAGGGCCGCGTCTACCGCATCCTGTTCTGCCGGAAGGGTTTCCGAGTCGCGCGTCAGGGCTCTGGCTCCCGAGCTTGGCGTCGTCATCCTCATGCACCCCGTTGGATAGGGTGGAGGGGTGAATTGGTTTGAATTGTAAGGACGGGAGAAAGACGGGAGTAGGACGGGAATAGGACGGGAGAAAGACGGGAGTGGGACGGGGAGTAGCCATGGTCGAGCCAGGAACAGCGTCTTTTCCCGTCCTTTTCCCGTCCTTTTCCCGTCTTCTTCCCGTCCTCCTATCGCACCTGCCTTCGTTCCGCTGCCCGGGAGAGCAGGGTGAGCACCAGGGCCACCAGCAGCAGCCACACCGGCACCGTCCACCCGGCAATGGCCGGGCCGGCGCGGAGTTGCTCGCTGCGCGCCGCGACCCACTGCCCCGTCCAGGTATCGAGCGAGACTCCAGCCGCGGCCTGGAGGGCGCTGTCGACCGGCAGGGGTGACTGCCAGAACCGCCGGAACCGGTCCGGCCCCAGGTCGTGCGCCATGTCGGACAGCAGGTGTTCTTCCAATCCGGGCAGGAACATGCCGTACGCGAGTCTATAACCGTAGGTCTCGACCCACGGGTGCAACGGCACCGGCCTCGGCGAATCCAGCACCGTCTCACGACAGGCTGGCAGACTTCCCTGCAGGCAGGCGACCGAGGCCAAGCCGGCGTGGTACTGGGGCGGGAGGTTTCCACTGGCCAGCGCCACCAGGCGAAGGACCGGCCAGGTCGAGTCGCCTTTCCAGGGGTCGCGGACCGCGGTACTGGAGCTTTCCGTCCAGTTCCATGACAGCGTAGGGCCGAAGCGCCGCCCTTGGAGCCAGTCCCGGACATGCGGACCCGGCACGCCGAAGGCCGCGTAGTAGGCGCAGAGACCCAGCTCACGCTCCAGCCGGCCCGCGGAACGCGGGGTCGCCAGCAGGAGGCAGGTGCGCCCGTCCGTTACGCCGGGCAACAGATCCCCACCCCCGGAGTACAGGGTCAGCAACTGCCCGCCGGGCAGCCGGGCGAGGACCGAATCGGGGATGAACACCACGCCGGCCCGCAGGGCCGGTGCCGGCCCCACCAGTCGCCGGTAGCGCGCGGCCAGGTCGACGAAATCCTCACTGTCGGCCGCACTCACCGTTCGGTACCGCAGGAGCAAGAGGCCCCCAGCGGAATCGGCCGGGATGCGATGCCGCAGACTGTCACGCCACGTCAGGAAGAACAGCGCCGAGCGGGCCGCAGTAATCTCCCAGCCGACCTGCCCGCGCTGGTCGATGGCCGCCTGGATTTCCCGGCTGACTTCCCGCTCATGGCGGGGAGGAGCGTGACGGCGGTGATTGCCGCTCGTCCCGATCAGGATCAGGGCACAGCCCAGCAGCACGCCGAGAGTCCAGCGTCCGGGTGTCAGCGCCACCGGGTACTCCTGAGGGCCAGCAGGCCGAACAGGCCGGCCCAGCAAAGTGTCGAGACCGCGGTACGCCCCGGGGCAGTGACCGGATCGGGCCGCGCTGCGACCGCGCGCGCGCGCCACTCGGCGACCAGCGAATTCACCGGAACGCCGGCAGCGGCCCCGAGCCGCTCACCCAGTGTGCCAGCGGTCTCCCTCAGACGCCGCAGGGCCCCCGCGCCGCCATCCGCGAGCGCGAACCGGACCAGCAGCCGACGGCTGTCTTGGGACAGGGGCAGCGCCAGGTTGTGGTCGCGCAGCAATGAGTCGCAGGCGGCGGCCCGACCCTGCACCAGGCAGCCGGAGTTGAGGTTCCGGGTTCCGGGCACCAGCTCCCGCGCCAGCGCCACGCGCTCCTCCGGGCTGTAGAGCTCGCGCAGCGGGTCCTGCATCGGCCGAACGCCGACCGCATCCAGGCAGCGGAGGAGGTCGCCGGCCTGGCATGCCCGCACCGCCTGCGAGGGTGCCGTCACCAGCTCAACGTGCGTGCGTTCGGCATCGGTGGCGAGCGGGCGAAAGAACCCGATGGCAAAACTGGCTGGATCGAGCCAGCGAGTGAGCGTGGTATCCCCACTTTTCCAGTAGGCGCGCCCCAGCTCCAGCGCGATGGTGGCGGGAAGCAGTCCACGATCCTGCACCGTTGACCAGGAGGTGCTGTTCCATACGGTGCTTCCGGTGTCGGCGCTCGTCAGGCGGAAGGCCGTACCGGTGCTGTCCGCCACCACGGCCTCCATCCGGAGCGCGCCCAGCTCATCGGCGTTCCGGCCAAGACTGCTTTCCAGAATGGTCCAGGCGGAATCCAGGCCCCACTGCATCTCCTGCAACTGCAGGGGCGTGGCCCGCTGGTCGCGCCAGCCGCTCACGACGGCCAGGAGGACGCCGGAGCGGACGGTGTCCATCCGCGATGGCGGCGCCTGAAGCGCCGAGTTGATCCGGTCAGCCAGCTGGGCCTGCAGCGCCAGGAGAGAGTCCAGCCGCCGGCCCAATGCGGAGGCTGACTCCTGTGCGCCCAATGGCCCGGCCAGGAGCAGGCCGGCGAGGAGAACCGGCAGCAGCGGGGAGAGGCCTCGCTTAGACATCGATCAGCATCCACCGGCCGGTGAAGACGTCCAGCGGGCCGGGCCAGATCATGACGCGGTCGAGGAACCAGAGAATCGGATTGAAACCGGTGACGGCATGGATCAGGAGCCCGAGGCCGATAACACCGGCGATGGCGCCCAGAATCCAGGCGGCCGTCCGGGATGATCCCGCAACCACCGCGAAGAAGCAGGCGAACGCCACCAGGGCAGCGAGAGCGAAGCGCAGGGCGAGGAGCGTGGGGTAGCCGTGCAGGCCGGCAGGGAGCGCGGTGCGTGCCACGGCGAGGAGGCTGCCGGCCCAGAGGAGCAGGACCGGTACCAACAGCAGCAGAACGCCGGCGCCGAACCGGGATAGGACGTAGTGCCAGCGGGGCAACGGCAGCGAGAGGGCGTAGACATGGCGTCCCCGGCGGTCGCTCTGCCAGGCGGTGAACGCGAGCAGGAGTCCGGAGAGCGCCGCCAGGAGCGGATACAGGGTGCCGTAGGACTGGAGCGCGGAAAGCATCCCCAACACTTCCCAGCGCCCCACGCCGCCGCTTCCCGCCGCGGCCCGGACCGTGGCCAGCGGCACCGCGAAGGCCAGGAGACCGAGGAACGCCAGGGCCGGGCGGGACCACTTCCATTGCGACCAGAGAATGACGCGGAACACGGGTTCCCTCCTCAGGACGCGTGCGGCCGCGCGGAGCGCAGCAGCTCGACGAATCCTTCTTCCAGGTCGAGATCGATGACCTCGCGCAGCGTGGCGCCAACCGAGTCGAAGTACTGACTCATGGGCGGCTGCCATCCACGGACGATCCAGGTTTCATGGGCGCCTTCGGCCACGGTACGGTCCAGCAGGATGAACGGGGTATCCTCCACCCGCTCAGGCGGCCGGGCCACGCGGAGTCGCTTGATGCCTGCCTTGAAGCTGATCATCGGCATTTCCGCCACCAGCCGGCCCGCGTCCAGCACGCCCACCCAGTCGCAGATCCGTTCCAGCTCGTGCACCAGGTGGCTGGAAATGAGGACCGTCGCGGTTCGGCGGGCGACGTAGTCCAGCAGCGCAGTCAGTACCTCCCGCCGCACCACCGGATCGAGCCCGTCGGTGGGTTCGTCCAGCAGCAGGAGATCCGGCTGCTGCGCCAGGGCCAGCAGGATAAGCAGCTTGCCCATCTCTCCCTTGGAGAGGCGCAGCAGTCCCTGCGCCCGCTCGAGCCGGAACCGGCTCAGCAGCTCCTCGGCCCATTTCCAGTCCCAGGAGGGGTAGAAGGCGGAGTGAAACCGCAGGGCCTCTTCCACAGTGAAGGAGAGGTGCAGGTGCGGGCGCTCGGGCACGAAACCGGTGGATCGGAGCATGTCCGGCGTCTGAGCAGGGATCTCGCGCCCCAGCACCCGAATCCTGCCGGAGCGGGCCCGGAGCAGTCCCATGAGCAGGCGGATGCTGGTGGTCTTTCCGCTGCCATTCGGCCCGAGGAAACCATAGACCGCGCCCTGCGGCACGTGGAGGCCCAGATCGCGAATCTCGAACCGCCAGCCCGCGCGGTAGCACACTCCGGATGTCTCGATGGCGTAGCTCATGCGGCGCTGACTCCCATTTCACGGTCCAGTGCCGTCCGCAGATCCGTGGCGGTAAGGCCCAGCCTGGCCCCCTCGGCCAGGAGACTGCGCACCAGGCGCGATGCCTCGAAGCCGCGCTCATCGTCGCGGCGCGCCGCCTGGACCTCGCGCACGAAGGTCCCCGCCCCCTGCCGCATCTCCACGAAGCCCTCGCGCTCCAGGTCTCGATAGGCCTGGACGACGGTGGCCGGATTTACCCGGAGCCGGATGGCAAGCTGCCGTACCGAAGGCAGGCTCTCGCCCGCACGCAGCTCACCCGAAGCCACCGCCAGACGGATCCGGGAGGCGATCTGCGCATACAGCGGGGTGGGACTGCGTGGGTCGATCCGGTCGAACATGGGTTACCTGTGCTTCTACCGTGGAATCAGGGGACCGGCCGGGCGGACGGATCCGATATACAGCCGGCCCAACGATCCCCATGCCAATGCCCGCGTCAGGCCTGATAAGCCACTGAATAACAACGTGGTAGCAGCGAAGTCCCAGGAGATTGCAAAGCGTGTCTGGTGTATCATTGTTCTAATACACTACTACTGTGTTGGAGAGCCGTCAAGGTCCCTTCCCGACGCAGGGGATTGCGCCGGGCGGCGAGGCTGGGGGTATGCTTCGAGGAGCTACCCTGGCGATAGCAGAGCCTCAGGAGGAGTTCATGAAGAAACTGACCCCCGTGATCCCCGTCGATGCGATCGAGCCCTGCCTGCCCTTCTGGGAGCAGCTCGGGTTTTCCAGAGTGGCCGAGGTTCCCATGGGAGATCGGTTGGGATTCGTGATCCTCTCCAGCGGCAATGTGGAGATCATGTACCAGAGCATGGAGAGCATCGCGGGGGACGTGCCCGCCATGGCCCGGCTGGTCAGCGCCGGGACTCCGCTGTACATCGAGGTGGAGCAACTCGACGAACTCCTCCCGAAGCTGCACGACGCCAAGGTGATCGTCCCCGAGCGCACCACCTTCTATGGTGCCCGGGAAATCTTCGTCCAGGCGCCCTGCGGGACGGTGGTCGGGTTCGCGGAGCAGGAAAAGAGGACCGAGGACTGAGGACTGAGGACCTTTTTTCAACCCCCGCGCCTCCGGCGGCGTCCCAGTCATGTGGCCATCAGTCTCGCACCCATACTCCGGCGTTCAGCGGCGGCGCGCGTGACCGGCGCACCGGCCGAGCTGGACCGGCTGGTTACCCGCGCCCGCGCGGGCGACCAGGCCGCCTTCCGCGCGCTCTACGAGGGCACGGTAGGGCGCGTGTACGCCGTCTGTCTCCGGCTCACCGCCGACCCGGCCCTCTCGGAAGAGCTGACCCAGGATGTCTTCGTCCAGGCATGGCGGCGGCTGGAGACCTTCCGGGGCGACAGCGCCTTCACCACCTGGCTGCACCGCATCGCGGTCAACCAGGTCTGCTCCGACCGCCGGGCCGAAGCGCGCCGCGGCCGCCGCACGGCTCTCCTCGCCCGGGAAACGGAAGACCGGCACACGCCGGCGCCCGGCCAGGCCCTCGACCTGGAAGGGGCCATCGCCGCGCTTCCGCCCGGCGCGCGCCAGGCGTTCGTGCTCCACGACGTGGAGGGCTACAGTCATGAGGAAATCGCCCGGATGAACGGGCGCACGGCGGGAACCATCAAGGCGCAGCTGTTTCGGGCCAGGCGGCTGCTCCGGGAGCTGCTGGAGCGATGAACTGCCAGGAATGCCTTGCCCTGCTCGACCGGCCGCCCACTCGCCCGCCGACCGGCCGTGCGCGGCACGAAATGGAGCGCCATCTGTCCCACTGTCCGGCCTGCCGCGCCGACCAGCGCTTTCTCCCCCGACTCCGGAGGGAGACGGCCGAACTGCCGCGCGCGCTCAGGCCGTCGCGGGACCTGTGGGAGGGCATTGCCGCCCGGCTGGACCGGCCCGATCACCCGGCACGGCCGGTGCGACCGCTCTGGTCGCGGCCCCCGGCCCTGGCGGCGGCGGCGCTGCTGCTGCTAACCATTTCGGCGGCGGCCACTGCGCTGCTGCTGCGGGACCACCGGCCTCCGGCCCTGCAGACGGCGCAGGTCCGGCGGATGGAGCAGGCCTATCAGGCGGCGGCCAGCGATCTCACAGGGGCGCTGGAGTCCAACCGCGCCGCGCTGGGCCCCCAGGCGGCGGCGTCGGTGGAGCGGAGCCTGCGCGAGCTCGACACCGCGATCGTCGAGGCGCGGCGGGCGCTCGAGCAGCACCCGGGCAGCCTCGAGCTGGCGGGTTTCCTGCGCGATTCCTATCAGAAGAAGATTGACCTGCTGCAACGAACCGCTCAGGCGCGGGAGGGCTCCTGATGATGCGATCCCTGCTTCTCGTGGCCCTGCTGCTGCAGAGGGCCGCCGGGGCTGCGGCTCAGCAACCGATCGCCCGGGCCGTCGCGATCGCCCCGGATGCGAGCATCCGCATCTGGAACCTTACCGGCTCGGTGCGGGTCGAGGGCTGGGATCGCGACAGCCTGGCCGTCTCCGGCACCGTGGCGGGACCGGCCGGCGCCTTCTTCTTTGGCGCGTCGGGCCGCAGCGCGAAGCTGGGGGTGCAGAGCCCGGACGACCCGGCCCGGGCCGAAGCGTCGCAACTGGTGGTGCGGGTGCCCCGCCGCTCGCGCGTCTGGGTCAAGACCGCCACGGCGGACATCGAGGTCAGCGGCCTGGTGGGCGGCGCCGACCTCAATGCTACCAGCGGCAACATCCGGGTACGCGGGACGCTGCAGGACCTCAGCGCCGAGACCATGGACGGTTCCGTCACACTGGATGCCTCTTCGGCTTGGCTCCGTGCCCGGACCGCGACGGGAGCCGTCGTGTTGCGGGGCGGAAGTGAGGACGCGGGCGTGACCACCGTTGGTGGGAGCATCGAGGTCGTCAGTACCGGCCTGCGGCGCGGCCGGTTCGAGTCGGTCACCGGCCCCATTCGGGTGAGCGGCCGGCTCGCCCGGGACGCCTCCTTGAGCCTGGAGAGCCACAGTGGAGCGGTAACGCTCACCGTGCCGCCCGATCTGGGCGCCGAGTACAACCTGTCCAGCTACGAGGGAAACATCGTGACCGGTCTGGTCGACCGCACCCCCGCGGTGGAACCGGGCTCCGGCAGCCATACGCTCGATTTCCTGGCGAACGGCGGGGGAGCGATCATCAACATCCGGACCTTCAAGGGGCGGATTCAGGTCAAGGAGTGAAGGACTGAGGACTGAGCGGAGCTACGCCGGCGCGAGGGCCGGGACGCCGCGAGCGAGAAGCCCGACGACTGAGGACTGAGCACCGGAAATCATTCAAACCTCCAGCCGCCGGGCGGCGTCTCAGGGCATCACCTCACCTGGAGGGACCGATGCCCCGCCGTTTCCCCCGTCAACCGATGTTCCTTGCCGCGCTGCTCTCGCTGGTTGCCGCCCTGCCCGCACATGCCGGCCCGCCCTGGATTGCGGTCGAGTACCCGGCGAACCCGTTCACCCAGGCCACCCGGGGAGCGCTGCTTCTGGTCCGCACCTATCATCATGGCGAGGCGACCAGCTATCCGCTGACCGGTACCGCCGAGGGACTGGTCAATGGCCAGCGACACAGCCTCCCGCTGCGGTTCGAACCCACCGGGACGACGGGGCAATACGCGCTGCGATTCGAAAAGCCGGCAGAGGGTGTCTGGGTGCTGGTCGCGTCGCTGGGAAGCGGCGAGGGCCGGATCGGCGCGCTGATCGGCCTGGACCGGGAGGGACATGTCGCCTCCGTCCAGGTGCCGACGCACCGGCAGGAGAACTGGGTCATTCCCGAAGCAGTGAAGCCCGAAGCTGTCGATGCCGCACTCCGGGCGCAGACCGCTCGGATCGGCGGCCCCGCACCCCGGGACCTCGGGCTGGGACGCGGTGGGAGTATGCTGCTGCTGGCCGGCCTCGGCGTGGCCCTGGTGCTACCGTTCGGTCTGAGGCGGATACCATAGCCCCTCGACCCCTCGACCCTCTCGACCCTCTCGACCCTCTCGACCCTCTCCAATGTCGACCAATCCGGGAGGGTCGAGCCCCTATTTGCGCCTCAACGCGTGCACCTCCACAAATTCCTGCCCGCTCGGGTCGGTCCTGCTGGCCAGGATCCGGTCGGCGCCGACATCGAGTACCGTCAAGCCGGCCGGGATGGTAACCCTCCCGAGCAAGCGACCGGCGGAATCAAACACGGCCCACCGGGAGGGACCGGGGCCGGCGTGCTCCCGGGCCCAGAGATCGCCCTGGCTGTCCAGCAGCAGCGCCGACACCGCCGACTCCCGGGCGGGCCAGGGAATGGAATCGTAGACCGCGGTGAGGGTGCGCTCGACCGCCGCTCCCTTGCGGGCCGCGTCGGCCAGGCGCTCGGCGCGGACGGCGGCGATCCCGGCCGGGGTGACGCTGTCGCCCTGCCGGGGGACGCGGATGATCCGCTGCAGGCGGCCGTGTTCATCGTAGGTCCGGATCTCATAGCGCTCGCCGGTTGCGGCGTGGAGCCGGCCGTCGCCGGGCACCACCGCGGGCTGCCGTCCGAAGGGCAGCGGGACCACGGCCAGACTGCCCCCGGGACGAGCCACGAAGAACTGGTCGCCCGGAAACCGGCCCAGGGTATCGACCACCCGGCCGCCCGGGTCGCGCCGGAAGTAGTGCAGCGATTCCTGGTAGATTCCGTTCGGCAGCGAGTCGGGGTCCATCACCCGCCGTTCATAGCTGAGGAGCGACCCGTCGGCGAACGCGGCCACCGGCAGCGGCACAACGGACGGATCGGGGGAGGCGATGGAGAACTGCCGCCCGTACCGGCCCTCCCGGTCGAACACCAGGAGTTCCGCGTTCAGGTTATCGTACAGCAGGAGCGAGTCGCCCCGATAGGCGCGAACCCAGCCCACCCGCTCGAATTCTCCCACCCGCCGTCCCGGCCGTAGCAGGTTGACGGCAATGGTGCCGCCGGCATCGTAGACCCTGAGGGCCGGGGGAGATGCATTGCCTACGGCAAACCCCCCGCCCGGGAAGAGGACCCCGCCCCGGATTCCCGCGAAGCTGTAGGCGGGCTCGATGGCGTCGCCTCCCAGCACGACCTGCGGGGAATCCGCGACAACCCACCCGGCGCCGGCGGGCCATTCCGGCAGCGAATCGGCAAGAATCGCGACACCGGCGCTGTCGCGGCCCGGCGGGGGCGCGGCCGCTCGCGGAGCACCGGCACGGCTCTCGCAAGCCAGCAGCGCGAGCGCGCCGATCGCCACGATTCCGGC
The DNA here is from genome assembly GCA_963779755.1 of uncultured Gemmatimonadales bacterium. Taxonomy (GTDB): domain Bacteria; phylum Gemmatimonadota; class Gemmatimonadetes; order Gemmatimonadales; family GWC2-71-9; genus CAVZZO01. Next base: position 1,704,722 of record CAVZZO010000003.1, read on the forward strand.
CGGCAGGCGGAACGAAGAGGTCATCTGCAGCTGTCCCGGATTGAGCCGGACCGCGGCCCGGCGCTTGATTTCGAGTCTGGTTCGGGCAAGATAACGGTCCATTCGGAGAATCTGATGGGAGACCTGCCGGTCCGCGTGCTGCTGATAGACGACAGGGAGGACGACTACCGCGTCGTCCGCCAGCGGCTGGATCATGCCAGTAGCGACCGTTTCGAGCTGGACTGGGCCCGGGGGTACGACGAGGGGCTGGCACGGCTCTCGGAAGGGCGGCACGACGCCTGCCTGCTGGACGACCGGCTCGCGGGAGCCCGCAGCTTCGAACTCATGCGGGAAGCGCTCCGTGCCGGCAACAGCGCCCCCTTCATCCTGCTGACCGGCTCGGACGCCCCGGGCGCCAGCCTGGATGCGCTCCTCGCCGGCTCCACCGACCTGCTCAGCCGGCAACAGCTGGAGACACCGCTGCTGGAACAGGCCATCCGCCACGCGGTGGACCGGGCGCGGCACCTGACGGAACTGCGCCGGAGCGAGGAACGTTTCCGCGCCCTGGTGGAGAACCTGAGCGACGCCATCGTCCTGGCGGCGCGGGACGGCCTGGTCCTCTACGCCAGCCGGTCGGTTACCGGGATGCTGCAGTGGCCCGTGGCGGAACTGGTGGGTCGGCCGCTGTTCGAATGGATACATCCGGAGGATCTGCCCCTCGCGTTGCGCCTGTTCTCCGAAGCGCTGGCGCGTCCGGGGACTGCGGTCGACTTCACTGTCCGGGGCCGCACCCGGGAGGGCGCCTGGCGACACCTGGAGGGCGTCGGGGTCAACCGCCTGGGAGAACCGGCAGTCCGCGCCATCGTGCTCAACTTCCGGGACGTCAGCCAGCGTAAGGACAGCGAACGGCACCTCCGGGAGCGGGAGCGGCAGTTCCGCGCGGTGTTCGACAACGCGCTGGACGCCACCGTGCTGCTGGACGACGCGCGTGCCCTGATCGACACCAACCCCGCCGCGGGCGAGCTGTTCCGCCTGCCGGCGGACGCGCTGCTGGGACGCACCCTGGACGAGTTCCTGCCCGATCGCGTCGAGCTCCCCGGACTGTGGACCGATTTCATCGAACGGGGCGAGCTCACGGGAGAATTCACGCTGACGGTGGGCGACGGCAGCCGCCGGGATGTGGAGCTGAGTGCCCGGGCCCACACGCTGCCGGGGCGGCACCTGATGGTGCTGCGGGACGTCACCGAACAGCGGCAGCTGGAGGCGCAGCTGCATCATGCCACCAAGATGGAGGCGGTGGGCCGCCTGGCGGGCGGCATCGCCCACGACTTCAACAATCTTCTTACCGCCATCCTGGGCTCAGCCGAATTTCTGGCCATGGAGCTGCCGGTCAGCTCGCCCCACCTGGAGGACGTGGAGGAGATTCGCCGGGCTGCCGCCCGGGCGGCCTCGCTGACGCAGCAGCTGCTCGCCTTCAGCCGCCGGCAGGTACTGCACCCCAAGGTGCTCGACCTGAACGCGGTGGTGGAGGGCGTCCGGCGGATGCTGGGCCGCCTGATCGGGGAGGACATCGCGCTGGAGACGCGGCTCCAGCCCGGGCTGGGCCGGGTGCGGGCCGACCCGGGCCAGATGGAGCAGGTGCTGCTGAATCTCGCCGTGAACGCCCGCGACGCCATGCCGGGAGGGGGCCGCCTGATCATCGAAACCCTGGAAGAAGATCCGCCGGAGAGCTGGGACGACGCGCCGCTGCATTGCGTGGCCCTGCATGTGAGCGACAGCGGCGTGGGCATGGACGAGCGTACCCGGACGCGGCTGTTCGAGCCGTTCTTCACCACCAAGGACCCGGGCAAGGGGACGGGCCTGGGCCTCTCCACCGTCTACGGGGTGGTCCAGCAGAGCGGCGGGTTCATCGAGCTCGACTCCGCTCCGGGGCAGGGCTCCACCTTCCGGATCTACCTGCCGCGGGTAGAGGACGAAGCCGACGGCGGCATGGGGCCCTCGCCCGGCGCGGGAGCCGGGGGGAGCGAGACCATTCTGCTGGTGGAGGACGAGGAGTCCGTTCGCCGGCTGGCGCGCCGCATCCTGAATGGACTGGGCTACCGGGTGCTGGTGGCTGACAACGCGCAGGAAGCGCTCCGTCTCCTGGGACAGCGGTCGGGACCGCTGGATCTGCTGCTGACCGACGTGGTGATGCCGGGGATGAGCGGCCCGGAGCTGGCCGAGCTGGTAGCGGCGGAGCAGCCCGGCCTCAAGGTGATTTTCATGTCCGGCTACACCACCGAATCCATGGAGCAGCACGGCGTCCTGGAGAGCGGCCGGGCCTTTCTGCAGAAGCCGTTCACCCCTCAGGCGCTGTCCTATCTGCTGCGGCAGGTCCTGACGGCCGGAGGCATCGCGCCGATTCAAGAGTAGTGAGGCATCCCGCAGGCTGGTATTATCCCACCCTATGCGGTCACTCCCTCTGATCCACCGGGCGTTCCCGGCTCCGGGTTCCTGATGCACCACGACGAACGGCTGGGTCCGCTGCTGGACCGGCTGGGTCTGGGAATGTTCCGGACCACGCTCGATGGCCGCCTGCTCGAAGCCAACGCTCCGCTACTCCGGATTCTCGGGCTGAGCTCCCTCCAGCCGGGCCTGGACATCACCCGCTTCTACCGCCGGCCGGCCGATCGCGCCCGGCTGGTCCGCACCCTCAGCGACCAGCGGCAGGTCAACGATTTCGAAACCGCCCTGCAGCGGGCGGACGGCACCGAGGTGATCGTCCTGATCTCGGAAGCCGCGGTGCACACCGCCGACGGCGAGCAGGTCATCGATGGCCTGATGCAGGACGTGACCGAGCGGCACCGGGCGCTGGAGGCCGCCCGGAGCCAGCAGGCGGAGCTGGAAGCGCTGATCGCGGGGATGAACGACGTCGTCCTGGTGCTCGACCGCGAGTGCCGGCTTCTCACCGTGCATCCCAGCGCGCGCGAGATCCTGCCGCGCCCCGCCGCGGAGATGGCCGGTCACCAGGTGCGCGAGGTGTTTCCGGCCGAGATGGCAGCCGAAATCGAGCGCCGGGCCGCAGAGGCCCTGGAAGGCGGGGTGGCCGTGCGGTTCGAGTACAGCGTCGGCCGGGAGGAGGGCGAGACCGCCTGGTTCAGCGCGGTCGCCTCGCCCCTGCCGGGCCAGCGGGTCCTCTGGGTGGCCCGGGATATCACGGTCCGCCGGAGCACGCGCATAGAGCTGGAGCGAACCGTCTCGCTGCTCAACGCCACGCTGGAATCAACCACCGACGGCATCCTGGTGGTCGATTCGGCCGGGCGGATCGCCAGCTACAATCGCAAGTTCGTGGAACTCTGGCGCATGCCCCGCGAAGTGCTGGCCACGCGAGACGACCAGCAGGCGCTGAAATACGTGTTGAGCCAGCTGGAAGAACCGGCCCGGTTTCTCGACAAGGTCACCGAGCTCTATGCCACCCCGGACGCGGAAAGTCACGATCTGCTTCGCTTCCGCGACGGGCGGAGGTTGGAGCGCTTCAGCCGCCCGCAGCGGATAGGGGGACAGGTCGTGGGCCGGGTCTGGAGCTTCCGCGACGTCACCCAACGCATGCTGCTGCAGGAGCAGCTGCAGCAGGCGGTCAAGATGGAAGCGGTGGGCCGGCTGGCGGGGGGAATCGCGCACGACTTCAATAATCTCCTCACCGCCATCCTGGGCGCCGCCGAGCTGGCGCTGGAGGAGCTGGACGGGTCTCACCCGGTGCGGGCCGATGTCGAGGAGATCCGTCATTCGGCCGGCCGCGCCGCCCTGCTCACCCGCCAGCTGCTGGCCTTCAGCCGCCGCCAGGTGCTCCGCCCCGAGATCCTGAACCTGAACGAGGTGGTGACCGGAATGGAGAAGCTCATCACCCGGCTGGTGGGCCCCGGAATAGCCACCCGCTACGAGCTGGCGGCCGACCTGGGCACCACCCGGGCCGACCGGGGGCAGCTGGAACAGGTCCTGATGAACCTGGCGGTCAATGCGCGCGATGCCATGCCCGAGGGCGGCGCCCTGACGATCAGCAGCGCCAACACGGCACTGGGCGAGCGCTCGCCCGAGGGACAACGCGTTGTCCCGGGCGCCTACGTCCGCCTCACCGTCCGGGATACCGGCATCGGCATGAGCGAGACCGTGCGTCAGCATCTCTTCGAGCCGTTCTTCACCACCAAGGAACGCGGCAAGGGAACCGGGCTCGGCCTCGCCACGGTGTACGGGATCATCAAACAGAGCGACGGCTATATCTGGGCGGGCGGGAGCCCGGGGGCAGGCGCGGAGTTCATCATCTACCTTCCCCGGGTGGAAGCGGCGGCGGAGCCGCCCCCGCCTCCGCTGGCGCCGGTGGACATCCCGCACCGGGCGGCCACCCTGCTGGTGGTGGAAGACGAACCCTCGGTGCGGCGGCTGGCCCGGCGGGTGCTGGAGCAGGAGGGATATACCGTCCTCGCCGCCGCCAACGGCGAAGAGGCCCTGGACCTCGCCGCGCAGCACTGCGGCCCCATCCACCTGCTGGTGACCGATCTCATCATGCCCGGCCTTTCCGGTACCCAGCTGGCCCGCCGGGTCGGCGACCAGCGTCCGGACTGCCGGGTGCTGTTCATTTCCGGCTACAGCAACGACGCGATCAGCCGCCAGGGAGCGCTGGCCCCGGGCGCGTCATTCCTGCAGAAGCCGTTCACCCGCATGGAGCTGCTGCAGCAGGTGAGCCGACTGCTTGCCGGCGGCCCAGGAATTCTGGCCTCATGAGACAGCGCGTGCTTGCCCTTCTGCTGCTGGCACTGCTCACCCCCGGCATCGTCCGGGCGCAGGCCTCCCGATTCGAGTTTGCCGGCGCCATGGGCCGTGATTTCCACGACGACGCCTGGCTCGCCGCCGCGCATTTCCGGATTCCCCTGGGCCGGCGGGTCGAGTTTCGCCCCAGCGGGGCCATCGAACTGGGGGGGCAATCGCCCTGGGATCTCAATGCCGACCTGGCCCTGCGGGGGCCCACCGGGGTGGGGTACCTGGGAGGCGGCGTCGGCCTCTACCAGCGCCCGCAGACCGGCGGCCTGGTGCAGAAGGTGGGCATCAACGCCTTCCTGGGCTTCTCCGGCATGGATCCCGGGCTGCGCCCCTTCCTGGAGTTGCGCTGGACCCGGGTGGCCGGCGCGACCCTGTTCCGCCCCCTGCTGGGCTTCCGTATCGGGCTCTGACTTGACTCATACGGTCGTATGAATTATTAATACGTTCGTATGAATACCACCGCTTCCCGCCTGCAGGAGGTCGCCCGCGGGCTCTTCGCCCGCCAGGGCTATGCCGGCACGTCGGTCCGGCAGATCACGGCGCGCGCCGGTGCCAACCTGGGCGCGGTGACCTACCACTTCGGCTCCAAGGAACGGCTGTACCATACCGTCCTGCGGGGGCTCACGGCTCCCCTGCTCCAGCGCCTGGCGGAGGCCGCGGCCGCGCCCGGCTCGGCGCTGGACCGGATCGGCGCCACGGTGCGCGCGGTGCTGGAGCATTTCGGCAGCCATCCCGACATTCCCCGCATCATGGCGCACGAGCTGGCCCTCCAGGGGCCCTTCCCGGCCCCGGTACGCGAGGTCCAGACCCGGGCGCGCGATCACCTGCTGGGGCTCATCGAAGCGGGCCAGCGGGAGGGCAGCATCCGGCCGGGCGATCCCCTGCTGCTCACGCTGAGCGTGATCGCCCAGCCCATCTACTTCGCGCTCGCCTCGCGCATGCTGCGCCAGCTGGCGGGCTTCAGCCTCGAGGACCCGGCGGCGCGGCAGAGGATCATTGCCCACGCCATTCTCTTTGTCCGCCGCGGGCTGGCGCCCGGGGCAGAAAGCGCATCATGAGGAACCCGCACCTGCGGTCCCCGGCGGCCCTCCTGCTGCCGCTCGCACTGGTGATCGCCTGTCACGGCACGAAGAGCGACGAGCTCCGCGCCTCCGGTACGGTCGAAGCAACCGACGCCCAGCTGGGCTTTGCCGCCGGCGGCCGTATCGCCTGGATCGGCCCGCGGGAGGGCGACGCCATCCAGGCGGGCGTCGTACTCGCCACGCTGGATACGGCGCAGGCCGCCGCCCGGCTGGCTCAGGCGCAGGGCCAGCAGTCGGCGGCGCGTGCCCAGCTGCTGGAGCTGCAGCGGGGCTCGCGGCCCGACGAGGTGGCACAGGCCCGGGCGGCGGAACGGGCGGCGGCGCGCTCGCGCGACCTGGCCGAACAGGAGCTCGCCCGGGCGCGGCGGCTGGCGGACAGCAACGTGGTGAGCCGGCAGACGCTGGATCAGGCCCAGACGGCCTATGAGGTCGCGGCCAGCCGATCCGAGCAGGCCCAGGCGCAGCTGCGCCTGCTGGAGCAGGGGCCGCGGCAGGAGCGTATCGCCTCGCAGCGGGCGCAGGTCCAGGCGGCGGAGGCCCAGGTTCAGGTGGCGCAGGCCGCGCTCTCGGACATGGTGCTGCGTTCGGCGTTCGACGGGCTGGTCACCGTACGCCACCGGGAGCCGGGAGAAACCGTCGCGCCGGGCGCGCCGGTGCTCACCATTATCAATCCGGACGACCGCTGGGTGCGGATCTACGTGCCGGAAAACCGGATTGGCGCCGTGCACCTGGGCGAGCGCGCCACCATCACCTCCGACACCTACCCCGACCGCCAGTTTGCGGGCGAGGTGACTCACGTGGCCAGCGAGGCCGAGTTCACGCCCCGGAACGTTCAGACCAAGGAGGAACGGGTCAAACTGGTGTACGCCGTCAAGGTGCGGATCGTGGGAGACACGGCCCTGGTGCTCAAGCCGGGGACGCCCGCGGATGTAGAACTGCAGGAATCCTCTTCCTCCGCTCCTCATTCCTGATTCCTCATTCCTGATTCCTTATTCCTGATTCCTTATTCCTGATTCCTTATTCCTGATTCCTTATTCCTGATTCCTTATTCCTGATTCCTTGCTCCTTGAACGCCATCTCGCTCCGGGACCTGACCCGCCGCTTCGGCGATCTCACCGCGATAGACGGGCTGAGTTTCGACGTGGAGAGCGGAGCGCTGCACGGGCTGGTGGGACCCGACGGCGCCGGCAAGACCACCACGCTGCGGATGCTGGCCGGCGTGCTCCGCCCCTCCTCGGGCGACGCGCTGGTGGAAGGCATCAGCGTCCGCCGGGACCCCGAGGGAGTGAAGGGTGTGATCGCGTACATGAGCCAGCGGTTCGGGCTCTACACCGATCTCACGGTGCGGGAGAACATCGATTTCTACGCCGACCTCTACGGCGTAGCGGCGGCGGAACGGCCGGCGCGGCTGGAACGGCTGTACGGTTTTTCCAATCTGGGCCCCTTCGAACGGCGGCATGCGGGGCAGCTCTCGGGCGGTATGAAGCAGAAGCTCTCGCTCTGCTGCGCCCTGATTCATCAGCCGCGTGTTCTGCTGCTGGACGAACCCACCTTCGGCGTCGATCCGATCAGCCGGCGTGATCTCTGGCTCATCCTGCATCAGATGGTCGCGGAGGGAGTCACCATCCTGGTCTCCACCGCCTACCTGGATGAGGCGGAACGGTGCGACCGGGTGGCGTTGCTGGACCGGGGCCGTCTGCTGGCGCTGGATACGCCGCAGGCGCTGCAGCGCTCCCTCCCCGGTGTGCTGCTGGAGGCGCGTACCCCCGATCCGCGGCGGGCCGTCCACGCTCTGCGGGGAGTGGCGGGGGTGCGGCGGGTGGCGCTCTTCGGAACGGTGGTGCACCTCCAGCTGTCCGGGTCCGGCGACCGCCGCGGGGTGGAGGACGCGCTGGCCCGGGCCGGGGTTGCGCCGGTGGAGCTGCGGCCCATCCTGCCTTCGCTGGAGGACGTGTTCATCGAGCGGGTGGCAGAGGCGGAGGCGGAATGAACGCCGCTGCCAATCGCCCGGGCCGTCAGGCGGACGGGCGGCCAGCCCCGGCCACCGCCCCGCCGGATCCGGCCATCGAGGTCAGGGATCTCACCCGCCGCTTCGGCGATTTCGTGGCGGTGGACCACCTGAGCTTTTCCGTGCCGCGGGGCCGCATTTTCGGCATGCTGGGGCCGAACGGTGCCGGCAAGACCACCGCCATCAAGATGCTGGCCGGGCTGCTGCTGCCGTCGGAGGGAACGGCGGAAGTCGCGGGTTACGACATCATCCGCCAGGCGGACGACGTGAAGCGCAACCTGGGGTACATGTCCCAGCTGTTCTCCCTCTACCCCGATCTCACGGTGAGCGAGAACATCGAGCTGTTCGCCGGGCTCTATGATGTCCGGGGCGAGCGGTTGGCGCGCCGCCGTGCCTGGGTGCTGCGGCTGGCGGGCCTCGAGCACCAGCGCGACCGGCTCACCGCCGACCTGCCGCTCGGCTGGAAACAGCGGCTGGCGCTGGGATGCGCCGTGCTGCACGAGCCGCCCATTCTCTTCCTGGACGAGCCGACTTCGGGGGTGGACCCGGTCTCCCGGCGTACCTTCTGGGATCTGATCTACAACCTGGCGGACGGCGGCACCACCGTGCTGGTCAGCACCCATTACATGGAAGAGGCGGAGTACTGCCACCGGGTGGCCCTGCTCAACCGGGGGCGCTTGGCCGCGCTGGGCACACCCGACGAGCTGCGGCACAGCATCGGCCACCCCATCCTGGAACTGGAGACCGACGACGTGCTCCGGTCGGTGAGTCTGCTGGAACACGCCCCGGGCGTGCTGGAAGCCGTGATGTTCGGCCGCCAGGTCCACGTCACGGTGGAGGATGCGGAGCGCGCCCGGAGCGAGCTGCCCGCCCTGCTGGCGCGGGAAGGAATCGGGGTGAGCGCGGTCGGTGCGGTGGAGCCGTCGCTGGAGGATGCGGTCGTGGCCCTGATCCGGCGCGCCGGCGGCCCGGCGGGCGAGGACGGGGCGTGAGCGGGCTCTCGCCCCGCCGCCTCTGGGCGGTCGCCCGCAAGGAGGTCATCCAGCTGCGGCGCGATCCCCGCAGCCTGATCCTGGCCCTGCTGCTTCCGCCGCTGCTGGTGCTGGTCTTCGGCTACGCCATCAGCTGGGACGTGCGGGACATTCCGCTGGGCGTCTGGGACCAGGACCAGACGGCCCAGAGCCGCGATCTTGTCGCCGCCTTCCAGCGCTCGGGGTATTTCGACGTGCTGGCCCGCCCGTCGGGCTACCCGGCCGCCGGCCGTCTGCTCGACCGGGGCAAGGTCCGCATGGTGCTGGTGATTCCTCCGGATTTCTCCCGGCGGCTGGGCGCCGGCCGCCCCGCCGAGGTCCAGGCACTGGTGGACGGGGGCGACGCCAACACGGCCACCATCGCGCTCAACTACGCGCAGGCGATCACCGCCAGCATCTCACCGGCCCTCACGCTGCAAGCGGTTCAGCGTCCGCCGCCCGCCGTGGCGGAGGTGCGGGTCTGGTACAACGAGACGCTGGAGAGCCGCAACATGATCGTCCCGGGGCTGATCGCGGTCATCATGATGATCATTGCCGCCATGCTCACCTCGCTGACGATCGCCCGGGAATGGGAACGGGGCACCATGGAGCAGCTGGCCGCGACGCCGGTGCGGCGGGCAGAGGTCGTCCTGGGGAAGCTGGCGCCCTATCTGCTGCTGGGGCTGTTCGACCTGCTGGTCACCATGACCCTGGGCGTCGCCGTCTTCCAGGTCCCCTTCCGGGGCAGTTTCCTGGTGCTGTTCGGGGCCTCGGTGTTCTTCCTCATCGGCTCGCTGGGGCTCGGGATGTTCGTCAGCGCGGCCACCCGTTCCCAGCTGCTGGCGACACAGATCAGCATAATCGTCAGCTTCCTGCCGTCGTTTCTGCTGAGCGGTTTCGCCTACGACATCGGCACCATGCCGCGGCCGCTCCAGCTGATCACCCTGCTGGTACCGGCGCGCTATTACATCGTGATCATCAAGGGGGTCTTCCTCAAAGGCATCGGCCCGGGGGCGCTCTGGATCCAGGGGCTGGCCCTCATCCTCTTCGCCGCCGGCGGGGCGATGCTCGCCATCCGGTCGTTCCGCAAGGAGCTGGAGTGATCACCGCGGCCCGGGTGAAGCAACTGGTGCTGAAGGAACTGCGCCAGATGTTCCGCGATCCCCGGATGGCGCGGGTCATCTTCATCGCCCCCATCATCCAGCTGGTGGTCTTCGGGTATGCCGTGAATACCGACGTCCGGCATACGCCGGTGATCGTTCTGGACCAGGACCAGACCCGGACCAGCCGGGACCTGCTGTCCACCCTCACCGCGGCGGGCTACTTCCGGATCGTCGCCCGCGCGTCGCGCCCGGCCGACCTCCGCGTCGCGCTGGACCATGGCCGGGCGGTGCTGGCGCTGAACATTCCGCCGGGATTCGCGCGCGACCTCCGGCGGGGCGAGGCCCGGGTACAGATCCTGGTGGACGGCACCTCCTCCAATACCGCCAACGTGGCCCAGGGGTATGCCGCCAGCATGGTGCAGGCCTGGGGCCGGGAGCGGACGGGGGCCGGCGAACGGCCCGGCATCGTGCTGCAGCCCCGGGTGTGGTATAACCCGGCGCTGGAGAGCCGGGTGTACAACGTCCCCGCCGTGGCGGGGGTGATCATCATGCTCATGTGCCTGCTGCTTACCGCGCTGTCGGTGGTGCGGGAGCGGGAGATGGGGACGCTGGAACAGTTGATGGTAAGCCCCCTGCGCCCGGCCGAGCTGATCCTGGGCAAGACCGTCCCGGTGGCACTGGTCGGCCTGGTCGATCTGGCGCTCATCACCTCGGTCGCCCTGCTCTGGTTCGGCATTCCCTTCCGGGGAAGCGCGGCGCTGCTGCTGGTGGCGAGCGCCACATTCATCGTGGCGGGCCTGGGGATGGGCCTGCTCATCTCCACCATCTCTTCCACTCAGCAGGAAGCCTTTATGACCATGTTTCTGGTCTTCCTGCCGATGATGCTCTTCTCCGGGTTCATGTTCCCTGTCAGCAGCATGCCCCGGGCCATTCAATGGCTCACCCTGGCCAATCCGCTGCGCTATTTCCTGGAGATCATCCGCTCCATTTTCCTCAAGGGCGCCGGGCTGCCGGTGCTCTGGCCGCGGCTCCTGGTTCTGGCACTCATGGCCGGCGGACTGCTCACGCTGGCGTCGCTGCGATTCCGCAAGCGTACCGTCTGAGCGCTTGCGCACCCGTCGGGACCGGGATTCTTTCCGAACTCAACTCTTGAGGAGTGTACGATGCCAGCCAGCACTGCATCCGCCACATGGGAAGGCGGACTGAAGTCGGGGAAGGGCAAGTTCGAGGCCGGGTCCGGAGCCTTCAGCGGCGCCTATTCCTTTCCCACCAGGTTCGAGGGGGCGAAAGGCACCAACCCGGAAGAGCTCATCGCCGCCGCCCACGCGAGCTGCCTCAGCATGGCGCTCTCGGCCGGGCTGGAACGGGCCGGAACGGCCCCCACCCGCATCTCGACCACCGCCACCTGCACCCTCGAGCCGGCCGAGGGCGGCTTCAGGATCACCCGCATGAAGCTGGCGGTCCGTGGCGTGGTGCCGGGGCTGGACCAGGCCGGCTTCGCCGAGGCGGCGGAGGGCGCCAAGAACAACTGCCCGGTCTCCAATGCGCTCAAGGGCAACGTGGCCTTCGAGCTGGACGCGAAACTGGAAAGCTGAACCCCGGGGCGCGCTACGCGCCCCATTCCGCCGTTCTCCGCCCTCCGGAGGGTTTATGGCGCGCCGCGATCTGTTCACCCGTTTCGCCCGGCGGACTTCGCGTGCCGCCGGCCACCCGGCCACCTTCGGGGTGGCGGTGGGGATCATCCTGATCTGGGCGGTCACCGGGCCGCTCTTTCGCTATAGTGATTCCTGGCAGCTGGTGATCAACACCGGCACGACCATCATCACGTTCCTCATGGTGTTCCTGATCCAGAACACCCAGAATCGCGACTCCCAGGCGATGCAGATCAAGCTGGATGAACTGATCCGCGCCAGCAAGGGAGCCCATAATGCCATCATCGAGCTGGAGGAGCTGTCGGACAAGCAGCTCGACATGTTCCGGCGGCGCTACCAGGAACTGGCCCGGCTCGCGCGTGAGGAGCTCCGCCGCGGCAGGAGCGATACCAATCGCCCCCATGTGGCGGCCGAAGACGAACCGGAGTCCGGCCACACCCCCGGGACTCCACCCAGAGGAGAATCATGACGCAGGAGCTACTGTCGCTGATGCAGCACTGGGACGGCCAGGGCGTGGTCATCAGGTACGACCGGCCGACCGGCACCTGGGTGTTCATCGCCATGCACAGCTCCCGGCTGGGCATGCCGATCGGCGGTTGCCGCATGAAGGTCTATCCCACGCCGGCCGACGGGCTGCGCGATGCGCTGCGGCTGGCCCGCGGCATGACCTACAAGCTGGCGGCCGTCGATTTCGAGTTCGGGGGCGGCAAGTCGGTGCTGGCGGTCCCCCGCCTGCTGGAAGGCGCTGAACGCGAGGGCCTGCTGCGCCGCTTCGGCCGTCTGCTCGACTCGCTCCACGGCGCCTATGCCACCGGCATCGACCTGGGCACCACCCCGGCGGACATGAAAATCCTGGCCCAGGAGACGCGCTGGGTCTTCGTGGGCGACCCGGACACCGGCCACTCCGATCCCGGGCCCTACACCGCCCTCGGCGTATTCCGCTGCATGGAGGTGGTGGCCGAACGCCTCCGGGACGGCGGCCTGAAGGGGCGCACGGTAGTCCTGCAGGGTGTAGGCGACGTCGGGGCCCGGCTGGCGGAAATGGTGGCAGACGCCGGCGCCCGGCTGCGCCTGGCCGACATCGATCGCGACCGCGTGGCCGCGCTGGCCGACCGCCTGGGCGCCGACGTGATCGCGACCGAGACGGTGAACCTGACGCCCTGCGATATTCTCGCCCCCTGCGCGGTGGGGGGAACGCTGAACCGGGAAACCATCCCCCGGCTCCAGTGCAGGGCGGTGGTGGGGTCGGCCAACAATCAACTGGAAGAAGATGCCGATGCCGAACGGCTGCGGGAACGCGGCATCATTTACGCGCCCGACTACATCGTGAACGCGGGCGGGGCCATCGCCTACGCCATGATGCACCAGGGCGAACGCAACCAGGAGGCGATCAACGCCCGCATCCGCCGGATCGGCGATTCCCTGGGCGCCATCCTGGACGAGGCGAAGGAGCGGGGAGAAACGCCGTTGGCCGCCGCCATGCGAAGGGTGGAGGAGAAGCTGGAGAAGGGCGAGGCGTGAGGCAGGGATCAGGCGAAAGGGGAACGGGGAAAAGGGAACGGGGAACTGGCTCCGGTTCCTATTCCCTCTTCCCCATTCCCTGTTCCCGTTCCACTATCGGTTCCAGCACCTTCCAGACGTTCTCCGCCACGACCTCCTGGCCGCGGGGCGTGGGGTGAATGCCGTCCGCCTGGTTCAGCGAATCCACCCCGCCCACGCCGGCCAGAAGAAACGGTATCAGCGGCAGGTCGAACTCGCGCGCGACCTCCGGATAGACCCGGTGAAAACGCCGCTGGTAGCGCGGCCCCATGTTGGTAAGCGCCTCCATGCCGACCAGCACCACCAGGGGAGGCGGGTTGGCCGCGCGGGCCCGGCGCACGATGGCCTCGAGGTTGGCCTTGAGCGAGTCGGGGTCCAGACCCCGGAGCCCGTCATTGGCGCCGGTTTCCACCACCAGGACGGCCATGCTGTCGTGGGAGAGGAGCCAGTCGAGCTGCCGCAGCGAACCGGCCGATGTCTGGCCGCTGACGCCGGCGTTCACCACCCGATAGCCAAGCCCGGCCGAGTCGATCTTCTGCTGGATCAGGGCGGGATAGGCCTGGTCCGGATCCAGCCCGCGGCCGGCGGTGAGACTGGTGCCGAGGAAGACGATGGCGGGCCGGGTGTCAGCGGCGGCAGTGGCAGGGGCCGTCGAATCCGGCTCTGGGGCGCGGTCCCGGGATGTCGAGCAATCCGAGACAGGGCCAGCAACAGAAGGAACCGCAGATTACGCCGATTACACAGATGCAGAATCAGACGGGGACCTCGCGCGGGCATGGGGCTGCAAAGGGAGCGATTTAGCGACCGCGATACGTCCACTGCAGTCCGAATTCAGGTCCGATACCATTCCCACCATCAGAATCACATCTGCGCAATCTGCGCAATCTGCGGTTCCACCACCTGGAACTCGCCCCGGGGTCCAGCGGTGTGGGCCAGCTTGGAGGCCCATCCCAGGATATGTTTCCACTCCGCTCAACTCACGAGATTGGAACACCGTGGACCATTCTGCCACCTTGGCCTGCGAGTCTCTCACCCAGACCTACCGCTCCGGCAATCGCGAGCTGACCGTGCTGCAAGATATCAGCTTCGAGCTCGAGGCCGGCGGCTTTCTGGCGATTGCCGGCCCGTCGGGCAGCGGCAAGAGCACACTGCTGGGGCTGCTGGCGGGGCTCGACCGGCCTCACGCCGGCCGGGTGGTGCTGGACGGCACCGACCTGGGCCGGCTGGACGAGGACGGCCGGGCCCGCCTGCGGCGGGAGAAGGTCGGCTTCGTCTTCCAGTCCTTCCACCTGATCCCCACCCTCACCGCCCGGGAGAACGTTCAGGTGCCGCTCGAATTGCGGGGCGAGGAGGCACCGCCGCGCGCGCGCGAGCTGCTGGATCGTATGGGCCTGGCCGACCGCGCCGAGCACTACCCGCCGCAGCTTTCCGGCGGCGAGCAGCAGCGCGTGGCCATCGCCCGCGCCTTCGCCAACCGCCCGGCCATTCTCTTCGCCGATGAACCGACCGGCAACCTCGATACCGCCACCGGCCAGATGGTGATCGATCTGCTGGCAGGGCTCAACCGCGAGCTGGGTACCACGCTGGTGCTGGTGACCCACGATCAGGACCTGGCGACACGGGCGGGACGCATCATCCGGCTGGCCGACGGCCGGGTCGTGGACGACACGCGGGGCGGGACCGGATGAGCCTGGTCGCCGCCATGGCCTGGCGTGAGGGACGTGCCGGCCGGCGCCAGCTGTCGCTCCTGACCGCGGCAGTCGCGGTTGGTGTCGCCGCGCTGGTCGCCATTAACTCCTTTACAGTCAACCTGCGCCGCTCGGTGGAGCGGGAGGCGCGGGCGCTGATGGGCGCGGACCTCGCCGTCATCGGGCGGAACGAGCTCCCGCCGCCGGTGCTGGCGACTCTCGACTCCCTGGTCCGCGGGCCGGACGGCCGCCTTGCCCGGGTCACCAGCTTCAGCGGCATGGCCTACGTGCCCCGCACCCAGGGCGCCCGGCTGGTCCAGGTGGCGGCGGTGGGCGCGGGCTACCCCTTCTACGGCGAAATCCAGACCGCACCGGCGGGGGCCTGGCAGCGGCTCAGCGACTCCACCGGCTGGCCCGTACTGGTCGATCCATCGCTGCTGACCGCGCTCGACGCGCGGCCCGGCGACACACTGGCCCTGGGGAAGGGCCGGTTCGTCATCGCGGGGACGGTGCTCCGTATCCCGGGCGACGTGGGCATCCGGTCCGCGTTCGGCCCCCGGATCTTCATCCCCTACAACCGCCTCGACGCCACCGGCCTGCTTGGCTTCGGCGCGCGGGCCGAATATGACGCCTATCTCCAGTTGCCCGCGGGGCGCGATGCCGAGCAGGTCGCCGGGCAACTCAAGCCCAGGCTGGCGCCGGAGCGGCTGCGGGTGCGCACCGTGGCCGAGGACGAGCGCAACCTGACCGAGTCGCTGACCACGCTGTCGCGGTACCTCGGGCTGGTGGCCCTGATCGCCCTGCTGCTGGGGGGTCTGGGAGTGGCGAGCGCCATCCACGTCTTTGTCCGCCGCAAGCGCGAGACGATTGCCATCCTGCGCTGCCTCGGCGCCTCCGCCCCCCAGGTGTTCGCCATCTATCTGGTACAGGCGCTGGTCATGAGCGGGATCGGCAGCATGCTCGGCGCCGCGCTGGGTGTGCTGCTGCAGCTGCTGTTGCCCGGGCTGCTGGCCGACTTCCTGCCGGTCGACGTCGGGTTCGGCGTCGCCTGGGGCGCCGTGGCCACCGGAATCGGGATGGGACTCTGGGTGGCGGCGGTCTTTTCCCTGGCGCCGCTGCTGGCGGTGCGGCGGATCTCGCCGCTGTTCGTGCTACGGCGTCCCTGGGAAGACACCGGGCGGAGCCCGGGCCGCGACGGCTGGCGCTGGGTCGCCTGGCTGCTCCTCGCCGCCAGCGTGATGGGGCTCGCCATCCTGCAGGCGGGGGCGCTCGCGCCGGGGGCCGCCTTTGCCGCCGGTATCGGCGTCGCCCTCGGGGTACTGGCGCTGGCGGGTTATCTGCTTACCCGGGCCCTGCGCCGCTGGTTTCCCTCCCGCTGGCCCTATCTCTGGCGCCAGGGTCTGGCCAATCTCTACCGGCCCGCCAACCAGACGCTGATGGTTGTCCTGGCGCTCGGCTTCGGCGCTTTCCTGCTGGGCACCCTGGTGCTGGTGCAGGCGAATCTCCTGCGCGAGCTGCGGTTCGGCGGAGCCGGCAGCCGGCCCAATCTGGTGCTGTTCGACATTCAGCCCGATCAGCGCGCCGGCGTGGATTCGCTGCTGCGAGACGCCGGCTACCGCCCGCAACCTGCCGTTCCCATCGTGCCCATGCGAATCGCCGAGCTGCGGGGCCGGCCGGCGAGCGCGCTCCTGGCCGATACGGTCCGGCACCGGGCGGAGGGGGAGCGGGTCTCGGGGTGGGCCGTCCGCCGGGAGTACCGTTCGACCTATCGCGATACGACGGTGGCTTCGGAGAAGATCGTTCTGGGCCGCTGGTGGAACGCCAGCGCGGGGGCACGGAGCCCGGTACCCATTTCCGTGGAATCGGGAGTGGCAGGGGACCTGGGCGTCACGGTGGGCGACACCATCCTCTGGGACGTGCAGGGTCTCCGGCTCACCACCCGGGTGGCCAACCTGCGCGATGTCGACTGGGCGCGGTTCGAGCCCAATTTCTTTGTGGTCTTCCCCGAGGGCCCGCTCGACGGAGCGCCGCAGACGCTGGTGACGATGGTGCGGGTTCCGGACGCGGCGTCCCGGGGCGCGCTGCAGCGCGAGGTGGTGGAACGCTATCCCAACGTTTCGGGTATCGACCTCACGCAGCTGCAGGATGCGCTGGAGCGGCTGATCGACCGGGTGGTGCTGGTGGTCCGCTTCATGGCATTGTTCAGCCTGGTGACCGGGGCGGTGGTGCTGATCGGCGCGGTGGCCACCAGCCGGTTCCAGCGGGTCCGGGAGAGTGTCATCCTCAAGACCCTGGGCGCCACCCGGCGCCAGGTGCTGGGCATCGCCGCGGCGGAGTACCTGAGTCTGGGACTGCTGGCGGTGGCCACCGCGCTCGGCCTGGCCGGAATCGCGGGATGGCTCCTCGTCCGCTATCTCTTCCACGAAACCTTTCACCTCCCTCTCCCTGCCTTTCTGGCCCTGGGGGGGGCGGTCGTGCTGCTTACCGTCGCGGTGGGGTTGTGGAACAGCCGTGAGGTGGTGAGGAAGACGCCGCTGGAGGTGCTGCGGGAAGAGTAGAGAAAAGGGAAAAGGGAAAAGGGAACAGGGAAAAGGACACTGAGGACTGAGGCGCCCAGCCCCTGGACGACCTGCGAGCCTCCGGCGCCATCGGATGAGCGTAACCGGACGTCAGCCTTTTCTCTCAGTCCTTCTCGTCCCGGTCCTTTTCTCTTTTTTCCATAGTGGTATAGTATTCGGTCCTCACCCGCAAGAAGGGTCGGTTCCATGCTCGCCATTGATCTCACGGGGAAGCGCGCGCTCATTGCCGGTGTGTCGGATGACGGCGGCTTCGGGTTTGCCATTGCCAAGGCGCTCACCGAGGCGGGGGCGCGGGTCAGCGTGGCGAGCTGGCCGCCGGCGCTGGGCATCTTCCTCAAGCTGCTGGAGCGCGGCAAGATGGCGGAATCGCTCCGGCTCAGCGACGGCGGCCGAATGGAGTTCGAGCACATCTATCCGCTCGACGCGGAGTACGACACGCTGAACGACGCCCCGCCGGAGGTCCGCGAGAACAAGCGCTACAAGGATGTGGGCGACTTCAGCATTCAGGGCCTGGTCAATCGCTGGCGCGAGGACGTGGGCGAGGGAGAGCTGGACATCGTGGTGCATAGCCTGGCGAATGGACCAGAGGTCAAGAAGCCGCTCATCGATACCAGCCGCCGCGGTTATCTCGCCGCGGTCAGCGTCAGCGCCTACAGTAACGTGGCGCTGGTGCGGGAGCTGAGCCCCCTCATGCGCCCCGGCGGGTCCTTCCTGTCGCTCACCTACATGGCGAGCGAGCGGGTGATCCCCGGCTACGGCGGCGGCATGTCCACCGCCAAGGCCGCGCTGGAGTCCGACACCCGGACGCTGGCCTTCGAGGCAGGACGCCGCCACGGCGTGCGGGTGAACGCCATTTCGGCCGGCCCCTGGGCTTCCCGCGCGGCCAGCGCCATCGGTTTCATCGACACCATGATCAACTACTGCCGGGCGAACTCTCCGCTGCAACGGGATCTCGATTCCATGGATGTCGGCGCCACCGCGGCCTTCCTCTGCAGCCCCCTGGCGCAGGCGATCACCGGCACGGTGGTCTACGTGGATAACGGCTATCACAGCATGGGGATGGCGGTACAGGACAACGAGAAGAGGACTGAGGACTGAAGATTGAGTGCAAAGGTGCAAGCGGCGCGAAGGTGGCGGACCCGAAGCCTGGATAGACGCAGCGTACCGCCGTACCGCCGTACCGCCCCCACCACGGAGCGTGTGATGGCTGAGCTATCAGTCTTCCGCCAGGATCTCCTCAAGGGCCACGCCGCCCTCATCACCGGCGGCGGCACGGGCATCGGGTTCGGCATCGCCGACTGTCTGGCGCGCGTGGGCTGCGATATTGCCATCGCGAGCCGGAAGCCGGAGCACCTGGCGCCCGCGGCCGAGCGTCTGCGCGCCCACGGCGGCCGGGTCGCCACGGTGGCGATCAACGTGCGGGAGAAGGAGTCGGTGGAGCGCGGGGTCGCCGAGGCGGCGGAAGCCCTGGGCCGGCTGGACCTGCTGGTGAACAACGCCGCGGGAAACTTCTACGCCCCCTCCGCCACACTGAGCTCCAACGCCTGGAAGTCGGTGGTCGAGACCGATCTGTACGGGACGTTCTTCTGCGCCCAGGCCGTCTACCCCCTCATGAAGGGCCAGGGCGGCGGACGTATCGTGTCCATCTCCATGACCCTGCACTACCGGGGCTGGCCCCTCATGGCCCACGCCACGGCGGCCAAGGCGGGCGTGGATGCGCTTACCCGGACCCTGGCCCTGGAATGGGCGCCCGACGGCATCCGGGTGAACGCCATCGCACCCGGCCCCATCCCGACCGAGGGGGTACGCAAGGCCTTCACGCCGGTGCCGGGATCTCCCGACGTCTTCTCCGAAGAACGGGCGCAGGCCATGATCCCGGCGGGCCGCTGGGGCCGTCCGGATGACATCGGCGAGATGGTCACCTATCTCGCGAGTCCCGCCGGAGACTGGATTACCGGCGCGATCTTCGTGGTAGACGGCGGCAGCTGGCTGGCGGGGAGAGAGCGGTGAAAGAGAAAAAGACTGAGGACTGAGCCCATGTTCATCGGCCATTTTGGTGCCGCCTTCGCCCTCAAGCGTGCCGAGCGCCGGCCCTCCCTCGCCGTGCTGGTGTTCGCGGCCACCTTCGTGGACCTGCTCTGGGGCATCTTCCTGCTGCTGGGCTGGGAACGGGCCCGGATCCAACCCGGGTATCTCCCCACCAATGCCCTGGTCTTCACCAGCTACCCCTACTCGCACAGCCTGGTCGCGGGGATCGGCTGGGGTCTGGTGCTGGCGGCGGTCTATTACTCCTGGCCGACGCGCGACACCAGCGGCCACCGCTGGCGGGCTGCGCTAGTGGTGGGGTTCGCCGTACTGTCGCACTGGTTTCTGGACCTGATCGTCCATGTACCGGACCTGCCCCTTTCGGGCGATGCGTCGCTCAAGGTGGGCCTGGGCCTGTGGCGCAGCGTGCCCGCCGGCATCGCCGCCGAGCTGGCGGTGTTCCTGGGCGGCCTGGTGGTGTACTTCGCCTTCTCCCGCCGGGGCCGGACCGGGCCTACCTGGCGCATCCTGACCTATGCCGGCCTGCTGCTGGGCATCTACGCCGTCTCTCTCATGGGAGGCGCGCCACCCGGCATCAGGGCGGTGGCGTGGGTGGATATCGTGGGAACGCTGGTTTTTGTGGCACTGGCGGCGTGGGCGGAGCCCAGAAGGAAGAGGAAAGGATAAAGACTGAGGACTGAGTTCGGGGCATGGTCATTATAATTGACCATTCCTCCAGCTCAGTCCTCAGCCTTTTTCTCTTTTCTCTCGGATATATGGACCGCACCTTCACCTTCCTGGGAGCCGTATTCGCCTTCCTCGCCGTCGCCGCCGGGGCGTTCGGCGCGCACGCCCTGCGAGGCCGGCTCTCGCCCGAGAGCCTGGCCATCTTCGAAACCGGCGCCCGCTACCAGATGTACCATGCGCTGGCCCTGCTGGGGGTCGCCTGGGTTACGACCCGCTGGGCCGGCTCTCTGGGGCACTGGGCCGGCTGGCTTTTCGTGGCGGGGATCATGCTCTTCTCGGGGAGTCTCTATATCCTGGCGCTCACCGGGACGCGCTGGTGGGGAGCGGTGACCCCCCTGGGCGGCGTGGCGTTTCTGGTGGGGTGGGTGTGCCTGGGGGTTGAGGTGTTGAGACGGTAAACGGTGAGCGGTGAGCGGGTCCACGCGATTCGCTCCGGGCTCGGGCCGCTTAGCTTACCGCTTACCGCTTACCGCTTACCGCTTACCGCTTACCGTACTGAAGCTATCCCCGGCTGCGTCGCTGCCCGCCTCGCCTCCGCCTCCAACCGATCGGTCTCCGCCTCGCGTCGGGCCCACTGGAAGAATACCACCGCGATCGCCGCCCCCATGTAGAGGCCCCCGGGCACCCACATCAGCAGCCCGCCCCACTGCTGGTCCTGCAGCGCGGTGAGCCCCCAGGTGCGCGGCGCTTCGGCGTAGAAGTGATAGAGCACCGTGTCGGCCAGGGTGATGGGCGCGGCCACCGCCTGCATGGGAATCCCCACCAGGAAGAGGTAGAGCATGCGCAGGCCGTAGGGCAGCGGCGGCACCTCGGGCGAGCGGCTCATCACGGGCCACCACATGAGCACCGCCGTCCCCATGAACATCAGGTGGGACACGATGTGCATGTCGTGGTTGGTCATCATCACCCCGTAGAGGGCCGGGACGTGCCAGGCCACCAGCACCAGGGCGAAGAGCAGGCCCGCCGCCACCGGATGGGTCAGCACCCGGGCAACCAGCCGGACGCGGGGGCGCCGGAAGAAGGGGGTGAGCAGCCAGCCGGGGAGCCCGGCCAGCAGCAACGGCGGCCAGACCAGCTGCAGCAGCAGGTGTTGCAGCATGTGGGCACTGAAGAGGTAGCCGTCGCTCAGATCGTGCAGCGGTCCGTTCAACACGCCCAGCAGCACCAGCAGGGACAGGCAGAAGGACGCGACCCGCCAGGGAGACGCGGGCGGCCCCAGGCGGTGGCGCCGGCGCCAGGGGCCGAGGCCGTAGAAGTAGAGGGCCGCCAGGACGGCGGCTCCGATCAGTACGGAGGGGTGGAGCGACCAGGCGGCGGTGAAGGGGCCGTCGGGGACCGGCTGGTGCAGCAGAAACAACACCGGCGGAGCCTCAGGACGGCAACTGCATCAGGTGCGCCACGCTGAAGAGCGCGATCAGCGCCACGATGATGGTCGCCGCGATGATGATGGGAAACACGAACAGCCCGCTGAACAGCTTCGAATCCTGCTTCAGGTGCATGTAGTAGCCCGCCACCAGGGCGAATTTGACCGCCATCAGCACCAGCAGGATGGGTACGAGGTAGTGGCGGACGGACTCGACGTAGTAGACCGCGACTTCCAGGGCGGTCAGGATGACCAGGGTGACCGCGACCTTGGTGTAGGTACCCGGGGTCGGGTGGGCGTGCTCGTGGGTAGTTGCGTGCGCTTCCATGGCCCCGGTCCTCATTTGATCAGATAGATGACGGTGAAGATCACGATCCAGATCACGTCCACGAAGTGCCAGTAGAGCGCGGCGATCTCCAGGTTGAGCGCCTTCTCCGGCGGCAGCTTGCCCCGGATGGCCGTCACCAGCACCGTCCCCAGCCAGATGAGCCCCACGGTGACGTGGCCGCCGTGGAAGCCGGTGAGGGTGAAGAAGGTGGTGCCGAAGACGTTGCGCTGGAGCGTGAGCCCCTCGTGCACGAAGCTGGTAAACTCGTAGACCTGGCCGCCCAGGAAGATCAGCCCGCCCAGCATGGTGAGCGACAGCCAGCCGATCAGCATCCGCCGATTGCCGCGCTGCGCCCCGTAGAGGGCCAGCACCACCGCAAAGGAGCTCATCAGCAGCACGAAGGTGCTGATGGAGGTGAAGGGGATGTTGAGAATCGCCTTGTAATGCTCGCCCGTGGTCGGGTCCACCCAGGGGGTATGGGGGAACGGCCCGACCACGCTCCGCCCCTTGTAGACCATATAGGCGGAGATGAGCGAGGCGAAGAACATGCACTCCGAGCCGATGAAGGTCCAGATGGCCAGCTTGCGGCTGTCCAGGCCGGTGGTCGTCTCGTGCGTCATCGTGGTCGCGGCAGCGTGAGCCACTGTGGCGTGTCCTCGGGTTGAGATCAGCCCGCCGGCTCGAAGGCCCAGCGGAAGATGCCGGTAAACAGGATGATCGCACCGGCGATATTGACCACGAAATTCGTGATGGTGTACGGATGGTGCACCATGAAGCCGGTGAGCAGCGTCGCCACGCCGACCGCCGCTACCAGCGGCCAGTACGACGGGTTAGGCATGTGGATGCCCGCGCCGCTCACCCGGGCCGGCTCGGGGAGCATCCCGCCCTTTTGCCGCTTCTCTTCCCAGAGCGGATCACGCGAGGTGACCGACGGGATGGCGGCGAAGTTGAATTCCTGCGGCGGCGAGGGAATGGACCACTCGAGGGTGGCGCCGTTCCAGGGGTCGGCCGGGGCGGCGGGGCCGCGGCGGCTCTTCCAGATATTATAGATGAACACCAGCTGCGACAGCGCCAGGATGAAGGCGCCGATGGTCTCCATCTGGTTCCAGAACTCGAAGCCCAGCCCGGCGGGGTAGGTGTAGACCCGCCGGGGCATGCCGTTGAGCCCCAGGAAGTGCATGGGGAAGAAGGTCAGGTTGAACCCGATCAGCATGAGCCAGAAGTGCAGCTTGCCGAGCCCTTCGTTCAGCATCTTGCCGAACATCTTGGGGAACCAGTAGTAGGCCCCGCCGGTGAGGGCAAAGATAGCGCCGCCGAACAGCACGTAGTGGAAGTGCGCCACCACGAAATAGGTGTCGGTCTGCTGCAGGTCGGCCGGGGGGGTGGCGTGCATCACGCCGGAGAGCCCGCCGATGATGAACATGGCGATGAATCCCAGCGCAAAGTACAGCGGCGTCTTCATCTGGAGCGAGCCGCCCCAGAGGGTCCCGATCCAGTTGAAGATCTTCACTCCCGTGGGCACCGCGATCAGCATGGTGCTGACGGCGAAGACCGAATCGGCGATCGGCCCCATGCCGGTGGCGAACATGTGGTGGGCCCAGACCCCAAACCCGAGAAAGGCGATGAACGCGCCGGAGAAGACCATGGCCGCGTAGCCGAACAGCGGCTTGCGCGAGAAGACCGGGAGAATCTCCGAAACGATGCCGAAACTGGGCAGGATCAGGATGTACACCTCGGGATGGCCGAAGATCCAGAAGAGGTGCTGCCACAGAATGGGATCGCCCCCGTTCGCCACCAGGAAGAAGTTCGTGCCGAACGTCCGGTCGAGCATCAGCATGATCAGCGCGACGGTGATCACCGGGAAAGCCAGCAGCAGCAGAATCTGGGTGATGAAGCTCATCCAGGTGAAGATGGGCATGCGCATGAGCTTCATGCCGGGGCCGCGCAGGTTCACGATGGTGGTAAAGAAGTTCACCGCCGCCGCCAGCGAGGCCACGCCGAGGATCTGCAGGCCAATCACCCAGAAGTCCACATTGGGACCGGGTGAAAACGGCCGCTCGGTCAGGTTGGCGTAGCCGAACCAGCCGGTGTTGGGCGCCGCGTTGAGCAGGAAGCTGAAGTTGAGAAACAGCCCGCCCAGAATGAAGACCCAGTAGCTGAAGGCGTTGAGCCGGGGGAAGGCCACGTCCCGCGCCCCGATCTGCAACGGGATCATGTAGTTGAAATACATGGCCGACAACGGCATCACGGCGAGAAAGATCATCGTGGTGCCGTGCATCGTGAACAACTGGTTGTAGGTATCGGGAGAGAGAAACGTGTTTTCCGGCGCCCCCAGCTGGATGCGCACCAGCAGCGCTTCGATGCCCCCGATCAGGAAGAACACGAACGCCGAGACCCCGTACAGGATGCCGATGCGCTTGTGGTCGACCGTGGTAATCCAGCTCCAGAGCCCGGTCGGATGGGCGTGTGCGTGGGCGTGCTGCTCCAGGACCGTGGTTGCCATGCGTCTCGTTCCTCGAACGTGAACTGCGAGTGCCGGGGCCCGCCTGCGGCGGCCCCCCGAGGTCCTACTTGTGAGCTTCCAGGTAGGCCACCAGCGCCTTGACCTCGTCGTCGGTCAGGGGGCGCGGCAGCTTCATCAGCGCGCCGGGCTTCAGCGCCTGCGGGTTGTGCAGCCAGCGCGAAAGATTCTCCGGTGTGTTTTCCAGCATATCGGCCACGATGTGGGTCCGGCTCCCCACGTGCGAGAGATTCGGCCCCATCATGGCCATCACCCCGGCCGTGGGCGTGCCCATCATGGCGTGGCACCCGATGCAGCCGGCCGAGAGGAACAGCTCGCCCCCCTTCGCCCGGGTGGCGCTGTCGGCGATGGTCGCCATGACGCTGTCGGAGACCTTGCCGTTGTTCACCATGGGCGAGCCGATCTGCTCGTTCTGCACCCAGGTGGCGAAGGAGTCGGGCGAATCCACCTTCACCCGGAACGCCATGCGCCCGTGCTCCTCGCCGCAGAATTCGGTGCACTGCCCGGTGTAGGTGCCGGTATCGGGCGAGGTGAACCAGAGCGTATTGAACCGCTTGGGGAAGACGTCGCGTTTGCCGGCCAGGCGCGGCAGCCAGAAGCTGTGCACCACGTCGGCGGAGGTCATATAGAGGCTGACTTCCTTGCCCGCGGGCACATGCAGCTCGTTGGCGGTCACGACCTTCAGATCGGGATAGCGGAACTCCCACCACCATTGATGCCCCACCACTTCCACCCGGACGGTGTTCCGGGGCCGCTCGTAGGTCTGGAAGATGGCGTTGATGGTGGGAACCGCGATGATGGCGAGAATGACGGCGGGAATGATGGTCCACACCACCTCGACGGTGGTGTTGCCGTGCGTCTGCACCGGCTCGGGGTCGTTATCCCGGCCCCGGAACTTGAAGATGGCAAACAGCAGCGCGCCTTCCACCAGCACGAACACCAGGGCCGCCCACTTGACGGTGGTGAAGAAGACGCCGTCCAGGATGGACGTAAAGTCGGTCTCGGGTCGCAGCGAGCTCTGCGGGTAATGAGAGGCGCAGGCCGCCACCAGCAGGACGGCGACGAGCGGCACCCAGCCCCGGCCAAGGGCCGGTGCGATACTCACCTTCCGGAGGGACATGAGGCGTTCACCCTGACGAGAAGAGCTACGCTGACGGAAAAATCGTGCGGCACATTACCTACGAAGCCCCGCCTCGTCAAGCACTTAGGCCGGAATGGCGGGGCCGGAAAGACGGCCCCGAAGGCTCGCCTTCCCGGCCCCGGGCCGCGGCGGCGGAACAGGAGGACATTAGATACGCGGACAGGAAAGGACAACGCCCCCCCGGCCCCGCGGCGGGGAGCCCCGGGCCCGGTTTCTCAATTCCGGCTGAACGGCTATCTTGGAGCAGTCACTCCGGCACCCCGGGCGGCCCCGCCGTCCGGGTTACCCTTTTTTTGTGCGGTCAGCATGATCCAGGAACTCCGGGACAAACTGGGCAAGGAAATCGAGGCGTTGACCTACGAGCTCAACGTGATGCTGCCGCAGGCGATTGCCCAGGCCGTGGAGCTGGGCGACCTGCGGGAAAACTCGGAGTACAAGGCCGCGCTCGAGCGGCAGCAGTTCGTGCAGGCCCGCCTGGGGCAGCTGCATCAGCGCATGAGCCAGCTGCACCAGATGAGCACCTCCGCCCCGACCGACCGGGCCGGGCTGGGCTCGCGCGTGACGGTCGAAGACCTGAAGACCGGCGAGAACGAAACCTACGTCCTGGTCCTGGGCGAGATGGCCGATTTCGACCTGGGCCATGTGTCGCTCGCCTCTCCGATCGGCCGGGCCCTCAAGGACCGGCAGCCCGGCGACGAGGTCGAGCTGCAGCTCCCCACCATGAGGCGGCAGCTCCGGGTGGTCGAGGTGATCACCGTGCACGATACCGCCCCGAAGCAATGACCGACCCGGGCGAATTCCCCGGCCAGAAGCTGGTGGTGGTGGGCGACCGGGTGCTCATCACCCCCGAAGAGGGGGACGACCGTACCCGCGTCGGCCTCTACCTGCCCCCGACCGCGCTCGAATCCCAGCAGGTCCAGAGCGGGCTCATCATCGCCACCGGCCCCGGCGACCCGGTGCCCGACCTGGGCAGCTTCGACGAGGAACCCTGGCGCGCCGGCGAGCGGGAACTGCGCTACCGCCCCATGCAGGCCCGGGTGGGCGACCACGCCATCTTCTTCCGCAAGGCCGCGGTGGAGATCACGTTCGAAGAGCGGAAATACCTCGTGGTTCCCCAGGCGGCCATCCTGGTCCTGATCCGCGACGAGCTGCCCCTCTGAGGGGCCAGGAGTCAGGAATCGGGAATCAGGGCCGCCTTCCCCCTCCGGCACCATGACGAGCAGCGCCGCGCGATCCTACCGCCTGGGAATGTGGCTCTTCCTCGGCCTCGGCCTGGTCCTGCTGGGGCTGGCCATCCTGGGCGCCCGCATCGCCGCCGCGCGAAGCATGGGGCTCCTGGCCCTCGCCGGCTTCGTGGTCTGCCTCGGCATTGCAGCCATGCTCGCCCTCCACAGCCGGCGCGCACTGGTCGAACAGCGTGAGCACACCGCCCGTATGTCCACCCTGGTGATCATGGCCGGCATCCTCCAGCGCGAGAGCGACGAGACGCTGGAACGGATCGCGGCATCGAGCGGCCCCGCCGCCGAGGCCGCAACCCTGTTGTTGAGCAGGCGGAGTGGGGAGGGTAGGCAGAGTCGGCCGAGTGGGCAGGACCAGATGTTGTAAGCCGACGATCAGCGGCCAGACTCGTACCGCCTTACCGCCCTACCGCCTAGCTTCCCCTCCATGTGCTACTTCGTCTATCTCGCGACGCCGCTCACCCTGAGCGAGGTGCGGGCCATGCTGCCCACCGGGTTGGCCGCCGACGCCCTCCCGATGGAGGAGCAACGCCGGTTCCGCCGCGCGCATCCCGATGCGGCCACCGTCGCGCGGGTACTGCACGGCGCCTGCTCCTGCGACCTGGTGCGCGACCGGCAACCGGTGCCCCGGGAAGACGAAACCCATCTCCGCCGCCGGTTCCGGACCATGGGCGTGCCGCGCGACGAGGTACTCCAGGCGCTGGACGTCCACCGGCGGCTGGAGAGCGACCGCCCGCGGCCGCCGGGATACTGGCAGCAGGCCTTCGCCCGGTTCGTGGCCGAGCATGCCCGGAACGCCGGCCCGACGCTGTACGCGCTGCATTTCACCCCGGGCGGCCGCGACCGGCCCAGCCTGGAAGGTGACCCGGTCGTCCGCACCGCCACCGAGGTGCGGGCGGACCCCGCCGGCTGGCTGCAGGAAGCCCGGCCCACGCTGGTGCTCCCGGATCCGGCGCCGGTACGCTGAGTCGTGACCAGCCTCCCGCCCTCCCGCCTTCCCGCCCTTGATGCCGTCATCGTGGGCGCCGGCCCCGCGGGCCTGAGCGCGGCCTTGATTCTGGGGCGCTGCCGCCGGCGGGTCCTGGTCTGCGGCAGCGGGCCGCAGCGCAACCTGCTCGCCTCCCACCTGCACGGCTATCTGACGCGCGACGGCATCACGCCGGCCGAATTTCTGCACCGGGCCCGCATGGACCTCGAACCATACCAGTCGGTGGAACTGCGCGACGCTGAGGTGGTCGAAGCCCGCCGGATCGGCGCCGGCTTCGCCGTCCGTCTCAAGGGCGGCGAGCGCTTCGAGGCGCGGCGGCTGCTGCTGGCGACCGGGGTGGTTGACGATATTCCGCCGCTGGAAGGGATCGAGTCGCTCTATGGCCGCAGCGTGTTTCACTGCCCCTACTGCGACGGCTGGGAACTGCGCGACCGGCCGCTGGCGGTTTACGGCCAGCCCGGGCATGCGGCGCTGCTGGCCATGACGCTGCGAGTCTGGAGCGGCGACCTGGTGGTCTGCACCGGCGGCGCGTCGCCCGAGGCCGAGCACTCGGCCCTGCTGGCACGTCACGGCATCGCCGTGCGCGAAGAGCCGATTGCGCGGCTGGAAGGCAGCAACGGGCAGCTCGAGCGGATCGTGTTCGCGAACGGCGAGGGGCTGGCGCGCGAGGCGCTCTTCTTCAGCACCGGCCAGCGCCAGCACTCGCCGCTCGCCGCCCAGCTGGGCTGCAGCTTCAACCGGAAGGGGGTCGTGAAGACCGGCCGTTGCGAGGCGACCAACGTCCCGGGGCTGTATGTCGCCGGCGATGCCAGCGAAGCCACGCAGTTCGTCATTGTCGCGGCGGCGGAGGGCGCCATGGCGGCGTCCGATATCAACGAATCGCTGGAAGAAGAGGACCGGATCGATCCCGCCTGACCGGCATTCCCACCTGCGCGTTGCTCTCGATTTCCTGAACCAGAGTCTGTCTTACTCGTGTAAGGCAGCACCCGACACGACAACCCCTGTGACTACAGTCACGGCATCGTGTGCACAATCTCCCGCATTTACGCGGGGTGACGGTACAGAGAAGGTTTCCGCATTCCCGGGGCGTGCGCATCGCTCCTGCGTGCCGGGTCCCGTTCCTTCCGCTACTGGCCACACTCCTGGTCGCCGGCTGCAACAGCCCAAGCTTCATGCGGCCCGAAGGATCGATGGCGCGGTCGGAGGCGCACCTCGGCTGGTTGCTGCTGATCATCGCCGCGGCAGTCGAGCTCGTCATCTGTGTGCTGGTTCTGCTCGCCCTGTTCCGCCGCCGCGACTACGGGCTGGGCCTGTACCGCGGCACCGGCACGGGCGTTCGCTGGATCACCATCGGCGGGGTGCTGGTGCCGGTGATCATCCTGGCAGCGGTCTTCATCGTGAATCTGTTCACCCTCAGGGCGGTGGCCACCCCGCCGCCGTCGCCCGATCTGCTCACCATCACGGTGACGGGTCATCAATGGTGGTGGGAGGTGCAGTATCCGGCGGACGGCCCGGGCGAAGCGTTCGCCACCGCTAACGAGATCCACATCCCGGTGGGCAGGAAGGTGCGGTTCCAGCTGCAGACCGCCGACGTGATCCACAGTTTCTGGGTCCCGCGGCTGGGCGGCAAGACCGATCTCATACCGGGCCAGCGCAACGTGACGTGGCTGGAGGCCGACAGGGCCGGCGTGTACCGGGGGCAGTGCGCCGAATACTGCGGCGCGCAACACGGGCACATGGCCTTCGTGGTGGTGGCGCAGAGCCCGGACGAGTTTGCCGAATGGGAGGCCGGCCAGCGCCGGCCCGCCGCGGCACCCACCGATCCGGTGGCGCTGCTGGGCCGCCGGGTCTTCGAGAACGGCCCCTGTGTCGTCTGCCACACGATCCGGGGCACGGGAGCCCAGGGGACGGTGGGGCCGGACCTGACCCACCTGGCCAGCCGCCGCACCATCGCGGCGGGCACCATTCCGAACACCCGCGGCTACCTGGCCGGCTGGGTGGCCAATTCCCAGGGCATCAAGCCGGGGAACAAGATGCCGCCGATGGCCCTGGCGCCGCAGGAGCTTCAGGCGGTGATCACGTATCTGCAGAGCCTGCAATAGGGGGAGGGACGTGGCCACATCCATTGCGGCCCCCACCGTAGCCGAGCGACTGGAAGAACTCTGGCGCACCGAACCGGGCCTGGTCGGGGCGCTCACGACGGTGGACCACAAGAAGATCGGCAAGCGGTACCTGGTGACGGCGCTGCTGTTCCTGGTGCTGGGCGGCTGCGAGGCGCTCATCATGCGGCTGCAGCTGGCCGGCCCCAACGAGTCGCTGCTCACGCCGGACCAGTACAACCAGCTGTTCAGCATGCACGGCGTGACGATGATCTTCCTCTACGCCTCGCCCATCCTGAGCGGCTTCGGCAATTACCTCTGGCCCATCGTGGTCGGCGCCCGCGACATGGCGTTCCCCCGGCTCAATGCCTTCAGCTACTGGAACTTCCTCTTCTCGGGGATCTTCATCTACACCGCGCTGGTGATCGGGCAGGCTCCCAACGACGGGTGGTTCAACTACGTCCCCTTTGCCTCGCTGACGTACAACCCCGGGCTGAACATGGATTTCTACGCCCTGGGCCTGATCTTTCTCACCATCTCGACCACCGTCGGCGCGATCAACTTCATCGTCACCCTGTTCAAGCTGCGGGCGCCGGGCATGTCCATCAACCGGCTGCCCATCCTGGTCTGGGGCACCCTCAGTACTTCCTTCGCGATCCTGGCCAGCCTGCCCGCGCTCACCGCCGCCTGCCTGATGCTCTATCTCGACCGGCGGTTCGGCATGCATTTCTTCGACGCCAACCAGGGAGGCAGCCCGCTCCTGTGGCAGCATCTGTTCTGGATCTTCGGCCATCCCTGGGTCTATATCATCGTGCTGCCGGCCATGAGCATCGCCTCGGAGATCACCCAGACGTTCTCCCGGCGGCCGCTGGTGGGCTATGTCTTTCTGGCGCTGGCCACGGTGGCCACGACCATCCTGGGCTTCGGGGTCTGGGTCCACCACATGTTCGCCACCGGGCTTCCGGCCATCTCGACCACGTTCTTCAGCGCGGCGAGCTTCATCATCGCGATCCCCAGCGCGGTGACCATTTTTGCGCTGATCGCCACCATCTGGCACGGCAAGCCGGTCTTCCGGACGCCGCTGCTCTTCGTGGCCGGCTTCATCGTGCTGTTCGTGCTGGGCGGGGTGAGCGGCGTGGCCACGGCGGCGGTGCCGTACGACTGGCAGCTCACCGACACCTATTTCGTGGTGGCGCACATCCACTATGTGCTGATCGGGATCAATCTCTTTCCCGTGATCGGCGGGCTGTACTACTGGGTGCCCAAGTTCACCGGCCGCATGATGAACGAACGGATGGGCCGCTGGAACTTCTGGACCATGTTCATCGGCTTCAATCTCGGCTTCTTCCCCATGCATATCGCCGGGCTGCTGGGGATGCCGCGGCGGATCTACACCTACCAGGCCGGCCTGGGCTGGCATGCCGTGAACCTGCTCACGACCCTGGGCGCGTTTCTCTTTGCGTTCGGCGTGCTGATGTTCTTCGTGAACTTCTTCTACAGCCGGAAGCGCGGCGAACTGGCGGGCGAGAACCCCTGGGACGGCCCGACGCTGGAATGGGCCGTGCCCTCGCCGGTGCCGCCGTACAACTTCGCCGAGATCCCCACGGTTCACAGCCGGCTGCCGCTGTGGGAGGGCCGGCTGGACGGCACCAGCGGGATCGTGCACGAGCTCCCGCCGCTGGCGGAGGGCCATGAGACGATCGGCACCACACCGCTGGATGCCGAAAAGCAGCAGATCCTCCACATGCCGGGCGATTCCTGGTGGCCGCTGCTCACCACGCTCGCGATTACGGCCGTCTTCTACGGGCTGGTCGGCCGGATCTGGTGGCTGGCGATCGCCGCCGGGGCCATCATGCTGCTGTGTACCGCCATGTGGCTCTGGCCCACGCACGTGCTGGAGGAGGGCTGACCATGGCGACCGCGCAGGTGTATGATCTTCCCGTCAATGCCGAAGGCCGCCGCAACGTGGGCTTCTGGGGCATGATGCTGTTCATCAGCACCGAGGCGGCGTTGTTCGCCTTCCTGCTGTTCAGCTACTTCTATCTCGGCTCCAAGGCCCGGGGGCCGTGGCCGCCCGACGGCCCGCCCGACCTGCGGCTGGTGCTGCCCAACACGTTCATCCTGCTGCTGAGCAGCGCCACCTACTGGTGGGGCGAGCGGGGAATCAAGCTGGGACAGCAGTGGCGCCTCAAGGCGGGGCTGTTCATCACCTTCCTGCTGGGCGCGGCGTTCCTGGTCATCCAGGGCATCGAGTACAGCAATAAATCGTTCACGCCCGCAAGCCACGCCTACGGGTCGCTCTTCTTCACCATCACCGGCCTGCACGGCACCCACGTGTTCGTGGGCCTGCTGATGAACGTCTTCGTGCAGCTCCGCGCCTGGGCCGGCCACTTCACGAAGGAGCGGCATCTCGCCGTCACCAACGCGG
Source organism: uncultured Gemmatimonadales bacterium (assembly GCA_963779755.1). GTDB lineage: Bacteria > Gemmatimonadota > Gemmatimonadetes > Gemmatimonadales > GWC2-71-9 > CAVZZO01. The sequence continues at coordinate 1,737,034 of CAVZZO010000003.1, forward strand.
GCTGGTACTGGCACTTCGTGGACCTGGTGTGGATCGCGGTGCTGACCAGCCTCTATCTCTCGCCGAGGTTCGGATGACGGGCGCCGGGGCCATGAGCGCCCCCTACCGTGGCCGTGCCGGCAACGCGGCGCTCTGGTTCGGCGTGTTCGGCGCGCCGGCCGCCTGGAGTCTCCACACGCTGGTCGACTATCCCCTGGTGACGTACGGCTGCTTCCCCCGGAACGTACTGCTCCAGCATCCCGCCTTCGGCGGACTCCTGCCCCTGGCACTGATCATCAGCGGCGTGCTGATCCTTGCCGGCCTGGCCGCCTGGTGGACGGCCTGGGTCTGCTGGCGCCGTACCGACGGCGACTTCGCCGATGCCGAAGGCGCCAGGGAAGCCATTCAGGGCCGGGTGCGCTTCATGGCGTATGCGGGGCTGCTGCTGAGCGCTGTGTTCACCCTGGGCATGCTGTTTACCACCCTGGGACTCATCCTGGTCCCGCCCTGCTGATGCCCCGAATCCGTGTCGCCGCGCTCGCCGCCGCACTGCTGGCGCTCCCGGCCCCTCTCTGGGCGCACGGCGGCCACGCCGAGGCGCTGGCCTGGCAGGCCGATCCGCCGATCGTGATTCTGCTGGCAGCCGGCGCCGCGCTCTACGCCGCCGGGATCGCCCGGTTGTGGCGGGAGGCCGGCATCGGCACCGGCGTGCCCCGGTGGCGGGCGGCCTGCTTCACCGGCGGCCTGCTTGCGGTGGTGCTGGCGCTCCTGTCGCCGCTCGACGCCCTGGGCGACCAGCTCTTCGCGGCGCACATGATCCAGCACCTGGTGCTCATCCTGATCGCGGCGCCGCTCCTGGTCCTGGGCGCGCCGGCGCTGGTCCTGCTCTGGGCGCTGCCCGGCGGGGCCCGGCGGCGCACCGGTGAGTGGTGGCGCACCGGGCCGCTTCTGCCCCGGCTCATCCGGGTGCTCACCCGCCCGGCGGCGGCCTGGGGCCTGGCCGTCGGTGCCCTGCTCTTCTGGCACATGCCGGGACCGTTCCAGGCCGCGCTCGGCAGCGACACGGTGCACGCGGCGGAACATCTCAGCTTTCTGGGGACCGCCGCGCTGTTCTGGTGGGTGGTGCTGCAGCCGGTGGGCCGCCGGCAGCTGGGCCACGGCGGCGCCATCCTCTACGTCTTCACCGCGGGCCTGGTAAGCAGCGGCCTCGGCGCCCTGCTCACCTTCGCCGTCCGGCCCTGGTACCCGCTGCAGACCGGCGGCTTCGCCCGCTTCGGACTCACACCGCTGGAGGACCAGCAGGTGGCGGGGCTCGTCATGTGGATTCCCGCGGGCCTGATCTACCTGGGAGCGGCGGCCTGGCTGTTCGTCGCATGGCTCCGCGCCGACGAGCGGGCCGACGAGCGGCGCGAACGGAGTTTCCATCCTGCATTGGGGGAACGGATGACCCAGCAGCAACGACCCCGCAGCCGCGCGGTGGTCCTGGCCTGGGCCGCGCTGGCGCTCGCCGGCCTCGGCACCAGCAGCTGCGGCCATGAGATTCATGCCGCGCGATCGGTTGAGGGCGGCGATCCCGCGATGGGCAAGGCGCTCATCGTCTCCTACGGCTGCGGGGCCTGCCACGTCATCCCGGGCGTGGACAATGCCCACGGCATGGTGGGCCCGCCGCTCACCCATTTCGGCCAGCGGGTGTATATCGCCGGCGAGGTGGCCAACACGCCGCAGTATCTGATCCGCTGGATCACCGTGCCACAGGCCATCGAGCCGGGCACCGCCATGCCCAACCTGGGCGTGACCGATGCCCAGGCGCGGGATATCGCGGCCTACCTCTATACCCTGCAATGAGGAAGCGCTTCGCCGCCGCCTTCCTGGCCCTGGCCCTGGCCCTGGCTCCCGCCGGGCTATGGGCGCAGTTCGATTCGCTGTCGCTGCAGAGCGCCGTCGATTCCGCCCCCCTCAAGGTCAATGAGGAGGGCCAAGCGGCCCGGCTGCCGCCCCTGCCCGCGGGAATGACGCTGGATATGATCCGGCGGGGTGACTCCCTGTTCCACGGGCCGGGAGGATGTTTCGTCTGTCACGGGGTGGAAGCCGAGAGCCGCCCGGGCGCGGGCGATGCCCTGACCACGGCGCTCACCTACGTGCCCTACCGCTGGGATTCCATCGACAGCCTCATCAATCACGGCATTCCGGACGATATCACCCGCAGCGGGCTTTCGATGCCGGCGCGGGGCGCCCGGTCCAATCTCGATTCCCTGCAGGTGCGCGAGGTTTCGGCCTACGTCTGGGCCATCAGCCAGACCCGGGGCGAGCCCTGGCCCGGCGGGCATGCGAGCCATTTCGCCATGGTGCCGGTTGGGGCCAGCAGCGGCACCGACGCGGCCTATGCCGGGGGCGGCGCGGCCAACCCCGGGCAGCCCGGCACCGGCACGTCCAGCACCGGGGCCGGCCGCCAGGCGATGGCAATCACCTGGTCGCTGGTGGGGGTGTCGCTGCTGGTACTGCTGGTGATCAATTTCGAGGTGATCAAACCGAGACGGAGTCGTAAGACGTGAGATGTGAGATGTGAGTCGCGATCTGCTGCCGGCCCGCCGTAACCCCGTCGCCCGTCTGTTTCTCCGGGCCCTGCGCCGCCGCTGCCCCGCCTGCGGCGGGAGACCGCTGTTCGTCACCTGGTTCCGCATGGTGCCGAACTGTCCGGTGTGCGGCCTGGAGCTGGAGCGGGGTGAGCAGGGGTACTGGCTGGGGGCCTACTTTTTCAACCTGATGGCCATGGAGGTGGCGTTCGTCGTCTTCCTGGGGCCCGCGCTGATCCTCACCTGGCCCCATCCTCCCTGGCAGCTGTTGAAGTATCTCTCGCTGGCGCTGATGGTGGTGGTGCCGGTGGCGTTCTTTCCCTGGTCCAAGACCCTGTTCCTGGCATTCGACCTGATGGTCCGTCCGCCGGAGCCGGGAGAATTCGAGGCGCCGCGGGAGGCTCCCCTCAACCGGCCCTGGCGCCGGGGTCCGCCCGAACCCGGCTGATCCTCACGGGCCACCCTGATCGTAGCCCGGCCGGCGGCCCCAGCGCCTCAGGTGCCCACCGACCGCAGCTGTACCGGCTCCTGCTCCTCGCTGCTCTTCAGGTAGGCGGTGGGATCGTGCATCAGCGCGCCCTCGGGGAGATGCTGATAGAGAGGTCCCAGCTCCTTTTCGATCCGCTGGCGGTAGAACTCCGGCAGATCCGTCGTCTCGCCCTCAAAGAAGTCCCGGACCGAGCGGTCGGTATCCAGCAGGCGCCGCATCATGGTGTGATAGCGGATCCGGCCAAAGCCCTCCGACGACACCGCGCGCACGAAATTCATCCACTTGGGGATGGCCGTGGCGGTGGCGGGAATGCGCCGGGCGATGGCTCGCCAGGAGAAGGAATGGCGGCTCACCTGCACCACGGCGTCGTAGAATTCCGTCCAACTGTAGTTCAGCGGCCGGACGTTCATCGCGTGGTTGTTGTTCAGGAAATGGAAGGGGAATGGCAGCACCCGCCCGGCCCGCTGGTAGTCGAGATTGAGCGGGGCGGCCCGCCCGAAGGCCGACAGCAGCGAATAGGCCGGGAAGGCGCCGGGCGAGAGCTCGATGAACTTCTGCGTCAGCTCGAACGGCTCCGGCCCATCGTCGGTGTCCATCCCCAGCACGAAATTGGTCTGGATGTAGGGGATGTACCGCAGGATCATGTTGACGTGGTCGGACACCTGGCGGACCTTGTCCATGCCCGTGCGCCGGGTCTTGGATTTGTTCCCCAGGTCGTACCACGATTCGATCCCCGGCAGGATGGCGCGGAAGCCGTTGTCGCGCAGCCGCTGCAAGTGCGGCTCCGACAGGAGCGACAGGCTGCTCTCGGCAATGTGGCGCATACGCCCGCGCGGCACGGCCGCCTCGATGGCGTCCATGTAGTCGTTGAAGCGGACTCCGAAATTCGGATCGTGCCAGCCGACAATCGGGTTGCGAAACTTCGTCAGCAGGAACTTGAGGTCGGCGCTCATCTGCGCGAAGCTGAGCGGCTGGTATTCCACCGTGGAATCGATGCAGAAACAGCAGGTGTAGGGGCACCCCAGGCTGCCGATCATCGGGACGATCTTGATGGTAGGCGCCTTGGCCAGGGTGGCCTCGACGAACTTCCAGCGCCGCTGCAGCGTGGGGAGCTCCACCGGCTGCCGCGGCGCCGAGATCTGGACGCCCATGGGGCGGTGCGGCTCGCAGTCGCGCAGCAACTCGTCAATCGCGTTCCGGTCGGTGAAGCCCAGGACATAGTCGAAATATTTCTGAGCGTCTTCGGGGTAGCACCGCGCGTGCGGCCCGCCGATGGCGGTCACCGCCCCCCGGCTGCGATACAGATTGCTGAGCGAATAGGCCAACTGGGCCGACTGGGTAAAAGCGCCAATGAACAACAGATCGAGATCGGCGGGCAGCTCCCGCCCCAGATCTTCGATCCCGGTATAGCACACCAGCGTGACGTCGTGCCCCAGCTCCTCGCACCAGACGGCGACGACCTGCGGCATGATGCTGGCAAGATTGGCGTTCATGATACGCCCGTACAGCGATGGGCGGGGACTCTTGGTCACCAGGTCTAGAATGCCGATGCGGAGCCTGCGCACAGAGAAGCACCTCGCGATGGGGAAAACCCCGCGCAACCTGCCGGGGTTTCAGTACGATGGACACGGTCAGGCAATTGGCCCACGAATGCGCGGACGCCGTTCCGTTGGCGTTTCCTGTCCGTTGGGGCGAAACAAGGGGGTCCCACCGCCGGGCGGCGGCTCATTCTGACCCGATAAGGCGCGGATCGTCCTCCAGCGAAGCCCGCGAAATACCTGCAGGACCGTTTCGCGGTGTAGGGATATTCACCCCCACGTCCCCGGTCTGTCAACAACCCACGTCACATCCGGCCCCGGGGGGCCGGTCTAGCCTGTCCTTCTCGCAGGTCAGATTTTCATGGAAGCAGGCCGCCGGAGCCTCAGCGAGAGGGCGGGCGCGAGCGCTGAGGACTGAGGAACTGAAGAGTGAGGAGTGAAGACTGAAGACCCGGCGGAGTTAGCAGCCGACCGGCCACCGCTCCACCCGGAAGTCGTAGCCCATACCGTCGAAAGCATCCAGGCTGAGCAGGAGCCGGCGATCCAGGCCCACCCTGAAGGCTCGCAGACATACCCGACGGGCCCCGTGGCCGCTCGCCACCTCGGCGTGGATCGGATGCCCCCCGATGGGCGAGCGCCGGGTCGCACGAACTGCCCGGCCTTCCCGGGTTGACATGCTGATCACGCGATACGCATGCATTCTTCCCGCTCCTCAGTCCTCAGTCCCAGGTCCCTTCTGCTCCAGCTCCAGCAGCCACCTCTTCCGCCACAGCCCCCCGCCGTAGCCGGACAGGCTGCCGTCGGCGCGGACGACACGGTGGCAGGGAATGACGATGGCAATGCGGTTGTCGCCGTTGGCGCGCCCCACCGCCCGCCGCGCCAGCGGCCGCCCGATGGCGCGCGCCTCGTCGTCGTAGCTGCGGGTCTCGCCATAGGGGATGTTGCGCAGGAACGTCCACGCCTGGCGCTGGAACGGCGTTCCGCCGAGCACCAGGGGCACGGTGAATTCCCGCAGCGCGCCCTGGAAATAGCGGGCCAGCTCCCCCTGGAGACGCGCCAGGTGCGGATGATCGCCGGGTGCGATGGCGGCGTCGAGCGCCTTGCGGATGCGGCGCACCTGGGTCTCCAGCATGGGGCGATCGGCGAACTCGAGCAGGCAGATCCCCTCATCGCTCGCCCCGGCCACCATGGGGCCAAGCGGCGTGGCCACCCGGGTAAGAACCACGGGGGTGGTGCCCCGGCTGCGGCCCGGGGTCTCGCCGAACAGCTGCTCGAACGCGTCGCGGAACCCGCTGGGCGACTCGTACCCGTGCTCGTAGGCCAGGCGGGTGAGATCCTCGCCCTGCTGGATCCGGCCCATGGCCAGCCCCAGACGGCGGGCGCGCTGGTAGGCCTGGAAGGTCATGCCGTGGGTGGAGCGGAACCAGCGGCGCACCCGGGCAGGTTCCAGGCCCAGCGTGCGGATACCCTGATCGGTGATCCGGCGCGCGGGGTCGTGTTCCACTTCAGCCAGCAGCGGGCGGAGCCACTCCGGTGCCGTGCCGTTCGGCTCCATGGGCCGGCAGCGCTTGCAGGGCCGGTAGCCGGCCAGCAGGGCCTCGCGGGCGCTGGGGTAGAATTCAATGTTTTCGGGCTTGGGCCGACGGGCCGGGCAGGTCGGCCGGCAGAAAATACCGGTGGTTCGGACGGCGGTGAGAAAGAGGCCGTCCCAGGCCGGGTCGCGCTCTTCGAAGGCGCGGAGCATCCGGTCCGATCGGGGCAGAGTGGCGCTGGTCATGGCTCGGAATCTAGGGCCAGGGCGTATCCGCGCTACCGAAAAATGAACAGGGAATCCACAGGATACGAATGTACACCGATGTCGCCGATTGATCCGGCGCGTCTCACCGTCCGGTTCCATCGCTGGCCCCGCGGATCGGGACTGCCACGGTGCCCTCCCCGGCCCTGGCGAAGTCGAGTTCCACCCGGACACTGTCCCCGGCCGCGAGCCGGGCGCCGGGGAGGGTAAACATGATATGGCTGCCGCCCATGAGAAGCTGGATGATCCCCCCCGGGTTGATGGGACGGGGCAGGTCCGGCACCATAGTCATCATTCCGCCGGCCTCACGCATGTCGTGCAGCATGGCCGGGGCGCCGTTCACCCGCACGGCCTCCAGGGTGTCGGCGGTGACCCCGTGGTTTGCCATGGTGAAAAAGACGGTCCCCTCGTCCGGAAAGCTGAGCCGGGCAAAGGCGTCCCGGATCTCGATAGGTCCGATGGTTCCCTGCCCCGTAGCGGGGGCTCGATGACAGGCCGCCAGAAGCAGCAGCGTCATCCATCCGGAGAAGGACCGGAAGCGCGGATGAGAAGCCATAGGTATGCCCCGTTCTTGAAGTTATGCGGACAACGGCCCCGGCGCCCCGATGCGCCTCCGGGAAATCCGGGCTATTATGGATCGGGCTGTCTCCATCCGGTCTCCGGCGAACGATGCCTCACTCCACCTCCCCATCCGTCAGTCACCTGCTCCGGGAGCTGCGGGCGGGGAACCGCGCTGCATTCGACGAGCTCCTTCCGCTGGTCTATGACGAGCTGCACCGGCTGGCCAGCCGCCAGCGGCGCCGGTGGGAGGGCGACGAGACGCTCGACACCACCGCCCTGGTCCATGAAGCCTATCTCAAGCTGGCCGGCCAATCGGCCCCCGAATGGCAGAACCGTGCCCATTTCCTGAGCGTGGCCGCGACCGCCATGCGGCAGATCCTCATCGACTACGCCAAGCGGAAGTGCGCCGCCAAACGCGGCGGCCAGCGGCCGCATGTGCCCCTGCACGAGCTCGAGTCCGTCCTGCTCCAGATGGAGCCCTCGTCCGAAGTCTGTGACGAGATCCTGGTCGCGCTCGACGAGTCGCTTCGCCGTCTGGAGCGGAGCAACCCGCGGCAGATGCGGATTGTCGAGTGCCGGTTCTTCGGCGGCATGTCCGTCGAAGACACCGCCGAGGCGCTCGGCGTATCGCCCGCGACCGTGAAGCGCGGCTGGGGAATGGCCCAGGCGTGGCTATATCGCGACCTCAAACAGACGGTTGAGGGCGCCCGGTGACCGAACGGGAAGTGGGACCCGGGGAGCGGGCCAACCCCGAGCGGCTGGAGGAGCTCTATGAGAGGGCCCGCGAACTGGGTCCCGAAGCCCGAGCCGCGTTCCTGAGCGAAGCCTGCGGCGGCGACTCCCGGCTGGAGCGGGAGTTGAGTTCGCTGCTGGCGCACGGAGAAACGGGCGAAGCGTTCTTCGCGGGTCTGGCGGAGGTCATCGTTTCGCCTGCCGTAGGGCACCAGGTTGGCCGCTACCGCCTGATCGGGATCCTGGGAACGGGAGGTATGGGAACGGTCTACCGGGCCCATGACACCCGGCTCGACCGGGTGGTGGCTCTGAAGTTCCTCCCCTCGTATCTGAGTGCGCAACCGGAAGCCCGGGAGCGGTTCCTGGTAGAGGCGCGTGCCGCGGCGGCCCTGGACCACCCCAACGTCTGCAGCATTCATGAGATCGGCGAGACCGCAGACGGCCGGCCCTTCATCGCCATGGCCTGTTACGAAGGCGAAACACTCAAGGAGCGGCTGAGCCGGGGACCCCTGCCGCCGGCGGAAGCGGTACGAATTGCGCTCCAGCTGGCTCGCGGCCTGGGGGCGGCGCATGACCGAGGGATAATTCACCGGGATGTGAAGCCCGGAAACGTGGTGCTCCCGGCCGACGGCATGGTCCGCTTGCTCGATTTCGGATTGGCCAAGGTGTCGGACGTCAGCATCACCGGCCCCGGCGTCACTCCAGGAACAATCGCGTATATGTCGCCCGAGCAGGCGCGGGGCGATCCGGTGGATCCCCGGACCGATCTCTGGAGTCTGGGCGTCGTCCTCTACGAGATGCTCACCGGGACCCGTCCGTTCCGGGGCGGGAATGACCGGGTCGTAATCCAGGCGATCTTTCATGAATCTCCGGATCCGCTGCACAAACGAATGCGCGGCGGCCCCTCCTCCTTGGCGCGGACGGTGGAGCGCCTGCTGCAAAAGGCGCCGGAGGACCGCTATCAAAGCGCGGACGAACTGGCGCGCGATCTGGCCGGGGGTACTTCCGCCGGCCGCATGGCGGCGGTGCGCGATTGGACGCGGAAGCACACCCGAACGGTTGCGGTAGCCGGGGCGGGGCTCATCGGCGTCATCGCACTGCTCTCTCTGGGATGGCTCGCCCACCGGCCCGGAAATCTGACCGCTGCTCCCGATTTGAACTCCTCAACTCCCACCATCGCCGTCTTGCCCTTTACCGTGCGCGGGCCGGGGCTCGAGGTCTGGCACGAGGGCATGGTGGATCTCCTCTCGATGGGACTCGACGGGGCGGCCGGGATCCGGACAGTCAACAGCCGTACCCTCCTGGCGAGGTGGCATCAGGAGGTCGGGGACCGGGCTCATTCCGATCTCCCGCTGGCCCTGGGCGTCGCCCGCCGCACCGGGGCGCGGTACGCGCTGGTCGGCTCGGCGGTCGCCGCAGGGGGGCAGATCCGGCTGGGCGCGCAACTCTACGAGGTCGGGAGCGGCCGGGTGTTGGGGCCGGTCCAGGTCGAGGGACCTGCCGACTCGGTGCTGTCCCTGGTAGACCGCCTGGGAGTGCAGACCCTGGGCCTCATTCCGGAAAAGGATCCTGGCGAGGTTCCTGCGCTCAACCTGGCCAGTATGACTACCAGTTCACTCGTTGCGCTCAAGGCGTATCTCCAGGGCGAGGATCATTATCGCCGTTCCGAGAACCGCGAGGCCGCCGAGGCCTGGGAGCAGGCGGTGCGCGCCGATACCCTGTTCGCGCTGGCCTACCTGGGTCTCGCCGATGCCTACGCCTGGCTGGCCAATTATACCAACGCGCTCCGCATGCGGTTTGTGGAATCGCTGGAGCATGCCAAGGCGATGGAGCAACGCCTCCCCGGCCGTGAGCGGACCACGATGGAGATCCGCTGGGAGCGGCTGACCGGGGTGCGGGCGGTGGTTCCCACGATCCGGGAGGCTCTCCGGAAATATCCGGATGCCGCCGATATCTGGTATGAGCTGGGCGAGGCCTATCTGCATGATGCGGTGGCAATGAGTGGCCCGGAGCAGGCCGAGGAGGCCTTCCGGAAAGCGGCCGGGCTCCAGCCCACCATGGCGCCATACCGTATGCACCTACTCGACTTGGCGTTCAACTGGCACGCCGATAGCGCGCAGGTTGCGCGGGAGCTCGAAGCCGATGCCCGGCTTGCCCCCGACGCCCCCAGGACCCGGGGTGGCCGGATCGCATTTGCGCTGGCCTTCGGTGACAGCGGCGCCCGCGCCCGCGCCCGCGCCGAGGTCCTCACGCTGGATAGCGAATCCGCGGCACAGGTGTATTTCTTCCTCGCCCACCCGAGGTTTGCCCAACTGCGCGACGCGGTCTACCGGACCATCCTCCCGCGTCTGGACGAAAGCGACCGAATGGCAGTTCAGGAGACGCGCTTCAGGGTCCTCGGCCTCATGGACGGACGCGTTCACGACGCCCTCGCGACACTGGATGAGCCCGGGACTCCTGGCTTTCTGCGCTACGTCGGCCCCCTCTACCTCTCCATGCGGGGTATGCCCGTACCGGAAGAACTTCTGAAGCGGACGCTCGCCGCCGCGCGGAAAGACAGTTCCCTCTTCTCGACCCGGACCGCGGCGATGTTTGCTGCCGGGACGGCCGCCCGCCTGGGCGATTGGAGCGGATACAACGACCTGGTTTCCCGCATGCGTGAACTCGCCGCGCGGGGCCGGGCTGCCGGCGACACGGCGAGCGCCGGGTATTGGGACTGGGCCGTCCAGGGAACGGAGGCGCATGGGCTGTGGCGACAGGGCCGGAAGGAGGAGGCCCTGCAGGCATTCGAGAGCACCCTTCCATTCGGTCAGGGTTGGTTCACGCTCTGGAACGTCGGACAGCTTTCGCTCGAGCTCGGCCGCCTGGATCAGGCGGAGCGCGCCTTCCGGGCGCTCTGGGGCCAGGACGCGACGCCGGCCTATCTGCAACTGGCTCGAATCCTGGAACGAACCGGACGGCTGCCCGAGGCACGCGAGGCCTACCAGTTCGTCGCCTACGCCTGGCGCCATGCGGACCCGGAGCTTCAACCGCTGGTCGAGGAGACGCGCCAGGTGCTGCTGCGGCTGCCGAAGCCGGACTAGACCCCATCCGAAGGGTATAAGACCGATCGGCAGCCCGGTCAGCGCGATATGCCGGTGCGGCAGACCCCTGGGCCGTCCTGGGCTTCAGGGCACCGGACAGTCGGGAACACTCCCGTGGGTCTGCTCCACGTAGACCAGAGCGAAGGGGCCCAGGCCGTGGACCTGGACCTCGGTGCGGCCGCGGGCTTCCACGTAGTGAGGCGCGTACGCGGGCGCAGTCACGAAGCCGTCCTTGCCATACGCGGTCATGCTGCTCTCGTCGAAGTGGTCTCCCAGGCCGAACAGGAGCGTCCCGCTCAGGACGGTCACGTTCTCGTCGGTGGGATGCCAGTGCGGGTCGACCACATAGCCGTCCGGGAACAGCAGTCGGACGGTCCAGACGCCTCCGGCTTCCGCGGGATTGCCCCCGATCAGGGCCAGATCCGCTCCTGGCAGGAAGCAGGGAAGCGCGGGTCCCCACTGAATCTGCTTGCCGTTGATGAGCGAGTGGTCGCCCCCGCTGCTGGCCGCCGCGTCGGCGCGCGGAGACTCCCCGGCGGGCGCCTCCGGCGTCGTGGTGTCCTCGCAGGCCACCAGGGCCAGCAGGAGGGCCAGCGTTGTGGTCGCGGCGCGTGCATGCATGGACATTCGGACCTCCCTCTGCTCTCGGGAGCATGCTCCCTCGGTTCGCGTGACGGACCGATACGGAGCGAGGCCGCCTGGCCCTCGCCCGCGGTCCGTGTCTTCACCTGCCCCATCCCGAGGGTGGCCATCGCCCGGAGAGCCACAGTCAGGAGCAGCGCATCCAATGGAAGGCCCCTCGAGCGGCGTGCCCGAACACCCAGAGTCCTCGGGCCTGGGCGCTCCGGGAGGGACGCCAGCGACTCGGGTGGAGCACCACCGGCCCAGTGGTAAAACCCGGTGGTGAGGTTCCCGGCCTGAATGTGCTGTATCTCTTATACGAGAAAGCGGGTCGGACAGGGCTCATGGCGCCGGTGGTGGACCCGGGAGGGAAGGGGTCCGACCACACCGCCACGGTGGCCTGACGAATCGGGAGGGGAGGAGCGAGTCAACCGCGGCGAGGCTCTACCGGGGCTTCAGCCGACTCACACGGCATACTTCTCCCGCAGCATCCGCAGATGGTGCCGCTCATGCCCCGCCATGATGTACACCAGCGCGCGAGCGCTCACCGGATACCCGCTGGCCGTGCCCTGCCGCGCCAGTGCCTCGGCCGACAGGCTCCCGGCCAGAGTCAGGGTGGCCGCACGCACCGCGTGATATTCCGCCAGGATGTCGGCCAGGGAGCGGCGGTCGGCCTCGGAGGCGGGCGCGTAGCTATCCTGCTCGAAGCCGGCCAGCGGGGTGGTATCGCCCCGGGCGATCCGCAACAGCCGATAGGCAAAGATGCGCTCGGTATCGATGACGTGGACGACCAACTCCTTGATGCTCCACTTCCCGGGCGCATAGCGGTGGCGCGCCCGCTCGTCGCCCAGCGGGCTCAGCAGATCGTGAATCTCCCGCTCCCCGCGCTCCAGCAGGTCGACCGGATCGGCGCCGCCGGGGAGCTGATCGAGGTAGCGGCCATAGTACGGGTTGTACTCGGAAGGGTCGGGGCGGGCGATGGCCATGGGAGGCTCCGGAAAAAGGCACTACGGCAGCGGAATCTCTCCCTTGTGCTTCCCCAGCCACGCGTCGAAACTCTGCAGCTCGGGATTGAGCTTCCGGGCGAAGGCCACATCCCGCGTGCGCTGGAAGTGGTCCTCGAAATCACGATAGAACTGGAACATGTTGCCCAGGTCATCGGCACCGGGGAAGCCAAGCCCGCGGTAGAACTCGGGGGTCACGGCGTTGTATCCGATCTTCTGGCCCAGGGCCTTGCTGAGATCGGCGGCCATTTCGGCGCCGGAGAGGTGCTCGCCGGCGATGCCCACGGTCTTGCCGATATACTCCTTGCCGGCCTTGAAGATGCCGTAAGCGCACTTGCCGATGTCGACCACGGCGATCCCGGCCATCCGCTTGTCGCCCAGAGGGAACACCAGCGCCAGCGAGCCGTCGGGCAGGCGCTGCGGGCCGGAGCCGAAATGGATGAAATTGTCCCAGTAGAACGTGGTGAGCAGGAAGGTGGTGGGGACGCCGGCATCGGTGAAGAAATGATCGGCCTCGCCCTTGGCGTCGAAGTGCGGCACCTTCCACTTGCCGTGCAGCGTAGGCATCTGGTCCGAGTCGAGCGGGACGAACTTGCGGGTATCGTCCAGGGTGGACCAGATCACGTGCTGGAGCTTCGCCGCCGCGGCCGCGCGGGCAAGGTTGGCCGCCTGGGCCAGCTCCTTCTCCGGCGAGAAATGCTCCCAGAAGTTGGTGACGCAATAGGCGCCGTACGCCCCCGCAAAGGCCCGCTCCAGGCTCTGCTCGTCGTTCAGATCGGCCTGCACCACTTCGGCGCCCGCCGCCGCCAGCGCCCGGGCCTGATCCGATCCGGGGTTCCGGGTGATCGCCCGGGCGGCGAAGCCCCCCCGCTGGTCCGCCAGAATAGCGCCTACCAGCCCTCCACCCTGGGCGCCGGTAGCGCCGGTGACGGCGATGATCCTGGTCGCGGGCATATCCACCTCCGGGGCTGAAGGGAACAGGGGAGGTAACATAGGCGGGAAGTCGGGAAGGCGGAAAGTACTCCGAGCCTGGGGCCGGGCCGCTTCGGCTGGGCGACACCCGGGAAGCGGCCGTCTATGGCGCCCGGCGGTCCCGATTCCTAGCTTCAGGGGATACCCTGGAGGACGACGCATGGCCGAAGCCCCCCCGCCCATGCCCGACCTGGTCGACCCGTTGCTGGAATCGCTGCGGGAGGCGACCATCGGCGATTATGAAGTCCTGGCCGAGCTCGGCCGGGGCGGCATGGCTGTGGTGTACCTGGCGCACGACCTGGCGCTCGACCGCAAGGTGGCCATAAAGGTCATGCTGCCGGCCCTGGTGCAGAGCGAAGGTTCCGCCGAGCGCTTCAAGCGCGAAGCCCGCACCGCAGCCTCGCTGACCCATCCGAACATCATTCCCATCTACGCGGTCCGGCACCAGGACGTGCTGCTCTACTTCGTCATGCAGTTCGTGGCCGGGCGCACGCTCGATTCAATCATCGAGGAGCGGGGGCAGCTGCCGGTGGCCATGGTGCAGGACATCCTCACCCAGGTGGGCGACGCGCTGGCCTACGCGCACCGGCGCGGGGTCATTCACCGGGATGTGAAGCCGGGCAACATCCTGCTGGATGAAGACGGCCGAGCCATCGTGACCGATTTCGGCATTGCCAAGGTCAGTTCGGCCGAGAGCCTCACCCAGACCGGCGGCGTGGTCGGCACCCCTTCCTATATGAGTCCGGAACAGTGTACCGCCTCGACGGTCACCGGGGCGTCCGATCAGTACTGCCTCGGGCTCATCGGCTACGAGATGCTCACCGGGAAGCAGCCCTTTACCGGCGCCACCGCGGTCCAGCTCATGTTCAGCCGCTGCACCGAAGACCCACCGCCTCTCGAGAAGGCGCGGCCTGATTGCCCCCACCATATCACCGAGGCGATCACCCGGATGCTGGCCCGGGAAGCGGCGGATCGCTGGCCTCACATGGCCGACGCGGTGGCGGCGGTCGGCAGCCCGTCCACCGGGGAACGCGAGCCCATTCGCCAGGAGATGGCGACGCTGGCCCGTACCGGAACCTCCGCGCGGATCTTCAAGGCCATGCGGACGCCCACCAGCCCGATCCCGGCCGCGCGCGCGACCAGCAGCAGCCCGGCCGTTCCCGCAACCAGCACCGCGGCCGTGGCTGTCCCCCGGGCCCTGCTGTATGCGTTTCCGGCCGTACTGCTCCTGGCCGTTGCCGGGTGGGTCCTGCTGCGGGGGCGCGCGCCGGCCCCGGTGCAGGCGCCCGCCCCGGCGGTGGCCGCCGATACTTCCGACCCTGCCCCTGCCCCTGCCCCGGCAGCGGCGGTGGCGCGTGTCCGCCTCTCGCCCGCCGGGGCAGTGGCACTCGAGGCCGGAGGCACCGTCCAATTGTCCGCTACCGCCCTGGATGCTTCAGGGAAGCCGGTTCCGGACGCGGGCATCGAGTGGGGATCGAGCGATTCGTCGGTCGCGGTCGTGTCGCCGGCGGGTGTGGTGCGGGGAACAGGTCCCGGCATAGCTACGCTGACGGCGCAAAGCCGCGGGAGCATCAGCGCAACGGCGGTCACGGTCCGCGGGCCGCCGGCTCCGCCGCCGGCGGCCCGCCAGGCGCCGGCGCGCCCGGCAGCTTCCACCGTGGCGGCGCTGAGCCTGGTCGCGCCGGCGGAAACGCTGGGAATCGGGGGCGTAATCCGACTGCGGGCCACCCCCGAGGACGAGGCGGGCCGCGCCCTCGAGGGGCAGGAGTTCTTCTGGTCCTCCAGCGCGCCACGGGTCGCCAGCGTGGGCGAGGACGGCACCGTGACTGCGCAGGGCGCGGGCAGCGCCACCATCACGGCCACCACGGGCGGCGTCTCCCGCAGTGTGAAGCTGACCGTGCTTCCGGGCGCGGCCCCGGCGAAGCCGGCGCCGGATACCGCCACTTCAGCACCCGTGGCGGCCGCGACGCCGCCGCCAGCCGCTCCCCCTGTGGCCACCGCGGAGGAAAACCGCCGGGCCATCGCCACCGTTCTCGCCGCCTTCAGGACGGCCGTGGTCTCCCGTGACATTACCCGGCTGCGGCGAGCCTATCCCGGCATGACCCAGCCGGAAGAACAAGCCTATCGCGAGCTGTTCCAGAGCGGCGGCCAGTTCGATCTCGAGCTGGCGTCGGAGACGCCCGACATTCAGGGCACGACCGCGGTGGTGACCGGCACCGCCCAGTACCACTATACCGAGCCGCGGAAGCTGGAACAGGCGTTCAGCTACCGGGCGGTACTCGACGGCTCTTCCGGAAACTGGCGACTGACCTCGATCGTTTTCGCCCAGCAGTAGCCACTCTCAAGCGGGGGGTACATGCGCCGTCCAGCGCTCGTCCTGTTCATCCTGCTCTCTGCGGCAGCAGGCCTCCACGCCCAGGATCAGACTCTGCGGGATCGTATCACCGGGTTGTTCATCTTCGGGCCCGGTGAAGACCCGCTCTTTCTGGCCGGCACCGCCGATCCGGACAATCCCGCCTCCATTCAGGCGCACGGGAGCCATTTCGTTCCCTCGGCGGTCAGCGCCAACGGCAGCCTGATCCTCTTCCTGGGCAGCGCCATCGGCGCCAATATCGGGAACCTGCCCATCAGCGCCACCAGCAGCGGCACCACCTTCCGCCTTCAGGCCGGGGTTCCCGTGCCCACCAGCACCTCGGCGGGCCCGATCTTCGCCGAGCGGGCGCAGACCATGGGCCGGGGGCGGGTGTTCGTGGGCGCCGGCGTCAGCGTGTTTCATTTCAAGAGCCTGCGGGGCGTGCCGCTGGACAACGTGCACCTCAACTTCACGCACGTGAATGCCGACTTTCCAGGTTGCGACAGCGTCTTCGGCGGGGACTGCTCCAGGATGGGTATCCCCCAGTTGGAGAACGATGTCATCGGGCTCGACCTCAACCTCGGCGTCAATGTCCGGGCCACCACTCTGGCGCTGACCTACGGCCTCACCGACCGGATCGATATCGGCGTGGCGCTGCCGCTGGTGACCGTTTCGGTTCAGGGGGTCAGCAACGCCCAGGTTATTCCCTTCGGCCCCAACATCGCCCACTTCTTTGCCGGTACCGTGGACAATCCGGTATTGACGGCGAGCCGGTTCGAAGAGGGATCGGCCACCGGCCTGGGAGACGTGGCGGTGCGGGCGAAGCTCGGGGTGAGCGAGTCGGCCCGGGCGCGCTTCGCCATCCTGGCCGACGCCCGGCTTCCCACCGGCAACAAGGACAATTTTCTCGGATCGGGGAACTACGCCCTGCGGGGGGTGGGCATCGTGTCGGCCCAGTTCGGCAACTTCTCCCCGCACGCCAATGTGGGCTACCTCTACCGCTCGGGGGCCCTCAACAACGACTACTTCCTGGCGACCGCCGGTTTCGACCATCTGCTCGCCCCCTGGGCGACGCTGGCGGTGGATCTCGTCTCCGAGCTCCAGGTCGGCGTGAACCGCCTGCGGTTACCGGGGCCGGTGGTCTACGATGCGCCATTTCACCGGACGGTGCAGCCCAGCTCCATTCCCAACAGCCCGGACGACCTGATCAACGGTGCCGTGGGGTTCAAGTTTCTCACCGGGCCGGGCCTCACCATCGTGACCAACGCCCTCATCCCGCTCAACCGGGGCGGGCTCCGGCCCGACGTGGCCTGGACCGCCAGCCTGGAATACAACTTCTGATGACCGACACCTCCAGGAAACCGCGAGTCAGCGCCGAGGTACCGCGCGACCAGTCCGAGGCAGCCCGGGCCAGCTTCGAGCGGTGCTGCGCGTCGCCCGATTTCATCCCGACCTTCTATCACCTCTTCTTCACCGCGTGCCCCGAGGCAAAGGCACGGTTCGAAGCGACGGATTTCTTCCGCCAGCATCAGCTGCTGCGCCACGCCCTGCGGCTGCTGCTGCTCTACCCCAACCGCCCCGAAGCGGAAGGCCACGACCTGCTCCGGCGGGTCGCCGAGCGGCACAGCCGCCGCGACCTGGATATCCCACCGGAGCTCTACCCGCCCTTCGTGGACAGCCTGATCCGGGCCGTGGCGCGGTACGATCCGGAGTGCAACGAGGGTATCGAGGCAGCCTGGCGGGCAACCATCCGCGGTGGGGTGGAGTACATGAAATCGCGGTACTAGTCCGCGCTCCTCAGTTCCTGCAATCGCTCCTCCAGGAACCGGCGCTCCGGTTCCTGTGCCGCAAGATCCAGGGCCCGCTGGAACGCGGCGGCCGCTTCGTTCCTGCGACCCAGCCGGCGGAGCAGCTCTCCCCGGGCGGAGTGGGCCAGATGATAGGCGCCGAGCTCCCCCCGGTCCAGGATGCCGTCAATGAGCCCGAGCCCCGCTCCTGGCCCGTCGCGCATGGCGATGGCCACCGCCCGGTTGAGCTCGACCACCGGCGTGGGCTCCACCCGGAGCAGCACATCGTACAGACCGGCGATCTGCGGCCAGTCGGTAGCATCCGGTGTCGCGGCCTCCGCGTGCAGCGCCGCGATCGCCGCCTGCAAGGCATAGGGCCCCGCCCGTCCCGACCGCAGCGCCCGCTCGACCAGCGACGTACCTTCGGCAATCTGCTCCCGGCTCCAGAGGGTGCGGTCCTGGTCTTCCAGAAGCACGATGGTGCCGTCGCCGCTCGTGCGCGCCGGTCTCCGGGAATCGTGCAGCAGCATGAGCGCCAGGAGACCCAGGGTCTCCGTGTCGGGCAGCAATTCGACCATCTCCCGCCCCAGCCGGATCGCCTCCACCGCAAGGTCGGTTCGCGTCACCGCATCTCCTGCGGTGGCGGCGTAGCCCTCGTTGAAGACGAGATAGATCACCTGGAGGACCGCGTCGAGTCGCTCCGGCAGTTCGGCCCGCGAGGGGACCTCATAAGGAATGCCCGCATCACGAATCTTGGCCTTGGCCCGGACGATCCGCTGGGCGATGGCCGGCGTCCGGCTGAGATAGGCCCGGGCGATTTCCTCGGTCCGGAGCCCGCAGACCTCCCGGAGCGTGAGCGCGACTCGCGCCTCGGGCGACAGGGCCGGATGGCAGCAGGTGAAGATGAGGCGGAGCTGGTCGTCCCGCACCGCCTCATCGTCCACCTCCGGCGGCGGCCCGGCTTCGCTACCCAGGCGATCGGCGATCGCCCCCCGGGCGGCATCGAACCGCGCCGCCCGTCGCAACCGGTCGATCGCACGGAACCGCCCGGCGGACACCAGCCAGGCGCGGGGGTGGGCCGGCACGCCCTCGGCCGGCCACCGCTCCACCGCGGCGGCAAAGGCTTCCGCGAGCGCCTCTTCGGCCAGATCAAAATCGCCGAGCAGGCGGATGAGGGTCGCCAGGATCCGCCGGGACTCGGACCGGTAGAGCGCACCGATCCGCTCGGTCAGGTCACTCCCGGGACACCGGCCCGGGCCGCGAAGGGAGACAGACGGCACGGCTACTCCACGCTGAACTCCCGGATCGGCCGCACCTCGACACTCCCGAAGCGGGCGGACGGGATGCGCGACGCGACCTGGATGGCATCGTTCAGGTCCCGCGCCTCGATCAAGTAGAAACCGCCGAGCTGCTCCCGGGTCTCCGCGTAGGGACCGTCAGTGGTGGTCGCCTTCCCGTTTCGCACCCGGATGGTGGTCGCCGTCTGGACCGGCTGGAGGGCCTCACCACCCAGATGGTGGCCGCTCTTCATGATGTCCTTCGTGTAGGCCACGTACTCCTGGTGTATCGCCTCCCGGTCGGGCCCGGACATTCCGTTGATCGTCGCTTCGTTGTCATAGATCAGGCACAGGTATTTCATGGTGTCCTCCAGAGGAGAGATCAGGAACCGTCGGACACCAGCTAGTCGACTGGCGAGCCACCATTTCGACACACCGGCTCCAGGAATTCCCGCCAGCCTGGAACGGCTCCGATACTGCAATGGGCTAGAGCGTTCCCCTGATTCCCGGTTCCCGATTCCTGATCCCTATCCACCCCACCCCTCATCCGCGGTCGGACCGTACATCGACGGCACCGGTATATCCAGCAGCCGCAGATACATGCCGAGCTGGGCCCGGTGGTGCACCAGGTGGCTGATGTGGTTGCGCACGATGACGGCTCGCGGCGCCGAGAAGAGCACCTTGTCACCATGCCTGAGCGACCAGGTCACGCCGTAATCGCCGTCCGCCGTCGAGGCGATCGCCTCCCTGGCTTCCCGTACGTTCTGGTCGAACCCGGCCAGCAGCGTCTCCGTCTCCTCCATGCTGTACCCGGCCGCCTTCGCCAGATCGAGCGAGGTCTCCTTCAGCGCGTTGGCGATCCAGCCCGGCATCCAGCTGACCAGCTGCGCCAGGTGGGCCAGGCAGAACGACTTGGAGTGCGGCTTCCACTCTCCCTTGTCGCTGGGCACCCGTTCCAGCACCCGGCGGGTGGTGGCCATTTCCTGGTCGAATTCGGGGAGGAGGGTCTGGGAGAAGGGCATGGAGCCTCCATTCAAAGGCGGTATGGCGGTATGAGGCGGTACGGCGGTACGGCGGTACGGCGGTACGGCGGTACGGCGGTACGGCGGTACGGCGGTACGGCGGTACGGCGGTACGGCGGTACGGCGGTACGGCGGTACGGCGGTACGGCGGTACGGCGGTAAATGAGTACAGATCGGGGCATACCGGGGCAAGGTACCCCGGTTCTGGTCCCTGATTCCTGACTCCTGATCCCTGCGGCATGTCGATTTCCGCCCTCCCGGTTCGACGATATATTGAGACCCCCCAACCCCGAGGAGCGTACCATGGCCGGAGTCCGGGTACTGGTCGGCACGCGCAAAGGCGCGTTCATCCTGACCTCCGACGCGAAACGTGCAAAGTGGAACATCAGCGGGCCGGAATTCGCCGGCTGGGAGCTGTACCACCTCAAGGGCTCGCCGGCCGACCCCGACCGGATCTACGCCTCCCAATCGAGCGGCTGGTTCGGCCAGACGATGCAGCGATCCTGCGACGGGGGGAAAACCTGGGAAACGGTGGGCAACAAGTTCGTCTACGACGGGGTGCCCGGCACCCACCAGTGGTACGACGGCACCGCGCATCCCTGGGAGTTCAAGCGGGTCTGGCACCTGGAGCCTTCGCTCACCGATCCGGACACCGTCTACGCCGGGATCGAGGACGCGGCCCTGTTCAAGTCCACCGATGGCGGCCAGAACTGGGAGGAGGTCTCCGGCCTCCGGAAGCACAGCACCGGCTCGGCCTGGTCGCCGGGTGCGGGGGGCATGTGCCTGCATACCATCATCCTCGATCCGGTGAACCCCGGGCGGATCTTTACCGCCATCAGCGCGGCGGGTGCCTTTCGCTCGGACGACGGAGGCGACACCTGGAAACCCATTACCAGAGGACTGGTTTCCAGTTTTCTGCCGAACCCCACCGCCGAGGTAGGCCATTGCGTGCACCGGATCGCGCAGCATCCCTCGCGGCCCGACACGCTGTTCATGCAGAAGCACTGGGACGTCATGCGCAGCGATGACGCGGGCGACAACTGGCACGAGGTGAGCGGCAACCTGCCGACGGACTTCGGCTTTGCCATCGATGTGCACGCCCACGAGCCGGAGACCATCTACGTGGTCCCCATCAAGAGCGACGCCGAGCACTTCCCGCTGGAGGGCAAGCTCCAGGTGTTCCGGAGCCGGAGCGGCGGCAACGAATGGGAGCCGCTCACCCGGGGCCTGCCCCAGCGTAACTGCTACGTCAACGTGCTGCGCGATGCCATGGCGGTAGACCGGCTGGACGACTGCGGCATCTATTTCGGCACCACCGGCGGGCAGGTGTACGCCTCGGCCGATTCGGGCGACAGCTGGACGCCGATCGCCGAGCACCTGCCGCCGGTCTTGTCGGTCGAGGTTCAGACACTGCAATGATCCACGTGGTTCTGCCGGAGCCGCTCCGCAACCTGGCGCGGATCGAGAGCGAAGTCACCGTCGAGGCCGACGGTCCGGTTACCCAGCACACGGTGCTCTCCGCGCTGGAAGCGCGCTACCCCGCCCTGCGCGGCACCATGCGCGACCAGGTCACCAGGAAGCGCCGGGCCTTTCTCCGCTTCTTCGCCTGCGGCCAGGACCTCTCGCACGAGGATCCGGACGCGCCGCTGCCGGAGGCGGTGGCCAGGGGCGAGGAGCCCTATCTGGTCGTGGGGGCCACGGCCGGAGGCTAGCCCGGAAGAACGGAAACATGAAGAAAGGACTGAGAGAGGGCGCTTCTCTCTCAGTCCTTTTGCCTTCTCTCTCCCTTGCTATACCGGTGCCGCCCCCCGAGATTTCGGTTTCTCCCCACATCCCCTAGAGGTCGGCAGGATGGAAGCCGCAATGCGCACCTGTCCCTCCTGTAGCTCCTCGTTGCCCGACGAGGCGCAATTCTGTATGAAGTGCGGCTTCGCCACACCCACCGATCCCGGCGTCCCGCCGCGGACCCAGGCAACGGGCGCCTTCGAGGTCGGGCGGGTGAAACGCGCGCTGGGCGACCCATACCGGGTGGACCGGATTCTGGGCGAAGGGGGAATGGCCACGGTCTACCTGGCCGAAGACCTCAAGCACCGGCGCAAGGTGGCGGTGAAGGTCATGCGTCCCGAACTGGCCGCCACCCTGGGCGCCGACCGGTTCCTTCGTGAAGTCGAAATCGCCGCCCAGCTGAGCCATCCCCACATCCTGGCGGTGTACGATTCGGGCGAGGCCGAGGGCGTGCTCTACTACGTGATGCCCTACGTGGAGGAGGGCAGTCTGCGCGAGCGGCTGGAGCGCGAGGGCCAGCTGCCGGTAAAGGAAGCGCTCCGGCTGGCCCGGGAGGTCGCCGAGGCGCTGGCCTATGCCCAGGCGCGCGGCATCATCCATCGCGACATCAAGCCGGGCAACATCCTGCTGGGCGCCGGCCACGCCCAGATCGCGGACTTCGGCATCGCGCGGGCCCTCGACAGCGCCGGGGAAGCGATCACCCGGACGGGGCTCGCGGTGGGAACGCCGCAATACATGGCGCCGGAGCAGGCCATGGGCGACCGGGACGTGGATGGCCGCGCGGACGTCTATGCCCTGGGTGCGGTGCTCTACGAGATGCTGGCCGGCGAAGCGCCCTATACCGGTCCTACCGCCCGCGCCATCATGACCCGCAGCATGACCGAAAGGCCCCGCCCCCTCTCCAGCGCCCGGATGGGCCTGCCGCCCACGGTGGACTCCACCGTTACCCGGGCACTCGCCCGCAACCCGGTGGACCGCTATCCCACGGCGGCCGCCCTGGCCGAAGCGCTGGAGAACGCGCAGGATACCAGCCAGAGCGGCGCGATGCAGGCCGCGGCCGGGGCGGGGCCGTCGCCGCTGGCGGTGTGGGGCCTTTTCGGCGCCGGCTCGGTGGCCATGCTGGCGATAGTCTACAGTCTCACCCGGCGGTGGAACCTGCCGGTCTGGACACTCGGGCTCGCGGTGCTCCTCCTGGCCGTCGGCGCCGGCGTGCTGGTGCTCACGGGGAAGATCGAGCGCCGCCGGCGGGCGGGCGCCGGCACCGGCGGAATCACCGGCCTCTTCACCTGGCGCAACGCCACGCTGGGCGGCGTGGGCGCGCTGGTCCTGTGGGCCGTCATGGCCAGCGTGATGGCCGTCCGCGCACCGGCCGGCGCCGCGGGAGCCGGGGGGACGCGCGTGGCGGTGCTCCCGTTCGAGAACCAGGGGCCGGCGGCGGATGCCTACTTCGCCGACGGGATCTCCGACGAAGTCCGGGGCAAGCTGGCCCAGATCAACGGGCTCATGGTCATCGCCTCGACCAGCGCGGGCCAGTACCGGTCCACCACCAAGAGCCCCCAGGAGATCGCGCGCGAGCTGGGAGTGAACTATCTCCTGGTAGGGAAGGTGCGCTGGGCCGACTCGGCGGGCGGACACCGCCGGGTGCAGGTGGTGCCGGAGCTGATTGATGGACGGACGGGGGCGATGACCTGGCAGCAGTCGTTCGATAACGACCTGACCGACGTGTTCCAGGTCCAGTCGGACATCGCCACCCAGGTGGCCGGCGCGCTGGGCGCCCGGCTCGGCACCCAGGAGAAGAACGAACTGACCAGGCGGCCTACGCAGAACGTGGCGGCCTACGATCTCTATCTGAAGGCCAAGGCGCTCACCGGCCGCGATCCGGCGACGCAGCGCCTGGCCGGGTCTTACCTGGAACAAGCGGTGGCGCTGGATTCGAATTTCACCGACGCCTGGGCCCTGCTGTCCACCGCGATGACGCTTACCTATACCAATGGAGGGCGGGACCCGCTCGCCTCGAAGCGCGCCCGCGAGGCAATGCAGCGGGCGCTGGTATTGGATCCGCGGTCGGTGGCCGCCAATCTGGCCGCGGCGCGATACTACCGCCTGGTCGCCAGCGACCCTGCCCGAGCCGACAGCCAGATTGCCGTCGCGCTCGAGGTCGCGCCCAATGATGCCGACGTACTCAGCACCGCGGCCGGATCGGATCTGACCGCGCTCCGCTACGATGCCGGGCTGGCCAAGCTGGAGCGGGCACGCCAGCTCGATCCGCGGTCGGAGCAGACCCTGACGGCTCTCCTCCCGGCCTATGTCTCGATGCGCCGCTTCGCCGAGGCGCTCACGGCGGGAGAGACGGCGCTATCGTTGTCGCCCGGCAACGTCAACACCATCGAGTGGATGGCGATTGCCCATGTGGCGCAAGGTGATCTGTCGGAGGCCCGGCAGGTGATCAGGGATGCGCTCGGTCGCGGGGTGACGGCACCGGAGCTGGCCGCCTACTTCGGGGGATACCAGGAGCTCTCCTGGGTGCTGGAGCTGCCACAGCGGCAACTCCTCTTCCGGCTGACCCCCGCCGCCTTCGACAACGACCGCGGCTGGTGGGGCCAGACCATGGCCACGGCCTATTTCCAGCAGGGTAATCGGGCGATGGCGCGCGCCTACGCCGATTCCGGCCTGGCTGCCACCCGGGCGCAGTCGGCGGCGAATCCGCGCGACGACCAGAATCACGTGCTCTATGGCCTGCTGCTGGCCTACCTCGGCCGCCGGGGCGAGGCACTGGCTCAGGCCGATACCGCGATGGCGCTGCTCACCTCCACCACGGTGCAGCCGCAGTACACCCGGCTCCAGGTGGTGCGCATCCACCTGGCGCTGGGCAATACGGACGCCGCCCTGGACGAGCTCCAGAAGCTGCTCAACAGCCACTACTACATCACGCCGGCCTGGCTCCGGATCGATCCGACCTTCGCGTCGCTGCGCGACAATCCCCGGTTCAAGAAGCTGGCGCAGGGAAATAACTGAGGACTGAGTAAGGCGGCAGGACGGCAGCCCGCGGCGCGCCGCGTGAGCCGCGGAGGGGCCATCGAGCCCCGCTGCATCCCGACCTTCGCGCCGCTCAGGGGGCCTCCGCGGTTCGAGAAGCTGGCGAGACAGGACTGAGAGCAAAGGGCTGGGAGAAAAGCGCTTTTCTCTCAGTCCTTTTGTCCTTTCTCCCTATTCCGGCATTCCGTGGCGCGCTGGAGCAGGAGCCGCCGCTCCCGCTCATTTTTCGTCAGCTTCGCCGCCCGCTCGAATTCCTCACTCGCCTCGACATTCCGCCCCAGCTTCTGCAGCAGGTCGCCGCGCACGCTGGGGAGCAGGTGATAGTTCCGTAGCGATTTCTGCTTCGTGAGCGGTTCCACCAGCGCGAGCGCGGCCTCCGGGCCTTCGGCCATACTCACCGCCACCGCGCGATTGAGCTCGACCACGGGGGAGGGCATGAGCTGCGCCAGGGCGCCGTAGAGCATCGCGATTCTGGCCCAGTCCGTTTCCTGCGCCGAGCGCGCCCGCGCGTGGCAGGCGGCGATGGCCGCCTGGAGTGCGTAGGGGCCGGCAGCGCCGCCCAGCGCGTCCACCCGCTCCAGCGCCGCCAGACCACGCTGGATGAGCAGGCGGTCCCAGCGGCCCCGGTCCTGATCCAGCAGCAGTACCGGCTCGCCGTCGGGGCCCACTCGCGCTCGGAGACGGGAGGCCTGAATCTCCATCAGGGCGATGAGCCCGTGTACCTCTGGCTCCTCCGGCGCCAGGGTCGCCAGGATGCGCCCCAGCCGCATCGCATCTTCGCAGAGGCCGGGCCGGACCCAGTCGTCACCCGCGGTCGCGGCATACCCCTCGTTGAAGATGAGATAGATCACCTCGAGCACCGAGGCGAGCCGCTCACTCAGGTCGTCCCCGCGCGGCACCTCGAAGGGCACCTTCGCGTCCGCCAGCGTCTTCTTGGCCCGGACGATCCGCTGCTGCAGGGTGGGAACGGGAATCAGAAACGCGCGCGCGATCTCCTCGGTGGTGAGGCCACCCACCAGCCGCAGTGTCAGGGCGACCCGGGCTTCGGCGGAGAGCAGCGGGTGACAGGCGGTAAAGATCAGGCTCAGGAGATCGTCACCGATGGCGTCGTCCAGCGCCGCCGCCGTCTCGACCTCCCGCTGCTGCTCCTCCTGCAGCTCGCCGCCCAGCTGCTGGTGCTTGCGATCCAGCATCTGGTGGCGCCGGAGCTGGTCGATCCCCCGGCGCTTGGCCGCGGTCATGAGCCAGGCACCGGGGTTGTCGGGAATGCCCGATGCCGGCCACTGCTCCAGCGCAGCCAGCAGCGCGTCCTGGGCCAGATCCTCGGCCTGGCCCACGTCGCCTACCATGCGCGCCAGCCGGGCAATGATCTTCGCCGATTCCATGCGCCAGACGGCGTCGATGGTGGCGTGGATATGCGCGACCGTCATAGGTCACGATTAGACCATGGCGGCGCTCGCAACGCAAGGGAGGGACAGGCGGTACGGCACAAGGGACAAGGGACAGGGGACCCGATTAAGGACTACGCAGCCTATCCCTGTCCCGATCCCCGCTGCGACCCCTTGTCCCTTGTCCCCTGTGCCTGTCGGCCTTACATCCCCGCCTCATCCGCACTCGGACCGTAGACCGACGGAAGGGGGACATTCAGCAGCCGCAGGTAAACGGTGAGCTGCCCGCGATGGTGGTACCAGTGGTTGAACAGGATGGTGCGGAGGACACCGCTCCGGGGGAGGGCCATGACCTCCCTCTCGCCGTCCACCATGCGCCAGGGCAACGCCAGGTCGGAGTCCTTCATGGCCCCGAGCAGCGTCCGGGCCTTCTCCACGCTCTGGTCGTAGGTGCTCATGAGCTCGTCCGCGCCGCCCGGGCTGGGCCGCGGGATCCGCGTCTTGACGTCGAACGTGGGCTTCCCCGCCATTTCGCTGATGGCGCCCGGCAGCATGGCCACATGCATGGCAAGCTGCCCCAGGGTGAACGATTTCTCGTGGGGGCGCCAGTCGTAGCGGTCCGGCGGTACCCGCTCCAGCACGCGCCGGGTCGCCTTCGCTTCCTGGTCCAGCTCCTGCATCAGCTCGGCGATAGTCACTGTGTGGCCTTTCGTAGCGGACGTTTGGACCCGGTCAAGAGGGTCGAGGGACAGCGATCGTGGTCATCCGGGTGCCCGCTCATACAACAACATCCACGAGGTCCCGAACCGGTCGCGGAGCATCGCGAAGCGGTGGGCGAAGAACGTCTCCGCCATGGGCATGAAGATCTCGCCCCCTTCCCGCAGGAGCGCATAGACCCGCTCCGCCTCCTCCACGCTGGACAGCGAGAGGCTGAGATAGGCGCTGCGCATCGGCTGGAAACGGTCCGGGGGGATATCCGCTCCGAACAGACTCGTGCCTCCCAGTTCGATCCGGGCGTGCAGCACTGCGTTCCGCCATTCCGGCGGGACCTTGTCTGCCTCCGGTTGCTCGGCATGGGTCGCCAGCATGGTGATGCGACCGCCCAGGCGCTCGGCGTAGAACTCGAACGCCTCCCGGCAGTTGCCGCCGTAGTTGAGATAGGTATTGAGCTGCATCGTATTCCCCGATACTGGTCTTCGGTCATTGAAGGCGCGACACGGGCGGCGGCCCTCGTCTCAATATGTCGCGGAGCTGCCCGTACCGGCGACTCAGAAGGTAGAACCCGTGGGCACCCTGAGATCGAGATTCAGTGGCAGGGTGATGCCGGACCAGGAGCGCCGGCCGCGAATCACCACCATCAGCAGGACACCCACCACGAAAGGCGTGGCGGCCATGGCGGGCCCCATCCGCAGAATTGTCGTCACGACGGCGCCGATCATGATGATGACGAGTCCGGCCGCCGCCAGCGGAGTAAGGCCCCGGCGAACGCGGAAGATACCGGGGAGAATGAGGCCCAGGGCCCCCAGGCCCTCACACACGGCGATGAAGCGCATGAACCCCGCGGAGAGGCCTGACTGCTGGACCAGCGCCTGGGCAGGCATGGTCAGCTTGGCGAAGGAGGCGAAGAGAAAGAGGGCGGCGAGCAGGCCCTGGATCGTCCAGAGCAACACGTTGCCGATCTTGCGGTTACGGCTCCGGGTGGGGGAAGACATGGTCGGGCTCCTCTCGGTTCGGGTTCTGGTGCCGGGAGCCTGTCTCCCGGCTTCACAGAAGCGTCGACCGGGGAGGGGCGGGATCGACATCAAGCAGACCTCGACCCTCTCGACACTCTCGACCCCCTCGACCTCTTCAGTGGTCGAGAGGGTCGAGGGGGTCAAGAGAGTCGAGAAAACCCTGGGCGCCGTCGACTTACTTCAACCGCTCCCGCAGCTTTGCCTCCCGCTCCTGCAGCTCGGGCGTAAACTCCTCGCCGAAATCCTCGAGTTCGAAGAAGGGGCGGATTTCCACCGTCTCCCCCTCTTCGAACGGCGCCCGCTTGAGCCATTCCACCGCTTCATCCACGGACTTGACCTGCCAGATCCAGAATCCGGCGACCAGCTCTTTGGTCTCCGCGAAGGGGCCGTCGATCACCCGCGGCTTCCCCGAACCGAACCGGACTCGTTTGCCCTTCGAGCTGGGTTGCAGACCGTCGCCCGCCAGCATGATGCCGGCCTGGACCAGCTTCTCGTTGAACGTCCCCATCTTCTCCAGCAGTTCCCGCTTCGGCATTGCGCCGGCTTCGTATTCCTTGTTGGCCTTGACCAGCACGATGACTCGCATGATGCGGTCTCCTTGCAGCAGGTCGCTTTCCCGGCCGGGATATCTTCCCGGCTTCACTCCTGCGTCGATCGGGCGGGAGCGGAATCGACATCCCCGCCGGGGAGCGGACACCGTCTTGTCCGGTCTCTTCATCCCGGGTTCCCGCTCTCTTCACGTTCCCGCCGGTAAGTTTAGCCCTGTCGTTCCGTCGCCGTGCACGGCGGCGGGCGGCCGGTGGGGGAGTTTCGCAGAACCCCACCCGCATCAGGCCGGCGTGCTGATGCGCCCTATCGGATCCAGGATGCGACCTGGCGACCGACAGCGCCCGCAACGGAACCCCGTGTACCGTAAGGTCAACGCGGGAACCGGTGCCTCCAAAGCCCACCGACGGATCCTGTACGGGGTCCGGCGAAGCGGAGGAGAGAAGAACGGAGCCCAAACCTCCGACCCGGATGACCGATGCGCATCGGGGCGGCCCGTCAGAGACGAGCCGCCCCGATGATTTATGTCCGCAGATTACACAGAAATCGGTCCCACAGATTACGGGATTGATTCCGCCCAGCGGTCGTCTCCGATGCGGCCCGCGGCCGGCCCTCCTGGGGGGTGGACTCATGTTTCGCCCTTCGGCCGCTGAGCGAAGCCGCGACAGACTCCTCCCGAAGATGATCCGGTATGGGGCGCAGCTCTGCGGAGCGAAGAACGAGGCTCGGAGCAATCTGTGTAATCCGTGGATCACACATGATAAACTGTCTTCTCAGAAGATGATCCCGGTGTGGGGCGCAGCTCTGCGGAGCACGAACGAGGCTCGGAGCAATCTGTGTAATCCGTGGATCACACATGATAAACTGTCTTCTCATAAGATGATCCGGTATGGGGCGCAGCTCTGCGGAGCACGAACGAGGCTCGGAGCAATCTGTGTAATCTGTGGATCACACATGATAAACTGTCTTCTCAGAAGATGATCCGGTATGGGGCGCAGCTCTGCGGAGCACGAACGAGGCTCGGAGCAATCTGTGTAATCTGTGGATCACACATGATAAACTGTCTTCTCAGAAGATGATCCGGTATGGGGCGCAGCTCTGCGGAGCACGAACGAGGCTCGGAGCAATCTGTGTAATCTGTGGATCACACATGATAAACTGTGATCTCACACCGGACCCATCCTTCAAGTCACCGGACTGCCCGCCCACCCCAGGACAACAGCAACGGATCACCCGGAGAAACCCGGGTGACCCGTCCAGAGGTGAAGCAATCCAGATATCCGGGGATTGCTCCGGCAGAGCTCTGTTTTACATCTTCTTCGGCGGCAACAGCACCGCGTCAATCACGTGAATGATGCCGTTACTGGCCGGCACGTCGGCGGCGATCACGTTGGCGGACTTGTCGCCCACATGGACCTTGTCACCCGCCAGGTGAATCCGCAGATCACTCCCCTGCACCGTCTTGAGCGTCACGTACCCGTCCTTGTCTGCCCGGGTCTTGAGGTCGGCGGCGGTGAGGCGGCCGGCCACTACATGATAGGTCAGCACTGAAGTCAGCGCGGCCTTGTCCTGGAGCAGCCCGGCCAGAGTGCCTTCCGGCAGCTTCGCAAAGGCGGAGTCGGTCGGCGCAAAAACGGTGAACGGTCCGGCGCTGTTAAGCGTCTCCACCAGGCCGGCCGCGGTCACCGCGGTC
Organism: uncultured Gemmatimonadales bacterium; assembly: GCA_963779755.1. Classification (GTDB taxonomy): domain Bacteria; phylum Gemmatimonadota; class Gemmatimonadetes; order Gemmatimonadales; family GWC2-71-9; genus CAVZZO01. The sequence continues at coordinate 1,767,002 of CAVZZO010000003.1, forward strand.
ACCAGCGTATTGAACTGGCCCGCCCCCACCGCGGTCTCTACGATCGTTCCGGGCGGCGCCATGTCCGGCATCTGCGCCTGCGCCGGCGTCACTGCAACCAGCGCCAGCAGGGCCGCGGCTGCCATCGCTGGGGCGCGTCTCATCCAGCGCTGCTGAATCGCCTTCCACTGGAACACCTGCCAGACCGCCGAAACACCCACCAGCAGATACACGACCCGGCTCAGGGCGCTGCCGGTGCCGAAGAGCGCGCCCACCACATCAGGCCCGCCCGCCCCGATCAGCCCCCAGTTCAGACCGCCAATCACTAACAGCACGGCGGCCAGGATATCGAGCTTCTTCATGATTACAGCCCCCTTTTTGTGGTAAACGTTCGTCTAGCTCCTGTCCAAGAAACTAAGCCGAGTAGCTGGTAATGTCAAGCATTTGTTTAACTATTTAGCTTGACATGAGTTAGACGGCAGCGTATTATTGCCACCATGAACGACATGCCAACATCCGACCGTCTGTTGCCCCGGCATCCCGTCCGCGTGGTGGCCAACCGCAGCGGCCTCTCACCCCACGTGCTCCGGGCCTGGGAGCGGCGCTATGGCGTGGTCGTGCCGACCCGCAGCGAGGGAGGGCAGCGGCTCTATAGTGATGAGGACCTCGAGCGGCTCACCCTGCTCCACGGCCTCACCGCCGACGGCGCCGCCATCAGCCAGGTGGCCCGACTCCCCCTGGCCGAGCTGCGCCGGCTGGCCCTGGCGCGCCCGGCCCATGAGGCCGCGACCGATGGCGAGGACCTGGCCGCGGCGCGCACGGCTGCGCTTGAAGCGGCGCAGGCACTCGACGCCGCCCGGCTCCGGCGCATGCTGGAGCGGGGCGCCGTCGTGCTGGGAGTCCCCACGTTGCTGGAAGAGGTGGTGGGTCCGCTGCTGGTGCAGATCGGTGAGCTGTGGCATGCCGGCCGGATGACCATCGCCCAGGAGCACTTCGCAACCGCGGTGGTGCGCCGGATGCTGGGCTGGATCTTCGAAATGGCCCAACCCGACACCTCGGCACCGGTGCTGCTATCGGCGACGCCCGAGGGCCAGATCCACGAGGGTGGAGCCCTGCTCGCCGCCGCCACGGCGGCCGGAGCGGGGTGGCGGGTGATCTACCTGGGCGCCGCGCTCCCCGCCGCCGAAATCGCCCGGGCCGCGGCAGGCACCGCGGCGCGGGTGGTGGCGCTGAGTCTGGTCTATCCTGCTGCTCTCCCGGAGACCGCCCGGGAGATTCGTGCCTTGCGTGCGGCCCTCCCCGCCGGCACCATCCTGCTGGTGGGCGGCAGCGCCGCCCCCGGGTATGCCGAAGAGATCGCGGAAGCCGGGGGGCAGGTCATCGCCGACCTGCCCGGCCTGCGCGCCGCGCTGCATACGCTGCGGAATGGCGCGCGGCCGTGACCACTTCCCGCCTGGTCCTGCTCACCGGTGCCACCGGTTACGTGGGCGGCCGGCTGCGCGCCGCACTCGAAACGCAGGGGCGCCCGCTCCGGTGCATGACCCGCCGTCCGGAACACCTGCGCCCCAGGGTGGCAGCGGCTACCGAGGTGGTGGCCGGCGATGTCCTGAACCCCTCCTCGTTGCCGGCCGCCCTGGCGGGGGTGGATACGGCGTACTACCTGGTCCACTCGATGGAGACGGCCGGCTCGTTCAGCGAGGCCGACCGCGCCGGCGCTCGCAACTTCGCGCAGGCCGCCCGCAACGCCGGCGTGCGGCGCGTGATCTATCTGGGAGGACTGGGCCGGGGCGAGGCGCTCTCCACTCACCTGGACAGCCGGCAGGAGGTGGGCCGCATTCTGCGGGACGAGGGCGTGGACACGATCGAGCTGCGCGCCTCGATCATCATCGGCTCCGGGAGCGTCTCGTTCGAGATGATCCGCGCGCTGGTGGAGACGCTGCCGGTCATGGTGACGCCCCGCTGGGTGGGGACCCTCACCCAGCCCATCGCGATCGAAGACGTGATCGCCTATCTGATCGAGGCGCTGGGTCTGGAGCGCGCCGGGAGCACCATCTTCGAGATCGGGGGCCCCGACCGGGTGTCCTACGGCGGCCTGATGCGGGAGTACGCCCGGCAGCGGGGGCTCACCCGGTACTTCATTCCCGTCCCCGTGTTGACCCCGCGCCTCTCCAGCCTCTGGCTCCGGCTGGTAACGCCGCTCTACGCCCGGGTGGGTCGCGCGCTGATCGAGGGGCTGCGCAACGAGACGGTGGTGCACGACGAGGCCGGGCTGCGCACCTTCAGTATCACGCCGCTGGGGATGGCCGCCGCCGTCGCCCGGGCCTTGGTGAACGAGGACCAGGCCTTCGCCGCCACCCGCTGGTCGGATGCGTGGCCGGCAGCCGGCTTCCGCCGTGGCTGGGGCGGCGTGCGCTTCGGCACCCGGCTGGTGGATTCCCGGTGTGCCGCCGTGGCGTGCGATCCCGCCGCTGCCTTTGCGCCGGTCCGGCGGATCGGCGGCGACACCGGCTGGTATAACGCCGGCTTTCTCTGGCGACTGCGCGGCTGGCTCGACCTGCTGGTGGGCGGTCCCGGCATGCGCCGCGGCCGGCGCGATCCGGAGCACCTGCAGCCCGGCGACACCCTGGACTTCTGGCGGGTGGAGACCTGCGAACCCGACCGGCTGCTAAGGCTCGCCGCCGAGATGCGGCTGCCGGGCCGGGCGTGGCTGCAGTTCGAGGTGAGCCCGAACGGCCGGGGCAGTACCATCCGCCAGACCGCCATCTTCGATCCCGCCGGGCTGGCGGGGCAGCTCTACTGGTACGGGCTCTGGCCGCTGCACCAGCTGGTGTTCGGGGGAATGCTGAAGGCGGTGGCCCGGGAGGCGATGGCTCAGGCCGTTCCCGCCGCCGGATCCTGCCGGTAGATCCCACGCAACTGGCGGTACAGTTCCTCGTACTCCGCTTTCAGCTCCTTCGGCCGTTCGAAGAACGCCTCGGTGGCCACCGCGAAGAACTCCGAGGGGTTGGTGGCGCCATACGGGTCGAGCACCGAGTCCGCATGGCCGGCCACCGCAATACAGTGCCGGTCATAACTCTCTCCCAGGATGCGCCGCCACTCCGGCCGGTCGGCCCCGCTTGAGGGCGCCAGCAGGCTTCCCTGCTCCGTCAGATGAAGCTGGAAGTTGATGAGATGGGCAAACTCGTGGATCACCACATTGTGCCCGTCGGAGGAATCTCCCCCTCCCAGCATGGCGGCATCCCAGGCGATCACCACGTTGCCGTTGTTCCATGCTTCGCCCAGTTCGCCCAGCGGCGGCTCCGGGACGCTGCCGCCGTGCCACTTGCGGGGGTCGGGTGCGCGTTCCGCGAGGAACGCCGAAGGATAGACCAGCACCGTCCGCAGCCCCGGGTAGGCCTCGCCCGGCATCTCCAGGGTGAGCAGACACGCCTGAGTGGCGATAACCAGCTGCATATCCCGGGTGAGGGTGAGCCCGCCGGCGCCCGCCCAGTCGCACCCCGCCATCAGATCGCGCGCCGCCTGCAGCAGCCGTTCCCGCTGGCCGGCGGAGAGCGCCCGCACCGCGGCCACCTTCTCCCCCACACCGCTGATCCATGCCTGGGGCATCGGTTCGCGGTATTCGCGCACAGCTCGCCGGACCACCAACCGGCGGATCGGCGGGCCCAGGAGATACAGAGCGGCGCCGAAGAAGAGGGCGACGAGAAGGGCGAGGAACCAGGCCATGGAGAGGAGCCGGGAGCCGGGAGTCGGGAGTGAAGGGTTTCAGTCCAGGGCCGGCAAGGACGCCGGCTCAGCGATACAGTATGCTCACGCTTTCGATGTGTTCCGACAGATGGCGGTCCAGGTATCCGATGAACGACTGCAGCAACTGCCACTCCGACTCCTCCGGACTGACCACCTCGGCGACGAGAATGCCTCCGGGCACCGACTCCCACTTGATCGAGCCTTTGTAGGTCTTGTGCTGCCACCTGCCCGGTGCTTTCCGGAAGAAGGTCGTCCGGGACCCGCGCAGTTCTCTTTCCTTGGCATTGAGCAGGGACTTGAGTCGCCCTTCGATGTCCCGGCGAGGTACCACCTGCAAGATCTTCATTCGGAAGCTCCTTTGCAGTACGGGTGACCCGGGTATTCCGGCGGCGGCATGGGATTGCTCAAGTCTTTCACGGAAATCCTGTTGCGCAAGCACCTTTCGGGTCATATTCGGCATGCGGTGGAGCCTCTGATCCGGTGCTCGGGCCGTTCCGTTTCTATTATCATTAGCCCCAACCCCCGGCCATCCATGCCTGCTGATCAAGCCACCAGGGCGCTGCGCTTCCAGGCGCTCCATGCCCGCCCCGCCGCGTTCATCATCCCCAACCCCTGGGACGCCGGGTCGGCCCGGATTCTCCAGTCCCTGGGATTCGAAGCGCTCACCACCACCAGCGCCGGAGCGGCCTTCGCGCTGGGAAAGCGGGACGGGGAGATGACCCGGGCCGAAGCACTGGCCAACGCGAAGATGATCGTAGACGCCACCGACCTGCCGGTCGCGGCCGACCTGGAAAACGGCTACGGCGATACGCCCGGCGACGCGGCCGATACGATCCGCCGGGCGGCCCAGGCCGGGCTGGTGGGAGGGTCGATCGAGGACTTCAGCCGCGACCGGGCCCGGCCGATCTATGATCTCCAGCATGCCACGGAGCGCATCGCCGCCGCCGCCGAGGCGGCGCACGCGTTGCCTTTCCCCTTCATGCTGGTGGGGCGGGCGGAGAACTTCCTGCACGGCCGGCCCGATCTGGACGACACTATCCGGCGGCTCCAGGCGTACGAAGCCGCCGGCGCCGACGCGCTCTTCGCTCCCGGCCTCACTACGGAAGCACAGATTCGTACGGTCTGTGCGTCGGTGACCAGGCCGGTGAACGTGGTCATGGGCCTGCGCGGCTCGCCCCTCTCGGTTGCCCGGCTCGCCGAGCTGGGCGTGCGGCGGATCAGCCTGGGCTCGACCCTGGCCCGAGCGGCCCTCGGCGCCCTCATTGGTGCGGGGCGTGAAATGATGGACGAGGGAACGTTCACCTTTGCCGAAGCGGCGCTGCCATTCGCTGAGGCGAGCGCGCTCATGGCCTGAGGCGCGAATTGTTCGCCTGCGCGAGGGGCATTATGCTCCACCCGACTTGCCCCTGCGAACGAACACCGTGAATCCCTCTGCCCTGCGCTCCTCCCGCATCTGGCTTCCGGCCGCCCTGGCCCAATTCATCGTCGCTATCCCCGCCCTGGGGCAGTCCTCTGCCCCGTACCCGTTGGGCGAAATCGTCGTCTCGGCCGAGCGCCCGGTGTCGGAAGCGGCCAGCACGGTGCGGACCATCAGCCAGGCTGAGATCGAGGCGCTGGGTGCCCGCAACCTGGACGAGGCGCTGCGGCTGGTGCCCGGCCTGATCGTCCGCCACGGCGCCGACGGCACGCCGAGGGTGGACATGCGCGGGTTCCGCACCCGGCAGGTCACCCTGCTCCTCAACGGGATCCCGTTCAACGCCACGGACGACGGACAGTTCGACCCCGGCCTCATCCCGGTGGAAGAGATCGCGGCCATCAAGGTGACGGGCGGCACCGGATCGGTCCTTTACGGCCAGGGCGGGCTGGGTGGAGTGATCAACGTGATCACTCCCGGGGGTGGCGGCCCTTCCCACGCCTCGCTCCGCGCGGAGGCGCGCCAGACGGGCAGCCAACTGGCCCGGGGAACCGTGTCCACCGGCCATGGCCGGCTGTCGTTCTTCGCCTCGGGCAGCGTGCTGCACTCGAACCTCTATCCTTCCTGGAACGCCTCGCCCACACTCGAACCGGTGTCGCCGGTCCGACGGATCAACAGCGACCGCGAGCGTACCAACGGCTTCCTCCAGGCCGGCTACGAGCTGGGGCATCGCGGCAGGCTCGGGCTCACGCTCAACTCGGTTACCGGCTATCAGGGAAAGCCGCCCAGCATCGTTGACGATCCCGCCGACCCGTTTGCCAACCGGGTGGTGTATGATCGGATCGGTCGTCTGACGGGATTTGCCGCCCAGGTGGGCGGGAGCTATGACTTCTCCCCCGGCTGGGGCGTCCGCGCCTGGGCCTTCCGCAATCTCCAGCGCGACACCACGACCCGCTACGCTGATGCAACCCTGGACCCGGCCACGGTCCTCGCCGCCGCGGGCACCTCCCGCGATTTTACCCGCACCGTGCTCGCCGGCGGCGGCGCCCAGATCCGTCTGGGCATCGTTCCCCTGGGCCGCCTCACCCTCGGGCTCAACGCCGAACACGACGGCTGGCAACAGGAATCGCAGGCTGCGACCAGCGGCGGGGGCGGGGGCGGCGGTGGTGGTGGTGGGAGCGGCTCCGTCACCATTCAGAACACCGCCACCAGCGAGACGCTGGCCCATTACGGAGTGGCGCTGGAGTATCAGATACATCCCGTCCCGCGACTCGGTCTGGTGGCCGGAGCGCTGCACGGCTGGCTGGCGAGCGGCGGCGTCCGCCAGGAGGCGAACGGGTACTCGCTGGGGGCGGCGTATCAGCTCTCCCGCAACGATCGCCTCCGCGCCGATGTGGCTCACCGGTTTCGCTTTCCCACCCTGCGCCAGCTGTACGACCGCTCCTTCGGCAATCCGGCGCTGCGTGCGGAGGAGGCCGGCCTGTACGAGCTGGGTGCGGAACACCGGGTGGGCCGGGCCGGCTTTCTGGGACTGACGCTGTTCCAGACCGATGCCCGTGACTTCATCGAGCGCCTCGGGAGCGGCGGCTACGCCAATGCGGAACGCTATCGCTTCCGCGGGGTGGAGCTGACGGGCACGATACAGCCGGTGCGGCGTGGTATTCTACGAGTGAGCTACGCCTTTCTCGATGCCGACAACCAGTCCGCCGGGGCCGGCGGCGCGACCCTGCAATACCGGCCCCGCCACCGGGTCACCGCCCTGGCGCGATATTCCGCGCCTTGGGGTAGCGCCGCCGCCCTCGATCTGGAATACGTGGCGGGAGAGGTCTATCTCCCGAGGCGGGGCTCGTTCGCCGCGCGCAATCTGCCGGACTTCGCCGTCGTGGGTATCCGGGTGGAGCAGCGGATCAGGCGCGTGCTCGGCATCTACGGCGGCGTGAATAATCTGCTGGATCAGGCCTACGAAGAGGCCTACGGCTTCCCCGCGTCGCGGCGCACCGCCTATCTCGGGCTCGACGCCCGGATCTGAGCCCGTCTCTCCTGATGCCTACCCGGCCTCCCCACTCCCGCTCACTGGCGATTGACCCGCGGCTGCAGCAGGCGGCGCGGCTGCCTTCGCTGACCAAACATGCCGCGTCGCCGATCTCGCTGATCGAGGCCGCGATTCTCTTCCTGGCCGGGAGCGCCGCCTCCGCCCTGACCAACCTGCTCCGGCTCCATCTGGGAGTTCCGGGAAGCAGCATCGTGTACGCCGCCTTCCCGCTGGCGCTGGGGTTCGCCCTGGTGCCGCGTCGTGGAGCCGGATCGGTAATGACCGCCGCCGCCCTGCTGGCCAATGTGGCGTTTGCCCTGGCGGGCGCCCGGCTCGACGGTGTCGGCGCCCAGACCAGCCTGCTGCTCACCGGCCCGCTCCTCGATCTGGCGCTCCGCCGTTCCGCCGGCGGCTGGCGTCTCTATGCCGCGTTCATTGCCGCCTGCACCGGCAGTAACGCCGCGGCCTTCGTAGTGCGCGCCATGGCGCGGGCAGCGGGCCTGCACGGCACCGGTATGGGAGGTGGGACTCTCGCTACCTGGTGGCCCCACGCGATCTGGACCTATGCCGCGGCCGGCCTGCTGGCGGGGCTCATCAGCGTAGCGGCCTGGTTTCAGCTCCGGCCTGCCCGGTGATTTTTCTGGGCATTGACGACACCGACATGCCCGGTACGCCCGGCACCAACCAGCTGGCCCGCCGCCTCGCGGCGGTTCTCCCGGGCGGCTTCACCTGCAGCATGATTCTGCGGCACCAGCTGCTGGATGATCCGCGGGTGCCCTGTACCAGCAGGAACGGCTCCGCTTCGCTCGCGATCATGCACCAGACAGGACGCGAACCCGATGAGCTGCTTCCCCTGGTCCGGGACACCATGCGGGAGTGGCTGGTGCCCGGGAGCGACCCGGGGTTCTGCCTGGGAACGGTGGTCCCCGCGATGGTGACCGCGTTCGGGCTCCGGTGCCAGCGGGAGCTGGTGACGCGGGAAGAGGCACGCGCGCTCGGCCGTGAAGCGGGACTGCGTCTGGAAGGCCTGGGCGGCACCGAAGGCGGTGTCATCGGCGCACTCGCCGCCGTGGGGCTCCTGGCGGGAGGAAACGATGGGCGGGTGGTACACCTGCCAGGATGGACCTGGCCGGACACTTTTGCGGGCTGGCAGCATTACGAGGATGTGAAGGAGCGGGGAGTGGAGGAGGTCCGTACCGGTGAAGGGGACACGACGGTATTCGCCGGCATGATCCACATCGGCAAGCACCTGCGACCGAACTATCGCGACGGGCGGGTTGTGCTGTTCGTGGAGCCGGCGGGCGAAGGAAGGTGGCGGGCAGTCAGGAAACTCTAGACCGAGCCGCTCACCACCCCGGCGCATGCCGGGGCGGTGGTGTGTCGGAGTTTCTGCCACACTGTGGCGCAATCACACGCTTGCGCTGCCGCCGGGTGCGCCTCACTTTATTGACACTACTCTCACCCCGACCCAGGTCTGTTTGCGGCAGCCATGGCCCTTGAGCCCAGGCTGTCTGCCTGCAGGCTTTTCCCTTGGTGCCGAGAGCCATGTTCGCTGCGGTCCGCCGCTTACGCGGCATGCCGCCACCCGCCATCGTCCTTCTCGCGGCGGGCCTGGCGGTGGCGTGTCACTCCGATTCTCCCACCGGCCCCGGCCCCCAGCCGGAGGTTGCCGGCGTGGTGGTGACCGCCCTCCGCCAGCTGCTGGCGCCGGGAGATACCCTACAACTGGTTGCGCAGGTAATGGACTCGGCCGGCCGGGTGCTCCCCACCGAACCGGTGTCCTGGACGTCCAGCGATCCGGGCGTGATTCAGGTGGACGGGCAAGGGATGGCCACGGCCCAGTCGGTGGGCAAGGCCATCATTACCGCCAGCTCCGGCAGTCACACGGGAGCGGTGAGTCTCGAGGTCGGCGTCTCCCAGTTGTGCCCCTGCACCAGAATCATCGACTCGACGTCGGTCGCGCTGGAGTCGCGCGACGACTCCACCGGCGTCTACGTCTTCCGCATTCTGCGCGGCCCGCCACCCGACGTGGATTCGGGCTCCATCCTGGTCGGCGCCGAGGGCGAGGGGTACATCCGCCGGGTGCAGCATGCGTCCCTGGCGGGCGACGTGCTGACGGTCCAGACTACGCAGGCGTACGTGGAAGAAGCGGTGCAGGAGGGCGGTTTCTCCACGACCGCGTTCAGCGATTCCTCCGAAGGCGTGCCGGCGCCCGGGGGCGGCGCGTGGCTGGGACCGTGGAAGACGGTCTACATGGCGCCGGGCGTCAGCCTCAACCGGGCCGGGCTCTGCTGTACGCTGGACGGCCTCTCGTTCTCCATCAAGGTCACGCCGTCGGCGAGTGCACCGGTCTCCGGCCAGGTGGACTTCACTATTGACAAGGGCGACATCGATTTCTCCCCCCGGACCTCGATGGTGACGAAGGTCCACCTGAGCAAACTGGTGAAGTTCCAGCACGTGCTCCGCGGGAATCTTGCCCTCAACATCGATCAATACACGCTCAAGGTCGGTGTTACCGGCAGCCAGGGGCTGACCGTCCTCAAGAAGGAAAGCCAGAACTTCATCATCCAGCAGCGGCCCTATGCCACCTTCATCGGCCCCATGCCGGTGCTGGTCATCTTCACCAAGAAGATCTCGCTCGACATCACGCCCAGCGTGGGCGCCAGTGTCACGTTCACCGGCTCCTACCACGCCTCGCTGGGGATCGAGGCGGGCGCGCGGTGGACCGACCCCGGCGGCTGGAAGCCGGTCTTCAGCGCGACCTCGTCACGCGACGCCACCGCGCCGAAGATCGCCGGAGTGGAAGGCACCGCGGCGGTCAAGATCGCCGTGGTGCCGGAGTTCAACATCCTGCTCTACGGTGTCGTGGGCCCGTACATCAACCTGGAGCCCTATGCCAACGCCTCGGCGTCCAGCGTGCTGGGGCTCTCGGGCGGAACGCCCACCGGCCTGGATTGGGAAACCGCGATCGACCTCGGGCTCAATCTCAATGGTGGCGCCAAGCTCTCCGTGATGGGACGGAAGGACCTGTTCGAGTTCGGCTACACCGTGCCCCTGATCAAGCCGAAACGCCTGGTGCGGGACTTCAGCGACGGCCAGCTCACCATCCGCAGCATCACTTCCGGCCAGGATACCCCATCCACCTTCGGGGTCCAGCTCCGGCCGGCGTTCGTGGACCAACTGCCGCTCCTGGGGATCCGCGATCTCCAGTACGACTCGGTGGACAGCACCATCGCGCCCAACGGGACCCTGGTGCTGGACAAGATCCGCTCGGGCACGGGCTATCCCCACCGGCTGGCGCTCACCCAGATCGCCGGGAACTGCTATGACAGTCTGCCCAACCCGGATACGGTCGCCATCGGCTCGCATGCCTTCATTGCGCTGGGCGGCGCCGCGACCGACACCCTGTTCCGGGTGAACTGTATCCCGCTGGGCGATCTCGATGTCCAGACCAGCGTCAGCGGCCCCAGCCCGCCCCCGCGCTTCCGGGTGATTCTGCTGCGGCGGGACACCGTCGGAGTGGGCCGGGCGGACACGCCCGATACGGTGGACATCCCCGGAGGCCACGCGCCGGCGGATACGGTGCTGGAGAAGTTCATCCCGGTCAATCCCCGCCGGGGGGAACCGGCCGGCTGGACGCGACGCTGGAAACCACCCGGCGCAACTGCGCCGTCGCGCGCCCGTCCACCAGCCAGCTGGTGATCCAGTCCGGGGATACGGTCGCCACCCAGTACCTGGTGACCTGCGTCCCGCTGGGGAGCATCATGATGTCGGCGGCCACCTTCGACCCGGATCCGCCACCCGGGCAGAGCAGCCTGGTGTACCAGCCACAGGTGGCGCCGCTGGCCGTGCAGGACAGCGTGGCGCTGCCGCCCGGTCCGCTCACGGCCGGCGACAGTACCATGGTGGACAGCCTGGTACCGCTCTACAACGCCAGCGGCGCGCCCGGGAAGTACACCACCCAGCTCACCGGGGCGCCGAACCGGTGTTCCGATCCCCAGGGGCTGGCCCGCTCGGTCACGGTGCTGCCGGGCGACACGGCCATCACCGCCTATTCCCTGCATTGCGTCGAGCGGCTCCATGTCGTCACCACGACCCTGGGCCCCGGCACCGATGCCAACGGCTATAGCATCGTCATCCTGCACCCCGGCGGTACGGTGGACACGCTGGCCGCCGGCCCCGACGATACCGTGCCTGTGGCCGGCCTGGCGCCGGGCCAGCATATCCTCAAGCTGGCGGATGTCGAGCCCAGCTGCATCGCCCCGGCGGCCGATACCGTGATGGTGAGCGCCACCGATTCGACCCTGGCCCGGTTCTTCGTCTCCTGTCCGGCACCGCCGCCGCCCTCCGGGCTGATGGCGACCACCGTCACGACCTCGCAGATCGACCTGGCCTGGCGACCGGCCGGACCGGACAGCGTGATCGCGAGCTATCGCCTCTATCGCAACGGCGCGCAGTACGACTCCACCGCCGATACCACCTTCAGCGATGCCGGCCTGGCACCGTACACCCAGTTCACCTACCAGGTGGCATCGGTGAACCATGCCGGCCTGGAAGGGCCCCTGAGCGGGCCGCTGGCCGTCCGGACGCTCGATGCCACGCCGCCCACCGCACCGCAGAATCTCTCGGCGGCGGCGGCCGGCGGGTTCCAGGCCAACCTCACCTGGAGCGCGGCGACGGATCCCGAAACCGGCATCGCAGGCTACCGGATCTATCGTGGCGGGGTGCTGGTAGACAGCACCTCCGGCACCGCGTACGCGGACACCAGTCTGGCGCCCAATACCACCTACAGTTGGGAAGTGTCGGCGGTGAACGGGCAGGGACAGGAGGGTCCCCGCAGTACGCCCGCATCGGCCACTACCGCTTCCCTCACAACCACGGGTGAGATCCGCGTCACCGTGGTCACCTCGGGCGTTATTCCGCAGTCGCCGTTCGAGGTACTGCTGGAAGGGCCGGACCGGCTCACCGGGCCGGTAGCGCCGAACGGAAACGCGATCTTCACCGATCTCACACCCGGCTCGTACAGCGTCCTGTTGCGAGGGACGCCCGTGACCTGCACTATCACGGAGCCCAATCCCCGGACCCTGGGGGTCGTGGCCGGCCAGCAGGCGCAGACCAGCTTCACGGTGGTATGCCAGTGATGGACAGACGCCGCCGGCGGCCTCGTCTCTGGGCCGCCCTCGCCTTCCTCGCGGCGGTGGCCTGCCACTCCGATACCACCGGACCGGCCGGACCGCCGTCCGCATCGCGCTCGTTGGTCGAGGTGACCAACGGCGTGGTCGCCTCGGGGGAAACCACCAGCGTGCAGCTCGTCCTGATGGACGCCGGCGGAAACCGGGTGGAAGCAGGCGGCAATACGGTGGCCTTCGGATTGATGGCCGGCACCAGCGGTGGGACGATGGGGCCGGCCCTCGATCTGGGTAACGGCACCTATACGACGACCTTTACCGGCATCGTCGCCGGCACGCCGGCCACCGTGACCGCTTCAATTGACGGTTCGCCCGTTACCAGTCCGCTGCCGACCATCCAGGTAGTGCCGGGCCCCGTTTCGCTCGCGGTATCGGTGATTGACGTCTCACCCGGCACGGTGACCCGCGGCGGTCAGGCAACGATCACGCTGGACACGCGCGACGCCGCGGGCAATCCGCTGGGGAAGGGCGGTCTCGGCGTGGCCTTTGCCGCCGGCGGAGGCACCGCGACCGGCACCATGAGCCCGGTGACCGATCAGGGCGACGGGCATTACACCGCCGTCTTCACCGGCACCGGCCTGGGGAGCCCCCTGACCATCGGCGGCACGGTGGACGGCATGCCGCTCACCAGCGCATTGCCCACCCTGTCCGTGGCCTACGGCGTCGCGGGCGATTCGTCGGTCATCTCCGTTTCGTCCGACACCGTCTCCGTCAACCAGGGCATCACCCTGACGCTCCAGGTACGGGACTCGGCCGGGGTCGCCAGAACGTCGGGCGGCGATACCGTCGCCTTCAGCTTCCAGAACACCGGAGCCGGCGACGGTACCATCGACAGCACCACCGACCTGGGCGATGGGAGCTATACCGCCAGCTTCACCGCCTCGCAGGCGGGGGCGGTCATTATCGGCGCGACGCTCAACGGCCGGGCGGTAGGCGGCACCCAGCCGATGGTGAGCATCCTCGGCGCGTCGGTCAACCCGCAGAACTCCGGCGTCAGTGTCTCCCGCGATACCGTCGCGGCCGGCGACAGCGCCACACTGACCCTGACGGTCCGGGATCTCGACAGCAACCAGACCGCCGCCGCCGGGCTCAGCATCGTCTTCACCGCCGGGGACGGCACTACCGGCGGCGGCACCATCGGGCCGGTGACCGACCACGGCGACGGCACCTATACGGCGCAGTTCACCGGCATGCGCGCCGGACCGGCGGCGGAAATCGGGGCGGTGATCAACGACACCGGCCAGGTGCAGATGCTGGATTCCACGGGCGCCTCGCAGCTGCCTACGATTACCGTCATCCCGGGGCCGGTGGCGCCGGATTCGTCGGTCTTCAGTGCCAGCCCGTCCCGGGTGAATGTGGGGGATTCCGCGCTCCTGCGGCTGGACACGCGAGACGGCTACGGAAATGCGCTCCGGCAAGGCGGCCTGGCGGTGAGCTTCCAGCGTACCGGCGGCGCCGGCGTCAGCGTGGGCCACCTGGGCGCGGTGGCGGACCAGGGCGACGGGACCTACCTGGCGCATTACTTCGCCGATACCGCCGGCGTGGGCGACACGCTGAGCGCCCTGATCGGCGGGGTGCCGGTCACGACCGCCATGCCGGTCATCGAGGTGACCTGCACGGCGGGCCCGGTGAACCTGCAGCAGTCCGTCATCACCGTCAACGACACCACGTCCCTGCAGTCGCCGTCAAGCCAGGTCGCCCTTCCCTCCGGGGTGACCACGACCATCACGCTCCAGCTGCGGGACGACCACGGGTGTGCCGTCACCGCGAGCCATAGCGTGAGCTTCAGTGCGACCGGGGGGACCAGCACCGGCCAGCTGGGAGCGACGGTGGACCAGGGCGACGGCAGCTATACCGCCACCTTCACCGGCATGCCCTGGCGGGGACCGCGCTGGACAGTGCGGGGCCACCGTGGACGGCAATGCGGTGACCTCGACTTCACCCACCATCACCGTGATTCCGGGCGATATCTCGGCGCAGACCTCGTTCGTCACGCTTACACCTGCGGCACTGGATTCCGGCGCGCACAGCGCCGCCACACTCCATGCGCGGGACGCCGCCGGGAATGTCCTGGTGACGGGTGGGCGGAACGTGGTCTTCAGTGTGGCCGGCACCCCGGCGCACGGGTCGGTAGGGCCCGCGACCGATCCGGGGAACGGCACCTACGTCGCCGTCTATACCGCCACCGCGGTGGACCCCGCCACCCCCGACTCGGTGACCGCCTTCATCGAAGGCACGCCACTCCAGATGACGCCCCCCACGGTCCTGGTGGTGGCGGGTACTATCTCGCCCGATCAATCGCTGGTATCGCTGGGAGGGACGACCGTCGCGGCGGGGGATTCGGTGCTGCTTACCCTGACCGGCAAGGACGCGGCCGGACGAGCACTGGTCACGGGCGACCGGACCACGGCGATCGCCTTTACCCAGGCCGGGCCGGGCACCGGCGTGGTGGGAACGTTGCAGAACCCGGACGACGGTAGTTATCACGCCTGGTTCTACGGCCGCAGCGCCGGCGGGCCGACCACCATCGGCGCCCTGATCGGCGCCGCCGCGGTCACCACCCCCCTGCCCACGCTGAGCGTGGTAGCCGGCCCCGCCTCCCCGGCGACCTCAACCGTCACCGCCGCGACGGACAGCCTCGACGTGGGCCAGACAACCACCGTCGAGCTGCAGGTGTCCGATGCCTACGGGAATCCGGTGAACAATGCCGGGCTCTCGGTGGCGTTCACCGTCAGCCCCGGCACGGTGGGGACGGTCGGTGCCGCATCGTACGTGACGGGCAACACCTGGTCCGCCACCTTCACCGCGGCCGGATCGGGGACCGCGGATGTGGGCGCGACGATCAACGGGGTGGCGGTGACGACGCCGCCGGCGGTGATCGGGGTGCCCTGACCCCGCAGGGCGACGCGCAGGGGCGACGCATGCGTCGCCCCTGCATGCGTCGCCCCCGACGCGGTTCATAACCGCCGCGGGTTTTCCCGGATATACCGCCGGACCCGGTCCAGCATCCGGTCATCCCGGATGATCCATTCGTGGTAATTCCGCTGCCATAACCTGGCCCCTGGCGTCCCGCACCATTGGTTGACCCGCCTGGTCACGGCGGATTTGTACGATCCGACGATGGCCCCGACGGATCCCGGCGGCGCACCGGATGGTCGGGACCGCAGGGGCGACGCATGCGCGCGCCGCGGGGGCATGCCTCGCCCCCGCGGCGTCCGGAGCCATCCATCCCCCGCCAACCAAAATGATCCCGTGCACATGGTCCGGCATCACCACGAATTCGTCCAATGTCACGCGCGGGAAATGGTGGGGGATCTGATGCCACACGTTCAGCGCGATTCGGCCGGCGGCGCTCAACACCACCCTACCCGGAACGCGGTGTCCGAACAGCCGGCGGCGGCCATGCAGGCAGATGGTCACGAAATATCCGCCCGGCCGCGTGTAATCGTATCCCTTCAACCGGGTGGACCGGCGGTGATATCGCTGGCGGGCATAGCGGTCGTACACCATGACGGAGCATCATGGCGAAAGACCGTGCCCTCGGGATCCGAAAGTCGCGGAGAGGAGCGGAATCGCCCAACAGGGCATCGCCAACCCGCAACGCAGTTATCATCGGGACATGATCGTCCACCTGATCGACGGCACCTACGAGCTGTTTCGCCATTTCTACGGCCTGCGCCGCTTTACCAAGGGCAAGGACCGGCCCTTTGGCGGCGTCATCGGCGTGCTCCATACCGTCTTCCAGATCCTCGAGGGCGGCGGCACCCACCTGGGTGTCGCCACCGACCACGTGATCGAATCCTTCCGCAACGAGCTGTATCCGCGGCTACAAGACGGGCGAAGGGATCGAGCCGGCCCTGTGGGCGCAGTTCCATCCGCTGGAGGAGGCGCTCCGAGGCGCTCGGCATAGTGGTCTGGCCCATGGTGGAACTGGAGGCGGACGACGGTCTCGCCTCGGCCGCCTCCATCGCCGAACGGGACCCGCGGGTGGAGAAGATCTGCATCTGGACTCCGGACAAGGATCTGGGTCAATGCGTACGGGACGGTCGCGTGGTCCAGATAGACCGGCGGGGCAAGAAGATCCTGGACGAGGAAGGGATCCGGAAGAAGTTCGGCGTGCTGCCGACTCTCATTCCCGATTATCTCGCCCTGGTAGGCGATGCGCAGGACGGCTATCCCGGTGTTTCCGGCATCGGAGCGGTCACGGCCGCCCGGCTGCTGAACCGGTATGGCCCGATCGAGCAGTTCCCGGCGGAGGTGCTGGGAGGCAGGAGTAAGGAGGCGCTGCTGTTCAAGCGCCTGGCGACATTGCGGACCGACGCGAAGCTCTTCCGGAACGTGGATGAGCTGGAGTGGAAGGGGCCGACGCCGGTATTTCGCGGAGTGGGCGAAGAAGATGGGACAGGAGCGGATGGTGGATCGGGCGAAGAAGGCGGCGGTGCGGAAAGAAGGTGATGAGTAAGGATCGGACGCCTTACGTCCTATTTACCGCCCACCAGCCGCTCGAATCGTGGGTTACCCCTGAGCGGCGCAAACGTCGGGTCGATCCGCAGCCAGCCGGGCGAGAGATAGTACGGCATCTTGAGCAGCGGCTCCAGCAGGTCCAGCGCCTTTTCCGGTTCACCCACGAGCAAGTAGATGCGAACCAGCTGGTGCTGGTTGTAGGTGCCGCCAAACGCTTCCTGACTGGGCGGCGAAAGCGCGAGTCCGCGTTTGCCTTCGGCGATCGCCTCCGCCTTCCGGCCGAGATAGGCCAGCGCCAGTCCCAGGAACATGTGTCGCTGGGCATTGTCCGGCGTTGCCTGCAGCTGCTCCACGAAGGCCTGCCGGGCAGAGTCGGCGTAGATCCTGGCCTTCCCGAGGTTCCCCCGGACATACTCGGTCTCGGCCCGGACGATGCCCCAGGTGGCCCGGTCGTTGTCAAAGGCGCTCGGGGACAGAGTGAGGAGTTGCTGCTGCTGGGCATCGTCCAGCACCCAGTAGAGATCCCAGAAGTTGCCGAAGACGACGAGCAGAGAGGCAGAATCGGTGGTGGTCAGGGCCGAGCGCACTATCTCCCGGGCACCGGGAAGGTCGCCCTGGGCCAGGTCCAACATCGCCCGGTTCTCGATGACCGCCAGGTTGGCCGGGGCAAGCGCAAGAGCCCGATCCATCCAGGACCTGGCCTCGTCGTAGCGGCGCAGCCAGAGCAGCGTAAACCCGGTACGCCGTACCGTGACGGCCGAGCGCGGGTCGAGGGTTCCTGCCCTGATGAAGTGCTCCCGCGCCGATTCCCAGCGACCCAGACTCTGCTCCGCCAATGCCGCGCTTCCCAGCAAATCCACATTCGCGGGCGCCAGCTTGAGCCCAGCCTCAAATGCCTGGAGGGCGCGCCGGCTGTCGCCCGACACGAAGGCATAGTAGCTCCCGAGCGCCAGTTGTCCCTCAGGACGGGCGGGCCCGAGCTGCTGCGCCCGCTCGGCCGCGTTCCGGGCTTGCTCCGCCAGCGCCGGCAGGGGCGTGCTGTTGGTGTAGAGGAGCGATCTTGCCCGGGCCAGTTGAGCCCAGGCCGGAACGAACGACGGGTCGAGGTTCACCGCCTGCTCGTAGGAGGCAATCGCTCGCCGCAGGCTCGGCACATCGCTGGCCGACATGGCCTGTGAAGCCGCTTCACCTTTGAGGAACGCATCGTAGGCGGCGAGATTCGCCGTGGGCTTGGCCGCCAGCTCCTCCCGCACGCTGTCGCCCAGCGCCACATTGAGCGCACTTGCTACCCGGCCGGCGATGTCGGCCTGCACCTGAAACACGTCGGTGAGCGAGGCGTCGAATGCCTGTTGCCACTTGGTGGTGGGCGTCGCCCCCGGCTCGACCTGCACCAGTTCCGGACTCACCCGCACCCGGCTCGGACCATCGGCCGGCTTCTCCCAACGCACCGTCGCGGTCAGAAGGTACTCCGCGCCCAGCTCCCGTGCGATATCCTGGGGGGACTTGCCGCTATGCCGGTATTCGTTGGAGCTGGCCCGCGCGATCACGGCCAGACCAGCGAGCTGAGAAAGCTTCCCCCGCACCTCGTCGGTGATCCCGTCGGCAAAGTAGGCGTCGGCCGAATCGCCCATATTATCGAAAGGCAGCACGGCGATCCGCTTCGGCCCCAGCGCGCTGCTCGAGCCGCCCCGGCTGCTGCGCCAGGCGAAGAGCACGCCCACGCCAATCAGAAAGCCGAGCAGGAGCAGCATCGCCGCGGTGGGCAGGCGTCGCTGTCGGCCCTGGCCTGGTGCGGAGACCGGCACGGGAGCGGCGGCCTTCGGGACCGTGCCGGCGGGGAGCCGGAGTGCGCGGGCCAACTCCCCGGCGCTGGCAAACCGGTCGGCGGGAAGCGTCGCCAGCGCCCGCTGAATCGCCTGATCCACCGCCTCGGGCACGCTGGCGCGCAAGCTGTGCACGCTCGGCGCCTCCTCGGTCAACCGCCGGGCGATGATCGCCTGGACGGTGGGGCCGCTGAACGGCGGCTCGCCCACCAGCATTTCATAGAGCACACAGCCCAGGGAGTAGATATCGGTCCGGACATCCAGCGCATGCTCGCCGCTCGCCTGCTCCGGGCTCATGTAGGCCGGGGTGCCGATGCTGATGCCCGTTTCGGTCAGCCGCTCTCCACCCGCCACCGCCCGGGCAATCCCGAAATCGGCCACCAGAGTGGATCCGTCCCGGGTGAGCAGGAGGTTCTCCGGCTTGATATCCCGATGTACCACCCCGTGCTCGTGGGCGTACTGCAGCCCCTGGGCCGCCTCCCGGGTGATCCGCAGGGCTTCCTCCACGGAAAGCTGACGCTCCCGGTGCAGCCGGTCCCGCAGCGATTCACCCTCCACGAACGGCATGGTGAACCAGAGATAGCCTGCCGTCTCCCCCGAATCGTGAACCGCAAGGATATGGGGGTGCTGCAGCCGGGCGGCCAGCCGGATCTCCTGCTGGAACCGCTCGGGCCCCAGGGTGGCGGCGAGCTCGGGGTGCAGGACCTTGAGGGCGACCGGGCGGTCATGCTTCAGGTCGTGGGCGAGATAGACCGTGGCCATCCCCCCGCGCCCAAGCTCACGCTCGAGGCGGTAACGGTCGCGAAGACCCTCGGCCAGTGCCGCAGGTAGCTCGTTCAAGGGGAAGAGGTGGAGATGACTGGAATATGCACGCAGCCCATGGCCCGCCGCCACTTTGGGCTGGACAGCGGCAGGCGGGGGAACACCCGGTTCGTAGCCGCCTGGCCCGCCGGCCACGAGGATTCACCAGTGTGCGGGGATCATCATACCGGTTTGCAGGTGGCGTTGGACTGAACACCCCTCACCCCGGCGGGGGGTTGTCCGGCCACCTGGTCCGTCGCCATGCAGCCGCCTACCAGCTCTTGTCCGCGCACGCCACCTTCACGCCGGCCGGCTGCTGCCCCGCCAGCGTGGTGCAGGACCCCCACCCGATCACCTTCCAGTCGTCGTAGTTCCGGTAAGGCAGATCGGCGATGCCGTCGGCATGGGGGCGCACCGTCACCTGGTACAGCGAGTTGGGATGATCGCCCGCGTTGGGAATGGCATAGGATTGGGCGGCGCGCAACGCGACCTCGCCCGGTTGGAGCAGATCCACCCCGAAGGCAAAAGACCAGATGTTGTCGAACCACGAATCGAGCCCGATGCGCAGGGTACCCGCGGCGTCCACATAGGACATCTCCATGCGTACCGGATCGGGATTGCTCGCGCCCTCCACCGGATCCGCGTAGCGGATATAGAGGATGTAGAGCCGTCCGTAGGTCGAGGGCACTGCGGTGGAGAGGGGTGAGGCAAGCACAGCCGGGCTCACGGGGCGCGGCCGGTCCGCCGCCCGGTGCGCCGAGTCTGGGGGTGCGGCAGCCGGCCGTCCGGCGCCTGGGGCGACGGCGAGATCGCCAGTCGACGAAAGCGTGTTGCCCGGAGCCGCGCCCACCCAGGCCAGCGCCGGCCTGCCGGTGGCGCCCCACATGGGGCCGTAGGGAATGCCGAGGCGCGCCCACCCGTGCGCCGGCAGCTGGCCCGGCGCGTAGAGCTGGACGTACCGGTTGGTGTCGATCACCGCTGCCACCAGATGCTCCCGCCCGGCCGCCAGCCCGATGGGAAGCCAGGTGAACGCCAGGGCGGGCGAGGCGGTGGGCGACATTACCAGCGGCTGCCCGCCCACCGTCATGGTCTGCTCGGCCTGGAAGGTGGCGGGCGAGCGGTAGCGATAGCGCACCACGTTGTCCTGACCCCGATAGGCCAGCACCACGGTCTTGCCGTCCGCCGAGACGGCAAGCGACGGCTCGCCCGCGGCCGGAGCGGCGGGAATGGAGTCCACCGCTCCCCAGACGAAGAGCCCGCCCTGTTCCTCCACCCAGGTTTCGAAGAGCGATCCGTTGGGCCGGATGCCCACGATGAGAATGAGCGGGCGGTTGTTCACCCGGATGGTGGCGGCATCCACCGCGGTCATCGCACCCAGGTCGCGCACGCCGGGCGTCACGAAGGAAAGGTTGGGGCAATCGTCCACTGCATTGCAGGTATAGGGGGTGGGCGTGTAGCTGAACGCCAGCTTGCCGGCCAGCGTCACCGAGAATACCCAGAGATGGTCCCGGAACCGCACCAGCGCCGGGCCGGCCTGGCTCAGCATCCCCACCTGCGTCTCGCCTTCGCGGGTGAATTCGCAGCCGCCGCCGTTCCCCGGCTGCAGGTTGGCGTAGGCCCGCACCGTAGCGCCGGCCGGCGCGAATTGGTTGTCGCGGTTCCAGTCCACGCTCCCGGTGGCCGAGTCCACCTTGTAGTAATATTGCTGCACCAGGGTACGGAGCAGCCCGCCGTAGGCGGCGTCGATCGCGCCGGTCTCCGTCAGGGCATGGTTGTTGAGGGTGGGGAACTTGCTGCCGTCCGAGAACTGCCACAGTCCCGAATTGAGGTAGGCGTAGTTCATCAGGCTGGGGTAGTTCGGCTTGCAGTTGGGCTCGTGCAGGCCGTTGGGCCCGTTGTGATCGAGGCCCAGCGTGTGGCCGAACTCGTGCGCCGAATTGCCGGCGTTCGCCATGTTGAACCCGCAGGCGATGCCGTAGCCGCAGGAGCCGCCGCCGGTGGTGTAACCCAGCACATAGTGGAACATGCCCCAGCGCCCGGGGCTCATCTCCCGGGGCCAGGCGCCGCCCGGCGTCTGCGGCTGGTAGTTCCCCTGGGCATCGGGCACCGCGTCAACCGCGGTATATCCGCCCCAGTCGCCGTAGATCGTGGCATCGGCCGGCGTGAGCGGCGGCACGCCGGTATCGAGGTGCAGGCTCACCCCGGGCCGGCGGTCGGGGTTGTTGACGCTGAGGGAGTGTACCACCTGGAGCAGCGGATCGGTGGTGGCGGTATCGGCGTAGATCCCGGCCATCTGCCGAGCCACCATGGGGCTCATGTGCTCCGCCACGCCGTTGATGCTGTCTGCCTGGGTCAGGCGGCGGAAATCCACCTCGGCGAAGATGTCCTTGTGCCGGGGATCGGCGCCCCAGGCGGGGAGCGCTACGTCTTCGTGAACCCGGGCCCCGGCGGGATTGGTGTATACGGTATCCCGGCCCAGGACCTCCCAGCCGTCCCACAGGCCGTCGCCGTCGGTGTCGCGCGGATCGGGGATATCCCTGCACTCCACCCCGGCCACCGAGCCGCTGGTCGAGCCGCAGGTACCCAGGGCAAACTCGAGTGCGTCCCCCAGGCCGTCGCCGTCGCTGTCGTGGCCGGCGTCGTTGCGGTAGACCGTGATGGGCGCGTCGGCGGCCGGGAGGCGGGTTCCGTACACCAGTTGCACGTTCCGGCCCTGGGGGAGGGGCAGCCGAGTCGTGCGGCCGGCCGCGCGGGAGAGAATGTCCAGCCCATCCGCGCTGGTCAGGTATGCCAGGTGGCTGGGCGACCCGTTGGGCGGCTCGATGCCCCGCGCCTCCTCGCCCGACGCGATGCCGGTCAGGGCGATCACCGCGCCGGAGGAGAAGGGCAGCGCGGCCTGGATCCGCCGGCCGTCCAACCAGACGTCGCCGGTCTGCACCGCGTCCGGCGTGCGCGAGCGCACCACGATGGTCACCGTCCCGGTGGTGCTTCCGGGGAAGGAAACGCTCAGTTGCCCGTTGCTCGCGACGCCGCGCGCCAGTTGCGCGCCGGAACCGGCCAGAGGAGTTGAGCACCGGATCGGCCGCCGCGGTGAAGTTGCGCAACTCCACCAGGTGCTGCCCGGACTTCGCATGGAGGGTTGGCCATACTTCGCCCACGGGCGGAAGGGGCGAGACATTGAAGATCCTCGTCTGGGCCGCCAGCGGCGACACGGCGGCGGCCAGCAGGAGAAGAAGCGGAAACGTGCGCGGCATGACTTCTCCCGGGCAGGCGGTGTTGTTCGCGGCAGGAAAGCCGATCCAACTGGGAAGAGTGGCTCTAATCTTCAATCGGAAACGGGGGGCGCAAGGGGCCAGGGAATGTGACCGTCGCATTTCCCGGCCGGAGGCCTGCGAGCCGGTTGCTCCCCGGTTGAAATAGATGTCGTGCGCCGCTGCCTGTTCGGGGAGGCGCATCTCTACCGTGCCGTTTCCTTTCCGGCCTGCCGCGCCGCCCGCCATTCGTCCCGGGCGAGACGTTTCACGTCAATCCCGTGCTTCAGTTTCAGCGTGGCCTCGGTCATGAACAGGGCGGCGTCCACTCCCGTCTCCACCGCCAGGTAGTCGTCGATCCATTGCTGGCGTTCGGGGTACTCGGCGGTCAGGATCACGTTGAGCAACGCGACCTGCAGGAACCCGATCTGGGTGGAGGTCGGCGGGTACTCGGTGACCGCCCGATCCAGGTAGAGCCCCCGGCGCCTGGCCATCCGCAGTTCCGACCGGCGGATCATGAGGTCGTCCCGGCTGTCGTCGTCCGCCTCGCAGGGGAGCGGATCCGGATTCGGAGCCGGATCGGGCAGCGAGAGCGGCGCGTCGCTGCGGGGGGCTGTGAGCGGCAGCAGCTTCAGGAAATCCGCGGCGGCCTGATCCCGGTCGGTGAGATGCCCGATCCCACACAGGGTCTCCACCGTTTTCAGCATGGAGGTGTGATCGTAGGTGGTGTGGTCGATCACGCCCCGGCGGGTATAGGGCGAGATCACCAGGGCGGGCACGCGGACGCCGAGCTGGTCGAACTGGAAGCCGAACTGCGAGTAGGCCGCCGTCTCCAGGTCGCCCGGGGGCACCGCCGGCCCCGGCGGGGCATGATCGAAAAACCCTCCGTGCTCATCGAAGGTGACCAGCAGGAGGCTGTGCTCCCAGTGCGGCGAATTGCGGATCGCCTCGTAGACGTCCTTGATGAGGCGCTCGCCCCGGGTCACATCGTCCAGCGGGTGCATCGAGTTGCCGCAGGCAAAGTCGCCCGGGCCGGTGACGTCGAACTTGTGGGCCCCGTACTTCGGCTCGATAAAGACGAACTTGTAGCCGAAGGCCTCCGACTGGACCTCGGACGCGAAATCCTCGAAGTCCTTGAAGCGCCCCTGGAGCCGGTTCAGGTTCATGCCCTTCATGGCGAAACTGACCGGGAAATCGTCCCCCTCATAGATCCGCCAGGGAATGCAGTTGGCGTCCAGCAGGTCGAAGATGTTGCCGTTTTCGAACCGGTACCCTTCCACCGTGGTGGAGGTCACCACGTCCCACTTGTCCGGACTCCCGTCCAGGCCGCCCGAGGTGCCTGCCAGCAGAAAGAAGCGGTTGGGCCAGGTGGGCCCGGGCAGCGAGGAGAACCACTGGTCGCACACCGCGAACTCCCGGGCCAGGCGGTTGAGCACCGGCAGCTGCTCGGGGGAGAAGCAGCGCATGATCCGTTCGGGGGTGGGCGATCCGTTGTCCCGGTAGTTGGCGATGAACCCGGAGTTGTTCACCGGAGGATACCCGCCAGGCACCGGGTTGTAGACGGCCCCCTCCCCGCACAGCGCCACCACCGTCTCCTTGAACTCGTGGCCCGGATCCTTGTCCACCCCTTTCAGCTGAAAATCGGCCGGGCTGCTGACCAGCACCGGCAGCCCCGTGATGGGGTTGATGTTGCTGGTGGCGAGCGGGTCGAACCCGGGGTTGAATACGGTGGGATTGCCGTCGGGATCCACTCCGGCGATGCCGCTGAAGCCCAGCATGTGATCGAAGCTCCGGTTCTCCAGCATCAGGACAAAGACGTGCTCGATGCGCGGCGGCCTCCCTTTCCCCCGTCCGAAGAGCGACCCGATCGCGCGGATCAGTCCGAGCAGGGCGCACCGCAGCGTGTCCCACGCCACGCAGACCAGCTGCAGCGCCCACGAGAAGACGACGCAGAACGCCTTCACCACCCAGGCGAAGGCCTTGCAGACCCACTTCGCCACCCAGTACCAGGCCTTGCACACCCACTTGGCCACCCAGTAGTACGCCCGGCAGAAGAACCCGGCGATACAGTTCCACGGCGTGTACCAGTGGCACTTCTCCCAGGACGTACAGTGACTCGACCCCTCGTCGGCCCATTCCGAGCACTGATTCGACCCTTCGTCGGCCCAGCTGGTGCACTCGTAATCGACCTGCGAACTCCAGTTCTTGCAGGTAATGACGAAGGTGTCGACCCATTTGGTGCAGGTGGCCATGGGCTACTCTCCTTCCGGAGCGAATCGGAGACGCAGGCGGCGATAGAGCAGGGCCAGGCGAAGGCGGGCAAGCGCGATCCCGGTCAGCTTGCCGGCGATGCCGGCGCCGAAGATCAGGGCCAGGCCGCGCAGCAGGACGCCGGCGAGATGGGCGGTAGGGAACCCGCGCAGCATCAGCGTGAATACGCAGAAGCCCAGAGCCGCTGCCAGGAAGACGCCGCCCATCCGGCAGCCGCATTCGGTGCGATAGGCTTCCGCGCGCCGGACGTAGGGCAACAGGCGGTGCCGCTCGTCCGGAAGGGAACGGAGCAGACGGTCGAGGACGGGCTCGCCGCGCCGGGCCGTCACGGATAGACCGGGAGGCCGGGTGAGACGATACCGAGGTGCGCCACCCGCGCCAGCAGTTCCGCCGCCTGGCTGGCCACCGGTGTATCGACGAGGCCCTCCGTGCTCCCGAACTCCAGCAGCTCCCGCAACCCGGCAAAATTCCGTGCGGCCGCATGCCGGCGCAGGCCCATCGCGAACAGCAGGCCGGCGAGACTGTCGCGCTCCCTGTCGGTGACCGACTCCATCTCGGTGCGCCAGTGCGCCGATTTCCCGTCCCCATCCAGCCGCCAGGGGCGCATATTGAAATCGCTGACGAAGATCATCGCGTGGGTGAAGGCGTAGAAATCATCGCTTCCGCCGTTCAGCCGATCCATGGGCCGGCACAGCACCGACTCGCGTGCCTCGCGTGGCGCGGAGGGACGGCGTCGTGGTGCGATGGGCGTCGGGTGGGACTGCAGACCGCGCCAGCGGCGAGATGCTGGATGGCACGTCCCGCCAGGTCGAGCGCGTCACCCAGCCGCCGCGCCAGATCCGCCTTCGCCCAGCGTCGTGGCTGGGCGGCCATAACCGCTCAGGCGCCGCCTGCGGCCCCTCGGAGTTCTCCAGACAACTGGCTCAGTCGGGAGAGGTTCGCCACCGATGAGCCGAACGGTCCTATTTCGATGGTGGGATGAGGGACGATCTCTTGATGCGTGACGCGGGTGGCCATAACTCCTCCTGGGTCGGGGGACTGCCGCTGTGATTAGGTCAGTTCATCGCCATGGTGACGAGACATTGCTGCCTGCTCCTCCCGAAAGACGGAAGGTGCTCAGATTGCCACGGTACGAACCGACACCACAGTGGTCAAGACCGTCCGAATCCCGGACACCCGTGGCTGCCGGCCACACGTGCCCAGCCCGGAGACGCCATTTGCACCGGCAGGCGGCAGGCACGACAGCAATCGGGCCCGCGGTGTCGCATCCACGACCGGGGATTCGGCCAGGCGTCACGCTTGACCGCCCCGGCGGCCGCCGGGATCTCGCGCACGTGCCGCTACCTCCCGGGCCTATCGGAGTGATTAGTGCCTCGCTGCAATCCTCGCCGTCCTGCTACCCACTGTTGGTCTGCCCGCATCCTTCTCCAATGGTCGGTGTGTTGCCCTCCCGCCCGTTGTCCCCGCCGCGCCCGCGGTCAGGACATCGAGGTTCCGTGCAGGGAGGAAGAGAGCATCCAGCCGCCGGTAGCTTGCCTCCATGCCATGTTCCATGCCGATCGCCAGTATGGCGGCCCGGGCGCCGGCATCCGGCAGGGTCATCCGCAGGGTCATCAGGGTCCCGGAAGCATCGGGCTCGAATCGCGTTTCGATGTGATTATCCGGCGTAGGATCGGGCAGGAACATCCGCTCCACGTGCACGATCTTCCGGTGGGGCTCCAGCTCGAGATACTCCCCCGTGAGGTAGAACTCCTGGCCCTCATCGTTCCTCCATTCGTAGCGGATCGTGCCGCCGGGCCGGGCCTCACTGATACAGATCGGCATGGTCCAGCCATCCGGGCCAAGACACCACTGCCGGACGAACTCGGGATCGGTGTGGGCCTGGTACACCGCCTGGGGCGAGGCGGCAAAGCGCCTGGTCATCACCATGTGGGTTTCGCCTTCGGTCTTCAGCGTCAGACCGCCCATCATCGGCCTCGCTTTCCTGTGGCTGGCTGTTCCGGGGCCGCGAGAACCCGGTCCAGCCGGTTGTAGTCCTGCTCCAGGGCGTTGCGCAGCAGGGCCGGCCACTGGCTCATGGTCCAGGGGTCCACTTCCTCCCGATCCGGGCACGTCTGGTCTCCCGGTGCGGGGGATTGTCGACCCTGCTCTCTCCTTTATGTCGAATCAGGCAACGGGGGATCGACATCCAGCCTCGCCCTTCATCGCCCCCCCCTGCTCTCAGCAGATCGCCGCCGTATTGCCGGGTTCACCTCGAGACCGGGGGCCGGCCGGCACGGAGATGGCAGGTGCGGGACACGGAGCGGCAGACGGCGACGGCGCCCTCCGGAGAGAGCGCCGCGCCGGGACTGCGAAAGCTCAGAATGGGGCGCGGTAGGAAACCCCTCCGCTCCAGCTCATCTCGACCTGCGTCTTGTCGTAGCCCGCGAGGAAGCCCTTCAGGTCTTTCGCCTGATAGACCCAGCCCTGCCCTTCCAGGAAGAACCCGAGCCCGGTCCGGGGGAGTGCGTAGTTCACTCCCAGGCCGAAGGTGCCGGTTCCCTTGGTCGTGTTCAGCCCGC
The DNA here is from genome assembly GCA_963779755.1 of uncultured Gemmatimonadales bacterium. GTDB lineage: Bacteria > Gemmatimonadota > Gemmatimonadetes > Gemmatimonadales > GWC2-71-9 > CAVZZO01. The sequence continues at coordinate 1,794,531 of CAVZZO010000003.1, forward strand.
TGGTGCCGACAGGGTGCAGGGTTACCGCCCCGCCGCCGGCGAACACATAGGGCATGAGCCCGATGCGCGTGGGGTACTGCACCTGAATGACCGCATCATAGAAGAATCGGTTCAACCGGTCTCCCGTCGCCCCGCCGTTGGCCTGCAGCTCGTTCCGCCCGAAGCTGAAGTTGCCGCGCAGGGCCACGTAGCGGTGCAGCTGAACCGCCACGGCGCCGCCCAGGTTGTAACCCACCTTCTTGAGGTCGGCAGTGCCGGCATCGTTGAGGCTGGTCACCCCGTTGAAACCGCCGGATTTAGCCATGAACCACACGGCCCGGTCCTGGGCCGCCCCGGTTCCCGCCAGCACCGCCGAAAGGGCGATGGCGGCGAAGATGCTGCGTGTAAACAACGACATATCCTTGTCCTTTCCGCGATGGCCCAGGACATGCTTCCGCCCGGCCATGGATCGCATCGTGATACCTTGCGGCCGCCGTATCGCATACGGCCGTGCCGCGCTCGCAGTTCAAAGACACGCCATCGGGGAGGTTTGTGACAGGGAATCCGGGATCCGCCCCGGATGCACGAAAGGCTCTCCCCCGTGCTTCCGGGGAGAGCCCTTTCGTAGATCCGGGTCGAGTCGATGTCGCAGGCGGCTTGGAGCGCGGCGATCAGGTCGGCGATGAAGCGGATGCCCCGCTCCAGCGCCGCGCCGGCATGAACGTGTTCCAGATTCTGGCCACCCCCAGGAACTGCGGCGTGCCAGCCGGGTACACCACGATGGTCCTACTTCAGACGTTCCAGCCGCCCCTTTCGCCGGATCAGGTTCCGGTAGTCCCATTGAACGTCTCGGGCCTCGGCCAGCCAGCGGCCCAGCTGCCCGGTGTCCACTTCTTCGACCCTGGTGTATCGCGCCTCGGCGGCCTTGAAGCTCCCTTCCGTTGCCAGCCCTTTCTCCTTGAAGGACTGACCGCTCCAGAAGAGCAGGCGTATGCAGTTCTTGAGTTTGGCGTATCCGACGATGGGGTTCCCGTCCAGGAACCAGACCGGATGCGCGTGCCAGATCCGGTTCTCCGCCTCGGGCAGTCCGCGATCGATCTGCTCCGCCAGCAGTTCACAGACGGCCCGGGCGGTGGGCTCCTGGGCCAGGTTGTATTTCCTGGTGTCCGGATTCATCGCGATGTCCTCGTGCTCGGATAGTCCGGTGCTCGTCAGAGCATCTTCTCCAGCCGCTGGTAACTCGCTTCCATGCCGTGCTCCATGCCGGTCTCCAGCATTGCCTTGCGTGTCCCGGCATCGGGCAGTGTCATCCGCATGGTCATGAGCGTGCCGCTGCCGTCGGGCTCGAAGCGCGTCTCGATATGGTTATCCGGCGTCGGATCGGGCAGGAACATCCGTTCGATATGGACCAGTCTGCGGTTGGCCTCCACCTCGAGATATTCCCCGGTGAGATAAAAGCCGTTGCCCTGGCCGTCCGACCACTCGTAGCGGATCTTGCCGCCGGGGCGCACCTCGTTGGTGCAGACCGGCATGGTCCAGCCTTCGGGGCCGAGCAGCCACTGCTGGAGCAGTTCGGGATCGGTGTGAGCCCGATACACCGCCTCGGGCGGCGCGGCGAAACGCCTGGTCACGATCACGTGGGTGTCGCCTTCGGTCTTTAGCGTCAGACTGGCCATCATCGGCCTCTCTTTCCCGTTGCAGGCTGTTCCAGGTTCGCGAGGATCCGGTCCAGCCGGTTGTAGTTCTGCTCCAGGGCCTTTCTCAGCATTGCCAGCCACTGGTCCATGGCTTCAACCCCGGCCTTGGCCAGACGGCGCGGCCGCCTGTTGCCTTCCACCCGGCTCACGATCAGCCCCGCGTCTTCCAGCACCTTCAGATGCTGGGAGATGGCGGGCTGGCTCATCTCGAACGGCTGCGCCAGATCCTTCACGGTGGCTTCCCCGCGCGCCAGACGGGCCAGGATGGCCCGGCGGGTGGGGTCGGCCAGGGCCGCAAAGGCGGCGTCGAGGTTGGGCGCGGCTTTCATGGTTTATAGCTTATATAAGACGTCTCTTATTGTCAAGAGCGTCTAAAGAGTAGCGACGGATCCCCTTCCGCCATCGCCGCCTGGCGCACCTGCGGCCGCCTGCGGGCCAGACGCGGAGCCCGGCCCGTCCCCTAACCCGGCTTGACCGCCGTCATCATCACCGCCTTCACACCGTACGACTCCGCGGCGTCCTGGGTCGAGGCCTTGCGGAAGCGGAAGCCTGGTACCACCGCCGAGCGCACCTTCGTCAGGCCGGCCTGCTCCAGGAGCGCAAACATCTCTCCCTCCGGGAGAGCGCCTCCGATTCAGCTGGCCCAGAGCTTGGGATCATTGACGATGGACTGCGACAGCTGCTTCGCGCTCACGATATCGGTGATGGAGATCCTGCCGCCGGGCTTCAGCACCCGGGCCATTTCCTGAGTGACCCGCCGCTTCCGGAGCGAGAGGTTGATCACGCCGTTGGAGATGATCACGTCCACCGAGGCATCCGGCAGCGGGATCTGTTCCATGCTACCCGCTCGGCATTCGAAGCGCTCGTCGCCGGCGCCCACGTGATCCCGGGCCTTGGCGCACATCCCGGGTTCAGGTCCACCCCGATCACCTTGCCCCCGGGGCCGACCTGCCAGGACGCGATGAGCGCGTCGAGCCCCGCCCCGCTGCCGAGGTCGAGCACCACTTCACCGGGCTGAAGGGCGGAGCGGAGGTGCGGATTGCCCACACCGGCAAACGAAGCCACCGCCCCATCGGGCGCACGGTCCAGCCAGGAGCGATCGTACCCGAAGAGTTCGGCCGCCTCCCGTCCGTGGAAGAAATGAAATTCCCCCTCAGGATGTTCGGCGACCTCCTGATACATGCGGAGGATCTCATCCTTGAGGGTAGCCTCGAGAGATTCCCGGGTTGGGGTGGTGGTGGACATCATGCCTCCTGCTGAGGGCGTTTTACCTGACGACCTGTTGGAAGGGTCCTGGCGCATAATGAGGCCTGTGCACGCGTCCGTCCACCCCGGATTTGTTCGAAGCGTCTACTCACCCGGAGGACGCAGGAGGCGCCGAGGTGCGCGGCCGAGCCCGGCTTCAGCCGGGGGGCCCTAGCACTCGCGCGCTGCAGGGATAAGCTCTACAGATAGCCGATCCGATGTGGTCTCTCAGTCGCCCCGCCAGAGATTCGGCCGCCGCATCGCGGCGACCCCCATCAGGTCCCGGTCAACCGACTGGCCAATGCGAGAAACCGGGGTTCCTTCCGGAGCGGCGCCAGTCGGGGATCGATCAGCAGGTACGCCAGCACCGTCGAACGCTCCTCGTACGCCCGTTCCAGCCCGCGCAGCGCCATGTCCCGCTCGCCCAGGCCGGCGTAGACCAGGGCGACAAAGTAGGACGACACGTAGCTCGTGTCGGACTGCGCCTGCAGATCGGCGAGCATCTGGCGCGCGCGTGCCGGCTGTCCAGCTACCCCGTAGGCATGCGCCAGCGATGACCGCCGATTGGGGCTGTCGCCGCCGAGCCGCTCGAGGATCGCGATCGCGTCCGCCATCCGGCCCTGCTGTTCCTCCACCAGGGCGAGTCCCCACAGAGCCAGGGTGTTACTCGAGTCTCCCCGCAGCACCGCGCGCAGCGACCGCTCGGCGTCATCGTACCGGCCGGCGAAGTAGTCGAGAAGCGCGCGATTCGGCGGCAGCGAGGTGTCCAGCGGATCCAGCTCCTCGGCGCGGCCAACCTCCGCAATAGCCTCGTCCAGCCGGCGGCGAGACGCGAGGAAGCGACCGTACGACATGTAGGCATCGGCGTAGCTGGGCTGCAGCTCGAGCGCCCGCCGGAACTCGGCCTCGGCGGCGCGCCAGTCCCAATCGAAGTATGCCTGCAGGTATGCGTTGATCGCGTGGGCCTCGGCCAGGCCATCGTCCAGTTCCAGCGCACGCGCCAGCGCGGCGCGGGCCTGAGGCAACACGGCGGCCGGCGCGACATCGGTCGCGAACGGCAGGGTGACGTAGTAGTTCGCCACCCCGACATAGGGCGGCGCCCAGTCCGGCGCCAGGCGGCTGGCTTCCTCGAACAGCGTGTGCGCCCGCTCGAGCTCGCCCTGCCCGAGGGAGAACCGGCCGCGCAGATAGGCCTCGTAGGCGCGCTGGTCCACCGGTTGGCGGACGGCGAGCCGGCGGCGTTCGCCGCTGGCCAGCCGCGCGCCCAGGGCCCGGCCGACATCCGTGGTGATCTGCCGCTGAAGATCCGGAAGCTCGCCCAGACGGCGCCGGTAGTCCCGTGCGAAGATCTGCTTCTCCTCCGGGACGCGCTGCAGCCGCACCGTAACCAGCACGCTGTCGCCCGAGCGGCTGACGGATCCCTGCAGCACCGCCTGCACGCCGAGCGCTCCCGCGATCTCGGCGGGGGAACGGGTCATCTGCTGTACCGTGGCGGCCGACGCGCGGGAGATCACCTTCAGGGTTCCGATCGCCGCGAGGTCGGTCACCAGGCCGTCCGTCACTCCGTCCGCCAGGTACGAGGAGTCGGGACTGGCACCGGGATCCTGGAAGGGCAGCACCGCGACGGCGGAGATGCCATGAGACGCGCTGAAAAGAGTCCGTCCCCGCGCGACGCCCCACAACACCGCCACCGCCAGCGCCACCGCCACCACGGCAGTGGCCCACCGCGGCCAGAGAACCCGGCGGTCGCCGCGGGCGGGCGGCGGACCCGCACCCTCGAGCGCCTCCAGGAACTGCTGCATTGTCGCAAAGCGCAGGGACGGGTCCTTGGCCATGCCGCGCGCAACGGCCCCGTCCACCACGCGCGGCACCTCGGGCCGCGTGGCGATCAGGCTCGGCACCGGGTCAACCGAATGCTGGGCGATGAGCGCCAGCGCGGTCTCGCCAGTATACGGCGGCCGCCCGCTCAAGGCCTCATACAGAGTGCAGGCAAGGCTGTACTGGTCGCAGCGGCCGTCGAGCGCCGTACCGGTCGCCTGCTCCGGACTCATGTATTGCGGCGTGCCGATGGCGAGGCCGGTCTGGGTGAGCCGGTCAGCACCCGCCGCCTGGACCGCGCGGGCGATGCCGAAGTCGGCGACCAGGGCCTGGTCGCCCACCAGCATCACATTCTCTGGTTTGATGTCCCGGTGGATGATGCCACGCTCGTGGGAATACTGGAGCGCCGAGGCCACGTCGCGGCCGATGCCCAGCGCAACCGCGAGCGGCAGCCTGGTCTCGCGCTGGAGGCGCTGCCGCAGGGATTCGCCCTCGACGAACGCCATCACATAGTACAGCAGCCCGTTCCCCTCGCCCGAGTCGTAGAGCGGCACGATATGGGGATGCTGGAGGCCGGCGGCGATGCGGATCTCACGCAGGAAGCGGTCTCCGCCCAGAACGGCCGACAGCTCGGGGCGCAGAACCTTCACCGCCACCCGCCGGTCGTGTTTCAGGTCCTGGGCGAGGAAAACGACCGCCATGCCTCCCTGGCCGAGCTCACGCTCGACCCGGTACCGGCCGGTAAGGGCCGCAGCCAGCTGCTGGTGCAGGTCCATGATGACGGGGACGGGTTGGTCCAGCCATGACCTGGAAACGATCCCACGGCTCGGGCCGGGGGAACACGTCCTCTATGGTATGTCCCGACCCGGGACTGCGCCACGGGGACGGCCCGAGACTACCCCCTGGGTGCTGGTTGCTGGGCCCGGGCAACCATCGTCATGGAGGAAAGAAGGACGAGCAGGGCCGCCGTCAGGGCGCGGGGTGGCGAAATATCGCGCACATACCGCATGGCATCTCCCCGGAACGGGTCGGATTGGATCGTGCGGAAAGCTCTACCGCCGAGCCGTGTCTGATTATACGGGGGAGACCGGCCGCGCTACTGCGCCAGCACCTGGTGCACCGCGGCGATTGCCACGGATCCTTCGCCCACGGCGGACGCCACCCGCTTCACGCTCCCTGCGCGGACATCGCCCACGGCGAAGACGCCGGGACGGCTGGTCTCGAGCAGGTGTGGCGGGCGCGCCAGCGGCCACCCCGCGACCGCGAGATCTTCCGGCTTCAGGTCCGCTCCCGTCTTGAGGAACCCCTTCTCGTCCAGCGCCAGGCATTGCCCCAGCCAGCCCGTGCCCGGCACCGCGCCGGTCATGGAGAACACATGCCGGACGGGTTGCGTTTCGACCTGCCCCGTCGCTTTGTCCCGCCAGGCGAGGCTCTCGAGATGATGGTCGCCGTGGAGGGTCACGACCTCGGTGTGCGGGTGCCGCTCGATCCGGGGATGATCCTCGATACGGCGGACCAGATAGCGGGACATCGTCTCGCTCAGACCGGCAGAACGGATAACCATGTGCACCCGCCGGGCGGTCTCCGCGAGAAACACGGCCGCCTGCCCGGCGGAGTTGCCGCCGCCAATCACCACAACCTCCTCGCCGGAACAGAGCTGGGCTTCCATGGGGGTAGCCGCGTAGTAGACGCCGGTGCCTTCGAACCGCTGGAGCCCCTCCAGGGGAAGACGACGGTACTGGGCCCCGCTGGCAATGACGACCGACCGGGTGGAGATGGAGCGCCCGTCCCCGATCTCCGGCGTATAGGGCTGCCGCGAACAGTCCAGCCGGGAGGCACTGGAGGCGATCATGAACTGGGCACCGAATCGAAGCGCCTGGTTGTGTGCGCGCGCCGCAAGCTCCTGACCGGAGATCCCGGTGGGAAAGCCCAGGTAGTTTTCGATGCGTGAGCTGGTGCCCGCCTGCCCGCCCGCCGCGGTCGCCTCCAGCACCAGCACGTCGAGTCCTTCGGACGCGGAATACACCGCGGCCGCGAGACCAGCCGGCCCGGCCCCCACGACGATCACATCCCAGGTTCGTGAGGGCTCGATCACGTCGTTCAGGCCCAGGCAGTCGGCGATCTGCCCATTGCCGGGGTTCCGCAGGACGGTGATACCGTAGCAGATGATCACGGGGATATCCTCGGCGCCGACCTGGAAGCGGTCGAGCATTTCCTGCACCCCGGCATCCCGGTCGAGGTCGAGCATGGTGTAGGGATAGCCGTTCCGCGTGAGGAACTCCCGCACGCGCAGCGTGCCCTGGCAGTGTGTCGAGCCCAGCAGCACCAGGTCGCCCGCCCGGTTGGCGACCGCCCGGGCGCGCCGTAGCACGAAGGCGCGCATCAGCAGCTCGCTCAGCTCCCCGTCCATCTGAATCAGCCGCAGCAGCTCGGCGCGGCTGACTTCGATGACCTCGCCCGGCTGGGCCACCCGGAGGTCCACCAGGGCGCGCCCGCCGGTGAGCATCGTGGCCTCGCCGGTGAACATCCCGGGGCCGACCTCCAGCACCAGCGCGGGCGTCCCCGGCGACCCGAAGGTCGCCCCGATACGTCCGCTCACCACGACATGGAAAAATGCCGGACGGTCTCCTGCCTGCTGCAGAACCTCACCCCGCTGTACCGGCCGCCGGTTTCCCAGCTCGGCGATGCGCTGGATCTGCGCGGCGGTCAGCACCGGGAAGGCGGGATCAACCGGCGCCGGGAGCGCATTCAGATCGGGGGGTTCGGCGGGCACCTTGTCTTCTCCTTATGGAGTTCTACCGCCAGTGCACCACGGCCCGGGCATCCGGTTCCTCAGGCGCCCGCCTGCGCGCAGGTGCGCGCCCACGGAACGATCTCCAGCCGCTCCAGGGGAATCGGCCGGCCGGTATCCTCGCAGATGCCGAAGCGTTCGGGGTGCCGGTACAGCCGGTCCAGCGCCGCATCGATCTCGTCCAGCTCGCGCGACATGCGGTCGGCATTGGCCGTTTCCACCTCGTCCTCGAACGTGTCGGTCCCCCGGTCGGCCATGTGAGACGGGAAGGCGGACAGGTCGCCCGCGCGTTCCTGCTCATCCGCTCCCGATTGGTCGGCGACGGCGAGGCCCAGGTCGCGCCGCAGGCGATCGCGTTCCTCCTGAAGCCGGTGCTCGAAATGGCGGCGTTGTGCTTCGCTGAGCGGCATGAGTCCCCCTCGCGGTGGGTGGCGATACTGGAACAATACCCGGCCCGCCGGCCACCAGGAACAGCGGCCCGCCTTGCCCCACCAAGGATTGACCCTGGCCGAGGCGTCATCCCAGATTCGCGGGGACATCACCCCGGATCTCCGGTCCCATGCACAGCGACGCGCCCGGCCCCCGCCTGTCCCCTCCGGTCGACACCACCCGGGACCATATCTCGGGGCCGGTGGAGGCGCCGGCCACGCTGGTCGAGTTCGGCGATTACGAGTGCCCCTACTGCGGCCGGGCGCATCGCGGCATCATCCGCCTGCGGGACGAACGCCTGCCGGGGCAGCTGCGCTATGTCTTCCGCCACCTGCCCCATCCCCGCATCCATCCCCACGCCCAGCTTGCCGCGGAAGCGGCGGAAGCCGCGGCGGCGCAGGGCAAGTTCTGGGAAATGCACGACTGGCTCTTCACCCACCAGAACGACCTTCACCGGGAAGGTCTGATCGCGGGCGCCGGCGCGATCGGCCTCGATGTCGCGCGATTCACCGGCGATCTCGACACCCACCGCTTCGGGGACCGCGTCCGGGAAGATGTGGACAGCGCGGCCCGGAGCGGCGCCCGGGCGACCCCGACGTTCTACGTGGAGGACCGGCGCTACGACGGTCCCTGGGATGCCGAGTCCGTACTCGAGGCCATCCGCAAACCGCTGGGCTGGCGGCTGCGCTTCCTCGCGCAGCAGTTCGCCGGACTCTCGATTTCGAGCGGGTTGCTCATGCTGCTCGCTGTCCTGCTGGCGCTGGGATGGGCGAACTCGCCCTGGGGCGACAGCTATCATCGCCTGTGGGCCACCGTCGCCGGCACCAGGATGGGCGGGCTGAACCTGGCCCTCCCGCTGCGCGAGTGGGTCAACGACGGGCTCATCGTCATCTTCTTCCTGGTGGTGGCGCTGGAGATCCGGCAGGAAATCACCGCCGGCGAGCTGCGCACCGCGCGCCGGGCGGCGCTGCCGATCGCGGCGGCGCTCCTGGGCATGCTCTTCCCCGGGCTCATCTACCTCCTCTTCAATCACGGCGACCCCGCAGCCCACGGCTGGGGCGTCCCGATCGGGACCGACACCGCACTCGCCCTGGGCATCATGGCGATCCTGGGATCCCGCGTGCCGCTGGCCGTTGCGCGTGTTCGTCGCCGCGGCGGCGGTGGTGGACGACGTCGGTTCGCTCCTGGTCATCGCGGTGTTCTATACCGGGCATGTCGCGATCGCCCGGCTCCTCATTGCCCTCGCGCTGTGGCTGCTGGCGCTTGGCCTCAACCGCGCGCGGGTGTACCGGACGCTGCCCTACGCCGTGATTGGGGTGCTCCTCTGGCTGGCGGTGCTGGGCTCCGGCGTCCACCCGACGCTGGCGGGCGTGCTGATGGCGTTCGTGATCCCCAGCCGCCGGCCACCCAATACCGGCACCCTGCTGGAACAGTCGCAGTCCCTGCTAGCTGAGCATGGAGGCGCCCACCATGGGAAAACCGAGCCCGGCAACATACACGGGCCGCCGTGCGTGCGCTGGAAGAGGTGGTTGACCGCCTGCTGTCTCCCGCGCAGCGGCTCACCCGGAACGTGCAGCCGTGGTCGGCCTATCTGGTGCTGCCGGTGTTCGCCTTCGCGAATGCGGGGATCGCGCTGCGGCTCCATGTCCAGGAGCTGCTCCAGCCAATCAGCCTCGGCATCTTCCTGGGCCTGGTCGTGGGAAAACCACTGGGGATCTCGCTCGGCGCCTGGCTGGCGACCCGGCTTGGCGTCGCCACCAAGCCCGACGAGATCGCCTGGCAGCAGCTGGTGGGCGCGTCGGTGCTCTGCGGCATCGGGTTCACCGTCGCGTTCTTCGTGGCGGACATCACGTTCCAGGACCCGCCCACGCTGGCGCTGGTCAAGACCAGTGTGCTGGTGGCGTCGCTGGTGGCGGGTGTAGCGGGGTGGCTGATCCTGCGCTCGGCGTGGGGACGGGGTTCGAGCGAGCGGACGGCGCCGGCGGAGTAGCCTCTGGCAGCAGGGGAACAGCAGGTTCCTCACGGCCTCCGCCGGAGGGTGACCGTCCAGAGCGGCGCCCACTCTCCCGAGGAGGATCGAACGGCCGTCTCGAACTCCACGCTATCTCCGGCTATCCGGCTCCAGCGAGTCCGCACCCGGCGGCTGGTCGAGTCGGCGCTTTCCGTGGTCTCCAGCAGGGCGGTAGTGCCGTCCACCGATCCCTCGAGTCGCTCGATGATCCCCTGCCGGTTGTCGAGCCGGTACTCCACCCAGCGGCGCAGATCGGGCTGGAAGGTCCGGACCCGGTAGACCTTCACGGCCCGAGCCCCCTCGCCCAGGGTGAGGAAATCCATCTGGCCGCAGCCATTCAGGATCTCGTAGGATCGAGCCCGGGCGGGCACCGTATCTCCCGCGGCCAGGATCGCCTCTCCCTGCCACTCGCCCAGCCAGGCGTCCATCCCGTGGATTTCAGGATATGTGCAGCGGTCCCGCAGTTGGGTGGGGCCGTTCAGCAACGGGTCGGCCAGGGAGTCCCTCCGGGTGAACTCCATGATCCAGCTGCCGGCCCAGGTCTGTCCTCTGTCCCGGGAGACGCCGTCGTTCCAGCGGAGGGAATTGGGCGTGATGTCAGAAAAGCTGAAACGGACCTGCACCGGGTTCCCGGCCGTATCGGTGAAGGTGCGGAGGAAGTCGCCCCGGCCGTCGCGGAAGTCGCCCTCCAGGGTGAAGAAGCGGGGCTGCTCCGGTCGAGGCCAGAGGAGCACCAGGTCCCACTTGTGCTTGTGCGGATTCCAGACCCGCAGACTGTAGCCGAGTACCTGGCCCTGGGCCGCGGTGCCAAGCCAATGCTCCACCATCCCGCACCCGTCCGCCACCGGATAGACCCGGTCGGTGGCATGCCCCGTGATCCCCCATTCGGTTCCCTGGGGGCGGCGCTGGCGGTTCACCACATCCCATTGGCCGATCCAGAAATCGAACTGCCGGTAGGCGGGATCCCGGCAGGGAGCGGCGGTGGAAGACGCAGGCGCATTCCTCAGGGAATCCGCCCGCCGCCGCTTCAGCCACGCCGCCACCGACACCTCGGGCGACGCCAGCATGATCATGTAGGCCTGGGGTCCCTGGTAGGCGATGAAGGGCAGGCCGCTGGAAAAGTCGCCGTTGTAGCCGATGTCCTCGTTGGTGAGGTTGGGCGCGTAGAACATCACGTGGGGTGGGAACGGCGCCAGCTTGCCGGTCCGGTAGACGTACTGCTCGGTGCTGTCGGACAGCATGTAGGCGATACCGGGGCGGCGGGGCGAGATGTAGGTGCCGTCCCGGAACCCCCGGGCGATGATCCTGCTGATGGAATCCGGGGTGATGCCTTGCAGCAGCAGCTCGCCCCAGCGCCGCACCACCGGCAAGATGGTCGCCGTGCCCTCGGCGTCCCAGCAGGTGGGTTTGCGGGCCAGCGGGTGATCCCGGTTCACGGCGCAGGTGAAGCCGTTGGACGAGTTGCGTACTTCCACCCAGCCGCTGGACTGGAGCGCCCATACGCCGGCGCCGTCCCGCAGGTTGGGTGGCGCCGCGCTCAGGGCGAGGGCGACCTCGGCCTGGAGCGGGAGGAGGCGCACCGGCTGCTGGGCTCGGGCGCCGGCGGGTACAAGGGAAAGAAGGAAGAGAAGGGCCATCCCCGCCGCGGCAGAGGACGGTATCTCGCGCACGTGCCGCATGATGCCTCCCCGGACGTGTCGAAATGCACCAAACAGGTGGCTCAGCTCAGTCCTACTCTACGCGGGAGATCCGGGAGAGATTCGACGGGGAGGCAGTCTTGCCCGAGATCGCCAGATCCTAACGAAGCGAGCGTGCTTCGAAGAACACCCACATTTCCCGCGTCGCGTCGATGCTCGCGCTGGTGCGGCCGACATACCACTTCGGCATCGGCTTGCCGCCGGGCCAGGTGTGCCCGCCGCCCTCGATTGTGTTCAGCACGACGGAAGCGCCTTCGGAGCAATCGGCGTACTCCAGCCGTGAGACATCCGGTGCCAGGGTGGATTCGACCGGGCTTTCCCCGCAGCTGTTCCTCGCGGCCCAGCTCGCCATAAAGTCGCGGATAGCGGGGAACACCGGCTTCACCGGATTGAACGGATCGCCCAGCCGGCCGCCGGCGTAGGGCACCATCGGGTCGGCGGTGCCGTGGAAGGCGATCACCGGCACCGGCCGGGTGCTTCTGCACCAGTCTGCCGGCAGCGCCTGCGCCGGGGCCACCATCCCCACCGCCGCGATCCGGCCGGCCATGGTGCAGGAGAGCACGTACGCCATCCCGCCGCCGTTGGAGATCCCGTTGGCGTAGATCCGCGCCGAGTCGATCTTGTAGGCGGCCTGGAGCGTGTCTACCAGGTCGGCGATGAAGCGGATGGTAAGTTGGCGGCCCGGAGCGAACCTACCGCCGTACCGCCGTACCGCCGGCGGCCGGACGAACCACCAGCTATGCCAGATGCGGAGAGAGCACGCATCAGCTCTCCAGCCGGTACACCTCGCGCCGGCCCGATTCCACCAGGTCATGATAGTCCTTCATGATGGCCTCCATTTCCTTCATGACGCCCTCATCCTGCCCGCCGCCCCGCATCATCCGTTCGAACTCATCCATGCTCTCCACCTCTATTTCGGCCACCACGGTCCAGAATCGTTCGGCCGAGAAGTCGGTCATGACCCGCATCGCCGGCATGCCCATCTTGGGACCGAGCTTGTTCATGGCCAGGAACTTGTCCACCATCGGGCGCACCTTGCCCGGCTTGCAGAACATGATGTCGCGAACGAGCAGCATAAGGCCTCCGGGGTTCCGGGTTGGCAGGAATGGGTCTCGATCGGGCGGCCTGGCGATGATCCCAATCGAGGCGCGGCACCTCGGTAGTCTAGCCCCTCTCCCTGAAACCGATCCACCAAGGGTTCCCTGAGCAGGAAAGGCCCGGGTATCCCCGGTGCCCTGCGTCGCTCTGACAACCATCCGGTTGACAAATCTTCCCGGCCATGGTAACGTAAACCATATGGTTGACGCCAAAGCCCATCTCGACTCGGTATTTCATGCCCTCGCCGACCCTACCCGGCGCAGCATGCTGCGCCGGCTCGCCGGCGGGGGTGCCCTGGTCAAGGACCTGGCGGAGCCGTTCGCCATGAGCAAGCAGGCGGTCTCCAAGCACCTGCACGTGCTGGAAGAGGCCGGACTGGTGGAGAAGGTGGCGGAAGGAAGGTCAACCCGGGTCAGGCTGCGGCCGGGCCCGCTGCGAGAGGTGGAAGACTGGATCTCGTTCTACAGCGGCTTCTGGACCGGAAGTCTGGTAGCGCTGGGCGACATCGTTGACGGAGAAGAGGAGAAAGGCGAATGACGGTTTCCAACGCAGTCATAGTCACGCGGACCTTCCAGGCGCCGCCGGAGCGGGTGTTCGCCGCGTTCGAGAACCCGGCGGAGATGGGGAAGTGGATGGGCGGGCACGGGGCCAGAACTGAAGTGCACACGCTGGAGGTGCACGAGGGCGGCGCGGTGCTGGTGCAGATGAGCTGGGACAACGGCATGTCCATCAAGCTCTACGGCACCTTCCAGCGAGTGAAAAAGCCCTCACTGCTTCAGTTCACCTGGGCGATGGAGGGCGACGACGCCAACAAGGGCGTCGTGACGGTGGAGTTCCGACCCCAGGGAACCGGGACCGAGCTGACCCTGACCCACGAAGGCCTCACCGGCCGGGCGCAGGCCCAGTCGAAGGCGGGCTGGAACGGATGGTTTGATCAGCTGCAGCGCCTGGTGGAGGCGGCATAGCCCTGCCGAGCGGCGAAGCGGCGACGGACTTGGTCAGAGGAGGGTCACGATGAACGGAAACAAGTGGGTCCGGCAGATTCACCGCTGGCTGTCCCTGGCCTTTACGGTGGCCGTCGTCGTCAACATCGTCGAGCGGGGACGGCAGCCTCCCGTCTGGGTCTATCTTCTGGCGCTGGTCGCGCTCGGCCTGCTCCTGCTCACCGGCCTGTACCTGTTCATCCTGCCGTATCTCAGCCGGTCGCGCAGCGGGCGGCGTGCGGGTAGGGTGACCCCGGTCCTGGAGTGAACATGACGGTTCGCCGGACGTCGAGGCAACCGGCCAGGCGCGGGGACGCGCCCGATCAGGGCGCCGGAGGTCACAGGCGCGAACGCAGGGTGGCGGGGGTGAACACCTCCGCCTTGGGCGCCCGGCTCAGCGGGATGGGGCCGCGGGGTTTCCCGCGAGATTGGGCTCCATCACCCGGATAAAGAACATGGCATCCATCACGTCGGGCCAGACGGCTCGCATGCCCTGGTTCCCCAGCGGCCTGCTGACGATGGGCTCCCTGAGCCAACCGCCCTGGGCGGCGGGGGTGCGAAAGTCCAGCAGCGCGTAATCGAAACGAGCGGCGTTGAGCAGTTCCTCCAGCTCGATGGAGGGATCCTGGTCTTTTTCCGTGACGCTCAGGAAGCTGCCATCGTTGCCCTTCGGATCGCCGATGCCGTGGCTCCCTTCATAGGACGTGAAGCCGATCGTGTACGCTTGCCGGCCTGACCTCCCCCACACTCCGTCGCCTACGGTCGCGATACCGGCATAGCTCTGGCGTGGCTCGGCCGGGTTGATGGTGGCCTCGATGGTTGACGCCTGACGCACCAGGTGCATGGAGGCTCCCCAGACGATGACCTTCCGGCCGCGGTACTGGTGATCGGTCAGCCAGAGCAGGTTATCGGCGCCCTGCCGGTCACGCAGATTGAACGCCGTCCAGTTGCGCTCGTCGGGAGTGCCCGGAAAACCGTGCTCCCGTACCCACCACGTCAGCTCGCCACAGGATTCGAGGCTGCTCAAAACCACCTGTCGCCAGAAGCTCGTCCGGGCTTCGTTGCCAGGAGTCGTGGCCGCAGCCAGCCGGTCCCGCAGCAGCTCGAGGCCGTCATGGAAGGCCTTGCGCGTGGCGGAGTCCGGGGCCGGCAGCCCGTTGGGGCCGTACTTGTGCCCGAACAGGTTCAGGGCGAGCGTCCTGGCTTCGGTTCCCGGCGTCGTCACGTCGGAGGTGATGCCGAGCCCGGCCACGAGCGTGTCCAGCTCGTTGAGCAGGCCCCGGGACGTGATCGACGTGAACTGCAGGTCGAAGCCGGCCAGTTCCAGCGGACGCGCGGACCTCGCCGAGCGTCCGATGTAGTCGAACAGCTCGTAGACCTGGGGACTGCGCGACCACACCGGGAACATCCCGCGCTGCACCGCCGCACGGGGCTCCTCACCCCGGGCGATCGACTCCCACACCTTCGCCATATCGTAGAAGGGGCTCTCGAAGACCAGCACGTCGAAACCCATCTGCTCGTGGAGGAACTGCACCAGCCGCGACTTGGCCAGCATGGTCGTGCCGTCGCCGTGGCTGATCTCGCCGAGCATGACGATCCGTGAGTCGCCGATCATTGCCTTGAGCGGCTGAAGATCGCGATAGTCCCGGTCGGCCGGGTCAACGGTGCGGACCTGGACGGCGTGGGTTCGCAGCCACTTCACCCGCGGATCGGAAGAAAGTGCCGCGGAGTCGGGGCTCTGGATCGCGGGGCCCTGTGCCTGCGGACCAGCCGCGAGGAACAGGGACAGCAGAGCTGCCACGGAGATGAACATGGGGCCTTGTGCGCGGACGGCGCAGTGGACTGCCGGCGACGGGGCGGGGACTCATCAGGTCGGCGGACAGGCTGAAGGACGGTACCGCCCCTCACCGTCGAAGTCAAGCAGCCTCGCTCCCTGCGCAATGCCTCGTCTATCTCCGGGAGACTTCCGTGACTTCGTGCCTCCGTGTCGCGGTTTCTTGAGGAAGCGAGTGGGCTTCGAAGAACGCCCACATCTCCCGCCTCGCGTCAATACTCGCGCTGGTGTGTCCCACGTACCACTCCGGCATTGGTTTCCCGCGGGGGCCAGGTGTGGCCGCCGTTCTGGATGGTATTGAGCACCACGGCCGCGTCGCCCTCGCAGCCCGTGTATTCCAGGCGTGAGACGTCCGGGGCTACGGTAGATTCGGCCGGCGTCTCCCCGCAGCCGTTTCTCGCGGCCCAGCTCGCCATGAAGTCGCGGATGGCGGGGAACACCGGCTTCACCGGATTGAACGGATCGCCCAGCGGGCCGCCGGCGTAGGGCACCATCGGGTCGGCGGTGCCGTGGAAGGCGATCACCGGTGTTGGCCGGGTGCTCCTGCACCAGTCGGCAGGCAACGCCTGGGCCGGGGCCACCATCCCCACCGCCGCAATCCGGCCGGCCATGGTGCAGGAGAGTACGTACGCCATCCCGCCGCCGTTGGAGATCCCGTTGGCGTAGATCCGGGTCGAGTCGATGGTGTAGGCCGACTGCAGCGTGTCGATCAGGTCGGCGATGAAGCGGATGTCCCGCTCCAGCGCCGCGGCGGCATTGAACGTGTTCCAGATCCTCGCCACCCCCAGGAACTGCGGCGTGCCGGCGGGATACACCACAATGAAGCCCTGCTCGTCGGCCAGCCGGTTCCAGTGGGTCAGGTGCATCTGCTGGGCGGGCCAGGTGGCGCCGGCATGCATGCTGATGACCAGCGGCACCGGGCGGATGGAGTCGTAACTCGGCGACAGGTGGAGGAGATACTCCCGCTGCTCGCCCGAGGAGACGATGCTCCGGGTGCCGCGGTCCTCGACCCGGATGGTGAGAACGGCGAGGAACAGGATGGCGAGCGGGAGCCGAGGAGCGAGGAACTTCGATATTTCTGGTAGTATGGCTTAGCGGTTAAGCCATACTTTGCGCCTGGCGGTAGTTTGGCTTAGCCGGAAGTGAACAACGGCGACCTGCGAGCGCAAACGCTGACCACGGTAGATCTACCTTCTATGAACAATCCCGCTGCACAGTGGGCCAGCTAGCCTCCAATCACTTGGCCTTAATGGGGCGACATGTTCGAGGCTAGACACAAACGAGACTTTACTGACTCCGTGCGGAAGCGGGCCTCGAATGCTCGGAATATCTGTAGCGGCATAGAATGCCAAGCTGTGGCGCGCCATCTCGAGATCAAATGCTGTCTTCCTTGCAACTTCCCAACCGACACCCAGGGTCTGAGCACAGACTCTCTCCACCCGCCCTGAAAGATCCGAGTCGCCCCTAACAACAAGGCGCGCCTCATCCCACAGCTGCCCTAGACTCTTCCCACCGGCGGATGGTTGTGTAATAACGGATGCAATTACTACACTGGCTCCTTCGGGGGGAGACACCTGTTCATATGAAAAGTGGTGTTCTCGCACTCCGCGAACCGAGCTCTTTGCATCAATTCTCTCTGACCCACAAGCGAAGTCATAACGTTCGGTTCGCTTAGCATGCCAAGCTCTCAGGCTTCCGGCAGGGTCGACTGAGTAAACTGCAAGAAAGAGTTCAGCCCAAAGCCCCACAACTGTACCAGTTCCTGGGCTCTCTAGAGCAGAAAACAATTCCATTAATTGCGTTAGGATACGAACTATCCCACCTCGCAACTCGCCTACTCGCGCGTTCTGTAACACACTGGAGAGTACAGAAACGAAGTACCTCATCAACTCTTCTGAGGCGTCTACGCAGCGAATAAGCGTAAAGTCGTCCTCCGTGCTCGAGGAATCAAGAACGACCCTACAACGCATCCGCTGATTCACAACGAGATGTCTAAGCGAGATGTCAAATGGGGCCGTGTCCAAGACAGCCCCAGCAGGGTCCCTCTTCAATAGCATACAAGGGGAACCAGATGCGTCTTTCCCCAAAAGGATGTCACCCAACCCATCAACGGCAGTACAGGAAAAGATGCCCGGATCTGTTGGCTCAGGAATACGAGCGAACGTATCCCACAACTCAGATAATATCATTGGTGACTTGTGGCTGGAACAGAATGTGTTCGATAACGCCTTCCGGGAGATGAACGGCAAGGATCGGCGCTTCCCTGATCAACAACCTACCATCGCTAATTGGCCCTCGAAAGAAGGTGATGGTGTGAACCTGGACGGTCACCTCGTCCTCGGTATAGATCTGGCGGTCACCCGGATAGATCTCGCCTTGACGCGTCGTAGCGGTATCCCTTGGGGGAGCGGCACCCTGCAATAGGTTGGAGATGTGGTGCGTGGTTGACTCACAGGATCGCGTCCTGATTTTTCCATTGCTGATTCTGACTATTGTCGCCGTCGCTCCTGGCTCCGCAGTCAGAATGACCGCGATGCCTGCCAGCATGATTACCCAGCGAGCCGTGTCAGCATCATTCCCTGGTCGATACTCGGCCAGCAGGGTCTCGTACATATCCTTTAGAGATATCCCTTGGAGGTAGGAATGGCTCTGGATCTCCGTGCGACGGTCGTCACCGGGCCATGGGACAAGGTCACTCTCCAAGGGGTGCATGAAAGTTGATACCAACCTCCTGTTGCTTTCTGCTACTTCTTGACTGGAAGGGGGGATCAGTGGTACATGCCAACCGCCCTGGAGGCGCAAGCGTTGGTAGTCGGTATCAAAGACAGCACGTCGTGTCGGCTCCAAGGTCGGATCAAGCAAGAAGACACGTCGAAACTCGGCCAGTGGGCGACCACTTTCTGCGAATGCGGCAAGATGATCCCGTAGCTCCTGCTCGTGACGAGTATACTCCCAATATGCATCACGAACCTCCGCTTCAAGAAATATCCTGCAGAAGCCCAGGTAGGGCCTCTTATAGCCGAAGAACCTGGCACGCTGTTGAAGGGTGTCAGCGTTACCTACGCCAGGGCCCCTCGGCATATAGCTCACCGTGAGCCCTTCGACTGTGAAGCCTCTATCCAAGACCTGGCCACCAATGAGAATCCAAGCGTAACATCTGCCCCACTGAATTCCCCGAACTTCTGCCTGAGAGTTCACCTCTTGGATACGTGCTTCTCTCAAGGCATGCGGCAAGAATTGCGCAAGTTCCTCAAAGTTCTCAAGGTCAGCTTCAGTTGCCCGAAGGTCTTGCCATTCTCGCCGGAACTCGTCCAAGAGAGACGACCGGTCTTCCGGTCCCAACTGACCGGTCAACGTATCAACCCAAAGGGTACGGATGGCACGCACCCATCTCGTATAATGCTGATGTGATGCAACCAGTCGAGAGGGGTGCACCATCATTGATCGATTTCGAGGTCTGCCGTCTCTACGCAGGAATCCTGAAGCTACCCCTATGAAAAACAGTCGCAGCGACCGCTTCAACGTCTCAGGCGGATCATCGAATGGGTGATCACGATCAGGTATTTCATTGTCCGGAATGACCTCCACATAGGGAGATCGTGGCGGCATGAGTTCCCGACCACCCACGTAATCCGCCCCCGGGTTGAGAACTACTGCCGATTGAGGTGACAGTTCGTCTAGGATACTGATCAGCAGAGGGGCCTGAGGGGTTGCGGTATACTGCAGATATGAGTGGCGCGGGAGTCTGGCTCTCAGGTTAAGAACGCGCTGGTAGGTAGTGCTGAATTCCCCCTGCCTGACGCGGTTGTTTAAGCTTGCCTGGTCCGCCTCGTCGTCGATTATTAGAGCCGGGACGTCGACATGACTGCCTAGCTGTTGGAGCAGGGCCGTCAGATGTCTCAGGTTTTGATGGTTCTTCAACAGAGTTACAAGAACTGTCGGGCGTTGGCTCGAAGGTACGACTGGATCACTCCAAGTGGCAAGCGTATTGCGAATTGCCTCTGCCTCACCCACTCGGGGGTTGTGAAATGGTTGCCAAGGAGCGAACGGCCGTTCGAGAATTCCTAAGTCTGCCAAGAGTCTATCCCGCGACTGATCGGCCAACTCCCGCGTTGCACCTGACAGCACGATAACAAGCCTAAAGGCATTGTCGTGAGCCAGCGCCGCCACTGTTGTAAACGACAGAGTCTTACCGCTCTGTACATATCCCATTACTAGGCCGGTGTGGGTACCACCCTCGGTGGCAGCCGGCAGACAAGTCGCAAGAACATCCCTTGCGGACGCGAGTACCTCAGCCTGTTCTTCGCTTGTCGCCAACTGACGCCGCACCACCAAAGCAGCCTCTTCGCCAATCACCGGCTCCCATCGGTGGCTAGGGCCAATCGCGAGATTACGACCCTGGAGGATTTCAGCAATTCCAAGGGGCAATGGGTCGGGGTAGGTCACGTTCCCTCCGAAGTTTGCTTCTCGGCGTGATTCTCTCGCTAGACGCGGCCGTCCGGCTCCTATAGAATGGCTAAAGCTTCACGGAGAGACTCGATTCAGCTTGGCACGTACTGCACCCGCTCCAAGTATCCCCCCCCGCCTGGCCAACTTCTCAGCCAATCCAATTGCAGCAGCCACTCGTAAGAGAGGCTCTATGCGCTCCGGATCCGATCCGGCAAAACGCTGCATGAAGGGATGAGCCAAGTTCAAGCGCAAGCCCACGGACTCTCGTGAGCGACCGGCGGGCAGAGTTGATGTCCTTGATTCTGCAAGGCTTAGCCAATCACCGACTGCAGGGTCATTAGACAGTTCGAGGAGTATCCTCCAGTCCTCGCCTTCAAGACTTAGATCAATAACCCGCCTGTCGAGTTCTTCTGCCGCGGGTAGTGCAACGGGCACCTGAGGTGTATTCTGGGAACTCAGGTGCGTAATTAGTTCCCTACCACCCTTTTCCAAGGCTTTGGCCGTTCGATTACCGACCTGTGCAGCTGCGCGCTTGAGATCTCTTCGATTCTGTTTTGCCCTGAAGTTGTTGGCCTGCCGCAGAAGCCTCAGGGGTGGCTTATCAAGTTCCTCCTTCAAGAGGTCCAGAAAAGGCTCTTCTGCTTCATCCCATTTGAACCCGTCTTTTGTGTGTGTGACATCAAAACCTTCTAGATGGAGTTCGCCAAACACACGCTGCGCCGGGTACGTGTTCGGAGTACCGACCAAACGCTGAGGCCGATATTTCTCGTCCGAACTACCTACGATCAAGCGTTTACGCCGAAATAATGAGAACCCGGCCTCGGTTGTGCTCGCCGTTGCCCTTAACCCAGCGAAACCGTTAGCCCTCAGACCCTCACCGAAATCGAAATCGATTTCCTTTAGCCACTCTCTTGGGTCACCGACGGGCTGGTTGGCGTCGTTATACTCCGGTGCTTGAAGGGCTTCAGGTTCTTGATACTCCAACCTTGAACCGTCCAGCATCAACTCAAGCGTCCCCTCACGTGTGAACACTCTATAGATCTCTGCGAGGTGAGCCTTGATCTTACCCACTGTTCGACCCACAGGCTTCTCATGCAGCCGCGTTAGGGTTATCTCCGTGAAATGCGTCATGGGCTCTATCGGACGCTCGTTGATCTGCAACTCTTCAATATTGTCATGCACAATCTTGTCGATATCAAATGTTATTTCTCGCTCAACCGGATCACCGAACGCAGTAGTCCTGACAATCCAGTACGGGCTGAACCAACATGCAGCGCTCTTCATTCCCATTCCAAACTCCGAGAGACCGTGCCTATCCGGGGGAATAGCCGCGGGTCGGAACGCGCGTGGGAAGTCCTCCGATCTTATTCCCGCGGCATCGTCTCGGATCACGATTGCCCCACCGTTGGCATCGTCTCTCTCCAGTGCAACATGAAGAACAGGGTGGGCTTCAATGGCCGCCAGAGCATCCCTATGGTCCAGGAAGCTCTGGATGGCATTGTCCACAAATTCTGCAAGAGCAAACCACGGTCGATAGTTCAGGTTCTTAAGGAGGCCCAGTACACTTACGCCAGGACGTATATTGACTGTTTTCCCCGACACGTGTCCTCCCATCGCTGAGAATTCGACCTTCGTCCTCTAGCGCGGACCTGCAAGCAACTCCTGAGCAATAGCTGTCACTACACCAACGTGGACCGCATTACCCAGGGCCGCAAACGCGCGGTCACGAGCCTTTGGAAGGAGGTGACTATCCGGAAAACCTTGCAGTCGGAGGCCTTCGATTCGTGAAATGAAGCGCCTTTTCGGACCTATGATCGGGATCTGGGTTGTTGTCATCGCTACAAGCGCTGGAACGCTCGTAGCTCTTTTCGCACGGAGTCCGGAGGGCCTAAACTGCAATATATGACGCCAGAGATTCCGATCCTCCCCCTTGCAGTTCCACTCCAACTTGCGCAATGACGGCGGGTATAATCGAAGCTCGCGAATCCAGCGCCGAGGAAGATACTTATCGATACCGCCAAGCCATTCACGGTTCTTCTTGATAAAGTTGATCTTCCATTCGGGAAAGCGAGACACTGCTGAGCGAGCATAGGCTGGCAAGAGTGAGGATTGGCTGCCACCATTCTTGCTCTGACCGACTCGCGACCGAGCCTGCTTTGAGCTGTATTCTGAAGCTGCAAATGGGGTCTGCTCTATAAACGGATAGGTCGACCAGAGTTCATCCGCCCAGATTGGAAAAGAAGGAAGTGGGATTCTCTGGGGGATATAGGACAGAAATGCATTCCAGTGTTCTATGCACTTGAATTGCGCTACGCTCAGGCGCGTCTCACGTCGATCCAGCGGGCTCAGATCTGAATTTCTCTGTAGGATCGTATTGATGCTAGTGCGTCGCTTTCGCTGACGAGTCGGGAAAGGATCAGTATGGATAGTGGTGCGGGACGCGACGATAAAGAATCGTTCCCGCGAATGGGGATACCCTAAATGATGCGGCGATACCAACCCGTGGCCACCGGAAGCAATGTGCGTAGTGCCTCTCACATGATACCCCAAGGCATTCAGGCTGTCTTGAACAATTCTCCAGGTCCTTCCGTTGTTGTGGCGTTCGAAATTGCCGACGTTCTCGAGGATTACAAAGCGCGGACGGTGTTCAGAGAGAATCGCCACAATCTCATGAAAGAGGGTGCCCCGCGTACGATCCCGCATCCCACTCTGCGCTCCTGATTTTGAGAACGGTTGGCAAGGAAAACCTGCACAGAGGATGTCGTGCGCGGGGACAGCGTGTCGATGTAGTCGTATGTCACCGAATACCCGCCCATGCATGCTCGGGAAATTCTTGAGATAGAGAGCTCGCAACTCATCATCTATCTCCGACGCAAACACGCACTTATGACCTAGCGAAGTGAGTGCTAGATGGAATCCTCCCAATCCAGCGAAAAGATCAACGAATCTCACGGTTGACTCACGGCGATGTGGAACGGAAGCACGCCTGAATCTCAGTTAGGGGAGAGCATTTGAAGCATGTTCCGTGAATTTCGCGAAAAGCAAAGGCGAGGACCAGGGCTCCTGCGAAACTGGCATCGAACTCTGAACGGCGCGCTCGCTTGGGAAACTGTCCGTCCAATGGGTCGCGATGGCCGTAACGCATACTTGAGATACCCCTGTGCGATCTGCCGTTCAAACCATTGAATGGGCGCAGTTCTCACCCAGACAACCTATCCGCCAAGCGCCATCCCGCTAGGGACACCAGCATTAAGCCGCCAAGGGAGTGAACCACCATGGCCAGCTGACTAACTCCCTCTCAGTTAACACCTCGTTCTGGTGCACCAGATAGATCAGGAACCTATTCACGACATAAATAGCAATTATCACGACGTGAATACTGTCCTGGGCTTCGGTCCCATGTTATCGCCAGCCTGTAACACAGGCGCTCGCACGGTCCATTGAGCTGACCCCGGTTCGGTGGACACTAGGTTTAGGTGTCTTACCGCAGACGGGAGGTCAGCATGGGAATGCGACGACGGTACACGCGGGAGTATAAGATCGAAGCGGTACGGCTGGTAACGGAGCGCCGGGTCTCGATGGCCCAGGCCGCCCGTGATCTGGGCGTGCACCTCAACACCCTGCGTAAATGGGTGCGGGAGTTTCGGGCGGACCCGCAGCAGGCCTTCCCCGGCGAAGGGATCCAGCGCCCGGACGCCGCCGAACTCACCCGGCTCCGGCGCGAGGTCGCCAAGCTGCGCCAGGAGCGCGACGTCCTAAAAAAAGCCGCGGCCTTCTTTGCCAAGGAGTCGATGTGAAGTACGGCTTCGTGGCAGCACACCGAGGAATCTGGCCGGTGGATCTGATGTGCGGGGCGCTCGGTGTCGCCCGGAGCGGGTTCTACGCCTGGCGGGATCGGCCCCAGAGCGCCCGGGCCCTCGCGAACGCTCGGCTCGACCAGGTGGTGCGTCGCAGCTTCGAGGCGAGTGATCGCACCTACGGCGCCCGCCGGGTCTGGTATGATGTGCTCGCGGCGGGGCTCGAGGCCGGGCGGCATCGGATCGCGCGGCGGATGCGCCTGGCGGGGCTGCGCGCTCGTCCCCGCCGGCGTCACCGGCCCAGCACACTGGCCGGCCCGGCGGGGATTCCGGCGGCCAATGTGCTGGCGCGGGACTTCGCGGCCCCCGGACCGAATCAGAAGTGGGTGGCGGACTTCACCTACGTCTGGACGGCGGAGGGCTGGCTCTTTGTGGCGGTGGTGCTGGACCTCTTCTCCCGTCGCATCGTCGGGTGGGCGATGCAGTCGGCCATGACCACCCAGCTGGTGACCGACGCGCTCGTGATGGCCGTGTGGCGCCGGGGAGCCAGCCGGACAGTCCTGCACCATTCGGATCGGGGCAGTCAGGGCGGATTCAAGTGGTCGTCGCAACACCCACTCTGTGGAGGTTGCGATGGGAGTACCGAAGCGTCGAAGGAGCGATCGGTCGGGGCGAGCCAAGGTGCGCTCGCCCGGGCGCCCGCCAGTGGGGCGGCGTGAGGACCGGCGGGTGTTCTGGGCGGCGATCGCACGGGGCGAGTATCCCGCGGTGGCGGTCGCCGACGCCCGCGTGTCGTGGGTGGTGGGAGTGCGCTGGTTCCGCCAAGCTGGAGGGAT
The DNA here is from genome assembly GCA_963779755.1 of uncultured Gemmatimonadales bacterium. Taxonomy (GTDB): domain Bacteria; phylum Gemmatimonadota; class Gemmatimonadetes; order Gemmatimonadales; family GWC2-71-9; genus CAVZZO01. The sequence continues at coordinate 1,819,195 of CAVZZO010000003.1, forward strand.
GCCTCCCTCGCATCTGGCCCCGGGGGCGCCACCGCTCTCGGGGCGCTACCTCTCGTTCGCGGAGCGCGAGCAGCTCGCCCTCCTCAGGGCCCAGCGACTCGGCGTGCGCGAGTGTGCCCGTTGGCTCCATCGCGCGCCGTCGACGATCTCGCGCGAGTTGCGCCGCAACGCGGCCACGCGCAGCGGCGCGCTCGATTACCGCGCCACCACGGCGCAGTGGCACGCCGATCGTGCGGCCTGTCGACCAAAGGCGGCAAAGCTGGCAATCGATCCGCGGCTGCAGCAGTATGTGCAGGAGCGGCTGGCGGGAGTAATTGCATTCCCCGACGGCGTGCCGATCCACGGGCCGGCGGTGCCGTGGAAGGGTCGGCGGCACGGGCGTCGCCAGCACCGGCGCTGGGGGCGCGCGTGGAGCCCCGAGCAGATCGCGCACCGGCTCCCCCTCGACTATCCAGACGATCCGACGATGCGCATCAGCCACGAGGCGATTTACCAGGCCCTCTACGTGCAGGGCCGTGGTGCGCTCCGTCGGGAACTCACCGCGTACCTGCGCACGGGGCGAGCCTTGCGGGTCCCGCGAGCCCGCACGCGCGGCCGGGGCAAGCGCTTTGTCACGCCGGAGCTGCGGATCGCCGAGCGCCCGGCGGAAGTTGAGGATCGTGCGGTTCCAGGGCATTGGGAAGGCGACCTGATCCTCGGGCTCGGCAGCTCGGCCATCGGCACGCTCGTCGAGCGTACCACCCGCTTCACCGTGCTGCTGCACCTGCCGCGTATGGCGACACACGCCACGGGCGCCCGGACGACCGACACGCGGAACGGCCCGCCCCTAGCGGGGCACGGTGCCACCGCCGTGCGGGACGCGATCGTCCGCACGATGCGCACGGTGCCGCGCCAGCTTTGGCGCTCGCTCACGTGGGATCAAGGCGCTGAGATGGCCGAGCACGCCCAGCTCCGGATCGACACCGGCCTCGCGGTCTACTTCTGTGATCCGCACAGCCCGTGGCAGCGCGGAACCAACGAGAACACGAACGGGCTGCTGCGGCAGTTCTTCCCGAAAGGGACCGACCTCAGCGTCCACCGCGCCGCGATCCTCGATGCGGTCGCGCTCGCCCTCAACGCGCGTCCGCGGAAGACCTTGGACTGGCGTACCCCTGCCGAAGCCTTCGCCACCCTGCTACGATCTGCAGTGACAACGACCGTTGCGACGACCGATTGAACCTGGGCAGTACACGTCGGAACACTTCCAGCACCTCCTCGGGGAGCTGGGCATCACTTGTAGCATGAGTCGGGCCGGCAACGTCTGGGACAACTCGGCGGTGGAGAGCTTCTTCTCCTCGCTCAAGACGGAACGGACCAGCCGCCGGACTTACCGGACCCGTGCCGCTGCCCGCGCGGATATCTTCGACTACATCGAGCGCTTCTACAACCCGGTGCGGCGACACTCGACCCTGGGGTATCGCAGCCCGATGGAGTATGAACGGCAGGCGCAGGAAGCTTAGGAGCGTGTCCACGAAAGTGGGGTCAGCTCACATATTGCAGGCACGCTGAGACAAGACCCCCACTCCGCCAATCCCCAATCCTGAATCC
>CAVZZO010000004.1:0-33311 GCA_963779755.1 uncultured Gemmatimonadales bacterium
ACCCGTGATCCGGCGACGATCGCCGAGGCAGCCGGGCGCCAGCGGGTCTGGGCCGAGCGCGCTGGCCGAGGAGCCGGGGCTGGGTCTCATCGTGATGGGCCATACCCATCATCCGCCCTCGACGAAACCGTTCCACGGCGGTAGATCGGATCCCGGCGCCGGGCTGGATGGTTCGCTATGCGGTGGCGACCGAAACAGGGGCGGAGCTTCGGTCTTTCGGGGCGGTGAGCAGTAAGCAGTGAGCGGGAGTCTCCCTGTTCACCGCTACGCTCACCGCTCACCGCTCACCCCAGCGCCACCACCTCCGCCTGGTCAGCCGTTTCGCCATGAATCGCGCGCCACCTGGCGGAAGCGCGGCTCGTCGTCGCTCACCACGAACCGATGGGTGGCCCCCGAGCCAGGCGGACCGGCCAGGCCGCGTTCCCCCAGCACCCCTTCCAGCGCCAGCGCGGTCTGCTCGGCGCTGTCGATCAGGGCCACCGCCGGCCCCAGTGTCCGCCGCAGGAGCGGCTTCAACAACGGGTAGTGGGTGCAGCCCAGCACCAGGACCTGGATGCCGGCATCGCGCAACGGCCGCAGGTATTCATCGGCGATGAGCGCCGCCGCCGGATGGTCGAACCAGCCCTCCTCCACCAGGGGCACGAACAGGGGGCAGGCCTGCTGCTCCACCCGGATGGAAGCATCCAGGGCATGGATCGCCCGGCCGTAGGCGTTGCTGTGAATGGTGCCGGCGGTCCCGATCACCCCGACCACCCGCCGCCCTTCCGGTGCGGCCACTGCCGCCGCGGCCACCGCCGCCCTCGCCCCGGCTCGATGACCCCGACCACGGGAACCGGCGAGGCGGCCCGCAGCGCGTCCAGCGCATGGGCGGTGCTGGTGTTACAGGCGATCACGACCGCCTTCACCCCCTCGCCCAGGAGCCAGTGCAGAATCTCCAGGCTGTAGCGCCGAACGGTATCGGGCGACTTGGGACCGTACGGAACCCGGGCAGTGTCGCCGTAGTAGATGGTCGACTCGCCGGGCAGCCGGTCGTAGATGGCACGCGCCACCGTCAACCCGCCGATGCCCGAGTCGAAGATGCCGATGGGTGCCGGGTTCATCGCAGATGCGGCAGCGAGACCTGCCCCACCAGCCCGCCGGGCACCGCCCGCACGCTCAGGTCCTGGGGGAAGTCCCAGAGGTGCGCCGACACGTAGGCTTCGAGTCCCGACATGAGATGGTTGAAGGCCAGCAGGATGAGCCAGTCTTCCCGTTCCGATCGCTTGGCGGCCACCCGCCCCGATCCGGTACGCTCCAGATAGCTCAGCTCATGCGAGGTCTTGAGCGTCATTCCCAGGGTGACACCCTCCCAGGCGACAAAGATGCCGCCGGTGAGCTTCCGTCCCAGTTTGGCCTGTCCCCACCCGGGGATCAGAAAGGAGCGCCACAGCGCGCCGATCGGGCCCACGGGGGGGCGGCGCACCAGGCTGGTGTCCCGGGCCGGCGTTTCCGGCACCACGCGTACGGTGTCGGGGCGCGGGGGCACCGGATTCATGCGCAGGCTGTCGGGCACCTGCGCCGCCAGCCGGGGCGCCAGGACCATGGCACAGAGCACCCCGGCCGTGGTGGCGAGCCGGTTCATCGCGCCACCCGCAGCACCGGCAGGCGCGCCGGCTCCAGGGTGATGGCCAGCTCCGAAGCGCCGGGCCGGCGGACCTCGCCGTCCAGGTGGGCCAGTATGGGCCCCCCGGTGCTGCGCAGCGTCAGCGCGTTCGCCCGGGACATCGTGACCTCCCGCAAGCCGGTATGCCACCCTCCCAGCGCCAGCGGCATCTTGAGCATGAATCCCAGATGTGAGAGCGGACGCACCAGGCAGATATCGAAGAGGCCGTCATCCGGCTGTGCCTGGGGCGTAAGATAAAATCCTCCGCCGCAGGATTTCCCGATACCGATCTCGATACAGGTGACCGGCGCGGTGACGACCTTGCCGTTCAGTCCGATCGTGAATACCGCAGGCCTGTAGTGGCGATAGGCGCGCGCCAGCGCGGCAAGATACACCAGGGGGCCGGGCAGCCGCCGGAACGCGGGGACATGGCTGGCCACCTCGGCGTCGAGCCCCACTCCCAGCGAGTTGACGAAGTACTCGTCCCAGGCCCGGCCCACGTCGAAACGAACCACCGCCGCGGCTGCCAGCCGGCGCAGCGCCTCCGCCGGGCGCAGCCCGGCGGTGCCGGCCATACGGGCGAAATCATTGCCCGATCCGATGGGCACCACCCCCAGCGCCGGCAGGGCCTCTACGCCGCTGGTGAGCAGCCCGTTGGCGGCCTCGTGGACCGTGCCGTCGCCTCCCAGGACCAGCAGGCGGCCGGCGCCCGACTGGGCCGCCTCCCGCGCCCGCGCCACCGCCTCGCCCGGCGCGGCGGTTTCGAGGATCTCTACGGCGCCGAACTGGGCCCGGGCCGCCGCCGCCACCCCGGGCAGCGCACGCCGGCAGCGGCCACCGCCGGCGGCGGGGTTGGCAAGCAGGGTGGTGGACATGACGGGAGCGTGTGGGAATCGAACCCACCGGAGTCGCCCAAGGCGCCTCCGTCGCGGATTTGAAGTCCGGCCGGACCACCAGGCCCGATCCGCCCCCCTGGTGCACCGGTGGCGGTGCGGCAGGGGCGAGGCATGCCTCGCGCCTACCGCACCGCCACCACGTCGATCTCGACCCGCACGCCCCGCGGCAGCCCCGCCACGGCCACCGTGCTCCGGGCCGGCTTGTGGCTCCCGAATGCCTGGGCGTAGATGTCGTTCATCTCGGCGAAGTCCGCCATATCGGCCAGAAACACGGTGGTCTTGACCACCCTGCCGAGGTCGGTCCCGGCTGCCCGCAACACGGCGCGGAGGTTCTCCAGCACCCGCACGGTCTGCTCCCGGATGCCGCCTTCCACCACCTGACCGCTGGCGGGATCGAGCGCGATCTGTCCCGCGGTGTAGATGGTATTCTCCACCACCACCGCCTGGCTGTAGGGCCCGATGGCGCGGGGGGCATTGTCGGTATGAACAAAATCCATGGCTCGGCTCCGGTGATTCTCGGGTTTCATTGGCGGGAGGCGGCCGCCGGCTAGAACAGCCCCTCGATACTGCCGTCGGCGTTCACCCGGATGCTTTCCGCCGCCGGCGCCCGGGAGAGCCCCGGCATGGTCATGATGTCGCCGGCCAGCGCGACCACGAACCCCGCGCCGGCCGAGGGCGACACATCGCGAATAGTGATGCGGAACCCGCTGGGCCGGCCCAGCCTGGCCGGGTCGTCGCTGAACGAATACTGGGTCTTGGCGATGCAGACCGGCGTGTCCGCCAGGCCGATGGCTTCGCACTGCGCGATGGACCGTTCGGCGGCGGTGGTGTAGTCCACGCCGTCCGCCCCGTAGATTTCCCGCGCCACGGTCTCGATCTTCTCCTTGATGGGCCTGGCCGCGTCGTAGATGGGCCGGAAGTTCGCCTTTCCCTCGTCCAGGACGGCGAGTACCTCTTCCGCGACGGCGATCCCGCCTTCCCCGCCCTTCTCCCACACGTCGCACAACGCGGCGCGCGATCCCCAGCCCCGGGCCGCGTCCTCGATGACGCGCAGCTCTTCCGGACTGTCGGTAATGAACCGGTTGACCGCCACCACCGTCGGCACGCCGTACTTCTGGACGTTCTCCACGTGCCCCTGGAGATTCACCAGCCCGCGGCGCAGCGCCGCCACGTCGGGGGTCGCCAGCGCATCCTTCTTGACGCCGCCATGCATCTTGAGCGCCCGTACGGTGGCCACGACGATCGCCGCCTCGGGCCGCAGATCGCCCGCCCGGCACTTGATATCAAAGAACTTCTCCGCCCCGAGATCGGCGCCGAAGCCGGCCTCGGTCACTACGATATCGCCCAGCCCCAGGCCCAGGCGGGTCGCGACCAGCGAATTGCAGCCATGGGCGATGTTGCCGAAGGGGCCGCCATGCACCAGCGCGGGGCCGCCCTCCAGCGTCTGCACCAGGTTGGGCAGCATGGCGTCCTTGAGCAGCAGCGTCATGGCGCCGGCCGCCTTGAGATCGCCGGCGGTTACCGCCTTTTTCTCCCGGGTGAGGCCCACCACGATCCGCGCGATCCGCCGCTCCAGGTCGGTCAGGTTGGTGGCCAGGCAGAGGATCGCCATGATCTCGCTGCCCGGCACGATGACGAACCGGTCCTCGCGCGGGGGGCCCCCGTTGAGACCGCCCAGGCCCACCACGATGTGGCGCAGGGCCCGGTCGTTCATGTCGATGGTCCGGGGCCAGGTGATACGCCGCTGGTCCAGCGCCCGGCCGTTGCCCTGGTAGATATGATTGTCCAGCAGCGCCGAGAGCAGGTTGTGGGCGGAGGTGATCGCGTGAAAGTCGCCGGTGAAATGCAGGTTGATCTCGTCCATCGGCACCACCTGGGCATACCCGCCGCCCGCCGCGCCGCCCTTCACGCCGAAGACCGGCCCCAGCGACGGCTCCCGCAGGCACAGCACCGTGCGCTTGCCCATCCGGCGCAACGCCTGGGCCACGCCCACGGCGCAGGTCGACTTTCCCTCGCCGGCCGGCGTGGGGTTGATCCCCGTCACCAGCACCAGCCGGCCGCGGGCCTTCGAGCGCGCCATGACCTCGGGGGCGATCTTGGCCTTGTAGCGGCCATAGGGCAGGATGTCGTCGGGCCCCAGGTCCAGCTCGGCGGCCACGTCGGCGATGGGCCGCAGCGTCGCGGCCTGCGCGATAGCGATATCGGACGGGATAGAAGCCAAGGTGCTACTCCTCCGGTTATGAGAGGGTGAGCGGTGAGCGGTGAGCGGTAAGCGGGGAGGATCCCGCTCGCTGCTTACCGTTCACCGCTCACCGGATGGGGTCGAACCCGCTCTCCAAACACCCGCGCGGCATTCTCGGTTGTCGCCGCGGCCAGGTCTTCCAGGGTCATGCCCCGCACCGCCGCCACCCGGGCCCCCGTGTCGCGCACCCATGCCGGTTCGTTCCGTCGGCCCCGGTGCGGGACCGGCGCAAGGTAGGGCGCGTCGGTCTCCAGCAGCAACCGGTCCAGCGGAACGGCGCGCACCGCATCGTCCAGCGTCCAGTTGCGGAAGGTGGCCATGCCGCTGAAGGAGACGTAATCACCCCGGGCCAGCGCGGCCTCCAGCAGCGACGGTCCGGAGCTGAAGGAGTGCAGGACCGCGGTGATGCCTCCGGCCTGGCGCAGGGCCGCCGCCACGTCTTCATCCGCCTCGCGGGCGTGAACGACGACGGGCAGGCGCCGTTCGGCGGCGAGCGCCAGTTGCCGGGCGAAGACCTGGCGCTGCAGCGGCCGGGGAGCATGGTCGTAGTGGTAGTCCAGCCCGATCTCGCCCAGGGCCACGATGGCGGGGTGGCCCAGCGCCTGCGCCAGCCAGGTGGCGCTGTCGGCGGTCCAGGTGGCGGCATCGTGGGGATGAATCCCGGTGGCCAGGGAGAGCCCCCGGTGGCGCGCGGCCAGCTCCCGGGCGCGTTCGAACGCGGCGGGCGACTCCCCGATCACGACAACGTGCCCGACCCCGGCTTCCAGGGCCCGGGCGAGCACGTCATCGAGATCCGCGGCAAAGGCGGCATCGGCCAGATGGCAGTGGGTGTCCACCAGCACGCCGGCGGCCCCCGCCTCAGGCGACCGGCTGTACCTTGCGGCCCTGCGGCGCCTTCGCCGTTCGCACGCCGCGGACATCGGCGCCGGGCCAGCGGCGCTCGATCCACATGAGGACCGGCGAGGCGATATAGATGGAGCTGAAGGTGCCGGTGAAGACGCCGAAGAGCATCACCAGCGCAAAGGGCCGGATCACTTCGCCCCCGAAGATGGTCAGCGCGGTCAGCGTGGCCAGGGTGGTGCCGTGGGTCAGCACGCTGCGCGGCAGGGTCTCGTTGATCGACCGGTTCAGGATTTCGGTGAAACTCTCCCGCCGGAGCTTGTGCAGGTTTTCCCGCACCCGGTCGAAAATGATGATGGTATCGTTGAGCGAGTACCCCACCATGGAGAGCAGCGCCGCCACCACCACCAGGCTCACCTCCAGCCGCATCACGCTGATGAAGGCGATGGTGGTGACGATGTCGTGCGCGGTGGCGATGACCGCCGCCAGGCCGAAGCGCCACTCGAAGCGGTAGGCCAGATAGGCCAGCACGGCGAAGAACGACAGAAAAATCGCCAGGAACGCCTTCTGCCGCAGCTCGCCGCCCACCTTGGGGCCTACCGCCTCGCTCGCGCCGGCGGTGTAGTTGCCCTTGCCCAGGAGCCCGTTGAGCGCGGCGGTGACGGCGTCGGCCGTCGCCTGGGTGTCGTTGGGGTCGGTGCCCGGCTTGAACACCCGCGCCCGGATGGCATACTCCTGATTGCTGCCGAACGAGGTGATCTCGGCGTTGTGGATGCCGGCCTGGTCGAGCCCGGCGCGCAGCCGGCCGACATCCACCGGCGCCGCCGTCGTGATCCGGATCATCGTGCCGCCGGTGAACTCGATGCTGTAGTTCAAGCCGTTCACGGCAAGAAAGGCGAGGCCGGCGACCACGATGACGATGGTCGCCCAGATCGCCTTCCAGCGGAAGCCGATAAAGTCGTAGTTGGCGTGCGCGAAGAGTCGCATGGTCAGATGCTCAGCGTGGACATGGCCGGCCGGCGGCTCAGCCAGATCATGAAGAAGGTACGGGTCACGAAAATGGCGGTGATCATCGACGCGATGATGCCCATGATGAGCGTGACCGCGAAGCCCTTCACCGGCCCGGTACCGAACTGGAACAGGAAGAGCGCCGTCAGCACGGTGCTCACGTTGGAGTCGACGATGGCGTTCATGGCGTGGCGGAACCCCTCGTCCACCGACAACCGGACGGTCTTGCCCAGCGCCAGCTCTTCCCGGATGCGTTCGAAGATCAGCACGTTGGCATCGACCGCGATGCCGATACTCAGCACCAGGCCCGCCAGCCCCGGCAGGGTGAGCGTCGCACTGACCATCGCGAGTCCGCCCAGGGCGAACAGCACGTAGAGCGCCAGCGCCAGCACCGCCAGCAGGCCGCTCACCCGGTAGTAGGCGATCATGACCAGGATCACCAGCACCGTGCCGACGATGCCCGCCGTGATCCCCTTGCGGATCGAGTCCGCCCCCAGGCTGGGGCCCACCTGCCGCCGGTCCACGATCTTGAGCGGGATGGGCAGCGCGCCGGCCCGCAGCGTGAGCGCCAGGTCCTGCGCCTCCTGCAGTGTGCGGTTGCCCAGTGTGATCTGGCCGTTGCGGTTGATCTGGCTCTGGATCACCGGGGGGCGCCCCTGCACCCGCCCGTCCAGGATGATGGCCATGTAGTCGCCCACATGCTGCGCCGTCTCCCGGCCGAAGATGCGGCCACCCGCGCGGTCCAGCTCGAACGGCACGATGGCCTGCTGGTTGGTCTGGTCGATCTGGGCGCTGGCGTTCACCAGGTTCTGCCCGGTGATCATGGGCTTGGGCTCCAGCGCGTAGAGCAACCGGTAGGGCTGGGCCCCCACGCTGATCGCGTTCGCCGACCAGAGCAGGTCGATGCTGCGCGGGATGGCCCGGGCCACCGCCGGAATCCGCAGCAGGCTGTCCACCCGGGGATAGGCGCTCTCGGGCACGGCGTACTCGCCGGGAATGCTCCCCAGGCCGACCTCGCCGCTGGGCCGGATGAGGCTGCTCAGCACCCCGGCACCCGCCGCCGCCGCGGCGCTGTCCTGCACCGCCTGGCTGGTATCCTGCTTCCCGGTGTCGCCCAGGAGCTGCTCCACCGCGCTGGGCGCCGCGCCCGGCGCCTCCCCCGGGGCACCGGCGGTGACGCCGGCATTGCGGGCCGCCCGGTCCAGGGCCGGCAGCGCGCGGTCCAGCGCGCCGGTCTTGTCGGTCAGGCGGAATTCGAGGAAGGCGGTCCGCTCCACGATGGCCACGGCCCGCTCCGGGTCTTTCAGGCCGGGCAGTTCGACCACGATGCGATCGTTGCCCACCTCCTGCACCAGCGGCTCCATCACCCCGAATTCGTCCATCCGCTTGCGCAGCACGGTGAGCGCCAGATCGAGATCGCGCTTGGGGTCGGTGGAGACCTTCTTGGACTGATCCAGTTCCAGCGCCAGGTGCATGCCGCCCTGGAGGTCCAGGCCGAGGGCCAGAGGGACCTTCTTCACGGTGACGTCGTGCATGGCGCCGTCCGGCCCCCGCTCACGGGTACTCTGTGTCCGGGGGAACAGGTTGAAGGCCGCCACGGCGACGAGGATCAGGATCAGGATCAGGCGCGATCGTATGGTTGCGAACATGATGTCCCGGACTCAGGCAGTCAGCGAATGAGGCTGGTCTGGATCTCGTGCCAGCACGGCGCGCGCAGCCTCGGCATCCCGCGCCAGCTGGTTCCGCAGTTCTTCCGGCCCGGCGAACCGCCGGACGTCCCGCAGCCGCTCCACCCATTCCACCCGTACCCAGTCGCCGTACAGGTCGGCGGCGACATCGAACAGGTGGGCTTCCACCGAGCGGCGGGTGTCGCCGAAGGTGGGGCGCGGCCCCTGGTTCACCATGGCGCCGGCCCGGCCCCCGCGCCATTCCACCCAGACGGCGTAGACGCCGTCGGGCGGTAGCAGCTTCTGCGGCGGGATGCCGCCCAGGTTGATGGTGGGCACCCCCACCCTCCGGCCCCGGCCCGCTCCCGGCACCACCCGGCCGGAGAGGCTGTAGGGCCGCCCCAGCAGCGCCCGCGCGGTGGCGAGATCGCCGCCGGAGATAGCGCGCCGGATCCGGGTGCTCGACACCGGATGCTGCCCCAGTTCCACCGGGGCGACAACATCCACCAGGAATCCGTCCCGCTGCCCCAGCCGCCGCAGGGTCTCGACATCGCCGCTGCGGCCCCGTCCGAAGCCGTGGTCCCAGCCGATCACCAGCTCGCGCATGGCGAAGCGGCGCAGCAGCACATCGCCCACGAACTCCTCGGGCGTCAGGTTCGCCAGCGCCCGGTCGAAACGGAGGAATACCACCCCGTCGAGATCGGTCGTCGCCAGCACCTCGCGCCGCTCCTCGCTGGTGGTGAGCAGCGGCGGCGCGGCCCGGGGGTTCACCACCTCCAGCGGGTGCGGCTCGAACGTCACCAGCAGACTCTTGCGGCCCGCTGCCCGCGCCCGCAGGGCGATCTCCGTCAGCACGGCGCGATGCCCGGGGTGTACCCCGTCGAAGGTGCCCACCGTCACCGTGGTGCCCCGGCCCAGCCAGGGCAACGCCAGGGTCATGCGTCCCCCAGCACGACCAGGGGGCGGAGCCAGCCGTCTTCCGACCGCGCCACCGCGACCAGCGCACCCTCCCAGAGCAGGGCGGTGTCGCCGGCCGGTGACTCGCGCCTGACGGCGCGGCCGTGGCCCACGTCGCGGCGCTCCCCGGCATCCAGCTCCACCGCCGGCAGGTCGCGCAGGACCGCGGCCGGCGGCAGCAGCGGGGTGGCGGGCCCCAGCGCCTCCAGCGGCAGGGCATCGGCCACCGCAAGCGACCCGATGGCCTCGCGCCGCAGCGCCGTCAGGTGGGCCCCGGTACCGAGCCGCTCGCCCAGGTCGCGCGCCAGTGCCCGCACATAGGTGCCCGGGCTCACCACGGTGCGAAAGACCAGGTCCGGCGCGCTCCAGGACAGCAGTTCCACCCGATAGACCTCCACCTCGACCGGTGCCAGCTCCACCGCTTCTCCCCGCCGGGCGCGGCGATAGCTGCGTTCCCCCGCCACCTTCTTGGCCGAGAAGGCCGGCGGCCGCTGCCATTGCCGCCCCATCAGGGCACCCAGCGCCGCAGCCACTTCTTCCGGCTCCGGCATCGCCGCCGCCGGCGCCCCGAGGGGTTGGCCGGTCCGGTCGTCGGTACTGGTGGACCAGCCCAGCCGGGCCGTAGCGAGATACGTCTTGGGCTGCCGCTCCACGAAGCGCGCCAGCCGCGTCGCCCGCCCGGTGAGCAGCACCAGGAGCCCGGTGGCGAACGGGTCCAGCGTGCCGGTGTGCCCCACCGCCCGGAGGCCCAGGGTCCGGCGGGCCAGGGCGACGACATCGTGCGAGGTGCGTCCCGTCGGCTTGTCCACCAGCAACGCGCCGGTCAGGCCTCGTCCTCCCGGTGCAGATCGGCCAGAATGGCGTTGATCCGCGCCGCGTGCTCCTGGCCGCGATCCAGCTCGAAGTGCAGCTCGGGCACCACCCGCGTGTCGAGCGAGCGGGTCAGGCGGCTGCGGAGAAATCCGGCCGCGCTCTGCAGCCCTTCCATGGCGCGGTCCTTGTCGTCCGGCTCGCCCATGACCGACACCCGGATGCGGGCGTGCGAGAGATCGCCCGACACCTGCACGCCGGTGACGGTCACGAAGCCCACGCGTGGATCGCGGATATCCCGGGTCAGCGTGTCCGCCACCACCTGGCGGATGGTCTCCGCCACCTGGGCCGGACGTCGCGAGTGTTTGCCTCTCATAGGTACGACACCACCGTCTCGATAATCCGCACTCCGTCGGCCGTCCCGACCATCCGGTCGGCGCTCCGGAGCATTTCCTCAACCACCGTGCGATCGCTGCCCACGCCGGCGCAGGCCAGCTGGGCCCGCTGCCACAGATCCTGGTTGCCGGTCTCGGCCACCGAGAGGTTGAGTTCCCGGCGCAGGCGGCTCTGCAGCGGCTTCAGCCTGCTGCGCTTTTCCTTCAGGGAATGGCACCCCTCGAGGTGCAGCTCCCAGCGCGACAGGCCGACGATCATGCCCTCAGGCCACGCCCGTCCCGGCGGCCGGCTCCAGCGTCCGCTTGACCTCTTCCACCCGGTAGGATTCGATCATGTCGCCTACCTTGAGGTCGTTGAAGTTCTCGATCGCGATGCCGCACTCGAGGCCTTCGCGCACTTCGCGCACATCGTCCTTGAAGCGCTTGAGGCTGGAGAGCTGGCCGTCATAAACCGGCACGCCGTCGCGCACCACGCGCGCCTTGGCCGAGCGGTGAATGGTGCCGCTGGTCACGTTGCAGCCCGCCACCGTGCCCACCTTGCTTACCTTGAAGAGTTGCAGGACCTCGGCATCGCCCAGGACGATTTCCTTCTCTTCCGGCTTGAGCATGCCCTCCAGCGCGTTGCGCACATCCTCCACCGCCTCGTAGATGATGCGGTAGGTGCGGACATCGACCTGCTCCCGCTCCGCGGACGCGCGGGCGTTGCTGTCGGGCCGCACGTGGAAGCCGAGCACCATGGCCCCGGAGGCCTTGGCGAGCAGGATGTCGCTCTCGCTGATGGCGCCCACGCCGCGGTGGATGACATCCACCCGCACCTCGTCGGTGCTGAGCTGGGCCAGCGCATCGGCCAGCGCCTCGGCCGGGCCGCCCTGATCGGCCTTGATGATGAGCCGGAGGTTCACCACCTCGCCTTCCTGCAGCTGCCGGCTCAGATCTTCCAGGGTGCCGCCGCGCGCGGTGCGCCGGTTCTGCGCCTCGCGCTCCAGCCGCTGCCGCTTCTGAGCGATATCGCGCGCCTCGTTGGCGTCGGCCACCACGTTGAAGTGGTCGCCCGCCGAGGGCACCCCGTCGAAGCCCAGAATCTGGACCGGGATGCTGGGGCCGGCGCTCTCCACGTTGTTGCCCCGCTCGTCGAACATGGCGCGGACGCGGCCGGAGTATTTGCCGCAGATGAAATCCTGGGCCACGCCCAGGGTGCCGCGCTGGATCAGGATGGTGGCCAGCGGCCCCTTGCCCGGATCGAGGGTGGCCTCGAGCACCGCGCCCTGGGCGGCGTGATCGGGATTGGCCTTGAGATCGAGGACCTCGGCCTGGAGCAGGATCTGCTCCATGAGCTGATCCACGTTGGTGCCGAGCTTCGCCGAGACGGGCGTCGAGAGCACGTTGCCGCCGAACTCCTCCAGCACCACGTTCTGCTGCAGCAGGTCCTGCTTGACCTTCTGCACGTTGGCGCTGGGCAGGTCGATCTTGTTGATGGCGACGATCATGGGTACGCCGGCATTGCGGGCGTGGCTGATCGCCTCGACCGTCTGCGGCATGACCTGGTCGTCGGCCGCCACCACCAGCACGACGATATCGGTGACCTGGGCGCCGCGCGCGCGCATGGCGGTGAAGGCCTGGTGGCCCGGCGTATCCAGGAAGGTGACCCGCTTGCCCCCGGGCAGCTCGACGTGGTAGGCGCCGATGTGCTGGGTGATGCCGCCGGCCTCGCCCGCGATGACGTTGGTCTTGCGGATGTAGTCCAGCAGCGAGGTCTTGCCGTGGTCCACGTGGCCCATGATGGTGACCACCGGCGGCCGGGGCCGCAGGTCCTCGGGCTGGTCCGCTTCCTGTACCGTCTCGACTTCGGCGGCATACTCCGACTCGCGCACCGCCTCGAACCCGAAGGCATTGGCGATGAGCTCGATCTGGTCGAAGTCGAGCCGCTGGTTGACCGTCACCATGAGGCCCAGCTCCTTGAAGGCGAACTGGACGATCTGGGTGGCGGTGACTTTCATCGTGTCCGCCAGCTCGGAGACGGAGATGAACTCGTTCACCCGGATGCGGGTCTTCTCCCGCTCGCGCTCTTCCGCCGCGCGGCCCGCCTGCAGCTCCCGGTAGCTGGGCTCGTCGCTGCGGCGGCCGCCCTTGCGTCCGCCGCCGCCCCGCAGCCCCTGCAGCGTCTTCATGATGTTGGCCTGCACCGCCTCCTGGTCCACCTGGGAGCGCTTGCCCTTCTTGCCCTTGCGTCGGCCCCGCTCGCCTTCGCCGGTGCGGGCGGGCCGCTCCACCGGACCGCTGGCGCTGCTGAAGACCGGCTTGGGCCCGCGCGCCGGGGCGGGGCGGCCCGCGGGCGGCCGCTGGATCTTGGGCGGAATGAAGGGCCGGGGCGAGAAGGGCGCCGGGGTCTCGCGCGCCGGCGGCGCCGACGTGGCGGGTGCCGACGCCTCGCCCGGGGTGGCCGGCGGGGCTTCGCCCTCCGCCGCTTCGACGGCTTCGGTTTCCGGCGCTTCGGGCGGCAGGTCGCGGAACAGGGCGCGGGCGCGCTCTTCCAGCGACGCGGGCACGCCGGCCTCGGCCGCCTCGCGCGCCGCCTCCTGGGCCTCGCGCTCGCGCTCGAGCGCCTCCAGCTCGGCCTCGCGCTCGCGTTCGGCCTCGGCCTGCGCCTGAGCCTCCACCTCGGCCGCCGTGCGCCGCCGCCGGGCCGGCCGGGCCGGTGCGGCGGCCGCTTCCGCCGGCGCGGCCTTCTTGCTGGACCGTTTGGTGGCGCGCTTGGCCGTGCCGCCGGCGCTCTTGGTCGCCTTGCGGCGGCCCTTCTTGGGCGCCTCCTCGGTCCCCTTGCGCTTCTCCCGCTCCCAACGAAGCCGCACCTTGGCAACCTGATCGGGTTCCAGCACCGAGAGGTGCGAGCGCACGAAGATGTTCATGTCCCGCAGCAGCCCGAGCAGCCGCTCCGAGTCGATGCCGAACTCCGCCGCCAGATCGTGAATACGCGTCTTGACCACCGATTCCCTCCCTTACAAGCGCCCCGCCGCCCGGACGATTCCGTCGGCAAGCGCGCGACTCCGTACTCCGACAACCATGAGGGGCGGCCGGCCCAGCCGGTCCCCCAGCTCCCGCGCGCCCGGCCCCGCAATGAGCGGGACGTTCCGCGCCCGGGCCAGCCGCAGCACTTTCTCTTCGGCCCGCGGACCCGCATCGCGGGCGACCACCACGCAGTGGCAGCCTCCGCTCCGCAGCTCCCGGCGCACCCCGTCCACTCCCAGCACCAGCTCCCCGCTCCTCAGCCCCAGGCCCAGCAGGCCCAGCCAGCCACTCATGGGCTGGGCTGGGTCTCTTCCCGTCCCTCTTCGGTATTCTCTTCGCTCTCCGTGAGCTCGGCCAGGAAGCCGGCCAGATGCTGTGCCGCCTCCGGCGTCATGCCCGGGATCCGGGCGATATCCTCGGGCTCCAGGTCGAGCACGTCGTTCAGCGTGGCGTAGCCGGCCGAGTTGAGAATGGCCACCACCTCCGGCGCCAGGCCCTCCAGCTCGGTGAGCTGCACCTGGCTCACGCGCTCATCCTCGGACGGCAGGGGGGCGAACAGCGGCCCTTCCCCGCCCCGCTCCAGCCATTCGCGGCTGGAGTAGAGGTCGATCTTCCAGCCGGTAAGCTCGCTGGCCAACCGGACGTTCTGCCCGTTGCGCCCGATGGCGAGGGAGAGCTGGTCTTCGTCCACGATGGCCTGAATGGTCTTGCTGGCCGGTTCGCTGAAGACCTTGGCCACGCGAGCCGGGGCCAGCGCCAGCCGGGCGAAGCGCACCGGATCGGGCGACCAGGGGACGATGTCGATCCGCTCGCCGCCCAGCTCGTTCACCACCGCCTGCACCCGCGAGCCCTTGAGGCCCACGCAGGCGCCCACGGGATCGATGGCGTCGTCGCGGGAGATGACCGCCACCTTGGTGCGGCTGCCGACCTCACGCGCCCAGGCACGGATCTCCACGATGCCCTGCTGGATCTCGGGCACTTCCAGCTTGAAGAGCGCCTTGACGAACAGCGGATCGCCGCGGGAGAGGATGAGGCGCGGCCCCTTGGGGGTTTCCTCGATGCGCTTCAGCACCGCCCGGATGGTGTCGCCCTGGTGAAAGTGCTCCCGGTGATTCTGTTCCCGGTAGGGAATAATCGCCTCGGCCTCGCGGAACTTGTTCAGCATGATCACCAGCTTGCCGCGCTCGATCTGCTGCACCTCGCCGCTCAGGAGCTCGCCCACCCGGTCGCTGAACTCCTCGCGGATCCGGTTCCGTTCGCCCTCGCGCACCCGCTGGATGATCCGCTGTTTGGCGGCCTGCACCGCGCCCCGCCCGAAATCCTCGAACGGCACGTCCTCTTCCAGCACGTCGCCGGGCTCGAATTCGGGGTCGGCGTAGCGGGCCTCTTCCAGCGCCACCTCGGCGCTGGGGTCTTCGACCTCCTGGACCACGCGGCGCAACCGCACCACCCGCATGGCGCCCTTGAGCTCGTCGAAGCTGATCTCGAACTGCACGTTGGGGCCGTATTTCTTCACCAGCGCCGCCTGGATGCCGTCGCGCAGCAACTCCAGCAGCTCGGAGCGCTCCAGTTGCTTCACACTGGTGAGTTCGCGGATCGCCGCGAGCACTTCAGCCGAACTGGACATCACGAACCTCTTCCCTTGGGAATCCCTTGAGTTTCCTCCGGATCCGGCACCAGCGTCGCCTCCCGGATCTCCGCCAGCGCCAGCTCCCGTTCTTCGCCGCCGGGGAGCCGCAGGCGGACATGCTCGTCATCCGGCACCGCGAGAATCTCGGCCTGCGGCTTGCCGGCCACCGGACTCTTCACCAGCCGCACCCGGCGGCCGCGATAGCGCCGCCAGTGCTCCGGGAAACGCACCGGCCGCTCGATCCCGGGCGAGGAGACCTGCAGGACGTAGCGCGAGCCGACCAGCCCGCGCGCCTCCAGGGCCCGCTCGACCGCCCGGCTCGCACGGACGCAGTCCTCGGCCGTAACCCCATATCCCGGCCTACTGCCCGGCCGGTCTATCCTTAGCTGAAGCTGGGGACGCTGCGGCGGGCCACTCTGCCGGAAATCGACGACCTCGAACCCGAGGTCTTCCACGCACGCGCGAATCGGTTCCAGCAAATCGGGAGACGGCATGGCCAAAAAAAATGTGGGGGACTCCCCACATCGTCGAACAACCCAGGACCAACGCGGAACAGCACGGGAAGAGTAATGGCCCCGGGAACCCGCGTCAATCCGCCGCCGGCCCGGGCCAGCCGAGGAAGGCCACCATCCGGCCATCGGCCCCGCGCGAGGCCCGATGGCTGAAGAAACGGGCCCGGCTCTCGCCCGAGCAGATCGGTGAGGTGGAGATCTTCGTCAGTCCCAGCTGGCGCCCCCGGTCCGCCAGGAGCCGGCGCAGGTCCACGTGCCCCCGGCCCGTCTCATCTACCCGTTTCCCCAAGGCGCTCATGACCTCAGAACCTACTTCATAACACTGGCCGCAAATAGCTATGCCACAATGCATTACAATGTCGTTCACCGAAGAGCCACCGCCTTCGACCAGCTGCTCAACCCCCCGGGCCAGGATATCGCCCGCGGTACCCCGCCAGCCGGAGTGGAGCAGCGCCGCCATCCGGCGGACCGGGTCGATCAGATAGATCGGAACACAGTCGGCCAGGGTCACCAGCAGCATGACGCCGGCGGTCCGGCTCAGATGGCCATCCAGCCCTTCCTGGAGCACCCAGCCCCGTTCCGGCGCCTGCCAGCGGACCGTAGTCCCGTGGACCTGGTGCGCCAGCACATGGGCGCGAAAGCCGGGTTCCGCATCCAGAAACGCGCGCCAGCGCCGCATGGTCTGCCCCACGGGCCCGTTCCCCCAGAGCCCCAGGTCGAACGGGTGCTCGGCATCATCCCCCCGCCCTGTCACCCCCGCGACCACCCCGTACCGCTCGCGCCAGCCGGGGATTTCGAAGCGGGGGACGGGGCCAGGGAGGGGGCGTTCGGTTACGATGGATGTTTGAGAATTCGTGCTGGTCAAAGGTCAAAGGTCAAAGGTCGAAGTCGCTTTCCTCGCAGTCCTTTTCTCTCAGTCCTGCTCCTCCGCCCGCTCGATTTCCGCCCCCAGCCCCCGCAGCCGCTCGTCGATGCGCTCGTAGCCGCGTTCGATCTGGCCCACGTTGTGGATGGTGCTCTCGCCCTCGGCGGCGAGGGCGGCCACCAGCATGGCCATGCCGGCCCGGATGTCGGGCGATTCCACCGTACCGCCGTGCAGGGGTGAGGGCCCGCTGATGACCGCCCGGTGGGGGTCGCAGAGCACGATGTGCGCGCCCAGACCAATGAGCTTGTCGACGAAGAAGAGCCGGGATTCGAACATCTTCTCGAAGACCAGCAGCATACCGCTGCACTGGGTCGCGGTGACAATAGCGATGGACATGGCGTCGGCCGGGAAGGCGGGCCAGGGGCCGTCTTCCAGCTTGGGCACATGGCCGCCCAGGTCGGGGCGGATGCGGCGCTCCTGGTCGGCGGCGATGATGAGCCTGGTGCCCTCCAGGGCCGGGCGGACGCCGAGGCGGTCGAAGCCCAGCAGCGTGCTGCGGAGATCCTCGCCCCGGACCCCTTCGACCGTGATGGCGCCGTTGGTACTCGCGGCAAGCCCCAGAAAGCTGGCGATCTCGATATGATCGGGGCCGATGGCATAGGTGGTTCCGCGGAGCGGCGCGCCGCCTTCGATCACGTAGGTGTTGGTGCCGATCCCGTCGATGTTCGCCCCCATGCCCACCAGTAGCCGGGCCAGGTCCTGCACATGGGGCTCGGCGGCGGCATTGCGGAGGGTGGTGCGCCCCCGGGCGGCGACTGCCGCCATGAGGGCGTTCTCCGTGCCCGTGACACTGGGCTCGTCCAGAAAGACATCGGCCCCGACCAGCGCCCGCGCTTCCAGCTCGTAGCGGTCGCCTACGTTGATCTCGACGCCCAGCTGTTCCAGAGCCAGGAAATGGGTGTCCACCCGACGCCGGCCGATCACATCGCCGCCCGGGGGCGGCAGCGTGGCGCGCCCGAATCGCGCCACCATGGGCCCGGCCAGCAGGATGGAGGCGCGGATCCGGGCGCAGAGATCGGGCGCCAGCGGCTTGGGCGCGGCTCCCCGCCCGTCCACCCGCACGGTATTAGGGCCGGTCCAGCTGACGTCGGCACCGAGGTCGGCCAGCAGCGCAGCCATGGTTTCCACATCGCGGATCCGGGGGACGTTTTCCAGGATGACGGGACCGTCGGCCAGCAGGGTGGCGGCGAGCGCGGGCAGTGCGGCGTTCTTGTTGCCGCTGGGCCGCACCGTGCCGCGTAGCGGCCGGCCGCCCTGAACGAGAAAGCGTGGAGGCATGGCCAAAGCTCATCGGCGGGAGGGCTTGCGGTCAAGTGAGGGGCGCCCTGTGACGCGGCCCACGGGGTCCGGGCGCGTTATCTTACACATTCCGGCAGGAGACCGGCCGCTCGGTTCTCCAGTCAGACATTCCCCGGCAGCCGGAGGTTGTTCATGCCAGTCGCATTCGCTCTGCAGACCCAGGTCACCATGAACAACTGGGTCGGCGTCGCGATCGCCATCTCGCAAATCGTCATGGCCCTGACCTGCGTCATCGGCGGGGCGGTACTCGCCGTGGTCCTGGTCAAGGTCATGGGCCAGGTGAACCGCCTCAGTTCGCTGGTGGATCAGGAGGTGACGCCGCTGCTCCGCAGTGCGCGGCAGATCGTGGGCGAAGGCCAGGCCCTGGCGGGCACCGTCCGGACCGAGGGTGAGGCGCTGGTACGCATGAGCCGGCGATTGCGGCGCCGGGTGCGGCGCGGCACCGACCGGGTGCAGGACCGGCTGGAAGACCTGGAAACCCTCTACGATGTGGTCTACGAGGAGGTCGAGGGCGCCGCCCTGGACGGCGCCGCGGTCATCCGCAGCTTCCGCCGCGGCGCCACCTGGGCCTCCCGCCTGCGACGCGCCCTGCCCCGCCGGTTTCGCCGATGAAGCTTCGGCACCTGCTGGCGGCCTTCGTGGCCGTCGGCCTGCTGCTGCTGCTGTACCCGGAGCAGGCCCACGCCTGGACGCCGGGCACCCACATCTTCCTGGGACAATCGGTACTGGACGTGGCCAGCCGGCTGCCGTCCAGCGTGGCCGACCTGATCCGGGCGTTCCCGTATGACTACCTCTACGGGACCATCTCGCCCGACGCCTCCTTCGCCAAGCGCTACGCGCCGCTGCACCGGCACAGCCACGCCTGGCATATCGGGCAGGAGGTCTACGACCGGGCGGCGAGCGACGCGCTCCGCGCCTTCGGCCTGGGGTATCTCTCCCATCTCGCCGCCGACGTGGTGGCGCACAACTACTTCGTGCCCCGGCAACTGGTGCTCACCAGCAGCACCCGCGGCTTCGGCCATTCCTACTGGGAGAGCCGGGCGGAGCACCCGCTGGGCCGGGACTACTCCCGCCGTGCCCGCGATCTGATCCTGATGGACCATGCCAGCGCGCACCAGCATCTCGATCGTATTATCAGTCCCACCATTTTCAGCGTGAAGACCAACCGCCGCCTCTTCCACGGCATGGTCCGCGCCACCGACACCCGCGCGTGGCACCAGGCGATGCGGAGCGCGCGCCAGGTAAGCCGGTACGAGCTGAGCAACGATGTGGTCTGGCGCCATATCGGGCTCTCCTTCGATTACATCATGGAGATGCTGGCCGATCCGGGCACCATCGTCCGCTCGCTCGACCCCAACGGCCACCAGCGTCTCAAGCAAGCCAAATCCCTGCGCCGGGAAGCCCTGCTGGAAGGCGCCTGGCGCGACCGGGAACAGCTGGAGGAGAAGGCGGAGCTGGAGTTCGGCCTGCCGCACCAGGAATTGCTGTACTGGCCCGACGTGGCGCAGAAGGTGCTGACGACCTGATCGCGCCAGACCTCGACCCTCTCGACCTCCTCGACCACTCAGGCAGGTCGAGATGGCTGAGAGGGTCGAGGCGGTCGAGGTTGCTTACGACCGCAGGCGGGCGGCCAGAATCGGCTGTACCGCCTTCGGATCGGCCTTACCGCGGCTCTTTTTCATCACCTGGCCCACGAAGAACCCCATCAGCTTCATCTCGCCACCCTTGAACCGCTCGACCTCGCCGGGGTTCTCCGCCAGCACCTGCTCCACCCAGCCCGCCAGCGCGTCGCTGTCGCTCACCTGGATGAGCCCCAGCCGCTCGGCGAGCGCGCGCGGTGCGTCGCCGTTGCCGGCCATTTCTCCGAAGACCCGCTTCGCGGCCTGGAGGCTCACCCCGCCTTCCTTCACCAGCGCGATGAGCGCGGCCAGCCGCGCCGCCTCCACCGGGAAGTCCCCTCCGGCGCGGTAGGCCGAGAGCACGTCCTGCAGCACCCAGCTACGGGCGGCATCGGCCTCGGCGCCGGCGCGTACCACGGACTCGAAATAGTCGGCCACCGCCCGCTCGGCCGTCAGCTCCTGGGCGTGGTACTCGCTCAGCCCGTAAGCGGCGGCGAACCGGCGGCGCCGGGCGTCTGGCAGCTCGGGGAGCGAGGTCTGCTGCTCCACGATCCAGGCCGGCGTGAGCACCAGCGTCGGCAGGTCGGGGTCGGGGAAGTAGCGATAGTCGTGGCTCTCCTCTTTCGACCGCATGGGCCGGACCTCGCCGCCGGCCGCCTGGAAGAGCAGCGTCATCTGTTCCACCCGCCGGCCCGCCTCCAGCAGCCCCGCCTGGCGCTCGCGCTCGGCCTCCAGCGCGCGCTCCACGTTGGCGAAGCTGTTCATGTTCTTGACCTCCGTCTTGGTGCCCAGCGCCTCGGTTCCGGGCCGGCGGAGGGACAGATTCGCATCCACCCGCAGACTGCCCTTCTCCATGCTGCAATCGCTCACCCCGGCATAGACCAGGACTTGCCGCAGCGTCTGCAGGTAGGCGCGCGCCTCCGCCGGGCTCCGCAGGTCGGGGCCGCTCACGATTTCGGCCAGCGGGGCGCCCGAGCGGTTCAGGTCCACCGCGGTCTTGCCGGGGAAACGATCGTGCAGCGACTTCCCCGCGTCCTCCTCCAGGTGCAGCCGGGTAATGGAGATGGTGATACGCCCCCGGTCGGGCGACTCGCACTCCAGCCGGCCTTCCGTGGCGAGCGGCTTGTCGAACTGGGAGATCTGATACCCCTTGGGCAGATCGGGGTAGAAGTAGTTCTTGCGGGCGAAGACGCTGCGGTCGTGCACGGTGCAGCCCAGCGCCAGCGCCGCCACGACCCCCAGCCGCACGGCCTCGGCATTGGGCACGGGAAGCGCGCCGGGCAGCCCCAGGCACACCGGGCACACCAGCGTGTTGGGCGGATCGCCGAAGCGGTTGGCGCAGCCGCAGAACATCTTGCTCCGGGTGCCCAGCTGGACGTGCACCTCGAGACCGATGACCGTTTCCCAGCTCATCAGCGCACCTCGCCGGTGGCGGAAATGACCCGTTCCAGCGCGCCGGCCACGCTGAGCAGCCGCGCCTCTTCAAAGGCGGGGCCGATGAGCTGGGCACCCACCGGCAGCCCCTGGTCGCGGCCGGCCGGCAGGCTCAGCGCCGGCAGGCCGGCCAGGCTCACCGCCGAGACGAAGATGTCCGCCAGGTACATCGAAACCGGATCGGTGGTCTTCTCGCCGGCACGGAAGGCGGTGGTCGGGGTGGTCGGGGTGAGAAGGAAATCCACCCGGCCGGGCACCAGCAGCTGCTGGAAATCGCGGGCAATGAGGGCGCGAACCCGCTGAGCCCGCCGGTAGTAGGCGTCGTAGTAGCCGGCGCTCAGGACGTAGGTCCCGATCATGATGCGCCGGCGCACCTCCGCCCCGAACCCCCGGCCGCGCGTGGCCCGGTACAGCGCCCGGACATCGCCGCCCTCGGGCTCGACGCGCGCGCCGTAGCGCACCCCGTCGTAGCGCGCCAGATTGGCCGCCGCTTCCGCCGGCGCCAGCACGTAGTACGTCGGCACGGCGAACCGGGTGTGCGGCAACGAGACCTCCTGCACGGTGGCGCCCAGCTCGCGCACGGCGGCGATGGTGCGGGCCATGGCCGCGCGCACCCCGGCGTCCAGATCGGGCGGGAAGTACTCGCGCGGCAGTCCCAGGGTGAGCCCCCGCAGATCGTTGAGCGGGGGCACCGGTTCCATCGGCGGCCGGTCGAGGGTGGTCGCCTCGCGCGGGTCCTCGCCGCTGATCACGGCCAGCACCCGCCCCGCATCGTCCACCGTGCGGCCGAAGACCGACACGCAATCGAGCGACGAGCCGAATGCCACCAGGCCGTAGCGGCTCACGCGCCCGTAGCTCGGCTTCACACCCACCACGCCGCAGAAGCTGGCCGGCTGCCGCACCGAGCCGCCCGTCTCCGACCCCAGCGCGGCCGGCACGGCACCGCTCGCCACCAGCGCCGCCGAGCCGCCCGAGCTGCCCCCCGGCACCCGGTCGGGATCGAGCGGGTGTTTGACCCGCCCGAATGCCGAGTGCTCGGTGGATGACCCCATGGCGAACTCGTCCAGGTTGGTCTTGGCAGCAATGAGGGCACCGGCCTCGCGCAGCCGGCGGACCACCGTTGCATCGTAGGGCGAGACATAGCCGTCGAGGATGCGCGACGCGCAGGTGGTGGGCGCATCGGTGGTCACGAGGTTGTCCTTGACGGCCACCGGCACTCCGGCCAACGGGAGGTTGGACCGGGCCGCCGGTTCACTCCCGTCGACCCATGCGGCCTGGGTTCGCAGCAGCTGCTCCGACCAGTACAGGCTGGCATTGAGGCCGCGGGCATCGGCCTCCGCCAGCCGGGCGGCGCAGGCCCCGGCCCGGGCGGCGGCGGTGTCCTTCCCGCTGCCGACGGCGGCGGCGATAGCGGCGACGCCGGTCATTCTTCCTCCATGGCGCCGAGTCGCGGCACGACAAAGAACCCCTCGCGGAACTCCGGTGCCATCTCCCCGGGGCCGCGGGCCAGCGGCTCCGGCGCGACCACGTCAGGCCGCAGCTTCAGCGACTGCGGCCCGGGCCGGAAGGGGGGTTCGTCTCCCGATTCGACCTGTTCCAGCTCGGCCACGAAGTCCACGATGCGGTTGAGCTGGTCGACCAGGGCCGGCAACTCCTCTTCAGTGACGCCCAGCTCGGCCAGATGGGCCACGTGCAGTACTTCCTCGCGCCCGATGCTCATGCACCCTCCCAGTCGCGCTCGAGGCCGGCATAGGCCACGAGCAGCTGTTTGACTCCGTGTTCCTCATCGTCGAATGCCACCCGCACCTTGAGATCGCGGCCGGCGCCGGTAAGGCCCTGAATGGTACCGCTGCCGAAGCGGCGGTGCCGGACGCGCTCGCCCTTGACGAAGCGGGGCGTATCCTGGGAGACCTCCTCGGGCGGGAGGGCGGGCGGACGGGACGGCGGGAGAAAGTCGTCCGCGTCCCAGGCGCCGCTCCAGCGGGAGCGCCCGCCGGCGTACCGGCTGCCGGACCCGCGGCCCGACAGCGAGAACGAGAGCGCGGTCTTCTTTTCCTCCACCACGCCGGGCGGCAGCGACTGCAGGAAGCGCGATTGCCGGCCCGGCCGGACCTCCCCGCCCCGCCGCCGGGTGCGGGCCCAGGTGAGGTAGAGCTTGTCGCGCGACCGGGTAATGCCCACGTAGCAGAGCCGTCGTTCTTCCTCTTCGCCCTCCGGCTGCTCGATCGAGCGGGCCAGCGGGAAGAGCCCGTCTTCCATGCCCGCCATGGCCACCACGGGCCACTCCAGCCCCTTGGCGGTATGCAGGGTCATGAGCGTGACGCCGCCCGCATCGCCGCTTACGGTATCGGGGGCGGCCACCAGCGCCGCCTCGGCCAGGAACCGCTCCAGTGGAGTCGAAGTCTCTTCCGGGTCGGCGGTAATGACCTCCGACCAGTCGGCGGCGGCGGCGACCAGCTCGCGGACGTTCTCCCAGCGCTCGGCGCCCTCGGGACCCTCGGCCATGAGCACGTCTTCGAAGGCGATGGCGTCGATCACGTGCTGCAGCACCAGCGCCGGGGCCAGGACGGCCGATTCCTCCCGCAGGCGGCCCAGCAGCTGGGCGAACTCGGTCAGGGCGCGCCGCACCCCGGGCCGCAAGCCGCTGATCCGCTCGGCCATGGCGGCGGTTTCCAGCAGCGGCTTGCCCCACTGGGCCGAGGCTTCGGCGAGGGTGCGCAGACTGGTCTCGCCCAGGCCGCGGCGCGGCACGGCGACCGCGCGGAAGAAGGCTTCATCGTCGGCCGGGTTGGCCACCAGCCGCAGGTAGGCCATCAGATCCTTGACCTCGCGCCGCTCGTAGAAGCTGATCGCCCCGATGATGCGATAGGGAATGCCGGCGCGGCGGAACGCCTCTTCCAGCGCACGCGACTGGCTGTTGGTGCGGTAGAGCACCGCCATGTCGTGGTATTCCCAGTCGCCCTGGCTGCGGCGGGTGGAGAGCTCGCGGGTGAGCCAGTCGGCTTCGTCGCGCTCGTCGGCGCAGCCCACCAGCGTGACCGATTCCCCGCCCTGCCGCCGGGTGTGCAGGGTCTTGCCCAGGCGGCTGGTATTCTCCGCGATGACCCCGTTGGCTGCATCGAGGATGACCTGGGTGGAACGATAGTTCTCTTCCAGCCGGACCACATGCACCGGCTCGAAGTCGCGCTGGAAGTCGCGCATGTTGCCGACGTTGGCGCCCCGCCAGCCGTAGATGGACTGATCGTCGTCGCCCACCGCGCAGACGTTGCCGTGCGCGCCCATCTGCCGCACCAGCTGGTACTGCGCGATGTTGGTATCCTGGAACTCGTCCACCAGCAGAAAGCTGAACCGCTCGCGCCAGGCGGCCAGCCGGTCGGGCCGCTCGCGGAAGAGCCGGAGCGGATGCAGCAGCAGGTCGTCGAAATCCATGGCGTTGGCCGACTGCAGCGCCGGCCCCAGCGCGCTGTAGACATCGGCGGCCACCTGGGCCAGCCGGTCCCAGGAGGATTGCCGCGCCAGGTCGTCCGGCGTGGTCATCCGGTTCTTGGCGCTGGAGATGATGGACTGGACCGCCCGCGGGGTGAACTGTTTGGTGGAGTGGCCGCGCTGGTCCATCAGCCGTTTGATGAGGGCGAGCTGGTCGTCCTGGTCGTAGATCGTAAAGCCGCGGGTAAACCCCAGCGCCTCGGCCTCGCGGCGGAGGATGCGGGCCGAGAGCGCGTGGAAAGTCCCGATCCACAGGCCGCCGGGGTCGCGCCCCAGCAGGCGCCCGACCCGGCCTTTCATCTCTCCCGCCGCCTTGTTGGTGAAGGTGACGGCAAAGATGCGCGCGGCGGGCACGCCCAGGTCTTCGATCAGGTGGGCGATGCGGACGGTGAGCACGCGGGTCTTCCCCGAGCCGGCGCCGGCCAGCACCAGAATGGGGCCATGCACGTGTTCTGCCGCTTCGCGCTGGGCGGGATTGAGACTGTCGAGCAGCGTAGCAGGCACGTCAAACCTCACAGAGCGGCAGCCGGATCAGAAAACTGGCGCCGGTCTCGGTCGCTTCAAGCATCAATTCTCCGCGATGAAAGTCCTCAATAACCCGGCGGCTCAGGGCCAGTCCGATACCCCAGCCGCCGGTCTTGGTCGTAATACCGGGCTCGAACAGGGTCCGGCGGATCTCCCGGCTTACGCCGGGGCCGTTGTCGCGCACCCGCAGCTCGGCGCGATCATCCCGGCGGGTGGCGCTGATGGTAATGGCGCCGCTCCGCCCCCGCAGCGCGTCGATGGCGTTCTTCACCAGATTTTCCAGCGCCCATTCCAGCAGCACCGGATCGCCCAGCACCCCGGGCCCGGTGCCGGCGGCGTCCACCCGCAGCTCGATCTGATTGGCATGCCGCGGCAGGCGGGGCCGGAAATACTCCGCCACCTTGGCGGCGAGCGCGCCCAGCTGTACCGGGTCGCGCCGGGCGGGGTGGCCGATGCGCTCGAACCGCTGTGCCACCCGCTCCAGCCGCTCGGCGTCGGAGGCGAGGTGATCCGCCAGATTGGGCGGCGGACTCTCGCGGGAGCGGATCTGCTCCACCCATCCCTGCAGACTGGTGAGCGGGGTGCCCAGCTGGTGCGCCGCCTCGCGCGCCATGCCGGCCCAGAGCCGGTCGCGCTGCGCCGCCATGGCGCTCTGCCAGGCCAGCGCGCCGACCCCCAGCATCACGAGCACGGTGAGGCCCTGAAGCACCGTCAGCGTGATCAGCTGGCGTTTGGCGGGCAGGGTGCCGTAGTGCACCGTCCCGATGGACGGCTCGACCAGCGGCGCGTTGATCCGGTCGAGCGACAGCGCATAGGCCCTGACGCGGGGATCGTCCAGCTCGCTCTTGAACGGGAGGTTGTCCGCGGCGGTCACCTGCCCCGAGTCGTTGGTCACCACCACCGGGATGCCGATTCGCTGGACCTGGCGGCCGATGTCGATCAGCGCGTCCACCTCGGCGCCGGGCTGGGGGTTGTTGAGGGCCGCGAACACGCCGGAGAACAGCCGGCCCACCGACGCGGCCTCCTGCCGGAAATGCCGCACCATGATCACGCCGGAGGCCACGCTCAGCCCCGCCAGCAGAGCCACCAGGAGCACCACCAACACCGGTGCCCAGCGGCGAATCAGGTCCCTACGCACCGGGGGTGAGGCGCTCGACACCCACGTAGGGCCGGAGCGCCTCCGGCAACAGGACGGAGCCGTCGGCGGCCTGGCCGTTCTCCAGCAGCGCGATGAGCGTGCGCGGCAGGGCCAGGCCGGAGGCATTCAGCGTGTGGACGAACTCGGGCTTCGCGCCCGGGGCCGGCCGGAAGCGGATATTGCCGCGCCGGGCCTGGAAATCGGTGAACGTGCTGGCGCTGGAGACCTCGAGCCAGGTGCCCACGCCCGGCGCCCAGACTTCGAGGTCATAGGTGGCCGCCGACGCAAACCCGGTATCGCCCGCGGCCAGCAGCAGCACGCGGTAAGGCAGCCCCAGCCGCTGCAGTACGGCCTCGGCATGGCCGGTGAGCCGCTGGTGCTCGGCCGGCGATTCCTCCGGCCGCACCAGCCGGACCAACTCCACCTTGTCGAACTGATGGACCCGGATGAGCCCCCGGGTATCCTTGCCGTGCGCGCCCGCTTCGCGCCGGAAACAGGGCGTGTACGCGGTATAGGCGACCGGCAGCCGGTCGCCGTCGAGAATCTCGTCCCGGTGCAGGTTGGTGAGCGGCACTTCGGCCGTCGGGATGAGATAAAGCCCGTCGGCCGGGACGGTATAGAGCTCCTCGGCGAATTTGGGGAGCTGCCCCGTGGCGGTCATGGTGGCCTGGTTCACCAGAAAGGGTGGCGCCACCTCGGTATAGCCGTGCTCCCGGGTGTGGAGGTCGAGCATGAAGTTGATGAGCCCGCGTGCCAGCCGGGCGCCCAACCCGGTGAGGACGGGGAACCCGGAGCCCGCCAGCCGGGCGCCCCGGGGCAGATCGAGAATGCCCAGGGCGGTGCCCAGCTCCCAGTGGGGTTGCGCCACGAAATCGAACGCAGGAGGCTCGCCCCAGGCGCGCACCACGCGATTGGCGGCGGCATCGCCGTCGGGCACCTCCGGCAGCGGAAGATTGGGGATCCCCAGCAGCAACCCTTCCAGCTCGGCATCCAGATCGCGCAGCCTGGCGTCCTGGGCTTTCACCGCCTCGCCCGAGCGCTTCAGCGTCGCCAGCAGGTCGTCGGCGGGCTCGCCGCTGCGCTTGCGGCGCGCCACTTCCTCGCTGGCCGCGTTGCGCTCGGCCTTCCGGGCCTCGGTCTCCACCAGCAGCTCGCGCCGGGCCCGATCGAGATCAAGAATGCGATCGAGCGCGGCCTCCAGCGACGGATCGGCCCGGCGCAGCAGCGCCGCCCGGAACCCGGCCGGATCCTGACGCAGGCGTTTGACGTCAATCACGGGATGGGGTTACTCCGAAGGAAGGCCCGGTTCGAGCCCGCGATAGCCGCAGTTGTTATCGGACAGGTTCTGGAACTGAATGGTCCGCGCCGTGAAATCGATATTGAGCACCTCGATCTTGGCATACTCGGGCACCGACCCGCATACCAGGCGCGAGCGGACGAAATACACCTGGCCCACGGTGGCGGTCACCGTGTCGTCGGTGATATAGCCGTTGCTCTCGGCCAGGGTCACCTCGGCGAAGCTCTTGGGCGTCGGCAACAGTCCCGGCTTGAAGGTGAGCGAGCCCAGCACGTTCAGCGCGGCCAGCGGCACGAAGATGGCGCGGGGGGCGTTGTTCACCGAGTCGATATCGAAGACGAACTCGAACTGGGAGGTCTGATCGGTCCGGACCGCGTGGTCGATCACCGAATAGGCGCTGGGCGCCTGGACCGGTGTCCCGTGCAGCGCCGAGAGCGTCAGGGTGTCCACGATGTTGGAGAGCGTCGGCGGCGCCAGGATGTTGTTGTTGCAGGACAGCACGCCTGCGGCCAGGGCCAGCAGGGCCGAACCACGGAGTAGGATGCGGGGCATAGTGAGCGGAAGGTTAGTGGCCGCGCGGAAGTGGGTCAACCCACCGTCATTGCTTGACTTCGAGGCTTTCGCCCCGTACGTTCACCAGCGTTCATTCTCCCGGGAAAATTCGCATGGCCGGACTGCGGGATGTGGTGCAGGCGTTGCTGGACCGGGACGGTGTCGACGCCGTCCTGGTCAGCAGCAGCGACGGCCTGCCGATCGACCACGCCACCCGCAACGGCGCGGACCCGGAGACTCTCGCCGCCCTGCTGCCCGCGCTGGCGCAATCCGCCGCGCAGCTCGGTTCCGCCGCCAACTGCGGCAGCCTCACGACCGCGATTCTCGAATTCGGCGAACGCCTGGTGGTGCTGACCCGGCTGACCGACGATGCCAGTCTGCTGCTGCTGGCCGCCGCCGGCGCCGATCTCGGTCCCGTCCTGTACGATCTTCGCCGCCACGGCCCCGCTATCGCGGAGCTGCTGTGACGGCACTCTGGCATCGGGGCTCCGCCCGGCTCCTCACGCTCCCGGTCAATCCGCAGTCCTGCCGTCCTGCCGCCCTATGAAATGGGCCGTCATCCTGGCGGGCGGCTCCGGCACGCGTTTCTGGCCGCTCAGCACGCCCTCGCATCCCAAACAACTGCTGCCGCTCACCGGCCAGGGCTCCACCGCCCAGGCCGCGGTGCGGCGGCTGGAAGGCCTGGTCCCGCCGGAACGGATCCTCCTGGTGACGGGGGCGGCCCTGGCGCCGCAACTCGGCGCGTCCCTCAAGATCCACCCGGGCAACCTGCTGGTCGAGCCACGCGCGGCCAGTACCGGTCCCGCGCTGGTCTGGGCCACCGCGGAAGCCCGGCGCCGCGACCCCGAAGCGGAGGTCCTCTCCCTGCACGCCGACTGGCACGTGGCCAATGCGGCTGCCTTCAGGCGCTCCGCGGCCCTGGCGCTGGAGGCTGCCCGCCGGTACGACCGGCTCATTACCGTCGGCGTCGTCCCCGACCGGCCGGACACCGGCTACGGGTACATCATTCCGGGCGAGCCGCTGGGCGATGGCGTGCGTTCGGTCGAGCGCTTCACCGAGAAGCCCGATGCCGATACCGCGCGCCGGCTGGTGACGCAGGGCGCCTTGTGGAACACCGGGCTCTTCGCCTGGACCGCCGGCCGGCTGCTGGAGGAAGTCCGGCTCCATGCTCCGGAACTGGCGCCCCACCTCTCCATGCTGGATCGCGGCAATATCGCCGGTTTCTTCCAGGGCGTGCAGGCGGTCTCTATCGACGTCGGCGTCTTCGAGCGCAGTCGCCGGATCGCGGTGCTGCCGGGGGCATTTCCCTGGGATGATGTGGGCAACTGGGAGGCGCTGCACCGGGTGCGGCCGTCGAACGCCGACGGCAACGTTCTGGTCGGACCGGTCTATGCCGCGGAGAGTTCGGGCTGTCTCTGCTGGTCGGAAGACGAACCGGTAGTGCTCGACGGCGTGCGCGATCTCGTAGTGGTCCGGGCCCACGGCCGCATCCTGGTGATGCACCGTTCCCGCGCCGCCGACCTGAAGCAGGTGCTCGACCGATTGCCGCCGGAGGTACGGAACCTGACGTAACAAACGGGACTGAGACAAAAGGACTGAGCGGAAAGAGTATGGTACCTTGATGTTTTGTCGCTATGAACTCAGCGCTCTTCCACTTTTCTCCCCGTCCTTTTCTCTCAGTCCTTTCGTCTCAGTCCTTCCATTCGGACCAACAGAGCCACAGGAATGAATCCGGCCCTCTACCTCCTCGATCCCCCACCCAGCGCCGAGTGGTTCCCCTTTGCGGGGGTGCGGCCGATCTCGGAGATGCAGGCCGGGGTGTGGAAGGTCCGGGAGCGCTGGGAACAGGCGGTGGGCCTCGAGACCGCCGCGGTCCTGGGCGATGCCATTGCCGGGTTCACGGAGCTCGACGCGCCGCCCTGCCGTCCGCTGGGGCCGGTCGCAGGGCCGGCGGTCGTTGCCGATGCCCGCTTCGCACCGGCGGGCGAGCCGCCGGCCCTGGCGCGGGGCGCGCGCCGGCTGGAGCACGAGGGCCGCACGGTCGCCTGGCTGGTGGCCACGGGTGAACGGTGGGTGGCTCCGCATGCGAACGGGCCGGCCGCCGGGGTGACCGGCCTCTGGATGGCCGGCGCCTGGGATCTGGTGACGGCGCTGGAGCAGCATCTCACGGGCGATGTGGCCGCGCTGGTGCCGGAGGATGAAGGCGGAGCCGTGCCGGCCGCCTCCCTCGTGCTGGGCGATCCGTCGCTCGTCGTCTGCCGGGACGCGCAGGTCGAGCCGGGAGTGGTCTTCGATACGCGACATGGCGCGGTGGTGATCGATGGCGCCGAGGTGCGCCATGGCACCCGGCTCGAGGGCCCGCTCTACGCCGGCCAGGGGGCCCGCCTCCTGGGGGGCTTCCTCCGGGCCAGTGTCTTCGGCCCCTGCAGCGTGGTGCGCGGGGAAGTCTCGAACACCGTGTTCACCGGCTATGCCAACAAGGCGCACGACGGCTTTGTGGGCCACAGCGTCCTGGGCCACTGGGTGAACCTCGGCGCCGGCACCACCACGTCCAATCTGAAGAACACCTACGGCAGCGTCTCGCTGGGTGCCGGGGAGCGGCGGATGTCTACCGGTCGCCAGTTCCTGGGCAGCCTGATCGGGGATCACGCCAAGACGGCGATCGGCAGCATGCTCAGCACCGGCACCTTGATCGGTGCCGGGGCCAGCGTCTTCGGGGCCGGACTCATTCCCCGGCGGGTGCCGCCCATGAGCTGGGGCGCGACCGGCACAGAGCGCATGCGGCAGGATGGATTCCTGACCATCGCGTCGCGCGTCATGCCCCGGCGCGAGGTAGAATTCACCGACGAACGGCGCGAGTGGCTCCGGACGATGTACGAGCGGGTGATGAGTGAAAAGGAGTGAGGACTAAGGACTAAGGACTAAGCGGAAGGTTTGACCATCCGACCAGAGGAGAAGCAGGGGACGCACGTGGCTACGCTCTATGTGCTGGGATCCGGCTCGAAGGGGAACTGCTTTGCGGTGGAGGCGGATGGGGCGGTGCTGCTCATCGACGCCGGCCTGAGTTGCCGGGAGATCGAACGGCGGGCAGAGGCGGTGGGCCTGCGCCTCGACGGCATCGCCGGCGTGGTCCTGACGCACGAGCATGGGGATCACTGCGCCGGCGTTCCGCGGTTCGTCCAGCGGCGCAGGATTCCCGTATACACCTCGGCGGGGACGTGGCGTTGCCTGGCGTCGCGCTGCACCGAAGGCACCCGGCACGAGCCGCTGCAGGCCCGCTCGGCGGTGCGCTGCGGCGGGTTCCGGATCGAGTGCGCCCCCACCAGCCACGACGCCGCCGAGCCGCTTGCCCTCATGGTGGAAACCCCGGCCGGGCAGCGCATCGGTGTCGCCTACGACCTCGGCCGTCCCACGGCCGCCGTGCGGTACCTGCTGCGCGACGCCACGGCCCTCATCCTCGAGGCCAACCACGACGACGTGCTGCTGCGAACCAGCGGCTACCCGCCGGTGGTGCAGCAGCGCATCGCCGGGTCGGGGGGGCACCTCTCCAACCGGATCGCCGCCGAGCTGCTGCTGGAACTGCTGCATCCCGCGCTGGGTCTGGTGGTTCTGGTACACCTGAGCGAGCGCTGCAATTCGGCGGAGCACGCCCGGGCGGCGGTCGCCCCGCCGCTCGCCGCCGCCGGATTCCGTGGCAGCCTCCATGTGGCTCGGCAGGACGAACCGCTGGCGCCGCTGGCGTTGCGGGCAGGCTCCCGGGCGCCGGCCCTGCCGAGCCTGTGGGATTGATGGCAACCGGGAGTTCCCGGCCGGTTGCTTCGCTCCTCAGACCCGCTCGAAGGCTATGCCCGCTCCGGGGTTTGACTGCCCGCTGGGCGGCTCAATCCCCCCGGGCCAGGGACTCCATGCTCCTGGCCATGACGTCCGGTTCCCCATATGCCTGTCAGGCTGCGCGAGTCATGCGTCCCCTTGTTTGCACAGCGCCACACGACTAGAACCACCGTAGCCGTGTCATTTCGCCAGAGGCGACGAGATCGCGGTATCCTCCATCCGTAATGGTGAACGCTATCTTCCGAAGATCAGAGCTAAGAACAAAACTATGTGTGAAGTTGATGGAGAGGTCTGTCACATCATAAGTGATGAACCTGCCAGAAATGAACGTTGAGCCATGAAGTGCCTCTGACCTTCAGGTCGACAACCGTCCCAGAGAGTGCAGCATCGATGGTCGCCTTACTCCCACCGACTTGCGATGAGCCCATCCCAGATACGCTTTGGCTGTTACCGAACGTTAGCCAGCCTACATAACCGATAGGTACGAATCCCGGCACCTGCGTGAATCTACCTCCGTCGATAGGATCCTGTTGGACGTATGCCCCAAGTTGGGGGACAGCCTTTGAGGCCTTGTATTGCGGGTCGGCCCTCAGGAAGCCGGAATAGGAATACATGTAGGTGCCACGCAAATACCGGTCTGGGCTTCCGAATGGCAGGATCATAGTGAACGTCGCCTCGGGGTGAAAACGGCCGCGTGGCAAGCGCGCAGCCTAACGACCTGCGTTTCAGCGGCGGTGCGATGCCCCGCTCCCTCACAATCCTACGCTTCCATCGCGCGAGCGCTAGACCCTCGGAGATGCCCCAAGCGGCCGCAGCCCCGGCCTGACTGCTGCAAACACGTGTTAGGTCGTTCTGGCCGCGGGCGCTCCGCCGAGAGTAGATTTCTGGATGGATCTCGAGTTCGAGTGGGACCCCCGCAAGGCGGCGGCGAACCTGAGGACACACGGTGTCGCCTTTGAGGAGGCGGTGACCGCATTCGCCGATCCGCACTCGATCACGATCCCGGACCCGGATCATTCGATGGACGAGGAGCGCTTCGTCTTGATCGGGCGCTCGGCAGTGCAACGCTTGTTGGTGGTGCTACACCTCGAACGGGGCGAGCGGATTCGCCTCATCAGCGCCCGCCTGGCGGCGGGGCGCGAGCGACGGACCTATGAAGAAGACTCCTAAGCCCAGCCCGGGGCGCCGCAGTCGCGTGGGGGAGATGCGCGCCGAGTACGATTTCAGTGGCGGCGAGCGTGGCAAGTATGCCAAGCGGTTCGGCAAGGGTGCCACCATGGTGGTGCTGGATCCAGACGTCGCGGCTGCCTTTCCCACGGGAGCGGACGTCAACCGCGCGCTGCGGGCCATTCTCGAAGCCGCCCCAAGGCGCGCGCCCAAGCGTCCTTCTGTCAAGATGAGCAACCGGGATGATGGGTAACAGAGTTGTCCGGCAACATGGGTAACACTCTGGGGCTACCCGCGAATGATATAGTCTCGTTCATCGAGCTTGGCTAGGAGGACGGTGTTGAAGTAGATCGACCAGACTCCATTATCGGATTCCTCCAAGCCAATGTGGTGGTGGGTCAAGCTCTGGGCAATGAAGAGCAGGCGGTGCTGG